>JAEYKW010000024.1 GCA_023408075.1 Bacillota bacterium | reverse complement strand
TCTTGTCCGCGTTGAACCCGTCCGCCATTGTCTGCGCGTGAACCGCAACTTCCTTCAATACCTCGGGGCCGTACAGATGCTGCGACCCCACCACAAACCAAAATTGAAAGGCCATATTGATCTCCTTTTTATTGTTTTCTTATGTGGAATGGTTCACCAAACAAAGCGCCGACCCTCCGAAACGAAGGCCGGGAGCTTATGGTTTGGTTGTGCAGCTGAATTAAAACAGATTCTTCTCGTCTTCCTTGGAGAAAAGATGGATGAGCGCCGCCGGGAACTTGAAGTCGATTTCACTTAAATAGCCGATTCCGCCGCGGTATTTCTCATCCAGATCAACGGTGGGCACACGGACGACAACGTCTTTGCCTTCCACGCTCAGATGGATATGCATCTCACTGCCCATCATTTCGGAGACATCCACCACCGCGTGAATCGCGCCGACTTCGTCGTGTGTCGCAATGCTCATATGCTCGGGGCGTATGCCCAGCACAACCTCCTGCTCGGGCGTGTGCTTTTCAGCCAATTTCATGCTCATCTCGGCAGGCAGCGGTATGCTGACGTCGTGCAGCAAAACGGAATAACCGTTATTCTGTTTTTCAAGCTTCACATCAAAAAAGTTCATTTGGGGGGAGCCGATGAAACCGGCCACAAACAGATTCGCCGGATGGTTAAACACCTTCTGCGGCGTGCCGATCTGTTGTATGTACCCGTCCTTCATGATCACGATGCGGTCGCCAAGCGTCATCGCTTCGGTCTGATCGTGCGTCACATAGATAAATGTCGTATTGACATCCTTGCGCAGCTTGATGATCTCGGCGCGCATCTGGTTCCTGAGCTTGGCGTCGAGGTTAGAGAGCGGCTCGTCCATCAAAAAAACTTTCGGCTGCCGCACAATCGCGCGCCCGATCGCAACACGCTGCCGCTGGCCGCCCGAAAGCGCCTTAGGCTTTCTTTGCAGCAGGTCCATAATACCAAGTATCTGTGCGGCTTCCTTCACTTTCTTGTCAATATCGGCTTTGCTCACGCGGCGCAGCTTCAAAGCAAACGCCATGTTCTCATACACCGTCATATGCGGGTAAAGCGCGTAGTTCTGAAAGACCATTGCGATATCCCTGTCTTTGGGCGGCACATCATTCACAAGTCTCTCCTCGATGAACAACTCGCCGTCCGAAATTTCCTCGAGACCCGCGACCATTCTCAGCGTGGTGGATTTACCGCAGCCCGACGGCCCGACAAGCACGACGAATTCTTTGTCGGCGATTTCCAGATCGAATTCCTGAACGGCGACCACGTCTTTGTCATATACTTTCTTGATATTTTTCAATGTTACGTTTGCCATAATTAATTACCTTCCTTTTGCCTTTCTTCATAAGGCCCGATAATACGCTTTTGCAGCGGCCCATTGACTGCGGTGCACACGATCATTTGTGTCAGCGCAACGGTGATGAACACCGAAAAGAATAGGGTATACGGAAAAAATGCGAGTGTGAAAAGCCCCATAATCAGCACAGCGCCGAGCATTACGAAATTGGTCTTCCATTCGATTGACATCAGTATCAGCGCATTTTTGGCGATGTATCGATTTGGAAGCGACAGCGTGGGCAGCAGCACATAGACATAGCCGAAAAACAATATCGCAAACCCGGTGCACAAAAAGCCCAGCGTTCCCGAAATCAGTTCAAAGCCGTTCGCTGCCGAGGTACTCAGACTCAGCAAATAGTAAGCGTCAAACAGCAGGAACGCCTGCAATATGCCAAACGGCAGGCCTTTGAGCACATTGGCTTTAAACTCCTTTATAAACTCCGCCCACAAAAAGCAGTTGCCCTCGCGCACCAGCTTAATCAGCACCCGGTTCATGCCGCAAAGCGCCGCCGGAATGGTCACGACGGGTATGCTGAATGCCAAAAACAGCAGGTTAAGCTTTACAAGCTTCCAAAAGTGGATACCTAGCAGAAAGAAAAACAGCTTCAGCCCCTTCTCAGGAGGCGGCTCTGTCACGCCTTTTCCGGGCGCAAATCTTTTTCTCCTAATCATCTCCGTTATGTTCATATTCTCACCCTTAGTTCTTCATTCCCGTCATCACAATGCCCTCAACAAAGTAACGCTGACCTATGAGATAGACGATGACGCCCGGCAAAAACGAAAGACAGGTCGCCGCAAACATCCCTGCGTAATCGTTTTTGAACGAGCCCATAAACGTCGTCAGCCCTACCGCCATCGTATACTTTTCCCGCGAAGAAATATAAATCGTTTGCTGCAGGAGATCGTTCCATGTCGTAATGAAGATGAGCAGCGCCACAACGATGATAGCCGGCCGGATAGAGGGAACAATGATGCTGACCAGCGTGCGCATATAGCCGGCTCCGTCAATAACGGCCGACTCATCAAGCTCTTTAGGCAGAGTCCTGATAAACTGCCTGATCAGAAAGATATTAAACGCTCCTCCTCCGCACAGATACGGAAGTATCAACGGCCAGTATGTATCAGTCAGCCCGAGGCTCGACCATGCTATATACAGCGGAATAAGCGTGACCATTGTCGGCAGCAGCATTGATCCCACACAAAGCGAAAATAGAAACTTTTTTCCTTTAAAGCGCAGCCGCGCAAACGCATAGCCGCAAAGAACCGCCGTGACCGTTCCGAAAACGACGCAGGGAACGACTATCGTCAGCGTGTTTCCTAAATACCGCCAAAAGTCAAAAGTCGTCGGTTTTAAATCGTAATTGGAAAACAACCAATCCGACGGAAAAAACTGCGGCGGCCATTTAAATATTTCGAGGCTCTGCATAAGCGAAGAGCGAATCATCCACCATAACGGCAGCATGACGGCCGCTGCCAATAAGATGACGATAATTAACGAAATAATATCCGCAACCTTCTGATTTCTCTTTTTGCTTTTTATAGATCTTCCAACGATCATTCTCTTAGCGGTTTCGTTCATTATTTATCATCTCCTCCCTCAACAAACATCCAACTTTTTGATGTGGCAAACAATACAAAGGCCAGTATCGCGGCCACGACAAAAAACACAAACGCAATCGCACCAGCTTGCCCCAATTCCCTGCCTCGAAACCCCGTTTGGTACATCAAATATGTCATGAACATCGTCGATTTCCCCGGCCCGCCTTTTGTGACGGCCAGCGCGGGTACGACAACCTGCAGATTGACGACAAGGCTCATCAGAAGATTGTAAAAAATGATAGGCGTCATACAGGGGATCGTCACCTTCCAAAACCGCTGCCAGGCATTCGCGCCATCTATTTCCGCAGCCTCGTGATAAACCCGGGGCACGTTTTGCAGCCCTGCCAAAAATATGACAATCAGGTTGCCGGATGTCCAGACAGCGATAAGAACCAATGATGGTATGGCCGTGTCCGCAGAAGACAGGAAATAGGATTTATCAAAGCCTAAATTCACAAGAATATAGTTTATCAAACCGCCATCATACTTTAATAAGAACCACCAACTGATCATAACCGCGGTGGCGGGCAGTATATACGGAATATAGAAAATCGCACGAAAAAATCCGCGGGCGGGCATCTTGCGATTTAAGAGCATCGCTATAATCATTGAGTAAATGATACTGCCGACAACGGCAATCAGCGCAAAAATGACAGTAACCTTAATCGAGTTGAGAAAGTCAATACTCGGGCTGTTAAATATATCAACAAAATTATCAAGCCCCACAAAATTGACCGGCGGCAACGTACCGCCCTGAATAAAATGACCTACGTTCAAATCCGTTAAACTGATGCCGAAAACGGCCATTAAAGGCAAATATGTGATCAGCGACAAACCAAGAAACGCCGGGATCAAAAATAAATACGCTGCGCGCTGTTCCTTTATTGCGATTTTTCCCCTTTTTTTCTTATTTTTCATGTCTTTTATCCCACTTTCTTGGATATAGAATCAGGGAGGGCGCCCGCATACACATTTATGCTGCCCAGGCGCCCTTTACCCATATGTTACTTCACAATAACCATTCGTTTATTAGCCGTCGAGCTCAGTTTGCATCGCAGCACGAGCTCCGTCGACAACATCTTTCGCCGTCTTGCTGCCGTTAATCGCTTCCACCAATGCCGGTTGTAATGTTTGTACTATGACTTCATAGTGATTTGGTGTGTAGTACCATGATGTGGGTTTGGTTACATCAAAGTCTAAAGCGACGTCTACCATAGCCGTTTTGAAAGCTTCGGTTGGCAACGCCTGACGGAGCTCGCAGTCGTCCACCCAGGATTTGAGCAAATCCGCATCCGTATACCAATTCAATTTTGTCGGCATCCACCATCCGGCCATGATTGTACCTATATTGTTTTCTTCACTGTTGTACCATCTTAAGAAGTCCGCTGCTTCTTCCGGATGCTCGGTTGTGGCAAACACGCCTGTCGTACCGCCTGTGCAGATATCAACCTTCTGTTTCATATAGGGCAACACACCAACGCCATAATCAACGTCAACGCCTGCTCCTCTGAAACCTGTGGCCCACTGCCCTTCTGTGCACATCGCAACGTTTCCTGCGCCGATAGAGCTGGAAAAACCATTATCCTGAGTTCCGTCATTTAAAGGCGCGACGTTTTCCACCAAGTGCAGATCAAAAACCTTCTGCATAGCCTCGATAGCCGCATCATCAAACACTACCGATTTGCCATCCGGCGAGAAAAAGCTGCCGCCGTTCGAAAGTGCCCAAACTTCAAGCTGCCATGTATATTGATTGACATAAGCACCGTACTGGACGATATTGTCCTTGTCGAAACCATCTTCGCCCGGATGTTTGCCATTGGCATCAAGCGTCAGCTTCTTGGCAACCTCAATAAATTGATCCCATGTCCATGCTTCATCAAGTGTGGTGGGCGGATACGGTACGCCGGCATCATCGAACATTTTCTTGTTGTACCAAAGACCAAGGACTTCGTTCGCCGCAGAATAGGCAACGGTTTTACCTTCATATTTGAATGCGAGATAGTCGAGCGGCTTGTTTTCCTGACCTGCATATATATCTATATCAGACATCAGGCCATCCCTCGCCCAGCCTAAAACGGTATCTTCCGCGACCATTCCGCAATCCGGCATCTCGCCAGACGTCGCCATGGTCTGAAGCTTCTCGTTGTATTCGTCGCGCCCGATCTGCAACGCTTGAACATATACTTTGTCCTGCTGGTCATTGTATACGTCCAGAGCTTTCTGTGTCGTCTCCTGTTCCGCGGGATCACCCCATAATGAGAATGTAAGCGTAATCTTCTCACCGCTGCTCGCCTCCGGCGACGTCGACTGCGATTCGCTCGCAGATACGGACTCGCTCGCAGATGCGGATTCGCTTGCGGCCGGCTGACCACAAGCCGCCAATCCCACAATGGTCACGACACAAAGGAGTAATGCAACAAATTTCTTGGTTCTCTTCACTTTTTACACATCCTTTTCACTGTTATTTTTTTATACACAGACGCAGCTGAGTATAAACATAATCATTTACATTTGTTCGGAAATCAGCGCCTTTTGCCATACGGTCATTTCACCCGGCGTGCGGTTGCACCATAAGCAGTAGGGCACAGCCTTAAAGGTGACGGGCTCCAATTGAAAATCCACACTGTTATATAAGGATATTTCATCTTTGGATTTGAGCCGATACCCCTGATAAGTCAGATTCGGCAGGCCGCCCGGCAAATCGTTCTGCTCGCTTTTTTCCGTCTGAACATTTGGCTTCACATAAATCTGAGCCAGATTCTTTCCGTTATCGACTTCCTCAAGGCAGTAGACATAAGGCCCCATCATCAAAGCCATCTTGCCTGCATCTTCTCTGACTTCCGGATTCGCCGATATCCATTTGGGCTTTATGTGAAAGTCAACCATGATCACATGTTCTTGAGTGAAGTTGCCGCTGATATAAGCGTATCCGTCCCGCACATCAGGGGCGATCAGCTGGCCGTCCATATAAAAGGCGGGGGCTTCCGCATACCAGGGTATGCGGATAGCCAATGTGAGCGGCTTCTCCTGCTCGGCTTTCATCGTCAATGTGACCCTTCCGCTTTGCATAAAGCCGGAATCCAATGTCAGTGAGGTTTCTGATCCCATAAGAGCTGTTTTAAAGGAGGAAGAAATAAACAGGTTTATATATACCGTATCATGATTGACCGAATAAATGTATTGGCCAAGCGATGCCAGCGTGCGCGCTACATTGGGCGGGCAGCAGGCCACTGAAAACCAGGGCTGGCGCTGCGCCTTCACATGCTTCATGGAAGTGGCGGGCAAACAGTTGTCCGGCCACACCTCCAGCGGATTCACATAGAAGTACCGGTCGCCGCTCAGGCTGATGCCCGCCAGCACTGTGTTGTAAAGTGCGCGCTCCACGATATCAAAGTAAGACGCATCCTGCTCAATGAGACCCATGCGCCGTCCGAAAAGCGCCAGGCCGATGGAAGCGCAGGTTTCACAGTAAGAGGCGTCGTTGGGGAGGTCATAATCCGTGGTAAAGCGTTCGAAAAAGCCGGACGATCCGATACCGCCCGTGATATACATGCGCCGCTGCGTGATGTTGTTCCAAAGCGCCCGGCAGGTTTCGAGAAGCATCTCGTCACCGTCCTCACGCGCAATGTCCGCCATCGCACAGTACATATATGTGGCTCGCACCGCGTGTCCTTCCGCCGTGCGCTGCTGCCGCGGCGATATGTGTGCCTGCGCGTATTTCAGCTCGTATTCCCGGAACTCGGGGAATATCACTTGCCCGTTCCGGTCTTCAATCTCCTGCCGGAAATAGTTCGGTTCCTGGCCGCGCTCGTCAATGAAGAACCGCGCGCAATCAAGATAACGGCGCTGTTTCTTGCTGCGGTACAGTTTAACGAGTGCCAGCTCGATCTCCTGATGGCCGGGATAACCCTTGCGCTGACCCTCCCCCAGCCCGAATTCGCGGCAAATAAGATCTGCAAAACGGCATGCGGTGTTTAAAAGGCTGTCTTTTCCCGTGGCTTCGTAATAAGCCACGCCTGCCTCGATCAGATAGCCGGCGCAATAGAGCTCATGCCCTTCCACCAAATTGCTCCAGCGCCCCTGCGGTTCCGCGACGGTATAGTATGTGTTCAAATACCCATCCGGCTGCTGCGCGCGCCCGATAAGAGATATAACGTCATCAGCTATACTCTCGAAATCTTTGCACTTTCCGTTATGTAAACAGTAGGCAACAGTCTCCAGCCATTTGTAAACATCCGTATCGACAAATATGACTCCTTTGTGTTCCCCTTTCAGCTCACCTGCGGCTATACGAAAATTCTTAATGCAGTAGGATTCCATGACCTGCTGTTCGCCGTCCTGCATAAAGTTATCAGCCTGCGAATCCAGTATATTCCAGTTGTGAAAAGCAGGATCTGTACCGGGAATGGTATCGTTAAGTATCTTCCACTGGTACGGAACGATAACGTCCGCAACCATATCGGTATAGCGGCTCCACAAAGCATCATTTATCTTTATATGACTGAGGTCTGGCAACTTGAGTGTTGAGTCCATATCAATTCTCCGATCGAAAATGTTGTAAAAATGAATAGTAAACGTTTAACCTCACGATCACTATAGTACACATTTTTGCATTTGTAAAGAGGCGTTTTTTTAGTATTAAATATTATTTTGCGTTATTTTATTGATAATCAATAATTTTTGTATCATTTATAGCGATGTTAAACGTTTATATTTTTAATTGTCATTTTTATTTAATTTGTACATATTTTATTAATTAAATCACCTTTGGGCCAAATCTTATGAGGATACAGCTTGAATGTTAAACGTTTATATGATAATGTTTATACAGGTTTTTATACGACAAGGAGAAAACATGGCAACAATAAGAGAAATATCCGAAAAAGCCGGGGTGTCTATTGCGACTGTATCTAAGGTTCTGAATGAAAAAGGGGGCGTCAGCCAGGAAACGATCAGCAACGTCACGAGTATTGCGCAAGAGCTCAATTACCGCCCCAATCTCACCGCCCGCAATTTAAA
This sequence comes from Bacillota bacterium, assembly GCA_023408075.1. Classification (GTDB taxonomy): domain Bacteria; phylum Bacillota; class Clostridia; order Christensenellales; family SZUA-584; genus SZUA-584. The sequence continues at coordinate 3,660 of JAEYKW010000024.1, read as the reverse complement.
AAAGGGACAAAGCCGGACGCTTGGCATTATCACCGAAGACTTGACGGTATTTAATACGCCGGAAATCGTCGATGGCATTGATGCTTATTGTGAAAGCCAGGGCTATCATTATATATTGGGTAATTTGCGGTTTTACAAGCGGTTCGGCCGATATCCCGACAGCAGAGAATCCACACACCTTGTCGAGGCGCTTGTGGACACAATGCTTTCAAAACAGGCCGATGGTATTATCTATGTCGGCTGCCACAGCCATGCCGTCGCGCCGGTGAACAACGGCATCGAGATTCCATTTGTTTACGCCTATTGCTACAGCACCGATCCCAACATTCCTTCCGTGCTGTATGACGACCAGAAAGCAGCATTTGAAGCCACTCAACTGCTTATTGGTAAGGGGCATCAGAAAATCGGCATGATTGCCGGACAATCCGAAAGTATTCACACATCCAACCGGATTATCGGGTATCAGGAGGCGCTGTACGCCAACAACATACCGTACAATCCGCATTTCACGCTTCACGGCAACTGGGAAAGGGACAAAGGCTACGAATTGTGCCCCCAATTGCTTGACGCCGGTGCCACGGCCATTTTCGCGCATAACGATTTGATGGCTACCGGTGTGATTGAATATTGCAACAAGCACGGCATACAGGTTGGAAAGGATATTGCGCTGATCGGCTTTGATAACCGCGAGATCGGCACAGTCTGTCGGCCCACACTGAGTTCCATGTCTCTCCCGCTTTTCGATATCGGACAAAACGCAACGCATCTCATGCTCGACATATTGGCCGGACGTCACGTTCCCTGCGGCCAGAAAATCATGCTGGCCTGCAGCGTGGTCGAACGCGAATCGACCTGCCCCTGTTCGGCCAACGCGCAATAAGGAGAAGAAATGAAGCAAGCCATCATTGAATTAAACACAAACCACATCATATCGCCGATTGACGACCGGCTTTTTGGGTCTTTTATCGAACACATGGGGCGCGCTGTCTATACGGGGATTTATGAGCCGGGGCATCCGTCCGCGAATAAAGACGGGTTCCGTCAGGACGTGATTGACCTTATTAAACCCCTGAATATTCCTGTCATTCGGTATCCGGGCGGCAACTTCGTTTCCGGCTACCAGTGGGAAGACGGCGTAGGGCCAAAGGAGCAGCGCCCCGTCCGCCCCGAGCTCGCGTGGCTCGCTTTGGAAACCAATCAGGTCGGTACGAATGAATTTATGGATTTCTTAAGCGAAGTGAAAGCCGCACCCATGCTCGCCGTGAACTTAGGGACGCGCGGCCCTCAGGATGCCGCCAATCTGCTGGAATACTGCAACTTTTCCGGCGGCACGCATTACAGCGACATGCGCATTGCGCACGGTTGCCCGCAGCCGCACAACGTGAAGCTTTGGTGTTTGGGCAACGAAATGGACGGCCCCTGGCAAATCTGCGCCAAAACAGCCGATGAATACGGGCGCGCCGCATGCGAAACCGCCAAAATGATGAAGTGGCTGGATCCGGATGTGGAGCTCGTCGTATGCGGAAGCTCATTCCGTGAGATGCCGACATTCGGCGAATGGGAGCGCACGGTTCTGCGGCACACGTATGAACATGTCGATTACCTTTCGCTGCACACCTATTATACGAACATGAACGGCGATGTGCCTTCTTTCCTTGCCAGCAATGTGCGCATGGGCAGCTTCATCAAAGAGGTTTCGGCCATCTGTGCCGAAATCAAAGCCGAGAAGCAAACCGAAAAAGATATCTATCTGTCGTTTGACGAATGGAACGTTTGGTATCATTTCAAAAAAGATTGCCAAGAGCCGCCCAAATGGATGGAAGCCCGTCCCGTTGAAGAAGAGCTATACGATTTTGCCGATGCCCTGCTTGTGGGAAGCATGCTGATTACGCTGATTAATCATTCGGATGTGGTCAAGATCGCCTGTCTCGCCCAACTGGTCAATACCATTGCGCCCATCATGACTGAGCCGAACGGCCGCTGCTGGGTTCAGACGATATACTATCCGTTTTTGTACACGTCGCAAAACGGACGCGGTACGGCCTTGCACGCCGAGGTGCAAGCGCCCGCATACCACTGTGCCGTCGGCAGCGATATTCCGTATATCGACTGCGCTGCCGTGTTGAGCAAAGATGCCGATGAAATTGTGCTGTTTATCGTTAACAAAAGCCTCGATGAGGATATCGCCTGTACAGTCAACATGTCGGGCATTGAATGCACCGACGTTTTAGAATGGGTCAGTCTCGCAGGGCATACCCCCGGAGAGGTCAATACGGCAGATGATTCGCCTGTGCAGCCACTTCATTCTGATGACGCAGCAATCGAATCAAACCGCTGCACTCTTACGCTTTCCAAAGCGTCATGGAACATGCTGCGCGTGAAAATCAATCCTTAAAAAGAGTTGAGTCATTTTCGTATAGAAATAACAAAAGCGCCGGAGCAGTCGCCCGGCGCTACTTTTTGCTGGCTATCGCCAGAAACTACCCATACGGACATGATCGAAAAACTATCCTGATATCCGTATTTGAAATCCGCGTTAATTAAAAAAAGACGACTGATTTTGCAGCCGTCATGAAACATGTCTCTAGTCCTGTTGGAAAACGCGGATAGTATCGCAGATATCCTTCTGCGCAAAGCGCATCATCGCAGGCTCATACTGCCGTGCGCACAGATTCACCATACCTGTCGCCGCGTCGTACTGTTCGCCGTTGAACCCGTAGCCGGATATCTTCTTTTCCAGCTGCTCACCGAACGGGGAATAGCTCTTGCTGAACGCTGTCACGGGCATCAGCCAAGAGCAGGTGCTGCCCCACAACGCATTGTAGGTCACTTCCTGCGCCACGCTGCCGCGCCCGTCGTACACGTAGGCTGTCTTGTAGTCGTACAGGCCGTTTTTGAAGTTGGCCGAAATGCGCTCGATGCCGTAATTAAGAATTAATTTGATTAGTTGCGGACAAGCATAATAAAATGCTATCTATCATAGATCGAGATTATCGACAGAATGTAGTAGTAAACGATACTTTAAAATATATGTTTTGACTTTCTATTCTTTATTCGCCATAAGCTTTATGATATTCCGTTAGATATTTATCTGGCAGACGCAATCTGCAATAATCATCAACCATTTGCAAACTTTCCCTAATTGATTTTTCATCACTATTTAGCGAACACTTTTTTCCCAAGAAGTTTGTGATTGGTACATCTTTGTCTCCATATATCCCAGCTCCAAAAGTTCCATATCTATCGCTCACATCACACTTAAATAAGAATGAATCATATAAAATACATGCCACTTCCATTTTGCCCGAATCCGCATAAAGCATTTTTGCTTTTTTTCCAAAAAAAACATCTACAAGTATATACAAGCTTTTTACATCCATTTGTACACCTTAAAATTAATATTTTGGTTTCATCGTCATTGTGCTTGAATCATAAACATAATTATTGTTTTTAAATACTCAATTTCTTGACCTACATACCGCTATCGTGAATAGGATCGTTTGAGAAATGAACTCTGTTTTCCCACTATTAATTAGGGTCTGCTGAATAACGCAAAGTCCCAGCAGCAAAGGCAAATAAAGGCGTTTCATGGTATAATAAGTGCAGGTAAAACAGTCAAAACAGCGAAAAAACCTTGCACTTGGAGCCGCTATGTATAAG
>JAEYKW010000023.1 GCA_023408075.1 Bacillota bacterium | reverse complement strand
TCTGCGCGTTTTATCGTTCACTAGCCCCGATCGATAGGCTGCGACTAAAACCTTAGCAAACACTGGGAGGAAGCCTAATGAAATCATATATGGCAAAACCCGGCTCTGTGGACCGCAAATGGTATCTTGTTGATGCCGACGGCATGGTATTCGGCCGTCTGGCCAGCCAGGTCGCGTCCATCTTGAGAGGCAAGAACAAGCCGGAATTTACGCCGCATGTCGATACGGGAGACTATGTCATTATCATCAACGCCGAAAAGGCTGTGTTCACGGGCAACAAGCTTAACCAAAAGATCTTCCATCAGCATTCGGGTTACATGGGTCATATGAAGGAGACCAAGTACGAACACCTTATGCAGGAGAAGCCGGAATTTGCAATGTACGAAGCAATCCGCCGTATGCTGCCCAAAAGCAAGCTCGGCCACCAGATGCTCACCAAGGTGAGAATCTTCGCGGGCCCCGAGCACGACCACGCAGCGCAAAAGCCAGAGCTTTTAGAGCTCAAAGGTAGGAGGAATTAATCGTGGCAAAGATACAGTTTTTAGGCACGGGAAGAAGAAAGAGCGCTGTGGCACGGGTCATCCTTGCTCCCGGCAACGGCAAAATGGTCATCAACAAGAGAACGATCGAAGAGTACTTCGGTTTTGAGACGCTGCGCATGCTCGCGAAGTCTCCGCTGGTGCTAACCGAGACGCTCAGCAAATACGATGTGACTGTCAACGTCAAAGGCGGCGGTTACACAGGTCAGGCCGGCGCGATCCGTCACGGTATCGCCCGCGCGCTTGTGAAATCTGAGCCGGAGCTGCGCACCATCGTGAAAAAGGCTGGGTTCTTAACCAGAGACGCGAGAATGAAGGAAAGAAAGAAATACGGCCTCAAAGCCGCTCGTCGCGCGCCCCAGTTCTCCAAGAGATAACAAACATATGCTTTATCAAGGGATGCATCACAAGATGCATCCTTTTTGTTTTATTCATGCCACACACCACTTTCTTTGGTAATATACAATTTAGTAAATTAAAAAATAATCAAAATAAGGGGTACTTTTTTGATATTTTGTGGTATATTAATAACAAATATAAAATAAAGGTGATTATTCAATATGTGTAGATGTATGATGACTGACCAGTTTATTGGGATCACTTTTTTGAATCTGATTAAGAACAATATATTTGATATCGAATTTTCTTCATTCAATGAAATTGAGAAAAAAGTAGATATGCAAATTAGAGAAAAAAACAATGCAATGTTATGTATCTCTTGGAAGGAAATTTATTCAACTATTGATGAATATAACGACTTTTTTGTATTGAATCATAGTAAAATCGAAATAAAGAATAATACTAAGTTAAAGCACAGCAAAGAAGAGAGAGAGCATTTCTTGTCTCGTTTGTATGATTATTTTACTGCCGGTATACCTAAGGACATAAATAGTACCATTAACGAGGTGTTACAAGCTGAGTTTAGAGAAAAATATGTCACAGAAAGTAATTAAAGATTCTGTACACGGCTATATATCTTTAGAACCGCTTTTTGCATTTATCATTGATACTCCTGAGTTTCAAAGACTAAAATCAATTGAACAGGGAAGCTTTCGAGTTTTATACCCAGCTGCTCGGCATGATAGATTTATTCATTCTTTAGGCACTTTACATCTGGCTAAAAAATTTGCAGCTAATTTCATATCAAATATCCGCGAAGATCTAGAAATAACTATACCTGAAAATGAGCTAAATAGAATTGAGACAACATTCTATTATGCATCATTGCTGCATGATATCGGACACGCTCCCTTTTCCCATACGACTGAAAATCTATTTAAACGAAAAACGTCTCAATACGGGATTGAAATTAATAAACGCTTATTTGATGCTATCCAGAAAACTGATCCTGAACAATACGAGATGTTTGAGACAGATTTCGGAGGTTGTTCGCCATCTGCACATGAAATAATAAGTGCCATAATTTTAATAGAGCATTCAAACCTCTTTCTTAATTTAGAACATGATTGTGTAGATTTAATATTAGCCGCCAGAATGGTATTGGGTTGTACATATGATTATAATACACTTGCGCCCACCGATATTGAAGAACAGAAGCTGTTTGGTATAAAAAACTGTTTTATAAGATTATTAAATTCCGATACAATCGATGTTGATAAAATGGATTACATAACAAGAGATACTCAAATGTCTGGTTTTTATAACGTCCCAATCGATATAGATCGCCTAGTAAAATCCGTAACGGCAATTTCAAAAGATGGTGGCTGGTTATACCCTGCGTTTCGCAAAAATGCTTTAAGTGTTATTGATAATGTATTTCGAGCAAAAATCGAACAAGGACTTTGGATGGTGTCACACCCTATCGTGCTTTACGATTCTGAATTATTAGCTCATTGTATCATTTCACTAAATTCTCTAATTGATAAGAATTATATAAGTGATGTTTTTTCGCTCGAAGCGTTAAGTAGAAATGGGATTCTCCGAAACTGCAAGAAAAAATTCAGTTTACTTAGCAAATGTAAGAAAAGTTATAGATTACTCAACGATATAGATATAAGTTCTGACATCAGAGCTTTCTATGATGAAAGCGATCTTATTAAAGAACTCTTTGAAAGGCAATCCCGAAGACATCCTGTATGGAAATCATATTTTGAGTATAAGTACATATTTAATACCAATGATACCCAGAGTTTGGATGAACGCGTATTTGTTTTTTTCAAGAGTCTTGTTGATTATTTAAAAAATTCGGAGTTATTTGTTATAGACGAAAAAATTTATGCTAGAGTTGTTTCTGATTCAAATGCCACTGATGATGTTAAAAATGCAGCAACATTTTTAAAAAGCTTTAGCGAGAAGCAGCATATACCATTTGATTTCGTATTGTTATCAACTTCCAACTCCTTTTCTCCAAAATTCAATCCTGAATTTGTATATATTTCTTTTGGCAATCTACCGAAAAGAAATAATTGCAATTATGAGACGTATAAGTTTCTAAAAGGATCGAATGAAGAAAATACAAAAAGACTTTTTTATTTATATTCAAGAACACGATTCTCTATTGATATAATAGAAAGTTTCAAAACGGAACTCGCAAGCTTAACTAAGGAGCCAAAACTAAGAGTGTAAACTACGCTAAACAAACTGAAAAGACTCTATAAATTCACCTCCATGTACTCCCCCGACTCATGAAACCCAAGGCTTTCATACAAAGGCCGCCCCATGTCCGTCGCGTCGAGCGATATATGCGTGACGCCTCTTTCCTTCGCCTCGTCGATCAGCATTTCCACCAGTCTCTTGGCGGCTCCCTGCCTGCGGTATGCCTCTTTCGTGTACACGTTCATGATATGCGCGCGCTTCCCCGCCGGATGATGGCGCGTCGGCAGACAGGCCATATAACAGACCGTCGCGCAGGCCACCGCCTCCCCGTCATCCACTGCCAGTACGGTCGTCTGGTCTCCTTCCGCGAAGTAGCGGCGCGTGTTCTCTTTAAATTGATCATCGATCTCAAACCCCGGAAAACAACTTAAATTCTCAACCATCTCATAGCGAAGCGCGATGGCCTGCTCGGGGTATTCTTTTGCGTTCACGTAATTCATGTCTGTTTCCTTCCTGTGGTTTCCATATGTTTTTTAGTATAACATATATGCTTTATTCACCATATCTTTTCAAGCAAGGGCGTCTGGCACAAAAACCCAGCGATTCGAATACTCTAATCAGAGAAAGTTATTTTGGAGGAATCCCCTATGGGTCTTTATATACGCGTTGAACCCGATGTCAAAATGTTTGTGGAGGATTTAAACCCCACAGGCGAAAAGACAATTCTTTTTATACATGGCTGGCCCGGCAATCATAATCTGTTTGAATACCAATTTAACAAGTTGCCCAAACTGGGCTTTCGTTGCGTCGGCATCGATTACCGCGGTTTCGGGGAATCGGATAAACCATGGCACGGCTATAATTACGACCGGCTATCGGATGACCTCCGCGTCGTGGTGGACACGATGAAGCTCAGCCGTTTCACACTGCTCGGGCATTCCACGGGCGGCGGCATCGCCATACGCTATATGGCACGGCATGGCGGCTACGGCGTATCAAAGCTCGTGCTTGCCGCGTCGGCAGCGCCGAGCCTCATACAGCGACCTAATTTCCCGTACGGCCTGCCCAAGCAGGACGTTTTAAACATGATAGACACCACCTATACCGACCGGCCCCAGATGCTGCGCGACTTTGGAAAGACGATATTCCATAAGCCCGTTACGCAGGCGCTTTCAGACTGGATATTCCAGCTCGGGCTGCAGGCCTCGGGCTGGGCCACTGTCGCCATCGAAAAAGCATGGCTTGAAGAACAGCTGTTTGACGACTTAAGTACTGTCAGGGTCCCCACGCTTGTTTTGCAGGGCGTTTACGATCAAGTGGTGAAGCCGCAGCTGTCCGTCTGGCAGCATGAGCATATCGAAAACTCGGTGCTCGTGCCGTTCAAAGAGAGCGGGCATTTTCTGTTTATCGACGAGAAAGAAAAGTTTACGAAGGAACTTGCGAAGTTTGCACAATAGAGCAGATGCTGCCATACACAAAGAACGAGCCTAACTTGGGCTCGTTTTGTTTTTAGGGTTGTGGTAGAATGGAGTATATGGACAAAGCGAGGGCTTTATGAAAGAAAAGATCAAGGTCTCATGCGAGATGGAAGTCACGCTCAAAATGATCGGGGGCAAATGCAAGCCGCTGATACTCAACTACTTAATTGAGAACGGTGTGAAGCGCTACGGTGAAATTCTCTCGTTTCTGGAGAGCCTGCCAAAAAAGACGCTGACCACGCAGCTGCGTGAGATGGAAGCCGACGGCCTTGTGAGCCGCATTGACTACGGTCAGCAGCCGCCGCGTGTGGAATACAGCGTCACGGAGCTCGGGCGCTCGCTGTACCCGATACTCGACATGATGTGCGAATGGGGCGAAAAGAACATCGGTGACCGGTTCGAGGTCACCAACAGGCAGTGCACCGGCGAAGACTAAAACAATATTTTTTCTTTCTTTTAAAGGCACGAAAATGTGCCTTCTTGCATTCTGCTCAGCTTATTTTATAATGATAATGAATAAGCCACGAAAGGACGATTGGCATGGAGAACTTTACATTTTACAGCCCCACTTATTTTGTATTCGGAAAAGACCAGGAAAACACTGCCGGGAAATACGTGAAACGTTTCGGAGGCAGCAAAATACTCATTCATTACGGCGGCGGCAGCGTGGTGAAAACCGGCCTGCTGGGCCGCGTGAAAGCCTCGCTTGAGAGCGAAGGGCTGCACTATATCGAGCTCGGCGGTGCAATGCCGAACCCGCGCAGCGGCCTTGTTTACGAGGGCATTGAGCTTTGCCGCAAAGAAAATATCGATTTTGTGCTCGCGGTGGGCGGCGGCAGCGCGATCGACTCCGCCAAGGCGATAGCGGCGGGTGCCGTGTACGACGGAGACTTCTGGGATTTCTATCAGGGAAAGAGCGTCACCAAAGCGCTGCCGATCGGTACGGTGCTGACCATATCGGCGGCGGGCAGCGAAGGCTCTCCCGACACCGTGATCACACAGGAAAACGGGATGTTCAAGCGCGGCGCGAGCGGCGAAGCGCTGCGGCCTGCGTTTTCGATTCTGAACCCCGCACTTACGCAAACCCTTCCCCCGTTCCAAACCGCCTGCGGCATCGCGGACATCATGGCGCACCTTTTCGAACGGTATTTCACAAATACCAAAGACGTGGAAGTCACCGACAGGATGATTGAAGCGCTGCTGATGACGATGATTCACGAAGCGCCTCGCGCGATGGCAGACGCAAGCGACTATCAGTCGCGGGCGAATATCATGTGGGCCGGTATGATGGCGCACAACAATTCGTGCGGCGTCGGGCGTTCGCAGGACTGGGCGAGCCATGATATCGAGCATGAGCTTTCGGCGATTTACGACTGCGCACACGGGGCAGGCCTTGCCGTCGTCTTCCCCGCCTGGATGAGCTATAACTTAAAACACGATGTCACACGCTTCGCGCAGCTGGCTACGCGCGTTTGGGGCTGCCCAATGGACTTTTGGAACCCCGAAGCCACGGCCAAGGCGGGCATTGACGCGTTGAAGCGATTCTTCGAATCAATCGGCCTGCCGACCAATTTTGCCGAGCTTGGCGCAAAGGAAGAGGACATCGAAAAAATGGCCGAAACCGCGTGCTACGGCGACGGACGCCAGGGTACACTCGGCGGCTTTGTCAAGCTTAACAAGCAAGACATCGTGAATATATACCGTCTGATGTTATAAAAGGAGGAAAAGCCGGATGAACACAGTCGATTTCACAGCGGTCAACGAGCTGATTCTGAAGCAGGAAGACATTCTGCAGTTTGAGCATTTCAACAACCGCGACGCATGGGACCTCGGCAAGCTGATGGCGGAGGAAGCGTTCTCGGGCGGTACGGAGATTGCCATATGCATACGCAAATTGAACGGCAATATTGTGTTCCAGTACGCGACGGAAAAAACCACGATCAACAACCAAAACTGGATGATGCGCAAGTTCAACACGGTGTCGCTGACGGAACGGAGCTCGCTCGGCGCGGCCGTGATGTCTCATATCACGGGCGAAACGGTGGCCACGCACGGCCTGAGTGACAAAGAATTCGTGTTCTGCGGCGGCGGCTTTCCCGTCAGGATCAAACACAGCGGGCTCACTGCCGTCATCACGGTCTCGAATCTGCCGCATGTGGAAGACCATAATTTCATCGTAAGATGTCTGTGCAAATATTTCGGTGAGGACATCCCCGAGGTGGATGCCGAATTTTAATAGCCTTACATACAAAGAAGATGAGTCGTCATAGCCTCATTTCAGAGTGTCGATAAAGTCTTTCATGCCTCCCTCAGACGAGGGAGGTGGCACGAAGTGCCGGAGGGAGTGAAAAGTTTATGTCGATTTTAAGCCGCTTTCTCTCCCCCAGTCGCCTATCGGCGACAGCCCCCTCGTCAGAGGGGGCCAATAAGCGAAGTTTTTTGACACTCTGAGATGAGCCGTCACAGGCTCATTTTTTTGTTGCGAACATAGCACGGATTCAATCACCAGATGCCTAACCGTCTGAGGAGCTGGAGCTTTTTCCTCAGACGATTTAAGATATCAATTAAAATTTCCTCTTTTTAAGTAAGAACAAATGTTTGCTTTCTAGGCTTTGTCCATATATAATTAACATAAATAAACAGATACGGGTGTGATAACAAATGAGGATGGATTTACAAGGCGGCGGCACGTCAATAGACTATGAAATCTTCGGAGACGGCATTCCGCTCGTGATGCTGCACGGCTGGGGCGTTGACCGCCGAATTCTTTCCGGCCCCATGGAGCCGTTATTCAGCCGCGGTCCCGCAGGCTTCAAGCGCATCTATATCGATCTCCCCGGCATGGGGCAATCAAAGGCGGGCGCTCATATCAAAACCTCCGATCAGATGCTCGAAGCTCTGTTTGAGCTTCTGGATGCCATCATTCCCAGCCAGCGGTTTTTGGTCATGGGCGAATCGTACGGCGGATATCTCGCGAGAGGAATGGTCAATAAAAGAGCGTCTCAGGTAGCGGGCATCGTTTTACTATGTCCTGCGGTCATTCCCGGATACCGCAAGGGCGAGGTGGTGCCCCTGCGCGTGATGGAAAAGGACGAAGCTTTTTTGCATACACTGAGCACGGCGGAACGGAAAAGCTTTGAATATATGAATGTGATACTCACGGAGAAGGTCTGGCACCGTTACGAGGCGGATATCTATGATGCGCTGCAGCATCAGGACACCCACTTTCTTGGCGAGGTGCTCGACGGCGCTTTTTCATTTGATGTGGATATGCTCGCAGAGCCGTATACCGGGCCGTGCCTGATCATCGCCGGAAAACAGGATACGGAGGTCGGTTACCGCGACCAGTTTGATTTGATGCAAATTTATGCGAATGCCACCTATATCGCGCTCAACCGGGCGGGGCATAATTTGCAGATCGAACAACCGCAGCTGTTTACGGCGATTATTAGCAATTGGTTAGCAGACAATATGAAATCATTCGAATGATGACACCCGCTCTTTTTTCTTTTCAGACAGGATAAAAGTTCGTGACAACGGCTTTCAGCATCCCTTCGCCGCTGTTGGTGTAGATATGCTCATAGGATGCGTCGAAGCTGATTGAATCGCTTTCGTGCAGTGCATATTCTTTTTGTTTTACTGTCAGCGTCAGCTCGCCCTTTATGACCATGATGTATTCCTGTGACTTCTCGGAGTGCCCCACCGATGTATAGCGGCAGCCCGCATCCATCTCGAGCTGAAACAGCTCAAAATTGCGGTACGGTGTGTTCGGATAATAACAAAAAATGCGATAATGTCCGTCCTCGGCCACCTGTGCTGTCACGTCTGTTATTCGCAACACAGAGGTGCTCGGTTCTTGCTGCTCAAGGAGCGCCGTATAAGGCACCTTTAAACCATTTGCAATTTTCCAAAGCGTGTTGATTGTGGGGTTTGTATCGCCTTTTTCAATTTGCGATAGCATCACTTTGCTGATATCGCAAAACTCGGAAAGCTGACCAAGGCTCAAATTTCTTTCCAGTCGCAGCCGTTTTAAGTTGGCAGCGATTATCTGATTGATGTTCATAAAAAGCTCCCCACTCGATTGACAAATATAGCTTACGATCGTAAAGTATATTAAGTAGCAAAATATAGTTTACAGTCGTTCGTTATCATTATACACGGCTGTGTAAAGGGGTTCAATAGTGCCATGCAAAACAGATCCGAGCATTTAAAAAAGGCTTTCACTGCCGCCTTCCCAAAAACAATACCTGTACTTACAGGTTTTCTGGTGCTGGGTATGGCTTACGGTGTTCTCATGCAGACAAAAGGTTACGGTGCCATTTGGTCGCTGATCATGAGCGCAATCGCTTTTTGCGGCAGCATGCAGTTTGTTGCCATCACGCTGCTGACCACCGTTTTCGATCCTGTTCAGGCTCTTCTGATGAGCCTTATGGTCAACATGAGGCATCTGTTTTACGGTATTTCCATGCTGGAAAAATACAAGGGGCTCGGCAAAATCAGAGGTTTGCTGATCTATACGCTTTGTGACGAAACCTTTTCTATCGTGTCCAGCGTGGAACCTCCCATAGGTGTTGAAAGAAAGCACTTCTATATATTTATCTCACTGCTGAATTATTTTTATTGGATCATCGGCTCGTTTCTGGGCGGTCTTGCCGGAAGCTTCATCACCTTTGATACGCGCGGGCTGGATTTTGTGCTGACCGGTCTTTTCGTCGTTCTGTTTCTGGAGCAATGGAAGAACAAGAGTAACAGAATTCCCTGTGTCATCGGCCTTGGTGTCACGGCGCTGGCGCTCATCGTGTTCGGTAAAGACGGCTTCATCATCCCCGCTATGGTCTTGATTTTGGCTTCTCTGATCATTGGGAGGAAAAAGATATGCGACTGACTCTTGTCCAAACATGTATCATCATATTGGCTGTTGCGCTGGGCACAATATTGACACGCTTTCTGCCGTTTGTTCTGTTTCCGGAAAGAAAAGAAGCGCCCAAAATTGTTAAGTATTTAAGCAAGGTGCTTCCTGCCGCCATGATGGGCCTACTGGTGGCCTACTGCCTGAAAAGCGTGACGATGACTGCCATGCCTTATGGCCTGCCTGAAATTATCGCCATCACAGTTATTGTCATTCTGCACAAATGGAAAAACAATGTGCTGTTAAGCATCGTTGGCGGAACAGTCTTTTATATGGTTTTGGTTCAGGTGGTATTTGTCTAGAATATATTGAGACTTATGACTGCTTGTCCCGTTCGCAGAGCAGCATCGTCACATCATCCGCGCGCGTCTGCGTGAATTTCTTCTTGATCTCGTCCAAAAGCTGCTTTCCGTGCAGCCTCTCGCTTAATAATATGTCGCTTAAATTCCGCCTGGATGCCTGCTCGGTATGAATGCCGTCAAGGCCGTCCGTGTAAAGGAACAGGCGCTCCCCCTTTTGCAGCACGCCCGAATACTCATCGCGCCGGGCGTTGTCCATCCAGCGGCAAATCGGCGTGCCGGGCAGCAGTATCTCCTTGAGCTCTCCGTTTCCGGCAATCAGCGGCGGCACGCTGTGCCCCGCGTTGGCGCACACAAACGCGCCCGAGTCCGGGTCCATCGCGGCAATAAAAATGGTGATATAAATGCTTTCCTCGGTATTGAGCTCTTCAAACGAGTCCTGAATGTTGTGCAGCACCTGCGCAGGGCTCACACCCGGCGCTTTGCATTGCGCAAACATCTCCTGCCTTAGGTAAACGGTAAGCATCGCAGGCATAACACCGTGTCCCGATACATCTGCGATGTACATAATGATGCGTCCGTCGCGCGCTAAGAAGCAGTCGTACATATCTCCGCCCAGCGCTTCGCACGGCAAAAACTCAGCCGCAAAACGGTAGCCTTTAATTTTGGGCAGCGTATGGCGCAAAATAGAAAGCTGAAGGCTGCGCGCAATCTCTAAATCCTTCATCATGCGCGAGTTGTTCGCCATCAGCTTCTCTTTTAAATTCTGTTCTTTTGTGATATCCGTATAAATCTCAAGTGCGTAAATGCCGTCTTCATACTCAACCGGCCCCGCACTCACCGAATAGATGTGGCCGCGAACCTGTGTGATGGTGTTGTACCGCCGCTTGTCCTCAATACACCGGAGCGCCATGCAGTCCGTACAGCGGCTCGTCGCCCCCGGCATTTTTAAACATTTGCTTCCGACGCTGTCGCCAAACCTCTCCTTAAGCGCACTGTTCGCGAAAAGGATTCGTCCGTGTGCATCAATCACACGCACCATGTCCGGAAGCTCGTCCAGCACGGCAACAGAAAAAGCGTTTGTACAAAATGCCCCGACATCTTGCATATCAAGTACCCCTGAATCAAAAGATAACATTCCGCATGATTGCGGAAGACTGTCCGTTTACGGCAGCCTAATACCGATCAGTCACAAAGCTGATCTTTATCATACCGCTCGCTGTATTCTTCGAGCTCCATTTCATTGACCACAAGTTTATCGAGTAAATCGCTTTGTTTGAGAATGCACAAATCAGCGCCCATGTTGATATCCCCACTTTTAAAGCGGGCCGCGACCATGTCTTCCAGCTTTTTTCGTTCCTGTTGAAATTGACGGCGAATTCTGGCCCTTTCCAGATCCAAAACTGTGCAGCCAGAATCTCTCACGGCATTTTGCCTTATGAGCTGATCCATAATGATACCCCCCCAAAAAACGTTCAAGTCGTCGAACCGACCGGCATTATTGACGCTTCTCTTCCTCACAATAGATTTGGTCTATCAGAGAAACCTCTGGCAACCTGCCGAAATGCCGTGCTCCGCTCCATTGCAACTCGCAAACACTCTATTACCCAGCTGCCAAAATAACCATTCTCTCTTCTATATTTTTCCTAGACCCTATATATTTTTCATGGGCCTTTGTTTCAAAACCAAATGATGAGTTTAGATATCATATCCTTTATATGATTTCTAGTGTTATAATATCACACATATTATCAGAATTGTATAGTATTTCGACAAAAATAGTGTAAAAATTAGAAAGAAATACGCTGTTATTTAAAAAAAATATAAAAATTTATAAAATATATTGGTAATAGAAAGTATTTTCAGGGAAATAATCAAAAAGATGAATACGATAACAGTTTACAAACAGCAGCGCATGCTCGAATGCGTCAGCGGGCAGCAGGTGTTATTGGCCTGCGGCATCGGCCTTGGGCCGCATTCTCTTGGCCATAAAACATGCGAGGGCGACGGCAAAACACCCGAAGGCCGGTATGCCGTCTGCACGCGCAACACAAAGTCAAAATATGCGCTTTTCCTGGGGCTCAATTATCCCTCAATTAAAGATGCGCAGTATGCATCAGAAATGGGGCGCATTACGGCTGCGGGGCTGGAGGCCATCACTGCCGCGCATGCAAACAGCCTTCGCCCGCCGTGGGACACGCCGCTTGGCGGTCAGATCGGTATTCACGGCGGCGGCATTGAAATCGGCGGCAAGCTCACCGACAGCACCGCCGGCTGCATCGCCCTGCGCGACGCCGACATCCGTATGCTGTGGCCTCTTGCCCCCATCGGCACACCCGTCATCATCCTTCCTTGAATTCCATATTTTTAGAATTTTGTTATTGACATCTCATTTGTTACATTGTAATATTACATTGTAACGTTACCTTGGCCAAGCGAAGGAGGATCCTTTATGAGTATCCCTAAAATTGGTGAAAGCGAATGGTATGTGCTAAAAGCGCTGTGGGAAAAAGCGCCCATGAGCGGCAACGATATCGTCAAGGCCGTAAGCGCCCATACCGACTGGTCGCAAAGCACGATACTCACGATGCTGCGGCGGCTCGTCAAGAAAAAAGCGGTGGGCGTACAGCAGCAGAATGTGATGATGTATTATCCGCTGCTCAGCGAAAACGATGCGGTGCGCATGGAGACAGATCTGTTTTTAAAGCGTGTTTATAAGGGCAGCGTTAATCTGCTCGTCAAAGGCTTCCTGGAGAACGGTTCGCTCTCCGAACAGGAGATCAGCGAGCTTAAAAACCTCATTGGCAGCCAGAGAAAGGATGATGAGCGATGACAGCGGTTTTTGAATCGGTGCTGCTCGTTTCAGCCGAAGCGGCGGTGCTTGCGCTGCTCGTGCTCGGCGCGCGCCTGATTGTCGGGCGGCGTCCCGGTATCATGCTGACCGTGCTTTATGCATTGATTGCCGCGCGGCTGATCGTGCCTTTCGCCGTCAGCAGTCCCTTAAGCGTTCACAACCTCTGGAACGCACAACAAGCACAAATCGCTGCCGCTTTCGAAAACACAGCTCCCTTAACCGCCGACGATACGCAGGCCCCCATTCCTGCCGATATACCCGAGACACAAGCGCAATCCATTGCCGGTGCGCCCGAGACGCAGCCGCAAACGGCAGCCGTCCCATCTGTTGCGCAGCCCCAAGCTGTAGTCGCGCTTCCGTCTGCGCTCGAAATCGCGTCCCTGGTTTGGGTTGTGGGCATGGCCGCCACATCCTTGACGATGCTGACGGGCAATGCGCTGTTTATGCGGCGCATCCGTCGCAACCGCAGCTACAACGCGCCCGAATTCACCGCTCTGCTGGATGCGTGCAGGCAGACGCTCGGGCTTAAACAAAACATACGGGCTATTTGTGCGAGCGAAACGGGCACGGCGGCTGTCTACGGCGTTTTCCGTCCCGTGCTGCTGATTTCCCCCTCGTCCTTTGAAGCGCTGACCGAGGCACAGAAACGCCATGTGCTGCTGCATGAGCTGTCACACATCCGCCGCCGCGACACGCTGGCCTGCGCGGGTGCCACTGTGCTCAATATCGTGCATTGGTTCAATCCGCTCGTATGGATCGTGTTCGCGCTGATGCGGCGCGATATCGAGGTGCAGTGCGACGCGCATGTATTCCGCGGCCTGCCGGGCACGGAGCGCGCGGATTATGCGGGCACGCTGCTGAAGCTCGCGGGGCCCGTGCAGACGCCCAAATTCGCGCCTGCGCTGTTTATCAGCAAGGCGAATATCAAAAGGAGAGTTGTTATGATTACGAAGCATAGAAAAAAATCGGCGCTGTTTACCGCAGCCGCACTGTTAATCACACTGGCCGTGGCTGTCACGGGCTGCACCACCGCCGTGCCGGCTCCCGAGGCTAGCGATGAGCCCTTGCCTATGACGACCTTCACGTTGGATATCAGCGGGTATGACGACGCCGACGGCTTGAAAGATTTGCATGAAGCCGCAGATTTGATTAATGGGACTGTCATAAAACCCGGCGAGACGATTTCATTCAACGATATTGTGGGGCGTCAAGATTCCAACGAAACTAACGATCCGCAAGACACCGAAGCATCAATAGCTATGGATTTGATAGACGAAAACGATACTGGAACCATCGTCGCTCTTGGCTCGTACCCCACCAGCGGTACGGTTGCAGCAGCCACCGCACTGTATAACGCAGCGATCCGTGCGGAATTGGAAATCGTTGAATACAAACATGGCTTTTTGCCTTTCAAGCTTAAACTCGATGGGCTGAACACGATGGTCGGCAACCCTGGCTCCGATTTTAAAATCAGCAATCCGTATGACAGCGATGTGACCATAGAAGCCAAGCTCGACGGCTCTGCCTTCAGCATCAGCATCTATGGCCCTTCAATGGAATATACGGTCGACTTCTTTTCCGAAAAAGTGAAAAATGAAGTCAGTATCCCGAATACAAATGAAGATAATAATACCGGAATAATATACACAACCATTTCGGTTTCCGACATTTTACCGAACGGCGCAAAAATCGATTCTGTAAATACATTCGAAATCAGCGTCGGCTTACCACAGGAAATAACCAACATTTATAAGGTTTATTACGACGCTGACGGCAACAAGATAAAGCAGGAATTATATGAAACTTCAGATCAGTCGACATCAACCCCCATACCGACTGCTTCTGCTACAGAATAAACAAACAACTTCCCGTATCAAATAAGGGATGAGCGCCGCTCATCCCTTGCTTTATTCTTCTTCGGTTGCTTCGCTCTCAATGCCGTCCATAAGCCCTTCATCGTAAACGCACCTTGGAAAGCTGTGCTTGTGCGATTCAAAGCTCATGCCGTTAAGGTACGCATAGCTGTGCCCCGTTCCCACCTCGAACACGAGCGATTTGAGCCACATGCAGATGTATTCCGCACCGCTTTTTTTATTGAACCGCGCGTTGCCGTATACGTCGTCACCGAGCACCGGCAGGCCGCCGTATGCTAGGTGTACCCGCACCTGATGCAGCGAGTTGGTGACCGGCCGCGTTTTGATCAGCGACATCGTCTCCCCTTGGGCAAGAAGATTGTAGCGCGTCACGATGGGCTTGGAATCCTTTTTGAACTGCGCTAAAATCTGCGCGCGCCGTCCGGCTTTGTCGCGCAGATGAAAGCCCATCAACTCTTCGCTTTCTTTGGCCATGCCCTGAACCGCGCAGATATAATAGCGCGAGAGACGGCGCTGGTTCAACGCTTCGGCGAGAAACAGGTATGCGTCTTCATGCTTGGCCATAACCAGTAGTCCGCTCACATATTCATCAAGCGGGTATAACAAGTAAGGCACCATCAGCGCATCGAGATTGTATTCCCCGCGCTTTTTCATGTAGTATTCCACCATATCGACCGCGTTTACTTCGCCTTCGTCCGAACGCGAAAGCAGCCCCGCGGGCTTGTCCACGATGATGATGTTTTCGTCCTGATACACGATGACGGGCATCAGGTCGAGGCCGAGGATATCTCCCGGTACATAAAGACTGACGACATCGCCTTCTTTTAAGGTGTCGTTACCGAAAGCATCTTCGCAGTTAACCGTGATAAAGCGTTTCTTAAACGCCATATCCATGGCTTTCTTAGAAAAATCAGGATAAGCATCCGTCAGCAGGCTGAAAAGCTGCGTGCCGTCCTGCTGTTTTGAGACTGTCAATGAAACCATTTGCCACTCCAATAATAATGCTAAGGATTATACTATATCAGCGCAGAGCATTCGTCAAGAATCGAGGATTATCAGCCGTCAAAAGGATATCACACGCGCATTTCGCCTTATATGCCGTATTATGGAAGCTGCAGGTTTTTATTCTTCCGCCAGAGCGGAGAAACTTAACTCGCAGGAACCCTATAAATCACAATTTTTGGTCGCATCCGGTATTCTTTGAACAAAAAGAACGCCGAGAAGTGTTTCCCGGCGTTCTCTGATGTTATGGTTTAGAGCGCGTCTTCGCCCTCTTCGCCTGTTCTGATACGTATGACCTCAGCGATATCATATATAAATATTTTTCCATCGCCGTTTTCACCCCTTGCCGCACTTTCCAGAATAACCTTTTTGACAGTGGGCACTTCCTCGTCCTTTACGACCATATCCATCATTACTTTAGGCAGCAGATCCAAATGGAATTTCTCACCGCGCCACACCTGAACCACACCCTTTTGCTTGCCGTGTCCCATCACTTCGGTAATGGTCACGCCGTGGTAGCAGCCCGCTTTTTCCAGCGCTCCGCGCACGACTTCCAGCATTTCCGGTCTTATCACCGCTTTCACGTGTTTCACAATAGCCACCTCCTTATATTATTATATCACTATTTCTTCTCATCAACATGAACGGGCATATCCGAAATCATCGAAGGACGGCGGATAACAAACTCCGGGTAAGCCTGGTTGCCGTGCTCGCCGATATCCAGACCTTCGATCTCTTCCTTAAGCGATACGCGCATGCCCAATGTCACCTTGATAAGCAGCCAGACGATCAAAGCCGCCACAAATACGAAGCCGCCAACCGCCACGACACCCAAGGCCTGCGTTCCGAGCAAATTCCAAGTCCCGTCGATGAACAAGCCGTTGCTGCCGACAACACCGTTTGCTGCTGCGATGTTCGCATCGCTGAACAGTCCGAGCATCAACGTGCCGAGCACACCGCAGAAAAGATGTACAGCCGTCGCGCCCACCGGATCGTCGATCCGGATGCGGTCAAACATACGCACAGCGATAACAACCATAATACCTGCAACAGCGCCGATGATGATTGCGCTTGTCACGCTCACATAGGCGCAACCCGCCGTAATGGCGACGAGGCCTGCGAGACACCCGTTGATCGTCATGCCAAGATCCGGCTTGCCGATGAGTATCCACGATGCCGCCGTGGATGTGAGAACAGCCACGATAGCCGATGTGTTCGTTGTCATGAGCACGTGGGAAATAGCTCCCGGATTAGCCGCCATTGTGGAGCCCGGGTTAAACCCAAACCAGCCGAGCCAGAGCACGAACAGACCGATCGTTGCGATGGGCATATTGTGGCCCGGAATCGGGTTGATCTGTTTGCCGGGGCCGTATTTGCCAAAGCGCGGCCCTAACACCAGCACGCCCGCGAGGGCTGCCCAGCCACCGACCGAGTGAACCACGGTCGAACCGGCGAAATCCTGGAATCCAAGGCTTGCGAGCCAGCCGCCGCCCCAAATCCAGTGGCCGACGATAGGATAAATGATCATTGTGAGCACCAGCGAGAACACGATAAACGAAATGTACTTGATGCGCTCCGCTACCGCACCCGAAACAATTGTCGCCGCTGTCCCGCAGAACACGAGCTGGAAGAAGAACTTCGCCCAAAGCGGAACACCCGTCCAGGATATGGCCGAGTATACGCCCTGATAAGCGTCTCCCACTGCCGGCGAATTGTCTGCGCCGCTGGCCATGAAAAGCCCGCTCTGTCCGATAAAGCCGTTTCCATCGCCGAACATCAAGCCCCAGCCAAGAACCAAAAATCCTAATGATGAGACCGCAAAGACGATGAAATTCTTGGACAGGATATTGACCGTGTTTTTGGATCGAGCAAAACCGCTCTCCACCATGGCAAAGCCCAGATTCATAAAGAACACCAACATCCCTGCCAAGAGTACCCATAAGGTATCTAGAACCACCTGTGTATCCATAGTAACCTCCCTTAATAAATTGATTTATAAAAAACAGGGATCAAAACAAACACATACGGTTCATCTTTGAGCCCTGTTATTTCCATAATAGCTATTCAGTTTTTCCATCAGCTTCGCCTGTACGCCTTTATACCGACGATTTCATTTATGTTTGCCCGCTCTTGGGCTTTATCATGCCGCTATTTATATTACCTGACTGCATCTTCTCCGCGCTCTTGCGTGCGTATGCGGATAGCGTCTTTGACGTCGTAAATGAATATCTTACCGTCCCCGAACTCGCCGGTGTACACCTTATCCATTATGCTGCGCACGACATCCTCAACCTGCTCGTCGAGCACAACCATTTCAATCTTGATCTTTCTTAGAAAGTTGTAATCTATTTCCGTGCCGCGCACATATTCTTTCCAGCCCTTCTGGTTGCCGCAGCCCATCACCTCGACCATGCTGAGTCCGTTAAGATGCAGGCAGTCCATGATCTCCTTGACATCCTCTAATTTTTCAGGACGGATATACGCCTCAATTTTCTGCATATTCAAGCACTCCTCAATTCGTCTTAATCCATACCATTAAACGCGGGATAGGCAGATTCGCCATGCTCCGACGCGTCAAGACCAATCGCCTGATTCTTCGCCGATACGCTGATGCCCTTGGTGACCAGCGATGCGATGCCCGCCGCAGCCAGCGTGCCCACAACAGCAATCACAATGGTGACACCGATAGCTTCGAGTTGAGCGAGGAAAAGGCTCACATCGCCAAAGACAAGGCCGTTCCAAGCCGCTGCCGGATTGATTGAGGTCTGCGCGAAAAGCCCTGTCGCAATGCCGCCCCAAATACCTCCGATACCGTGGCACCCGAATACGTCTAGCGCATCATCATAGCGGAACTTCTTTTTGACGACTGTAATAAAGAAATAGCTGATGGGGCTGACGAGAGCACCAATTACGATGGACGCCCATATCGGCACAAAACCCGCGCCGGGCGTAATCGCAACGAGGCCGATAACCATACCGGTCGATGCGCCGACCAGAGTCGGTTTACCGTTCTTTATCTTTTCAATGAACAGCCAGGAGAGCATCGCAGATGCCGCGGCAGTGTTGGTCGTGATCATGGCATGAACCGCGAGTTCGTTGGCCGCAAGCGCACTGCCTGCGTTAAACCCAAACCACCCGAACCAAAGCAGTGCCGCTCCCAAAAACACATACGTCACATTATGCGGATGGTAGGTTGCCCGCCCGAAGTGACTGCGCTTGCCCAGCAAGAGCGTCAGCACGAGTGCGCTGACACCGGAACTTACGTGCACCACATTGCCGCCCGCAAAGTCGACCGAGCCAATGTCAAACAACAGGCCGCCGCCCCAAACCATATGCGCAAGCGGATAATAGACAATTAAAGACCAGACTGTTGAGAAGATCACGAGCGATGAGAATTTCATTCTCTCAGCAATCGCACCTGTAATCAGCGCAGGCGTGATAATCGCGAACATCATCTGGAAAATCGCGAAACTCAGTGTGTTCGGATAGGGCAACGTGGTATCGGTAAACCCGTTGAAGTTAAGACCAAACCAATTAAAATCGCCGATAATGCCTGCCGTATCTCCACTGAAGGATAATGAAAAGCCAACCAGCACCCATAAAATTGAGCCGATGCCCATCATCATCGCGGATGACATAATCGTATTGATAATATTTTTTCGCTTTACCAAGCCCCCGTAGAAAAAAGCCAATCCAGGTGTCATGATAAACACCAGCGCTGAAGATGTTAAGATCCAAGCCACATCTCCGTGATCCATATTTCTGTGCCCTCCTTTTCGTGCCACACCGGTGTATATTCGGGAAGGTCCCTCTTCCCCCCGGAAAAAAACGAAGCCCAAAAACAAACCTTTAGGTTCATCTTTGAGCCTTGTAACAAAAACAAGTTTAATTCCATTTTTCTAAGGAGCTTACAAAAACCGCAGTTTTCTTTTTGACACATCCTTGTGCAAAAATTGCCCCAAATAAGAGACTTTACTCACCAACACTCTTATTTGACTATAGTATAACAACGAATTATGAAAAAATCAATATCCTTTTCGTGTTCAAGCACAAATCATTTGGCTGGAACCTTTCACGCTGCACAACAACAATGAATAATCATCAGCTCTTGCGAAAGCGCAGGGCTTTTGGTATAGTTATAGGAAAGCTGAAAGACTTGGCGCTTTTGTTTTAGAAATTTAATATCGTTCCGGTGAAGAGCATGGCCAAAAAATGCCGACCAAGCGACGCGGGGAGGGTGAAAGCCCGCGGCGGCAGCAGAGTTCATGGGCGCTTCAAGCAAAACCGGAGAGTAAAAAGCGGGCATTTTATGCCAAAACGGGTGGAACCGCGGAAAGTTGTCATTTTCGTCCCAGTGTGAGGACAAAATGGCTTTATTTATTTCGGAGGACATGATGAAAAAAGATAAGCAAACGATGGAGCGCATCGTCGCGCTCTGCAAAAACAGAGGATATGTATTCCCCGGATCGGAAATCTACGGCGGACTTGCGAACACGTGGGACTACGGCCCGCTTGGCGTCGAGTTCAAGAACAATGTGAAGCAGGCATGGTGGAAGAAGTTCATTAAGGAGTGCCCGTACAATGTCGGCCTCGATTCGGCGATACTGATGAACCCGCAGACATGGGTGGCCTCGGGCCATGTGGGCGGCTTCTCCGACCCGCTGATGGACTGCAAGGAGTGCAAGGCGCGCTTCCGTGCCGACCACATGATTGAGGAGTACGCGGCCAAGAAGAAGACTGACATCAACGTCGCCGCGATGCAGCCCGAAGACATGGAGGCTTTTATCGCCGAGAAGGAGATCAACTGCCCCGCGTGCGGCAAGCGCAACTTCACGGGCATCCGCAAGTTCAACCTGATGTTCAAGACGTTTCAGGGCGTCACCGAAGACTCGGCGAGCGAGATATTCCTGCGTCCCGAGACGGCACAAGGCATATTCGTGAACTTCAAAAACGTGCAGCGCACCACGCGCAAGCGCGTGCCGTTCGGCATCGGGCAGATCGGCAAATCGTTCCGCAACGAGATCACGCCGGGCAACTTCACGTTCCGCACGCGCGAGTTTGAGCAGATGGAGCTTGAGTTCTTCTGCGCACCCGCCGAAGAGATGCAATGGTTTAACTACTGGAAGAACTTCTGCCACCAGTGGCTGCTCTCGCTTGGCATGAAGGATGAAAACGTCCGTTTGCGGGACCACGACCCCGAAGAGCTTTCGCACTATTCCAACGCAACGACGGACATCGAGTTCCTGTTCCCGTTTGGCTGGGGCGAGCTGTGGGGCATTGCGGATCGCACCAATTTCGACTTAAAGCAGCATATGGATACGTCCGGTGTCAGCCTCGAATACATCGACCCGGTGACCAATGAGAAGTACCTGCCGTACTGCATTGAGCCCTCGCTCGGCGCCGACCGTGTGGCGCTCGCGTTCCTTTGCGACGCATATGACGAGGAACAGCTTGAGGGCGGCGACACGCGCGTGGTGCTGCGTCTCTCCCCCGCGCTCGCGCCGTTCAAAGCCGCGATTCTGCCGCAGCAAAAGCAGCTCAACGAGAAAGCGCAGGAAGTGTACGACATGCTCTTAAAGGATCACATGGTGGATTTTGATGTGACGGGCAGCATAGGCAAGCGTTACCGCCGTCAGGATGAGATCGGCACGCCGTACTGCATCACGGTGGATTTTGACACGCTGGAAGACAATCAGGTCACCATTCGCGACCGCGATACGATGCAGCAGATCCGCATCGGGATTGACAAGGTGAGCGCGTACATCGCCGAGAAGGTTCGGTTTTAAGGAATTAAAATAACAGACTCACGATAAGCCATGCCGCACATGCGGTGTGGCTTTTTGATTTCAAGGAGTTCGGATATATTTGTCGAACTAAATAAATAAATTCTTTTCAGAGGTTATTCGTGAGGTGTTCTTGTGACTTTGCCGAATCGAAAACTGGCTCGCTTACAAAGCTTTGATTATAGCAGCAAGGGCTATTACTTTATAACGATATGCACAAATAACAAACAGCACATTTTTGGCTGCGTAGCTGACGGTTCTGTCCATCTCAATACTTTTGGATGCATTGTTGCAGAAGAGTTAGATAACATTACAAATCACTTTAAAATGGTTGAAGTCCTCAAATATATTGTTATGCCGAATCATGTTCATGCTGTTATTTCGATTAACTGCGCGGAAGGGTCTAGACCCTTCCCTACAATTCCGACAATAATCGGACTGTACAAATCAGGCGTTTCAAGGAAAATACATATGAGCGAACCCAGTATGGATGTTTGGCAAAAATCATTCTATGACCATATCATTCGAAACGAAAACGAATATCTGCGTGTATGGAAATACATAGATGAGAATCCGCTCAAATGGGCAACAGATGAATATTTCACGCGCCTGTAGGGAAGGGTCTAGACCCTTCCGCCCGATTTGCAGCAAGGAACGGTCGAGACCGTTCCCTCATTTTCAGTAATAAATTACAAAGATTATTTATGATCACATTATCCGAAACGAAAATGAATACCTGCGCATATGGAGATACATAGATGAGAATCCTCTTAAATGGGCGACAGATGAGTATTTTACGCACCTGTAGGGAAGGGTCTCGACCCTTCCGCAGGATTACAAAACGGTCAATGCCGTTCATTACCAGCATATCATAATTTGATATGCTGGTAACTGCTTCAACACCAGAAATACTGACTTGCTTGCAAAGTCGGCTTGACATTTTATGCAAAGCACACTATACTTTATTTGCAAAGCTCGTTTTGCAATGGAGGTGCGCTTTTGAACACAAAAATCAAAGAACTGCGAAAAAAACGCAAGCTGTCTCAGGAGGAGTTAGCCATGGCGGTGGGCACCACGCGCCAAACCATCACCTCTATTGAGTGCGGCAAATACACGGCATCCCTCGTGCTCGCCTACAAGATCGCGCGGTATTTCAATCTGTGCATAGAAGATGTTTTCGATTTTTCGGATGTGGAGGATATATAGATGGAACAATATAAAGACTCATTGAAATCAAGAATCGCGGTGCTCAGCGTGGGTGCCGCCGCGATGGCAACACTGCTTTTGCTGGGCGAATTCGGCGTCATCCGGGCCATAGCGGCAAACAATTTTTCCGAGTTTCTGCGCGGCTTTCAAACGGGCATTCTGCTATCGGTCAGCCTCATATTTTCATATTTTATCGGGCGGTACAGATGGCTGTTGAAAAACGATGAAAAGCTTAAAAGCGCCTACTACGCCGAAAACGACGAACGCGAAAAGCTGATTGCCATGAAGGTGGGCGGCAACGCCATGTACGTCTGCATCGTATTGATTCTGCTTGCGGGCATCGTGGCGGGCTATTTCAACGAAACGGTGTTCTTTTCGCTCGTGGGCTGCGCGTTGTTTTTGCTGCTCGTTCGCGTGGCGCTCAAAATCTACTATCACAAAAAGTACTGAGAGGGCACTGCGATGAACCGGAACAATATCAGAGGCAACTGGCCGATGATGATCGGTGCGATTGCGATGTTTATAAACTTTGGAGTCGGCCATTTTGTGGCGCTGCCGGACGCCTTGCGCTGCTTTTTTATGGGCATTGGCATCGCTGGGTTCCTGCTCGGGGCGATTGTTGCCAAAATCGGCTTTGAGCGGCTGCGCGGCTGGAAGAAAAGTCTGCTGCATCGGTTAAAATAAAAGATATCGGCAAGTCATGCCGCACGCGGTATGGCTTTTTTCATAGGCTTCCCTCACGAGCTCTCATCCCACACCAATGGAAAACGAAATCAAAACCACCAGTCAAACCGGTGGTATGCACCAGCCCTAAAAGGCCATATTGCTGCACATCTTAAGAGGTACTGAGAAGTCCTCCAGTTGCATAACTAGCCCTGCGGCCGCTAAAGCAGCAGTCCTTTCGAGCACACTGTCTTTAACAGTCTTTTATTTTTCGGCTGCTCCGCTAATGCTATAAACTAAAGCATTTTTATTCACATCAGCAAAGCTGGTGGATTGTTGCGCTGAAGCACATAAAAATAACCCTCTGCATTTCTGCAGAGGGCATAAATCACGATAGCTTCATTAAATGCTTAAGGCATTATCTTTTAAGCAGCTTCCGTTCTTGTTACTGCTTAAGGCCTGTGAAGCGTCACCACAACCACCGTACTTGCGCTGTTATTAAACGTGATTGTGAATTCTCTGGACGTAACGTTACCGGAGACCAGCGTATTGATGAAGGTCGATGTGAACGTCAACGTGTTGCCGACAAACGTGTAACTGCCCGCATCCACTGTTTTCACAACATTAGAGGCATTCAAGTAGGTAACAGATGTGATGCCCGTCGCCGCAAGATTGCCGATTCCAAGGTTCGTCGTTATCACAACAGGTGTACCAGACGAGAAGGAATAGCTGGTCGTTGCAATACTCGGAGCGATATTTGTTACGGGCGGTGCTTCGTAGGTTAATTCCACCGTATCCGTCGTCGCAGCTGTATTGTTGAAGGTCACTGTATAGGTTCTTGACTCCACTTGATCCTCTATCAACGAATCGATATAAGCCGAAGTGAATGTCAGTGTCGTGCCCGCAAATGTGTAATCATCCGTTGCTGTGAGTGTCTGCGTCCCGCCATCTTCATAAGTCACCGACGCGATTCCCGTAGCAGCCAATGAGCCTTCACCCAGTGTGACAGCGAAATCTTCAGCAGTGCCAGCCGCTATTTCAGCCGATTCTTCCGTCACAGCCGGTGCCACCGATGGCGCAAAGGTCAGAGTCACCGTGTCTGTTGTCGCAGCCGTATTGTTGAAGGTCACTGTAAAGGTTCTGGACGTCACCTCATCCTCTATCAACGAGTCGATATAAGCCGAAGTGAATGTCAGTGTCGTGCCGCTGAAGGTGTAGTCATCCGTCGCAGCCAGGGTCTGTGTGCCTCCGTCTTCATAAGTCACCGATGTGATTCCGGTCGCAGCCGCGGATCCCTCACCAAGTGTCACAGCCACATCTTCGGCAGTACCGGCCTCAATCGCGAGAGACTCATCCGTCACAGCCGGTGCCACAGGAGCCACTGTTTCCACGGAATTATATGTCGTGCCCACTTTAGCAGCAATAGCGTCATCATACTCGGTATTGGTCAGTATGTCGAAGGAGTAGGTCGCTGTCACCGATATCTTTGTCGTCGCATCATATCCGGACCAGTCCGCGTTCTTGTTGATTACGCCGCTGATAATAAATGAAGCGGTGTCGAAATTGTCATTTCTTGCAGCGTCATCATATACGAGAGAAAATCCATCAGAGTCTCTGACGACATAGTATTCTGCCTTGTTCATCACAAATGCGAGGTCCGTGCCGGCTTCAGCGTCTGTGATCTTGGCGGCTGCGGCAGAAACGCCTAAGGTCGAAAAGCCCGCGACAGTGGTCGGCGTTGTCGCCGCTACCAAACTATGAGCGGGAACCTCAACCTGATTGTACACGTCAGAATCTTCCTCAGTCTCCACAAATTGACCAAAAGTCGCAGTCGCCGCATCAGTTGTGAGCAGCAGATCGTCTTCATCCACTCCGGCAGCCAGCAGATCGGCTCCGTCAAACACGGCAGGATCATCGCCGTCTTTCACAAACACGGGGTCAGTCGCTGCGGCAATTTCCGCCAGCGGTATGGATGTTTTGGCATTGGCCGGAACAAAGCTCAGGTACATGTTTTTATCTGTGCCATCGTTCACATCGTCTGCGCTGCCCAATAAAACGACATCCCCTGCGTCATCATCCAGTGTCAGATGAACGGACGTCTTGATCGGAACGGCGCTCTGGTTGGCCACGATGTTGACAGCTGCAGGAATGATGGAGCCGCCGTCTTCAGGCTTCCATTCGCCAACACCCTGAGTGGCCGCAAGGTTCTGCGGGTCAAGTGTGAATTTGAGCGCGGCGCTTGTCGGCACCACAACATTGGTCATTGTTGCGGGATCGACATAGTCAACGATTGCATCTCCCGTGACGATCTGATCCGCCGGATCAGCCGCAAAAACAACCTGAGTCGGTAACACTATCAAAGCGACAGCTGTTACGATTGCTAATGTTTTTCTTGCTTTCATTTTTTCTTTCCTCCTTGAAATTTAATTATTTCTTCCGTGAAATAATGTTGTATGATTTACTTTACCTGAAAGGTCACCGTGACAGAAAGATCGCTGACTTCCTCGTGATTATCATCCACCAGATGATAGGTAACCAGACCGTCATAACTGCCTGGCGCAAGGTCTGCATCCAGCAAAAAGCCCTGTATCTTCTCACCGACCGGAATGTACGGGGAGGAGTAAACGAGCTCATTCGTGTCTGAGCGGAAAACATCAAAATAGACCGTGCGGTTATTATTTTTGGCATTTTCCACATATGCATTGGAAGTCTTGCTGTCAAAAGTCCATTCGGTATTCATTACGACCTGATAATAGCCATCCTCTACCGGGTTATCCATCGTTGCCTTTACCTCATCCGCATTTTCCTGTGTCACGACGGTAGCGCGGTCATCCTTGGCATTGGACGCATCCGCGGGCCGGGTCAGCAGATAAATAATAACGGCAGCCATTGCCAAAAATACGACCGATACGCCTATGATAATAAGTCGTTTCTTCACGGCAGAGCTTGGTTTTACAGCGTTCTTCTTTTCCATAATGAAAGTACCTTTCGATAAAATATATCCATGCTTTCCTGTGTATCACGTCATTTGCCCTTCACGTTATGAGATACACACCACAACGTCGACTTGATTTAAGTTTTCTCCATCCATCATCCTCCCATCAGTCCGCAAAATATGCGCAATAATGATCAGACCTTGCAGTGAATCCTGTCAGAAAATATCACACTATAACTTTTATCGGATATATTCGACAAAATCTTTAGCTTTTGGCCGCATTTTTATACATATCTGGCCGCACTTTTGTTCCAAAATAAAGCATCGCTGTGGAAATGTTTATCGACATGACGCTCAGGAACTGCCTTTTGCATAGAATTGCAATTATCAATGAAGTGATAAGAGTATTTTTGTTTAATGTTAATAAGTCAGAGACGTTTCAAGTATGTCCCTGATTTTATCAATCCTAATAAGACTTTGGAGTGGATTGCGTTAAAAAACGTACATGGCGCTGAATTGTCTCATATACGATGAATGTTCTTTGCCGCGAATCCGCTGCTTTTCACAGCAGCCCCATTTTGCGTGCCTTTTCCACGGCTTCAAGGCGGTTTTCCGCCTGAAGCTTTGAAAATATGTTGATCATATGCGTTTTGACCGTGGCCAGCGAGATAAACAGCGTCTCGCCGATTTGCTTGTTCGAAGCGCCCGTTGCGAGCTCGCGCAGCACATCCATCTCGCGCTCACTGAGCAAGCCGGCTGTTTGTACGCCGCCGATGCGTTTGCCCAAGTCATCGACGAATTTCTTTTCCGCTTCTGATAGCTGCGTGCCAAGCTCGCTCACCAGCGTCGGTAAAAGCCCCGCGATATGCCGCCTCTCAAGCAAAAACGGCGAAACGAGCGGCCCATTTGCGGCGTAATAAACCGCCTCACGCAGCAGACCTCTGCGCTCGCGCTGCGCCGCCGCGCTCTGTCCGGCTACCAGCCCACACCGGAAAAGCAGCGCTTCCACGAGCTTCACATTGATCTGCTGGCTGCGCAGCACCTCAAGCACGTCATCCGTCGCTTTCACGGCAAGCTCGCTGTTGCCCATCGCTTTTTGCACGCGCGCAAACGCAATTTTATCCTCCGCGCGCAGAAACCTTGGCTCGCATTCGTTATAGATCTCAAGGTATCGCTCTGCGAGTTCGGGTGTGATTCTGTCTGCGGCATCCATGTATTTATACAGGCTCGACGTATAGAGCATATTCTTATAAAAGCTTAAGCCCAGCATCTTATCAATAATCGCGCCAGCTTCTTCCGATCGGCCCTGCAGCAGCCGCAGCTCCATGAGGTTGTAAAGATACCCCCCATCCGACCATAAGTCCGTGCGTCCCTTTGTTTTTTCGGCCTTATCCAAAGCAGCCTGCGCTTCGTCGAGCCGACCCGCTTTGAGATAAATGCCTGTTACGCCGACATAGAAGTTAAAAGACAGATGGACGAGCAGGTTCTGCTCCTCCATGAGTATGAATATCTTCTTGTAAATTTTCTCACAATCGGCCAGTTGTCCAAGCTCTTCCTTGACGCCGCTCGTCATGCTCAGTATCGCCATGTTCAAAAACGGGTTCTCCCCGAAGTCAAGTGACTGTGCCTTTTCGAGTATTTCCCGGGCTTCTCTGAGCTCATATTTAAGATAAAGGAATGCCGCTGTTTTGATGCAGAGTATGGCTTTGGCGGTATCGCTCAAACCCATCTCCTCAATCTCTTCGGCGGTCATGAGGTCAATGCGAAAATCAAGATCCATCAGTATGGCCTTAGTGATCTTTAATACCCGCCAGCTGTCGTCGGATTCCATCTCACCCGCAAAAGCCTCGAACAATCCCGTCAGCTTTTCAATGCCGCTGTTGTAATAGACATAAAACAAACGCTCGAGCACGAGCTCACGCTCGCCGCGCAGCACATCAATCGGTATCTGCTCAAGATACGCCCAAAGCCGGTAATTGCTGCCGTGCGCCTTGATGATGCGCATCACGTTCTCATAGTCGCCGTTGATCAAAAAATGCCGGATGCTTTGCTCCAAATCGCCCCGCGATTCATAGTATAGCGCCGCGCGCGCATGAAACGAGCGGCGTTCCTCTTCGGGCAGTGCCGCAAACCTGAGGTTCAAAAATTCCCCGAACAGGTTATGGTACCGAAAGCTCTCCTCACCCACCGATACGATGAACAGGTTGCGGTCCAGCGCTGCTTGTATCATCTCTTCGCTGTTCTGAATATGCAAAATGCCGTTGCACACGGCGGCATCGAAGCTGTGCAGCATCGATGTTTTGATCATGAAATGCCTTAAGCCTTCAGGCAGCGCGCTCAGTATCTCCTTTTGCAGATATTCCACCGCATAACGCCCCATCGCCTTAAACTCCTGCAGCGCAGCCGTGCTGCCCTCGGAAGCGAGCGCAAGCAGCTGCAGCCCGCCCACCCAGCCTTCGGCCTGACTGCTCATGCGCATCTTTTCGCTTTCGGAGCGGCTCTGCCCGAGCGTATAGACCAAAAAGCGCGCCGATTCCTCCGCCGTGAATTTAAGATCGTCCTCCGTGAGGCTCAAAAGGCTGCCGGACACCGCGAGATCGCCGAAATAGAGCGGCGGTTCGAGACGCGACACAATCACAAAATGCACGTTTTCGGGCGCGTTTTTGATGAAGTATTCAATAGAAGTCAAAAGCTTCTCGTTTTGGAGCGTATGAAAGTCGTCGAGCACCATGGCAATGTCGCAGCCGGTATCCATCGCGTTGAGCACCGGCGTTAATAACCCGCAGATATCGTCCTGCTCAATCATCGCATCGAATATCGACGCCAAACCCAGGCTTTCGTCTATCACGGCGGCACAATAATAGCGCCAGAACACAAGAGGGTCATCAAGCTCCTTGTCGAGCGTGAGCCATTTGTAACGCAGGGCATCGTTTTCATGCAGGAAGGATGTGAGCAGCGTTGTTTTGCCGCTGGCCGCCGCGCCCTTGATGAGCGTCACCTTGTGCGCGCCGATCTGCTCGAGCTTATGAAAAAGCGCCTCCCTGCGGATATAGTTTCTGCGCGGGGAGGGCATTTTGATTTTGGTTGCAATGAGGCCAAGACTCATTTTTTCACCCGATCGCTGTTCAACTTCACGCATATTATACCTGTGCCATCGGGCTTTATCAAACAATATTTACCGGACGCGCTTTCCCTTCATCTGTGCGGAGGCGGCGATGATGCTGACGGCGGCAAACGCGGCGCACAGCAGCAGTATATGGGCCAGCTGCGGCAGATATCCGCCGAGCGCATTCCCCTGTTCAATGCCGCTGATCAGCGTTAAAAAGCTTTTCTGCGGCAGCACGCTGATGGCCGCGTCAAACGCGGGGCGTGTGTTCGAAAAGCTCACGAAGCTACCGGCGAGCAGTGTGGTGAGCATCATGGTGACCGACCCGATGATCGAGCAGTTTTCCATGCGCTTGACGAGCGTGGCGACGAGCACCGCAAACGTGGTGGACAGCAGCGAGAGCAGCGCGACGAATGCCGCGAACACCGGCAGGCTGAACCCGATTTGCGCGCCGAACAGCTTCGCCGCGGCGATCACCGCGAACGTCGGCGTGAATACGAGCAGGAAGTTGGAGGTGCTGTGCGCGGCGATATACGTCCCGGCGGATACCGGCGAGGTGCCGATACGTTTGAATACGCCGCTTTCCTTGTCGTCCGAGTAGGGCAGTATGAACATCACGCCCTGCAGCAGCACGAAAAACGAGAGGTACCCGAGGATATTTGCGCCCACCCCGCGCTCGTCTATGCCCGGCAGCGTTTCGCCCGGATGCGCAATCGCAAAGTCGATCGCAGCCTTCAACGCGGCGTCCTTGATCGTCTTGACCTGATAGCCGCCGCCGTTATCGATCACGACGGCGTCGAACTTACTCAGCATCAGGTCCGACATGGCGGGCTCATGATCCATCACCGTCACCTCAAACGAAGCGGCGCTTTTGAGCAGGCTGTCGTCCTCAGCGACGAGCGCGATGTGGCCTTTCATCTGCATTTTGGGTGTGAAGACCACCGCGAACACCACCGTGGCAACCGTGAGCACCAGCATCACAATCACGTTGGTCAGCCGCTGACCGTATCTTAAAAAGTTGTTTGCAACGATTGTTAGGAATCTCATTATACATAATCCTCCGTTTTAAAGAAGCGTTTGCAGCCGATGATGCAGGCCGCGCTCAAGGCAGCGAGGATGCTGCACGCGGGCAGCATCGAGCTTAGGTTACCGTCCCATATGATGCGCACCGACGCATCGAGCACCCATTTCACCGGAGACACAGCGGCTATCGCCGCCCCGACACCGCCGAGGGAATCGAGCTGGAAGAACAGCCCGCCGAATATCGCGAGCACAGTGGTGATCAGGCTTAAAATCTTGTTCGCCGCTTCCTCGCTTTTGAACAGGCAGCAGAACATCACACCGAGGCTGGAAGCAAAGAAGTCGAACACGAGTATCAGCAGCAGCAGGAAGACCGCGTTCGCGCCGCCGTAGTTCACACCGAGCAGCAGCGCCGAAAGCGCCATCTGTACCACGAAGCACACGGATGTGAACAGGAACGTCGATACGATCTTACTGAGGTACACCGTCGAGGTGCTGACCGGCGCGAACAACACGCGCAGATTGCTGTTTCTAAGACCGCGCTCCATGAATGTGTTGGACGCGGTCAGCGTGACGTTAATCACGCTATAAAGCAGCATCGTCACGCCGTAGTAGTCGTACGCGTTCGCGCTGCCGTTGTCGTAGCCGCCATTGCTCAAATACCCCAATATGCCAATCAGCAGAAACGGGAACACGGCATTGTAAAACATCAGCATCGGGTTGGTGATCAGGTTGCCAAGGTCCCGTTTGACGATCACTTTAAAGCTGTTCATGATGCCCTCCTAGTCTCTCAGCGTGCGCCCGGTCAGCTTTAAGAACACCATTTCGAGGCTGGCCGTGTCGCTGGTGATGTTGTTGATCTTCACGCCGCTGTCAATCAGCAGCGATATGATCTTATCGAGGTTCTCAATGCCCTTGAGCACCGATACCTTGAGGCAGCTGTCACTGAGCCCCGCTTCCTTCACGCCTTCGATGCGATAGAGCTTTTTGCTGTCCAGCGCGTCGGTGCGTTCCACCTCTAAGCGGTAGAGCTTCTCATCGGCGAGCCGCTCTTTGAGCTCTTCCTTGGTGCCCTCAGCAATGATCTGGCCGTGATCCATGATGATGATGCGCGTGGAGATTTCCTCGACCTCTTCCATGTAGTGCGTGGTGTAAATCACGGTGGCGCCCTGTGCGCGCAGTTGACGGATGGACGAGAGAATGTGGTTCCGCGACTGCGGGTCGATACCGACCGTCGGTTCGTCCATGATGATGACGGACGGTTTGTGGGCGATCGCGCAGGCGATGTTGAGACGGCGCTTCATGCCGCCCGAGAACGTTTTGACCTTGTCGCTCCGGCGCTCGGTGAGGCCCGCGAACGCGAGCGCTTCACTCACCCCGGCTGCGAGCGCGTCGCCCCTGAGGCCGTAGAGCGATGCGAAGAACGCGATATTGCGCTCTGCCGAAAGCTCCTCGTATACGGCGATGTCCTGCGGCACGATGCCGAGGTTGCTTTTGTACGCCTTGGTGTTGAGGCCGATCTTTTTTCCGTTCCAGAGAATGTCGCCGCCGTCGCTCTGCATGGCTGTGGCCAGCATGTTGATCGTGGTGCTTTTGCCCGCGCCGTTCGGCCCTAAGATGCAGAGCACCTCTCCTTTGCGCACATCAAACGATACATTTTTGACCGCCTGATTTTGTTTAAAACTTTTATTCAGGTTATTGACTTGGATAATCTGTTTCATTTCTTAACCCTCCTTGTATGGCCTCATTCTACCGCCGCCGCCGTTTACGCACATCCACCGAAAGGTTGAACGGCAAGGTTGATTTGTTTTGCGTCATTTCGCTCCAACCACTCAACCTCAATGCCCGAAAGGTGGAGGAATAAAGGTTTTTGGGCAAAAATGTCGAAAACTCACAGTATGATTCTGGAATCGGGGTGAAACACATGAAAGTCGTCGGGTTCAACGGCAGTCCGCGCGAAAACGGCAACACCGCCGTGATTATGGGCATTGTGTTTGAGGAGCTGGAGGAGCAGGGGATTGAGACGGAGCTGATTCACTTGAGCACAATTGCGCCGTGCCGGGGCTGTTTTGCGTGCAAAAACAGCGCGAACTGTGTGTTTGAGACGGATATGTTCTGCGAGTATTTCGAGAAGCTCAAAGAAGCCGACGGCGTGCTATTAGGGTCCCCCGTGTATTCGGCGGATGTGACCTCCGTGATGAAGGCGTTTCTCGAGCGCGCGGGCGTGGTGGCGGCGATGAACCCCGGGCTGCTACGATACAAAGTGGGCGCAAGCGTGGCGGCGGTGAGGCGCGGCGGCGGGCTTACCGCCGTGGATACGATGAATCATTTTCTGCTCAACAAGGAAATTGTGGTGGTGGGGTCAACGTACTGGAACATGGTGTACGGCAAGGATGTAGGCGATGTGCTGGGGGATGAGGAGGGCATACGCAACATGCTGAATCTCGGGCAGAACATGGCGTGGGTGCTGGGGAAGCTGGAAGGCTAGGAATTATAAGCGACAATGGAATCCAATAGCTTATAGTAAAAGGATGGACAGATTATGGGAAGAGTTAAATTACCATCAAAAGAAGATTTGCAAAAAGGGCTAGACCTTGTTTTGGATTTTGTAATATCTACAGATCAAGTTAAAATCAAAACTTATGTAGACAAATTAGCCGAACAGAATAATGGTATTAACTGTGATGAATTGGCAAAGAAAATATTACATCGAAAATCTATGAAAAATGGACTTGTCGGAGCATTTACAGGCCTTGGTGGTTTAATAACATTGCCTGTTACTATTCCAACTGACTTGATATGCTCTTGGAGAATACAAGCTTCAATGGCGTTTTCTATTGCATATGTATATGGTCATACAGAGGATACCACTGATCTAAAAACAGATTTATATTTGATTATTGCCGGAGATTCGGCTAAAGAAGCCATAAAGAGAATTGGTATTGAAGTTTCAAAAAGTATAACTAAAAAGGCCGTTGAAAAATATATAACAAGAGATGTTATGGTAAAAATATGGAAAGTTATCGGACAAAAAATTATAACTAAAGCTGGAGAAAAATCTTTAACCAGTTTCACAAAAATGATCCCGTTAGTTGGTGCACCAGTTGGCTTTGCTTTTGATTGGACTTCAACACAAGCTGTAGGTAGATTCTCAATTAAGTATTATAAAGGTTGATTCAGGAAAATGACAACTGAGGCGGAATACGTATAGCAAACTATTACAAAGGAGAATTTCAATGAAGGATACAACCGTAAATGGATATATAAATATAAACAATCAAAAGAACACTGGTTCAACGGGAGAAGCAGGAACAGACCATATGCA
Source organism: Bacillota bacterium (assembly GCA_023408075.1). GTDB lineage: Bacteria > Bacillota > Clostridia > Christensenellales > SZUA-584 > SZUA-584. The sequence goes on along the minus strand of JAEYKW010000023.1, from coordinate 15,213 downwards.
GAAATTTTATTCAATGGAATGTCTATACTGTGGCCATTCATACAAGGCAAATGGATCAGATATATGGCAAAGAAAATGTCCGAAATGCCAAGGCGGAAAGCCTTAAGTCCTCCAACTATCCTTTATCCATATTACCACGAGTTGGTCTTTTCCCTCCATCCCCTTCTCCCTCATTGACGCAAATGTCCTCCTGCGGTAAAATTATACTGTCCATCCGCATTAGCCCCCACCCGTTTTTAGCTGACAGCAATATCTTCATAAAGGCATCATTGAAAGCAACACAGGTTCATGCTTCGTTTTATATTTTTATCACGCGCCGTCGCGCGCAGATATCCGTAAAAGGAGAATGAGCATGTCTGATTCAAAACCCAATAAAGGCTATTTTCCCTGCGGCATACCCTTCAACCGTTTCGGCCACGGAGACCGCATACTCGTCATCTTTCAAGGACTGCTGTTCGATAACAAACCGCTGACAGGGCTCATGGCCTTGATTTATGCCGATATGTACAACTCTTTGCTGCCGGATTATACAATCTACCTCGTCAACCGCAAATCCGGCCTTCCCGACGGCTGCACCATGAAAGACCTTTCGGAAGACTACGCGCAAATGATCAAAGAAGAGTTCGGCGGACCGGTCAATGTGCTCGGTATGTCCACAGGCGGCTCTATCGCGCAGCATTTCGCCGCCGACCATCCCGAGCTTGTGCGCAGGCTCGTCATCCACTCCAGCGCCTACACACTGAGCGATTTCTCCAAGGACGCACAGCTTAAAACGGCGCGTCTGGCAGAACAGAAAAAGTGGCGGGCGGCCTTCGCGGCGCTGTTCGGGGTGCTGCAACCCGAAGGCGCGGCAAGATACATTTTCAAGCCCATCTTTTTTCTGCTGACATTGCTCGGCACATCGTTGTTCGGCAGACCGAAAGACCCATCGGACCTGATCAAAACAATTGAGGCGGAGGATAAGCATAACTTTAAGGATCGTCTGCATGAAATAACAGCGCCCGTGCTCGTGATCGCGGGAGAGAAAGACCCGTTTTACACGGAGGCGCTGTTTCGCTGCACGGCTGACGGCATGCCGGATGCAAAGCTGATTATCTGCAAGGGGAAAGGCCATCCCGCTGACGGAAAACAGTTTAAAAAGGAATTACGCGACTTCTTGTTTGAGAGTTAAGCAAACACCGTTTAACTCGAGGTATATAATTCGTGTGCGCAATATGATAAGATCTTAAACAGATCATCTTTGGGAGATTGGTATGCGCTTTACAGCATTGGATTTTGAGACAGCCAACAGTTTTATCGGCAGCATCTGCGCGGTCGGGCTCGCCGTCGTGGAAGACGGCGCTGTAATCGACAAAAAATACTGGCTCATAAAGCCGCACAAAGATCACCGGTATTTTGACCCGTTCAATGTCTATATTCACGGCATCACGAAGGATATGGTGGCAGACGCCAGCGAATTCGATACCGTCTACACGAACGAAATCGCGTCCGCCATTCAGGGCACGGTACTGGCCGCTCACAACGCGGCATTTGATATGTCGGCGCTGAGGCATGTGCTTGACCTGTACCACATTGAATACCCTTCGATTCAATACGTATGCACGTTTAAAGCCGCTCAAAGAGCGTGGGCAGAGCTTGAGAACCATAAGCTCGATACGGTGTCGAGGTACCTGAATTTTCAATTTACTCATCACAACGCGCTCGAAGACGCCTTGGCCTGCGCAAACATTCTTTTAGAAGTTTTCAAGGAGAAACAGCTCGGTGATTTCAACGCGCTGACGCAAGCGCTCGGAATGAGAATCGGGCAGCTCTATGCGGGCGGATATGAGCCATGCAGCACCAGCAAAGCCTGCCGGGGCAAGAAAATCTCAGCGCAGACGGATCAATTCGACCCGACGCATGCCTTGTACGGCATGAAGGTTGTGTTTACGGGCACGCTGCTGAGCATGCCGCGCGAGGAGGCGATGCAGCGGGTTGCGGACGCGGGCGGCTTTGTTGCGGATACGCTGACCGCAGATACGAATTTCCTCGTTGCGGGTGTGCAGGATGCTTCAAGGCTCTCTGGCAGTAAGGTGAGCGTCAAAACCAAGAAGGCATTAGATTTGATTTGTAAAGGAAATAGTATTCGGATCATAGACGAAAAAGAATTTATCAGAATGATCGGGTGAGTTGCAGCCTGAAATTAATAAGTCCGGTAAGGCTATATATGCATTGTTCAGCCGAACACAATCAAACCATCGATTTTGCAGCAGGAGAAGTTAGATGACGAATATTAATAGAATCATTGTGTATAAATCCCAAACCGGTTTCACTGAAAAATACGCCCATTGGATTGCCGAAGATTTGCACTGTGATATCGTCAGTTTGGAGAAATTCAATTTCTCCAAAACGAGTCCATACGATGTTGTTATATTTGGCGGAGGAATACACGCGGGTACAATCAATGGAATACGGTATTTTAATAATATATCTTCAATGAAGAGCAAGAAAATCATCGTTTTTGCAACCGGAGCAACTCCCGCCATTCCGGAAGAGATTGAGAGATTCAGGAAAGCGAATATACCCTCCGGGGAAGATATCGCATTTTTCTATTTTCAAAGCGGAATGAATTATGCCAAAATGCGTGGCACAGATAAAATGATGATGGGCATGCTGAAAGCCTTCTTAAAACTGAAAAAGAACAAATCCGATGTCGAAAAGGGCGCAGCTGATGCAATTCGGGATTCCTATGATTGTTCAGACCGAAATCAAATATTGCCGTTAGTGAACCATGTCAATGCAATCGCGCCCACAGATAGTGCGCGTTAATCCGAGTCAAAGGCAACGCTCCTTCTCTCATCTTGTCTTAACAAACATCAAACAATCCAAACACCTTATCCTCCGGCTGCGCCTCAAACGTCATCCTCTCGCCCGTGGTCGGGTGGTCAAGGCTGATGCGGCTCGCGAACAGCGCGAGCGGCGCCTTCACATTTCTCGCTCCGTATTTCATATCCCCGTACACCGACGCGCCGACATGCGCAAACTGCGCGCGTATCTGATGGAACCGCCCGGTTAAGAGCTTCACGCTGACAAGAAACAACCCGTCCCTCTCGGCCAACACCTTATACTCCAGCCCCGCCTTCTTCGCGTTTGCGGACGGCTTGTCCGACACAGCCGCGATATGCGTCTTTTCATCCTTCTCAAGATAATGCCAGAGCACGCCTTCACTGCTTGGCGGCATCGCTGTGAGCACCGCGAGGTACGTCTTCTCAAACACACCGTTTTGTATCTGTGCGGAGAGGCGCGCGGCCGCCTTGGAGGTGCGCGCGAACACCATCACGCCGCTCGTCGGCCTGTCGAGCCGGTGCACGAGCCCCAAATACACAGCACCCGGCTTGTTGTACTTCTCTCCGATGTACGCCTTGGCCATACTTAGCATATCCTCATCGCCCGTTTCGTCCGCCTGAGACGGCACGCCGTAAGGCTTTACGACAACGAGCAGGTGATTGTCCTCGTATATAACCTTCACGCCTGCCACCTGGCTGTGGTGCCGCACGGCAGATACACGCGCGAATTCTGCTGCGGCAGCACGAGCGTGTCGGATTCGATCTGCCCGCCTTTCAGGCACAGCGCCAGCATGTTGCGCGCCACTACGTCCGAAAGGCCCGTCGTATACGAATTGATGATGAAGAACAGCGGATCGTCGCTTAGCAGCTTCGCGCAGTCCTTCACGAGCTCAAAAAGCGCGTCCTCAATCTTCCAGACGCCGCTTGAACTGCGTCCGTATGAGGGCGGGTCCATCACGATCGCGTCGTAGGTGTTGCCGCGCCGCTGCTCGCGCAGCACGAATTTGTGGCAGTCATCCGCGATGAAGCGCACCGGCGCGTCCTTCGGGCTGTTTAATTTCACGTTGTCCTTCGCCCAGTCGTTCATGCTCTTGGCCGCATCCACGTGCACCACGGATGCCCCTGCGGAGAGGGCCGCGACGGTCGCGCCGCCCGTATATGCGAACAGATTGAGCAGCTTGATGGGCCGGTTCACCGCTTTGATACGCTGCGCAATGTAATCCCAGTTGAAAGACTGCTCGGGGAACACGCCGATGTGCTTAAAGCCTGTGGGCCGCACGATGAACTTGAGGCCGCCGATCGTGACCGTCCATTTTTCGGGCACCTTCTTTAAAAATCGCCAGCTGCCGCCGCCCGCCGCGCTGCGGTCGTACACCGCGTGCGGCTGCCATGGAGCCGCGCCGCTGCGGTCCCATATCACCTGCGGGTCGGGCCGCTGAAGCAGGATGCCGCCGATATTTTCAAGCTTGTCACCGCCGCCCGTATCGAGCACGGCATAATCGCCCGTGTTGTTTGCAATAAACATAATTCCTCCGTGATAAACCGCTTCGCCGCCATTTGCGGACAAAGATCAAAGTCAATGATACCATTGCGACGGGATTTTTAAAAGAGAAAGAAGGAGGGCACTTTTTGCCGCTCAAAAGAATGAGGGTATGCAGCTAATGATACTCATCCATATCGTAGTCGTCGCTACGCTCCCACTACGTAAAGGACTGAATGTTTGATGCAGTTGGGTAAAAATCTAAATAGTCGATACAATTGCCTGAGTGTCGCATAGTTGCTCTCACGACTTAATCAAAAGTCAGTCAGCGGTCATTCTGAACCCGCAAAGTGGGTGAAGAATCTGTCTCAACATTCTCATCAATATCGTAGTCGTCGCTTCGCTCCCACTACAGAAAGGACCGGATAAGCAGTTCGATGTTTATCATAGCTATGACAGAATATATTCCATCAGCTACCGCACGCATATTATCGAATGTTTCAGATAATTCATCACGTTTAGGGCTGAAGGCTTTTAATAGAAACAAGCTCTGCGGGCTTTTTCTGCCCCTTTACGTGTTGGTAAATTTACGCTATAATGTCGGCATGAAGGAGTATTTGTCAATGAAGAAATTCTTAGTGGTCATTACTATCGTGCTCTGCGCCATCGGCATACTTGCCGCGTGCGCGCCGCTGCCGACTAACCTCGACGAAGGTGCGGCTTACGCTAAGGCGCTGCCCGAATGGGTCATCATCGTAGGTGCGGTTGTGATATTCTTAATCGGCTTCACAATCATCTGGAAGCTGATCGGCGGGTTCATCAAGTTCGTTGTGATACTGGTTCTCGGCCTTGTACTCGCGGGTATCGCATTCGGCCTCTGGCCCAAAACCGAAATTGAAAACACGGTGGATGATTTGATTGACAAGACGGTGGACGGCATTGAAGGGCTCACGGACGGAGATCCTCTCGATGAACTCGGGATCACCGTTGAATCGCCCGAGGCGAGCTGAGCCTACAGCCCCCTGACGGTCACATCGGCAATAAATTCACGGGCGGCTTCGGCCGCTTTTTTAATTGTGTCGGCGCTGTGCGGATCGGGCTGCAGCGCGATGCCCCCGGTCTTGCGGTACTGCTGAAGGATATACCGTTTCGCTCCCTTTACGCGCTGCGCAATGGCCGCGATGTCCTCCACCGTCAGCAGCGGTATGAACGTGGTGCGAAACTCGTAGTCAGTACCGCTGGTCATCAGCATATCGGCAGTCCGCCAGACCGGCGCATCGTCCATATCGCCCGAGACCACACGCTTGAGCTCACCCGGCGGCGCTTTGATATCCATCGCCACGTAATCCACATATTCAAGCAGCGCCGATACCACGTCCGGCTTCAAGCCGTTCGTGTCGAGCTTCACGAGAAAACCCATATCCCGGACACGTTTGATAAAATCCTCGATATCCTTTTGCAGCGTGGGTTCCCCGCCCGAAATAACAACGCCGTCTAAAAAACGGCGCCGTTTATCGAGATAGTCAAGCACATAAGCCTGATGTATGAGGTTCCTCGCTTTCCAGAGCGAGCGGTTGTGGCAATACCAGCAATCCATATTGCAGCCGGGCACAAACACGACAGCCGCGATGTGCCCGGGATAATCCAAAAATGAATTTTTGGTGAAACCTGCAATCTGCATGGCTTATATGGCCTCGGGAACGACGAATTTGACCCTTTCCTTGAACTCTTCCTTTTTGCCCACATTGAAGTTCTGCACGGGGCGCAGGTATCCCACCACGCGGCTCCAGACCTCCGTCTGCGCGCCGCAGTGCGGGCAGGAGAATTGCTCGCCCGGCAGATAGCCGTGCTCGTCGCAAACGCTGAATGTGGGTGTAAGAGAGATATACGGCATCTTGTAATCCGCAAATATCCGCTGTATCAGCAGCTTGGCCGTCTGCAGGTCTTCTATGCGCTCGCCGAGGTACAAATGCTGCACCGTGCCGCCCGTGTAGAGCGACTGGAGCTCGTCCTGCAATTCGATCATCTCAATGATGTCGTCGGTAAAGCCGACGGGCAGCTGCGTCGAATTCGTGTAATACGGTACGTCCTTGCCCGAGGTGATGATGTCAAGATACCGCTCTTTGTCGAGCTTGGCGAGGCGATAGCTCGTGCCTTCGGCAGGCGTCGCTTCGAGGTTGTACGAATGACCCGTCTCCTTCTGGAACTCCTGCATGAGTTCGCGAAGGTACTCCATCACGCGCACCGCAAATGCGTTGCCCTCTCTCGTTTCGATACCCTTGCCCATGAAATTAAGCAGCGCCTCGTGCATGCCGATGATGCCGATCGTATTGAAATGGTTGAACCAGTACTGGCCGAAGCGCTTTTTCACGTCCTTCAGGTACACCGCCGAATACGGATAAAGGCCGTTCTCGGTTTGGTGCTCAATAATCTTGCGCTTGATTTCGAGCGATGTTTTACCGGTCGAAGCGACCGCTTTGAGACGCGAAAAAAACTCCTCCTCGTTTTCGGCAAGGTAACCGATGCGCGGCATGTTGATCGTGAACACGCCGATAGAGCCTGTGAGCGGGTTAGAGCCGAACAGCCCGCCGCCGCGTTTTCTTAATTCCTTCACATCGAGCCGCAAACGGCAGCACATCGACACCGCGTCTTCGGGCGACAGGTCGGAATTGACGTAGTTCGCAAAGTACGGGATGCCGTATTTGCAGGTAATCTCCATGAACTTGTCCACCACCGGCGTGTTCCATTCGAAATCCTTCGTGATGTTGATCGTCGGTATCGGGAATGTGAACACACGGCCCTTGGCATCGCCCTCAAGCATCACTTCGCAGAACGCGAGATTAAAAATGTCCATCTCCGCCTGATAGTCGCCGTAGGTGGTGTCAAGATGCTTGCCGCCGATGATGACCGGATGGTCCTTCAATGTGGAGGGCACCTTGATATCGAATGTGAGATTGCTGAACGGGCACTGGAACCCGACCCGGGTCGGCACGTTGATATTGAATATAAACTCCTGCAGACACTGCTTGATCTGATCGAACGTCATGTTGTCCTGCCGCACAAACGGCGCGCAGTACGTATCAAAGCTCGACCAGGCTTGAGCGCCCGCCGTCTCACCCTGCGTGGTGAACGTGGAGTTGACGATCTGTCCCAAAAATGAGCGCAGGTGCTTGGCGGGCTTGCTTTCCACCTTGCCAGGAATGCCGCCGAAGCCGAGCATCAGCAGCTGCCGTAAATCCCAGCCTGCGCAGTAGGGGCCGAAAAACCCCAAGTCATGAATATGGCAGTCACCCGACAGATGTGCGTCCCTCACCTCTGCCGGATAAATTTCATGCAGCCAGTATTTCTTTGTGAATGCTTCCCTGATGTAGTTGTTAAGGCCGTTCACGCTACGCTGGGTGTTTGCGTTCTCGCGCGTGTTCCAGTCGGTATCCGAAAGGTAGCTCGAAAACATGTCGATCGTCGCCCCGATCAGTGCGTTGGCCTCTCTTGCGCCCTTGCGCTTTTCACGGTAGAGAATGTAAGCTTTGGCTGTTTTGGCATGGCCGTTTTTGATGAGCACACGCTCCACAATGTCCTGCACGTCTTCCACGCCCGGAACCCGGTCGCCAAATGTGATGCGAGCGATGTCCACCACTTGGTCAGTCAGCTGTTCGGCTTTTTTAATATCGTCCCCGCCGACAGCCTGTGCCGCCTTGAATATGGCCTCCGTGATCTTCTTGGGTTGAAAGATTTGCTTTTGACCGCTTCTTTTGAGTATGACCGTAAACATACTTGCCCCCCTATCTTTTGTTTGGTTTGTATATGGTGTGAATTTGGCATAGCCAAAGCCTTATTATCCAAGGAAACAACGACGTCACGGTAGATTAAGCGCTCCAAATTGTTGTGTACGCTTATTATAATAAACACCATATATAGACGTCAAACAAAAAAATGGCTTGAATCTGGGAAAATGTTTGTATTTTCTGCCTTAAAAAGATAAAGGCGCATTCTGCGTCCCGAATGCGCTTTTTCTTAAAAAACTGTTGACAAGAAAAATGGATATTCTTATTCGATATAGTGCCTCACGCGCAGACGCGCACCGAGATCGTCGGCGATTTTTTGGCACCTCGCAATCTCCTCAGGCCCGATTACATCCACCACGGAGAGTACCGTTTCAATACCCTCTCTGATGCAGCTTTTCGCGAATTCGATCATATGGTCAAAGCCCTCTTCGCCGTAAATGCTTTTGCATATCGCGTCATACTTCGCCGCGTCCGACGCATTGAGGCTGATGGACACCGTGTCCACAAGGCCTTTGAGCTCCGGCGCGATGTCGCGCCCCGCGTATGCGCTGCCCTGCCCGTTGGTGTTGATACGCACCTGACTGCCGCGCGACTTTAAATATTTCGCAACCTCCAGCAACGTCTCAAGGCGCATTGTCGGTTCGCCGAGCCCGCAGAAAACCGACACATTCACATCAGCTTCGTTTTCGAGCGCCGCAATTACTTCACCCGCTTCCGGGTCTTTCTTGAGCCACAGGTGATACCCGTCCACGCCGTCATGCGCTTCGCGCAGACAGAACGTGCAGTTGTTCGTGCATTTGTTTGTCAGATTGATATAAACAGCACCGCCGATGCGGTAGATAATCGTGTCACTCATTGGATATGGTAAAGTCCTTTTGCATTTTCTATGTTGATACGGCACATGTCTTCGAACGATATGCCTTTGATTTCCGAAAGCCTTTGCAGCACATGGCGCACATTCGACGGATCGTTGCGCCGCCCGCGCACCGGCTCGGGGGACAGATACGGGCAGTCCGTCTCGGCCATAATGCGGCTTAATGGCACCACAGCGGCGGCCTCCACCGTTTTACGCGCGTTTTTGAATGTGACCGACCCCGTGAACGACACGCACAGCCCCATCTCCACGAGTATCTCCGCCGTTTCGGGGCTGCCCGAATAGCAGTGCATCACGCCCGTTATCCCCGGATGTTCGCGCAATATCGCGAGCGTATCCTGCGTGGCCTCACGCATGTGTATCGCCACGGGCAAGCCGAGCCGCTCGGCAAGCGCCAGCTGCTCCGAGAAAATCTTTTGCTGCACGTCCTTTGGAGAAAAGTCGTAATGGTAATCAAGACCGATCTCGCCGACAGCCACCACCTTAGGGCTTGTCGCGAGCGCCTCCAGCTGATCGAGATAATCCCCTGCTGCGTCCTTGGCTTCGTGCGGGTGCACGCCCACCGCCGCGTAGATGTATTCCACCTCTGCCGCGAGCGTCGCCGCTGCGCGGCTGTTTTCCACTGTCGTGCCGATTTCGATGAGCCCCTCTATGCCGAGCGAAGGCAGCCGCTCAATGAGCGCCGCCCTGTCTTCGTCAAACTGCTCGCTCAAAAGGTGCGCGTGCGTATCGAAAAGTGCCATCACGAAACGCCCGCACCGCTCGGCAGCTTGCCGTCAATCGTGACGAGCTGCAAGTCTCCGTCCTGCTCTGCCGCGAGCAGCATGCCCTGCGACTCCACGCCGAAGAGCTTGGCGGGCTTTAAGTTTGCGACCACAACCACGGTTTTGCCGGTCATCTGTTCCGGAGTGTACCATTTGCGGATACCCGAAACGATCTGCCTTGTCTCGGTGCCGATTTCCACCTGCAGCTTTAAGAGCTTATCGCTGCCTTCGATGGTCTCCGCCTGCTTGACGAGGCCGAGCTTGAGCTGCACCTTTTTAAAATCGTCGTAGGTGATGACGCCCGCGGGTGCTTCGTCCTTTTGCTCCTTGGCGGGCAGCTTCTTCTGCTTTTGCAGCGTGCGGTTATCCGCAATCTCCTCAAGCGCTTCGAGCTCTTTTTTGATGTCGATACGCGGGAACAGCGGCGCGGTCTGCGTCACATGAAGGCCGCACACTTTAGGCCCGAACTGCGCGATGCTCTCCCACGAAACAAGCGCATCGTCCTTCACGCCGAGTATATCCTGTATGCGCTTCGCGGTGTCCGTAAGGAACGGTATCAGCAGCACCGATATGATGCGCAGCCCCTCCGCGAGATGAATCATCACGCTCGCGAGCTTAGGCTTGTTCTCTTCGTCCTTGGCGAGCACCCACGGCGCGGTTAAGTCGATGTATTTGTTGAGCGCACCGATATAGCCCCAGATATCCATCAGCGCTTCGGGCAGGCGCAGTTCATCCATGTGCTTTTCCACCTGCGTGTGCAGCGCCGACCCCTGCGCCCTTATATCCGCATCGAATGAGGTCGCTTCGTACTCGCAGGGTATCACGCCGCCGAAGTATTTGACGATCATCGCGGCCGTGCGCGACACGAGGTTGCCAAGGTCATTCGCAAGATCGCTGTTGGTGCGCGTTAGCAGCGCTTCGCTCGAATAGAGCCCGTCAGACCCGAAAGGCACTTCGCGCAGCAGAAAATAGCGCACGGCATCCACGCCGTAGCGGTCAATCAGCTTCACGGGGTCCACCACGTTGCCTTTTGATTTGCTCATCTTGCCGCCCTCGAGCATGAGCCAGCCGTGGCCGAACACCTGCTTCGGTATCGGCAGACCGAGCGCCATCAGCAGGATCGGCCATATGATCGTATGGAAACGCACGATTTCCTTGCCGACGAGCTGCACGTCCGCAGGCCAGTATTTTTCCACCTTTGTTTCATCGCCTGAAAGATACCCGAGCGCCGTGATATAGTTCGACAGCGCGTCGATCCACACGTATACCACGTGATTGGGGTCAAAATCAACCGGGATGCCCCATTTAAATGACGTGCGCGAGACGCAGAGGTCTTCCAGCCCCGGCAGCAGGAAGTTGTTGAGCATCTCGTTGCGGCGGCTTTCGGGCTGTATGAACTCAGGGTGGTCACCGATGTACTGAATCAGCCGGTCCGCGTATTGGCTCATTTTGAAGAAGTAGGCTTCTTCCTTTGCGAGCTCGACGGGGCGCCCGCAGTCCGGGCATTTGCCGTCCGCAAGCTGACGCTCGAGCCAGTAGGCCTCGCACGGCGTGCAGTACCAGCCCTCGTAATGGCCTTTATAGATATCGCCCTGATCATAGAGCTTTTTGAAAATCCTCTGTACGGCCACGATGTGCCGTTCGTCCGTGGTGCGGATAAAATCGTCGTGGCTGATGTCCATGAGCTTCCAGAGCTTCTGTATTCCGTCCACGATGCCGTCCACATATTCTTTGGGCTCCATACCCGCGTTCTTCGCCACGCGCTCAATCTTCTGGCCGTGCTCGTCGGTGCCGGTTAAGAACATGACATCGTAGCCGGTCTGGCGTTTGAAGCGCGCGAGCGCGTCCGCCGCGACGGTGGTATAGGAATGCCCGATATGCAGCTTATCGCTCGGGTAATAGATGGGCGTCGTGATGTAATACTTTTTCATAAAGCTCTCCTGCGTTTTTCGTCTTTTTACTATTTATTAAGGATAGTTTTAGGCAGTAGTTTTGTCAAGTGAAGGAGAATACAAACTTGGCGTATCTGCCGTATTAACGTACAGCCGGGTTCATAGCCAAAAGCCTTTTTCCTGCGTTTCGTTGCCTGCACATCAACATCCAATGTGTATTCTTAAAACCCAAAGGTCATAGCCCCATCCCTTCCACTCACTTTTATTCTGCCCCACTTATTGCTTCATTTCTTATTTGCGTTATGGTAGAATAAGGCATGCTCCAAGGAGGCACACTTATGAAGACAATCAACCTTGATACATGGGAACGCGCCACGCACTATCACTTTTTCCGTCGCATGGATTACCCGCAATACCTGATTAGCGCCAATGTAGACATCTCGCATTTTCTTTCTGCTGTAAAGCAACGGGATATCCCCTTTTATTATGCGATGATCTATGCCGCCACCTATGCCGTCAATCAGGTCGAGGCGTTCCGGTACCGCATACAGGGTGACAACGTGGTGCTGCACGATACCATCCACCCGTCGTTCACGGATATGACCCAAGGCTCGGAGCTTTTTAAAATGGTCACGGTGGATATGAAAGACGATATCGAAGACTTCGTGCGTGACGCAAAAGAAAAGTCCGAAAAGCAGACCGCCTATTTTGTTCGCGAGGATGTGGAGGGACGCGATGACTTAATTTATATTACCTGCATTCCGTGGGTTGCGTTCACAAATCTCTCGCACACCATATCATTCAACAGGGATGACTCGGTGCCGCGGCTCGCGTGGGGCAAATATTTTAATGACGGCGGGAAAATCCTGCTGCCGTTTTCCGTACAGGCACACCACTCGTTTGTGGACGGCATCCACATGGGCCGATATTATGACTGCCTTAAGCAATTTCTTGATCAGATAACATGAAATGCATATTTCAATCAGATTGCACTTTCATGCTTCAATAAATATGGATATCTTTGAATAGGATAATATTAATCAATTTCTCATCATGTTTTGATGATTTATATAAAAATCAAGGATTTTTGACTATACATGTCGAATAATATGAAATCTGCCGTTTATAAACGGCATTATTTATATGACGCATTGGTTTATTTAGGAAAATAAAAGCAAAATATATAATGCGTAAATGTCTGTATTGTATTATTTTTATCTGGGGGGCTTAAATGACTGAGCATGAATTGATTGCAGCCATTAGGGATGACTACGATAATGATGCGCTTCGTTTGTCTCTTGCCGACTGGTATGAAGCAAACGGGCAAGGCGACCGCGCGGAGTTCATCCGCGCATGTATCATAACAAAACGGTTTCCGTTTAACAGCCCGGAATATGAACAGGCGATTGTCAAGCGCCGCAACGCATGGATGCATTGCCGGCCGGCGTTTTGGGACGACGTGGGCGCGGCCAGTGCCATGAGCCTTTTTTGGGACCTTGGCATGTACACGGTGTCGTTTGCGGAAGGCAAGGGCACCTTCGCCTGCACGCCCAAGGCCATAAAAACCGTCGGCAGCCAAAAATGGCTCGGCAAAGCGTATGAATCGGGCTGGCTGCTTCGCATGGACATGCGCTTCGACGACGGCTCTCTCGGAAAATTCGTGAAGAGGTGGCGGTCTCCCGTGGGCGACATTCCGCTTTGGGTAAAACCCGCACCAACCATCACGGACGACGGTCTCGCTGCCGTCTTCAAGCTGCCGCAGCTTTGCGGCGTGTCGTTCTTCAGCGAAACGCTCGCCCAGTCGAAAACCGTGCTCAAACTGGGAGAGGTGAAGAGGCTGCGGCGTTTAAAAATGGATATCCGTTTTTTATCCCGCGAACGATGGCTGGCGCTGATGGATCAGATGCTGCTGCTCGACAACCTTTACGAACTTATGCTCGAAGCGGAATGGAACGAATCCTTCGGCCTCAAACCCACGGACGAAGACGTGCTGCGTTTTGCATCGCTTAAGAATTTAAAAAAGCTCGATTTGGTGAAGGCGACCGCGGTCACCGACGCGGCGATTAAGCAGCTGAAAGCGCTGAGGCCGGATTTGAGAGTTTCACGCACAACATAAAATACTTCGGGGGGAATTATCCCCTTTTTTATTTCTGCCGAAGGAGCAAAAACAAAACGTGAAACGAAACGGGCCGGAACCTTTCTTCGGCGAGCAGATTTTGCTGACAGGCAGCGACAGCGGCGAAGTGCCCGCGTTTCAGGCGTCGGAGGCAGGCAGCGACATGGTCTCGGTCACGAATGCGGACGGTGAGACGGCGCAGCTTGCCGTGCAGATAGAGAAATAGGGAGATACGGAAAATCGAAAAAAAGGTGCCGAGCGGTATCTCTTTTTGTGTGACGATCATATGGATAGTCTATATAAAACGCATCAACAGCTACTGCCAGTTATACTCATATCGGGTCGGACAGCCATATCGGAAATAATGCTGAAATCCATTCCGATGCTTTACGTCTGGTTTCAAAGCCGATGTATCCTTTGTAACTATAAAGGTAATCTATTTTCCATTGGTCCACTGCTATTTGTTTGTCTTGAATCAAACGCAATAATGGCGCGCAGTTTTCTTCCATCGTTAAGCGCCTTTTCCCAACAATATAGATCAAATCAGTTAGTGAGAGGGCATAACTTTGCGGCAACATAACGTCTGTAATGTGCGAACTGATTGGTTTTCCATTTGATAATCGTTGAAACATTTTATGCCGCAGCATATAGCTGATCCCTTGCACAAGGAGATTCTCCAAATCATGTTCTCCATGCCTGACACATTCCAAATAGGCCACAAGCGCACGGACTGTTTTGCCGATTCCAATATAACAAGGTGTTTTTCCAAGGCAACCGCCATGTTTGCATATACCATTGTGGGGCCATGAGGTGGTTTGATTGCGCTCAAAAAGCTGGTATTGCTTTATCCATCTTAAAGCCGCCTGTGCTTCTTTACTGTCAGCACGGCCAAGATGGCAATAGGCTTCCAGCAGCATTGCATTGTAGCAGGGGACAATTTCTTCTACGCCGCCTAAACATGAAAATCCTTCTGGCGTGGCAATGGTCCGGTTGATATAGTCCATCATCCTTTGGGTGTAAGGCAATCTTTCCGCATATGGAATTTCACTTAATCCCATTATTCGAAACACGGCAAACAATGGATTGTCCACAAAATCTCCAGTAAGCCTGCCTGCTAATTTTGATTCATTCAACAGATGTGATATTTCACCATAATCCAAATCATTGTTCTTCTCGAATGCAATTCTTAAAGTTAATGCAGTATCCATTTATCACTCCTTTTAAAGAAGAAGATCAATTAATATTGCCGACAACGTGCTGAGCATGTAAATAATATCATATCTCCGAATACACCATTGCTCTGAACATCATTGCTATAATGGATATCAAACAGCTTGGCGCGGTTTTAAGTAGGGTCTGCTGAATAACGCAAAGTCCCAGCAGCAAAGGCAAATAAAGGCGTTTCATGGTATAATAAGTGCAGGTAAAACAGTCAAAACAGCGAAAAAACCTTGCACTTGGAGCCGCTATGTATAAG
>JAEYKW010000038.1 GCA_023408075.1 Bacillota bacterium | reverse complement strand
TTTGCTATCCCCTTCCTTCAGCTCACACATCGCTATGCGCACCTTGGGGTTCACTATGCGGTTGGCTATGAGTACCTCCGCTGCGGACTTTCACCGCTTAAGACTGCTGCCATGCTCGGCACACATAGAAAAGGAACGGCGCATACCGTCCCTCGGCAATTCTTAATTCTATCGTCTGATC
This sequence comes from Bacillota bacterium, assembly GCA_023408075.1. Lineage (GTDB taxonomy): Bacteria > Bacillota > Clostridia > Christensenellales > SZUA-584 > SZUA-584. Next base: position 17,926 of record JAEYKW010000038.1, on the reverse strand, counting down.
TTGTAGCTGTACTGCGGCTTCTTTCGCGGCGCAAAGCGTTTGCGGCGCTTATGGTTTTGGGTCAGCAGCCGGAAAACGAGAAAACCGATCAGGCCCGCAGGCACCAGCAGCCACAGCCATATGCCGCTGTGATCGTTCTTCCCGCTGATTTTTTCGGGTATCAGAGGCGGCAGCTTGGTCACAGCCGTATCGCCGTTCACATTGCTCTCTGTGCCCGCCTGAAGCACATCGCGCGTGGCAACGAGCGGGCCGCTGTAAAGCGTTTCGCCTGTATTCTTGCTCTTGTACGTCACCGTACCGAGCACTTCGTCCTTTTGAATGGGCGCCTGCAAGGTTTCGCCGTTTACAAAAACCGGCACGACATCCACGCTGTCGGAACCGTCAAGCAGACCCGCAGCCGCAGCTTTGGAGAGCGTGACGGAAGCGCCTTCACCGGGCGGTGCAAATTCGAGCAAGCCGCCTTTTTCGTCGGTGGACGAACAGTTCTCCACCTGTTTTTGCACCGGGTGCATATCTTTAAAAACATCCGAAAGTTTCACCGTTGTGTAACTGTTGAAACCGAAATCAAACAGTTCCTTGGCTGCCGGCCATCTGTTGTCACCTTTATCATCCGGGTAATTATACAAAAGGCATATGAGGTTCGTCCCGTCATGCGAAGCCGATGCAACCAGACAGTCCCCCGCTTGTTCGGTTGACCCCGTCTTCATGCCGTTTGCATATGGATAGTAGTATTCACTTTCACTGTCTATAATCGGATTTGTATTTTTGTATGTGACGTGGTTCTCCGGCATCGTATAAGACGTTGTGCCAACGATCTCCATGAACGTTGCGTTCTTCATTGCAGCGCTTGCGAGCTTGGCCATGTCGTTGAGAGTCGTAAAATGGTCCTCTTTATGCATACCATGCGGCGTCACGAAATGAGTACCTGTCATCCCGAGCTCTTTCGCTTTGTTATTCATCAGCTCCGCAAAGCCCTCTTCGTTGCCGCCCAAATGCTCGGCCACCGCCGTTGCTGCGTTGTTGCCGGAAACCATCATCATCGCGGTCAGCAGGTTCTTTAAATTGATCTTATTGCCAGCCTTAAGACCCTCACATTTTGAACCACCGACTCCGGTTGCATGAGCGCTGATTGTAACCGAATCGTTCAGTTTACCGCTTTCAATTGCAACAAGCAACGTCATGATTTTCGTGGTGCTTGCTGGTTCAATCTGTTCATCTCCGTTGCCCGAGGAGGCCAAGACCTTTCCCGAATCCGCGTCAAACAGCATCCAGGCCTTCGCACCGATTGTGCCCGTAAATTGAGGCTCGGCAGCGAGCGCTGTTCCGGAGAACATCGCGCAAACCAAAATGAACAGTAATAAAAAAGAAGTGACTCTTCTCAAAATAGATACATCTCCCCAACCACCTGAATTCATTCCCCAAAAGCACAAAGGGCATTGGTAGTATAACACTTTTGTAACACTTTGTACATACTTATTAAACAAATATAGCCAAATGCTAATCGCCGGCTAATATTTTGCCTGTTTGAGTGTGAAAAAAAGAGTGTGATTCGGCATTTAAGCCTTCAGGCAAATGAACACGTATATATGATCATAATACAGTAAAACGGGGCTTGAATCAATGAAATTATTTGTGACCAAAGCTCAGAGCGCGACGCTCAGCGCGATAAGTATCTGGCCTGAGTAATAAGCCAGGGTGCTTAATGTGCCCGCTTTGGCCGCGTGGCGACCGCCGAGCGCCTCAAAACCCAGCAGCGCATCCGAAATAGCGAAAAGCGTGGCGCCCAGCGTCACGTAGACGGCAAAGGTTTGCTCCGCCTGCGGGCTCATCAGTATGGACAGCGCACGCGCAAGCATGGCGCACAGCGCCGCCGCATAGATTACCACGCCGCTTCTGAGCTTTTTAATGCGCACACCGCGCAAAGAAAACAGCGTGGCAGCCAGCAGCAGCAGCGCGGTGAACAGTATGGCATCATAAACGCCAAGCGGCGTTTTCGTGATAAACGCCGCCGTATAACTTAAGTGCGTCAGCAGAAAACAAACCGCTCCCCCGGCCAAACAGGCGGAAGAGCGGTCTGTAAAAAGCAGCAATACATCGCCCGCCAACGCGAGGCAAAGGCCGATAAGTATCAGCGTGAAATACGGCTCGTTTGCGCGCATCTGCAGGCTGACAGCCAACAGCACAAAGCTGAGGCTGGCCGCAGTTTTCACGAATATACGGTTGGAAAGCTTTCCATCGCGCCGGATGAATGCGTAAACACAGGCAAATATGCCTGTGATCGCGGAAAACACATACGGCACACCGATCAGCCCTTTCGCTTAGGACTCTTGCTTTTCGTCCTTTTCGTCTTCTTCGTCCTCTTCGCCTTCTTCGTCCTCGTAGTAAAGGCGCTCAAACTCTTCCCAAACCTGATCCATGCGCTCTTCGCTTTCGATGGGCACATAGCAGTCGTTGCCGTCCTCGTCCTCAAGAATCTCCATCAGCAGCACTTCGCCGTTCTCGATATCTTCCTGATCCTCTTCGGGCGTCAGCGCGACGAAAAAGCTTTCTTCAAAATCAAACGTCATGATGTGCAAAAAGCGCACGTCTTTACCATCTTCATCAGTGAGTATGACCACATTTTCTTCGTCCATGTTTGTCTCCTTTGCCAAAAACGGCATTCTTTATTATGATAAGCCGCCCATATTTTTTTATACGCGCGGCAGACCAAGTATCGCATCACGCTTTGTGCGTGTCAAGATAAGCCCCCAAAATATACACAGCCGCCAATTTATCGACAACCTCACGGCGTTTTTTGCGGGACACGTCCGCCTCAATCAGCGTACGCTCGGCGCTCACCGTCGTGAGACGCTCGTCCTGAAAATGAATATCAAACCCGAGCGCTTCCACCTCGGCCATAAACGCCCTCACGTTCTTGGCTGACGGCCCTTCGCTGCCGTTCATATTGAGCGGCAACCCGGCCACGATCAGCGTTGCGCCGAATTCTTTGGCTTTGGCCGCTATATAAGCCGCGTCGCCCTCTCCCTTGCGCATGTATGTTTCCACTCCCTGCGCCGTCCAACCAAGCGCATCCGACACCGCGATGCCGATACGCTTTTCTCCGATATCGAGTCCCAAAACTTTTTTCATTCGCACCCCTTTGTTATTAAAAAAGGCCAAACTCAAGGCGAGCTTAAGCCCCTACCGCATCGTATATATACGGAAAAGCATTACTCCTCTGTCTGGCCGGCCTTTTGCATGTTTTCAATATAAACCTTGACAAATTCTTCAAGCAGTTCGTCCCGCTCCACGCGTTTAATCAAAGAACGCGCATTTTTGTAGCTTGTGATGTAAGTGGGGTCTCCCGAAATAATATAGCCCACGAACTGGTTGACAGGGTCGTACCCTTTGTCTTTGAGCGCATCACAAACGAGCCAGATCACTTCTCTTTGCGGATTGTCAAGCTCTTTTGATAGAGAGAATTTCATGGTCTCGTCGAATCTGGACACGGTTTTGCACCCTCCTTGCTTTTGCTTATTATATACCATATATGGGCACTTTTCAAACGCATAACGCAAACATTTGGTAAACTTTAAGATTTGTCATAGTCCCATCATATATTCGTAACGATTTGCGGCTCTGATCTCTGGCCGCTTCGGCGGCGGCAGACTATCACAAAGCCGGCATAATGGCCGGCTTTGAAATCACGTCTCTTTGGTTTCCGGGCTGCGCGCTAACAATATTTCTTCAGCCGGCCGGTTCCGTCATCTTATCCATATGGTTGTTGATCGCTCTGCGTCCCGTCCGAATCATCCGTTTCATTTGAGGCTGGAGATACGGCATCGCGATCATCGTGGCAGCCGCGCCGATCGCGCCGCCTACAATCATGCCCATCAGCACATTGACTCTCATCTGTCACACTCCTTTCAAGCTTTTCGCTACAAGTATTTTGCTCAGGAAGTGCCAAAGATATTTAAGCCGTTATATTCTAATAAATACCATCATGTTTTTGACCGGTAATCGGCGATCGCCGCTTTGATTGCGTCCTCCACCATTAGCGAGCAATGGATTTTCTGCTCGGGCAGCCCGCCCAGCTCCGCAACGATATCCGCCTTGGAAAGCGCCTGCGCTTCGTCGATCGTTTTTCCCTTCACCATGTCGGTCGCCATGCTCGACGACGCAATCGCCGCGCAGCAGCCGTAGGTTTTGTATTTGATATCCGCAATGCGCCCGCCAATCACCCGTAAATACATCGCCATGGTGTCGCCGCACTCGCTGCTGCCCACCTCGGCATAACCGTCGGGATTGTCCATTTCGCCCACGTTATGAGGGTCCTTAAAATGTGCGAGAACCTTTTCGTTATACAAGCGTTTTCCCTCCCTCACGCTGCGCGAACAGCGGCGACAGCTTTTGCAGCCTTTCCACCGCGGCCTTTGCCGATTTTATGACCGTATCGATCTGTTCGATATTGTTGTCCCTGCCGATGCTCATGCGCACGGAGCCGCGCGCATCTTCTATGGAGAGGCCCATCGCGCGCAGCACGTAAGACGGCTTAAACGAGCCCGACGAGCAGGCAGAGCCGGTGGACACCGCGATATCCTCCAGATCTAAATACGTCATCAGCGCTTCGGCTTCAATGCCGCCGAATGTTACATTCACATGCCCCGGCAGGCGTTCCGCACCGCCGCCGTTAATATATGTCCCGGGAAGTTTCGTCAGCTCATCCGCGAGTCGGCCCGATAGCATGCTTTCATGCCGGATATTCTGTTCCATCATCTGCGCCGCCAGCTGCGCCGCAGCGCCGAGCCCCACAATGCCCGGCGTGTTGTAGGTGCTTGCGCGCAGGCCCTTTTCATGCGCGCCGCCGTGTATAAAGCGGCCGATGTTGACACCCTCGCGGATGTACAAAGCACCGACGCCCTTGGGTCCGTAAAACTTATGCGCACTCATCGACAGCAGGTCGATATCCATCGTATTCACATCAACCGGCACATGCCCGACGGCCTGCACGGCGTCTGTGTGAAACAGAATATCGTGTTTGCGCGCGATTTTTCCGATCTCGGCAATCGGCATGATCACGCCCGTTTCGTTGTTCGCAAACATCACGCTGATCAGTATCGTATCCGGCCGGATCGCCTGCTCCACCGATTCGGGGCTCACGCGCCCCATGTCGTCCACCGGCAGATTTGTGACATCAAACCCGCGTGACTTTAAGTAATCGCACGTATCGAGCACCGCGTGATGCTCCACCGACGATGTGATGATGTGCCCTTTGCCCGCAATTTCGGCAATGCCCTTAAGCGCCCAGTTGTCGCTTTCCGTGCCGCCCGACGTGAAATAGATTTCCCCCGTTTGGCAGCCGATGAGCGCTGCGGTTTGCTGCCGCGCCTTCATGATGGCTTTTTGCGCCTCGCGCCCGAAGCTGTGCTGGCTTGACGCGTTGCCGTACGCCTTTTCAAAAAACGGCCGCATTTCATCGAGCACACTTTTGTCCGTGTAAGTGGTCGCGGCATGATCCAAATAAATTCCCATTTTTAACACCTTATATTTCGCGGCCCCGGGCTTTCTCCCGCGAGCCTTTTATCGTCGTCGAGCATGTCCTGAAGCGAGATGCCGTCTACCACGGCGCTGATGCCGTCGTAAATGCGCTGCCAAATTGCGTGCGCCGTGCACTGGCGCGCGTTTTCGCAGTCGGCATCGCCGCACACGCAGTCTGCCGGAGACAGCTCCCCCTCGAGCGCCGTGAGCACGCTGCCCACGGAGATGCCCTTGGGTTCTTTGGTGAGCGCATAGCCGCCGCCCGCGCCGCGTGTGCTGGTAACCAGCCCCGCGCTTTTGAGCAGCGGAAATATCTGTTCGAGATACGGCTCGCTTAAATCCTGCTGGGCCGCGATCTGGCGGATGCTCAAATGCCCGTGTTCCCATGCCTTGGCCAGCTCGAACATCGCGCGCAGGCCGTACCGGCCTTTTGTGGATATGATCAACGCATCGCCTCCAAAAATCTGAGTTTTTTGGTCGGATTTATGATATGACAAAGACTTCCGCTTGTCAATATCTCCGCACTATTATCTTTCACCGCCGTGAAAGCAAACATACGGCATTGCCGATTGCGCAAAAAAGGCATTTTACGAAAAAACGTACCGTTTCCCAGTGCGCCGGGCTTGATGAAAAAACCATACTGTCATATATCCCACTGCGTCGTGAGAGCAAAGCTATGTGACAGTGGATTGCATCCCATGTGTTATGCTTTTAACCATGGGATTCCTCTTCCGCTTACGCTCCATCGGAATGACACAAGCAGCTTTCGCCGTTTGCGGGCAGGCAGCAGCATATGTCACCCTGAGCGTCAGCGAAGGGTCCCATGGTAAAACGCTCTAAACATGGGATTCCTCTTCCGCTTGCGCGCCATCGGAATGACACAAGTGACAAAAAAGGTCGCCCTTTCGGACGGCCTCACATCATTTCATTTATCATTGAGCTTAAATGCTGTCCGCAAACTCGTTGCGTTTCACAGACCTTTGTTTTCTTGCCGACGGACTCGTCGAAAGCAGCTGATTCCCCGCCGTCCAGAAGAACTGCGCAAACATCCCCAGCGCGGTCAGCACGAGCGTCACACCGCCGATCAGATATGCGTTGGATTTTAGAAACACTTCAAGCGGCACGAGCAGGTTGTTGTATATCACCAGCCCGGTGGGATCCACCCCGTTGACAAAAAGGAACAATCCGCAAAAAGCCGCGGCGCACGCCCCTGCAATCGCCGTGGATGCCACCACCATATTGCGTTCATAAACAAGCGTGAACAGCCCCGCCATCACGCTGACAGTCAGACAGACCGGATAAATAAGCGGCATCGACTGCAGCCCGAGCACATAAACAACAAGCAGCGAGAGCATGCCGCCCGCAGCCAGCCCTGTGAAAAAGCCAGCCACGCGCTTAAAGAAAAACAGTATCAGATAAACCGCAATGCTGCTGCCCGCAAAGAACAGCCATGTGCTCACGCTGTCGAGCTTTAAGTTTTCGTACACCAGAAGATAGAGCAGCCCTTCGGCCATCACCATACCGCTGACGGGCAGCAGAAACCGCGCGAGCTTGTACCCAAAGAAACAATGAAGCAGCCCGAGGATCACCATACCGCAGCCGCCAATCAATATCACAGCAGAAAGACTCATGCCTCTTCTCCCCCGTTAATTTTTTTTGCCGGTCAGCTGAACAATGAGGCCCGCCGTAAACAGCACCCCGAGCGCCACCAGATAAACCGTTGAGGAATAGGCGCTGTAGGTGGCCTGCGGGTCGTACAGCACGAGCGCCTGCGCCTTGATGCCGCCGATGATCTGGTCGGCAAACTGCGCGAGCGCCGATGCGCCGATGAACGACGTAAATATCGCAATAAATAACCGCCGGTGGTTCAGCGTCAGCGCGCCGAGCAGGCAACACAGCACCAGCGCCGGAATATAAACGATCCAGCTTAATATATTGAGCTGAAGCACTTCCACAATCAGCATGCAGAGCAGCAAGCCGCCGCCAAAGCCGATAAAGAACACGCCCACATACATCAGGAATATGAAAAGCAGCGCGCCGATAATTCCTGCGGCGAGGCTCGCCAGCAGCAGCGCCGTATCGCCGAACGGTGTGAACATGGGCAGCAGCGTATTTGCGAGCAAAAACCCTGCCGCAAAGCCGTATATGGCCAATATCACCTTGAGCCACCGGTTGCCGAAAAAGCAGAACAGCACGCCGAGCGCGAGGTCCGCAATGAGCACAATGATTGAAATCAACTGACTATCCATATCTTCCTCCGTCAGAGTATTTTACCACACGCTGCGCTTTGCGCACAATGGATAGATACCCGCATTCATGCGGTTTAATCAAGCATCAGCTGGAACCCGGCGAACACCGGTTCATCCGGCCCCAGCCCGTTCTTTTCACGTATCCGGCTGACCGGCATACTGTTCCGCCGCGCAATATCTTCCAGCGTCTCACCTTCGCGCACCGAATAGATGACGCCCGTGACGAGCGGTATGCTGATGGTATCCCCTTCGCGTATGCTGTCCGGGTTTTCCAGCCCGTTTGTTTTCATGAGTATGTTCATGGTGACGCCGTGACGCCGCGCGATGCCGAAAAGCGTGTCTCCCGGGGCGACCGTATAGGCTTTGCACTCAGTTTTGGCTTCGCCTCCGCACCGGTTGCAGTAGCAATACCGGGGTATTTGCACACGGCGGCACCGCTCGAAATCCCTCAAGGTTTTGATGCCGTTCGCCCGCATGATCATACAGACCGGCACCCGGTACCTTGCGCTCAGCATCTCGATGCTCTCCGCTGCGCCAAGGTTGTGCACCGTCAACATCTCCACAAATATCACCTCAAGGTATGCATATGCCTATATGAGTGAACGTATGAATTGAGCGCATTGTTCTTTTGTGACGGCCACGGGGTTTTTGCCCATCGACGACCCCATGGAAGCCGCAGCCAGCTCGTCTGTTTTTTCGTCGGTGACGCCGAGTTCCCTCAGGCAAGCGGGCAAGCCCATATCCGCGCAAAGCGCCGCCACCGCATCCGCGACGGCCAGCGCAGCGTCCGTCTCGTTTTCAAAATCCCTGCCGCATACCGCGTGCGCGAGCCCCGCGTATTTTGTGACGCCCTGCGCAAGATTATACCGGATGACATGGGGCAGCAGCATGCCGCACGCCACGCCGTGCGTGACGCCCAGCACCGCGCCAAGCCCCGCACCGATGCCGTGCGCCGCACCGAGCCCCGCGTTCGCGAGGCACATGCCGCTTGACAATGCCGCAAGAGACATCGCTTCGCGCGCCTCCAAATCGCTTCCGTCCGCATATGCGCACCGCAGCGCGGCCATCGCGCGCGGCGTGTGATAAAGCGCCATCGCATCGCAGAATTGGTTCGCATTTCGGGAGGTATAGCTTTCTATCAGCTGGCAGACCGCGTCCATGCCGGATGCCGCCGTCACATGCGGCGGTACGCCCACCGTCAGCGCCGGGTCCACAAGCGCGACGCGGGCGAGCAACCGTTCATCGCGCATGCTCACCTTGAACTTGTCTTTGGCCGACATCACGACCGCGTTTTTCGTGACCTCCGTGCCGGTGCCCGCCGTCGTCGGCACCGCGATGAACGCAAGCGGATCAGCCGCCATACGCGTGCCGTCGCCCACACCTTCGAGAAACCGCCGCACACTGCCGCCGTTCGGGATCACGCCCGCTGCGGCTTTGGCCGTATCCATTGCGCTGCCGCCGCCGATACCGAGCACCGCGTCCGCGTTTTGCGCCATGCCGATCTGCGCGGCGGCGTCCACCGTCTCGATGGTCGGCTCGCTTGTTACGCCGTCGTAAACGGTGCACGCAAGCCCGGCGCTGCGCATCCCTTTGAGCAGGTCGTCGAGCGCGCCCGAGCGTTTAAGCGAGCTGCCGCCCGTCACGATCAGATAATTCTTTCCGTATGCCGCACAGATCTGCGGCAGTTTTTTCACTGCGCCGCTGCCAAACACGATGCGCGGCGCGGTATAGAATTCAAATCCCATCGGAGTATTTACTCCTCACGCTGCATTGCGACAAGCTCAGGTGCCGTCACACTCAATTGCGCATCGCGGCAGCACTGCTCCGTGAAACGCCCCTGCGCGCCGCCTGTTCCGTGCCCGAGCAGCATAAACGGCGCGGGATCGCCGCCGTGCCCGCCGCTGTCCGAGAACGTAAAATGGTCAGACACGATAAAAGCGCTGTACGGCTCTTTGATCTGCGCAAAGAACGGGCGGATGAAATGTTCGTCAATCAGCTCGATTGCCCGCATCTTTTCCACCGACTGAAGCTCGTGCGAAAGGTCGTCGAGCTTTTGTATGTGAATATAGGCGTAATCGTAATCGTCAAGCGCTTTGAGTGCCGTCCGCGTTTTGTCCCGCAAAAACGCCTCGAAGCCGTTGTCTTCCGGTGTTGTGATGCAGTTGGTGCCCGAGAGCGCCGCGATGCCGCGCATCAGCGTCGTTTCGGCGACCACCACGCGCCGTCCCGCAGGCGGCGCATCAAACTCGGGCGCATAGGACGCACCCCAGAACCAGATCGCGTTTGCCTTTGTGTCGTTGTCCTCTTTGAGCACCTCATACGCTTTGCGCATCATGTCAAAATACGGCTGCATCTCGGGGGCGCCCTTTAAGAAATCGCCCACCCTGCGCCCAATAATCTCATGCGCGGGTATGAAATCAAGCCGGGGCGCGATCTCTCCCGCCCCCTCCACGACGAGTATATTGCGGAACGTGTCCGTATTGATCAGCTCGCACGGCGCATGAAACACTTCTTTGTTGAGCCGCTCCACGAGCGGGCGCGACAGATGCGTCTCGATATCGTGGGCGCTGTAGCTTTGCATCACGCCGTTTTCAAAATCGTCTCCTTCGAGCGTCACGAGGTTGCAGCGCACATAAAGCGCGCCCTGCTTCACGGGCAGCCCCGCGCCCGCCGCCTCGATGACCGCGCGGCCTCTGTAGCATCTGACGGGATCGTACCCGAGCAGATTCATGTTCGCGACGGCGCTGCCGACCTCTTCCCCCTCGGGGATCGTGCGCACTGTGCCCGGTTTCGCCTGCGCAAAAAGCGCGTCGAGCCCCGGTGTATTGGCCGCCTCCATGGGCGTTTTTCCGTTCAATTTCTCCTGCGGTCTGTCCGCAATTCCGTCAAGCACGATGGTGAATTGTTTCATTATTGTCTCCTTAGTCTTTGTATCGCATCATATATCTGATCCGCACGCGGCGGACATCCTTTGATACATTGGTCAAAACCGGCTGTACAGCTGCCGCTGCCGATCCGGCCTTTCTGGCCTTTAAACCCCTGCCCGGCGCTGATTTGCAGGCCATCGAGATTATCGAGCCGCATCAGTGCGCTCAGCAGGTTCGCGTAGCACGCGCTGCACGCGTCCGTGGCGTTGATATGCGCTTTGGCCCTCTCAAGCGCGTCGCTATGCCCGTCCGCTGACTGAGCGCCGCCCTTTCCGAGATGCGCGATTTCAGCCCGCGCCAAATCCGCGCTACCGACGCCGATCTTTTCGGCAATGCCGATATAGCTGATGTCCTTCGGTTTGAGGCCGATCAGCCCCGCCGCAAACGCGTCGATCAGCACGCCGTCGGTGCCCGCCACCACGGTATTGAGGCACACCGGATGGCCGCCTTCCTCGAAGCTGGGGTCCGCGCAGGTGCCGTCTGCTATGGTCAGGCGCGGTGTGATCATGTGATTCAAATACGCAATCGGCCGGTGCAGCCCCAGCGTGTGAAACCGCCGTTTGTCCTTGTCCGAAATGAGCCCCTTTAAGTTCTTGAGAGCACACGTCAGCTTCGTTTGGCAGTGCCCCTTAATCAGCGGCAGATTGATGAGGAAGTCTGCCGCGAGCGCCCGCTGCGACACTTCAACCTTCAATCCATCATATTCGCAGAGCGCATATTTGTCCCGCTTGACATCGACGAGTTCGATGCCGTATCGGCGCGAAAGCTCCTCATAGCCGCAGGCACGAAACGCGCGCTGCGTATCTTCTCCGAGCCATGCGCTCTCGATGATGCTGATATTTTTGAATCCGCGTGATTGAAAGTATTCAATCACCGCCGCACAGATGGCCGGGTTCGTCGTCGCGCCGCTGCGCCAGTCCTTCGCGACCACGAGGTTGGGCTTCAGTGCGATCGTCGCGCCGGTATCGAGGCCCGTTTCGGGGCGCATTATTTCGAGCAGCTCTTGCGTGAGCGCCGCCGCGTCGGTGCCGTGCGCCGCATACAGCTTGTTCATGGTTTGTCCACTCCTCAGGTATGTATTATAACAGAAATATGCTGACATGGGGAAATAAAAAAGGCTGGAAAACACACCCTGGTGGAAAGTCCCAAACACCAGTTCTGGGCTTGGGTTTTTGGGTCATCCATTTTCGCAGAGCGGATGAGCAACATAATGTCGAGCGATCTTTGTGTGAGAAAGAATTAGGATTACGCTGTGCATGTTATTGAAGAAGCACCGCCTTCATATCATTTATAATGGCTATCTTCGCAGTCTAAAACGAGCCAGTGTTCATCAATAAACCATCCGTTGCATTGTGCTGCTTCTTTAACTTCCTGAATATCAGGCTTCGAGGGATAATATCGCAAGACCGCAGATGAGTCAATGCTTTCGATCACGACGAATGCGACAAATGGTGATTCCTTATTATTAATAATATCAATTTCATTTTTTATCATAAATTCAACAATCTTAGAAGTTTCATCATCTTGCAAACTGGTTAACTCAATATCACTTTTTGTATATATTTTATAATCATCTATTTCTTTATATAATGTAAAACTGCTCATTATATTTGGGGCAACAATTGCGACAACATCTGAGGAATTAAAAAAATCGACTATTTCATTAAAATAATCTTTATTTTCTTTATAAACAGTCTCAGTTCGCACGGCAAGATTACCGTCAAAAACGCCACTGTCTATGATCAGCAATATTGAGGCTATTGACAAAGCCATCAAAACGATGAGCAGTTTGGTTGTGACTTTCATGTTTCCCCCTTAAAACCACCTCGATTATATTCTCTTCATCACATACGTCACGCCGTCTGCGTATGAAACTATCTCCACCGTATTCAGATCAACGCCCGTGAAGCGCAGCACTGCTTTCACTCCGATATACAGCACGCCGCCGTTAAAAACATAGCTGTTCCCCGCGAAGCCCGGTATATTGCAGGTGATGCCGCCGCTGCCGTCCAGCGAGAAAATATTGCCCGCCTCATCTCTCCAGCTGCCGCGCAGATAATACATGCTCAAGGAATCTGATGTCAGATAAGATGACAGGTCAACCCTGTCCGCAAAGCCGGTGATGAAGACGTATTCATCCTGTGTAACCGCTTCGCCGTGCTGAACATGCAGCAGCACGACCGCGAGCTTGGCAAGCTCATCCGCCTGTTTATACCCCGTTAAGACGGCGAAATACTGCTTGGCCAAATCGATCTCGCCCTCGCCGAGCGCACTTATCCCCGCAACATACAGCTTGTCCATTGCTTCGTCCACTCTTGCCGCGGCATCGGCATAATCCGAGGCGTTTCGAAAAGCGCCGATCGCAGAAAAATACAACCCGGCGTCGAAATATATGTCGCCTTTTTCATAGCTGATTCGCTTAAGCAGTAAAAGCGCATCTTTGTAATCCCCGGTTGATTTGAGCAGATTCTCCGCCTCAGCCAGGCATCCCTGCCGCAGCAGCACCTGCGCGTGCCGGTAATCCGTCTCCCGCACCATTTCGTCGGCATCCCGGTAACCGCCAAGGGCTAAGAAGCCTTGCGCGGCCGCATCAAACGCGCCGCTTTGCAGACTGAGGCCCGCAACGGTGAAGCGAAAAAGCTGAGACGCATCCTTGTAGAACGCAAAAACGCCCTTGAGACTGTCTTGCGCCAGCGTGTATTCCCCCGTTTCCGTTCGTGATACGGCTTGCGCATAATTGACCTCATTGACAAGCACTGCGCCGCTCAGCAGCAGCAGCGCCGCGATTGAAACGGCGGCGGTCGCTTTCTTATGCTTAATTGGCTTTCTTTCTTTGCCCGCACGTATCTTCGCGGGCGGACGGTATCCGTTCAGGCAGGCTTGTATCTGCTCCGAGAGGGCATCGAGAGACTTGAGCCGCTGCCCCGCGTCAGGGGCAAGCCCCTGTGCCACCACCTCTTCGAGGGCACGGTATTTTTTATCGAGCCCCCCGAACAGCGGCTCGGTATGGCCGCGTTCAAATGCCGATGGCAGCATCAGCCCCGTCATCGCCGTATACACAAGCGCGCTCACCGCGTAAACGTCGGTCCATGTCCCCGGCTCGGCGCCCATATACCGCTCACGCGGCGTATAGCCGGGCCTGTAAACACTCGCCCCGCTGGCACTCAGTGCGATGTTTTTCACGCGCAGCAACGCCCCGCGCCGCGTCATCACAATGTTCTCCGGGCAGATATCAAAGCCATACCGCCCCTTTGCGTGCAGGGCTCTGACCTGCTCCACCACGGGCAATATCGCGATAAGCTCACCGTCTATGTGATTTTGAGGATTCTTGTCGGAAAAGGTGTTCACCCTAATTTGGCTCCGTCCCCATATTATACTATTTATCTTAGTATATAGAGACAAAGGCAGAAATTCAATAGCTTTATGTGCGAACGCGCTTCTTCTTTGGCCTGACGGTGATTTCGCGCAGCGTCACACCGCCGACATACACCTTGACGACGTAGCTTTTATCGGCTTCCACCGGGCCGAAAACAAACTCGCCGTCGGCATCCGTAAATGTATCTGCCGTGTGCTCAAGCACTTCGCCGCCGCAGCAGACAAAAAGACACACCACCGCATCGGAGACGCGGGCACCGTCCATATCAAAAACCGTGCCGTGCAGCACAGCCCTTTGTTCTTTGGGCACCGTCACCACGGCTTCCACGCGTTCATTCTGGCCGGGGGTAAATGCAAACCTCATCGGATACAACGGCATAAGCCACCTCGGTTTTTTAAGTTTCCTGGGCTCTTTCCAGCCACGCTTTGACAATCGGATACACTTTTGTTTCGATCACGTCAGAAAGCGCGGCCGCATCGTGATGCTCCGCAGCTTCATGCATGCAGCTCAGCGGCTCTTCAATAACCGTTTCGGATTGTTCGCCGTACGCACAGGCTTGCATAAGGCCTTCGATTTCCTCGACCGCATGATAATAGGTGCCAATTCCGTCTCCGGCGTCGCTTTTAAGCTGCTCCATACAGCGGATCAGCGCCACGCCGAGCCTTTCGTATTGCCTGTATAATATTTGCCGGTTGTCACCCATTGGTTTCCCTCCCGCGCGGCCGCTTTGACCCTGCTAGAATTATATGGACTCGTCTGCCCGATCATGACTTTTAATTTTCGCTATCCCCACAATCCACACTCTTTTTACATTAGCATGCTGGCATTGCGGTTTGTGTCGTGATATGATATTAACCAAATATTTTCATTACCATTAAGGAGTGTGTTTTATGAAAAAAATATCAATACTCGTATTGCTGCTGATTGCCGCCGTGATGCTGACGGCCTGCGGCGCGCCCGCGCCTTCTTCGGACCCCTCCAAGCCGAGCATATCCGTATCGTTCGGTTACGCTGACGGGCTGCGCTACCCGCCCTCCTACGCGATTTGGGTGCAGGATGAATCCGGCAATACCGCAACGCTTTACGCCACCGGGAAGGCCGCCACGGGGCTGGAAAACCGTCCCGCCGCGCTGCCCGTATGGAAGGGTGTGAGTGAGACGGATGTGACCTCCGGCGCGACGCCGAACAAAGGCGCCGAACTGACACTGAACATTCCCGACGCGTTTGCGGGCAACAAGCTTAAGCTGTCTATCGAGGCCAATGCGTCCTACGATTACAATGAGTATTACGCCGAAGGGCTTTCCGAGGGCGACGAAGGCTACAATGACGTGAACGGCCAGCCGTCCGCCGTCTGGACAGCCGATATCGACACCTCGGCCTCCGGCTCCGCCTCACCTGTGCTTGCCGGGTCGGGCGACGTGCTCGGCGCGGATCATGAGCTGCACGACGCGCAGCACCTGACCACCGCCGCCGACCTGCTCACAAATATCGAAGTGAACTGGAACACGGGTAAATAAAGCCAAGCAACATATGAAACAAGAAAACAGCAGGCTTAAAGCCTGTTGTTCACGTATGCTGGCAAAGTCACACGCTGTCATTCCGATGGCGCGTGAGCGGAAGAGGAATCCCATGCTTAAAGCGTTTTTCACATGGGGCGCGCTCCATTTCGTAGTCACTTCGCTTCGCTCCTCGCTATGCACTTGTCACTTGTAAGATATGAAAGCCCATGCTCCAACTCTCACTTTCTCTCCTTATCTATCGCCCGCACAGACGGCAGCAGCAGCGTGATCGCGGCGATTACGATAATCCCGACCCCCGAAAAAAAGAACCAGCTGTGCACACCGATCTCTTCGGCGAACGCGCCCGCAAACAACAGCCCGAGCGGCATTGAGAGCGACATCGCGCTGATCGACAGCGAAAATACGCGCCCCAAATATTCCTGCTTGATTTTCTCCTGAAAAATCGCGGTCTGCACACCATAAAACGGTGCCGATAAGCCCATGAGCGCACAGCATACGGCAAAGAAAATAAAGCCGCTTTGCGGCAGCAGGCCCGATACCACCAGACTCGCTCCCATGAGCGCGATGGACATGGCTATGGTCAGCGGCCTGCTTTTAAAGCCGCCCCATGCCCCGAGCACAAGGCCGCCAACCAGCATGCCCGCCGCAAATACGATCTCCGCTGCCGCCGCATGCGCTGCCGTGCCGTTAAAATACTGCATGCTCATGAGCGGAAAAAGCGCGTTGATCGGCATAAACGCAAACATATACAGCATGCCGATCCAGAGCAGCGAGAGCAGCCCCCTGTTTTCGCGCAGCACCGAAAAAGCCTCTTTCAGCTCTTTTAAATATTCCGCGCGCGGTGCGACACCGCCCGCTATGTGTTTGGGTATGGCGACGGCAGCCACTGTGACGCACGCCATCACCGCCCCCGCAATATCGATCAGAGCAATGCTGTGCAAAGGCCATACCGCGTAAAAGAACGCGCCCGCCGCCGGGCTCACCAGATGGCTGACGGATGTGACCGACTGGCTGAACCCCGTGCATTTGGTCAGCATATCCTCCGGCACCAGCAACGGCGTGGCCGCGCTGAACGCGGGTGTGTGAAACGCCGTCCCCACGCTGCGCAGAAACAGTATGCACATAATTAACCAGACAGGCGGCTCGGTAAGCAAAGCAACCAGAGCCAAAACGCCGCCTGCGAGCGCGACAAACAGATCCGCACCGATCATCACGTGTTTTCGGCTCATGCGGTCGATCCAGACCCCGATAAACGGCCCCAGGAGCGCCTGCGGCAGGAACCCGACGAGTGTGGACAGCGACAGCACCAGCGCGGAGCCGGTCTTCTCCGTCAGATAAAATATAATCGCCAGCTGCAGAATACCGCTGGTAACAAGCGATACCGCCTGACCCACCAGTAAAGTCAAGTAATTTCGTTTCCAGTTTGTTGATGTAGACATATAAATCATTCTCCTTTAGTTCGCATCAATAATAAAAAGCAGACATCCATCCGGTCGGCGGATTTTCGTCTGCTCTCACAATCATTATAACGAAACAGAGCCGCAGCAGCTTGGCAGCTGCGCGATATCTGCGTCTTATTTCGTATAAGCAAGTACAACAAAAAGTCCGCTAAACGGATCATTCAATTTTGTATGGACTTAACGAATACGAATGTAGTAATACACAGATAATATGCTCCTTACGAGAATTCACAGATATCGTACCATACAAAGCGGCTGTGCGCAACAGCGGGCATTGGGCTGAGTTTTCATGCAAATCATGATCGTCCCATGCCAGGGAGACATCACGTGAGCATCCCATGTTAAACCTTTCAACATGGGATTTCAGTCCACTTCGCAGTCAATCGCGGACGCTCACTCGAAACGACATTCGCGGCTTTGCCAGCAGCTTGAGTCGCCACTTGGCGACAGCTTATCGCATGGAAAAGTTATACACACTAGCACAATCATCAAAGTCCATCCCATTTGGGCCGTCGCTCTTTTTCGATCGCATAAAACGTATTTTCGGATGATGCCGGTGACATTGGATTAAACTTGTTGTCGCTTCGCTCTTAACTACTCCAGTGGAATGCATGACCGGATGTGGCTTATCATCAAACTGTATCGTCAATTGGCGACTGATGAAGTGTTCATATTGGTAATTTCTATTTGACACCTCATCAATCGCTGCGCGCCACCTTCTCCTCGAGGAGCAATGTCATCAAGCTAATTTGGTATAATAAAGCAATTATATATCTTTCCGGTTCTGAGGGAACTTAGCAGCTGTATGCTTGCGACGCCGTTCATAATAACGCCCGGGTCTCTTTGGAATAGTGTTTGTGATAAGCCTCTTGCTCAA
>JAEYKW010000036.1 GCA_023408075.1 Bacillota bacterium | reverse complement strand
TGGCAAAAGTGGCAAAGGCATTAGAGGCTTGAACGGATGTGAAAGCCAGCGTCTTTAGGCGCTGGCCGGTAACATAGGGCTTATAGCCCTAGTGCAAACCACCCGTTGGACGGGTGGTTATGACTTGGACTCAAAGCTTGAATGGACTGAAAAAGCGTTTCAAAATGTCGGCAGAATCTGTCGTATCATTATAGCCGCGCCCGCTGTTTGCTTCAGAGACCGGAAATGGTTGCTGCAAAATATATAGAACACAGTCGGTATGATACAAATCGTACTCAATACCTGATCCGGCATATTTCGAGATTGTGCTGATTGTGAAAGTTACTTAAAAAGGGTGGCTGCTGAGTGCGCTTTAAATTACTTCCGGTCGCGTACCGGATATCACCTGCTGCGGACGGACATTTATGGAGCTTTCTGTTTATTGGGTTTTCAGCGACAGTCTGGGGAGAATGACATCTCTGACGCGATGCTCGTACGTGTGGTGGGCGTATACATACTGCTGCCCCTGCTCGGCGATCTTGCTGCGTTCATCGGGATGAGACAGATAGAAACGGATTTTGTCCAGAGCCTCTTCTTTGGTGGCCGCAGTCACAAGATGCTTGCCGTCTTTAAACAGGCTCACTGTCGCTTTTGTCCATTGGGCCAAATGAAAGCCGCGGCAGCCGAGCACCTCGTAAGGCCGCATCGACGTCTGGGTTTCCGATGAGTCGTCGCACTGAATGCCGAGAATGATTTTTGCGCTTGCGCACAAATCAGGAAACTGGTCGTTGGGCAGATAGCCGCGGTAGTATTCGGGGTTGCCGAGCCGGTCTTGTCCCGGTTTTCTGAGCCATCCCGCGCCCCAGACCTTGAGGCTGCCGCCGCTCTCTTTAGCGGCGTCGAGTATAATATCAAGCCCTCTGATTCGTGCCTCCCAGCTGTAAAAGCTGGCGGCAAGAGCGAGATCGACATCGTAATCCGCGTTGTACTGCCCGGTCTGATGGAATTCAGGGCTGCAGGCAAAAAGCAGCAGCCGGGCGTAAATGCCGTGCTGCCGGTAATCCGGTATGCATTCGAGCGTTGTGGTGAAAACAAAATCGGCCTTTTGAGCGAGAAAGAGGGTTTGATCGAATCCGACGGGGTCTTCTGTGGCCCAGTAGATAAAGCCTGCGCCGTGCTGTTTGCACAGGTCGGGGATGATGCCAAAATATTTGGGTGCGTATCCGCTCAGGATCAAATAGTCGGGCTGGGCATCATCAAAGCATTGCGTAAGCAGTGCGCTTCCCTCGGTTTCATCGAGGTCCATCCAGCTGTGGTGAGGGAAACAGCCGGTATCGAACCCGAGCTTTTGAAAGCCGGTAAGCAGGCCAAGCCGCATCATCGGCGATGTTACCAAAAATATAAATTTCGTAGCCTTACACCTCCCTGAGAAAACTTCGAAGTTCGGATGATGGTGCTGCATGACCCAGCGCCCTTATTATTATTTTATCCATACGGGCTGAAACTGGTGAATAGGTGCATAATGAAGCGGAGCAGGCCGGGCTGCAAGGTACCTCTGCGGCTGTCTTAAAAGCATGGGCCATCACTCCGGCATCCGCGTTTGCGGACGATCGATGGATATTTGCAGCATAATGAAACGATAAACAAACGGTATTCTTTGTGCTGAACCATAAACCACATATCGAACATTAACCAAATCAAAACACCGCCTTTACAATCTCTTAATGTATCAACGGTGTAATCATGTACAATAAATTTGTAGAATCATATCATTTTATAAGGCTTGGGGATTATGAGATACGGCATCATCGACATCGGGTCCAACACGATACGCGTTGTGGTGTATGACATTACGCGCGACGGATTTGAATGCATCTTCAATAAGAAAGAGTTTGTTCAGTTGATCGATTATGTGCATAACGGTGCCATGAGAGACGAGGGCAAAAGAAACATGCTTTACGCGGTCAGGCAGCTTGCCGACGTCGCGGCGCATTTTCGCCCTGAGCGGATCGATTGTATTGCCACGGCACCGTTTCGGGCTGTCAATAATCCTGCGGAATTAACCGGTATGATCACGGCTTTTACCGGTTTCAACGTGCGCGTGCTGAGCGGCGAAGAGGAAGCCCGCTTTCAGATGGCAGGCGCAAGGTTTATCCACAGCCTTGATGGCGCTTTGTTTGTGGATCTCGGCGGCGGCAGCCTCGAAGCCGCCTTGATGGCAGACGGCGGCATCGCGCATGCGCAAAGCGTTGATATCGGGTGCGTGAACTTAAGCACCCGTTTTGTCAGCCGCATTTTTCCCTCCAAACAGGAATTAAAAAGGCTCAAAGCCTATATAGATAAAAAGCTGACGGAAATAGACTGGCTCAGCGAAGCACAAGGGCAGACAATGGTGTGTACCGGCGGTACGGCGCGTGCATTGGCTGAAATTCATAAAAGCTTATGCGGCAGCAGCGTACCGGCGGACGCCTACGAGATTGACGCCAAAGAGCTGAAGCTCACATGCCAGACATTGATGGACATGGATGTGGAGGGAATCCGCCTCATCGCGAGGCATGCCTCCGGGCGCATATTCACGTTTATGCCCGGTGCTGTTGCGCTTTGGCGGCTCGCAAAGGCGGCAGGCGTCAGCCGTGTGAAATTCAGCACTTACGGCGTGCGCGAAGGATACCTCATCGACAACATACTGAATCACAAAGATGCCGCAGCGGTATCGCCGGTGCGCAGGCCGGAAACGGATGGAGGCTATGGAAAACAAAACGTGGTTTAAGCCGGCACAGGGCAGCGGCATTATCAAGAGCGGCGATTTAAAAAACATTCTCAAAAAAAGCGAAGACCCTTCGCTGATTGAATGCCTGTATCTCGATACGGCGGACATGGCGCTTATGGAGAATGACGCCGTGTTTATGATCGCGGACACCGGCGGCGTGCTGAAACAGACGGCTGTTTTCACGGACCGGCTGTTTGCGGGTGAGTATACGGCTGACCTACCCGATTCCGGCGTGGACTTATCGCTTTTTCCCCGAAACGTCTATGAAAAACTCTGCGGCATACTGAACGGCGCACCGCTGCAGATACAGTTCGTATCTGCGTTCGAGCAGAAAAAACGGATTCTCGTTCTGGATGACGTTCCGGCATGCCTGCTGGTCCGCATGCTTTCACATTTTGAAGACAACGGTGAACAGCGCGAGCTTTGCGCGCTGTCGGTTCAAAGCATGGATGACGGCGACTGCCCGGTACCGGAGCAGCTGGCCGCTTTTGGTGCGCTTACACCGTGTGCGCCGCCATATATGGAAGCCATGCGGCTGCGTGCAGACGGCTGCTACCCGTCCATCAATGAAAAGAGAATTAAAAAAACAGTGCAGGCCGCGTCTGTGCGATTGCTCGGCACTCGCCTGTTCGAGCTCGTCAAAGCCTATGTGGCGCTCGGCGTGAACGGTTTTGACAAAGAGAGCATATTCAAGCTGCGCGTGGCGGCGAGAAAGCTGATCACGCTCGTGGAAGTTTTTGAAGACGCCTTCGGAGAAAAAGCCTCATCATATAAGGACTTTCTTGACAGAATGATCGACGATACCGACAGCACCCGCGCGCTTGACCTGCTGGCCGATGAGATTGATACCGTCTCGTCAATGCACCGGGATTTTGATTTTTCGCCGCTCAGGCAAAGGCTGGCTGAAAAGCGCGATGCCCGCGGCGAAGAGCTTATGAATATTTATGAAAATGGCAGCTATGCGGACGGCATTGCCGCGTTTTGGGTGCAGACGCATAAAAATATGCATGAGGGACTCACCAATGAGGATATCATAAAAGCAACGGAAAGAATAAAAGAGTGGACCGTTGAACTGAATGTGTATAAAAAAGCCGAATTGTACGACATAGAATTGATGCATGCGTACCGCAAGAAAATCCGCAAGCTGCGCTATGCGCTCGAAAGCCTGGCGGCGGTGACGGTCAAGCGGCTCGGCAAAGCCACAAAAAGCTGCAAAAGGCTGCAGGATGAATTCGGCATGGTGGGTGATACCGCATCGCACATCAAAACGCTGCAGCAGGTTTCGGCAGAAGAAAACAGCGCCGATATTGCGCTGCTCTGCGGCGTATGCTGCGGTGTTTTTGCGGAGAGCCTGCCGGAGATGCAAAACGAGGCGGTCAGCGTTTGGAAGGACTGCCGCAACGATATTAAAGCGCTGGAAGATACCTTATGAACAAACAGACTTACGCCGTGATCGACTTTGGCTCGAACTCGGTGAACATGGCCGTTTACGATATGTCCGGCGGACGGATGAAGCGGCTGAAAAAGAGCAAGGAAATGCTCGGGATACTCGGCTATATCCAGAAAAGACGCGTTTCGCATGCGGGAATAGCCAAATCGGTTGAGGTGGTTGCGGCGCTTAAAAAGAAAGCGGACGATATGGGCGCGCAGGCGCTTTGCTTCGCGACGGCGTCATTGCGCGGCGTGAGAAACGCACAGGAGGTCACGGCGGCGATACTGCAGGAAACCGGGCTTTCCGTGGATGTGATGTCGTGGCAGCGCGAAGCCCATTACGATTATCTGGCGCTGGTCAATATGGTCGGGCTGAGCGATGGATTGGCGGTGGACATCGGCGGCGGCAGCACCGAACTCATTCATATTCAAAATGCAAAATTGACGGACAGCGCAAGCCTGCCTGTCGGGTCGTTGAAGCTCTATCAGGACTATGTGGCCGGTATACGGCCGGAAGCCGTTGAGATAGAGAAAATGCAGCAGGCGATGAACGCCTGTCTGGACGAAGTCAAATGGGCGGCACATACGGGCTGCGATGTGATGCATGCCATCGGCGGCACGGCGCGTGCCGCAGCCAAGCTGCACAAAGCCGTGTTTCATTCGGAAGAAGCGAAGAAGGGGTATACGTACAGTGTGGAAGATTTGACCGCGCTGCTCAATTACCTGTCGGAAGGCAGCGGGCATTTTGATATTGTTTCGAAGTTGATGGCCGAGCGCATCCACGTGATTACGCCGGGGCTTGTCGCGCTGCTGGCAGTGGCGCAAAGGACAGGCGCGAAACACATCATACTCTCAAAATACGGCGTGCGCGAGGGGTATCTGATAGAAAAAACGATGCAGGGGGATCTATGAACAAAAAGCCAAAGCCGACTGAATCTTTGTATATCAACCGTGAGCTGAGCTGGCTTATGTTTAACGAGCGCGTGCTCGAGGAGGCGGCGGACATCAATGTGCCTATTTTCGAGCGTCTCAAATACATCTCGATATTCATGAACAATCTCGATGAGTTTTTCATGATCCGCGTCGGCAGTTTGCAGGACCAGGCGTTCATTAAAGGCGCGCCCGCCGACAACAAAACCGGGCTCTCGCCCAAGGAGCAGATCAGCGCGCTGATAAAGCAGGTACGCCAGCTTGTATCGCATAAGGACGCCGTCTATTATTCGTGCATCAAAAAGCTGGCCCGGTATAACATCCGGCGACTGAATATGAGCGACCTTGGTGAGCAGGACGAAGAATTTGTGAAGGACTACTACATGCGCGAGATCTATCCGCTGCTGTCCCCGCAGATCATCGACAACCGGCATCCCTTTCCATTCCTCGTCAACAAGGGCATTTATATCGGCGTTTACTTTGAAAGCCACCACGATACCAATTTCGGCATTATCCCCGCCGTGGGCGCATTCAGCCGCGTGGTGATGCTGCCGGGCCCGGGCATCCGCTATGTGCTGGCCGAGGATGTCATCTACCACTATGCGGATATGATGTTCGGCAGCCACGATCTGCTTGATAAAATGGTATTCCGCGTGACGCGCAACGCCGATATCATCACCGATGTGACGATGTTCGACGAAGATACGGACTTCCGGTTTACCATGAAGGAGCTGCTCAAAAAGCGCGTGAAGCTCGCGCCTGTGCGCCTTGAAATCCAAGGCAAGCTCAAGAAAGAATTTATCCGGTATATCTGCAAAAAGCTCAACCTCGAATTGAACCGCGTGTTTATCACAAAAAGCCCGCTCGACCTGTCGCACGTGCCGAAAATCGAAGACATGCTGAGCAAAGTGCAGCGCGGCAAGCTGCTGTTTGAGCCGCTTATCCCGCAAACGCCGAGCCATTTGAAGTCCGAGGAGAGCATCATGGAGCAGGCACTCTCGCAGGACCTGCTGCTGGCTTATCCGTTCGAATCGATGCGGCCGTTTATCCGGCTGCTCTACGAAGCGGCGGATGACCCGGGTGTGGTCTCCATCAAGATTACGCTGTACCGCGTGGGCAAGGAATCCGATATCATCCGCAGCCTGATTAAGGCGGCGGAAAACGGCAAGGATGTGACCGCAGTGGTGGAGCTGCGCGCACGGTTTGACGAAGAGGACAATATTGAATGGGCCACAAGGCTGTCCGAAGCGGGCTGCCGCGTGATTTATGGCATCGATACCTGCAAGGTGCACTGCAAGGTGACGCTGATCACACGCAAAACCGACAAGAGTATACAATACATCTCGCAGATCGGCACGGGCAACTACAACGAGCGCACCGCGCGGCAGTATACCGATCTGTCGCTGATCACCTCGAACCCCGAAATCGGGCTTGATGCGGTGGCGCTTTTTAACGACATTCTCGTTAACAATGTTCAAGGCAGCTATAAGCATCTGCTGGTCGCGCCGAGCTCTATGCGGTCATCGATTGTGAACCTGATACAGGCGGAAATTGAGCACGCGCAAAAAGGGGAGAACGCATTTGTTTTCGCGAAGTTCAACTCGCTGACCGACAAAGTCATTATCGACAAGCTCATCGAAGCCTCCAAAGCGGGTGTGGCAATCCGGCTCATCATCCGCGGCATCTGCTGCCTGCGGCCGGGCGTACCGGATGTGACCGACAACATCACGGTGGTCAGCATCGTGGGGCGCTTTTTGGAGCATTCGCGTGTTTACTGCTTCGGTGAGGGGCCGCGCAAGCGCGTGTATATTTCGTCTGCGGACTGGATGACGCGCAACACCGAGCGGCGCATTGAAGTGGCCTGCCCGGTGCTCGACGCGGCGATTGCGGCGCGTATTGAGAGCATGCTGGAAGCCGTGTTCCACGACAACGTCAAGGCGCGCCTATTGCTGACAGACGGCTCGTACCAGCGCCAGACAGCACCCGAAGACGAAAAGAAGATCAACAGCCAGCTCTATCTGTTTGAGCAGGCATATGTCGCGGCAGGCAAGGAATTCGGCCAAGGCTGAGGGCAAACGCAGCTCTTTTCGCATACGATAAACAAAGGTGCGAAAGGGGCTCTTTTAATGGCGCTTAAAGCGTATGATAATGCCGCAGCGGTCGCTTATGCGCGGCAATGGGCAATGACGCGCAACCCGAAATACTATGATTACGACAGCCTTGGCGGCGACTGCACGAATTTTGCGTCGCAATGTCTTTATGCGGGCAGCGGCGTGATGAACTACAAGCCCACCTTCGGGTGGTATTACAGCGGCGCGAACAACCACTCGCCGTCGTGGACGGGCGTGCCGTATTTGTATAACTTCCTGACGCGGCAATCCGGCGCGGGTCCCGTCGGCAAGGAGGTCTCCATGGACGAGGTGCAGCCGGGTGACATTTCACAGTTTGCGGACACGTCCGCACGCTTTACGCACACGCAGGTGATTGTCAGTATAGAAAAGGGCCTGGGGCTTGATGGCATCTTCGTGGCGACGCACACCTATGACAGCCTCGACCGTGCGCTTTCCTCATATCAATTCTTGAAGATGCGGTTTGTCCACATTCTCGGCGTGAGGGAATAACGGAGTTGTTGACACTTATATAAGCGGCTCATTTGTTCAACCGGGCCAAATCACCTTCAAACGCAAGGCTTTCCTGACGGTCGCACGGAAATATCGTGGACAGTGCTTCATGTTGACAGAATGCCGTTACACGGTTGACGGGGTGGCATGAATCGATTTGATATAATTTAACGATTGCCCCTATTTTGGCAACAAGGGGCGCATTTTGTCTGGGGATGCAACAGGTGCCGCTTGATCTGGAAATTCGAGCAACACCTGCTTTTGTTACAACTTTGAAAGTGTATGTAGTGGAGTCGATAACATCTCAAAACGACACTTGAAAGGCTGTCCAAATCATTATATAGTAAGTTTAGTAAATTAAACAAATTATTCAAGAATATCATGGAATACCCTGGTGATAAAAATACCGATTTATTGGTGTAATAAGTAATTTTATAAAAAGGAAAGAATTAAATTATGATAATAATTATGTTGATATTAAATTTTGCAATATCATGGTTTAATGCCTGGAGCGTCGGCCGTTATTGGAGCGAGTCAAAACAGATGGGGCGAATGGTCAGGTTTAATGTATGGATCGGCTACATCATGTCGATTGTAGGGTTTACATGGGTGTATTTATGTTTGTTATCATACGTCGTATCTTATATCGGGCCGAGCATATTTTCAGAAGATTTTGATTATCAGGCACTTGTCACTTTCATGACCAATTTGGGATACATCATCATTGCGCCGGTTGTGATTGTCACAGGGTTTGCTGCAACAATTCAAAGCTGGGTAAATTTCTGGAAGAATAAAAATTTAGCAAACGGTGCCGTCATGGTGTGGAATACGTATGCTCAACTAAGAAATACAATGAATTTTGCAAGAAATGCACCCAGCGCACTTGCCAAGATATTAAAAATCGCTTTTGGAGGCAAAGGGAAAAAAGGCAGTGCACAAATTATTATTCTTGGGATTGTTTTAGTTATTATCGCTTTCGCAGGCGGATATTTTACCGCATCTGCAATACTGAAGAAGTCTGACCGTAATTTTGTTTTTGACTTTAAAGATGCTTACACTGTTGAGGAACCAACGGAGTAGTTTTGGATTTACATAGAATTCAGAGAAAGTCCGCAATTTCGATTTCTGGCTTTTCACTATAAATAGGCAGCTTGGATTGTATTCATGACAAGCTTGCTTATCTGATAGAAAAACGGCGCTTAAACTCCCTGAGAATAAAAATTTTACCGTTTTGTGTCATAAATATTCGCGCGAAATACCAACAATAGGCAGTTTTAGAAATCTATATTTATGCAAAAATACCGCAGTATATTTTATACTGCGGCATATCTTGGTGCATTGTTTTTGAAAATTATAATAATAATTTGATAATTTTGCAATCAAAATTGTGAAAAAATGCCGTAAAAATTTAAAATTCGGAGCAGAAACGATAATATGTCATAAATTTAGCCTCAAAATTATGATATAAGCCGTCAACGTAACCGTCAAATTTCGTGTCAGAATATATTGGCGGCTTTTACAGACATGTGGCATTTTATGAGATGTTCTGAGAACTATTTTCTTAATTCATTGAAAATTCAACGGGTCTTTGATCATCGCAATTTCAGCCGTCAACATTCTTTTGGTATAACAGAATAAGGCTTAAAAGCGGCTTATAGTGCCCCTATGCCGCAGTATAAAATATACTGCGAAAATTGCATAAAAATAAGACTCGCAGCTCGGCTGACAGATTAAGCCATATGACAACAATGATCGTGAAAAGGTGACGGAAAATTGGAACAGGACAAAATGCCGGTTGATCAAAAATCAACTGTTTTGAACAATCAGGCATATCAACAAGACAGCATCGCCATATCGAATCAGCTTGATTTCAATTCAAATCTGTCAGAAGTCATTCGTTCAATTCCTTCAGAAGAGCTTGAGCATATGCAGCGGGTCGGGGCTTTAACGGAAAGGCTCATTTCACAGGCCGTTCAGCATCCTCAATACAAGATATTTTCGGAACAGTTTCAATCGTTCGGGAATTCTGCTTTTTATCACGATATAGGGAAAGCATGGATTCCTTCTCAATTGCTGCTCAAGGAAGGGAGCCTGAGCAGCTCGGAATTCGAAAACGTGAGAAAGCATCCGCTTTATGCCGAAAAATACATCAAAAGCCACCTTGATTTGTTTAAGGGTGGCTTTTATTTACGGCAAATGATATTCAACGCGGCGGTATTTCATCACGAACGCTGGGACGGCAGCGGCTATCCGTACGGACTTAAGGAGGAGGAGATTCCGCTCATCGCGAGGCTCACGTCTGTCTGCGACGTTTATGATGCGATTACGAACGAGAGATCGTATAAAAAAGCCCGCAGTCACGAGGAAGCATGCAGCGAAATAAAAAAATGGGCGGGCCGGCAATTTGACCCGGAGATTGCGGAGATATTCTTAAGCCGCCAACACGTTGTTACCCAATATTGATCGGCTTGGATCAATTGAAAGATAAGAGAAAGGAGAGCTTTATGAATTTTGAGGAGATGAAGCAGTTTGATGAGGACGAAGACACACAGCTCGGCAGGTATCTCACATTCGCAGTTGATGACGAAGAATACGGCGTTGAGATTCGTTTCGTGACAGAGATCATCGGCATGCAGTCTATCAACACGCTTCCGGAGGTCCCCAGCTTCGTAAAAGGAGTCGTCAATTTGCGCGGAAAAATTATCCCGGTTATTGACATGCGCACAAAGTTTGGCAAGATCGAGGCACCGTATACGGACAGGACGTGCATCGTGGTTGTGGAAACAAGAAGCCTCGCGGCTGGGCTGATCGTCGATCAGGTTTCGGACGTGATGGTGATCGGCCAAAGCAACATTGTGCCGCCGCCCGATGTACAGCTGCCGAACAGCCATCGCTACGTATGCGGTATTGGCAAGGTGGGCGCGGATGTCAAGCTGCTGATTGATTGTGAGAGGCTTTTTAACGACAGCGAAGCAAACAGTATTGAAAGAATCAAATAAGGAGAGCAACGATGAAGGCATTTAAGAAAATAAAGACAGGCGTCAAGCTGATTACGGCTTTTGTGTTGGTGGCGGCCATTTCCGGTGTGATCGGATTGATCGGAATCTTAAACATCAATGCGGTGGATGAAAAGGATATGCAGCTTTACGAGGAAAATACAATCGGCATCGCTCATACCGGGAACGCGTCTGTGTATTATCAAAGAGTTCGCTTCAACGCATTGAAGATGACCGTGACCGAGGGGGAGGTCCGGGCAGAATGTATCAGCAACATCGGCGATTATATGGGAGAAGCGGATAAAAATTTGCAGGATTACAGCACCAAGATTGAAGATCAAGAGAACCAGGCTTTATATGACGCGACAATAGCGCAGTGGGCGCAGTATAAAGACGAGGTGAATAACGCCGTAGCGATCGTCAATCAGGGCGATCCCGACGGTGCGCTGGATTATTTATTGAACGACACGGCAGAAACGGCCTCCGCCTTACAGGATTCATTTGATAAGCTGTTTATGTTTAACGAAGGGCAGGCCGGTGAACGCAGCGCTGAAAATAACGCGACGGCGGCACAGTCGGCAATGCTTATGATCATCATTGCGGCGGCAGGTGTCGTCATTGCGGTGATATTGGGTGCCATAATGACCAGAAGCATCACGAAGCCGATTTATGCGTCAGCGGCGCAGCTGACCAAAATGGGCAACGGCGATCAGCTGGAAGCGATGGATGTGAATAAGTTCAGCGGCGAGTTCAGGCAGATGGTTCGGAATTTGAATGACGTCAGAGAGGCGCTCTACGCGATGCTCGACGATACGGGCATGCTGACCGAAGCTGCAATAAAGGGTGAGCTTTCCGCCCGGGCAGACGCGGCAAAGCACAAGGGCGGCTACAGGCAGATTGTTGAGGGGGTCAACAATATACTGGACGCCGTGGTCGAGCCGGTCAATGAAGCGCGCGGCGTGCTTGAGCAGGTCGCCAAGGGCAATCTCAAAGCCGTGATGACGGGTGATTATCAGGGAGACCACGCTGTGATCAAGGACGCTCTAAACGGCACTGTGCACGCGCTCAACGGCTATATCGGCGAGATATCCGGTGTGCTCGGCGAAATGTCGGGCGGCAATCTCGATGTGGAAATCACGTCGGAATACAGAGGTGATTTTGTCAAGCTCAAAGACTCGATTAACGGTATCGCGTTTTCGCTTAATAACGTATTAAACGAGATCAATGCTGCGTCGGAGCAGGTGGCGGCAGGCACCACACAGGTTTCCGACGGAAGTCAGGCCATATCGCAGGGGGCCGCGGAGCAGGCGGCCTCCATTGAGGAACTGACATCGACAGTATCTGAAATCGCACAGCAGACCAAGCAGAATGCGCTGAGCGCCGATCAGGCGAGCGGCATGTCGTTTGAAGCGAAGGACAGCGCGGCGCAGGGCAACGGGCAGATGAAAGAGCTGCAGCAGGCGATGCAGGCCATCAACGAATCGTCCGCGAGCATTTCGAAGATCATCAAGGTGATTGACGACATCGCGTTTCAGACCAATATTCTCGCGCTCAACGCGGCGGTGGAAGCGGCAAGAGCGGGTATTCACGGCAAAGGGTTTGCGGTGGTGGCCGAGGAGGTCAGAACGCTTGCAGCCAAGAGCGCCAACGCGGCGAAGGAGACCACAGAGCTGATTGAAGGCTCGATCAAGAAGACTGAAGCGGGCACGACAATGGCGGATAAAACAGCGGCTGCACTGGAAACGATTGTGGACAACGTGGAGAAGGCTGTAAAAATCGTGGGCGAGATCGCGTCTGCGTCCAACCAGCAGGCCACGGCCATTCGCGAGGTCAATAAGGGTATCGAACAGATGTCTCAGGTGGTTCAGACCAACTCGGCGACGGCGCAGGAGGCGGCAGCGGCAGCTGAGGAGCTTTCGGGGCAGGCAACGCTGCTTAAGAGTATGGTCGGCCGCTTTAAGCTTAGAAACAGCCACAGGCCTCTCACGCTGGAAAGCCATAGGGAGCCGAAAAGAAGTGACGCGCCTATGATAGAGCTGAGCGGCGAGGAATTCGGAAAATACTGATAACAAGCTTATTTGAGCCGGTGCGGACTTTGGTAGGGGTGTCTGCACCGGCATTTTTTTACCTTCACGCCAGAGAGCCTTTGCGGGCTTGACAGCGTTTACCGCTTGCCGCTTTCATGAGTCAATGAAGGTATCGGTGCAAGCGGCAGCCTGCTGCTTTTCAGCCCGATCAGCACCATGCCGACTATCACGAGTGCGCCGCCCAGCCATTGCTCAAGCCCGGCTTTCTCGCCGAGCAGCAGCACGGAGAGCAGCAGCGACGTGAACGGCATGAGCCCGGTGAACGCGGCGGCGGTGCTGGCGGGGCAGCGTTTGATGCCCGCATACCAGCAGATAAACGCGAGCGCGGTCACGAACACGCCGTACCAGCCGAGCGCAAGCCAGTGCGTGACGCCGAGAGCACCGAGAGATGCGAGCGGCTGCTCGAACAGCATCGGGATGATGCAGAAAAGCAGCGCGAGTGCCGATACGAGCGCCGTCTGCACAATCGGGTTCATGGGGCTGGCTTGCGGCGCTTTCACGGCGCTGACGCGCGATATAATGTTGAATACCGATTCGCTCGCCGCCGCGCCGAGCACGAGCACATTGCCCAAAAGATGTTCGGTAGACAGACGGCTCGCGGTGACCCCCTGTATCAGCAACACGCCCGCAGCAGTGCAGACCACGCCGGTTATGCTGCGCAGAGTGACGCGTTCCTTTAAAAATATCCACGCGAGCGATGCGGTGAGGGAGGGTGTCGCCCCGGTGAGCAGCCCTGCTTCGGCGGTGCTCGTGCGCATCACGCCCTGTAGCAGCAGCAGCCGGAAAAGAAATATACCGAAGAGCGCCTGCAGCACGATCATGATGCAATCCGTCAGCGTCATCTGTCGGACCGCCCGCATCAGCCTGCCGCGGCAGAGCGGCAGCAGCAAGAGCAGCGCAAAGGCAAGGCTGGCCGCCGTGATCGTGAATGTGCCGGCATGCCCGCTGAGCAGCCGCGCCGATATCACGGACGTTCCCGCAAGCCCGAACGCCGCGGTGAGAAACAGAGGGCCTGATTTTTGCAAGTTGCAACTCCTTATTTCCAGTGACTTTATTTTGTGATATGATTTTACCGGATCAACTGGTATATAGAAAGAGCCAGTTAAATCATAAAAACAGCAAGCCAGTTGGAGGCTGCGATGATACAGCTTGACCGTACCAATGGGCTGCCCGTCAGGCGGCAGATATACGAAGCGTTTAAACAGCGCATGATGAACGGAAGCCTCAAGGAGGGGGAAACGATGCCCTCCACACGCCTGCTCGCCGAAGAGCTATCCGTCTCGCGCAGCACGGTTTGCGAGGCGTACGACATGTTGCTCGCCGAAGGCTTTATCGTCGCGCATCAGGGCGCACCCACGCGCGTTGCATCGGGGCTGACCGTGGACAGCGTATCCCGAACGGATGAGGGTAAAGAAATGGAGCGGCCTCATATCTGCGTGACGGATTTTAAAACGGGGCAGCCTGACTTGCGTGCGTTTCCGCGCTTTGCGTTTGAGCAGAGCATGAAAAAAGCGGCCTCGGCACTGCCGCTCGATACGCTCGGGTATACGGGCGCGCAGGGGCTGCCGATGCTGCGCGAGCAGATCAGCGCCTATCTCTTTCGAAGCCGGGGCATCAAAGCAGCCGCGCGGGATATATTCATCACGGCGGGCGCGACGCACGCGCTGCATGTGGCGGCAGAGGTACTGCGGCCCATGAGCCAAACGATCATCATGGAGGATCCGTGCCACATCGGTATGCTCAAAACGTTGGAGCGCAAGGGCTTTACGCCCGTTCCCGTTCCGGCGGACGAAGGCGGCCTGCAAACGGACAGGCTGACGGCCTGCCCGGGCTGTCCCGTTTATGTGACGCCGTCGCATCAGTTCCCGCTGGGCGGAATCTTAAGCGCGCCGCGGCGTGCTGCGCTGATCCGGTATGCGCGCGATAATGAGAGCTATATCATTGAGGACGATTACGACAGCGAGTTTCGCTATGCGGGCGAGCCTGTTGCGCCGCTTTTTTCGATGGACCCGCAGTGCGTGATTTATGTGGGTACGTTCAGCAAGGTGCTGTATCCGGCGCTGCGCATCGGTTTCGTGATACTGCCGCAGGCGCTGCAGCCGCAGTGGGCCAAGGCGCGCACCTATACCGACGTGCAGAACCCCGTGTTTGAGCAGGCAGCGCTGGCCGACTTTTTTGAGACGCGGCGGATCGACCGGCATGTGCATAAAATGCGGCGGCTGTACGGCGCACGGCGGCGCGCGCTGCTTGAGAGCTTAAGCCGCGAATTTGGCGATGCGTGGCGGCCCTTGGGAGATGCGGCCGGGCTGCACATGGCCGTTCAGTTTGACGGCCTGTGTTTTGATAAAAACAGCGAAGCCTGCTTCCGGGAGCAGGGCATCCGCGTTGCGCCGGTTTCTCACCACTGCATAATAAAAGGGCGGCATGACGATAAGCTGCTGCTCGGTTACGGCCATTTGTGCGGCGATGAAATTGTACACGGCGTGAAGCGGCTCGGTGACGCTATCAATCAGCTTTTAAGCGGTAATGCGCGAAATTGACAGTTAATCCGAACTTTACACGAAAATTCTTGTATTATCGCCGCTGAAAGCTTATAATCAGTAACGTTTGAATTTTTAATACTGGGGTAACTATGCGAAAACAAGACAACATCAGAAACATTGCCATCGTGGCGCACGTTGACCACGGCAAAACAACGCTGGTCGATCAGATGCTCAGGCAGTCGGGCATATTCCGTGCCAATGAAGCGGTACGCGAGCGCGTGATGGATTCGGAGGATTTGGAACAGGAGCGGGGTATCACGATACTCGCTAAAAATACAGCCGTCGAATACAAGGGAATCAAAATCAACATCGTGGATACGCCGGGCCATGCGGACTTCGGCGGCGAGGTGGAGCGCGTGCTGACCATGGTAGACGGTGTGCTGCTGCTCGTGGACGCGTTTGAAGGCTGCATGCCGCAGACGCGCTTTGTGCTGAAAAAAGCGCTGATGCTTGGCAAGCACGTGATTGCGGTCATCAACAAGGTAGATAGGCCGGGCGCGCGTCCCGAAGCGGTGCTCGACGGGATTATTGACCTTTTTATCGAGCTCGATGCGCACGAGGATCAGCTCGATTTTCCCGTCGTCTACGCATCGGCGAAGGCCGGAACGGCTTCCTTAAAGCCGGACGAGGAACCGACGGATATCACGCCGCTTTTCGACGCGATTATCGAGCATGTGCCCGCCCCCGAGGGAGAGCCCGAAGGCCCGCTGCAGATGCTCGTCTCAAGCATCGATTATGACGATTACTTGGGCCGTATCGCGATCGGCCGCATTGAGCGCGGCAGCGCGCAGCGCAACATGTCGGCGGCGCTCTGCCGTCAGGACGGCACGGCTCAGAACGTCAAGATATCGCGGCTCTATGAATTTTCGGGGCTCAAACGCACGGAAACGGAAAGTGCGCGCTTCGGTGATATCGTGGCTATCGCGGGTCTGCCCGACGTGGGTATCGGCGAGACCGTCTGCGATGCCGAATGCATCGATCCGCTGCCGTTCGTCAAGATCGACGAGCCCACCGTGTCGATGAACTTCATTGTCAACAACAGCCCGTTTGCGGGGCGTGAAGGCAAATATGTGACATCGCGCAATATCAGAGAACGGCTCTGGCGCGAGATGGAGACCAACTTAAGCCTCAAGGTGGAGGAGACGGATTCGACCGATTCGTTCAAGGTATCGGGACGCGGCGAGTTGCACCTGTCCATATTGATTGAAACGATGCGGCGCGAGGGATATGAATTCTCGGTGTCGCGTCCGCGCGTGATACTCAAAAAAGAAGACGGCGTAACCATGGAGCCGTATGAGCTGCTGCTCATTGATGTGCCGGGCGACTTTGCCGGCGTCGTGATTGAGAAGCTCGGGCCGAGGAAGGCCTCGCTCGTGGATATGAGCAACGACAGCGGCACGACGCGCATGTCGTTCAATATCCCGTCGCGCGGGCTCATCGGTTATCGCAACGAGTTTTTGACGGACACCAAGGGCAACGGCATCATGAACCATATATTCAGCGGCTACCGCGAATGGGCAGGCGATATCGCCGAGCGGCAGAGAGGCTCGATCGTTGCGCATGAGCAGGGAGACACCACGGCTTATGGGCTTTTCAACGCGCAGGAGCGCGGGCGCCTTTTCATCGGCGCGGGCGTGCCGGTGTATGCGGGCATGGTGGTCGGCGAGAACGCGCGGCAGGAGGACATCGTGGTCAACGTCTGCAAGAAAAAGCAGCTGACCAATACGCGCGCGTCCGGTTCGGACGATGCGCTGCGGCTTACACCGGCGACGGTGCTGAGCCTTGAGCAGTCGCTCGAGTTTATCGCGGATGACGAGCTTGTGGAAGTGACGCCGAAGAACATTCGGCTGCGCAAAGCCGTGCTCGACAAGGGCGACAGAGCCAAGCTGATGAAAGCGAATTAAAAAAAGCCCACATGGGCTTTTTTGTTTTGAGAGGACTGCTACAATATCATACGCATTGTCCTGATCCGCTGTCGCGGATGACTGTGAAGCGGATGAGACCTGTTCAGATATTATTCCGCTGGGATTCATCGCGTTGTACCGCAGTGAAATATCCCTTGTTCATCAGGATCGTGGATGCAATCAACATCAATAGTTAACTGCGCTTTTTGCGAGCGAATGGATCGGGGACCGAATGAGCTGCTTTATAGCGATGTCAATTGAACATATGTCAGGAAAACATATAAAAGCCGGATGTCTTGTCATGTTGAGGAGCGAAGGACGTGGCTGTGAAGCGGAGTGCATCACCAAAGCGCAAATTGATGAGAACACGGGATATCAATTCACTGCGTAATGGATTGCATGACAGCGAGTGGGCTTATGAGTTCAGCAGCAACAGCACGGCCAGCACGGCGAAGATGAACAAATCGGATACCATCGCGAACACTTCAGCCGCCGTCTCCCTTTTCTTGAATACGTGAAGCAGCCCGGCAAGGCCAAAATAGAGCCCGCCCGCGATGGCTGCGGGCATGCGAAAGCCCGGTATAAAAAGCGAAAGAATCGCAATGAGGCCAAAGCAGACATTGGCAAACCCGATCTCGCGGACGACCGGCGCAGCCTCATCCGATGACAGCCTGAAAATCTCTTTTGCGGTGAACTGAGGACGGATAATCTGGTTGATGCCCGCACTGCCGAGGCGGCAGCCGATGCCAAAGAACACGAACCATTTCAAAGCGCTCTCCAGCCAATCAATGCCCGAAACCATCTGCTCTATCACCAAAGCGGCGGCAGGAGCCGCCAGAAAAAAGAGCACGACCGAATACTCGTAAAGTCCCCATTTGTTTGTTTTCATAGCTACAGCCTTTCGCCCTTGTTTATTGGAATACGGCGTCCAGATTCACGCCAAACATACCGGTAATCTTCTTCAGGCCGTCTTTGATTTCCTCGCGCGAAAAATCGGCGTCTTCGAGCTCCTCATCCGAAAGCGCGTTCATGGCGAGGTAGACATCGAGCGCGACGGACATGTGGTCGCGGTTTTCCGTATCAATCCCGTCGAAGAGAATGTCTTCGGCTTCGCCGAGACGTCGCTGCTCAATAAGCTCCATCATCTGCAGATACCAAAGGTCTGTCTTAGAGAGCATCATGTCATCAACGTACTGATAGCTGATGTAATCTTTGCCGAAGAATATTCTTGCAATGATGCGGACAATGTCTTCAATCAGCCGCATCAGGTAATCTTTCTGGTAATACATGTTTGTCACCCGCTTTCTTATTGCCATTATACATGATGACGGGCGCGTTTTCCAAACAGTCTTTTCTTTCGTTACGGCTTAAGATATATTGCCATGGCCCAAGCGAAGTGATAATATGAGGCAAGCGTATATATTTATTCACGGAGGCTTTAAGGAAATGGCTCAAACCAAGTTCGAAGAGTTGCAGCAAAAGCACATTGGCGGCGTTCTCGATATTTATCAGTACTACATAGTCAACACCACCGCGACGTTCCACACAAACACAATCAGCACCAAAGAGATGGAGGAGCTCGTTTTTTTTGATAATCCCAAATACAAATCGTTCGTTATGACCGAAGACGGGGAGCTTTGCGGCTATGTGATACTGTCGCCGCATAAGAAAAGGGAAGCGTACAGCGGTTCGGCGGAGATCGCCGTCTATTTAAAGCAGGACAAGCTGGGCTGTGGATTGGGCGGCCTGGCAGTGAATTTTATTGAAGATTATGCGCGGACAAAAGACGTTCATGTATTGATTGCGACGATATGCGGCGAGAACAACCGCAGCATACGCGTCTTTGAGAAAAACGGGTTTTTTAAGTGCGCGCATTACAAAGAGGTCGGCCAAAAATTCGGCAGGCTTTTGGACGTTGTCGCCTATCAGAAGATTCTCAAATAATCCGCTGGCACCGTTAATTGGCTCTGTCGTGCATTCTTTATTCAATAGTTTTAATGGAGGAACTTCATGAAAAAATATAAAATTGCGTCGATACTCATGATTATACACGGGGGGATTATGGAACTTGGGGGATGTCTTGCTTTGATACCTGTATTAATTTCAGGTGCGGAGGAATTCAACATGGGCCAGTATTTCTCTTTTATCGTGCCGTATTTGCAAGACAATTTGAATTTAATGGTGATCATGGGCGGAATTTTTGGCGTGGTTCGTATTATTGGCGCTGTCGGGCTTTTAAAGAACAGAATGTGGGGCTTCGCGTTATCCGTAATCAATTGTGTGATCACAATGGCACTTATGATATTTATGCTGCCTGCCGGAATAGCCGATGGGCTTTTCGCGTGCAGTGCCTTAATTTTGATGCTCACACAATATTACGGGAAAAGCGCGATTAAAGGCGCATAGGCATCGCGGCACTGCCGGGGAATTTCTGTTATGCGGTCGGTGGCAATGGCTTAAGCCGGTTGATCCGCATCCAGCTCAAACGGCGCATAGACGGTACCATTCTCGCAGTCATACCAGAAATACCCCGAATGAAGCGTTTGGCTCACATCGGTAAACGAATAGTAAATCAGCATGGCAGAGCTATCCAGGCTCCATTGCAGAAATTGATAGTCAATTTGCGCAAATGGCGTCTCTCCATCATGCTGAAATCCGTATTCAGCCAATTCGTTCATCTCGACGCCCATGGAAAGATAGGCGTTTAAGTTGCTCTCAGCATTCCTTTCGAGCCATGCCAGTGCAAATTGCGCTTCATCATCATATTGAAGAGCCATCACATATTTCTTGCTGTCCGGAGCCCACCAGATCCCTTTATAAGCACAGTCTCCATATGTGATCTGTAAATCGCCCTGTCCCTTTTTCTGAACCAAAACAGCAGCGGCAGCCTTGCGGAAAAAATCATGACTGAAAATATCCCGGTCATAAACGGTGACGGCGGTGTTTCCATCCGGAGACACACTCCTGTCAATAATAAAAAAATAACCCGAACGCCACAAAGAAATAAGACAAACAGCAATGGCAATGACGACGCAGATGAAAGCTGTGATCAAGTATTTCTTTCTTAGAAATTTTGCCTTGTAGGCGATCACATTTTTTGAGTAATCAATAACGCTTTTTGTCGTGGCCTCAATCTCTTGAGCATGCTCGTTTTCATCAGCACGCTCTCCTTTTATCAGCTCAATAATCGATACATCCAATGCGCTGGCCAGTGGTTCCAGCAGTGATATGTCCGGCGCGCACAAGCCGCGTTCCCATTTGGAAATAGCTTTATCGGTGACGTGGAGAAGTTCAGCGATGTCTTTTTGTGTGCTGCCTTTTTCTTTACGCAGGCCCTTGATGAATGCGCCTGTTTTTATATTATTCATAAATTCCACCTCTGCTTTTATATTAACGCAATTTGATAATAAAGCACCCGACCATCGGTTGAGTTTGCGGGAAACGCTGCATTTGATAATTTAGTTGTCTGTATTATATTTGTTCTGGCAGGTGATTGAAAGGGTTGAGTATAGCAAATCCCGTCCGACGACTGTCGGATTTGATGTGCTGATAATGCCGGTAGTGAAGCCAATCGATGAATATTTTGTGAAAGTCTTTATTTGGATACTGTCATCAGCGTATAATGCATGGTAAAGAGAGAAACAGGGAGGGCATGAGATATGAGGGATATCCGGCAGACAATCAGCGCCCAGCGCGCCTTCTTCAATTCGGGCCGCACAAGAGACATCGGGTTTCGCATTGCGCAGCTGAAAAA
The DNA here is from genome assembly GCA_023408075.1 of Bacillota bacterium. Taxonomy (GTDB): domain Bacteria; phylum Bacillota; class Clostridia; order Christensenellales; family SZUA-584; genus SZUA-584. The sequence goes on along the minus strand of JAEYKW010000036.1, from coordinate 42,544 downwards.
GCTTAAAAGCGCACTGATCCGTCATGAGGCGGATATTGCCAAAGCGCTGACAGGTGATTTCAGCAAATGCGAATTTGAAACGTATTCGACGGAGGTCGGGCTTATTTTAAGCGGCATCACCGAGTTTGAGAAGCATTTGGCAGCCTGGGCCCACTCCAAAACGGTGCCCAAAACATTCGCGACGATTCACGCCAAAAGCACGATCGCTTACGAACCTTTCGGCGTGACGCTGATCATGTCTCCCTGGAATTACCCCGTGCAATTGACGCTTGCGCCGCTGATCGGCGCGATGGCGGCAGGCAACACGGCGGTTGTGAAGCCGTCGCGGTACACGCCGAGAACGGCAGCCGTGATGAAGCGCATTATCGAAGAAAACTTTTCGGATGAGTATATCGCGTTTTTTGAGGGCGGCCGCGACGTGAATGAAGCGCTGCTGGCCGAGCGGTACGATTTTATATTCTTCACAGGCGGTACGAAAGTCGGCAAGGTGGTGATGAGCGCCGCCGCACAGAACCTGACGCCGGTGGTGCTCGAGCTCGGCGGTAAAAGCCCGTGCATTGTGGATGAAACGGCGGACATTGCAAAAACGGCCAAGTCTTTATGCTGGGGCAAGTATATGAACGCGGGGCAAACGTGCATCGCGCCCGATTTCGTAATCGCAAAGCGGGAGATCATTCCGCCGCTGCTCGAAGCGCTCAAAAGCAATATCACGCGCATGTACGGCGAAAACCCGCAGCAAAGCTGCGACTTCGCGCGCATCATCACGCCGTCCCATTTCGAGCGCGTGAGCGGGCTGATTGACCCCGCGAAGGTTTATTGCGGCGGACAGACGGATGCCGAAAGCCGCTATATCGCGCCCACGGTGATGACGGATGTGACGTTTGACGATAAGGTGATGGGCGAGGAGATATTCGGGCCGGTGCTGCCCGTCATCGCGTACGACGACGAAGATGATATGCTGCGCACTTTGCAGGCGATGGAAACGCCGCTCGCGTTATATCTGTTCAGCAAGGACAAAAAACGCGTACAAAAATACTTGACAATGCGTTCCTCGGGCGATGCCGTGGTCAACGACACGATCATACACAGCGCGAACCCGCATCTGCCGTTCGGCGGCAAAGGGCATTCGGGCATGGGCGCCTATCACGGTCGGCACAGCTTTGAGACGTTTTCTCACAAGCGCTCGGTGGTTTACCGGCACCTCGCGCTCGACCTGCCGCGCTATGCGCCGTATCCCAAGAGCTTTAATTTTCTCAAGCGGTTTTTGTAATCTAGTGGCAGCGCGAGCACGGCTCGCGGCCTTCGAGCAGCGCCTGCTCAAGCGAGATAGGGATGGCTGTATCGCTCAGAAACGCGCACCCCGCCTCGTGGTACTTTTCCCCGGTGGGTGTGATATAGACAACCGTTTCATTTTCGGGTATTTGAATGTGGGCCAGCGGCGGCTCAGTGCGTAATGGACCGCGCAGCACAACGCCGCCCTGCGCTGCCTTTTCGTCGGTGCAGCCGCAAAGCAGAAGGGACAGCGATATAAAAAGAATAATGATAAGTTTTTTCATGCTATTCTTTTCCTGACCTGATATACAACGATTATACGCTTTTAAAAAACGTATCGCAACTGACCACACAGGAAGCGTGACTGCCTATGCAAAAGGGTACGGACGGGATATAATGAACGCATCATAAAAGAAGGAGGGCACAATGGACAAAAGCGTTTTCGACAAATTTTCTTTTTATGCAGGAATGAGCGAGGAAGAAAAAACGCTGCTTCGTGATTCGGTCATCCGCAGGGACATCTCTGAAGGACAGATCATGATGGGCGACAACAACCGCTGCATCGGCATCCCGATGGTGATGAAGGGGCGCCTGCGCATGTTTCGCACCTCCGAAAAAGGCCGTGAAATGACAATTTACCGCATCGGCGAGGGTGAGCTTTGTCTGCTGGCCGGCATCTGCGCCATGGGCGATATGGAATACGATTTTTCCATGGAAGCCGAGAAGGACAGTGTGCTCGCCAATATTCCGCCCGATGTGTTTAAAGAGCTGCTTTACCGCTGCGATTCGTTCCGCACCTATGTGTTCAACGAGCTCGCGAAAAAGCTGATACTTTCGATAGAAACCATCGAGATGCTGATATTCAACAGCATTGAAGAGCGCATCATGGCTTACTTGCAGCACCATACGAACGCTCAGGGCATTGTAAAAACAACGCATGAGAAGCTGGCTGTGGAACTCGGGTCGTCGCGCGAGGTGATTACGCGCCAGCTCAAAACAATGAGCGAGCGCGGACTCATTGAAATCAGACGCGGACAGATTATTGTTAAAATTGCTGTGAATAGGTAACTATGTCACAGATTAATTTTTTGCAGTATTGTATTCTTAATTTGTCGAAAGGACAATATAGTAATAGTATCATTGGAAAGGATGATTTATATGGCAAAAAATATCACAATGGATAATTTTAAATCGGAAGTGGTCGATTCGGATAAGCCGGTACTGCTCGATTTTTGGGCTTCGTGGTGCGCACCCTGCCGCATGCTTGGTCCGTCCATTGATCAGCTGAGTGAGCAATACAAGGAAAAAGCCGTGATTGGCAAGGTCAACATAGATGAACAGCGCGAGCTGGCAGAGCATTTTGGGGTGATGAGTATACCGAGCGTATTTGTAATTAAAAACGGCAAGGTGGTTGACAGCGCGGTGGGCGTAAGGCCCAAAAAGTACTACGAGGATGCACTCGACAAAGCAATGGCGCTGTGAATGCAACCACAGCCATGATCAAGCAACCATCATAAATCTCATATTTTTAAGCAGATCGAGGTCTCCCCTGTATCTGCTTTTTTTTGTGAAATTGGCGATTGCTTGTATTTTCGCATACAGAATTCTATAGAAGGACAGCTTGATATCGAATATCTGGAAGACCAGATATAAAAAAGCCTTCTCTTTTGAGGAGAAGAGGTACGCAGCACCAGATAAGGCGTATGACTTCAACGTATATGATTGACACCTCATCAGTCACCTGCCGGTGACAGCTTCTCCTCAAAGGAGAAGCCATAAACACATATATGATTGGCCCGATAATATATGAAGTCAGGATACTGACCATAAAAAAACTTGTAGATTATTTTGTCGCTTGCATCTGCAGCGCTTTGACCCACTCCGCGTTCTCCTTGAGCGCGCAGCCGCCGCGGCTTTCCTTGAGCTTGTCGTGATTCTCACGTACCTCGGCAATCAGGCGCGATCTTAACGCTTCTTTAAGCGGCATGTCTTTCACGCTCGTATCGGAATATGGCGCGAACGGGCAGGCTTCAAGCGCGCCACTTGCACCGATGTGCAGAAAGCCGCGCCCCGAGGCGAGGCAGCCGCCGTACGGGTCCTCATTGCCCGGCAGAGAGACGACGAGCATATCGTGCGTTTTGTAGAGGTCCTTCTCTATGGCGCGCAGATGCTGCTTTTGCTCATCTGTGAGGCAAAGCGTCATATCTTCCGCGCCGCAGGGCACGTATTCAATTAAAAACGCCGCGCGGCAGCCTGTTTCCTGCATCTGCTTAAGGTAGCTTGAGCGAACCACCTCGTCATAGTTGATGCTGGTCAGCGTGACGGATACGCCGAAGAGCCGCCCCTTTGCATCGAGGCTGCGCATCACAGACATGACCGCGTCATAAACGCCCGCGCCGCGCCGCTCGTCTGTCAGCAGTTGGCCGCCCTCAAGGCTGAGCACCGGAATCAGATTTTTCAGCCTGCCCACAGCCTCGACCGTATCGCCGGTCAGCAACAGGCCGTTGGTGAACATCACAAACAGCAGCTCGGGGTGTTTTTTCGGCAGCCCCAATATTCCCGGCTTCATAAACGGCTCGCCGCCCGCGATCATCACGACGGACACGCCGAGCGCTGCCGCTTCATCCACCACGCGCGAAATCTGTGCCGTATCCATTTCGGTGCTCTGGTCGCGATTCTGGTGGCACGCGTAGCAGCCCGCGCATGCAAGGTTGCAGTCGTTCGTGACGCTGATGATGAGCACGGGCGGCACGGTGAGATTCTCACTCGCGGCCAGCGCCTCGCGTGTTTTGTTCGCTTTGCCGATATGCGCCGCGATGCGCGCAAAGGCGGGTATATAGGCCGGGCGGCTTAACAAAAAGCGTTTGTTTTTTGCGACGGCTTCCGTCAGCGTGTCGTTGAAAAGGGCGATGCCTTCGTTCATACGGTCCTCCGGGTATTGATGGTTCGGTCTTCCACTCTGCAGACACGGCAAATGGATTTCTGCCGCACAGAATGGCTTTCTTTGACGACCTATTATATATCATATACGCAAAGGAATCGACAAAAAGAAAGCACGTTACGAAAAATTTTCAGATTCATGCAATAAAACGGTTTATTATGTGTCTTACTTACAGACAAACACAAAAGGAGTGATAAAAATGACCGCATCGGGACAGATGTATTTAAAAGCGGTTTACTATTTGGCAAAACAGGACGATATCACATATGTGGCCGATATCGCGCAGGCGCTGGAAGTGACGCGCCCGAGTGCAAGCAACGCGCTCAAGAGCCTTGCGAAAAAAGGCTATGTGGTCCACAAGCCGTATGGCGACGTGAAGCTGACGGCTCAGGGCCATGAGGCCGCGCTGGATATGATTCGGGTGGATGAACGCATACGAAGGCTTTGTTATTGCGAATGAGAGCGGCGGAAAGGGGCAAACGCGGATGAGCGGCACGCTGGCGGAAGTTTTTTCGGCGGGCTACGGCAAGTTTAAAAACTATATACGCGCTTCGTTTTCTTCGCTCAATGATTATGATGCGGAGGATATCGTCCAACAGACCGCAATGAATCTTATGGGTTTTGAGGACGACAGCCGCATCGGCAGCACCACATCGTACATTTATGCATCGCTCAGAAACGGGGCGCTCAACATGCTGCGCAAGCGCCGCCGCGAGCAGCTCGGCGATGCCGTGGAAAATGCGCAGCACGAAGGCTCCGCGGAGGATGCCGCGATACGCAAAGACCTGCAGCGCCATATGGAAGCTGCGATGAATCTGCTTGATGAGAAATCACGGTTTGTGTTTGTGGAAACGGAATTGAACGGGAAAAGCTACAAGGAGCTCGCGGAACTGACGGGAGAGCCGATAGGGACACTGCTCTCAAGGAAGAACCGGGCCGTTAAAAAACTGATGACCATTATGGAGAATTATGAGAGATAGGAGGAGAACATGAACGAAGAAAAAAGACATTCGATGGGTTTCTTTAAGGTGCTGGGCAGTATCATTGCCGGTGTGTTCATCGCGGGATTTTTCGCGATCGTCATCGGGGCGCTGATCATGGTGCTTTGGAACTGGCTGATGCCGCAGATTTTCCATCTGGGTACGATCAACTACTGGCAGGGCTTTGGCATCGCGCTGCTCGCGCGGCTGCTGCTCGGCGGCATGGGGCATAAGTGCCATGGCGACGATTACGGCAATAAGACAAAATACAAGTATAAGTATAAATCGCACATGCATCACGGACAGAAGCGCAACTGGTGGTTCGACGACGTGTATGAGCAGTGGTGGGAGACCGAGGGAGCCAAAAGCTTCGACGCTTATATCAAGCGCGAAGAGGGCAAAGACGGGAAAGAAGAGCAGGAAAAGAGCGAATAAATTGAAAAGCGGTGCACTTCAAATCAGGTGTGCCGTTTTTTTATTACTGCTCGCTGTGCACTTTCTCAAGACGCGCATAATGGTCCGACAAGGTGCTGTGCAAAAGCGCACTTACCTTATTCGCATCGCGCTTTTCTATTTGCTCCAGAAAAGACTGGTGCTCGAGCTTGATGAAGCCAAGATTGCCGCTGCTTTCGTAAACGTTTTTAATGCGCACATACGCCAGGCTGTTGAGTATGCCGTCAATCGTTTTACACAGCCGTTTCATACCCGAAAATGAATAGAGCGTTTGATGAAAGAGCCGGTTATAGCGGTAAATCTGTTTGGTGTCCCTGAGCGGGGCCTCCATGTTGATGGCCGCGTCCAGCTTGTTTTGAATATCGCGCAGCTCACCGATCTGCGCGTCGGTAATCTTTTTCACGGCGTGATAGGCCGCGGCGGGCTCGAGGCTCATGCGCATCACAAACAGTTCGAGAATATCCTCCATGGATATGGAAGCGACGGTGGCTCCCAAATAGGGGGTGTTTGTGATGAGGCCCGATTCCTCCAGTATTTTGAGCGCATCGCGAACGGGCATCCGGCTAACGCCCAGCTTCTCGCAAATCTCATCCGTGTTGAGCCGTTCGCCTGCCTTGAGCGTTCCGTCCATAATCCAGTCTGTCAGCTGTTCCGCGACCAATTCGTAAAGACGCTGGTATTTTTGACGGACCGAGGTTTGGGGCAATATGTTTTCCGGGGGCTTGTTGTTTGGCATTTCTTACACCTTTATTTGAGTTATATCGGTTTTATTATATATGCATCTCCGTATAATACCAATATACAATCTGAAAATAACAAAAAGTATGCCCTGCATATTGACATACAGGGCATACGGTGCCGGACGGAATCAGTCGAGCTCCACCGCGAGACTGACGCCGGCCTCTTTGATGGCCTGAGGTGCCGCGTTGCCAAGCGCGAGCTTGCAGTGAAGGTCGGTATCGTGGCAAATATAGAAATTATTCATATTCTGCTTGCGTACGTAATCGCATGTCTTGTCCACCTGCGACTGGGGGACTTCATCGATACGAAGGTGTGAGCCGCCAAGATAGGTATGGATCTTATCCGCACCGGTGAGCTTTTTGGCGTATTCCATAATGTTGCATATGCCGTAATGCGCGCACGCCGAAACCACGCTGACTTCCTTGCCGTTCTTGTGACGGTAGCAGAACTGCGTATCTTCATCCACGCAGTCGTCGAGCCATTCGCCGTCCTTGAGCCTTTTGGCCGTTTGAGGCACCACATGCTCAAAATCGTTGCTGCGCTCGCAAATGCCCATGAAGCAAAGGTTCTTGGTGACCCACAGCGGCCCAGGGGTCATCCGCACATCAAAATACTGCTTCATCACATCGAGGCCCACATCGAGGCTCACGGGCAGCTTCCAGTTGAATTCATATCTTTTCAGGAAGATTTCGTCGCTTGTAAACAAAAGAATCGGCTTCTTTTGCATCGCCATGTCTTTATAGTATTTGATCAGATACTTAAAGCCGCCTGTGTGGTCCCAATGGTTGTGGGAGAGCACCACATAATCGGCCAGCCGGAGATCGATCCCCAGCGCTTCGGCATTTTTGATGAATTTGTCTGAATACCCGCAGTCGTACAGTATCTTGACGTCTTCGTCCTCAATCCAAGCGGAATAGCCGTGCTCCGCGTTGTAATAACGGCTGTAAAGGCTTGTGTTCTCGAGCAGTAAAGTGACTTTCATTTTGTTTACCCCTTTCGTTGCTATGTTGTGTAGAGCGCTCTTTTTAATATCATAATAAACGCATAGCATAGTAATGTCAATGATCAATTAAACATTAATTAAGTATATTGTATCCAATATCATATTTAAAGACAGCACTAATTATTCGATCCGCATAGTATGCTGCAAAGCCGCTCTTATTCAATAGGCAAAGTTGTTGGATTTATTAAAGCGAAAGACATAAACAATGCTCCCGTTTTTTACGGGAGCACTATTTTGCGCATGAAGAAAAGACAGGTGCGCAATTTTGCATGTAGCGACGCGGTGTATATACCATCTCCCCAATACCGTCCCCACGTGCGCTGCCAGCGCGCCGCATCGCTGTATTTCCGATAAGGCTGATGATTACGTTTTTATGCCTTGCTGCTTATCCGGTACAGTTAGAATATAAGATAAAAAACTTAACCGAGGCTGAACGGATAAAAAATATTTCAAACGAATAAAATATTTTTTAACCCGATTCTCTGTTGACCGGCTTGAAAATCGGGCATATAATGAACAGTGTTCATAATGAGAAAGGTAAAATATCATGCCAAAGAATCTGGAGAATATCAAAGAAGATATCATTCAGACAACGCGTGAAATGATCGTCGCAAAGGGATACTATCAGCTCAACATACGGGATATTGCCAAGAAGTGCGGGATAGCTACAGGTACGTTTTATAACTACTTTAAATCTAAGCAATCGATTATCTCAGCGTTGCTGGACGAAGACTGGAAGACGTTTCACAGCTTTATAGTCAGCCGGAACAACAGCGGCAAGACAGCCATTGAGCAGCTCGAAACGCTGTTTAACGATTTGGTACTGATGCTGAAAAAGGTGCATCAAATTTGGGCAGCGGGATTTCCCGATGATTTGGAAAGCGGCACGCTCAATAAACTGGAATCCATCAAAATGAAGTTGCGTGATGAGTTCGCACAGTATATTGAAACGATTATTAACGGGCATGTTCAAGATGGGCAGGAAATACATGCGTCGCAAATTATCGCGAAACTTTTCTTTTCAACGGCATATGAAAAAGATGCGGACTTCGAGAAACTGCGGTTTTTTATAGAGAGGATATTGGACTAATTTTTTTATCATTACAATGAACGACGTTCATTATAATTTAAAATGGAGGGAGTGAGAAAATGAGAGAAAACGTTGAAAAAAAGAAACGGTATGGATTCGTCATGCTGATTTATCTGTTGGGGATATTTATCGGTGCCATAGACACAGGAATTTTAACACCGGCGCGTACGGTCGTGCAAAACTCGTTCGGTGTTGATGAGCGGACCGGCATATGGATGATTACGGCGTTTACACTGGCTTATGCCTGTGCAATGCCGATTCTCGGCAAGCTGGCCGACCGCATCGGGCGAAAACGTGTTTACATGGTGGCAGTTGCGTTTTTTGGCACAGGATCGTTGATCTGTGGATTGTCTAACTTTGCGGGCAGTTTCCCCTTACTGATAACGGGCCGAGTGATACAGGCGTTTGGCGGCGGCGGCATTATGCCGCTGGCCACAGCAGAGTTCGGCACGGGGTTCCCGGAGGGCAAAAGAGGGCTGGCGCTTGGGTTGGTAGGGGGTGTATATGGCATTGCCAACATACTCGGGGCAACGCTCGGCAGCGCGATACTCGATTTGGTCGGGACGGCAAACTGGCACTGGCTGTTCTTCATCAACCTGCCGATCTGCTTGTTTGTGGTGACCGCAGCGGTATTTGCGCTGCCCAAAGGCGAAAAGCTGCCCGCACAGAAAATCGACCTCAAGGGGACGTTTGTGCTCGTGCTGCTTGTGCTGTCGCTGATGTACAGCCTCAACAACATCGACTTCTTCAATTTCGGCGAGACAATCAAAGACATGAGTGTGTATCCGTTCCTGATCCTTTTTGTGCTGTTGATTCCCGTCTTTTTGCTGCTGGAAAAGCGCGCGGCAGACCCGATATTCAACATGGGCTATTTTAAAAGCAAGAACATCGTGATCACGTTTTTCCTTGCGTTTATAGTGGGCGTGATGCTGATGGGCATGGTGTTTGTGCCTCAGTTTGCGGAAAACGCGCTGAAAACACCCGCAGGAAGCGGCGGTTATTTTGTCACGGTGCTCGGGCTGTTTGCGGGTATCGGGGGCCCCATGGGCGGTAAGCTCGTGGACAAATTCGGCCCGAAAAAGATTCTGCTGTTTGGGTTTGGCGTATCGCTGACAGGTGCGCTGTTTCTTGCGCTGTATGCTACGCTTTATGTAAGTACAGCCGCCGTCATTATTAGCCTTGTGCTGATGGGCACCGGCCTTGGGTTTGTGATGGGGACTCCGCTCAACTACATGATGCTGTCGAACACAAAAGCCGAAGAATCCAATTCTGCGCTGTCTGCGCTCTCGCTGATGCGCTCTATCGGCACCACCATCGGGCCGATGCTGATGGTCGGTTTTATCGCGCAGGCTGGTATGACGGCGCAGGACACCATCATAAACTTGATTCCTCCCGTCTCGTCCATACAGATTCATGCGGACGAGGCGCTTGTCGGATCTATCAGGGACGATCTTGGTGCGGTGGAAATCAATATAGGCATGATGGAGGATAAAAAGACGCAGCTGCTCGCCAAAACAGATGAGCTCGAAACCCAAAATGCAGCCCTGAAGCGGGCAGAGGGCAAAACAAACATGGATTTGAATGCGGTGAAAAACGACCCGCGCTTTAAAAAGATGCTTGATGACATGGGCTTTGAGATGCCGGACAGTATGGAGGCGCCGGATTTCTCGGAAGTCCGCGATATGCTGAATCAGGACAGCGGCGTGACGGCTTCTGATATTGGGGAGAAGCTCGCCATGCTTGATTTCAATGCGCAGCAGATGGACATTGATATGACGGACGGCGAGCTGCCGGACGATGTTGTGCAAAAGCTCAGCGGGTCCAGCGTGACGACCATCGTGGAGAATACCGAGTATTTGGTGGACCGGATGTTCGACATCTATACGCCTGCTGTGATTGCGGACATACAGGACGGGATTGAACAGGGGATTTTGGGCATTCAATTGGGTATTGACGGCATTCAATCGGGCATTGACGGCATCGGCGAAGGTATCAGCGGTATGACCGGCGCGCAGGAGGGCATTGCTGCCGGAACTGACGGCATCAGCGCTGGCCTTGAGGGCATAAACACAGGCGTGAAGCAGATGGGCAAAGCCGTGGCGGGCATCAAAGGCGGCATTGCGGGCATCAATAAGGGCATAGCCGATATGCAGAAAGGCCTCGACGGTATTTCGGCAGGTATTGCGGGCATGCAACAGGGGATAGTCGGTTTGGATGCGCAGATCGCGGCCAAACAGCAGGAACTGCAGCAGCAGATTGATGTCGGCGCGCCTCCGTCGGTGATCGGGCCGATTCAGGGGCAGCTTCAGGGGCTGACCGCGGCCAAACAGAGCCTAACCGCAAAGCTCAGCGATGCGCAGGTTCAGCAGCAGCAGATGCAAAGCGCCATGGCGCAGATGAACGCGCAGATAAAAGAGATGAATACGTCTGTGAAGAAGCTCAGGAGCTCGAAGCAAAGCCTGAATACGCTGATTGACGATATGCAGCAGGAGAAGGCACTCATGGAGACGATGCAGCAGGATATCGCCGAGACGCAGACACTGATGGTACAGCTGCATGAGCTGCTGACGCTGAGTGCCGATAAGATGCAGCACGCAAATGAGGGCTTAGCAACGCTGAAGGACAGTATTCCCGCTTATTTTGACGGGGCAGAGCAAAGCTATATTGCATCGATCGAAGCGCTGAGCCCCGATATTGAAACGGCTTTCCAAAGCGCCGTCAACAGCGGCTTCCAGCAAATGTATTATTCGGTGGCGGTGTTTACCGTGGTTGCGGCGGCGGCGCTGATGTTTTATCGCAGCAAGAAGAAATCCGACTCGGCGAGCGGCTGAGTGAGGCGAAAACACAAGGGTATGATGGTCACGGGCTCTCCCGAGATGGACACAAGGCCGGGAGAGCTTGTTCTTGCCAATCAACATCAAATCTGGCTCTGAAACTTCTAAGACTTCTTCGAACCTTGTTAACCCGGCATCTATTAATTGCTTAGAAAGACAAAGGCTACGCTCCGTGTCTATTATCGCAGATCATAAATACTGTATCATTCCCTCCGCATGAGAACTAAAAAAGCACCCGCGCTTGCAAGTGCTTCTTAAAGAACTATCAACTATTCTACAGCAGGTGTAATCTTAAGATAACGCTGCCCTACTGCAGTATCGCAAAACTCAATATCATACCCTCCATAGCTTGCGGTTGTTTCGAGCATAAGGTCGTCGCCGTCAGAGCTTCTGAGCTTGACGCTATCGAAAAAGTCTTCGGACCCTTCTGAGTCCGCTATCATAAATGCATACAGAAAAACCATATAGACCATCTCTTTATCAGCAAGCGTATCGGGGAAGCTGGGATCGTAAGAATCCAGGTTATAGTAGCTTGCCTCAACAATATTGCCGTCTTTATCCAAAGCAAAGGCATATAGCTGGTTTTCATTAATCTTATAAGTATACCCGCCGTTTTCATTCAAAAATGGCGTTTGCACCCCATCAAGCCCCACGTCTTTTAACGAAGCATCGACAAGCTCCTTAAAATCAACATTGCCGTTATGAGTGAGCTTAAACCCTTCTCCGTTAAAAGGAGTTTCGGTCGGTTCTTGCGTCGGAGCTTCGGTCGGTTCCTGTGTCGGAGCCTCGGCCGGTTCTGTCGTCTGATCTTTCGTAAGATTTGGAGTTTCTATTGCATTCGTGTCAGCGGAAGGCTCCATGTTTAAGTATTCTTCAATATTCATAAACACTTCTTCGTATTCGCCAGCTTGGTCAGGTGTTAAATCAAACTCTAATCTCAACAAAGACAATCCATCAGCGGAGACATACATATACTGTTCGCCGCCAAGGCCTGCTCCAGAAATGTCTTCAATATATGATTTTCTGCTTTCTAAATTCTCTTTAGATTCGAATACTTCTATAGTGCCGCCCAACGGATCACTCGCATCATATTGTTCAATTCGATTGTCGGCAAAATTTACTTTACTTATGTATTGATTGGGCCTTCCCAATAAGCCGTTTGGGTCTGTTTCTTCGGTATACTCAATGATATTTTCTACAGGTAATCCTGCGTTCACAAAAGAATTTACGTAGTCAAGTGCGGTTAACTTGTCTTTTGCTTCATTTCCGCACCCTACGAAACTAAATAGTAATACAGTAACAAGCATAAGTATAAGAATTTTTTTCATGCAACAACCTCCGGCTTTTTTAATTATTTTACTTATAGTTATGACATATTACAACATTAACTTTAAACAAAAACCATTTTGAGTGTAGAGTAAGAATTTAATCAATTGGTTGGCATAATTGTTATTATTCGAATATTCATTCGGTTAGTTACTGATTACTAACAAAAGATTACATTATTCTCATCTGTTCTTATCGATGAGAAATTTGTGTAAGGTTTTTATGTTATGATTTACATTAATATGACCACCATCAAGTGGACTTCGCATTGTTGCTATACTGTTGTAATCCATAATATGTCAGTAAGACTAATATTCCGCCACAGACAACTAAGGGTGCTAGGGAGGGTATATCGATAACATAGATTATTAAGCTTAAATCCAGTATCTTCATCCTCCAAAAAACCATTAAATCGTTCTTATATAGAATTGAACCAAGGATGGCTTGGATACTTTAATTCTTACTCGTGCGTACGCTTTTTAATATTTTCCTTAATATATATATGATCAGCAAAACAATTATGGTAATTATACTGCCCTGAGTGAATAAGCTCTTTAATATTCCTGAAGCACTAGCAAGTGCAACTGCCTTTTCTGCTATATCAGGATACTGCGTTAAGATAAATATAATCCCAATATTTTCAATCCAGTCAAAGAGCATTGCCAAAAGCGGTAGCACTAGAAGTAATTTCGCAGCGCCTAAGGGGGCAACGTGCTTTACTAATAGGGCTATCCAGCCAGCATAACAAAGCATATACGCCAGTGGAAATGGAAAGTCTATAGGGATAATTTTTGCAAGGTAGAAAGCTCGTCCTTGTTCACCCAGTGCTGTGATGATATTATGAGCATCAGCGGTTGAATACCCAAATTTAAAATCAAGAATAGTCGCACCGTTTGTAATTTTCAGCAGGCCTGCCACACCAACCTCGGTATAATTTATCAGAACAAAGAATGCAGCAAATATTGCAGTACAAAAGAGTGCTTTTCTCAACGTTATCTTTTCAATGATTTGTTTCATACGAAAGCTCCTTCTTATGGGCATGACAGATATAAATGTACTATCATATCTGATCTCCATCCTCTGTTATTATTCTTCATATTTCCTCAATTTCCTTTATTTTTAGATAAAAAGGGTATCTGGCTAATAGTCGGCTTAAACTGCGGCAGTCACGTTGCCATTTTTCAAAAGCAGATGCGCCGTTAATGCCAATTTGACATTTTGTTGGCGGAATGCTACGCTGTGATTGTACAAAAAAGGAAAACACAGTTTTGAGGAGACGTTTATGAGGAGCCAAAATTCCCGGCTGGGATATTTGATGAAGCGGCTAGAGGTGACGGGAAAGGAGCTTTCAAGCCAACTTTCCATCGACATGACGACGATCAGCAAATGGAAAAACAATCAGCGCCGGCTGGCCTATAAATCGGAGAACACGCGCAAAATCGCGGAATACTTAATCAAGAACGAACCCCAGAACAAAGCCGGGGAGATTGCCAGGCTGCTTGCGGCGTATCTGCCGGGGCTCAATACGGAGAGCGAGCAGCAGCTGACGGACGCGCTTTGCCTCTGGCTGGCCGACAACGACGAGCCGGTTTTTGAGCAGCTGCGCACACAATCAGACGCAGACGCGGCGCAGGATGCCTACATGGCGCAGGTCAAAATGTTCACAGGCCGCAACGGTGTCAGCGAGGCCATTGCCGAGTTTCTGACCTACGCGCTGCAGGTGCCATTAGGCCGCGAAATACTGATGACCGACTTTCGGGATATGGACTTTGAACAGGACGACGCCGAGAACGTGCAGCGGTTCATGAAGCTTTTTATAGACGCGGCCCGGTATGGCCACACCATAAAGATCATCGACTGCGCCACGGACGTGTACCGCTCGTACAAAGCGGTGCTGCGATGGCTGCCCATGTACCTCTCGGAGAACGTGGAGATCTGGCGCTATCCCGAATATTTCGACCGAGAAACCCGAACGACAACGTTTGTGATGCCCGGAGAGATTGCGCTCAATACCGCAGCCGTGTTCTCGCAGCCTGTGGTGAAGCATGGCATGCTCTATGCGGATAAGCCGACAGTGGCATTCTTTGCCCAGAGCGCGCGCAGCGCACTGAATAAATCGAAGCGCATGATTGAAACGGTGGATACGTCCGATACGCTGCATATGCTCGGCATCCTCGATGATAACTTAAAATCGCGCCAGCTCACCTACATGCTCAACCCGATGCCCACGTTCCGCAACATGAGCGAAGATCTGCTGCGCCGTGTGCTGAAAGCCAACGGCGTGGACGAAAAAACCACAAGCATCTGCATGGAGACGAGCGAAAGGACGCGTGCCATCCGCAATCGCTGCCAGTACCGGCAGATTTACGACCTCGATAAAATTGAAGCCTGCGTGAAGGACGGAGCCATGCCTGATCACGATCTCTCCGCCATATGCAAAAAGACGGTTCACATCGGCAGGGAGCATTTGCGGGAATATCTGCAGCATCTGAAAAGCATCGGCAACACGGAGGATTATTCAATCACGCTGACGCCGTTCTCGCAGCTCGATCTGCTGCCTGCGGACTTAAGCTTTATCGTGCAGGACGACAGCCTTGTGGTGGCCTGGGATGCGCAGCGCTTTACAAGGCGCATGCACTGCCGGGAGCTTGTGCTCGTTTCGGGCTTTTATAAATATATGGACAATATGTGGAAGGTGATTCCGCCCCTGTGCAAAAGCGAAGAATGGCGCAACAAGCAGTTCGACCGTATGATCGGCATGCTTTAATATTGGCATAATATTGGCAAATAATTTTATATAAAATAATATTGACATTGAGTTTGGCGGGCTATATAATAAGCCCAACAGAAAACAGATTGACGACTGAGCCGAAGGCGACTTGGAAATGAAACAATGAGTTTCTCCAAGCCGTTTTTTATTTAGAATCAGACTGTTTTGCTGTCAGACAATAAAACGGCAACGCGTTCAATGAAGGCGCCTGCAAGCAAGGTCTTGCGGCGCCGTTTTGTTTTTATAAACAAAAAGATTGGCATATGTCATCAAAAAATGTGCTGTCAATCTGCGGGCTGATCGGGTGTCTGATTATCCCCAAAAAAGCTTCAGTCCGCCGCATTCAACGCCTGAGCAGACTGTATCATGATTCCTCGGCGGACATTGCGCTATTGGGGACTTTGGACGGATGAAAGCGAAACAAAGCGACATGCAGTGAAAGACATCGTTCCAAAGGCGGAAGGATTTCACCATATTAAAAAGTTTATGAGAATTAAAAGGAGAAAGTATCATGGGAACGAAAAAATTAGGGCTTTTCAGCGGTGTGGCGGTGTGTGTGGGCCTGATCGTGGCCACAAGCTGCCTGATCTCGCTCGGCAACGGCGTGGGCTTGGCCGGAAGCGGCTTCCTGCTTCCGCTCGGCATTGCAATGGTATTGAACATCTTTGTGGCCATCTCGTTCGGCGAGCTGCATTCGCTGATGCCCAAAGTGGAAGGCGGTCTCGGGCAGTATACGCTGGCGGCGATCGGGCCGGTGCCGTCCATTATCTCAAACGTCTCGGCGTACGTGCTGTGCATGATTCTCGCAGGCGGCGCAGAAGCGCTGATGTGCGGCATCGTGGTCAGTGAGGTGTTTCTTCCGAGCGTAAACCCCGCCATCATCAGTGCGGCGGTGGTCGCCATACTGTTCTTAACCAACATGAGAGGGATCGACCTTTTCTCAAAGGTGCAGAACGTCGCGGTGACGCTGCTGATCGGCTCGCTCGCTTTGATGGCAATACTCAGCCTGTTTAACCTCGGCTCGGGACAGACGGTTCCGGCGGAGGTGCAGACGGCACCCGCAATCACGGGCTTCGGCGATCTCGCGAGCCTCTCGGCCATTGCGTTCTGGCTGTTTATCGGCGTTGAATTTATCATACCGGTCGCCAAGGATTTAAAGAACGCCAAGCGCGACGTGTTGCTTTCTATGGTGATTGCGCTGGTCATACTGATCGTTGTTCAGGGCGCTCTCGGCGTCGGCATGACGCACTATGCGAAGCTCGATGAGCTCTCGGTTTCGACAATGCCGCATATGCTGTTTGCCGAGAATCTGATGGGAGATGTCGGCAAGTACTGGATGGCGTTCGTGACGGTGCTGGCTGTGGTCAGCACACTCAATACGGTGCTCGCGAGCAGCGCGCGCATTATGGGCGGCATGGCGGGTGAGAAGATGCTCCCCAAAGGCCTTGCCACAAAGAACAAGAAGGATGTGCCGTTTATCGCGCTGCTGTTTATGGCGCTGGCCATGCTCGCGGTGATCATCAGCAACCCGAGCGACCTGATCATACTGATACTCGCGGGCTCGTGCTTCTGGCTCGTTTCGTACATCTTTACGCACATCAACGTGCTCGTGCTGCGCAGAAAATACCCGGATGCGCCGCGCAACAAAAAGCTTGTGCTTTGGGGCATTCCGCAGATACTCGGCATCATCGGCTGCGCTTATATGATCGTCAACATCTATCCGGACCCGGCCATCAAGACACAGATCTTCTCGATATTCGGCATCGCTTTCGCCGTGCTGGTCGTGTTCTCGGTGCTCTGGGTGCGGTTCGGCATGAAGAGAAGCGTATTTAAGGCAGAGAAGATCGAAGACATGGCGATGGCGGACGAAGCCGTCGAAGCTGCGGAATAAATAAGGAACCAAACGGGGGGATTGAATTATGGCACTTGATATTCTGACGGGCGAAGAGATGCTGTCTCACGACGACATCAAACGCTTAATCAAGGAAAACTGCATTGAGATGATCAGGCTTGAATACACCGATATTCTCGGCGTCAACAGAGGCAAAATGATGCCGGCCGAAATGATCGGAGAAGTGTTTGAAAAGGGTATCTGCTTCGGCGCGGGCAGCATGTGCATCGGCTACGACAACAGCGTGTCCTTAAGCGAAGGGTTTATCGAGACGAACGACGATATGAAGGTGGTGGCGGACCCATCCACCTTCGTGATACTGCCGCATGAGGAAAAAACGGCGATGCTGCTCGGCGACCTTTACTATCACGGCAAGCCCATGAAACAGTCTCCCCGCGCTTTCCTCAAACGCATCGTGAGGGAATACCACAAGCTGGGGCTCGACCCGATTGCAGCGAGCGAGCTGGAGTTCTTCGTATTCAAAAAGGAGCCGGACGGCACTGTGACGCCGTATACCGACAAGCAGGCCAATTGCTACACGAGCAACAAGCGCAGCGACCCGCAGGGGTTTCTGCGCAAGCTCACCGAGGCGTTCAAGAACATGGATTTCAATGTGCTCTACATGAACCATGAATACTTCCCGAGTCAGTTTGAATACAACTGGGCGCATGCCAAGGCGGTGCGGTGCGCGGACGAAGCGGCGCTGTTTAAATCGATCGGCAAGGATATTGCGGAGGCGGACAACATGATGGTCACATTCATGGGCCGCCCGCGATATGCTGAGGGCGGCAGCGGCTGCCACTTCCACCTCTCGCTGAGCGACCTGGAAACGGGCAAGAACATATTCGGCGATGTGACCAAAGAGGATGGCATTTCGGACACGATGAAGCACTTTATCGGCGGCATATGCAAGCACGCACTCTCTTTGACGGCGTTTCTCGCGCCCACGGTCAACTGCTATAAACGGTATCAGCCCGATTCGTTTGCGCCCGTCTTTATCGGCTGGGGCTACGACAACCGGACGACATACATACGTGTGCCGCAGGAGCGCGGCGGCGCGACGCGCGTGGAGGTGCGCGCGGCAAGCGCCGCGACCAACCCGTACCTCGCGCTTGGGGGCATACTCGCGGCGGGGCTCGACGGTATACAGAACAAAATCGAGCCGCCCGAGGTGATCACCACCGATTTGTATCACGACGACTCGCGCCAGAATGAGGTGGTGCCGAGAAGCCTGTTCAAGGCACTCAGCCTCCTGCAGAGCGACGAATGGTTCTGTGAAAACGTGGGCAACGAGCTGGTGGACATATTCGTCAACCTCAAAATGAGAGAGATCAATAACTTTAAAAAGTACGTGACCGACTGGGAGTGGGATACCTACTCGTATCACGTGTGAGGCATTGGGGCAAGCAGTAAGGTAAAGGAGAGGGTTAATCATGTGTGGGATTGCGGGAGTTATCTCCAAGCAGCAAACAAATATATCGCAGAGCCTTTTGTTGATGATGGAACTGATTCAGCACCGGGGCCCTGACGCTGCGGGCATTGCGGTATACGGCTACAGCGGCGGCGGCACAGTGCTGAGGTCAACAATGAAGGGCAGGGCGCTTTCGGCCACGCTGATGGAGACGGTGAGCGGCTATGCGACCGTGCTCGGGCAGCAGGTGGCCGACTGGAGCCGGAATACTATTTTTTCAGAGATGAAGCTCGAGATGGAGGAAAAGGACGTACCGGCGCTGCACGAGGCGATCAACAAGGTGCCGGGCCTTGCCGTTCACTCGATCGGCAAGGGCATGAAGGTGTATAAGGAAGGCGGGCTGATCGGCAATCTGATCAAAAACAACGCGATCGATGCGGCGGCCGCAACGCACGGCATCGGGCATGTGCGCATGGCGACGGAAAGCGCAGAGGACATCAACGCGGCGCATCCGTTCGTATCGCCGTTCTATCCCGATTTATCCATCGTGCATAACGGCCAGTTTACGAACTACTTCAACATGCGCCGGTTTTTAGAAACCAAGGGCGCGACATTCAAAACGATGAACGATTCCGAAGCCGCGAGCCATTTGATCGCCTTCGCGATGAAAGAGAACGGCGGCGATTTAAAAGCGGCGCTTGAGTACGCGCTCGACGTGATGGACGGCGTGTTCAGCATCATCGCGGCGACCTCGACGCAGGTCGGCTTCGTCAAGGATAAGCTTGGGATCAAGCCGCTGCTGATTTACGAGGCGGACGACATGGTGCTTTTAGGGTCCGAGCAGATCGAGTTCACGGCGGTTATGCAGGATGTGTACGCCGACGAGATCGGCCCCGGGGAGGTGAAGGTATGGAACGTATAGATGCGGCGGTACTAAAACCGCAGGAG
Organism: Bacillota bacterium; assembly: GCA_023408075.1. GTDB lineage: Bacteria > Bacillota > Clostridia > Christensenellales > SZUA-584 > SZUA-584. Next base: position 22,884 of record JAEYKW010000036.1, on the reverse strand, counting down.
CTCAACGCGCAGCTTGCCGGACTGTCGGGCGATATCGTGATAGAAAACCCGCATTCAATGCACAACATGGGTGTGGGGCTCAAAGGAAATATGGATATACGCATTGAGGGCAGCACGGGGCTTTATACGGCCAGCTTTCTTGAAGGGCCGCGCGTGACGGTGGAAGGCAACGTCGGCTGGTACGCGGGCGACGATATGATGGGCGGCGAGCTGATTATCAAAAAGAACACGGGCTCCAACGTGGGTGCGTACATCAACGACGGCACGATCGTGGTGTACGGCAGCACGGGCAGCCGCGTGGGTTATGGCATGAAGGGCGGCACGATCATCGTATGCGGCAGCGCGGGGCGCTGGGCCGCGCAGATGTCGATGGGCGGCAATCTGATCATACTCGGCACCATCGGCCCGTCGGCTGCGGAATCGATGTACCGCGGGGCGGTGTTTGTGCGCGATAAGGACGCGCAAGACAAGCTCGGCAGCAACGTGTTCATTGATGCCGTGACGGATCAGGAGCAGGCTATGATGGCGGCACTGTTTGAGAAATACGGCATTGACGCAAAGCCGGAGGATTTCCGCGTGATTCGGCCCGCCGTGTCGGGGCGGCACACCTATACGCTGTTCAAGCCGGTGCTGAAGATTGATGAAGCGCGAAAATACGCGGTGAAATAACCGATTGGCATTAAATAATAGTGCTCTTTGAACGCAACAGACTTCGATAGCCCCATTAAGCCTCTCAATCCACCCCTTCTGGGTAGTCAGATGACTATCTTGGATGGACGGGGGTGGCACATCGTGTCGGAGGGATGACTGGTTCCAACGTTTTCTCTCCCCCAGTCACCTGTCGGTGACAGCCCCCATTCCACCCGTAAAGGGTAGTCCTCAGAGGGGGCCAAGACAAGAGGTCTTTTGGCACTGATAAGCGTTCTTTGGACAACAGCCTTGATCTTCTGAGCTTGTCCACTAAAAGTGGATTGGTATATCACGCCGCATAAAGAACTGGATAACATGATCGTTTGATTTTCAAAGTAATGACTCGTTTTTCAATACAATCACGCGTCTTTGGGGCGCTAGCAGGGAAGGTAAATATATGAGTGGCAATATTAAAGAACCCGCCGATACGGCCAGAGGGGTTTGGAATAAGGATACGATCGCGGAGATCGACTACAAAGCGTCGGCAGGCAAGCATCGCATACGCGGCTGCGCGACCCCGCGGGTGATGCCGGGCTTCGACGATTTGATGATACTGCCGGGGCAGATGACGCGCATGACCGTGGACACCTACCGCGAGGACTGCGAAACGCGCACGGTGCTCGGCAAGCGGTTCGCCAAAAAGCCGCTTGTGATTGAAACGCCGGTCATGATCGCGGGCATGTCGTACGGCGCACTCAGCAAGGAAGCCAAAACGGCGCTCGCCAAGGCGACGAAGCTTGTCGGCACGGTAATCAGCAATGGCGAAGGCGGCATACTTCCCGAGGAGCTCGAAAACTCATACCGCCAGTCGATACAGGTGCTCGCAAGCCGCATGGGCTTCACGCGCCGTAACCTTGAGGTGGCCGATATGCTGGAGTTTGTGTACGGCATCGGCGCGAAGCCGGGGCTTTCGGGGCACCTGATGGGCAGCAAAATCAGCCCCGAGGTGGCGGAGCTTAGAAAGATACCGATCGGCATCGATCTGCACAGCCACCCGCGCACGGGCGACGCGTTCGGCGCGGACGACATGGTCGTCAAGATGGAGCAGATCAGAGAACTGACCAATTTCGAAATACCGATATTCGTAAAAATAGCGGCGGGCCGCGTGCGGGAAGACGTGAAAATAGCGGTGAAGCTCGGCATCGACGGCATCATCATCGACGGCTGCCAAGCCGGGACGGGCGCCGCACCCGTGATGGCGACGGATCACCTCGGCATTCCCACGATGCCCGCGCTTGTGCAGGCCGTGCGGGCGCTCGAAGAGATGGGCGTGAAGGACGAGGTGAGCCTCATCGCGTCGGGCGGCATCACGAATGGAGCCGACCTCGCCAAGGCGCTTGCCATCGGCGCGGACGCGGTCGCGATCGGCACATCGGCGATGGTGGCCATGGGCTGCCGCGTGTGCATGCGGTGCCACACGGGCAAATGCGCGTACGGCATCGGCACGCAGGACCCGGAGCAGCGCAAGAACCTCGACATCGATGAAGCGGCGCAGCGCGTCGCGAACTATATCACCGCGATGACGAGCGAAGCGGTACTGCTCGCGAAGGCCGCGGGCAAATCGAAGCTCAAAAACATGGAGCGCGAGGACCTGCGCGCGTTGACGCTCGAAGCCGCCGCGATGACGGGCATTCCGCTCGTCGGCAGCGATCTCGTGATCGGCCAGGGCTTCGGGTTTACCGCGACACAGGGGAACGGAGGCGGCTGCTCGTGCGTATAGAAAATCACCCGATCATCGGGGAATTTGATAAAGGCGCGCGCGTGAGCTTTGAATTCGACGGGCGCAGGCTCGAGGGCTGCGAGGGCGAGCCCATCGCGGTGGCGCTCAGAGCCGCGGGCGTGATGGTGCACCGGTATACGGCACGGTTTCACAGGCCGCGCGGCATATTCTGCGCGATCGGGCGCTGCACCGACTGCGTGATGATCGTGGACGGAAAGCCCAACGTGCGCACCTGCGTGACGCCGCTGCGCGAGGGCATGAAGGTGCAGACGCAGTACGGCGTGGAAGCCATGCGGCAGCAGTGAGAGGCGGCGGATATGGAAAGGTATGAACTGATCGTCGTGGGGGCGGGCCCGGCGGGTCTGTCGGCGGCGATTGAAGCGGCGAAGGCCGGTATGCGCGTGATCGTGTTCGACGAGAATGCAAAGCCCGGCGGACAGCTTTTCAAACAGATACATAAATTCTTCGGGTCGAAAGAGCACAAGGCCAAAATTCGCGGTTTCCGCATCGGCGAGACGCTGCTCGAAGAAGCGAGTGAACTCGGCGTGACCGTGTGCTTAAGTGCCACGGTGATGGGCATATTCGCGAACAAAGAGATCACAGTGATGGTGGACGACCGCATCGCACACTACAAGGGCGACAGCATCGTGGTCGCCACGGGCGCGAGCGAAAACATGATCCCGTTTGAGGGGTGGACGCTGCCCGGCGTGATCGGCGCGGGCGCGGCGCAGACGATGATGAATCTGCACGGCGTGAAGCCGGGTGAACGCATTCTCATGGTCGGCTCGGGGAACGTGGGGCTCGTGGTCAGCTTTCAGCTAAAACAGGCGGGCTGCGACGTGGCGGCTGTGGTTGATGCGGCGTCGCGCGTGGGCGGTTACGGCGTGCACGCGGCCAAGGTCGCGCGGACGGGCGTGCCGTTTTACATGGCGCATACCGTGGTCAGAGCCGAGGGCGACACGCATGTGACCGGCACGGTGGTCGCGCAGGTGGATAAAAACTGGCGCATTGTGGAAGGGTCTGAGAAGCATATCGATGTGGACACGATTTGTCTTGCGGTGGGTTTGTCGCCGATGTCGCAGCTCGCGCGCATGGCGGGCTGCGAGATGGAGGACAGCCGCCTCAAGGGCGGTCTTGTGCCGGTCTGCAGCGAGAGCGGCGAGACGACTGTGCCCGGTATTTTCGCGGCGGGCGACGTGGCGGGCATCGAAGAAGCGAGCAGCGCGATGGTGCAAGGGCGCATCGCGGGTGCGGCGGCGGCAAAAAACAGCGGCTATATGACAGAAAACGATTATCAAAAGATATACGACGAACTGCAAGGTTCGCTCAGCAAGCTGCGGCAGGGCATGTTCTGCCACGCGAACAAGGGGCGCACCGATTTGACCGCGACGGACGAAGGCTATGCGTTGTCCGGCACACTGCTCAGCAAGGGCTATATCGACGAAGCGGAGCTCAGTGAGTTCCCGTGTGCGGCGGGCAGAGCTACGGGCGCGCATGTGGTGATTGAGTGCACGCAGAACATACCGTGCAACCCGTGTCAGGACGCGTGCCCGAAGGGCTGCATCACCGTGGGGGACTGCATCACGAGTTTGCCGCAGCTGGATGAAACCGTTTCGTGCAGCGGCTGCGGCCTGTGCGTCGCGGCGTGCCCCGGGCAGGCGATATTTTTGGTGGACGAGGATGTGGGCGACGGCTTTGCGAGCGTCACGATACCGTATGAGTTCTTTCCGTATCCCGAGGCGGGCGATACGGGCACCGCGCTCGATCGAAGCGGCGCGGCGGTTTGCGAAGCGCAGGTGACAGGCATCAAAGCGGCGAAGGGCTTCGATGCGACGGCGCTGCTCACAATGCGCGTGCCGAAAGACATGGCGGGCACAGCGAGATTTTACAAGAACGGAGGCGCGGCATGATGAAAACCGAGAGAAGCTTTTTGCAGCCGGCATTTGAGCCGCGTGACGGCGACGATATGATCATCTGCCGGTGCGAGGAGATCACGCGCGGCGAGATACGGCGCGCGGTGTTTGACGGCATGCGGACGCTGCCGGAGATACGGCGGTACCTGCGGGCGGGCATGGGCCTCTGCCAGGGGCAGACGTGCGGCCTGCTTGTGCGCGGCATTGTGGCGCAGGAGCTCGGCGTGCGGCCCGATACCTTGAACTACGCCACACCGAGAACGCCCGCGCGGCTCGTGGAAATGAGCGTGTACGCAAACGAGGTGACCGGCAATGAGTAACAATGCGGACGTAATCATTATCGGCGGCGGCATCATCGGATGCGCGGCGGCCTATTACTTAGCGAAGGCAGGCATCAAGAGCCTTGTGATAGAGAAAAATGAGATTGGCTTTGGGGGGTCGTCCCGCAACGGCGGCGGTGTGCGCCAAAGCGCGCGCGACAGCCGCGAGCTGCCTCTCGCGATGTACGGCGTGAAGCACCTGTGGCCGGGTCTGTCCGATGAACTCGGCACCGACGTGGAATACTGCCAGCAGGGGAATTTGCGGCTCGGCAAAACGCCTCAGCATCTCTCGATACTCGAGAAGCTCGTGAGCGCGAGCGCGGCGGGCGGGCTTGATGTGCGCATGGTGAGCGGCGACGAGGCGAGAGAGATATGCCCGTACATGAGCGACGAGGTGACCGGTGCGAGCTGGTGCCCGACCGACGGCCACGCGAACCCGATGACCGCGACGCTCGGGTTTTACAAGCGCGCGCGCGAGCTCGGCGCGCGGTTCGTGACGGGCGAAGCCGTGACCGGCCTTAAGAAGGTGCGCGGCAGATTGAGGCAGGTCATCACGGATCAGGGCGTGTACGAGGCGGATACGGTCATACTCGCGGCGGGGTACGATTCGCGCGCGATCGCAAACACGGCGGGCATCGACATACCGATGAAAAAGGTGATGCTCGAAGCGCTCGTGACCGAGATGCAGCCGCGGATGTTCGACCAGATGCTCGGCACCGCCGAGGCGGATTTCTACGGGCACCAGAGCAAGCACGGCTCGTTTGTGTTCGGCGGCTCGAGCGGCATCGATGAATTCACGACCGATCCTGCCAGCACCATGACGACGTCGTTCACGGCGCCCAGCATATGCCGCGGCATCATCAAGTATTTTCCGTCCCTCGCGGGCGTGAAGATTGTGCGGACGTGGGCTGGGTGGATTGACGACTGCGCGGACCATGTGCCGGTGATCAGCACCGTGGAGGAGGTGCCGGGGCTGATTGTCGCGGCGGGGTTCACGGGGCACGGATTTGGCATATCGCCCACGGTGGGGCTGCTGCTCTCGCAGCTCGCGATGGGTGAAGAGCCGGTGCTGAGTCTTGCAGCGTTTCGGTACGACAGGTTTAAAGCGAAAGCGTGAAAGGAGCTTTTACTATGGATTTATCGAGGACGAATTATTCGAGCGGCGCGCCGCTTGAGGAGAAGGTGGGGTACAGCCGCATGGTGAAGCTGGGGCCGTTCGTGTTTGTGGGGGGAACCACCTCCGTGCAGCCGGATGGCAGCGTGTATGGTGAGTACGACGCGTATTTGCAGACCAAGTACGTGCTGGAAAAGCAGGTGAAGCTGCTGGAGCAGGCGGGCGCGAAGAAGGAGGATGTGTTTAAGATCAAGGCGTATATTACGGACATATCCAAGGGGGCCGAGGCGTGCAGGGCTTACAGCGAGATTTTTAAGGAGATAAAGCCGCTGTTTACGATGGTGGGGACGAGTGCGCTGAACAGGCCGACGCAGGTGATAGAGATAGAGATGGAGGCCATAATACAGGGGTAGGAGAGAAGAAGAATATATTGGAAAAGAAGCAGCGCCGAGGCGCTGTTTTTGTATGTGGAAATAATGATTAACAACAATTGGTATACGTTAGTATAAAATCATGTCCATACTCGTCCTCGACTTCCTTAGTAATCAATATTGTTAGATTGTTTAGGGAACGTGTCAAAGCAACATATAACTTGTTTTTTGTTTTATTATCACTAGTTTTTTTTGCAAAAAGATAGGCTGCTAAGTCCGTGGTTAAAATAAATAAGCAGTTATATCCTTCTTGTCCTTTAATGCTATCTATGGAATGAACGCTAATTTTTTCATTATTATTATCATCGTTAATCTGTAAAGCTTGAATAATTCTTGCGTAATCAGATGTGCTCAATCGTATCGAAGTAAATATTGCTTTCATTGTCTTTTGGGCATCATGGGTTATTTGGTAACTTCTTATTAATATTATGGCATAATAATAAGCGGCTCGGGCAATTACAGTATTACTGCGACCACTATATATTTTTGCAAGTACAATCCTAAGCTCATGATTTAGAGTCTCAAATCTGGTAGAAGTATTTTCTTGATCGTGCGTTTCAAACCGTGTATTTTTTGCTGATATATATATTAAATCGAAACTAGATTCATTAATAAAATTCCGAGTAGAAATATCACTTTCAAATATAACTTTAAGCGCTCCCTGCGTCTTTTGGGAGTTTTGATTTTCGGCATCACAAACAAGTGTATTTGAAAGCTTTAAATGCATTTGGGGGCATCGGTGACATTCGGTTATATAATGCACGTTTTCAGGATATAATTCAACGAGTTTTCTTAGATTACCAAAACCTTTTAAATCCTGTTTAGGATCACCCATCAATTCAATATGAAAGCCATTTGATTTAAGCGTTTTTAATATTTCAAGAAAATCTCCATCAATATCTTGAGCCTCATCAATGTAAATCGACCCCCAATATTTTGTTAAGGTCGATAGAATAACATTGCGAATATACTTTTCACGTTTGCTATCTCCTGTTTTTTTCACTAATACCCATTTTGCTCTTTCTGGAATCACAGTCACATGCAAAATACCCAAATCGTCTAAATCGCTGATTTTTCTGTTTTTAAACTTTATTACTGTTGGCAATTTAATATTCAAAATTCTGTCATAATGTCGTCCGTAAAGTAAATAATAATATGGTCTAATAATCTCTTGATAAAGAAACGAATGTATGGTACTGACTTTTATTCTTGTTGGTATCGAGCCAAAGTGTTTAGTCAGCTTACTTCCAATACAATCAGCGGCATTATTTGTAAAAGCAATGCAATAAATATTCAGAGGGGTTGCAGTTTTTTCATAACAACTAATAATCGAATCAGCGATTTTTGTGGTTTTTCCAGCACCAGCTCCAGCAATACTAATTCTCATTTTTTAGGCACCTTACCGTTTAAGAAATCAATAATCGCTTGAATATGGCTCGGCATTATGAAATTCTCAAGTTCTCCGCACGCTAAATCTTTGCAAATTTGTAGCATGACTGACGATTTTGAATTTCGCCAGTCATCTGCAAGTTGATTTTGATTAAATGTGTTCCAATTAAATAAGACCCCGTATTTATCTTTCAGGACAGTATAGTTTTCACCAGTCTTCACTATTTCAGGTTCAAGTGTATATTCAACAGTTGTCTTTACGATGATATTGCAATATTTATTATATTTTTCATGCTCGGCTTGCGCTTTTATTTGATTGTCAAAGTCCCTGACTATTCCTAACCTGTTATTTGTTCCATAGTTTACTTTTAGCCATATTTCAATGATGTTAGAAAAGCCTTTGTGGAATGAAATAACTTCAATGTCGTTTAGCTCATGTTTTGAGTCAAGATAAGCCCTTATCAATAATTCTTCTGTGAAGCCTTCAACTAATATACATCGTTTTGAAAAAAACAATTTAAATAAATCTAAGTTTGGATTCTTCGATAAATAAGCTCGGCCTTCATCATTAAGTTCTGTATCAAGTGCGTATGCATTACCATCATTAACAATAATAACATTTTTTAAATCCAATTTATTAATAAACTCTGTATTGTGCGTAGAATAAAACAGCTGAATAAATTTATTTTGACTAGTAAAAGCCTTTATAAAACTAATCATTAGTCTTATATTATTTATGCACAAATGCGCTTCTGGTTCTTCCATTGTTAGCACATTTAATGCTTGATCATCTTTTTTATCCAATAGTGAGTTCATTAAAACTAAAAGTAATATCAGGTTCCTTTGACCCAACCCCTGAGTTGACAAATTGTCGCCAGAGTATCCCAACTTTACACTGCTTAATATTGAATTCATTGTTGGCATATTTGGCAAGATGCTTACTTTTTCAAAAAAATCACTGGCGTTTTCAAGTTCTGTACTATCCTGCCAATTAATAATACTATCCATACCACTAAGATTCTTTAATGTATCGAAAAAATGAGAATACTCTTTTTCTACTTTTATCTTATCCTTTTCATTCAGCTTCATTTGTAGAAGCTTAACTAATGATTTAGAGCCCAGTTTTTCGTTCGTATTAGAAAAATCATCTCTTTCAGCTGCTAGGGAAGTATACCGGAATTGTTTTAGCACATCATACGGAATGTTACTTTTACGTGGAACAGTAATTGTATATGAATATAAATCGGTGGGAAGAAGATTCATCTTCATACTATCTATCGTATCTTCAGAAATTTCCTCTGAAACTAATATGTTTTTTACAATATCAAATATTTGCTTTATTTGATTTGGCTTATATTCGTAACAAATGCCATAAAGAATATTACCAGTGTCATTGGTAGCGTAACTTAAGTCTCTAACAAAATATAGTTCAGTGTCATCTGGGTTTAATGTTGCCTCGACATAAACCGTTGGTAAAATTTTAGCAAAGTCTTCTAAAGGGAGGGTGTCGCTTATAATAGCTTCTTTTTTGCTCAATAGATATTCATAATAAGTTTTTTTGGCTTCATTATTAATATCTGCCCATGACAGTGATTTACCCATATAACCAACATCGTCAGCCAAAAAAGGCAATATTAGCGCACGTAGCAAATTGCTTTTTCCACTATTATTCTCTCCAATGATTGCGACAATATCGCTCAACGGTACATCTACATCTCTGATATTTCTGTAATTCTTAATGCGAAGTCTTGAGATTTTCACATTTACATCTTCTTTCCTGTTAGCAGTAATTTGTGTTTAAAGGCAATCCCGACACCTCACCTATGCCATTATTCGCCCTTTTTCCGCAAATTCCTTCATATTTAGCACGAATAGGAAAGTAAAAGAAATTGCGTCAAAAGGGTCTAAAAAAATTACTTAATCTTATCATTTCTTGACTATTGTTAAAGCTTCATTTATACATTTTAATTTGAACCCCAAATATAACATATCAATTCTTTTTTGATGAAATTGTTTTAAAAACATGAATAAAACAAAGACAAGAAGTAATGAAACAAATAGAAAATAAAAAGTTTGTAAAAACACTTGCATGCCGATCTGATCGAGAATTTGAAACATTGTTGCAATAAGGAGAATAAGAACACTTAATAATGCGATATCTCGACCGACCAAAGAATCATGTTTCACTATTTCAAGCTCATTCTCAATTATATATTTATTAAACTCTAATTCGTTCTTATATTCTCTTGCGTTATTATTTTTGTTAAGTTGTAATAAGTATTTGTTTTTTAATTTATTAAATATATCAGATTCAAGATCGCCAGTTAACGTGACCTCTGGCTTTGATAAGTTAAATTCTCTTTTTAGTCTTTTCGCAATTCTCTTCAGTTGTTTTTTCATTTCAGATTCTCCTGCGTTTTATTTGCTAAAACGTAAATAAGAAGGACAGCAAATTGATGGTTATTAGGGTATTTTCATTATTCGCTCTTTTTCCGCAAATTCCTTCATATTTAGCATAAATAGGTACAGCTCTCATTGAGCTGTGATGGGTGTAAACAAATGCCTTTAAAAAACGATAAATCCTCCATCCGCCCAATTGTAAAAGTTGCACGCACGCCCCCCCGTTGCCTTGACTAACCCATGGACAAACTGTATGATTATGTTATGACGAATCATGGACTTAAATGTCGGTTTATGGTGAAACACTATGAAACATAATAAAAAGCCATTTCTCATCACTCTCCTGCTGGCGCTTATTCTGGTGTTCAGCGCCGTGCCCTGCGCCTATGCCGCCGCCTTCCACTCAGACATCCGCGTCCTGCTTTCCGTGAGCGGCACCTCTCTCGAATTCGAGGCCATAGGCGATTACACCCTCAAGGAAGACCCTTCCTTCAAGCTGTCCTCAGACGAAATGACCATCACCATGACGGGCAGTCGTCCCGTCCTCACCTCGGGCGACAAAACCTTCACCGCTTCCTCCATCACACTGATCAGCGGAGACTACAGCGGCACCTCCGCCTATATCCGCTTAAAGAACGATAGCTACGGCACCTGCACTTATCTTGGCAACATGTGCTTCGACATATCGGAAGGCAGCATCCGCGCAATCAACACGCTGCCCATCGAGCACTACCTCTACGGCGTGGTGCCGCACGAAATGAGCAACACCTTCCCGACGGAGTCACTCAAAGCGCAGGCCGTCTGCGCGCGCGGCTACGCGGTGGCCAACTGCTCGAAATACCGCACACGCGCCTATGAAATCCTCGATACCTCGGAGGATCAGGTGTACCACGGCTACGCGAGCGTCTACACGCGCGCCATCGCCGCCGTGAACGATACGGCGGGGCAGATACTCACCTACAACGGCGATATCATACAGGCGTATTACTCCGCCAGCAACGGCGGGCAGACCGAGCTCACGGGCAACGTGTGGACCAACGATCTCCCGTATTACGTGCAGCGCGACGATATTTTCGATGTGCAGAACCCGGACAGCCTCGTGGAAAAAAGCTTCATTCCTTCCGAATTTACTGAGCAGACGTTACCGCTCATGGACATATCCGTGCTCAACAAGCTGCAGCAGGGCGCGGATAAGGCCGCTGGCGAGACGGTGACGCTCAACGCCACCGTGCGCGTGAAAGCGCACACCGCCAAGTTCAACCCGCCGAGCCGCACCTATACCAAAGCGGACGTCACGCTGATGGTGACCCGCGCGGACGGCAAGACCGGCCAACTCGTGGTCACGCTGTCGCTCGATGACCTCGTGAAGACGGACGACCACCCGACCGGCATATTCAACACCACAAGGTATTCGCTGCGCATGCGCGGGGCCGAGCCGGGTATCCTCACCCTGCCGGACGGCACGGGCTACGACGGCTGGTTTCTCACGAACCGCCGGTACGGGCACGGTATTGGCCTCAGTCAGCGCGGTGCCCAGCAGCGCGCGACCGACGGACAAACCCATGCCGATATACTGAGCTTCTACTATGCGGATACGCTGCTCTGCACGATCGGCAGCTATGAGACCGCGCCCGCGCTCACGAGCGACAAATATACCGTTGCGGAGTCGGGCATCAACGGCATCAAGCCCGGCACGTCGCCGAGCGAGCTGCTGTCAAGGCTGTCGTCCGATGGCGGCAGCATCTCGGTCATCTCATCGTCCGGCGCTGCAAAAACGGAAGGCGCTGTCGCGACGGGGGATTTCGTGCGCACGGTCTACGGCGACGGCACGTCGTATTTCGATCTTCCGGCGGTGATTTACGGCGATGCGGACGGCGACGGCAGCATCGGCCAGAGCGACGTTGACGCGCTGCGGCAGCATCTGCTGAACACAACCAAGCTGGCGGGCATATACCTTGCGGCGGCGGATGTGAACCACGACGGCACGGCGGACAGCCTCGACGTGCTGCGGCTTATGAAGCACATTCACGGCGCGCTGACAATCGAACAAACGGGGGGTGTCTGAGTGAAAACGAAACAGACAATGAGAAGAATTACCGCGCCGGTACTGGCGCTGGTATTGATGCTGGCTTTTCCGGCGGTTGCTTTCGCGACCGATATCTCCGTGACCGCCGATTCCACCTCGGTGAAGGCGGGTGATACGGTGACGGTCACCGTCGTCGTATCCGCCGAGCACATCGCCGTTGCGAACGGCTCCTTCACCTACGATCCTGCTCTGCTGACATATGTCAGCAGCAACGGCGGCGCGTCGGACGGGCTGATCAATATGGCCGCCGCGCAGGAAGGCGGCGCGTCGTCGCTGACGGCGGTGATCAAATTTGCGGCCATCGCTGAAGGCGAAGCGGTTGTCAACGTTGCTATGGACAGCGTGCTCGATTATGACGAGCACGCGCTCGAGACGGCGGAGGCGGGTGTCAGCATCACCGTCGCGGCGGCGGATGCGGCCGCACCCGGCACCGAGCCGAGCGTGACGCCGGTCAATCTCGCGCAGACGGGTGTCGCGGCCCAAAACGTGGAGGGCACAGCGGCGCCGATGTATATCTGGCGCTCGCTCAGCAGCCTCACGCTGCCGTCCGGGTATGTCGATAAGCAGGTGACGTATGGCGGCGAGTTTGTGGGCGGCGCGGCAATTCCCGACAGCGAGGATTTAACGCTGCTCTATCTCTCGGAAGAGAACGGCGAAAACGCGGGCTATTATATCTACGACGCGGAGAAGAACACGCTGTTCCCGTTCTACACGCTGTTGTCGGTATCCGCAAGCTATACGATTATAAAGCCCGAGGAGAACGTGACAGCGCCTGCGGGATATGAGCAAACCACGCTCGTCTGGAAAGAAAAAGAGATGCCCGCGTGGGCCGCACCGGGCTCCGACGGGACCGTCTATCTCGTGTATGTGCGCAATGCGGCGGGAGAAACGGGTTTTTACCTGTTTAACACGGAGGACGAATCGCTGCAGCGGTATATGATAACCGCTGAGCCCGAACCGGCGGCAGTGCCGTCCGCAGCACCCGCCGCTGAACCGGAGGCAGCGCCCGTTTCGGCGCAGGCGGATGACGGTGCTTTCGCCGTCGATATGGTTCTCTTCGTCGCGCTTTGCGGCGCATGCGTCTTGCTCGTCGCGGCGGTGATTGTGCTGGTGATACTGTATACGTCGAAAAAGACGCGCGGCAAGCGCCGCGCGGCCCGGTGGGAGAGGCGCAATTACGCCGCGCCCAAAAAGGATACCGACGAGCACAAGGATAAAAACGTTTGATCAGCGTTTCTCTGCCTTAATCCTGTTAATGGCCTCTCATGTCGCTGACGAGGCTGGCCGCTGACAAGGCTGTCAACAGGCGGATGAAAGATGCAAGCGTTTGTCAAGTTCAATAGATGATCATCAAAAGCCCCCTGGCGGGGCTTTTTAGGTTGTCAAATTATCGTGGCTCTCTCTGACAACTATTCTATCCGAGGAGAATCGGGGGCGGTCACCGACAGGTGACCGGAGGAGAGAAAATGGCTTAAATTCGGGCATTCCTTCCGGCACTTCGAGCCACCTAAGTTCATCCCTATTGATATCAATAAAGCCGCTGGTGTCAGCACGTCTGAAACGGATACGCGTTCTATATAAAACCAAATACTTTGATGTTCAAAATATATTGACTTGTGCGCGGTGAGTCAGTATAATTCTAATTACTTTGAACTTCAAACTATTATTTTGAGGTGATGGTTATCAACGATTATAATTATGAGCTGAATTATTTTCTCGTTAAAGTGTTCAACGAGATTCTGCGTATTGAAGAATCGTCTTTGAGAACCGGCGAATTTAAGAACCTCTCAATCCGCGAGATGCATGTGATTGAGGCGGTTTGCAGCGCCGGTGAAAACGAGACCGATAATCGCGCAACCGATATTGCGTGTGCCTTAAGAATATCAGCGGGAACCCTCACCACCACGGTTGCCCTGCTCGAGAAAAAAGGCTATCTGATAAGAAAACAAGATACGCAAGACAAAAGAATTGTCAGATTATACGCAACGGAGAACGGGAAGAGGGCGAACCTGTTTCATCAGAATTTTCATAATCATATGGTTGCGAATGTGATTGAGACACTGGATAAAGAAGAAACAGAGATATTGATTAAGGGCTTAAAAAGTTTAAAGTTGTTTTTTGACAGTAAGAAATAACGCTTTGGAGGTAAAACATATTGGCTATCAGAATTATCACTGACAGCACCAGTGACATTCCGGTTGAGCATCAACAGCTGCTCGGTATCGACATTGTGCCGCTGAGTGTGATTTTTGATGAAAAGAAGTACACGGACGGGGTCGATCTAAAAAAAGAGCAGTTCTATGACATGCTCAGCAAGAGCACCACGCTGCCGACAACGTCACAGGTTAATCCGGACGAGTTTGAGATTCTGTTTAAGAGATATATTGACGCGGGCGATACGGTGATCGGCATATTTATATCCGGCAAGCTCAGCGGCACCTATCAATCGGCTGTTATTGCGAAAGAAGCCTTGGAATCGGATCAACTATTCATTGTGGATTCAAAAAGCGCGACATTTGGTTTGGCGCTTTTGGTGCACGAAGCGATTAAGCTTCGGGACAGCGGTGTGGGCGCGGCGCAAATATATGATACCTTAGTGGACTTAAGCCGCCGGGTTCAATTTTACGCGGTTGTTGATACATTAAAATACCTGAAAATGGGCGGAAGGCTCTCGTCATCCGCGGCCATTCTGGGGGGCGTCCTGCACATTAAGCCGCTGGTTTCAATTGTCGACGGCGAAGTGAAATCAGTTGCCAAGGAAAGAGGCCAGAAAGCTGCGTTTGCCTGGATATTGGAGAGAATGAAAAAAAACGAGCCCGATATGCAATATCCGTTGGTGATGGGGCACTCGAATGACCTTAGGATGATGGAAGAATTTAAAACGTTCATCACCTCGAACATCAACGTGGCGGCACCGATTATATGTGAGATCGGGTGTGTGATTGGCACGCACAGCGGGCCCGGCTGCGTGGGCCTAGCGTACATACCCAAGGTTTAGATCAATACTTTTGCTAACGGGTAGCGCAGCAAAAGATTCCGTCAAACCATAAGCACGCAAAACAAAAGCGCCTGAGCCGATTCATTCGGTCAGGCGCTTTTTCATACTGTCTTGCCGTTATGGTACCGTCACTGCGCACGATACGGTTTGGCCGCCGCTCGTGGCCGCCGTAATCACGGCTGTGCCCGGCGCAATGGCTTTGAGCTTGCCCTTTGCGTCCACCGTCACAACGCCCGGGTTGCTGCTCGCCCATGTCACCGTTTTGAAGTCGGTATTTTTGGGTGATATCGTGGCCTTCAGCGAGCCCGATTTGCCTGTCCTCAGTGTCAGCGCCGCTTTCGAGAGCTTGATGCCCGTCGTGTAAATCGGCGTCACATTGACGGTGCAGCTCGCGCTCGCGCCGCTGCCATCCTTGGCTGTGCAGGTGATGACGGCTGTTCCGCCTGCCTTGCCCGTGACCACGCCTGCGCTGGAAACCGCCGCCACCTTGGGATTGCTGGACGTCCACTTCACTTTCTTATCGCTTGCTCTGATCGGGGATATAATGGGTATCAGCTTTACCTTCTGTGTCCGCGCGATTGTGGTATCGGAAAGATTCAGCGATACGGACGCTACGGGCTGCTTGACAGTAATCGTCTTCTTGATCGTGGTGGTCTTCGTCTTGGTCTGGTCGGCAGTCTGCGATACGACCTTTGCAATGATTGTGACTTTGCCGCCCGCAATAAAAGTGATATTGCTGCTCGACACTGTCGCGATATCCGGATTGCTCGATGAGCATGTCACCCATTGTATGGAGTAGCCCCTCGGAGGAGGGGAGGGAACGATGTTCATAGTGCTTCCTGCATTGGCCTTGCTTGGCATCTTGTTGGCCGCAAATCGGCCCATGTACGACGGCTGGGTGATGGTCACATTGCAGCTGGCAGTATTGTAGATATAGCCTGTGATACGTGCAGTGATGGTATAACTGCCCGGGGAAAGACCATTAAAGGTGTTTCTAGGCGACCAGTTTATTCCGTCGTCAATGGTATATTCATATTCAGCCGCATTGCCGCCCGATGCGTATACGGATATGGAACCGTTCGTCGCGCCGTAAAAGGAAACATCCTTCTTTGAGTATCTAAGTTGTATAGGCTCCGGTTCAGCGACGGTGACAACACAAGACGCTGTTTGGAAAAGGCTTGCGGCGGTGATCGTGGCTGTTCCGAGTGCATTGGCTTTGACCTTGCCTTGAGCGTCGACTGAGGCAATGGACGGATTACTGCTGCTCCATGTCACGTAGCCGCCTGTAGGCGTTGTCGTTGCGGTTAGATAAATCGATGTGTAGGGAAACATATTAAGATTGGACGGGGACATCGACATGAATGTGGTAATTGTCCCAAACGGGATACCAAATTTCATCGCATAGGAAAACGTGTTTCCGCTGCCATACATGACGACACGGCTGCTTTCATAAAACATACCTTCATCGTCGTAATAATCAGCATAATCTGTATTGCCGCTATAAACGATAAATTTCTCAAGATTGCCGTTATACCTGAAGGCATTATAGCCTATTTCTATGACATTATTAGGAATCGTAACGGTGCTGAAATTGTTAAATATAAAAGTCTCATAACCAATTATCAGAAGGCTTTGGGGCAGTGTAATCCGGTCAAGAAAAGCAGCCGCGAATGCTGCGTCCAATATCCCTTCAACACCTTCCGGGACTGCGTAGCTGGTGGCCATCTTGCCGATGGGGTACATAAACAGAAGTCCTCCGTCCTTACTGAACACAACTCCATCGACGCTTTTGTAATCTGCGTTGGCGGCATCAACATTGATAGATTTTAGATTGAAGCAAAGGCCGAAGGCGCCCACGCCGAAATAATTGACGCTGGCGGGTATGGTAACGCTTGTAAATCCCGTATCTACAAAGCACTCATCATCGAACACTTCTATATTAGTGGGGTGTACGATACTTGTGAGTTTTTCACAGTACGCGAAAGCTCTCCAGCTATATTGCACCACAGAGTCGGGCAAAGACACGCTGGTAAGTTTGGGGCAACCGTTAAATCCGGATATGTTGGTGAGGCCGTTTGCAACAGTAACTGTGGTCAAACTCGGCATACCCATGACACTGTTAAAGCACGATCTGAGGCTGGAGGGGAAAGTGAGCGCCGATAGTGATTCATTTCCTTCGATCGCGTAGGGGGAGATTGTTACCACACCCTCGGGTACTGAATAGTCGGTGCGGTCAGCCTTCTTGGCGGGATAAAGCTCCAGCACATCATAGGTCAGGTCGCTGTCGCTGTCGCTGAACAAAATGCCGCCGTCAACCTTGAATACCGTATTGCTGGCTGCAACAGTCACAGCAGCCAGCGATGGACACCCGGAAAACGAATAAAACCCAAGTTTTTTAAGGGATGCCGGCAAATTGACAGTGGTGAGATTATAACAAAATTCAAAAACATCGCCATACAAAACCGTTCCGCCCGAATATTCCTCATCGCCAAGCTGCGTGACACCTTCGGATACGGTGACGCTCGTAAGGTTTTGATTATCAAAAAACGTGTAAGAGCCGATTACCGTCACGGCAATTCCGCCAAGCGTCAAGGGGGTGGTGACGGATGCTGCCGAGCCTCTATAATCCGTGATCGTGGCTGTTCCGCCGGTGTTGATATAATACGTCCAGTCCCCTTCATAAGCGGTGGTGGTTACCAAACTGCCATCCGAGCTGGTTTCGGCTTGCATGATATTTGGATCAGACGAACCGATTTGGTGATCTTTGGACTCCTGATACAAGTCGCGGGCATCCGGCTCTACGGCCTGTCTGGCTGCGTCCCGGCTGTCTTCGTTATTGTCTCCGGCAGACGCAGTGACAGGGAACGACAGCAAAAGCAGGAGTGTGAGCAGCAGAAAAACAACTCTCTTTTTCATAAGTTTGCTCCTTATCGAATGTTATTTATATATGGGAGCCCTGAGGGCCCCATTCAGCTTGTACGGATGGCAGATTAATTCTGGTATGTGTCAGGTTTTTCGGACGATTATTTGTTATTATTAACACTTTACATCATATATGACAAATTCATATAAAACAATACCATAAACCACAAAAATAGCAATATTGCCCCAAGCTGTAAAAGCGTTTTGTTTCGATAGCACTTTGCCTGCAGTATTTTTTATTGTGATATACATACAAGCCCCCGAAGGTACATACACATTTATCAAGTATGTACAAAAGGGGGCTTATTGTATGAAGGAGTATATCGAAGACAGGGTCCAGCGCATCGCGGACTATGTGCTGGAGAGCGGCGCGACGGTGCGGCAGGCGGCGAAAGCTTTCGGTACGAGCAAAAGCACGGTGCATAAGGATTTAACCGAGCGTCTGGTTGCCATTTCACCGGCG
The DNA here is from genome assembly GCA_023408075.1 of Bacillota bacterium. Taxonomy (GTDB): domain Bacteria; phylum Bacillota; class Clostridia; order Christensenellales; family SZUA-584; genus SZUA-584. Next base: position 4,438 of record JAEYKW010000036.1, on the reverse strand, counting down.
CTGGCCAAGGCGGTGGCCGAGGTGCTCAAAAAGAACAAGGACGAACGCCACATACGCGGCGGCAACGCCACGCGGTTAAAATATAAGGAAGCCGTCGAGAAGTGAGGAGGACTGTGAAGCTTTGCCCCATGCACCGGCGCTTTCGCTAAAAAACCGGCAGCAGCCGGGAGCCGCGCAAATTGCGCGGCTTTTTTAATGCAGAGCTCTTGTTAATGCTTGAGAATTTCTACCCAAAGAATTTCAAGAATCTCTGCAAAGCTGACCGTATCACCCAGAGGCAGAGCGCAGCCGATGCATTGCCCAAAAGCCCTTTGTGCGGTATAATACGGAAAAGACAGAATAGTGAGGGTGACTATGCGCAAATTGGAGATTGGCCTCGGTGTGGCCGCAGGTTTAACGGGTATCATATTGTCGGTTCTTTCCCTGATGCAGGTGCTGCCCTATACGGAAAGCGACGTTTTTTTGCCGCATGACGCGGCCAGCTTACAAACATATGGCATCGTACTGCTCGCCGCCAACATCTGCGGCGTGATCGGTGCGATCATCGTCAAATGGCGCAATCTGCTCGGCTCCATCGTGATGGTCATTGTCACGCTTGTCGTGCTCGTATTTGGGTTCCCGTGGCTGTGCATTCCCGCCGTGGTTTATGTCATGAGCGTCATGCTCGCGATGGTGCCGGTCAAATACGAGGAATAAGCTATGATGCTGGTAACCGGGGCGAGGGGGCATATCGGCAATGTGCTCGTTCGGCAGCTCTATGAACAGGGCTTTCATGATTTGCGCGTGACGGTGCAGGGCGGCGATACGTCGTTCATCGAGCCGTACGCCGGGGAGATCGTCCGCTGCGACATTCGGGATGCCAAGGCCGTCGCCGAAGCGGTGCATGGCTGCACCGACGTGTTTCATCTCGCAGGCTATATTCATATGTCAGGCACGGATAAGCAAAAGCTTAACGATATCAATGTGGGCGGCGTGAAAAATATCGTGAACGCCTGTTTAACGCATAGCGTGAGCCGCCTTGTTTATGTATCCAGCATTCACGCGTTAACGCCTTCTGCCGACAACAGAATTGATGAAACGGTGAATCCCGATATGTCGCTGTGCGTGGACGAGTACAGCCGCACAAAGCTCGAAGGCACGCTCGTGGTGATGGACGCGTGCAGCCGGGGCCTCAATGCCGTTACCGTTTACCCGACAGGTGTCATCGGCCCGTATGACTACCGCGCATCGATGACAGGCATCATGTTTAAAAAGTATATTCACGCGCGCGGCATGCAGCCTTGCTTCGCAGGCAAATACGATTTTGTGGATGTGCGTGATGTGGCGGACGGCATCATTCGCGCGTGGCGGCATGGCAAACCGGGCGAGGGCTATATCCTCTCGGGCGAAGAGTGCACCATCTCCCGGATGATCCGGCTCATCGGGCGCTGCATGAACAGGGACCTTAAAACGGTGAACCTGCCGGTTTTCGTGGTCAGGGCGGCTGCGGGCGTGCTCAGCGTCTATTACCGGCTGGCTGATAAAACGCCGATTATCACGCGGGAGACCATTGATGTTGTGACCTCCGGGGTTAAAATATCCAACCTGAAAGCGAAAGACGAAATCGGGTTTAGCCCGCGTTCGCTTGAAGAGACGATGCGGGATACCGTCGAATGGCATTGCGAAGCGGAAAAAAATTAACGTATTGATGACAATAAACCCATATATTTCGAAAATCAGCCGATATTTTTCGTAAATTTGCGAAAAATTTCGGTTATTTCGTTTTTATCTTCCTATTTCAAGTTTATAAATACTTGTTGCCGGAATTATATACAAACTATCTGATTTATCATTCGATTTTTTATGGTTATATGAAATCGACTAAAATAAATACGGAGGGAAATTGACACTCATGAAATTCAAGAAAAACAGGCGAGTAAAGGAAAGCAATGACAGCGGTGAACAGCTTGAAGCCATTGTGAACCCGTCTGAAGCGGCAGAGGAACCAGCTAAGCAGGTACAGGGCAAATCCAAAAAGAAAAAAAGCAAGAGTAAAGAAGAGAAAGTTCACACATCGTTTTTGGGCAATATGAAGATTGCGCCGAAACTGCTGCTTGCTTTTCTCGTTATCGCAGTGCTGGCTGCTGCTATGGGCGGCTTCTCTGTGGTCAATGTGCTGACAATCAGCAATAATGCAAACAATATGTATGCGAATATGCTCATGCCGGTGAGAACGCTGGCCACGTTGACCGATGCGTTCAACAAAGGCTGTACCGATTTAAGGCAGGCACTGCTGGCGGAAGAAGATACTGTTGAGGTTTACACGTCGCAGCTGACGACGGACACGACAACATACTCATCGACGCTTCAATTGCTCGGTGCAATGGTCCCCGAAGAAGCTACGGACAAGTATAACGAGTTGAGCACAGTCTATGATTCTTATGTGGTTAAATTTAAGGATGCGATAAATAAGCTTAACAATGGTGACAGGGAATCGGTTCTCGAAGACATCATGCATTACGGAGAACTCAAAACGGCGGAAGGTGCCGTGGGCAAAGCGATTGACGATTTGAAATATGTCATCACGGAAAACTCCACGAAGCAAGACACACAAACAAAAAGAATGTCGGAAACGGCTGTGATCATCACAATAGGCAGCGCGGCCTTTGTGATGATCTTGTCGGTGCTGATCGGTGTGCTGATTGCGAGAGGCTTCAGCCAGCCGATTAAGCGCTTAACGCAGCATGTGCAGTCGCTCGCGGTGGGTGACGCCGATATCAACATGAGGGTTTATCCGAGAAAAGATGAAATCGGGCAGATGCGCGACGCAATCGGTACGATCACCAATTCGATAAAAGAGCTTGAGAGCGACACGTCGAAATTGATCAGTGCAGCGATGGATGGCGATCTCAATGTGCGCGCGGATGTGGAGAAGCATCAGGGCATTTACCGCCAAATCGTAGGCGGCTTTAACACAACATTGGATGCAATGATTGCTCCGATCAAAGAATCGACGCAGGTGCTCTCGGGGCTGGCGGAAGGCAACCTCGACGTGAGCGTCTCGGGCGATTTCAAGGGCGATTACGCGCTGATCAAGGATGCGCTGAATTCGACGGTAGAAACACTGAAACGCTATATAGACGAAGTGACTGATATATTAGAAAATATCGCTCAAGGGAACATGACGGTCAGCATTTTCTCTGATTTTAAAGGCGGCTTTATCAGGCTTAAGGATTCGATCAACAAGAGCATTGAATCGTTCAATGATGTTTTAACGGAGATTGGCACGGCGGCGGCGCAGGTGGCAACCGGCTCGCGGCAGGTTTCGGATGGCAGCCAGACGATTTCTCAGGGCGCTTCCGAGCAGGCAGCCGAGATTGATCAGCTGACCTCGACAATCACCCAGATATCGGCACAAACGGGCCAGAATGCGCAGAACGCGAACAACGCGAACGAGCTCGTGAAAACTGCGAAAGCAGATGCCTCGGCGGGCAACAGCCAGATGGAGAAGATGCAGCAGGCCATGGAAGATATCAAAGCATCGTCGGTAAGCATATCGAAGATTATCAAGGTAATTGACGATATCGCGTTCCAGACGAACATACTCGCGCTCAATGCGGCGGTGGAGGCCGCGCGTGCGGGCGTGCACGGCAAGGGCTTTGCCGTGGTGGCGGACGAGGTGAGAAGCCTCGCGGCGCGGTCTGCGCAGGCGGCCAAAGAGACGACCGAACTGATTGAAAACTCTATCGCGATCGTCGGATCGGGCACCAAAATTGCGGACAAGACGGCGCTCGCGCTGCAGAGCATTGTGAGCGGCGTGGATAAGGCGGCTGACCTTGTGGCGCAGATTGCGGTGGCATCCAACGAGCAGGTATCCGGCATCACGCAGATCAACACGAGCATCGACCAGATGATGCGTGTTGTGCAGACAAACTCGGCGACATCCGAGGAAACGGCTGCCGCGAGTGAAGAGCTTTCGAGCCAGGCCGAGATGTTGCGCGGGATGGTATCCAACTTCCAGCTCAAAGGGAAAAACGATGTCTACCTCGGCGGTACGGACGAAGTGAAGACCATAGGTGGCGGGTCCAAAAAAGATACGATCGTTTTGGGCGACGACGACTTCGGCAAATATTGATCGTCATTTAGCTGCTTACAGACAGCGCTCCTTGCGGGGCGCTGTTTTTTTGTCTAAGAATACCCCGGTATGCCGGAGATTTCAAAAGGCTTTAGCTATGGGTAAAACGGTCTTCACGAGAGAATAAGATTTATAGAAGATAAAAAATTGTGTGTCTATGAAAGCCTTCTCCTAGAGGCAATGTCATCAAGCTAATCTGGTATAATAAAGCAATTATATATCTTTCCGGTTCTGAGGGAACTTAGCAGCTGTATGCTTGCGACGCCGTTCATAATAACGCCCGGGTCTCTTTGGAATAGTGTTTGTGATAAGCCTCTTGCTCAA
>JAEYKW010000041.1 GCA_023408075.1 Bacillota bacterium | reverse complement strand
TGAGCTTGCGCCGCGTCCTCTCGCCGATCACACAGTACAGTTTTTCGTTGTAAACATAGTAATCATCTTGCAGGGATGATAATGGTATCACACCCTCCACCGTATTGTCAAGCTGCACGAATATGACATTTCTTGACACGCCGCTGATGATGCCGTCGAACTCCTGGCCCTCTTTGCCGTACATATACTCGGCCTTTTTCATGTCGTCCACCGCGCGTTCCGCTTCCATTGCCGCACGCTCGCGCAGGCTCGACTGCCGCGATGCTTCATCCACCGTCACCGCGAGTGACTCAATCGCCTTCGCGGTGAGTCGCCCGTTCAGATCCCGCTTGATGATGCGGTGCACCATCAGATCGGGGTAGCGCCGAATCGGCGAGGTGAAGTGGCAGTAATACTGAAAGCTGAGCCCGAAATGCCCCTTGCACTCGGGGCTGTATTCCGCTTTTTTGAGGCTGCGCAGCATGATCTGGTTGATAATGTTCTCATGCGGCTTGCCCTTCACGTCCTCCAGTATGCCCTGCAGGAGCTTCGGCCGCACGTTATCGATTTTGCCTCTTATTTTGCCGAAGTTCTCGTAAAACGCGGCGAAGTTACGCATTTTCTCCTCGTCCGGCTGCTCGTGCACGCGGTATACAAACGGGATATCGCGCCAGAAATACATCTCAGCCACCGATTTGTTGGCCGCGAGCATAAACTCTTCAATCAGCTTCTCGGCATCGCCGCGCGACCGCGGCCCCACGCCGATCACGCGCCCCTCGGCGTCGTATTTAAACGCCGTCTCGTCGAGTTCGAAATCGATGCTGCCTTTTTCCTCCCGGCGGGCGCGCAGCTGCGCTGCGAGCTGCTTCATCTCGAGCAGGTCGGCAAGAATATCCGCGTATTCGTGCTCAAGCGCGTCATTGCCGCCCTCAAATATCTTGTTGACATCGCTGTATGTGAGACGGTGCTTTGAGTGTATCACTGTCTGCGCCACGCGCGCCTCGTGCACATTGCCCTGCGCGTCGATCTTCATAAAGCACGAAAGCGTCAGCTTGTCGGTGCCCTCCGAGAGCGAGCATGCGCCGTTGGACAGCGCCTTGGGGAGCATCGGAATCACCGTGTCCGCCAGATACACACTCGTGCCGCGCTTGAACGCCTCTCGGTCGAGCTTGCTGCCCTCTTTCACATACTGCGCCACATCCGCAATATGCACGCCAAGCTCATACCCGCTTTCGAGCTTCTTGACAGACACTGCATCGTCAAGGTCCTTCGCGTCCGCGCCGTCAATCGTGAATATATTCTGACCGCGTAAATCCTCGCGATCCGTCGCGTCAATGAGAAAGCCGGATGCCCGCTGCGCTTCGGCTTCCACATCGGCCGGAAACGCCTCGGGCAGGTCGTACTGCCGAATCAGGCTTTTGAGCTCGACGCTGGCCACCCCCGCGGTGCCGAGCACCTCGGTCACGCGCCCTTCGGCACTGCGCTCGCCGCTGCCGCGCTTTTTAATTTCCACAACCACCTTCTGGCCGCTTGCCGCACCGTTCAAGTCGTTGCGGGATATAAACACCTCATCAAGCCTGTCGTCATCGGGCGATACATACCGCCCGACCAGCGTGCCGACGACGCGCTTCGTTTTCTCCTCAATGATTTCGACGACTTCACCCTCGCGGCTTCGGTCGGTTTCCGCCTTGGAAAGCAGCCGCACCACCACGAGATCGCCGTTCATCGCGCCGCCCTTATTATCGGCGCCAACGAAGATGTCGCCCTGCTCGTTGAGCAAAAAACCGAATCCCGAACGTTTGACATCGATACGGCCTGTAAAAAAATCAAACCGGCCCGGCAGAAACAGCTTGCCCTTGGGGGAGCGTATCACCTTGCCCTGAGCCACAAGCACGCTCACCGCCTCCCGGCATTCCCCCGGGCTCACTTGCAGATTCTTCACAAGCTCGTCGAAATCGACCTTTCTCCCCGATTTATTCAATTCATCAATGATTAATTCCGTTAATTCCAATTCCTTCTCCTCAATATAAAACTCCCTATTATAATACCCAAAAAGCGAATCTTTCTGAGCGGCATCCATTAAAAAACGCCCTTCCGTCGATTTCGGAAAGGCGTTGCAAGAGCGAAATGTTTACGCAGCCGGTGTTGCCGTCGGCGCGGATTCTGCGTCAGACGCGCTCGGCGTTGCAGCGGCGTCATCTGACACCTGAGCCGTCGGCGTTGCCGCGGGCACATCCGTATTACCGGTGCCGTTCGGCACAACATACACCTGAATCAACACAAGCGCGATGGCCAGCACCATAATGCCTACAGCCGCCACCTTCGTCAGTTTCTTCAACTTTCCTTCATAGCTCTTCGCCTTGCTCTTCCCGAGGAACGTCTCGGCACCGCCCGCGATATCGCCCGACAACCCGGCGCTCTTACCGGACTGCAGCAGCACCACAGCGATCATGAACAAAGAGAACAAACAAAGGATTATGTCGATGACAAGCACTAAGACACTCACAAAACCGTCCATTGCTACCTCCTAAAAATCTACAGCACGAGTATTCTAACATGCGATATGACAAAAAGCAAGTACAAAATACGTTTAAACTGCCCATTTTCACTGGCTCAAAAGCCTGCCACTTTGGTCAATTTTACCACTTTAATCTGGCAGACTTTTTAACACTGTTGCCTATATAAGGCTGCCCGATACAGACAGGCTGACCGGGTTCGTACGGACGGATGCGCCGCGCAGCGGCGTTGCCTCAATGATCTCTTCAAGCTCCCGTTTTGTGTACGATGCCTGCAGCGATGTTTTGAGCCCGGCTCGCATCATTCTGTTTGTCGAGGCGCTTAAAAACAGTTTTATAAACGGGCTGGAATCGCGGCGCAGATCGCTGATAAAGAACCGGCCCGCAGGCTTCAGCACGCGTGCAATTTCGGATAAAACATCACCGGGCCTCTCCCATTCGTGCAGCGACCCGTTGCTGAACGCCGCATCAAACTGATCCGCCTCAAACGGCATAAGCATGGCATTGCCCTGCACATATTTCACACGCTCCAGGTCAAAGCCGTACGCCAGAGCGTTCTTTTGCGCCAGCGCAATCATGTTGGCGCTGATTTCAAGGCCGGTCAGCCGTGTGCCGGATGTGTTTTTAAGCCACTCGAGCCCGAGGTATCCCGGCCCCGGCCCGACCTCAAGCGCGTGGCCCTGCGCAATGCCGGATTGAATGATCTGATTTGTTTCGATCCAACCGCGATCCCGCATGTTTTTCTGGAATTCGTTGAAAACACTGACGTCAAACTCGCCCTGTATGCCTTCATTCGTTTCGGGTATTCTCTGTTTCATTTTTATTCTCCTTCTATTATTTTAGCTTATATATATAAGTTTGTATACTGGCGCAAAAAAATCATTAAAAGCTGTCCAGCCGTTCTTTGACCTCGGCCAGCCAGCTGCGCTCCGCTTCCATGTGCTTTCGCGTGTGGCTGATAATCGCCAGCGCCTGCGCCGGAATATGCGGATTGCCATGCATCGCCTCGCCGTGACGGTGCAAATATGCAATCGACTCATCGGCTCTCTGTATGCGCTGATTCAGGTATCCTGCCACCTCTTCTTTCGGCAGGCTGCTGATAAAGAACAAACCCACATCGAACGAAAACAGCGTGCGGTTGTCGGAAGCCCAAAGCTCGCGCAGCAGCCGCATGTATTCCTGTCTGCCTTTTTTGGTAATCTGATACACTGTGCGCGACGGCCTGTTCCCTTCGCGGCCCTCCTCAGCAATTTCGACGGCCTGTTCCTCGGCGAGCTTAGCGAGCGCAAAATAAATGGAGCCAAATTTGATGTCCGTCCAATCCCCCATATGGTCTTCTATGATATGCTTGATCTCATACCCGTGCATGGGCTTGTCGCAAAGCAGCCCAAGCAGCACCAGCTTGATATTCGACATTCTGCCATCCTCTATTATTCAAACTTGTATATATTTTAAAGCGTCTTTTTTCATTTGTCAATAAAAATGTGCCGGAGCCTGTACCGGTTCCGGTTGTTTTGTCCGTATGAATACAGTATAATCTTTTAAAATAAGGTAAGAGACAAACAGATTCCGTATCTGTTTAAGTTCAATATTTGGAGGTATTTTTTTGGACGGCAGTGACCCTATATTAGGGCAAATCATACTACAGGTTGTTCTCATTTTCATCAATGCACTTTTCGCCTGCGCAGAGATCGCAATCATCAGCATTAACGACAACAAGGTTGCCAAGATGGCGGCGGCAGGTGACAAGCGCGCGATCCGGCTCTATAAGCTGACAGCGCAGCCCGCGCGTTTTCTCGCAACAATACAAATCGGCATCACGCTTGTGAATCTGTTGGGCAGCGCTTTTGCCGCACAGAATTTTTCCGACCGGCTTGCGGCGGCGCTTGCAAGCATCGGCATCAATATTCCCGCAGCCGTGCTCGGCACGATCTCCGTCGTGATCATCACGCTGCTGCTGACCTATTTTACGGTGACGCTCGGCGAGCTGGTTCCCAAGCGCATCGGCATGAAGAAGGCCGAAAAGCTGGCCCTTTCGCTGTCTATGCTCGTTTATGTCATTTCAAAAATTTTCGCGCCGGTCGTGTGGCTGCTCACGGTTTCCGCGAACGGCATACTGCGCCTTTTTGGCATCAACCCGCACAGCAGCGATGAAGAAATCACCGAAGAAGAGATTCGCCTGATGGTGGACGCGGGCAGTGAAAAGGGCGCGATTCAGCCCGACGAAAAGGACTTCATACAAAACATATTCGAATTTAACGACACGAGCGCGGACGAGATCATGACGCACCGCACAGAAGTCTCTTTGCTCTGGCTCGATGAGACGGATGAGCAGTGGGAACAGACGATCAATCAGAGCCGCCACTCCATATACCCCGTCTGTGCGGAAAGCCCCGACAACATCGTGGGCATCCTGTCCGCCAAGGATTATTTTCGTCTTAAGGACAAAAGCCGGGCTTCCGTGATGAACAGCGCGGTTAAAAGCGCCTATTTTGTGCCCGAGACGGTGCGCGCCGATGTGCTGTTCCGCAACATGAAAAAAAGCCGCAATCATTTCGCGGTGGTGCTGGACGAGCATGGCGGCATGAGCGGCATCATCACGATGTACGATCTTTTGGAGCAGCTTGTGGGCGATCTCGAGGACGATATCTCCATGCCCGCTGAATCGCCGCTGATTGAGCGGATTGATTCCAAAACGTGGCGTTTAAGCGGCGCGGCCCCGCTGGATAAGGTTTCAAGAGAGCTTGGCGTGCTGCTGCCCGAAGACGAATACGACACCTTCGGCGGCCTTGTGTTCGGCATTCTCGGCACCGTCCCCTCCGACGGATCGACGCCGGAGCTCGAAGAATTCGGCCTGACCATCAAAGTCACAGCCATAAAGGATCATCGGGTTGAAAGCGCCGTCGTCTATTTAACCGAAGATCCCCAGCCCCCGTCTAAATAAATTTCGTTAAAATACTGAAAAGGTATTGACTCATCAAGTTAGCTATGATAAACTTTCATTGTTAGCTGATGCTAACCAATTATCAGAATGCGAGGCACCCACATATGCCGCTGGCTTTGGCAGGAGAAGGCGAAAACGTCTGCATCAAGAAGATAACCGGCAAGGACGAAACGGTCCGGTTCTTAAACCGTCTCGGGTTTATCGAGGGCGAGCGGATCAGCATTGTTTCACGCATGGGCGGAAACCTGATCGTCAAAGTGAAGGATACGCGCGTTGCCATCGACAGAAACCTTGCCAACAGAATCGCTGTCTGAAACCGTTTGGATACCTTGTGTATCCAAAAAAAATCGCTATAAAGTTAGCTTATGCTAATTTTATATACAATCTGACGATGCCTGATTAACCTCCAGAGATCGTTTGTTAGAAAGTATCCGCAATCCGGCAAAAACCCCCGAACAGGGGGTTTTTGTTGTTCACACAAGTGGGTATCTTCAAATGCAGTCATTCGCCGGATAAGGCCGCCTGAGCAATGCGAAAAAAAGCCTTCTCCTTGAGGAGAAGGTGGTGCGTAGCACCGGATGAGGTGTCATGCCTGCTGTCAATTCGAACACCTCATCAGCGCCAGCCGGCGACAGATTCCTTCAAGTCAACCGTCACACGAAAATTGAGAAATCACAGTGCCGTTCACCGGCTGCACAGCAGAGTGCGGACCCAGCCGTCAAGACGCGTTTTAAAACAAGCTGTCTTGACGGCATTCCGCATGGGTGTTGACTTGCGTTTACCAAAAGCAATCCCATCACTGCACGCCGTAAAATTTTATCAGTGTGTTCTTTATTGACGGCTTGAAGACGGTGTTATGATCGTAATCATCAATCACCTCGTACTCAAGCTTGAGACCTTCGTAATCGTGCTTTTCGATTCCGTCCACACCGCGCTTAATCATTCCGATGAAGCCCGTTTCCTCTTTGCCGCCCACCGTGACGTAAACAGAGGCGTTCAACTTTTGTTGCCGCTCATAATACCAGTTATCAAAATCGGTGCCAAAAGCCCTGTTGGTGTTGGCCTGATACGAGGGGCTGCCTATGTAATAGTATGCAAACGTATTCTTCCCGATCGTGTCGCTGTGAAACAGTGAGTAGACGCCCCAGTATCCGCCGTACGAATGGCCGGTCAGCGTGACTCTGCCGGTATCCACGCGGTACATCTCACAAAGATACGGCATCAGGTTCTCAACCAGAAACTGAAGATAGATATCAGGCTGCTCCAGCAAATCACGCTCTCTGATTGTGCGATAATCGTAACCGTTCGGATAGCCGACGCTCACCAGAATCACATCTTCCACTTGGCCCGATACCATCAACGGGCGCAGCTCGGGATGGTCGCTGAGCCGCCACACGCCATCGGTCATCAGCACGAGCGGGTATGTCTTGCTTTCATCATAATTCGGAGGCAGGGATAGATGCACGACAAAGGTGTCGTCCGTCTCCTCATCGTAAACGGATATCTCTTGAATGTAGTCCGCGCACTCCGGGTCAATCCCCACCACTTCGCTGTAAAACTCATGGTCTTTCGAGAGCTTGCCGACTGTGATACTGTTTTTTTCGGCCTGTGTCATCGCCTTGGACGCCGCCACGCAAGCCGCTTCGTTCTCACCGTATTCTGTGCCGCTAAAATAGCACAGCCCGCGAAGCAGCGCTTCGCAGTCAACCACGTTATGTCCGGCCCCGGCAAGAACGTCATTGTGGACGGTCAGCCCGTCATATCCCTGTTCCGACAAGGCATTGAGCCACGTATCTGCCGCTTTAAACGCAAAATCGTTTTGGTCATCACCCGAACGCAGCACGCATACATTCGCGGACAGCGCGTTGTTCTCCCCATGGAATGCTTCCTCCCTCGCTGCGATGTCCGTCTCATCCGTCGTCCGCTTCATCTCCGGGTTTACAATCAGATAATTCGCCGCTGTGTTTCTGTCATAAAGCATATAGGCTGCAAAATAGCCTGCGTCCCCGAAGCCTGCAAAGCCCATGCTGCCGATCGCATAATTGTCGCATACCCACCCCAGCAGGTTATCGGCTATGAAATCCTCATACGCTTTGGGGTTATCGATGAAATCCCGGGTTGCCGCCGCTTTTGCTTCCTTATCTTTTCCGGTGCCCAAAATCGCCAGCAGCGTCTGCGGCGCGCTGGTGTTCAAATACTCCCGAAGAGCTGCCAGCTCTGAATCATTGAATGCCGTCCCCTGAACAAGATAAAAAGAGGCCGTCTTTTCAGGATCATACGCTGTGCTTTTCAGCAGTGTGATTTCATAAGTGTCGCCGATCTCTTCATCATAAAGCGAGATGCTGTCCCCGAGGTCCGTCTGTTCGGCTGTGGCTTGCGAAATTTCGCTGTCCGTCATGCCGTTGACGACAGATATGGGTTCGGCAATCGTCTCAGCGGCGCATCCGCCGACAAGCGTCAATGGGATCAGCAGGCAGATGGCAATCAAAAGGCTTAATAATCGTTTCACGTGGTGTTCCCCCATCATTCCAAAATAATACGTGATCCATATTACGGTATTGCCTTGTATCAATTCTTGTCATTTCCTGCTCAAATTTGTCCGCTGCCGTATCTTCACACGCTGCCGGTCAACGGCAGCCACAATTCACTGATCACATCTTCTGCGTTGCGAAACCCCTCGCGGCAAACCTCCAGCGTGCCGTATTCTTTTATTTGATAAGCGGACGACGGCAGAAAATCCATATAGATCTGATGCCACAGCTTTTGAATCGCCTTCGGGCGCATGCCGGTACAACGGAAGACAAGCCATTTTTCTTCAGGTATTTCGACGATTTCGTACGTTTCGGGGGCTGTATCCCCTCTGTATTCGACGCCGACGCTCATACGAAACTCGCTCCCGTCCGGCTTGCAGCCGACATTATCATGCATGCCCAGCACCGCGTCCGCAAAATATGTGGTGTCATCCTTTGCGCTGAAAAGAACATCATACAAGCCCTCTTCGCCGCATTTCTTGAGATATTCGGGTATCGTCCTTTGCCTGTCCTCAACGGACTGCGCCTGAAACACCTTGGTCTTGGCCAAAACTTTCACGCTGCCAAGGCTGACGATCCGGTAATCGAGCGTCGCGCCGCCCTCAACCTGCAGCCGTATGCTCAATTTGTTATACAGCTTCACGCCGGTGCCGCTTTTTCTCACGTGATACGGCGTTGTGCCATGAAAACGGGTAAACGCTTTTGTGAAGCTCTCCGCCGTTTCATAGCCGTATTTCAAACCGATGTTTAATATCGTCATATCGGTCAGCAGTATATCCTCTCCGGCTGACGCGAGCTTTCGGTTCCGGATGTATTCACCTGCGGTGATTCCGGTCACAATGCTGAAGATTTTTTGAAATTCATATTCGGAAGCATAGGCCTGCTTAGCGAGTGTGCCGAGCTTTAATACGTTTTGGTCGTCGGTCAAATGCTGTTCAATATATTCAATCACATTCTGCAGCCGCGCGAGCCAATCCATAGTGCATGTTTCCTTCACTTTTTGCTTTTATTATAGCACAGCGGCCTTTTCAGGTAAATTTTGTTTTCGGCAGAGCCCCTTCAAAAAGCCGGTGATAAGAGCCTGAAACCGGCTAAAACAGCTTGATGATGTACGGCACAAAAACGACGAGCCCGACCGCAGCCGCAAACATGCAGACCACAAGCGATGCGCCCGCGGCCGCGTCCTTGGCCTTTTTGGCAAGCGGGTCTTTGCCCGGCGCTGCAAGGTCAACCGCCGCTTCAATAGCCATATTAACAATCTCGGTGCCGAGCACCGCGCCGCAGCAGATCAGCACAGCCATCCATTCATAGCGCGTAATATCAAATATAACACCCGCCGCCACAACAAACATGAAAAAAGCCAGCATAAAACGAAAATTATGCTCGGTACGGACGGCCTCCAAAACGCCTTGAAAGGCAAACTTAAAACGACGCAAAAAAAGCACCCTCCTCAACTTACGGCTATAGCTAGTATGTGAGGACTGCGCTTTTAATAAAATGTCTGTTTTTTACATCACAATGAGTTTTAAAACAAGCAGCAAAATGATGCCCGGCAGCCCAAAATACCCGGCAATCAGCGCGCTGAGCGGATTGATCGCGATGGTGATGCCGAAAATGCCGCCGACGAGGTTTAAAATAACCAGCAGCAATGCGCCAAGGCACCCGCTCACAATGAATTTCATAATAAACTTCAAGGGGGCAATCAGCAGCCAGCCCGTGAAATAAAGCAAAGCGAGGCCGAACCCGAAGAAAAGCACCACTGAAAAGTCTATGCCCAGCCCCATCGCCTTGCCCCCCCTGGAATAGTATCAGTTAATACTATGCATCCGGGGAGAGTGCTATTCCGCCGTTGTTTTGATGTCCTCCGTGCGCACAATGACCGCGCCGTTGCCAAACATGCATATCAGGTGCCGCTCAACCGTTGTGCTGTTCTCAAGCACCTGCTCGCTTCCGCCTTCGCTGTCCGCGCTGCAGCAGACCCACTGTCCGTCCACCTCGCGTGTATAAAACATGCCGTACGCATTGACGTTCAGGCTTTTGCACACATACGGCACCAATGTCTGAGGCGTTTTTTTATCCGGCGTTACGCGTTTAATTTGCTCATCATTCCGGTCGATATAGTACAGCTTATTATCCTGTATCACAAACTGCTTCGCACTCACATCAAACAGCATTTGTGCGGCGGAACCGTCCTTTTCGGCCTGCCAAACCTGTCCCGATGCACTGTCGATATAAAATAGCTTGTTTTCATACGCGCTCAGGCAAGCTGCGCCTTCTATAGGCGAAAAATCGACTGCCTGCCCGTTCGCCGCCGCCGCTTTTATTGTATCGTCTTCAATATAGTACATCCAGCCGTCCGATATCTGAAGCTGTGTGGCGCTGCCATCCAGCAAGCGCTGGGGTTCAAATGTGTCCATCGACGCGCGGTAAATGCCGTCTTCCCGGCAGTAATACAGCCTGCCGTCGTAAATGCTCATATAAAATCCGCCATCATGCATGACAAAGCTGTTATCACCGGTATCCGGGTTTGATTTAACGATATCGCCTATCTCATAGGCATCTCCGTCTGCATAATAGAAGTACATATCGTCACCCTGCTTCGCCGCGAATCCGAGGTTTTGGATGTTGCCCGCCGTCGTGCCGTTTGCCAGTGCCTCGTCGTCAGACTTCGCGGGAGCAAGCAATGAACACCCGCCCAGCAGCAGCGCCAAAAGGCCGGCTGCCGCCGTCATGGCTATCTTGTTCTTACGCATCATATTGCCTCCTTCCCTTGTCCCGGTAAAAAAATCCGGCATCTGCGAAATGCAAACGCCGGATGTTTTTTAGTCAACTGTTCACGCTTTGCCTGCGCAGCCAAGCACCACTTCGATCTTGTGTCTGACCATGTCTTTGATCGCACTGCGCGCCGGTTTCAAATACTGTCTCGGGTCAAAGTGAGACGGATTCTCGGCAAAGTACTTTCTGATCGTGCCCGTCATCGCAAGGCGCAGGTCGGAGTCGATGTTGATTTTGCAGACCGCGCTTCTTGCCGCCTGGCGCAGCATCTCTTCGGGAACGCCCTGAGCGCCCGGCATATTGCCGCCGAACTGGTTGATCATCTCAACAAACTCGGGGATAACCGACGATGCGCCGTGCAGCACGATCGGGAATCCGGGCAGTCTCTTGGAGACTTCATCGAGAATGTCGAACCGCAGCTTGGGCTCGCCTTTAAATTTGAACGCGCCATGGCTCGTCCCAATCGCAATCGCGAGCGAATCCACGCCTGTTTTGCTCACGAACTCTTCCACTTCCTCAGGACGCGTGTAGGACGAATCTTCGGCGGAAACCTTGATATCATCTTCAACGCCCGCGAGACGGCCGAGTTCCGCTTCGACGACGACGCCGTGATCGTGCGCGTATTCCACAACCTTTTTCGTGACAGCGATGTTTTCCTCAAACGAATGGTGTGAGCCGTCGATCATGACGGAGGTGAAACCGCCGTCGATGCAATCGACGCAGGTCTCATACGTATCGCCGTGATCAAGGTGCAGGCAGATCGGCAGCCCGGTGTCTTCAAGCGCGGCTTCGACGAGCTTTCTCAAATAGATCGGGTTCGCATACTGTCTGGCACCCTTGGAAACCTGAAGAATCAGCGGAGCCTGCAGCTCTTTCGCCGCTTCGGTGATACCCTGAACGATCTCCATGTTGTTCACGTTGAACGCGCCGATGGCATATCCGCCTTCATAAGCCTTTTTAAACATCTCCGTTGTTGTGACTAATGGCATTTAAAAATATCCTCCTCAAATAATTGTAAACCGTTAGGAATACTCCTCTAAACAGGTATTATATATTAAACTCGTGGGTAATAAAAGAAAAAAATACGAACGAAAATGCAAATTTGCCATATCGCAGCCGTTGTTTAGCAAATCCCGCAGCATTCATTCGGGCTCAGATTTTTATGGTGGCGCGATGCCGCCTGTTTAAGGTATAATCAGGTAAAAGGAGTTCGTTATGATGAGTATGAAAAAGATAGCAGCTTGCGCGTCTTTGTTCTGCATCATACTGTGCACCGACTGTGCACCGATGCCGAGAAGCGGTTGTTACATACAACAGTTTGGCAAGCATCACCGAAGGCGCACCGAGGTATATTGAGGGCACTTATACGGAGGATGTTGACGCGGATGAATTCGAGACGCTCACAGGCCTGTGCGTTCAGCAAAGCCTTCCGCCGTCATTTCAGTCCGCGACCATTGCGGGCTATGCTGAGTACGACAGAGACGGTAAGATAATCAACATGTCCGTCGGCGTTCGCGAAGAAAGCAATGGATTTTCAGCCGGGATCAGCGTTTCTTCCAGCAAGCTTTGGTCTGAATTGAGCTACTCCCCCGTTGATTACAGATATGGAAATGAAGAAACAAACGAGCTTGTCACCACGACGATCGGTGAAACAGCCGTACTCTTTTTCCATTACGATGACAGCAAGGAAAAGGAGTACGAACTCGGACATGATGTTTATATCGCCGAATTTGGGCTCAGCGGTATCAACGTATACGTCGAGTCCAGTCGGATGAATCAGGATGAATTCGCGCAATTTGTGGCCTCTCTGATCGAAACGGCGGAAATCCTAAGCTAATTGCTCAGCTCATAACATATGAAAAGAAATAAAACCTTATCAGAATGCGTGCGGTCACATATTTGAGGGACAAGCCCACCCTTAAACAGACGATAATAAAGAGGAGCTATCTTATGAACATGAAAAATATCATCATAAAAATATCGTTGGTAAGCCTGCTGATGTTTATGCTGCTGTTTTCCGGCTGCGGCAAAATAGAGCTGATCCATTACAACGACGTCGCAACAACCGGTGAAGACGGCATCCGGGACATTGAGGGCAGTTATACAAAGGACATGGATATTGATGAATTCGAGTCGCTGACAGCTCTGCCTTTAAGGGACAGCCTGCCTGAGGCGTATCAAACCGCGCCCCTTTCCGTGCTGGCGCTGTACGACAAAGATGACAAAATCATCAACTTAACCGTAAGCATAGACAATGAAGACGACAGTGATCCGGCCACGGTCAGCGTCTATTCGACTGATCTTTGGTCGGCTTCGGGCTACTCTCCTGCAGGCGATAAATATGGCGGGGAAACAGGCGACGTGGAGATCACGAAGCTCGGCATGACGACTTCACTGTTTTACCATTACGACGACAGCAAGGAAACGCAAAACAAACTCGGGCACGATATTTTTATTGCCCAATTCAGTGTGAACAGTCTCTATGCCTATGTTGAATCGGGAGCCATGAGTCAGGACAATTTTGAGCAGTTTGCGGCCGCGCTGATCAATAAGGCAGAATCCCCGGTCTAAGCCTCATGAAGGGCCAAGCCTGTCATCCCGCAGGCTGATGCGTGTACGGTTTCACACACGCGCTGTCCGCGCTTCCCGGCGGCATTTATCAGGCTGTCCATGCATGTGAAGCAAACACCGTTTGTGATCATCTTCTTTTGAACAGCCATGGCACAACCGCCAGAAGAAGGGCCACGATTGCGTCGTCCCGATATGCCGGATTGAAAAAAAGCCAGCATGAGACAAGAATAATCACTATTGAAATAACGGCTTTGCACAATCCGTATGGTATTCTATAAAACAGCTTCTCCAGAATATTCAATCGGTCCAGCTTGTTCTTTTTAAATCTGTTGAGCTGATAGATGGCCTGCTGGGTCGCCCAGAGGGTAATCTTGTCTTTAGAGGGCCCCCACCCTCCGTTGGATTGAGATTCAGTAATACTCATAAGCGCGTTCATTTCCAGCTTGGTCTCACCGAGCAGATCGAGAAGATGACACATATACGGGCCAATAAAATGCGTGGTCACCAACGTGTCGTATACATAACCATACTCGTCTTTGCCCATGCGGTTATCGATCGTCTCAGTTTCGTACATATAACCGCACTTAACGATATTCGTTTTCAGCCACTTTATTTGCGCTTTGTATTTTTCTCCCATCTCCCTAAGCGGCATATCGCAATAATGAAATATCAGCAATGCAAGTATGGTGTGGGAAAGCGTTCCGCTCAGGCATTTGGGTGCCATTCCCCATCTGTGATCAATTGATCTGCTCTGTTGCACCCAAGAGATGATTTGACTCTTCCAGCTTTTCTCTAAATGATTGGTTAAGACCAAAGCGAGCACCGCCCTGTAGGTTATAAACAAATGAGGTGTCCGTGTCGAAAGTGGTGTGGCTTTAAAATACCCGTTTACATCGTAACAGGATTTTATATACCGGCAAGCTTTCTCAATACACTCTCTGGGCAGCACATTGTGTTCGTATAAATCTATGATGATTCCGGCTGTTGTTTCACAATTATATCCGCCGGAGGATTTCCACGAGCCGTCTTCATTTTGTTGATTAATTAGCCATGTTAAAGCAGTGTCCGCTATTTCTCTCATGGCTGCGTTGGGCATTTCATAACAAAATAATGCCGAAAGGCCCGAGCTTGTTCCGCCATATTCGGTGAGCCGCTGCTTGCCATGGTAATGGGGCCAGCCGGTTAAAGCCTCTCCGGTATTGTTATTAATCGTCAAAACAGAGGACTCTAAAAAAGTAAGGGTATCATTAATTGTTCTTTCGATAACACTTTCTATGCTTTTCATTTTTTAAGCCTCATCTTGAATAATATATCTTTTGAGATGATCGACCTTATTAAACTCAGCCCAGCAATCTTTAATTGAATATTGTGAGATCGTATTAATCATTTTGTTATTTGTCCCGCTGCCATCCGGGATTGAATAATACCCTTGCGCGTTTATCATAAAAATAGAATACGGAGGCTTTATGCTGGGATTATAATAAATATTGATCCAAGCGCCGTATTTCGTTTTTAACGTTGCTGCCGCTTCGTTAATGTCATCATGCGAACATCCATAAGCATCGTTTCGCTGTTTCCCAATCAGTCGGAAAAGTGTCCAATGGGATATCCCTTCGCCGATCATGAACTCTGCAAGGGAACCAAGGTGCCTTATGTTGTTTTTTATCACCACCGTATTGATCCATACACTGACATTCTGATCTGTTAATCTTTTGATTCCATTGATGACTTTTCGGCTTTTCCCCCGCAGCTTATCGTTAATATCTTCTTTGTCGCTGTCTAAACTGACACGAAAATTGAAGTTGTTTTCTGCTAAATAGTTTAGATCACCATCAGTCATGACCTCAGATCGAGTGAGCTCCGTGCCATTTGTATCAATAAAAACGGCACGCTTTTGCGTATTGATGCTTCTTAAAAAAACCATCAATCTGGGCCATAACAAAGGCTCTCCGCCTGCTATGATAAGCGACAGGAAATCCTCATCTTCGTTAATTCTTTTGACAATCGTTGCATAATCAATACTGTTCTCGTTTAAATTCTCTCCGTAACAGTAATCGCAGCTTAAAGTACACGAATCTATAACCAGCAAACAAATAACCAAAGGTGATTTTATTTGATTGATGTCAATTTCTCTAAGCGGTAAAGATAAATGGTGCAAGGTATCGATTTCGGAACCCTTAAGGTATCGTCTTGCTGCGATATCCCCACCCAATTGTTCCGACAACGTGGCATTATTCAAGAAAACAACCCTGCTATACCTCAAATCGAATAGAGAGCTTTGAGTTTCTCCTTGATGAATATAAACAAGATAATCACGATTAGCTGATGAAAGCATTTATCGTTCCTGCTTTTTAGTTTTTAGTATTATAGCATATTTATTATTTTTAAACAATTATGTATATATTACACTTATGCTGTATGGATATGCCGCCACGCGTTTGGCAGTCATTCTGCATGGCTACACTTTGGAATAACGGATACGGTCAAAAATATGCAACTCATAAACGGCAAAATATGTTATCATCTTATTGAATAGATAACGCTATTGCTTTTCATAACGTCTTATATTCAATAAATCAAAGGAGAAAATTAATGGTTCAGGATATTTTGAAAGACACCCTACCGGTAGACTTAACAGCCCCTTACCCTTTCAATATCGATTCGGTGTTCTCACACATCCTTTTTTACGCAGTTGGCGTCACAGTTCTTATCGGCTGCGTGTTTGCAGGCATCCTCATGATAAAAGGCATCATCAAACAATTTAAAAAGCATGCGTGATACGCAACACAGCAGATATTGTGGTTGTATGCACTGACAGCCCGCCTTGATATCAGCCGAGGCCGTGGGGGGAATGCTTTCGTCTTATCACCAAATTTCTTTATCATAAAGACAAAGCGCTCTTCAAAATCATCATGCGATATGGCACCACAATAAACGAAAAGACAGGTTAGCGGTCATTCTGAACGAGTGTAGCGAAGTGACTACGGGAGTGGAAAAGAATCTGTCTCAACAGATCCTTCGTCGCTACGCTCCTCAGGATGACCGGATTAGCTACTTTCCATAGCAATGACAAAATAAGCGACAACAGTTCAGCGGTCTGTGTTCCACAGACTGTTTTTTTAACAACATGCCAGCCTCACGCTGCCATTGCCCGAACAGACCGTATACGGTATAATGCGCCATAAGGGGTGTTTTTATGCTTAACGTGATTGTGGTAGACGCACAGGGCGGCGGCCTTGGCGCATCCGTCGTTAAAAAGCTCGTCGAAAAATTGGGCGGACAGATTCAGCTGACCGCAGCCGGCACCAACTTCAGAGCCACATCGGCCATGAAAAAGAGCGGCGCGGTTGACTGCGCCACGGGTGAAAACGCGATATGTGACCTCGTCCGCAGTGCAGACGTCATCATCGGCGGCATCGGCATCATTGCGGCCAGCGGTATGCTCGGAGAAATCACGCCGCGTATTGCGCGCACCATTGCGGAGAGCGGTGCGAAAAAGATACTGATTCCCATATCGCGCTGCAGCATCATCATTCCGGGTGCCAAAGAACAAACCGCCAAGGCGCTGATCGATCTGGCCGCCAGCGAGCTAGCCCTATTGCTTGAGTGAGTTGATTTTCGTCCTGCTTAAAATACCGTTATCGCATGCGTCCGCCGCGCCCGAATCCGGCGCGATGACGTACAGCATCACCGTGCAATCGTAATCCCTGAAATATTTTAAATAGAGCCTGCCTTTGAGCGAGACCGGCTCAAACTCCTGATCCGCCGCTTTTACGGGCGGGCCATACTGTAAATACGCCTGATATTCGCGCTGATAAGTATGCGCCACGCCGTTTGCCGTGATGTCAGCCTCGATGCGCGTCCAGCCTTCGCTGTGCGCATAGCTGACATCTTCCGTTGTTTGAAAACCATCCGCATTGAATACGATATTGTCACATCCGAAGCCCGCAATCACAAGCTGCGTGTAGTCGTATTTGACCGCGCTTTCCACCTCATCCATATCCACGTTCCCGTCATCCGAAAAGCCGAATATACCGCTGTCCTGATACAGCACATACGCGCCGTAAAACGCGCTGTATTTATCGCTGTTTACATCGTAAAAGGATGATGTGCGTGTGAGCGCATCGAACGCGCCGAAATTGTAGAGTATCGACATATCCGCATCCACGCCCGACCACGACGAAAATCTGTCTGCGTTGTAGGTCAGCACGAACGGATACCATCCCGCGCCCGACGGTATATCGACCGAAAACCCATGTGACTTCGGCACACTGTTCGCGCTGTGCTGCCCCGAATAGATACCCATCACGATGTAGCTGCGCAGCGGATAAAAGAACCAGAATATGAGCAGTGCCGCAATCAACAGCGCCGAAGCTGCGATGATCTTCTTTTTCATACGCCCAGTATAGCACACCCGCGCGGCGTGTCCATACGCTTGCCAATCCGCCGCGGCGAACTTATAATGAACCAAAAGAGCTAACGAGGCACACAGTGAGAGAGAACGAAAAGATACGCGTGGTCTGCGGTATGTCGGGCGGCGTGGATTCGGCCGTGGCGGCGCACCTGCTAAAGCAGCAGGGTTACGACGTGGTCGGCGTGTTCATGAAGAACTGGCAGGACGACGGCAAGGGCTGCAGCGCCGTACAGGATTATGAGGATGTCAAAAGCGTCTGTGACGCGATCGGCATACCCTATTATACGGTCAATTTTGAGCAGCAATATTACGACCGCGTTTTCACGCACTTTTTGCACGAATACAAGAGCGGGCGCACACCCAATCCGGATGTGCTCTGCAATTCCGAAATCAAATTTGCGGCATTTCTTGATCACGCACGCATGCTCGGCGCAGATAAAATCGCCACGGGGCATTACGCGCGCACCGACGGCAGCGGCCGCCTTTTTAAAGCCGCGGATACCGGCAAAGACCAAACCTATTTTCTGTGCATGCTGAGCCACGCGCAGGTGCGCAGCGCGATTTTCCCTCTTGGTACTCTGCAAAAGAGCGAGGTGCGCAGCATTGCGGCATCGCTCAATTTAAAGGTCGCCGAGAAAAAGGATTCCACGGGCATCTGCTTTATCGGCGAGCGCAAGTTCCGCGACTTCCTTTCCGGCTTTCTGCCCGCACAGCCGGGCGATATCAAAACGCCGGACGGCAAAGTTGTGGGCATGCATCAGGGCGTGATGTATTACACGCTCGGGCAGCGGCGCGGCCTCGGCATCGGCGGACGCGAAGACGCAAAGGACACACGCTGGTTCGTGATCGGCAAGGACGTGGCAGCCAATACGCTCATTGTCGCGCAGGGCGAGGATGGCGGCGAACCGGATGCGCTCTTTTCACGCGCGCTGTTCGCGCCGGAGTTTCATTTTATTAGCGACGCTCCGACAGAGCCGCTCGCCTGCACCGCCAAGTTCCGTTACCGTCAGAGCGACCAGCAAGTGCTTGTGACGCTCAAAGACGGCGGCGCATATATCGAATTTGCACAGCGGCAGCGGGCCGTGACGCCGGGCCAATACGCGGCATTGTACTTAAATGACGAGTGCCTCGGCGGCGGCGTGATCGATACCGTTTATTATTAAGGAGAAGACATCATGGCCTACATCCCATCAGGTGAAGACGAGAGTCGTTACTTGCAAGAGTTTGACCCCACGATCTATCAAAACCCCGGCGTTGCGGCGGATACGGCGCTGTTCGCCGTGGGAGGCGAGGCGCTTTCCATACTGCTTATCAAGCGCGGCAGCTATCCGTACAAAGACCGCTGGGCGCTGCCGGGCGGGTTCGTGGAAATCGACGAGGACATCTTCCATGCGGCGGACCGCGAGCTGATGGAGGAAGCGGGCATATCGGGGCTATACCTCGAGCAGGTGTTTTCCTGGGGGCGGCCGGGGCGCGACCCGCGTTACCGCTGCATCACGGCCAGCCATATCGCGATTGCCGACGCAGCGGAATTAAAGCCCGTCGCGGGCGATGACGCCGCCGAGGCGGAATGGTTTGCCCTGCTTGATTATTCAGTGAAAGAAACTGACGGCATCACGCAGGTCAGCTACACGCTGCGCGGCAGCATAGAAATGCACCCGGCTGTTGCGTTCCCCACGGGGCGCATGCAGCAGATATATTCGATTGAAAGCGCGGGGCTTGCGTTTGACCACGCGGAATCCATCGCGTATTCTTTTGAATATTTGAAAAGACGGACAGGCGAGGGCTATTTGGATATTGCGCTCAGTAACGAGGCGGTTAAGGCCCGCGCAAGAAAACTTATACTCGGCGAATAGGCAATTGTTATCTTAAGTAATGAGAAATGTTCTGTTTTGTTATTTTAAGTACCGTAATGTGATATGAAAGCAGGTTTGACTGCAAAGCTTAGGCTGCTGATAAGCCACAAGCGTCATTCCGATGGAGCGTGAGCGGAAGAGGAATCCCATGGTCAAGTGCATAAATACATGGGATGTGTTCACCGCATAGTATGTCGTCCCCTCAACTGGATGAAGTTATTATCAAGCTGGACTCCTTCTTGAATAAAGATTTTAGCTTATCGCCCTTGCCTCACGCCATGCGGCGAAACGATAATCATGAACGACACAGGCGTCTTTCTCTCATTCGGGGCGGGCGAGCCTGAAAACGTCTTTACATTTGTGGTTTTATGTAGGGCGCGGTATCCTTAACGCGCCGATGGCTTTCCTCCCGCAATCGCCTAACAGCGACAGTTCCCTTTGATAAGGCCTTTTTTTGCACGCATTACCCCTGCCCTCCTCGACCGGGAGGTGCTATTTGCGTATTCTAATACCACTTCTTCTTCTTGAAGTAGACCAGGCAAAAGACCACCACTGCGACGGACAGGAGAATCACCATCGGATAGCCGAGCGGCCAATGAAATTCAGGCATTTGCAGATTCATGCCGTACCACCCGACAATCAATGTGAGCGGCAGAAAAATAGCCGTAATCACCGTAAAAATCTTCATCGTGCTGTTGAGGCTGATATCGACCTCGGCCTGATACGCCTCGCGCACCTGCGTGACATAGTCGCGCAGATTCAATACGCTGTGATAGAGCCTGTCCACCCGCCTTGAGAAAAGCTTGAAAAACAGCATGGACCGCTCGTCGAGCAGGTTGTTTTCGTTTTCCTGCAATATATCAAGAACATTGAGCAGTTGCTCGTAATACCGTTTTAGCACCATCAGCCTCTTGCGCAGATGGATGATCTCCCTGACAGAATTTTTTCTGACTGAGGTCATCAGCGCGTCCTCGAGATTGCTGATCTCTGTTTCGATCTTTTCGAGACGGTCGGCGTCCTTCGCCGTGAGTCTTTCAAAAAAAGCGCTTAATATGCGGTCCAAATCCACTTTACTGTCTTCCCGCGTCATGTCGTGCAGCATCTCGGCCACGGCATTGGCATTCCGGCATACAAAAAGCAGCATGCTTTCATTCACATAAATGCAAACGCGGTTGCCTTGGGATGAAAGCGATTTATGGTTGAATATATTAAGACAGATGAGGTCGAAGCCGTCATGGTTTTCATATGTGAGGGACGGGCTCTCAAACGAATCGTGCAGCAGCTTGCTGCTGAGCCTGATGACCGGCAATATAGCCCCGCTCTCTTCGAGGGTGATAAATCCAAAGCACTGGCGTTTTTCAGCTAGGGAAACGCCGCTTATCTCCGTCTTTTTCACTTTTCCGTTTTCAATGATGTAATACACAGGTCACACCTTCCTTCGTCTTTTGATACCTCTCCCGTTTTTCAGCCGGTGTTCTCTCTGCGGCGCAGCACAAACGGCAGCGCGTTATATACCGTCGCACAGGCCGCCAGCCCCGCAACGCTCAGCAGCGGGTTTTGCAGATCGGCGGCGGACAGCCATCGCGCGGGCAGCACATGCGCCAGCGTTGCAAACAGCCCGGAGGACGGCAGCGCCACGAGCATCGACGAGAGCATCACATTCGCAATGGTCACCACGCAGATGCTCAGCATCATCGCCGTCTGATTGCGTATGAGCGCGAGCAGGCCCGCGATGCCGCCGAAGGCGAACACATACAGCGCAAAGCTTACCAGCAGCGGCGCAATGAGCTGCCCTTCTCCCGCGAGGCCGAATGCCGCAAGCGGAACCACAACGCACGGCAGCATGTAAAGCGTATCCGCGAGCGCGGACGCGAGGCGAAACTTCTCTATTGAAAACGCGCGTGAGCGAAGCCGCGTCGAAAAATCCGCACCCCGGCGCGCCATCGCGATACCGGTCAGCATGAAAAAGCTCACGACGCCGCACAGCAGATACAGCGACGAAAACGCCGCATCGCGCAGCGGCGTCACCTTACCCGTCTCCCCCGCTGCGTTCTCGCGCCCGAGCTGCAATATCGGGTCGTCCGTGCCCGCAAGCGCGTCGTCAAAAACGTTTTGATACAGATCATCGCCGCCCAACGTACGCGCCTCATTGGCGCTGCTGCACGCGAGCCAGAGACGGAGCGCCTCGCTGCCGACGCTCTCGGATATCACACCGGCTGCCGTGCTGTAGGGCGAGCGCAGCAATTGCAGCGTGCCCGCAAACTCACCGCTTTTTATCGCCTGCTCGAAGCCTTTCTTAATCACAAACACACCCTCTAGCCGCCCCGTCTGCAGATTGGCCACGAGCGTATCTTTATCGCCGAACGTGACCCAGACGACATTGAGCGCCTCCACGTTGTTAAGCAGCAGCTGCGAAAATTCCGTATCATCCTCGTCAATCCAGCCGATCGGCACCGGCGCGTCGGGTATGATCAACCCCACAAACGGACACACGGCCACGGTCAGCGCAAGCAGAAGAAATACGATGCCGTATGCGCTCGTGCAAAGCGACTTCAAGCGGTATTTCAACGTGTTGACAAAAAGCCTCATTGCGCCCTCCTTTGGAACCGGCTGATCACCAGCGGCAGCAGCACCGCCGTGAACACGGCGAGCACACCCACAAACAGCAGTGTACCCTGAGCCTCTCCGTCAAACAGCCCCGCGATGCCGAGGCGCAGCGCCGCCGACAGCGGCGTGTAATACGATATATCGCGCACAATAGTCGGCATATACGCAGAAGGCACAAGCAAGCCGCCGAGCAGCGCGAGCGCGAGCGCGCAAAGGAACGCGGCCCGCACCGAAAAAGCCGAAGTCCGTGACAGCAGCCCGATCAGCATCATACCGAGGCTCAGGAACAGGCAGAGCAGCACGCCCCCAAAGATTGCCGCAGGCAGGCTGCCGTTGTATGCGCCGCCGCCCGCAATCAGTCCGAGCGCAGCGGCCAGCACGGCATACTGCATGAACATAAACAGGCTACCAGCGAACCAGCGCGACACCACGCACCCGAGCGGGCTGTGCCCCGAGAGCAGCTGGCGATGGACCAGACCTGTTTCCTCATCGTCCGCGGTCATGCGCGCGATGGGCAGCCCGCCGAGCGCCACAAACAGCACGAGGAAGCTCACCGCGTAATATTCAATCGGCAAGGCCCCGCCGAGCGGCGATGTGGTTTCCGTATCCTCATACAGTGCCGACCGCGCGAGTATGCTGCCGAAGTACTCATTTCTCATGCGGTTATATGCGTCCGAGGCGGCGCTCTCATCCACAGCGGCATCGAGGCTGTCCCAATACAGCACGTTGATCGCATGCTGCGCGTCGCTCACGAGAGAGACGCCCGAATCGAGCGTTTCAAAAAGCAGCGCGTCCTCCAGCGGCATTTTGGGATTACCGTAATAGCTGATCGTGCAGCGTCCGTTGCCCGACAGCGTCTCCTGCATGCCCGCGGGAATGTGGATAAACGCCGCCGCACCGTGATCCACCGCCTCGCGCCCTTCTTTTTCGCTGTCCACAAATTCCACGCTGATGAGCCCGCCGAGCGATTTGCTTTCAATCAGGCTGCGCAGTATCGACTGCGTCAGCGGATCATCGTCTTCATTGTATACGGCCACGCTGAAGTTCTGCGCACGCACATCGGCATAAAAATAAGGCGCAACCGCAAGCGAGATCAGCAGCACAAGCAGCAGCGGCGCGCCCACCGCAAACAAAACAGCCGTTTTGTTATTCAGAAGCCTTTTCAAATCCACCGCAAAAAGCTTTTTCATTCGTACGCCTTAATCTTTTTATTCTTTGATACCTTTCCAATCGGGGCTGCCCGCCATCATGCCAAGGCTGTTGCCCACATCAATACGCGCATCTATGACGAAATGGGCGGTATCCCCCTCTTCGCTCAGCAGCCTGCCATCCGCCACAGCATCGGCAATCAGATGGTAAGAATTCTCCGTGATTGGCTCAAGGTCAAACGTCCCTTTGATGCTGACCGGCTCACCCGGGGCTTTGAGCACCTTGAGGCTGAACTCACCCGAATTGTCCATTGTGACGGTATCCGCGCTGAAAACCTCTGTGCCGTTCACGAGCATCTGCGTGTATTCGCAGCTTGTTTCGCCGTCAAACTCGGCGATGCGCGTGAAATCCAGCTGAGTGTCCCGCGTGGTCACACTTATCGCAAAACCGACGGGTATCTCATCGCGCCGGTATACCTTCCACGAAACCTTGGTGTTTACGTCATCCTTATCGGTCAGCTGTGCCAGCAGCGCATCGAGCGTTAAATCCTTCACGCCGCACAGTGCAGCCACTTGCGCGGTGAACTGCCGCGCCTCGCCATACAACGCCTCGTCTTTTTTAAGCTGCTCTGCGAACGCAGAGGCCACCGCTGAGAGTGTTTTGTCGTCCAGCGCTGTGCAGACAAGCGTGACGTTGACGTCCTTGTTATCCTTGGGGCTGTATGCACGCCCCAGCTGCTGCTCCGTACAGTCTACGGGCACCGACTGCGCGAGCACAGCGAGCAGCCTGTCGAGCAGGCCCTCGGGCGGCAGCGGCATAAACGCACCGATCCGGTTTTCGAGCGTCATATCGCCCGATACATCTTCTGCGGCGGACAGCTCGGCGGCAGCAGGCTCTGCGCCAATCCAAACGGCGCTGGCTTCGTTTTCCGCCAGATACGCCTCGAATAAGCTCAAACCGGCCGCGCTCACCTTCACACCGGCATCGCGCAGGTCGTATTTGATATCCATCTGGGCCGGCACACTGGTCAGCGGTATCCCGAACGATTTAAGCGCCTCCGATTCGATCGTCATCTGCGCGCTAACCTCAAAAGGCTCATTCATGAGCCGCCGGGTCAGGTCACGAACCGTTCCGGCCGTCTGAAAATCGATGCGGTCCTCATAGGTGCTGAAAAAATCGCCGAGCGCAAGCACGCCCTCGCTGCCCTTGCTTTCCTGCGGCGGCTGCGCTTTGCCGCTGCCGTTAAACACGGCAATACCCACCACCGTGAGCGCGCAGATGAGCAGCACGAGCGCCGCGCCTGCCCACCGCCTGCCATGCATGAAGCCTTTGTGCTTTATGCCGTGCGGCCAAAGCAACTTTCGTACCGCGCCGCGCCGCCGCGCCGCGCTTAGCTCGTCATCCATGGCCAGGCTCCTTTCACGTCAGAACGCAGTACCGCATTAATCAGCGTTTACCTAAGCCGTGTAGCGCCGTATCGCGTCCGCGAGGTTGTCAAACTGAAGCGGCCCGCTGTATGTGACCGTTCCTTCCCGAAGCGCGATCATCTCATCGGCGAGCAGCTGCATTTCGTCAATATAGTGGCTGGTGAACAGTATCGTCATGCCGCTCTTTTTCAGCGCCGAGAGCGATGCGATAATTCGCCGCCGGTTCGCGATATCCACACCCGCGAGCGGCTCGTCGAGTATCAGCAGCGACGGACGCAGCACAAGCGATGCCCCGATATTGAGCCGACGCTGCATACCGCCCGAAAGCCGCGATACCCTTCTTTTTTCCACGTTTTGAAGGCCGATAATATCCATCACCGTCTCATAAACAGCCTTATCCTTTGTTTTCATCCAGTAATAAAGATTATCTTTCACGGAAAGCTCCTGCATCAGCGCAATACCCTGCGGCACGTAACCGAGCATGTCGCGCACGGCGGCGGGGTTTGCAAGCGCATCCATGCCGCCGATAACAAGGCTCCCGCTGTCCGGCCCGGACGCCGTGGCAAGGATTTTGAGCAGCGTCGTTTTCCCGGCGCCGTTCTCGCCCACCACAGCAAGTGCCCTGCCCGCATCAAGATGCAGGCTCACGCCCCTCAGAATAGGCGTTTTTCCGTATGATTTGGTTATCATCTGCGCTGTAATCAATGAAATATCCTGCCTGCCAGTTTATTTTAAAATCAGTATATCATGCCAAAATCGGACGCGTCAACGAAACGCCAAAGCCCTTCGGCTCAAACCGTGATTGCCTTTTGTCCTGTGTATGCCTTATAATATACTATAATAAAGCTGAAGCCATAATATGATAAAGGAGCGCCGTCAAAACCTGTTTACAGGCAAGACGGGCAGTAAAGCCGTCCATATTGAGCCCGCGTGATGAGCGGCTTGCGATGAGGGGAACGGTTATACTTGCACTAAACAATCAGCGCAAGCAGTATCGAGACAAAGAGCGCGATACCGGCGGCGATGCCGAATTTTTTAAAATAGCGGATATCGCTGAGCTCAAAGAACATGCTCTTGCGAATGCCGCCCCAGGCCAGCGTGTATTTTTTGATCAGATTCCATTTGGTGAATTCGATGCGCAGCAGGGCGAGTTCGCTTAACGCAAACAGTATTGACATGACATAGATTGTCGCTGGCAGCACGCCGATGCCAAGTATGGGCAGCGCGAGCGCTTTGCTCGTGAATCCGCCCGCCCCCAGCTGTGAGCCGATGACGATGCGCAGCATCAACGCGTAAATCACAAAAGGTGACAGCAACGCAAGAGCCGTGACCGCGCCCGAGAACGCTGTGACGGCAATTGAAGTTAAAAGGTCCTGCCTGTAGTTGACGATTTGCTTCATCTCGTCAAACGAATAATACCGGTCTTTGGAGCCGGGCTGATCGGACTGGCGGAGGGCCGCAGAAGTTTTCTTGTCCATGAACTTGATATCGCGCGTCTCAATGAGCCTCACATAATCCTCTTCCTGAAGATTAAACTCGTCCCTTGGCTCAAACGACAGTATGTGAACGTTGCTGTAAGTCAGCTTGTATATCCGGCCGACCTCCAGCTTGTTAAAAGCGAAAGGCGTGCGGACAAGCAGGCGGAACACGCGCGGTGTTTCGTCCCGCAAAGACGAAATCGGCGTGAAATACAGCCGGTATCTGTACAGCCCTGCGACACGCTCTTTGGAAAAAAGCAGCATGTGTTCGCGTTCAGTTTTGTTCATAAACGGCACCCCTTTCATCTTGCGTTATTATCTCATACTTTGGGGAATAAGAAAAGGGGGCGGAGATTTGAGGTGGAATCATTGGCCAGACAGACGCCCATCATGAATGCGGTGGCCTCCGTATGCGACAGCGCCAAGGTGCGGTTTACGATGCCGGGGCATAAGGGCGATACGGGTTTTTTCGGCGGCGACATGCTGCAATGCGACATCACCGAGCTGCCGGGTGCGGATAATCTGCTGAAGCCGACGGGCCCGATTCTCGAATCGGAGCGGCTCCACGCCTCGTTTATCGGCGCCGCCGCCGTTTATTTTACCACAGGCGGTTCCACGGCGGGCGTGCTCGCCATGCTCTCGCTGTTCAAGGGCAAAAAGGTCATATTCCCGCGCGGTATTCATTTAAGCGCTGCGAATGCGATTCATATCCATGGCATTACGCCGGTGTTTTTGGACGCAGAGCCATCCGATTTTCCGGCAGTGATGGACTCGGGCAGCCTGCGCGACGCACTGCAGATTCATAAAGACGCGGTCGCCGTGTATGTCACATACCCGAATTACTTCGGCCTCTGCTGCGACATTGAAGAAATCGCCAAAACTGCCCACAGGGCGGGTATGGCGCTGGCAGTGGACGCGGCGCATGCGGCGCACTTTGCGTTTTCGGAGACTTTGCCCGTCTCTCCCGCGAATGCGGGCGCGGACATATGGACCGAAAGCGCGCACAAAACGCTGCCTGCCATGAACCAGTGTGCCTGCCTTTGCGTGGGCAAGGGGTCTCTTATCAACGCACGCGAAGCCGGTGCGGCGCTCGCCATGGTTCAGACCACGAGCCCGTCGTACGTGCTGCTGTGCTCGCTCGATTATGCGCTTGCCTATATGCGCGACAAGGGCGAGCAGGAAATTTATCGCGTCACAAGCCTGCTGCAGCGGTTTGAAGAGATGATATCGGTGCTTCCGGGCTATGCCTGCCCCGATATCACACAAAAGGGCGTTATCGCCCGCGATCCGCTCAAATCGATCATCGATGTGAGCAGCACCGGCCATTCGGGGCTCACCATCAAGGCGATGCTCGCGCGTGAGGGCATCCATGTGGAAGCGGCGGATATGAAACACATACTGCTGATGCTTTCGCCGGGGACCGCTGCGGCCCATCTGGACAGGCTCTATGAGATGCTGCGCCGTACGGAGCGCATACGCGGCAGGAACCTGTTCTTTTCGCCTTACAGCATGCCCGCACCCACAAAGTATTCGCTGAGCGCGCGCAACTGGACCCAAATTGAAAAGCTGCGGCTGGAGCATGCTCCCGGCCGCGTCAGCGCATGCACGGCGGGTGTGTATCCGCCCGCGGAAGCCGTTGTGCTGCGCGGACAGGTAATTTCGTATGAAATTGCAGGATATCTGATTGAGGCGAACCGGCAGGGCTTTGAGCTGTTCGGCGTTGAGGACGCTTCCATATACGTATATAAGGAGAGATCATGATTCATCGCATCTCAGGCGCAGACAGAATTTACGACACGGTTTTTATGGACTTTGACGGCACAATAGCGGATACCTGCGAAGGCATCGTGCACGGTGTGCACCATATGTTTTCCTGCATGGATATGGAGGAGGCCGATGAAAAAAAGCTGCTGGCATTCATAGGGCCGCCGATCAAACAGCATTTGATGGAATGCTACGGTTTTAATGAACAGCAGGCGGATAAGGGCTACGAACACTTCGCCGAATACTACATTGAAAAAGGGCTGCTGCAGAGCCGTCCATATCCGGGCATTAAGGATGCGCTGCGCCGCATCAGGGCTGCGGGCAAAACGCTTTACATCGCATCGTCGAAGCGCGAATGGATGGCGTGCAAGCTGCTCGAAGAATTCGATCTGAAACAGTATTTTGACGGTATATTCTGCGCCGATCACGAAAACGGTATATCCACGAAAATACAGGTGCTGCGCAGTGCTTTTGCGCGGCTTGAGACCGTGCCGCAGAGCGCTGTGATGGTGGGCGACAGGTATCACGACATTGAAGGCGCCAAAGCGGTCGGGCTCGATTCCATCGGTGTGCTGTACGGCTACGGTGCTTACGATGAGCTGACCGCAGCCGGATGCGACTGCCTCGTGGATACCCCGGACGATTTGGTACGGCTGCTGGAAGGAGACAAGCAATGAGCGGTCTTTTTATTACGTTTGAAGGCGCGGACGGCTGCGGCAAATCCACGCAGCTTCGGTTCCTCGCCGAATATCTTGAAGAAAACGGCATCGACGTGGTGCGCACACGAGAACCGGGCGGCAGCCTTGTCGCCGAAAAAATACGCACGATACTGCTCGACAACGAAAACGCGGAGATGGACGGCATGACGGAAGCGCTGCTGTATGCGGCGGCTCGCGCGGAGCATGTGCGCAAGGTGATTAAGCCCGCTCTGGAAAGCGGCAAGGTGGTGCTGTGCGACCGGTTTATCCATTCGTCGCTCGCGTATCAGGGCTACGGGCGCGCTTTGGGCGTACCGCTGGTGACGCGCATCAACGAGCCCGCGATCGACGGCTGTATGCCCGATGTGACGATTTTTATGGGTGTACCGCCCGAGCATGCCTTCTCGCGCATGAACGAGTGCAAGGAGCACGACCGGCTGGAAAGCGAAGGGCTTGCTTTTCACGAGCGCGTGTTTGCGGGGTTTACGGCGCTGTCGCACGAACCCGGCATGATACTGATTGAAGCGCTCGGCACCAAATACGAAACGCAGGATGTGATCCGGCAGCGTCTGATGCCGATATTCCAAGAGAAGGGCCTGCTATGAGCCAGGTGCAGCGCTTCCTTGAAGCGGCGCAAAACCGACGGATCCTTGGCGCTTACCTCATCGTATGCAGCCGTCCGGATGTGGCGGCGCGGTATACGAACCTCTTTTTGATGCGGCTGTTCTGCGAAAACGGCTGCTGCGGCACGTGCGTGAACTGCCGCAAGGTGACGGACGGACATGTGGACATACTGCGGCTCTGCGCGCCCAAGGTGGCCGAGCTGCGCGACGCGCTCGCCTTCGTGGCCGAGAAGCCGTATGAGGGCGTTTACAAAGCCGTGGTGATTGCCGCTGCCGACGATATGACGCCCGCCGCAACGAACAGCCTGCTCAAGACGCTTGAGGAGCCGCCCGCGGGCGTTGTGTTCCTGCTCGAGGTGCGCTCGGCTTCCGGCGTGCTGCCCACCATCGCCTCGCGCTGTGCCAGCGTGACCATTGCGCCCGAGCCGGATGCGCGAGCGGCCATTGCGCAATCGCTCAATGTGACCGAAGCCGAAGCCGCGATACTCTCCGATCTGTCGGGCGGCTATTTGGACGAAGCGCGCCGCATTAAAGACGATGCGGCTTTTATGAGCCGCCGCGACGATGTTCTGTCGCTCACGCATAAGCTGCTCTATGCCAAGGGCATGGCCATCAGCACATTTGCCGATTATCTCGAAAGCGGCAAGGAATCGATCATCGCACAGCTTTGCGTGATGCAGACATACCTGCGGGACATTCTCATCTATCAAAAGACGCGAAACCGCACCCTGATTGTCAACAGAGACAGGCTGGATGAGATATGTCAGGCAGCGGATGACTTTACAAGTGCTGCAATAAGTAATATGATTAATGTCATACTTGACACGGAAAGATGGTTCTTTGTGGCGGTCAATTTCCGGTTGGCCATAGAGAAAATGCTTTTTTGTATATTGGAGGAAAAGAGTAGATGGAAAAAGTCATAGGCGTCCGGTTTAAACGGGTCGGAAAGGTTTACTACTTCCTGCCGGGCGACATTCAGTTTAAATTGGGCGAGCATGCCATCGTGGAAACCGCGCGCGGCATGGAATACGGCGAGGTGGTCATCGTCGATAAGGAGGTCGGCGAGAAGGATATCGTCGCGCCCTTAAAGCAGGTGGTCCGCAAAGCCAATGCCAAGGATGAGAGCAAACTCGAAGAAAACAAGCAGAAAGAAAAGGAAGCGCTCGAAACCTGTCAGAAAAAGATAGACAAGCACAACCTTGATATGAAGCTGGTGGACGTGGAGTACACGTTCGACAACTCAAAGATCATATTCTATTTCACCGCGGAAGGCCGCGTGGATTTCAGAGAACTCGTGAAGGACCTCGCGGGCGTTTTCAAGACGCGCATTGAGCTGCGGCAGATCGGCGTTCGGGACGAAGCCAAAATGCTCGGGGGCCTTGGCCCCTGCGGGCGGCCGTGCTGCTGCTCAAGCTTTCTCGGGGACTTTTCTCCCGTGTCCATTAAAATGGCCAAGGAGCAGAATCTCTCGCTCTCGCCCACCAAAATCAGCGGCCTTTGCGGGCGGCTGATGTGCTGCCTCAATTACGAGCAGGAGCACTACTGCCAGACGCGCAAGCGCATGCCCAAGCTCGGAAGCACGGTGCTGTCGCCGGACGGTGAAGGCGTGGTTGTGGAGAACAACGCAGTCACGGAAACGGTGCGCATCCGCATCACGCTGCCCGATGAAAGCATCGACATGAAAACGTTCAAGCTCGAGGATATCCGCTTTAAAGGGAAGCCCGCCACCATGGCAGAGCAGGATAACGACATCGCGCTCGATGACGAAATTAAATCGCTGCTGGATGATTAGTATGATTTACATACACTTTTACGCAATCCAGCCTTGCATTTTTACAAACAGGTGTTTACAATAAGCGTGTATATAAACTTTGGAGGTTTACATTTATGGCTTATGTGATTACCGACGCGTGTATATCTTGCGGTGCTTGCGAAAGTGAATGCCCTGTAGAAGCAATCTCTGAGGGTGACGGCAAGTATGACATCGATGCCGACCTTTGCATAGACTGCGGCGCCTGTGCCGACACATGCCCCAGCGATGCGATTGAGCAAGGCTGAAGAACCAAAAGAAAAGGCCTGTTACAGGGCCTTTTTTATTTCCGTCTCCATGCGGGCGGGCATATTAAAACCATGGACTTTTTTCAATCCTCAGTCAGCAAGGCTGGCAGCACCAAAGGAGTCTTAAAGAACACAAGCAGCAGGAAATGCGCAGAAGAAAGCCTCCTTTTGAAAGGAGGTGGCGCGCGCAGCGCGACGGAGAATTGTGGTATGCGCTGGTCAACACAATATAGCTATATATCGGGCGATCACTGATCGCCCCTACAGGGATGGTATGCATGGACTGTAGAGAACGGCCTCTCATGCCCAGTCGTACCAATGTCATAGAAAGCCTCCTTTTGAAAGGCGATGGCGCGCGTAGCGCGACGGAGGATTGCGGTATGCGCTGGTCAACACAATATAGCTATATATCGGGCGATCACTGATCGCCCCTACAGGGATGGTACGCATGGACTGTAGAGAATGGCCTCTCATGCCAGTCGTACCAATGTCATAGAAAGCCTCCTTTTGAAAGGCGATGGCGCAAACATCGGGCGCTGACTGCTTTCCGGCGCGCCCAATGCACGTCTGGCGTCTTTAAGAGCCTTATACCTTATTTGGCGGGCAGCGCGTAAAGCTCCTCCACGCTCATGCCGAAAAGGTCTTTCACCGTTTGTTCAAACATATCCAATGCTTTCGGATAGACATCGTCATCCTTGATATCCAGCGCTTTGGCGAACTGCTCTTTCACCGTTTCGGGGTCGGGCCATTCGTTGCCGTATGATGCCGCATTGATATCGTATTCATACGCTGCCGACGAACCGCCCTTATCAGCCTGAATGCGGTATTTGTGTTCATCCGCCTTGTACCACACCGCCACAAGATATTTATTCGGGTTCGAAAGATACTCGATATTCCAGTCGACGCCGCCGGTGCCCCATTCGGGCTTGTGGATGGCAATTGAAATGCCGTTTTGCTTATCTTCGTATATGCACAGCGCGTCCTTGTCGGCGTAATAGAACCCGAGCGTCGCAAGCGAAACCTCGGGTGCTGTATAATCGCGGGCCGGGGTCTTCAAGTCTCTTATTCTCTCGTTGATACGGATTTTCCCACCCTTGCTGTCGAACTCAAATCCCAAATCAATCATCCCATATGAAAGGCCCATGCTCCCTCTTTCCGTGTCATACCAGCTTGGCTTTAAGCCCTCCGCCATCTGCTGCTGAACGGTTCCGGCATCCTTCACATTATAACTGACCGATACGTCGGCAATACCTTTATAACGATCCACATTAATGCCGCACACATCGAATGACGGCGTGTTGATATCAAAATAATCCGCTGCCGTCACCAGCGCGTTCAGATTATAATTATCGCTGATCAGCTTGATGTATGCGGGCGCTTTGCTGCTGTCCACACTGACTGCAATGTCAATATGGCAACCATCCACGTATTCGTACCTGTCATCATTCGGATCTGTTTTTTTAATCGTGAATACGGCATCGTCTGCACTCTTAAACTCACAGAAGCCGCCGCCATTAAACTCGTCTATGAGCTTGCTGACACTGCTTTCATCCTGAATGCCGGCCAACTGCGCCAAAAATGTGATCGATTCGTCCGTTTTGCCCTCGGCTGTCATCGACAGCACATATTTCGGTTTCCCGCCCATTTTCGGATCTCCGATATCAAACAACGCGTTATATATGTTAAAATTCTCGGGGAAGGCCGCATCGGCATAAGGATTGAATTCGCTGCCGAATAAATCCTCGGGCACGAAAGGCTCCGGCTCGGGTGTCGGTTCCGGCGTGGATTCCGGCTGCGCTTCTGACGGCGCTGGCGGCTCTGCAGCCATGCTTTCGGAGCTTGAGGCTGCAGGCTGTGCTGTGCAGCCTGTCAGTAGCGACAGCAACATAACGGATACAATAAAAAAGACATATATTCTTTTCATCTTTGCCTCCTCGCAAATATCATATATACTTAGACATTATACTTTTATTTGGAAGACCGTGCAAACAATATCCCTTATTCCCCTGTTATTTATTTCTACCGAGCTATCCATTTTTCGTAAATCATTCCAATTGAATGTGATGCGGTTTTTTATTCGCACTTTTTCTTAAAAAAAGCGCGAAATTTATCGAATTTTGCTGCTTCATTTTGAATACCTTGGGGTATATATCCTATATTTGTAGCTTGGAGGATCAGATGAGATTCGTTCCCACCGGGTGCATTCGCAACGGCATGATACTTGGCAAGACCATTTACAATGCGTCCGGCGAGATGCTTCTTTGCGAAGGCAAAGAAGTGATTCCTCTTTATATCGAGCGCCTGCATCTGCTTGGTATCAACGGCGTTTATATTGACGACAGCATTTCCAAGGATATCGATATACAAAACGTCGTCAGCGACGAGGTCAGAATCAAGGCGGTACAGGGTGTCAAGAATATCCTCGTCCACTCCGTCAACGACAATGCCAGCGAAAAAGCCGCCGCCGTTGATCAAGCCCGACAGATTGTGGAAGAAATCATGGCGGAAATACTGAAAAACAGCAAACTCATGGTCAATATGGTCGACTTAAAGGTATTTGACGAATATACGTATTATCATTCAGTCAATGTCTCCGTCTTGTCTACCGTCGTGGGCGTTGCCATCGGCATGAATCAAAAAGACCTGTTTGCTTTGGGCCTTGCCGCGCTGCTGCACGACCTTGGAAAGGTCTTTCTCGATAAAAACACAATCAACAAGCCTGGCCAATTTTCCGAACAGGAGCTTTACGATGTGCAGAGGCATTCGGAGCTTGGCTATTCATATCTGCGCAGCATGTTCGATGTCCCTGTTAAATCATCCTTGGGTGTGCTGCACCATCACGAAAGATACGACGGCAGCGGTTACCCCAAAGGGCTTAAGGGCGGGGAAATTTCGCTTTTCGGGCGTATTATCGCCGTCGCGGACGTTTTCGACGCGCTGGTGAGCGACCGGCCATACCGCAAAGCGCTGTTGCCTTCCGACGCCATGGAGCACATCATGGGCAGCGGCGGAATTCATTTTGACCCGGACATCACGAGAATTTTCTCAATGAAGGTGGCGCCGTATCCGCTCGGAACCGCTGTTGAGCTCAGCAACGGCTGCGTCGGGCTCGTCACCGAGAATTACGAAGGCTTCGGGCTCCGGCCTTCCGTCAAAGTCATCACGGAAAGAGGAAAAACCGTCACGCCGTATGTCATCAATCTGCTGACCGACACAAATTGCCTCAATATCACGATCACAGGCATCTCGCCGTTATCGGAAGACAGTGTGAACGAAGAAGCGGGCTAAGCCAAAAACACCCGAAAGCCAACCGGCTACCGGGTGTCTTCATATGTATTCGTCCTATTCGCAGTGCTTGCAGTCAATCACAAATTTCCCGTCCAGCCGGTATACCGATTTGCCGCAATGCGCGTTGAGCAGCGTCAAATCAAGGCTTTTGGGTTTCGGGCTGATGGCGATATCCCGCATATCGAACAGGGTGCCTTCGTCCGCATAGCCGATGGTTTCGCACACTTCAAAGCAGTCGCACGCCCCCACCTGCACATCGTCGCCGCAGGCTTGAGCGCTTTTGAGAGGCACACATGCGACAACCCTGACCGCGCCCATAGCCAGCGCCTTTACCTCTTTATCGCATTTATCCGTATCCTCATTTTTCACATGAGCGATGTATACCATGCGCTTTGTGATGGAGATGCTTGCCTTGCAGACGTTCACAGGTTTGTAGCCGTCGGGCACCACGATATAAAGGCAGTAGCTTTTTTCTGCCGGTGTCGCCCAAACCTTGCTCTGCGGCTCTGTTTGTATGGTGATCTTATCCTCCGAAATACGCGTGCGGTCCGCATAGATCAGGGCGACGCTGAAAGGCTCAAATTCGAGCTCTTTATCAATCACAATACGGTATTCCACATCCGGGTCTTCCTGATACCGCCCGATCCAATCGCTGATTGCCACGCCGCTGATGCCGATATCCCCGTACAGTTCAAAGGAAGTCTTCACAGCTGCCGCAGGCCCCCACGACCCGTGCTGCCGTCTTTTTTCGCACGATACAATCTCCACATTCTCAAAATGCTCCGGCGTTTCGGCGCACATTTCCAGCACCCAGCCTTTTAAGTCCGTGGGGCTGTCTCCGTTGCCCGAAATGCTAACCGTTACCGTTGTGAGCCCGCTTTCACTGAAAAATCCCGTCAGTTCGAATTCAAACCCGTCAATCAGAAGCTTTCTGTTTTTATGCATCATTTAAGAACTTCCTTTCTGCCGGTCGGCTTAAGATCTGCTACCATAGCCTATGCAGCCGCCAAAACAGGTGTGAATTCGCTGATTCTGCACAGTTTTCGTATATGGGCATACCGCTTACCGTCACGGCGACGAAGTTGCTTTGAGCGGGCTGTTTTGTCAATTTGGGTATAGGCAAATAAAATAAGCTGTGTTATAATAGCTTGCGTTCAAGCGGGTGTAGCTCAATGGCAGAGCTCCAGCTTCCCAAGCTGGTCACGTGGGTTCGATTCCCATCACCCGCTCCAAAAAAAATGACCCCCATAGGGGGTTGTTTTTTTTGGCATTGTGGTGGAGGAATCGAACGTGAGCCTGCCGCCGCCTGATGGCGGATGCAGGCAGGCGAACATGGCGTGATAGTGCCCGCCAGGGCACGGAGCGATTCCCATCACCCGCTCCAAAAAAAATGAGGGGCTGTCCAGAAACGATTAGTAATAATCGCAGGAGGATAACCTCTTTTTTCATGTTCAAATAGGAAAAAATGTGGATAGATTCGGCTTTCATGAAACAACAACCAAGAAGTCAATGACTCCCCGTTAAAATTGACTATTCACTTGTGCTGATTTTCATGCGATTTGCTTCTGAAAAAGAATTTGCTTGCTTCGTCCGCTCTGTATCTTACAATGCAGACGAAATAGATTATAGCCCATCGCCATTAATAGCATCTCGGTCCGTACGTTCGCTGTTCCTCTTGTGAGAAAACGACGAAACGCGTAATCCTCTTTGATCACCGCAAACGCGCCTTCTACCTGAATTGAACGATTGATTCTAAGGAGCGTACCTTCCTGTGAGGTGATTCGTACCGTTGCGCTCTGCCGCTGATGCCGAAATGTTTTAGATACCTCAAACGTACGGTTCCTGTCCGGATATTTTGATCGGAGGCATTTTTCCCGTAATAGGCATCCCGCACAGCTTTCGCACTGATAATGCGTCACTGTGCTTTCGAACCCCGACTTGCTTTTTCGGATACGGTCATATTCAGCAACTATTCGCCGACCTGCGGGGCAGGTATAATTGTCCGCTTCTGCATCATAAGGCATATTCTCTTTGATATACTTGTTGTTTCGATATTTGCGACTCTTGCTCTTTTCGTAGTTTTGCGGCTTGATGAAACCGCGTTGCCCATGACTCTCCAGATAAGTATAGTTCTCTTCGCTTTCATAGCCCGCATCTGCGATAATAGAATCATGCCTTTGACCAAGTCCTGCTTCCATACGCTCCATCAGCGGAATCAGCGTGAGCTGATCGCTGCGCTCACTTGATATATCCAGACCCACGATATACTCGCCGCTGACCCCGATCTGGACATTGTATCCGGGCCTAAGCTGGCTGTTGCGCATGTGATCGTCCTTCATGTGCATAAATGTCGCGTCAGTATCTGTCTTGGAGAAACTGCTGCGACCCTGAAAGGTGGATTGATAATTCTCATAGCGCTGCTTCTTTTCCAGTAGTTCCGCAGCCTGCTCAGTATCCCGCTGCAACTGTGTTTTGCGTTGCCCTTTGCCATGCATAAAAATCGTTCCGCTGTCCGCAACTTTCTGTGTAAGGAGCGTCACCGTCTCTTCAATATTCTCAAGATTTAAACCATATCTTTCATTGATATCCTGCAAGAAGGCGGTTTCTTTCACATCTCGTCTGGCCTGATGTTTGTTGACGCTACCCTTCCATACAAAGCTGTATTTGTTAGCGTTGGCTTCTATCTTCGTTCCGTCCACAAACAAGTGGTCGAAGCTCGTCTCGCCCATACGGTACAACACTAACGCCAGCTGATAAAAAAGCCCTTCTATTACCCCTTGCAGCCGATGCTGTCGGAATTCTGCAATTGTACTCTTGCTCGGTGCAGGATATCCTTCCAGAAGCCATCGGAAGTTCACATCCCGTCGGCATGCCCTTTCCAGCTTGCGGCTGGAAAAGACACCGCAGTGAGGTCCATACACTATCACCTTAAACATGATCCGGGGTGGGGTTTCCGGTTTGCGTCCCAGCGCAGAATATGCCCGTTCGAGCTCTCCGTAATTCAGCTCGTCCAATATTAGGCTCAGCAACCGTACCGAATCATCTTCAGGGATGATTTCTTCCAAATCCAGCGACATCACTAGTTGATATTCCCGCTGATTTTCATTATACTTTTTGTGTATTTGATTGTTCTTCACAAATCAATTTTATACCAAAAAACGGCCTTTCTCTACTGAAAGTGCCGCTTTTTTGTTACTCTTTTTCGTGAAAAAGAGGCCGCCCATTTCTGGACAGCCCCCCAGGCTGCTGACAAAGTGGTTAGTGTCATTTTAAGTGAGCTTAAGCGATCGAAAGATCCCATATTTAAAGCGTTTTGCCATGGGATGCTCACGTCGCTTTGCTCCTCAGCATGACAAGTGGGGTTTTTCATCAAGCTGAGAACATCCAATGGATGTTCC
Source organism: Bacillota bacterium (assembly GCA_023408075.1). Lineage (GTDB taxonomy): Bacteria > Bacillota > Clostridia > Christensenellales > SZUA-584 > SZUA-584. The sequence continues at coordinate 67,832 of JAEYKW010000041.1, read as the reverse complement.
CATGCTGATTCACGCTGAGCTGAACATCATCATTTGTATTAACCAGATGTCAACACAGTTTCTGGTCTGCTTCCCGTCAGCTTGTCATACTGCAGTGTAATCAGCACCATGTTCACCATGAACAGCGCGAAGAATATCCACTCGGCCACAAAAAAATCGTCAAACGCGTTCATTGTAATCACATTGAAAATGCTGATAACGAAACCAAAAATGCCGATAGCCTTTGGTATCCTGGGGTTCAGCAGAAACCCCACCGCAGCGAAGCTTAAGAAGCAGTCCATCGCGATCATATTCGCAGTGCTGAAGGTTTTGTGCAGTTCCGTCTGCGTGCCGAGCGTAAAAATCGTCGTTAAAATGAGGAATACGCACCCGGTAAGGCCGCTCGCCTGAGCAGCCGCAAAGCTGATATTGAACTTTCGAGCGGAGCGCTCGCGCCGGTACCAGCGAACCATCCCAACATAGAATGCGGCCAGCAGCGCCGCCGTGACCACGCACCCAAGATTGTAAAGTGCCGCACCTTTCGGATTGACAATCGTGTTGCCGTAGTCGCTGAGCCAGTATGCCAACGGATTGATGGCGGGATTACTCAGGTGCGATGCAAACGTAAAGGCAATATACACAGGAATCGCCGCGACCCCGGCAAATTTGAGTAAACAATGTACACTCTTCATATCAATGCTCCTGTCTTTTTGCTCTGCGGCCCGCCCAAAGCAGCAGAGCGAAGCTGATCAGATATATGGCTGCAAACAGGGCGTGGAGCGGAATGTTGACTGAAAGATAATGCTGTGTCAGCACCGGGTCTGCCGCACCCGTCAGTACGGCTTCCTCCGCCTTCCCGAGATTGGTGGCATAAAAGATGAAACCGACCCACAAGGTGGAGAGCCCTGCCGTGAGAGCGACGATGCGTTCCTTCTTTAAAACGAATGTAACGATGGTCCAAATAGCACCCGAAACCAGCGCCAGATAAAGCGGGATATTGTAGAGCACCTGAGGACTGTATTCGAGCCGGAAAGCCGTGTAGGTATTGTGCAGCAGCCCTTCGTTGCCGGACGTAATAAACCAGTTGAAAAAACGCCCGAGCATTATGGCATGCGACACCATAAACCCTGCCAAAACGCCGGTCAATATGGTTGTGGCGTACCAGAATATCGTGTGTAACCTCTTAACAATGTTCTTCAAAGTCATCTTCCTTTCATTATAACTCCGGCGTCAAGCCTTCACAGCCGTGACGATGCAGTGCGTCTTATTCACTGTGCCGACGAGCTCGCCTTTCGCATCACGAAAATACATATCCTCGAGCGCTTCGCCGTCTAAAACTCTCTTGACCACAAGACCGTAGGCGCTTAAGAATTGACTGACCTGCCCTTTCTCAATGCCGAAATGCAAGCGTTCTCCGGCTGCCGTGACATTGCTGACAATTTCCTGCTCCGCCTCATAAAGATGCTCTTGACGGATCACCGATGCATAGATGTGGTCGAACACCACGCGGCTGCCGGGCCCCGCGTATTCCGCGATAATTTTAAACGTACTGTGCACCGATTCAGGCTGCAGATACATGGTCAGCCCCTCGAGTATGAAAAGGCTCGGCCTGCCCTTCTCAAACCCTGCCCGGTCAAGGCACTCCGGCAGGCCTTCGCGGTCAAAATCAACCGAGACAAACACCATGTTATCGGGAACCTCAACATGCTTCTCCCGGTACCGCTCGAGCTTCGCCTTTTGCGTGGCCGGTGCATCCAGCTCAAATATGCGCGCATTCTTTGACGCGTCACGAAAACGGATACCGCGCGAATCAAAACCGGCACCGAAAATCAGCACCTGCTCGATGCCCTGCTCCAGCGCGCGCTTCAATTCGCCGTCGATGGCTTTCGTGCGGGCGATGACATATTCGTACATGCCGGCGGGATACTGCTTCATAAGCTGCCGTTTAAAAAGGGAAAAGTGCAGCAGCGGCCGGATAAGATTGTTCATGACGACCAGCGAAACGGCATCGCCGCTTTTGTACTGCTCACGTTTTTCCAGGTACGACAGGCACCGCGCAAGGCAGGTGTATTCCGCCGTGCGGGACGTCTTGGATTCAATTCTTCTTTTCATTGCTATTCACACTTTCATTAAAAATATCTATGAAAGGACATTCTTCCACCCGTGGTAAACAAACACGGATATTTCTTTGAAGAATGCTTCCATGTCTTCACCCTGAGGCCCGAACAGAAACATCTGCTCGATCATGTTGAGATAAAAACTGCAGACACTGCGCACAAAAAGCCTCGTGACTGTTTTTTGGGGCTTAATGCTCTGCGTCCAATTCATCATGCTGTCCGTAAACGCGTCGAGCACCTCATGCTTAAAGCTCTCCAGAGGGGACCCTTGGGCTTTGAACAGCAGCAGGCTGACGTCGGCGGCGTGCCCGATAACGAACTGCTTGATCACGCCGATTACAAGTGCCTGCGAACTCATTGTGTACTCATCCGCTTCCTTGGGCACGTTGTACTGTTTGGCGAGCTCCAGCCCGCTTCTGATTTCCGCCACCGTGGGCTCAAGCATCGCGCAAAACAGATCGTCTTTGTCCTTAAAATAATTGTACAGATTGCTTTTTGCGGTATTGGCTTTCGCCGTAATCCCTCTGATCGATGCTTTTTCAAAACCCTTTTCAGAAAATTCCTCCCTCGCTGCCGCCAAAATGCTTTCCCTGATGTCCTCTTTCTGAAATTGCATGATGCCTCTCCTTAACGTATTTAAGTACTTCGTCCTTTTAAGTACATTGTACTTTTTATAATTAGAAAAGTCAAGGGGATTCCTGATAATTTTTAGAAAATATTATACTGAGCGTAAACGGCCGGATATGGAAAATCACTTGACATGACGGCTCGTTTGGACGGTGTCGGCTTCAATTGCTAAACGGCAAGGCTGATGGGTTTTGCGGGATCGGTTCATAAAAAACAGCCAATCCGCAGGATTCGCCATTTTTATAATAACGTTTTGAACTAAATATTTGGCTTCTTCATTTCATGCTGTCGAGAATTTTTCCCACATCCAGCTTTATATTTTGATCATTGTTCCATGCTGTCAGTGCGGAATAGCGGGCAACCGATTCAAACTGGCCCGAGTCATCTGGATAATAATCTCCATAATACCCGCCGCTGCCGAAGACGGCATAGCCCGTTACCACGATGCCCGATGCATCCTCTGCCGTGTAGCAGATCATGATATCGCCGGATTCCGGGCTGTCTTTCGTTAATGGCAGCTCAAGCGCATGGGGATCGTACTGAATCTCATGAACGGTCAGTGTCTCGGGGTTTTCGAGTGAGGCCTTAAGCGTCCGGATACAGACGGCGGCGTTTTGCTCCGCTGCTGTCGGCTGGCTTAAAAGTATGGCCACACCAATGGTTGCAACGCCAGCCATGGCCAGAAAAACGATGATAATCAGTCTGAACGCAGACAACGTTATTGGCTGCCCTGTTTCGGCTCGGTCAAAAGACATACCTTTTTTGAATACGCGCTCCATCCATGAACCTCATCTGCTGCTTGATTGGCTGTATCCCAAAATGTTTCTTTATGATGTCAAGTTTATTACAATTATTTTACACTGTCAATATCAATCTTTAGCTCTAACGAATTTATGGTGGTGAGGAAATACAGTAGAAATAAAGCCGGGCCTTTTTCATAAGCATAAAGGATAGAAGCCATTTCTTTTGGTTAGCATTGAAATGAGGTGATTATTTTGAGCAATCCCTATCCTGACCTTATCAGCTTGATTGCGCAGAACCGGGAAGCCATGACGTATTTTAAAACTCTCCCCGATAAAATCAAGTGTGAATTAAGCAAAAACGCAGAGAAGATCGGCACTATCGAAAGCCTTAAAGAACATGCCGACAGAATGACGAATAAAAACTGAGCGTTCTTGAGCTTATATTTTGCATGATGGCTGCAATGTCAAAGACTATCTCAAGGATGAAGGATACGACGTAGAGAGCATGAATTTAAACGGACGTTCCATAAACAATCTGAGTGGCTATGATGCCATTGTGGTCACAGGACTCAATACGAATTTTCTCGGTACGGACGATACCGATACGAAAGCCGTTGTGATTAACGCCGACGGACTTACACCCCTCAAATTGCCGACAGGCTGGATGAGCTCTCAGCATATTGATAATATGCCGCTTCGAAGCTGCGGAGTAAAAAATAATGATGATGCGGTTTACATGTCACTTCTTATCGGCAGTCGGCAAGCCCTTTTGCTTTGGCCTTGAGGCGAGGTGACGGCAACAGCCCATGCGCGCTCAATCGCGCCGAAGACGATTACCGCGTGGTCAGACCCTCAAAGTACTGTGAAGCGGCGTTTTTATACCTTGTGAGCAAATGATTGTACCGTACCGTTATGCATGCTCTGTGCGTAGTTCCAGATATCGCGCTCCATGCAGACATTGAGCCCGCAACATGCCGACGGCTCCAGATTATACTTGCTGTACAGCGCGGCGAAATGCTCTTTGACCTGCCGGTAATATTTGAGCCCCGGCGTCTTCATGCTGCCGCTGACCGGCCGCCCCATGGGCATCCAAATGGAAGCCGCCGGTATGATGCCGCGCTCGGCGAGATAGGCGGCACCCTCTTTGAGCGATTCGCAGCTTTCAATACCGATGATGAAATTGGAAAACGCTTTGCCCGCGCCGTATTTCTTCACCGTGTAAGCGAGCGCGTCCAAATGGCGTTTGCGCGTGGTAAAAGCGATCTTCCCCGGCGTCACCCTCTCGGCGAGCTTTTCGTCCCAAAGCTCGATACTGCACGCGATTTTGCTTGCCCCGAGCGAGAAATACTCGTCAATAACGGACAGGTCTTCGGGCGGCGTGATATACAGCAACATATCCCCCTTGATGCTCTGCCTTCCCACCCTCTCATCAATCGCTTTGAGGTACGACACGATGAGCCGATGCTCCTTATGCGCATCAAAAGTAGAGCCGCCGGTAATCTGTATGCTGTTGCAGCCGCAATTTGAAACGGCGTATGCCACGATCTCCGCGACATCGGCAGGACTCACGGCAGGGGGCAACGGCTTTTTCTTCTTGGCCAGCGTTTCAAAGTCCCCGCCCGAAAAGCAGAATTCGCACAGCTTGCCGGCTGCGGCATACTCGCATGGCCACAGACATTGAAAGGCCACCCAGTCGACGCCCTGCAGCACCGCGCTGCCGATAAACGGCAGGCCGGACGATGTCTTTTGGCGATAAAACCCGTTCGGCGGCGGAAAAGAAATCGCGTCCACAAAGCTATCCCTGTAAAAAAGCGCAGGCTTCCCCTCCCGAAGCCGTATGGCAAAAGGCGTATCGAGCTCCGATGCGTATTTGAGCAGCTTCAAATTGTCCCAGGACAATATGCCCGTCAGGTACTTTAAGTGAAATCCCATGTCCGTCAGCTGCACAATTGTCCCGTCGGACAAAAAGAAGCAGTTGCACATGAGCGGATTCACGCCGAGCCGGTAGGTTTTTGAAAACTTCCTATAAACCTCTTTTGCCACCTTCACACCTTTGCTGACCACGAGGCATTTCAATTCGATCGAATCGACCGTTTCATTCCGCAAGCTATATGTATTCATCGTTCGTCTCCCTAATGTTCTCAGCATCTGCCGTTCGGCTCCGCGCCGTATATCTGTATCGTATCGCCTGAGACGAGATGTTTCTTGTGTTATTTTAACGAACTTTTGTATTTTTGCATCTTGAGTCCGTTCACCGTTCCAAGAAGCTGGGACACCACCGGTCAGGCCTGCGATAAAGCACATAAAAAATCGCGAACCATAAATGAATCGCGATTTTCGTCTGCGTATCCTTTAACTGTCCTGATATAAAAGCTGCGCGTTGTCGTCGATCTTTAAGCTTATGTAACCTGCTGCAGGACTTTATACAGCAGCCTGTACAAGGCCACCGCTTCATCATTATCCAGCAAAATGCACTGCTTGATCTTCTCCGGAATCAGAGCGGCCTTTTCTTTGAGTTCTTCTCCCTTTTGTGTGAGCGTCACCATCACATTGCGTTCGTCACTGGCGGCTCTCTCCCGCACAATAAACCCATAGGATTCGAGCTTTTTAAGCAATGGCGTTAATGTGCCCGAGTCTAAAAACAAATGCTCACCCAAAGATTTGACATTGACCTTCTTTTTTTCCCACAGCACCATCATGGCGATATACTGCGTATACGTCAGCCCTATTTCATCCAAAAAAGGCTTGTATTTTTTAACAACCTCTTTTGCGCAGGCATACAAAGGAAAACATAGTTGGTTTTCAAGCTTGAGCTGATCATAATCCATCATCACATCTCCATTGTCTCATTCTCAATTGCAGCCGCGGCAGCTGTTTACAACAGCGCGGCAATGTCTTTTTCGAGCTTTTCAGGCTTGTCTGTGGGGCTGTACCTGGCTATGACATTGCCTTGTCTGTCCATCAGGAATTTCGTAAAATTCCATTTGATTCTTGATCCGAGAATGCCGCCTTTCGCTTGCTTTAAATATGTATACAGTCCGTCTTCATTGTGACCGTTCACATCGATTTTGGCAAAGCGGGGAAACGTTGTCCCGTAATTCAGTGTGCAAAAGCTATGGATTTCCTCGTTGTTCCCCGGTGCCTGATTGGCAAACTGGTTGCACGGAAAATCGAGTATCTCAAAACCCTTCTGCGCATACTTATCGTATAAATCCTGCAATCCTTTGTATTGGGGAGTAAAGCCGCACCCGGTCGCGGTATTCACAATAAGCAGCACCTTGCCCTTATAGTCGCCCAACGATATCGCATGGTTCTCTCTGTCCTTCACCAAAATGTCATATAAATTCATAAACTTTTGTCCTTTCATATAAATTGTATGCTATTTAATTTTACTCAATTTTATTATATTGAAAATGTTTTGTCAATCCAGTATATTAAGGAATCAAAATATCAGGCCGATTTTCGGATAATAAAAAAGCCTGCCATACCGGCAAGCTCGAATAAGTGCTTCCGATTCAGTAATGATTTTTGAATATGCCCCACTCATTTTAATACAAGCATGATGACGCCCATCATACTCAAAACAAAATTCCCGATTATATGCCCGGCAAGCGAAGGCCAGATGCTTTTTGTTTTATAAAAAACATAGGCCATTGCCAAGCTTGCGGGAAGCAGCACCGGCAGCATCCAAAGCTGAAACGTGTGATAAAAAGCAAAAAGTGCGCCGTTTATCACCCAAGAGTATTTCCCGAACTTCGACAATTTCGGAAGCATCCATGCTCTGAAATACAATTCCTCAGTCAGGATATTTAGTATGAGGGAAACTGCCATCAACGCAATGACAGAATAATTCCCTTTGTATATCGTATTCGGATCAATGATTGAGAGGTCGGTATTGGCAGGATTGATCGTCTGATTCAGAAAGAACGGGGTGTAATCCGGAATTTTAAAGTGGACAGCTTTCATCATCGGCTCGATTAAAGAGGATAGCAGCGAACATACGGCAATAGATAAAGCCAGCACAATAACGGCCATTATCCATTGTCTGACTGATATTTTTCTGAAACACATCCGGCTGGAAATTGAAATTCCTAAGCCTTTCGCCTCTCTTCGAAGCAGGATGACCGCCAGCAGAACAAATATGAAAAGCAAAGTCATCGCGACATAATTCCACGAGTGAATTTTAGATATTCCATTCGCAACCATGAGAGGAGCGATAATATGAAAGCCGGCGAATGCGATTGCGCTTGGAATAAATGTGGCCATAAGCATTTTGAATACAGATAACTGCTTCACTTTATTCCATTCAAAACGATCCATAATAATCTCCTGTATGAATTAGTGTGTATCAATCTCTTGGCGGCGAAGAGCCTTCAGGGCCTTCAAAGCAAGTTCATGAATATGGTAATTGATGAACGATCTCAATGATCTTTTTATTGAACAGCTCAGCCTCTTCCCAGAGCGGGCTATGGGCGGAGTTTTCAAAAATATGCAGCTTTTTATGCGGCGCCTCAAGTACGTCATAATAGTCGCTCAGTATATTTTGCGGCGTTAAATAATCGTGTCTGCCCGAAAAGAAACAGACAGGGATTTTCACTTTCGGAATTTGACTGAAATAATCGATGCCCTTTAAGCATCTGCCCAGATATTCTAATGAAAACGATATGCCTTTCAGACTGTTTAAAAACCTGAAAAAGCCGTATTCCTTTGACACAAGCAGGCTAAGAACGAGCCCCACCGTCGAGCCGTTTTGATACATATCTCCTTTGTATTTTGAAACAATCGCTTTTACCGCCATTGTGGCTTTGAGCCCGCCCGCGTAAAAGCCCTCTTCCGGTTTGCCGATTTTTAAAAGCTTATTTATCGACTTTTGATCATCATGCTCCCGGGCTTGCCTGAATGCAAAGTCGTAGCAGCCCGCTTCATTTCTAGCGGCGTTCACGAATTGAGACACCCCAAAGTACGCAAGGAAATCCTCAGGGTACCGGTCAATCACCTGCAGCGCCAGCGTTGCCCCGAAGGAATGACCCAAAATATATATTCTCTCTCGGCTAAACCGTTCTTTTAAATATTCCGTGATCTCATGCGTATCCTCGATCAACCGCTCCATCGTCATGGTTTCAATCGGTATCTTTTTATTGAATGACCGACCCGTTCCCCGCTGGTCAAAGGTCGCCAATATAAAATGTTTCGCAAGCTCCTTGTTGTATTTGCGAAAAAAAAACATGCTCGGTGTTCCCGGCCCACCGTGCAGTATCAGCAGCACGGGCTGGGTATCGTCTTTGGCAATGATTGAAATCGATTGCATGACGCCGCCAACATTCATTTTGAATAATTGCTCAATCCTCACTCTCATATCCCCTTTTGATACTAATTGCTTCAAAGACAAAATGAAGCGAGCTTAAATAATCGCCGCCGAGGTCGTCTCCCGATGTGGCGTGCGTGATGAGCGGCACGCCATAAAAAATCCCCGACAGGACTTTGATGAGCTCGTCAATACGGGCATCATCGCGAATTTCCCCGTCTACGATGGCCTCCCTCACCAATCTGGCCATCTGCTGATCGAGGTCTTCCTCGGTTTCGTCCTGAATATAACCCGGCACGACGAGTTCCTTATCGGATGGCTCCAGCTTTATTGACGCGGGTTTTTCCCGTTGGGACGCGATAAATGAGACGAAAGCGATCATAATACCGAGTGCGTTATCAGTTTTGGCAATATCGTCAAATATCGCATACAGGCCCGACAGGCCTCTTTGAAACCCCTCCCGTTTCAGCCTCTGCGTCCGTTTGAAATCCCAAACGAGCATAAAAAACTGCAGGATCTCTTCTTTCCTTCGAAAATACTTAAAAAAGGTGACTTCAGACGTTCCGACCCTGTGACAAATATCCAGCACCTTTATTTTTTCGAATGGCTCTTTCTTAAGCAATTCCAAAGCAGCCTCAAGAAACGACAGCTTCAATTGACTTTTTTTAATCTCGCGTAAACCCATTCATTTGCTCCTCCCGATAAATATATTAAGTCAGCTTAACTTATTTGTCAATTTAAATTTAGTTGACTTAACTTTTTATTTTGACAATAAAACAGGAAGCAGATTCATGATCCGCTCCCCTCAATAATTCAGCCATCCATCGTTTTGTCCGTATCCGTCTTACGGTCAGGCTTCTCTCATGACATTGTCAATCATGATATCGATCAATTCACCGCGCTTTGCCTCATCGAAAATATCTTCCTGCAAATACCCCTGATACTCCTTTGCGCTTAATAGCATCACCTGAAGCGGGGCAATCAGCTGCAACGCCATCAGCTTAATTTCAACATCCGTTTTCGTCTTCTGATAGATGCGCCTCAACATATACATGATCGTTTGCGTGGAATAAAAGCAGCCGTGCTTGAGCTCGACGGAGATCGCAAACTCAGCCAATGTGTAGTGGTTCAATGAGAATGTCGCGATATTTTTCAGTATCCGTCTGACCCGGTCCGCAGGCGGCTCATCCTGTGTGTCCTTTTCATATATCATATCCGACATTTTAAGCATACAGGCTTCCACGGCCTTAACCAGCAGATTCTCTTTTGTCTGAAAATAATAGTTGATCAATGCGCTGTTGACGCTGGCCCTCTCCGCAATCATCCGTATCGTCAACTTGTTGACATCCATGCCCTCCGTCAGCATGCCGATCACAGTCGTCAGAATCCTTTCCTTTGCTTCGATGCCCTCGTTTTCCATGCCGTACCTCTCATTTTTAATTGCGTTTAAATCATACTACTTCCATCCGGCGAAATTATCAACAGATTTGACATGATCGCCGGAAATCAACCTGTGATCAAGCCTCTCTCATGCAGATTCTCGTAAATAGCTTTTGTTTCGCCGTCCTTGTTCTTAAGAATGAACTTGCTGAATATCGGCTTAAGCAGCAAGCCGATTCTAAGCCGCCCCGCGATATTCTGGAGAGGATAGGTTTTTTCCTGCTTGATGTCGCAGGCTATCTTTTTCCCGAGCTTTCTTGCCTTCTCCAGCGATGCCGGACTGTTTGCCGCTTTGCCGAGTGACCCCGCGCCCAAATATCCCGACGCGTAGCTTCTTAAAAAAGTGCCGTTGACGCCAAAGAGGGCCAGCTGCTTGGCGACTTTTTTGGCAACGCCCGCATTGTTGGCCGCCGCGATACCCGCCATATACTTGCCGCCCAGCGATGACGTGGACGCCTCGTATATGCCCAGCCTGTCGATGAGGTTTTTCATGATGGCGTTGGGCAATGCGCCGTACGTCGGCGACCCCCATATAATGCCGTCCGCCCGATAGATCGCCTCTCTGATCCGTTCAAAATCGTCCTTTTGAGGGCAGCTCCCGTTCAGGCACTGTCGGCAGCCCGTGCAGAACCCGAGTTTTTGATCCGGCAGGTAGATTTCCTGAACGGCTGCGCCCTCCTCCTTCGCTCTCTTGAGCGCCTCACGCACCATCGCCGCGCTGTTGCTGCACGCGTTTGCGCTGCTGATGACGCCAACAACAGTAAAATTAGTTTTCATATGATCCTTCCTTTCCGCAATATCCGGTTGCGTTTTAATTCTATTTTAATCATGTTTAAATTATATTTAAACATGATTAAAAAGTCAACTGCAAATCAGATTTTTTGAAAAATATTTTTTACTCCCAATACAATGCCGACAGCTATCTCTGCTATGCATAAAAGGCGCTGTTTGACCGAAGATAATAGAAGATCGGAATTCAAAGGAGCATGTTATGAAAAAGGAAACAGAGAAGCCGTCCACCCCCGATAATGCCAAGCATAAATCCCGTCAGGTTCAAAAGAAAAACGGAGATACCTCCGAAAAAAAGGACAAGAATTTGAAGCCGAATGCCTTTATGAATCACTAATAAACATTGCAATCTACAGCCATATCAAAAAGCCTGCCATTGTATCTTGGCAGGCAGGCCGCTGAAAAATTCCATGTCTCACTGCTATGCTGTTTGGTCATACCGTCCATTGTTTAATGCGGTGCAAAGGGACAAATGTGATAAAGAACGAAGCCGTATGCTCGCGCTCATAAAACTTCGTTCTTTTCTTTCAAAGTATCGCCAGAAAAGCGGGCGCGAAGCCCACTGTGACCGTGGCTGTGACGGCGTTCACCCGTGTGTCGATGATCGAGACCGTATCCTCAAACGTGTTTGTAACCACCAGCTGCAAACCGCCGTTTGCCGTCTCGGCGCCGTAAGGCCCCTGCCCCACGGAGATTCTGTTGATCTCACTGTGCGTAAATACATCAAACACTGATACGGATTGATCCCCGCGATTTGCGCAGTAGAGACGGCTGCCCCCTGCCGAAAACGCAAGGCCAACCGGCCCGGCGGGCGTGCGCAGCTCGGGCGTTGCAGGCTCGGCCAGCGCAATGTTGACGGGTGTGATCGTGTTGCCGTCTTCATTTGAGACAAACACAAGCCTGTTCAATGGGCTGACGCGAACGTCTTCGGTGCCCGGCCCGGCGGGAATCACCTTGACGACGAGGTTGACGGACAGGTCGATCACGGCAATCTGCGAAGCACTGCGCAGGCTCACAAACGCGAGCGCACCGCTGGCCGTGATGTCGATCTGAAAGCCGATTGACGGGAGCGGGATCTCCGTGACCTTTTCAAGCGTGGCCGCATCCAGCACATAAACCGAGGGTTCGCCGTAGTGGACCACATACAGATACCGTCCGCTGCGGGTGAACGGCCCACGGTTACGGTTTTCACCGTCCTATTGATGCGCAGATCGATCATTGAGAGCGTATTGTCAAAAAAATTGGAAACATATCCGAGCAAATTAACGCGGTTGATATCAATATCGAGCGGCCCAAATCCAACGGGTATATCGAACAGTCGTCGGGCATCATTTATATCGACCACTGAGACGTAATTGCTCGCATAGATGCATATATAAGCCAGTGTGTGCCGTCTCCACAGGCTGCATGCCTCGGGCGCAAGGTTCTCATTTAAAAGTACAGCAGCTTGCTGAGCCGGTGCCCCGATGAGTCTCAGGTACTCTTCCCGATTGTCCAGCATGAGATTGCTTTGGAGGTTCATCTGACCACTCCTTTCAATAAGTTTGGAACAACAGCAGCGCGGCGTTCCGCCAAAGGTGTGCGGACATCACTGCGGAGGCGCGGCCCAAACCCGAGAATTCCGAAATCGACGCCCGTGCCGCCGGTTCCCTCTCCGGCCGCAGCAAATACGACCAGCGCCTGGCCCGGCACATTATAAGTGCGCGTCACGGCTTCTCCGAGCTGCACGGTGAAATTATCTAAGTTGAAAATAAGCTCTTCGTTTTGCCGGTCCAGCACATTGATATAAAAAGAAACGGGCACCGTACCGTCCGGCCTGCATACGGCATAAACGCGAATTGTATAAAAACCCGCCACCGTCACCCCGTCAGGCAGGCTATCCGTCAGGCGCACCGTCTGACCGGCCTCAATGTGCCGGGATCCCGGCGGCGTGCGAAAAACGAGCCGATTCTGCGTGGCAGACGCATAAAGGTTATTTTTTCTCAGCATGAAATTTAACCTCCCATTATGAATCAATATATATTATGTCACGGGAGGCAATTTGTTCGGGATAAGATGTTTGACGATGTATAGCAGATGATAAAAATAAAACGCCATATCTTACAGATACAGCGTTCATTTCGCGGTCTTTGGGAAATTCAAGCCTCAGTCTAACAGATTGTTTTTCTTGGCTGCGTTCAGCCTTAATTATTCCTATTTGGCGACACGCTTGCTTTCATTCTTGCCAGCGGCTGTCAAATCAGTCCAATTTATAGACCACAACCGCTGCCTGCGCCTTAGCTTTGCTTCTCAAGCGCCTTTTCAATAATGCCTGTATCAATTTTTGTTACAGTTTCAAGGTCCCAGAATGTATTGAGAACCAACCAAGTCCCGAGTTCTTTATAGTCATCTGAATCTATGTCGTTCACATCCAAAGAGCTACAATTGCCCGTATACTCACCGTCTAAATAAGCAACATAACTCCTCGTCATGCCGCCAAAACCGTTTTGACCGCTATATTCTATCATGATGATTGATTGCTTGGTATCGGGGGACACATAGTTTCTGATTTCGAAAAGCTGCATGGAATCGGGATTTTTCAAGAGGCTTTTCAAATCCACACTGCATGTAAGCGCTTGTTCATAGGCGGCTATTTCATCCAGCAGCGAAGCGGCATTTAAGCTCTCGGGGATTTTTCCAAGTTCAGTCTTTGCGGACTCAAAATCACCTTCTTGAAACAACTTGCTTCCTTTTGCCCAAATAATATCGTCTTTGAGTGTGTCAGCCCCTTCGTAATCCGCAATGTTCGACAGCAAGGTTAAGGCACCGTCAAAATCACTGCTTTCATATGCGGCTTTCGCTTTAGCAAATGTAATATCGTTTACCAACGAAGCTGTTCCGTCGTAGTCTTTAATCTGGTCACATATCCCGAGGGCTTCATCATATTGTCCGCTCTGATATGCATTTTGCGCCTTTGTAAATAATATTTCGTCTTTTAATTCACTTGCTCCCGAATAATTCGGAATCTGATCGCATGCCTTTAATGCCTCATCATAATCCCCTGCTTTAAAAGCTGCTTGAGCATCATTGAAAACGGCACTTGGATGTATCAAAAAAATATATAACGCGATAAAAGCACCGATGAGGACAATTGAAGCACCTCCAATTATGGCGACAAGCTTCATCTTCTTTGGATCAAGCTTTTTCTTGGGTTTAAGGTTTACTCCGCAATGAGGGCATTTTTTAACCGTATCAGATATTTCTTTTCCGCACTCAGGACAATTGAATAATGCCATAATGAGGCTCTCCTTTGCTGATAATAATTTCGATGTGAATGTCAGGCTTTACATATGAGCTCAGTTGCATATTCCTTCTGTTTTAATGCCACTTGATATGCGTATTATATCACAATAATGGGCTATCATGTTAGTTTTTGTTGAATTATGCAATATCAATGGTTCTTTTTTAATATCACGGGCAGTATTATCGCTTCAGCTGATAAATGAATGGGCCTTAACCCATTCATGGTGTAAAATTCGTAATCACCAATAGTCCCTGACATCATATATATGCCGTCATGGTTTAACGCCACATAGAAGTATAAGCTTTGGAGACTCTGTTCACAGTCTATGAGTTTCAACATTAAACATCCGTTGATTAATAACTGGACATGCCTGACTTAATTATATATTATGACAATATATGCCCTTTAATGGGGTTTCTTCAACAAAAATCAATCCGGAGGTTCATTTGCTGCTATGAAGAAAAAACCTATTCTGTCGATTATGGCTGCGTTGCTTATGGTGTTTTCCGTGTTTCCGTCAACGGCCTTTGCGGCATCCGATGAAGTTGACCTTGCAGGTGTTTCCAGCGGCTTTACGGTCACACTCTCAGCAGGAACCACAAATACTTTTACGATCACGGATTCGAATCCGCAGACCCGCACCAACATTAAAATCATTTGCGGCGCGGGTTTAAATATTATATTGGATGGCGTCAGTATTGATAACAGCGCCAACGGCGGCATATGCCCAATAAGCTTCACCGGAACCGGCAATACGCTGACGCTCGCTCCCGGCAGCACAAATACGCTTAAAGGCGGCGCGGATGTGCCCGGCGTGCTGGTCGCTGACGGTACGTCGCTTTCAATAGGCGGCACCGGGATACTTCAGGCTTACGGCGGAGCCAATGCGGCGGGCATCGGCAGCGGCACCGGGATTAAATCCGGACTGCTTGCATTCACAGACGGTGATGTCCGCGCATGGGGCGGTCAAAACGGCGCCGGTATCGGCGGCGGCAATCAAGGTGCATGCAATACGGTCAATATATCGGGGTCTGCCCATGTCACCGCGACCGGCGGCCAAAACGGCGCAGGCATCGGCGGCGGGCATGAAGCCCCGGATGCCGATAACGCAGCCTCCGCCATCGCAATCAGCGAGGGCACAGTGTCAGCGACCGGCGGTGAAGGTGGTGCAGGCATCGGCGGCGGCGGCAATTGCGGCAGCGGTACAATCACAATCACCGGAGGAAATATCACAGCCTTGGGAGGGGGCGCTGCCTCGGGCATCGGCAACGGCGAATCCGCGGGCAGCGGTTCATTTACAAACATAACCATTTCGGGCGGCACGGTATCGGCAACCGGCGGCACGGATGCGAGCAACCTTGGCGGCGCGGGCATCGGCAGCAGTTATAACGCTTTTGCATGTCCTGTCACAATATCGGGCGGTGATATTATTGCGCAGGGCGGTTACGGCGGCGCGGGCATCGGGGCCGGTTGTCAGAGCCTCACCGGAACCGTCACGATTTCTCACGCAACGGTGAATGCGACCGGCGGACGCAAGGGCCCCGGCATCGGCGGGCTCGGCTCGAGCGGTTCCATCACCATTAAAAGCGGTACGGTTACGGCACAAGCTGGCAGCGACGGCGGCTACGGCGGTGCGGCGGGCATCGGCGGCGCCATCGGTGGCAGCATCACAGGCGAATATGGGAGCTGCCCGATTACAATAGAAGACGGTACAGTCGTAGCCGCCGGGAGTGCGAATGAATTTGAAGAAGGAGGCGGCGCGGGCATCGGCGGCGGCACCTATTGCGAATCAGCCGAAATCACCATCACAGGCGGAGATATCACCGCGACAGGAGGCGGCATAGACTCAAAGGGCGGCTCCGGTATCGGCTCCGGCTACAATGGCACGACCAAAGCGATCACCATATCGGGCGGGACTGTCAATGCCACAGGCAGCGAGAGCAACCCCGGGTTAGGCGGCAAACCGTTTGACGCGAGCACTTCGGTTATCATTTCAGAAGGCACCGTGTTTGCCGAAAAGGGCGGCAATGCAGTCTATGATATCGGAAGCTCCGATATCAACGATGGCATTTTAAACATATACGGCCGGGCAAGGGTATTCTTAAGGAATGACGCTTACAGAGACCCCGTCACCACAACCTCTCATTCCCACCGTCTGTCCGATTCAGGATTTAACGGGAGCAGCTATTGCGGTATCCCCGTATCGTGGCAAGGGAGCTTCGGCGCATTTTTAAGGCCGTATTCGCTTAGCTACAGCTTAAACGGCGGCAGCGGTATTCTCCCATCCGGAACGGAACAGCATATCAATACGACGATACCCGTTTCGGGCGGAAACGGGCTTTCCAAGGCATACTACGTCTTTACGGGATGGAACACACGGGCCGACGGCGGCGGCAAGGCGTACGCCGCAAACAGCACATATACGTTTACCGCAAGCGCGACGCTGTACGCACAGTGGGCTCCCTATACCTATTCGGTGGTTTATGAAAGCAACGACGGCAGCGGCACGATGGATACAAGCTATCATGCTTACGGCTTATCGCAGGCACTCAATGCCAATACGTTTAAGCGGACAGGCTTTACCTTTGCAGGCTGGGCAAGGGATGCGGGCGGCGCAGTGGAGTTGCAGGACGGGCAAACCGTATTAAACCTGACCTCGGTAAAAGGAGGGACGGTGACGCTTTATGCGAAATGGGCGGTGAATACGTACACCGTTGCCTATGATAAAAACAGCAATGCCGACGGTGCAACGGCTTCGTCAGCCCACACCTACAGCATCGACAAAGCTTTGACAAAGAACGGGTTTACGAGGACAGGCTTTAACTTCTTAGGCTGGGCCAAGAGTCCCGGCGGCACGGTGGCCTATGCCGACAGCCAAAGGGTGACAAACCTCACGTTGGAAAACAACGGGACCATCACACTTTATGCCGTATGGGCATCGTCCGGCATATACAATATCAAAACCAAAGTCAACTCCGCGAGATACGGCAAGGTGACCGGCGCGGGCACATACGCGGGCGGAGATATGGCGACGATAACCGCGATACCGGCAAACGGATATATGCTTACCAAGTGGACGGACGGAAGAACCAAAGTATCTGCCGATGCGGTTTTAAGCTTCCCTGTTGCGAAGACCTCTACGCTGACGGCATACTTTGCCAGAATCGGCCAGCCAAAGCTCCTGACGCCAAAGTCTATCGGGTCCGGCAGCATCAAGGTCAGCTGGAAGTCTGTTTCGGGCGTTACGGGATACTATGTCTACCGTGCGGCCACCAAATGGGGACAATACACACGGATTGCGGATGTCACAGGCGCGCTGACCTTTACCGATTCCGGGCTGGAGACGGGAAAGAAATACTTCTACAAGGTGCAGGCCTACTACGTGGCTGGAAGTAAAACGACGATCGGTACATATTCGAAGGCGCTTTCCGGCAAAGTGAAATGATATGATGTCGGATTGATTCATTGATAATGAATAAGCCGTGTTTTCTAAACCGTTTCATTTTTAAAGACCATCACAAATGGTCTTTTTATTTGACTAATAATTAAGCAAAACGCGCTCATTTGAGAGCGTATTAAGAATAATGCGAATGCAATTTAGTCGACTTGGCATTTTCGTGTTCACAGGGTATAATAAAAAAATGTGTTTAAATCTATAAAGGCCTTGAAGGTACACTTCAACAGGCTTTCTTTAGTTATCAACCTATATTCGGAGGATTTATGAGTATATTAAACGTCGAACATGTCACCCACGGCTTTGGTGCCAGGCGAATATTAGAGGATGCATCCTTTCGCCTGCTAAAGGGCGAGCATGTCGGGCTGGTCGGCGCAAATGGCGAGGGAAAATCCACATTTTTAAATATTATTACCGGCAAGCTGATGCCAGACCAAGGCACGGTTGAGTGGTGTCATCGTGTGACGACCGGGTACCTTGATCAATACACGACTCTGACCAGGGGAAAGACGATACGTGAGGTTTTGCGTGAAGCCTTTCAATACATGGTCGATCTCGAAACCGAGCTGAATGCGATATACGACCGCATGGCATCCTGCACCGAAGAGGAGATGACTTCGCTCTTGGAAGATGCCGGTGATATACAGCACAGCCTTGAGCATAATGGTTACTACACCATTGACTTTAAAATCGAGGAGATTGCAAACGGTCTCGGGCTGTGTG
Source organism: Bacillota bacterium (assembly GCA_023408075.1). Classification (GTDB taxonomy): domain Bacteria; phylum Bacillota; class Clostridia; order Christensenellales; family SZUA-584; genus SZUA-584. Next base: position 49,372 of record JAEYKW010000041.1, on the reverse strand, counting down.
ATATCGGGCTTGATCGCGATGTCGAAGACCTTAGCGGCGGTCAACGCGTCAAAGTATTGCTGACTAAGCTGCTGCTTCAAAATCCGATGATACTCATTTTGGACGAGCCGACCAACTTTTTGGATGAAAACCATATTGCATGGCTGAAAAACTATTTGCAGGAATACGAGAATGCCTTCATTTTGGTATCGCATGATATATCCTTTTTAAACGATGTCGTGAATGTTGTTTATCACGTTGAGAACGCCGTGTTTACACGGTATACCGGTAACTATACACAGTTTCAAGAAATGTACAACCTGAAAAAGCTTCAGGTGGAAAAGGCTTATGAACGCCAGCAAAAAGAGATAGATAAATTAGAGGACTTTATAGCGCGCAACAAGGCACGCGTAGCGACGGCAAATATGGCCAAGAGCCGTCAAAAGAAGCTGGATAAGATGGAGATTATCGAGCGTGTTAGAGATAAGGTTAAACCCATCTTTAAGTTTAACGAAGCAAAGACACCGGGGAAATTGATCGTGCAAGCTAAGGATTTGGTTTTGGGTTATGGAGACCCGCTCACAAAACCAATCAACATCGAGCTGGAGCGCGGCCAGAAGGTGGCGATCAAAGGCGTTAACGGGCTGGGTAAATCCACGTTATTAAAAACATTACTTGGCATAATACCTCCCGTTTCGGGCGAATGTGAGCTCGACTCGTATGTGCAGCAAGGCTATTTTGAACAAGAAGAGGTGTTAAGCGACAGGACGGCGTTTGATGAAATATGGGCTGAATTCCCGGGTATGACAAACGCAGAGGTTCGCGCAGCGCTGGCCAAGTGCGGGCTGACCACAAACCATATCACAAGCCTGATGAAGGTACTCTCAGGCGGGGAAAACGCAAAGGTGCGCATTTGCAAGCTGATGCTTAAGGCTGTCAACTTTTTGGTGCTCGACGAACCGACAAATCATCTTGATGTGGACGCAAAGGAAGCGCTTCAAAAAGCGATTATTGATTTTAAAGGGACTGTTTTGCTGGTTTGTCATGAACCGGAGTTTTATGAAGGCTGGGTCACCCATGTGTGGAATGTGGAGAATTGGACGAATAAAATCGTATAAGGTTTAGGTGATAGAAAAGCAGCCTGCCAGAATCAAGAGTATGCTTTTTGGGTACCTTATATGGGAATCGAACCACTAGAGAAAACATTTAAATAGGCACTGTAAGGCTTTTTGGCATATATTATGGCATAGTTCTAAAATCTTAGTTTTTAATACGAAGGGAGTTTTACTCCCTCGCGTGAAAGCATTTTAAGTATTGAATTAAAAAATACACTTTTATATTGTTTTGCGAAACTACAAATTGATTCACTATTGAATAATTAAAATGGGTTTGTTATTCAACTATTTGGTTAATATTCATTTAAATAGTTGAAGCAAATAAAATCATTGAATATATTACAAATAAATGTATAATAAAGAATAAAAAAGTCGGAGGAGTCTTTAAATTGGCTATTCTTAACTTTTGTAACTTGAAGAACACAATTGAAAAAAATATTGAAATGAATGCCGATAAATCTACAGATGAAGATTGTTTTCATCTTTTAGCAAATAAGGATCTACTTGAACAAATTAACAATAATAAAAATGAAGTTATTTTTGGTATTAGAGGTACTGGAAAAACAACATTATTAAAGGCATTTAATTATTACATAAATAATTTAAAAGGCAGGGATGAGAACACAGCCTGTTATTTTAACGAATTGGTTTCAAAAGTACCTAATGATATCGAGTTAAAAAATCTGAATAATAATGAGGCTTCAATAAAAGTAATAAAATATTACTTATATGAATTATTTCAGTTCATTTTTAATGATTATTGTTTGTTGGATAATAAAGAATATAGTAAAATTACTTTTTTTAAGTCATCATATACTAAAAAAGAGTTGGATCAATTATTAAAATTGTTAATTGAATTTGAGTCGTTGATTACCAAGGGTTCACCTTTCATAAAATGTGTGGACGAAAAATTTCAGGAGTATAGAACTGAAACTCAACAGAAGGGAATAGAGTTGAGCCTAGGAACTGAACAGAATTATAATTTAAAGAATTTAATTCCCAAAGTTAAATTAAGCTTAGGAAGAAGAATCAAAGGTTTAACTAATTCCAACTATGCAGAACAGCTTGTCTATAATTTTGATATTTATGAAATAAGAAAGAAGTTAATCGAAATATTTAAATATAGTGGATTAAAGAAGATATTTATATGTATAGATGAATTTTATTTGATTGATAAGGATATGAATAATACTATTCAACCCGAAGTGTCACAATTAATAAAAGAGCTTTTCTTCAAAGACAATATATATTGCGTTAAAATCTCTTCAGTTTATAGTGAATCAAAAATGCAAATGAGACAGAATAATCAGCGCAAAGGATTGGAGATTAATAATGATATCTTTGCTGGCCCAAATTTAGATGCCATGCATAAAGATGATAATGAAGCAAAGATTTTTTTTAAAAGGCTACTAGGTAATATGGTCTTATTATATAACCCACAATTAAAAATAAACAATTATGAAGGGGAAGTTTTATTTTCGGAAGAAGTGGTGAAGAAGCTCTTCCAAAATGAATTTGTGTTTGAGCGATTGGTATGTGGTAGTCAAGGTGTCCCGCGTAAGTTCTTAATATTACTTGATAATTGCTTAAAAGCAACATTAGAGAAACATATTACTATAAATACAGTTATTAACGAGATATTAAAAGACTATAATGTGGATTTGGCAATGACGGTTGATTACTCTAGAACTCTTATAAAAAAGATTAATAGTTTTATAGAAAAAAATAAATGTAGATTTTTCTTTATAAATAAAATGGATTATAGAAATCACTTCTTTGCAATTAAAGAATTAATAGAAAAAGAGATTATCCAAATGTATGTTGGGATGCAATTGCCTCGTGAAATTTCAAATTCCTATAAATTATTCACTACTCATTATGGTAATTACTTGGGAGCACTGGGTTCAGATGCGTTAACAAAATTTGCAAACGCCCCTACAAGTAAGGAAGTATTATTTCCAAAAATACCTGAAGATATTGATAAAACAATTGAAGAATATACATTAGAAATTCCCGATATAGTTGAAAAAGAGTATTATTGTTGTAACTGCAGGAAGGTTGTTTTAGTATCTGATATAAAAAATCGAATCTGCCCAATTTGTGAATGCAAAATAGAAGTATTTAAATAATTGGTTTCTCTAAAGTTTTAGATAATTAAAGGGCAAAAAAAGAGGGTGTATCCCCGATTTTGTGTAAACTCGAAAGAGTGCAAGAAAAAGCAGAATTTTTATTGGGCGGGTCAGCCATACGACGGCTTCCTCGTCTTCATCCGCCATCTGGCGGCGGCGGGTTCGCGTTCGATTCCCATAAAAACATGACAACAACGAAGGAGATTGATACAATTTAACGGATAATCGTTTTTAATGGTCGATAGGGTGCAAAATGGCGAAAGGGGGTGCAATTTTGAAAACTCATACCTAACCGTTCCCACTTACTCTGTACCCAATACGGGTTAAACCATCATGCGCTTACCCGCCCAGTGAAAAATTCTACTTTCCCTTACGAACACATTATTTTATGATCTGCCGTAGCGCCTTCTCAAAGCGCTCGTCATCTTCGCGGGTACGCTTACCCGGGCCTTTGGTTCTTCCTCCACCCCGGCGAATCTTTTGCCCAACATGTCGTTCCATGAGCAATCGGTCTATATTCTCGTTGGAAAAAACGAGACCGTTCTGATTTATTGCTTTTGCAGATTTCCCAAGTACCAAAGCTGCAAGCCCATAATCCTGTGTGACCACAATATCCCCGTTTTTAACCCGATTGATCAGTACGAGATCAACGCTGTCTTTTCCCTTTTCGACCGTGATGACAGTGCTGTATTGGTCTTTAAGCTCATGGCTTGAGTCAATAATCATTGTGACCGGTAAGTGGTTTTCCCTTGCAACACGAACGATGATTTCTTTTACCGGGCAAGCATCGGCATCAACGAATATTTGCATCTCGTTCCCCTTCTCTCAGTTTCACTGCTATTTCGATCCAAACATAGCTTTGGGTTAAACATGCGCATCGCAGCTCTGTTATATTTATTTGCCGCCTGAAATGCGATCTGCAATCTCATTCAAATAGAGCCATCTTTCCATCTTCTCATGCAGCAAGGCGTCAAGCTCTGCTTCTTTCTTCAACAATCCTTCCAGAAGAACGTAGTCGCTGGCATTCATTTTGATATCCTTTCTTACATCGTCCAGCTGCTGCTCCAAATCTGCTATAACCTGTTCAATAACCGCAAACTCACGCTGCTCGTTAAACGTAAACTTTGGTTTCTTCTGTACTTTATCGTCCGACTGGACCTTTTTTATCGGCTGCTTTTTATCTAACTCCTTAGGCTTCTCAATACACTTTGTTTCTTCCTTTATACGAATACAGTCTGAATAGCCGCCATTATATTGTTTCAAAGTTCCATCACCCTGAAATTCGAAGATCTTATCTGCGACTTTATCCAGAAAATACCTGTCATGGGATACGGCAACCACTGCGCCTTTAAAATTTTCAAGGTACTCCTCTAGAATCACCAGGGTCATGATATCCAGATCATTCGTAGGCTCATCCAAAAGAAGAATATTCGGCATCTCCATGATTGTTTTTAAAAGAGAGAGGCGCCTCTTTTCACCGCCTGATAACCGTCCAATGGTATTCCACTGTTGATCTGCTGGAAAAAGAAATCTTTCAAGCATCTGCGAAGGAGTTAACACCCCATCAACCGTTACGATGTTTTCAGCGATTCCTTTGATATAATCAATAACGCGCAGTGATGTGTCCATTTCTTCGCATTCTTGCGAATAATAGCTGACCTTCACTGTCTCCCCTGTCTCGATCGTTCCTGCATCCGGGACTAAATCACCATGTATCATTTTAAGCAGCGTCGATTTGCCGCACCCATTTTTACCAATGATGCCAATTCTGTCGTCACGCAATATGATATAGTCAAAGTCTTTAACGAGCTGCCTGTTATCAAAGCTTTTGGAAACGTTATGAATATGCACCGTCTTTTTACCCAGTCTTGACGCTACCGAATTCAGATCCAGCTTTTCAGCCGATGCTGGGCCCTCAATGTTGACCATTTCTTCAAATCGGTCGATCCGTGCTTTGCTTTTGGTGCTGCGCGCCCTTGCGCCACGTTGCATCCATTCAAGCTCCCGTCTCAAAAAGCTTCTGCGTTTCCGTTCAGTCCCGATTTCCATCTCCTCGCGCTGCGCTTTCAGTTCCAGGAACTTTGAATAATTAGCGGCATAACTGTAAAGCGACCCATGGTCTATCTCCAGAATTCTGTTGGTAACCCTGTCCAGAAAATAACGATCGTGCGTGACCATCAAAAGCGCGCCGGTGTATTTTTGAAGATACTTTTCCATCCATGCAACCATCTCGTTGTCGATATGATTCGTGGGTTCATCGAGAATCAATATGTCGCTTTGGCAGATCAACGCGCTGGCAATCGAAACACGCTTTTTCTCTCCGCCGGACAGCAAGCTGACATCTTTATTAAAATCCTTAAAGCCAAGATTCGTTAAAATGGTTTTTGCCTCATAAACTTCATGCTCTTTTTCTTTTTTTGACGAACCTTTTAATACCTGCTCCAATATGGTTATATTCTCATCGAAAACAGGGTTCTGAGGTAAATAGCCGACGCTTAAGCCGCTGGCTTTCGTGACTGAACCCGCGTCAGGTGTTTCAATCTCTGCAATGATCTTAAGAAACGTGGATTTTCCTGTCCCGTTAATTCCAACGATACCTATCCTGTCCCCTTCATTTATATGCAGTGTAATATCCTTAAATAGAGTTTTCGTTCCATAGCTTTTCGTTATGTTTACCGCTGAACACAGAACCATCCTGACACACCTTTTCATATTAATAATCTAGCGAGACTTATGATATTGTATCATACCGCCATTCATATTTGCTGACCTGTGTAAAATAATAAATTAGGACTATAAGCAGTCCGTCATTATGACTCTACACCACCCAGTTCTCGATAGCGGGATAATACATAGATTTATATAACAATGTCTCGTCTAAACTGCTTGATTTCAAGGCTTTTATTATAAATAAACAGCCTGCCATTTTGAAGTGACAAGCTGCTTTCTTGTCTAAAATGCACGAGATTGATACAATTTAACGCTCCCCCGGTTTTAGGTGCAAAAATACCGAAGGTGAGCATTTTTACAAGAATAGCTTTCTTGTAATCTTAAATGCTAATAACCCATTTATAGTAATCTTGGTTGTTTTTAAATTAATAATTATAATTATAAATCATCGGGTTTAAGAATAATTTCTGCATCATATGAAATAAAGTTTTTTCCATCATGATAGTCTACCTCAAATGGATCGATAATTTTATCTTCTTTAACTAATTGTTCAAGCTCACTAAATAGTGATGGATCATTATCAGGTTGTAATAATCCTCTTTTTATCATAAATCCCCTTATTTGCTTGAATGTAGCCCCATTGTGGATTTTTAAATATGCTAATAAAATGTCTCTTATAGTATTTAATTTAGCATCTTGCTCTAGCTGTTTTGACTTTGAAATCATATTTAGTATTATCTTTTCCAACTCTTCATCAGATTTTTGATTTTGTCTTATCTCATTAACTACTCTTGAAACAATTTCCGATGTCTCTTTTTCTACTTGCTTAGAAATACTCTCTGTTGGAGATGAGTTACTACTTGAATAAACATGTTTTCGCATGTCTGTTACTGTTTCTCTCATCATATCGAAAGTACCACTATATAGTTTATCAAATAAAATCTCTAATTTTTTTACACTAGAATTAATACTGTCAGAAGATTTTTCAACTTCTTTGGCAGATTTTACAGACATTACATAAAAAACAATAGCTAAGACAATTGCTAATATTCCAAGAACTATCGAAATTACTGAAGCTATTATCGAAAAAACCTCAACTTGTTTTATTGATACTTCAACTAAATTATTCATTATATTACTCCATAAATTTAATCAAACTGCCCATTTTGGATGTATAATAACATTTTAGCATAAAATTTGTTGTCGCTCTATTATAATTTGTCTAAAATTTCATAAAAAAGTTATTCCTATGTTATTCTTTTCAAAAGAGCATCTTAAAAAACCATTTAACGATTGCCTAACTTTTTAATTATTCCTCAATAGCGACGTACTTACAAATGGCCAGTTTGAATGGACTAACCATTATTGTATTAAACTCGGATTTTTCTTTTAGTACCTCCTAGGGAATCGCTCCTCGCTCCGTTCGCTCTCGCTCACTATCACGCCGACTCACCCGCCTTCATCCGCCATACCCTATAGGGCACAAGCTGGCGGCGGCGGGCTCGTGTTCGATTCTTTGAAAATATGCAAAAGAAAAAACACGCATAAAGCGTGTTCTTCTTTTTGGTACCTCCTAGGGGAATCGAACCCCTGTTACCGCCGTGAGAGGGCGGTGTCTTGACCGCTTGACCAAGGAGGCGTGTCGCGAAAATTATTCTAACAGAAACGCGGCGATTAGGCAACCCCTTTTTTTACCCCTGCTATCAGCAAATTTTTACTTAACCGCCGCGCACTGTGTAATGTCAGCGAAGCAGCTCTTTAAGCTTCGCTTCGGTCCGCATATCCGCAAGATTGCCCAACGACCATCCCGAATCCTTGCCTTTACATATATCACTTTGATTTTTGCTTCAGAAGGCAACATGACACACCCATTCAACATATTTATTTGTTTCACTTATTGACAGAAATTAAAAACAAACATAATATAATACTAATCATATATGATTTATCGTATATCTATAAAGGAGGTTACACCATGCCTATCAATTTTTCGTGCCCGATCTCCGGAGGGCAGCGTGATAACACGACCGTCCGCGTCGTCGCGGGATTTGTTGCCCTCATAACCGCAGCCGCATTATTGTCAGCATTCGCAGCCTCGGCTCAAACCGCTGCCATCATCACCGGAGCTTTAGCGATTGATTTTATTATTCGTGCGTTTATCAGGCCAAAATACAGTCCATTAGCGGCTTTGGCAAGAGGAACCGTATCCGGATTCAATCTTCCTAAGAAAATGGTGGACAGCGCGCCGAAAATTTTCGCCGCACGCATAGGTGTGCTCTTCTCTGCGGTTGCAACCTTGCTATACGCTGCAAATTTACTTATACCCGGCACTGTCGTTTTGGTTATCCTGCTTATTTGTGCCGTGCTGGAATCGGCTTTCGGCTTTTGCCTTGGCTGCTGGATGTATGCTTTACTGCCGAATAAAGCCGGAAATATTTTATCGAAAGAATTTATTAAATAGCACGAGGAACCGCTATGAATATTATTATGTATGGCGCAGAGGATTGCCCTGATTGCGCAGCCGCAAAAGCCGAGTTAAAAGCCGTGGCTGCTGAGCTGGATTTCAGAGACATTACAAAAAGCCTGAGAACGCTGAAAGAGTTCCTTGCTTACCGGGATAACGATGAAATGTTCCTGTCGGTCATCAAAGCCGGTGGGATTGGCATACCGCTATTTATTTTGGAAAATCAAACCCGGACATTGGATATAAAAGATTTTTTACATACGGAGAAAACGAGGCAAGCGGAAAGCTCATGCACTTCAAACGGTGAAGGGTGCTGATTTCGTCATAACCAAAAGCTTAACGGTCCAACGGAACTGATCCTCAGCCATTGAACGGCTGTTTCACAAAACAAAAAAACACGCTGCTTTCGTCAGTTTGATGAAGAACCCTGCCTGTCATTCTTTCCACTGCGCAGTCATCGCATCGCTCCTCGCTGCGCGGTGGACTGGATGACAGATTTAGTTGCTATATCAGTGACAATTGTTACTTTGTCAGCAACCTGACGCGCTGCTGGCGTGTTATTTGTTTTGATTCGTCCCGTCTCAGCGAAGCAGCTCTTTAAGCTTCGCTTCGGCCCGTATATCCGCAAGATTGCTGGACAGCCAGCCGGAATCCTTGCTCTCGAGGTTCTCGAGCTGAAGCTCGGCCTGCTCCCTCGCGGCTTTATCCATCAGCTCCGGCCTCCCAATCAGAAAATCGCACATATCGGCCAGCGCATCTCCGGGCAGAGACAGCAGATATTCGACGTCGATCTTGCCCGTACGCTCGTAGCGCTGTATGTTCTCTCCCGCGATATACCGCTCCGGGTTTACCGCAGTGAGCGTGCAAAGATAAATCAGTGCCGCCGCCGCGAACAGCCGAATCAGCTTCACTTTGTCCGAGAAGATGCGCGCAAGCATCACAACATTGAAAACCACGAGCAGCAGCATGAACGAGTGCGACAGGAAACGCGCAACCGTGTCCCCGAACGACGCGACATAGCATGCCATGCGCAGGTGCGCCGAGGCGAGTATCACGAAGTTAAACGCGATAAGCAGCACATAAAGCACAGTCAGATACGGCGGCGTTTTTCCGTCCTTTTGATGCGTGAAGCGCAACGCGATGACGATCAGCACAAAATTAAAGCACGTCATGAACATCATTTCTCCGAAGCCGCGCACCGCATACACCGAGCTCGTGAGCCCGAGCACCGAGGATAGCGTCTCCTTGGGCGCAAAGAAATACCCGAACTGCACAGCCGCGAACAGCGCATACACGGCAGCTACCATCGTGAGCGCAACGCCAATGGTCACGGCAGGTATCGGCCGCTTTGTGATATGCACGGCCTTTCTCGGCCCCGTGCTTTCCGGCTCCAAAGCCGTGGACGCGGGCCCCATAATCAGCGAAGCGCCGAGCACAAACATGAACACATAAAGGAATATATCACCGAGCGCGAGGCTTTCGATAAACTGACCGAGCATTTTGGATACGTTGGCATCCGCCCCGACGAGCAGCGGCACCACAATGAGCAGCAATATAATGCCGATGCCCACACCGGCCAGCGCACCCGCCTTCTTTCTGCCTTTAAAAAGAGCGCTGAAGCCGTCTCCCACAAACCGGACGATACCGAACAGGAAACGGGTGATGCCTGTCATCACGATATCGACGATGAAGCCGCTTTCATCCCAGCGGTTGAGCGCGCTGCCCGAAAGCACCGTATACTGCACATACATCACCGCGAGTATCGCAAGCACGCTGAACACGTGGATAAACGAGCTCGTGACAAAAAGCGACAGGCTTAAAAATATGACCGGTATTGTGAACAGATAGAGCAGTTTTTCCTGCCGGAAGGGCACGGCAAAAATCGAAGTGGCGTTGAATGCGGCATACGCATAAATGAGAAGGAAAAATACCGCAAGATTGAAACCAAGCTCCTGATTCACGAAAATCGCCGCGAATATGATGCCGAATATGGCGGCGCTGATCAGCAGCCGCAGGTTGATACGGCGTTTGGGCAAGCCTTGGTTCTCGGGAGCAGCCATTTGGTCGTTCATGACTTTTTGCCCCCTTTATCCTTTTTGGGCTTGGGCTGCGGTTTTTTCTTATCAGTCTGGCTCTTCTCCAAGAAATATTGGTAGAGATAGCGTGTATCCGTCATAAGAAAAATCCTCCTTGAATGATCGTTGTTTTCAAGGAGATCGTAGCACGCATCCATACGTATGTCAATTAATTTTTACCGTTTTTCGATAATTATTTTTCGTTGTTCCGAAATGTTGGACTTCCAAATGCCATCATTATTTTATCGGAATATCGGAGGCCGTCCCCAAAGGTTTCGCGGATCGTAGGGCGCGGCATCATTGACGCGCCGCCCATCACCGTGCAGCCATGCGGGAGGGCATGGAGGCCCTCCCCTACGGCTCGGCCATTATACGTAGGGGCGGGTTTCCAAGCCCGCCCTCCCATCACCGTGCAGCCATGCGGGAGGGCATGGAGGCCCTCCCCTACGCTTTGGCCATCATATTCGTAGGGGCGGGTTTCCAAGCCCGCCCTCCTATCACCGTGCAGTCATACGGGACGTCCGGGAGGCCCTTCCCTACGCTTTGGCCATCATATTCGTAGGGGCGGGTTTCCAAGCCCGCCCTCCCATAACCGTGCAGCCATGCGGGAAGGCATGGAGGCCCTCCCCTACGATTCGTGCATTATACCGTATAGGTATGGCATACATGACTCGCCCTCCCATCACGCGCAATCATGCGGGACGTCCGGGAGGCCGTCCCCTACGGTTTCGCGGTTTTGGAAAGCACGTCATACATGCTTAAAAAATCACGCTCGACGTCCGCCATCGGCTTGTATGAAAAATCGTGCGCCATCGTGATAACGGGCGGGACATCTCTTATCTGCACGCCCGTAAGCGCCTCAAACTCGTAATAGAGCATCGCGTCGTCGATCTCTTTGACCGCGCGCAGCTCGTCGCCGCTCAGTTCTCCGAGGCCAACCTTACCGAATATCACGCCGAGCACTTTGTCCTCTATCTGCTCATATCCTTCCAAACGGTGCTTGATGGGGCGTGTGACATCCGAAATATAGCTTTCCGCCGCATCGTGCATCAAACATGCGAGCTGCATGCGCCGCGAGAGCCCACGGTTGCCCGCTTCAAGCGCACAGTTCACGGCGTGCTGCGCCACCGAAAAGAAATGCCGGATATGTCCGTTGGCGCGCGTCATCAGCGACAGCGAATGCGCGATATCGAGTATCTCAACCTGCTCCGGCCTAATCATATACGGGTCAAAGTAAATGCCGGTATACGTTCTGATGAAATTCTTTGGCTTCTCCATATCAAATTCTCCTCACGATTTATTACAGCACTTCCCAGTGAACGGCAAAGAAACACGCAAACGCCACGGCGAAGACGGAAAAGACAACGGTCAAAGCGATATCCAGCCATCTGCGCCGCGCGGCCGCCGCGAGCAGCGGGAACAGCACGGCGAGCCCCATAAAGTAGCGCAGGCCCGAGAGCAGCCAGGTGGGCGCGAACGCCACAAACACATACGCCACCGCATAAGCGCCGTAAGACAGGCGCGTCTTTTTGCTGATGAGCGGCAGGCTCAAGCCCCCCAGTATCAGCACGGCGAACTGCAGCACCCACAGCAGCAGCTGCCGCCTGACGGCCGTTTCGGCGAGCATTTGCTGGAATGTGGTGAGCAGCGAATGCGCATAGCTGCCGAAGCTTTGAGACCAGTGCTCCTGCTGGTGCTGCATGAATGCGAGCGCATTGCCGAGCATCGCGTGGTTCAAAAACAGATACGCCAGCGCACCGGCCCCCACGATCAGCAGCGAGGCGAAATCCTTAAGCGAGGCTTTGAGCTTCTGCCTGAAGTTATGCCTGAAATTCTGCGGCGTCAGCCTATGCGCGCAGAGTATCTCGATGAATACCGGAATGGCAAGCAGCAGCCCCATATTGCGCGACATTGCGGCAAGACCGGCCATCACACACGCCGGCACAAACTTATTAATGCGCGCATAATACAGGCAGCCGAACGAGAACAACAGGAACATCGATTCGGTATACGGCGCGCCCAAAAACACGGTGCACGGAAATATCAGCAGAAACTTGACGGCCCGGAATGCCGTTTTGTGGCATGAATCCAGCAGCACGAGCTTGTACAAAAACACGCAAGCACCGCAAAGGCACCCCCACGACGCGGCCAGCCCCGCGATGATGTCATTGACGAACACGAACTTGAGCAGCCAGACCGCAAACGGATAAAGCGGATAAAACACGATACGAATCCAGCCTTCATCCGGGCTGAAATAGCCGTTATTGGCAATCCAGAGGTAGCTTTGCGCGTCCCACTCGTTCCAAACCTCGAGGAAATTCTTAGGAAAACCGATGATATGCGTAAAAGCAAAGCTCAGAAGATAAAGGACGATGCGCGACAGCAGCACAGCAGCGATGATTTTGCATAGTATGCCCCGGCTCAATTTCTGCGGCGGCGGCAGCAGCCCGCCGGAATCCTTGTCCCGAAAGAATTTAACAGCCAGTATCACAACCGCAGCTGCAAAAACAAGCCACGCGAAAACTTCAAATACGATGTCCAAACCCATTCCTCCAGATCATTCCTATAAATCATAATGTTTGGATGGAAAAAAAGCAAGACACGCCGAGCGTTCTTGTACCGGCGATCATTTTGCCGCCGCATTGATTTTGGATGCGTCATGTGGTTTACTGGTCATAGCGGTATGCTTCTCAATCCCAACGACTGTATTTCAGGAGGACGAAATGAAAAAGACAGAAACCGTGATTGGAAAGACACTTGCGTGTATCGTATTGCTTGTAGCGCTCTGCATTCACTTTTTTATCGCCGAACTGCCTTCCGCACTTATCGCATCATTGATTGGTTTTTCTGCTTTGTTGTTTTTTCTTTGCGTGATGGGCGACAGAAAGAGAAGACAAGAGGGTGAAGACGTGTCACAAAACAAATAATGTCTGCCTGAAAATCAATTGACCGGAAGGTCATCAACGGCGAAGCCCTTTTGGCATGGCCTTAAGGCGCACTGAGACCGCCCGCGGCAAGGGTTGCGGATCGGTGCACGCATCTTTTCGTTAATCGAGGGCTTAACCTCCGGGGAAACCGTCGTCAACAGGCGACTAGGTGAGCAACTTTATACAGAACCTGATCATACACCTTCAACCGGCGCTTCACACCGCTTTCTTCCCAATGGGAGATAGTTTTATCTGGTTGGACAGAATTCTTTTTAGTAAAAGCTTTTTTTCAACTCCCCCATATTGTTTCTGATACAAAAAAGCAAGACGCCGCAACGGGCGCCTTGTAGAAAAGGTTATATATTGGGGAAAACATGAACGGTATTAAATCTTTGAAAATACGCGTTTGAACGCTTCGACCGCCGTATCCATTTGCTCTTTTGTGTGCGTCGCGGTATAGCTTGTCCGCAGCATGCACTCGCCGTCCTTCACGGCGGGCGGGATGACGGGGTTCACATAAACGCCCTCTTCAAACAGCATCTTCGTGATGACAAACGTTCTGTGCATATCGTAGGTGAACACCGGAATAACCGCCGTCTCACCCTCGATGATCGGAATGCCCGCGTCTTTGAGCTTACCACGCATGTAATTTGAAATGTCGATCAGCGCTTTCTGGCGCTCCGGCTCTGCCTTCATGATGCGCAGCGCCTCGCGCGCGGCAGCGGCATTGGCCGGCGGGATTGACGCGCTGAAAATGAACGGGCGCGAACGGTGCTTCACGTAACCGATCACGTCTGCTTCCGCGGCGATGCATCCGCCGAGCGACGCGAACGATTTGGAGAACGTCGTCATAATGATATCGACTTCTTTCTCGAGACCGAAGTAGTTCGCGGTACCGCGGCCGCATTTGCCGACCATGCCCGCGCCGTGCGCATCGTCCACGAGTATGCGCGCTTTGTATTTCTTGGCAAGCTCCACAATTTCGGGAAGCTTTGCGAGATCGCCGCTCATCGAGAATACGCCGTCCGTAATAATCAGCTTGCCCGCGTCTTCGGGCAGGCGCTGCAGCCGTTCTTCAAGGCTCGCCATGTCGCTGTGCTCGTATTTGAGCACGTTTTTCGCGTAAGCCAAACGGCTCGCGTCTATAATGCTTGCGTGATTTTCCGAGTCGTTTATAATGTAATCATGCCGGCCGACGACCGCAGAAATCACACCGAGATTCGTTTGGAAGCCGGTGCTGAACGTGAGCGCCGCATCCTTATTAAAAAAGTCCGCCAGCTCTTCCTCGAGCTGTTCATGCAGCACGAGCGTGCCGTTTAAAAAGCGCGAGCCCGAGCAGCCTGTCCCGAACTTATCCAGCGCGTCTTTTGCCGCCTGAATTGTGCGCGGATCGCTTGTAAGCCCCATGTAGTTATTGGAACCGATCATGATGATACGTCTGCCGTCCATAACCACTTCTGTGTCTTGGGCGGTATGAAGCGCATGAAAGTATGGATAAAGCCCGGATGCAATTGACTCTTTCGCGTCAGTAAAGGAATAACACTTTTCAAATAAATCCACGAATAATCTCCCCCGTCATATTCTGCATTAATCTACGCTTGAGTATACAGATTATTTGATTATCTAACAAGTTTTTTCTGTTAAAAATATAATTAGGTGTCGGCAAACTTTTTTTATTATATCATAAGGCCGTTTTCATGTTAATTTTGGTTGACAAATTTCCGCTATTGCTTGGTAGAATGCCGTGCGGAAGCACTTATCATGAGCCACAAAATACAAAGACGTATATGAAAAATGTCGCTCGGTGAAAAGCTGCTGAATATAAGAAAAAAGGCGGGGTTGTCTCTTTTTGGTGTGAGATATGACTGACTGTCTTGTCAGTGGGTGCCCGATAAGCCAACAGTACAATATTCGGTTCTGTTGTTAATATAATTTTTTGTTTGTATATATTTACATTTTATATATTTTAAGATATAATTAAATAAATGCAAACACCTATTGCATAATATTCTTGTGTAATCGGGGTGATGCTTAATGAAAGTATAATGGAAGTCTTTCTGAAAAAAAGTGCGATCACGGATGTGCGCACAGAATTTCATAAGGACTTTTTTATGTAAAAAATCGAAATGTTGAGGAGGAAGAAAAGATGAAAAGAAAGATAATTGTGAGCATAGTGCTTATAGTTACTATGCTTCTTATGGCCTCTACAGCGTTTGCTTATAACTTCCAGAATCCCAACGTGGAATGGACAAGCTCGTCGCTTTATTTCAGCGCTTCTATGCATGGGGTCAACAAGTGCACAAACAGCACCATCAATTCCCCCAGCGGGCCTTTTGCCAGCTACACATGCTATCTGATTTCGGGGAGCACCCGTCATTCCGCGATTATTACGATGACCGGACCAAACCAAACGAAAGACTTATATCCGGATATGGTCGGTAATCTGAGCCTGAGGATTATCAACCCCTATCCCGGCAACACGCACTATGCGAGCGGAACTTTCTCCAACCAGTATTGACGGTATCACCGGGGCTTCCCCGGTGATACAGAGTTCGTTGTAAATATAATATAACTTATATATTATTTTACATTTTAGGTATGTGTCATTATAATTAAATAAACGCAAGCAATTCTTGTGTGTCGAGGTGATGCTTAATGAAAGTATAGAAAGGACGTGCGGCAGTCAAGTTTGGATGTTCATTAGCAGAACTGGTCAACGGAGGACATGTTCTAAGAAAATTAGAACATTGGAAAGGAGAAAACAAATGAAAAAGAAGTTAATCGTCTGTGCACTTCTGGTCGTTGTCATGCTTCTTATGGCCTCAACAGCGTTTGCTTATAGCTTTCAAAATCCGTATGCACAGTGGACAAGCTCCTCGCTTACCTTCAGCACCTCAATGCGGGGCGTGAACCTTTGCACAAACAGCACCATGAATGCCCCCACCGGGACATTCACCAGTTACACATGTTATCTGGTTTCGGGGAACACCGCTCGCTCCGCGGTTATTTCGATGACTTCAACGAACCAAACGAAATACTTATATCCGGATACGTCCGGTTCGCTTGGTCTGAGAATTGTCAATCCGTATCCCCAATACACGCACTACGCGAGCGGCACTTTCTCCAACCAGTACTATTAATCGTATCACCGGGGATATCCCCGGTGATGCTGATTTTAAAGTGAAAGGCAGTTCCATGAAATATATAGTCGCGAATTTGAAACAAGTACCGCCTTGGCGCCTTATCGCTGCCGCTGTTCTTCTGTTTGGCTTTTCTCTTGAAAGCAATACATATTTAAGTTATATGGGCGGGCCACCCTCGTTTCAGGAAATGGCGGTCAACAGCTTTGACAGGATCGTTGTGTTCAGTCAGTATTTGATTTTTCTGCTTGTCGTCGCCGATTTCGGATTTAGAGAAAGCGAAAATGCAAAGGCTCAAGGCTCGTTTGTTCGCGGCCTTGGGTACCTTGCGTTCATCTGTCTTTTATTTGTCTTGATCACAATGGTGTTCCATCTGCTGGTTCTGCTCATCAAGTACGGGACAATCGCCGCGAATGAGCTCTGGAATGCCATGGCATTAAACGGCTTGGCATGGGTCTCACCGTCTCTCGCGATGTGCTTAAGCGTTCTGTACTTCTTCCTGCGGTTCCTCTTCGTCGCCGCTGTGATCTATGCCGTCAATAATCGCTGTACAAAAATACCTTATGGATTTGCGGTCGGCATCGCTCTGTTCATGCTCGAAATGATCGTCTATTACAATTTGGGCCCGTTTGAGCCAACAGGAATATTGCCCTTTGAACACGCTTATCTCGCATACGCGCTGAAGCTGACGGCAATTCCCGCGCTGGATATCATCATCAGCGCCGCGTATTGGGGTGTGCTGATTACGGCTGTGGGCCTCATCAATCATGTTGCGGCCAAGCCGTGGCGTCATAAGGCAAAGGTGTAAAGCCATGAAGAAAATTATTGGTTCCGACATAAAAAAGATGCTGCGTTCAAAAAACTTGTGGATCGCGGTCGGCGCTTTGATCATCTGCTCACTTCTGAATCTGGTGCAGACACTTCAGATCGACAACAGCGAAAGATTCGGCGGCTTGGGGTTATTCATATACAGCCAATACAGCAACCATCTGATCAATACTTTGGCGCCGTTCATACCCGCGTTTGTACTCGTACCGCTGATAGCGGCGGATTTAAAATCGGCGGACTTCATGACCGCACAGGAAATAAGCCCAGGAAAATACCTCGCGGCGAAGTCGCTGTCTTCCGCAATTGTGGGAAGCGGTGTGTTCATCGCTGCCTTTCTGGTGACATTGATCGGCTTTTTCATATACGACCCCACCGTTCAGACAATAAACTATGAGCCGACCGGCCTGTTCAGCGATGTCTATTATTCATCCCCTTTGCTGTACATCGGCCTGTTCATCGTCTATTCGGCGTTTTACGGGGCTGTCTACGGCTTCTTTGGGTTTGCGGTCGGCCTGTCCTCCAGAAGTGTCTCTATGGCCATGGTGCTTCCGGGGCTCATCTACCATTACGCGAGCCTGATCTGGTATTTCTTCGAAGGCACTCCGCTTTCGTTCATCAGCATGCTGCTGCCCAATCTCACATATGTGTTTGCGGGCATACAGTCCCCCACGCTGTATATCGATAAAGCGCTTCAGCTTGGGGTGATACTGCTTACCGGCATCACACTGGTGATCAGCGGCTATTGGAAGCTGGATAAGGTTCATATAAAAAAACAGTCAGCCGCAAAGAGCGATGCGGCAGACGTAAAGCCGCCATTTGAGAACTGATGACTTTGTTCAGTCCACTGATTGAAGAGGGTGACGTCATATGAAAAGAATCTGCTGTATTGTGCTTATTATGATATTTGCGGCTGTTCTGCCGGCCTGCCATCCCACGCCGCAAACCGCCGCTGTGATTGACAAAACCGCGCTTGAGGACAAGATAAACGGGCCCGCAGTGTCCGGCAATCCCATGCTCGAAACGATACCGGACACTTGGCAGGAGGAACTGAGCGTTCAAAGTGACGTGAAAATAGTGGCTGACGCTCAAATTGAGCTGCCCGATGCCTCCCTGTTTCCGGTGACGGAAGCATTGCCTCATGCGTTTACCGCAAAGGACGTTCAAAAATACGCCGATATTCTGATGCAGGGCCAGTCGCTCTATCAGATGACGGGCAGGACCAAAAGCGATTGGGAAAAGAAGATTGTTGATGTGAAGGCGCAGATCGAGCAAGTTAAAAACAGCACGGATATGCTTGAAGCATCGCGCCAGTCGGCATTGGACGAACTGAACGCGCAGCTTAAAAGCTTTGAGGCGCAATACAAAAACGCCTCCGAGGAAGACCCGGAAAAAGTACCGGCCACGCTGACGTCTGCACCGGGCTCGGATAAGATACAGTCTATTGAAGTGCAGGCCGATCTCGGGCAAGCGTCTCCCGCGCTGCTCAGCATTCAATCGCCGGACGACGGCCGCGACAGCGCTTTAAGCTTCTATATCGGCGAGGGCGATGTTTACAAAACGGTGCTCCATGCGGATCACATTGCAGGCCTCGCACTGCCGCAGAAAGACGCGCAGGAGGCTGCGGAAAAGCTGCTGAACAGCCTGGGCATAACAAACATGAGCCTCGTCCGAACAGATATCACCGCTGCCATCACAGGGTTTGCCGGAACGGATATGGATATCCTCGCCGCCGATCAAAACATCAAGAAGTGCTACGTGTTTCACTTTTCTCCCGTAATCAATGGCATTCCGGTAACCACGAACGCAAACTCGACAAGGATGCTGAGCCAGCCCGAGCACTACGACAAGATTTGGGAAGCGGAGACGCTGGACGTCTATATCGACGAGAGCGGCGTGTACCGGCTGGACTGGTGCTGGCCGGGTGAGCCGGGGCAGGTTTTGAATGATAATGTGGCGCTGCTCGATTTTGAAACGGTTATCAAACGGTTCAAAGATCAAGTGACCTATCAAAATGCGTGGATCATGCCGGGTTCAACGGATAATCTGATTACGATCAAGCAAATAAAGCTTGGCATGATGCGCTGCCGTCTCAGCGGGGACAGGTATGTGTATCTGCCCGTATGGGATTTTATCGGCGAGTGCACGTATAAGCTTAATGGCATAAAGGACGGGGAATACGATGTGAGCTTTCTGACGATCAACGCGATTGACGGCAGCATTATTGACAGAGTGGCAGGGTACTGACCCGCTTGCAGAGCATCTTGCTGGCTTCTTATTCGTTCTATTAATAGATTTGAAAAATTGATTCCCTTTGAGAGTGAAGCATATGTGCCAGAACTAATTACTTATAAATCCTCAGTCATCAAAGCTGGCAGCTCCTTTCTAAAAGCTCAGCTCGATGAAACCTCCCCATTTGTCATGTTGAGGAGCGAAGCGACGTGACTGCGAAGTGGAACGCATCCGCGTTTAATCGCTTAAACATGGGATTTTCCGCTTCGCTATCGCTCACTCAAAATCATCATGCACGATGGCATCACAATAAACGAAAAGACAGGTTAGCGGTCATTCTGAACGAGTGTAGCGAAGTGACTACGGGAGTGGAAAAGAATCTGTCTCAACAGATCCTTCGTCGCTACGCTCCGCAGGATGACCGGATTAGCTACTTTCCATAACAATAACTATAGCCACTTTTTCAGCTATTTGAGCTCCTTATGGGAGCTCTTTACCCTATGCCGAAAACCGTCGCTGCAGGCGACTCAGCTTTACTTTTTGCGGTAACGCGATCAGCTCCAACCGTTTCACCCGCCCCCCCATTTGATAATTTCGCTGTATAAATTTTGATATAACAGGCGGCAGGTTTGTGACTTTATTGTCAATGCAGGAAAAACGGATTATGAATAGAAGTATTAATATATTCAACGTGCGTTTGAGAATATATTAATATCAGCTTGAGCAAATAAAACATTTGTTACCCTGCGCTTTTTTGGCGACTGAAAAATGAAGGAGGTCAAGTATAATGAATATCGTCAGAAGAAATTTTCACGAGGCTGGCATAACCTATAATTACGAGCTCGAAGACGGTACCAAGTTACATCATGACTACTGGATCGGAGAGGGCTTCAGACTGAGGGAAGATGACACCGACGTGCTGTATGTTCCGATTGCGAATCCGGTACCCTTTGATGGTTATGGTGAACCGGACTACTATGAAGTGATCGGCTTTGATAAAAAGTATATGTAAGTATGATGTTTCGGGATGCTGACACGGCATCCCTTTTTTTCATCCCCTGCGGAGCTACTCCGCAGGATGCGCCGGGAGCTGCCGCCATCAGGCGACCGAAGGAGGCCTTTGGATATGAACCGCTATAATTTTACAGGAATTCAGAAGCGGATTTCACTCCCTCCGGGCACTATAAATTGTACGTATGATCAAGCGGGCCTGCTCCCTTGCCAATATCCAGCATCGCTTTGAGAGCCCCCGTCAGGTACTGCTTCGCGCCGCGGATGCTCTCTCCGAGGCTTTTTCCTTCGGCCAGATTGCATGCAATCGCAGAAGAGAGCGTGCACCCCGTCCCGTGCGTGTTGGGGTTGTTCACCCGCTCCGCACTGAACCATTGCGGCACGCCATTTTCACAAAGCAGGTCTGTGGCTTCGCTGACCAGATGCCCGCCCTTAATCAACACCGCGCCGTGATAGCCCCTGCCGATTTGCTGCGCGGCAGCCACCATATCGTCCTGGGTTTTGATGCCAAAGCCGCAGAGCACCTCGGCTTCGGGTATATTGGGCGTGATCACCGTACCCAGCGAAAGCAGCTTTGTCACCAACGCATCGATGGCTTCGTCGGTCAGCAGCTTGCTGCCGCTGGTGGACACCATAACAGGGTCCACCACAATGTTGCGCGCGTTATATTGAATCAGCTTCTCAGCAATCACATGAATGATTTCGCTGTTGGATACCATGCCGATCTTAACCGCGTCGGGCACAATATCCGAGAATATGCAGTCAAGCTGCTGCCCCACAAAGTCCGCCGACACATCCATAATCCCATAAACGCCCGTGGTATTCTGTGCCGTCAGCGCGGTGATGGCGCTCATGGCGTACATTTTATGCGCGGTGATGGTTTTTATATCCGCCTGAATTCCCGCTCCGCCGCTTGAATCAGAGCCCGCGACCGTCAGCACCTTCTTAATCAATATAATCCCTCATTTCTTCAAACGAATGATAGATATCCGCAAGCTCACGGATCTCGCCGCTGTGTTCCGCTTCGGATGCGTCATAAACGGCAGCGACGGTAAACCCTGCTTCCTTCGCGGTCTTAATTGCATACAGCGCGTCCTCGAAAACCAGTGTGCTCTGCTTCGGAGTCCCGAGATGCGCGAGAGCTCGATAGAAAATTTCCGGCGTATCCTTGCCGCAGCCCACTTCCGTACACGTCAATATGGCAGAGAAATATTCGAGCATGCCGTTGCGCCGCAGCGCCTTTTCTGCGAGATGACGGTCGGTCGCCGTCGCAACGCACATGCGGACACCGGCTTTTTTGAGCCGTTCCAGCATATCCTTCACGCCGTCCTTTGCCGGCGCATCATTATAGTAAAAGCTCGCAATCATACGATTCACGCCCGCCATGATCTCGCCAACGCTCAATGTCACGCCGTACTCGCTCCGGTAATGCGCCGCCGCCTGCAAAAGGCTCATCGTCTTGAATGTCCGGTTCAGGTTTTCATGGGGCTGTATACCGAGGCTGCACAGATAGTCCGCGCCGACGGTATCCCATACGGACATCGAATCCAGCAGCGTGCCATCAAGATCGAATATCGCGCCGTCAATCTTTCGGGTGCTGACCATCCGCTTTGTTAATGCGAGCAGCTCCCTGCACTCATTTTCAATATCGGGGCTTGCAAATATCGCGGATACGAGCGCGACACCGTCGATACCCGTTCCCCCGAGCTCCATCATATTATGTTTGCCGATGCCTCCTATGGCGACCACGGGAATGGATACCGAACCGCAAATGGCTTTGAGCGTATCGTGGCTCACTCTGTCGGCATCCGGCTTGGTGGCAGTGGAGAACACCGCCCCGACGCCGAGATAGTCCGCACCGTTTTGCTCCGCCAGCACCGCTTGCTCAACCGTCTGCGCGGATACGCCGAGTATCATGTGCTCGCCCACGATCTGACGCACATTGCCTGCCTCCATATCCGACTGGCCCACGTGGATACCGTCCGCACCGCACCGGATGGCGATATCCACATTGTCATTGATGATGAACGGAACGTTAAATAATTGGCAGAGCTTTTTAATGGCCATGGCTTCTTCCAGAAACGCATCCGTATTCAGGTCCTTCTCGCGCAGCTGAATACACGTCGCGCCGCCCCTCAGCGCTTCCTCCACCTGCATATAAAGCGTTTTGCCGCCTGTCCATGCGCTGTCAGTCACGGCATAAAGCAGCAGGCTGTTTTTATCGCACTTCATATTGTGCCCCGGCTTCCAGCTCACCGCCGCTGAGATGAAACATCTCGTCGATAATAAAGCTCCGATAGGTCGCGTTGCCGTCCCTTTCGCCGAGCCGGTCGTAAGCGCGCTGCCCGCACAGCCCCATGGCACAGACCGCAGCCGCGGCCGCTTCGAGCGGATGCGCCGGATTCGCCGTGAGATACGCGGCCGTGGCGGCAGAAAGCATGCATCCCGTTCCCGTGATCCGGCTCATCATGGGGTGCCCATTGCGAATGACATAGGCTCTTTGCCCGTCCGCCACGATATCAATGGCGCCGGTCATGGCGATGACCGCGCCTGTCTTTTTCGAAAATTCCTTTGTGAAAGCCACAATGCTATCCAGCGTATTGTCTGTGACGGCGTCCGCCACATCGGCGTCCACGCCTTTTGTGGTGCCCGCACCGAGCGCCAGCGTTTTGATCTCTGATATGTTTCCGCGAATGGCGGCAAGCTTCACCTCGTTCAAAAGCTGATGCGCCGTTTCGGTACGCAGGCGCGACGCGCCCGCCCCCACCGGATCGAGCACGACGGGATGTCCACAGGCGTTAGCCTTTTTGCCCGCCGCCAGCATGGAAGCAATTGTTCTCGCGTTCAGCGTCCCGATGTTGATGTTGAGCCCGCCGCAGATCGAAGTGATTTCCTCGACCTCCCCGATATCATCCGCCATGATCGGAGAGCCGCCGCAGGCGAGCAGTATGTTTGCGCAGTCGTTGACCGTCACATAATTGGTGATGTTGTGCACGAGGGGCAACTTCTCCCTGACGTTTTCCAGCATTGTCTTAAGCATTTTTCTCTCCTTTAATCACTTTAATGACGACAAAGCATATCGCCGCAGTGATCACCATGACGGGCAACGTGTACCCGACAGGCGTATTCACAGACATGGACAAGCGGTATATCACGAACCCGACGGCCCAAATCACAAGATTGACCGCGTCGAAGCTGTTTGCGGAACGGTCTTTCTTCAGTATAAAGTAGTCGGTGATCAGAATGGCCGTCATGGGCGCGAACACCGAGCCGATGAAATACAGAAAATTCTCAAACTGCGCCGTGGGCGTGAATATGGCAAGACCCGTACCGATGACGCAGACGGCTATGGCCATAGGCTTTCCCCTCAGTTTGCCAGATATGCTTTCACTGCTGACGCCCGCAGAATACACATCGAGAAATGTGGTGGTGACGGTCGAAAATATCACGATGACGAGGCCGACGATGCCAAGGCCCGCGCTCAGCATGATTTTGGCCACATCGCTTTCCCCGGTGAACAGGGCTGCGCCCATGCCAATCGCGTACATCCAGCAGCTCGCAAAAAAGTAGACAGCAGCGCTAACCGCCGTGGCCTTTTTCGGTTTGGCCGCCACCCGGGTATAATCCGAAATCAACGGCAGCCATGACAGCGGCATAGTCGCCGACAGCTCAACAGCCGTGCCAAAATTGACGCCCGCGTCCACCGTGACACCGGCTTGGCTCTTGAAAATAACCGTACTCATCACAACGGTGAGTACGAACAAAGCGCCCATCGCCACAATATTGAGCTTGCTCAAATTCTTGAGCCCGACAAGAAGCCAGAGTATAATCAGCGCGCCGATGACGAGGCACCAAGCCCAGTCTCCGCCGATGTTTTGTATGGAGCCGGCTGCGGCGGCCCCGCTGACGATCATGACGGCCGTCCAGCCGACGAGCTGCAGCACGTTCAGTGAGGAAAACAGCAGCGACCCCTTCTGCCCGAATGACATTTTCACGGTCTCCATCGCGCTTTTCTGCGTGTTCGCGCCAATCAGGCCCGCAAGATAAAGCACAATGCAGCCGATACTGTGGCCGATCACAATCGCCAGCAGACCGGTTCCCAAGCCGAGCGGCGCAACCATCGTACCGGTCAGAATTTCCGCGATGGATACTGCCGCGCCGAACCAGATAAGCCCGTTTGAGAAAACCGATGTTTTTGTTTGTTCCAATGCAACCTCTTTTCTTAAAACAGAGCAACAAAAAACGGAGAACACCGATGGCATACTCCGCGTGAAAAGCAAATCTCTCTGACTTCCTACGGTGGCATTATCCACATCAGGTGTAAGGGTCGAAGTTGATGACTTCCTCTCAGCCTGCTTAACAAGCTCCCCTGTTTCATATTTTTTATTTGTGCCATTTATATCACTTAGCTGTCGCTTTGTCAAGCAGCGCTTGAGAGAAATTTTCTTCCGCATTGGTATGAGTTTTATTCATTGAACACCGCATGTTACTTTCGTACATAGTCTAAGCATAGATAGATTATTGTGATTGGATCGGTTAACATGCAAAAAAAAGTTAATTGTATAGAAACAGCAAACGGAGGCGGTCTCACGGATGTTCCGGGCATACTGGTCGGCCATGCCGAGGATGCAGGCGGCCTCACAGGGTGCACGGTGATACTCTGCCCCAAGGGCGCGGTTCTAGGTGTCTACGTGGGCGGAGGCAGCCCCGGCACGATGAATACGGATATACTGCATTCCGGCGAATCGGAATATCCCGTATATGGCCTGCTGCTCACCGGCGGCAGCTTCTTCGGCCTGCCGGCTGCGGGCGGCGTGATGCGCTGGATCACGGAGCAAGGTTTTGATCAGGTTCCTCTCGTACCGGCAGCCGTCATATTCGATCTTCTTTACTCCAAAGGCACCGCGCCGACTGAAGCCACGGCCTACGCCGCGTGCCGGTCGGCAGGCCCCGGCCCCGTTGCCGAAGGAAGCGTGGGTGCCGGAGCGGGAGCGACGATAGGGAAAATATACGGCAAACCGATGAAGGGGGGGCTGGGAACCGCCTCTTTGCACATTCCGGGCGGCCCCACGGTGGCGGCATTGGCGGTGGTCAACGCGCTCGGCGACATTTGGGATAACGGGCATATCGTCGCGGGCGCGCTGAATACGGACGGAAGCTTTGTGAACCAGACAAAAGCGATGCTGAACGGCGTACCGTCTCCGCTGTATTACCGGAGCACGACGATAGCCGTCGTGGCCACAACGGAGCTTTTGAGCAAGGCCGAAGCCAACCGCGTGGCGCGACTCGCCGACGACGGAATGGCCAGAGCCATTTCTCCCAACCATACGCAATGGGACGGCGATACGGTTTTCTGCCTCGCACTGGGCACCAAGACGAGCAACATGACCCGCGACGCTGTCGTAACGATCGTGGGCACCGCTGCCGCGACGGTGATGGAGCAGGCCATTATTTGCGGCGCGCTGGCAGCCCAGCCATTGGCGTAAAAGGCATCGGTGATGACTTGTCAATTCAATAGATATGACGTGTTTGTTTATTAAGGTGCTGCCATCCGCCAAGCAATCCGGACCGGCACAGCGATTTGTTGACTTGTATGTGTTTCAGCAGTTACCCGTATACACGTAAGCAAGCGACTCACGCGCGATGGCGGCAAGATTTTTGATCGTTTCCACGGGCGTTGCATCAATATTCTGCACGCGATAGCTCGGGAAGAAACGGGATATATGCAGCGGTATTTGATCATCGACGCTCGCGAGCCAAGACGACAGCTGCCGCATCTCCTCCTCGCTGTCGTTGTAGCCCGGCAGAATCAGCGTTGTGACCTCCACGTGGCAGCGCGGCGCGCAAAGCGCGATTGTCCGCTTCACGGGTTCGAGATGAGCTTTGAGCTTTTCATAATAGCGCTCGGTGAACGCTTTTAAATCGATATTCATCGCGTCGATAAGCGGGAGCAGCTTGTCCATCGGCTCCTCGTTGATATAACCGTTCGTCACGAGCACCGTTTTCAGGCCATTCTTTTTGAGCAATTCGGCGCTGTCGCGCACGTATTCATAGCCGATGAGCGGCTCGTTATACGTAAAGGCCACGCCGATATTGTCGGGTATGCCAAGCGCTTTTTTGCACAGCATATCGGGCAGCAGCGTGACGGTGTCGTAGCTGTCGTCCGCCATCGAAATCACATGGTTCTGGCAAAAGGGGCAGCTCATGTTGCAGCCGTAGCTGCCCACAGAGAATATCATACTGCCGGGATGAAAGCGACGCAGCGGCTTTTTTTCTATTGGATCGAGCGCCATCGACGTGATGCGTCCGTAGTTGTTCGCGCGTATCTCGTCGCCGTAACGCGTGCGCGCGCGGCAAAAGCCCGTCTGCCCATCCTCCAGCATGCAGTTTTGCGGGCATATGCCGCAGAGAAGCTTGCTCATTTGTGTCTTACCACCTCGAAGCGTTCCATCGTGTATTTGTCGTTGCGCAGTATGCCTCCCTTTTGCAGCGCGATGTTCACTTGCTCTTCGGGCGTATTGACGCCTTCAAGGTTCGGCAGCAGCAAGCCGCGTTTATACCCTTTGGTGACGATCACGCCGTAACGCTGCACATCGAGGTCTTCCATCGACGGCGCGGGCTCGGCCTGCCCAAGCACATCCACACTGTAAACAAGCGAAGCGAGTTCATCCTGCGTGACCGGGTCAAACCGCGGGTCACCCGTACCCGCGCTGACCGCGTTGCGCAATATTTCTTCGGCAATCGACTCCGCCGTCGGCTCAATCGTGCCGATGCAGCCGCGCAGCCGCCCGTTTTTCTTGAGCGACACAAACACGCCCGCCTGACTGCCCGTCATGTCCTTCGGCAATCCCTTGGGCAGCTTCGCGCGCTTGCCGGTCGTCACATATGTTTCGAGAGACAGCCGCGCGAGCTTCACATAAGCGTCTTCGTTCTCCTTCATATCGGCAAGCAGCTCCTTCTGTTTGGCTTCATAGATGTCCGCAAATCGGCGGCTCTCATCCGCTTCGCCGATTTTGTAGCCGCAGATGCCGTAACCCACGCCGAACGGGCCTTCGTACGAAGATACCGTGGGCTTCACGGCAAGGCCGTCGAGCGCGCCCGCCATCACGATGAACGAACGCAGGCCGCATTCCGCCGCCGCCTCGGTGAACGACTCGGCAAATTCGAAGAACCGCCCGAAGTCTCCCGCGCGCATCGCCGCCGTCACCTGCGCGTCGAACTCGGGGCCTTCGGCGGCAAAGCCATACGGGCCTGTTTTCATGAGCTTGTGCGAAAGGTCGCCGCTCGCGATGAACACGGTTTTGCGCCCGAGCCGCTGCGCCGCCTCCGCCACGCAGATGCCGAAACGGTAATGCTCCACATACGACAGCCCCGATATCGACATGCGCACAAGGCGGTAGTTTTGATAATACTGGTCGATGAAGTAAAGCGGCACCATCGTGCCGTGATCTAGCTCCGGGTCCCGCTCGCCGAGCGTTCCCGCGTGTATGTTTTTATCGAATACGATATCCGAAAGCGTGCTCACAAATTCGGTGTCGTATGTTTTATCAAAGCGTTCATGCGGCGCGCCGAAGTGATCGAAGCCGCCCTCCGCCGATTTGCCGGGAGAAATATGGATATAGTCGCCGTACATCACCGAATGCGGAGACGCGACCACGATGGTTTCGGGCTTAATGCGCGCGATCTCTTTGGCAATCTTATGATAGCTTTCCGTCGTGGCGGCGATTTTGCTTTCTTTTCCCCTGCCGACCGCCGGTACAATGAGCGGCGGGTGCGGCACGATGCATGCGTATTCAATAGCCATAGGACAAACCCTCCCTTGCCCATATTATACCACAGCAGTTCGTAATATAAAGAATGCTTAATGGTAAATTGACTGTAAATATCGATAAATGGTTCAATGGCTTTTTCCTTTACCTGTGTAGCAGAGCAACAGATTCTATTCAAGCTTTGCTACTCAGCCGCTCGCGGCTTCAGAATGACCGCAACCGCAGCTTTCCTGTCATACTGAGGAGCATAGCGACGAACGTATCTGAAATATGCCGCTATAACGAACAAACCAACAAAATGAACCGCAAGGTGCTAATTTATCCATTGATTGATTCAATGGCGCAGTTGCAGATTACCAGATTCTTCACTCGCTTCGCTCCGTTCAGAATGACCTCAACCGTAGCTTTTCTGTCATACTGAGGAACGCAGCGACGAACGTATCTGAAATATGTCACTATGACGAACAAACCAACAAAATGAACCGCAAGGTGCTAATTTATCCATTGATTGATTCAATGGCACAGTTACAGATTAACAGATTCTTCACTCCGCTTCGCTCCGTTCAGAATGACCGCAACCGCAGCTTTTCTGTCATGCTGAGGAGCATAGCGACGAACGTATTGAAATATGCCGCTATAACGAACAAACCAACAAAATGAACCGCAAGATGCTAATTTATCCATTGATTGATTCAATGGCGCAGTTGCAGATTAACAGATTTTTCACTCCGCTTCGCTCCGTTCAGAATGACCGAATAGTTACTTTTGTGTCATACTGAGAAATAAAGTGACGAACGCATCTGTCCTGTAACATTTAAGCAGAGTCAATCTATATTGCGAAATCGGCCCATTAAAATATCAAGGAAGCTGCCGTCCAATTATAAAAAGCGCACTGCGGGGCTGTCAGTGCGCTTTGTGTTTATTGTTCATGTTATTGTATCTCAATGCGGCGCGTGCTCTCCGCGTTTTTCTGACGCGGTACGCTCACCCTTAAGATACCGCCGTCGAGCTTGGCTGCAATGCCGTCCGCTTCCGCGTCCGCAAGGTATAACGCGCGGCTCATCGAACTGTAGCGTCTCTCGCGGTGGATGTAATTTTTCGTCTCCTCGTCCTTGCTCTCTTCGCGGTTCACCGAGATGCGAAGCGTTCCGTCGTCCATCTCGAGGCTGACCTCGTCCTTGCTCACGCCCGGCAGCTCCGCCTCAATCATGTACGCGTTGTCCGTTTGCTGCACGTCAATCTTAAACGCCTCACCCGTGCGCCGTCCCGTCAGCCACGGGTCTGTAAAGAAATCGTCCAGCATGTTGTAAAAATCATCAAAGCCCGTGGGCGCAACGCTTCTGTTTCTTCTGTTTACGGGTATCAAATTTGCCATCATAATCAACTCCTTTTCTTCGATTTCAACAGCATATTTTTTATCACTTTAGCACTCTCGCCCCGTGAGTGCTAACTCTTTATGATTTATTTATACCACTTTACCCCCCATAAGTCAAGGAAGGTCAAAATTTGTTTACAAATTATTTTATGCAATATCAGCGGCCAATGTCGCATGGCGAAAGCTCATTTTTTCGGATAAAAAAAGCGGCTGATATGCCGCTCTTTCAATGCTATTCGAATATCCACACCCGCTCGTCAAGGCTTTTGAATTCTTTTTCACCGGGCAGCTCGATGGGCTTGCCAAACGGCATCTGCGCGACCATCCGCCACTTAGCCGGCACGCTCCATTTTTTGCGCACCGCTTCGTCCACAAGCGGGCTGTAATGCTGCAGCGACGCGCCGAGCCCTTCGGCTTCGAGCGCCGTCCAGATCACAAACTGGTGCATCGCGCATGAATGCTGCGACCACAGCTTGAAGTTATCCGCGTACAGCGGGAAGCTTGCCGCCAGCTCATCCACCGAGCCTTTGTCGATAAAATAAAGCACCGTACCGTAGCCTGACGCAAACGACCCCTCCACCTTGCTTTGCGTCGCAGGAAAGCGGTCGGGCGGCGTCACCTTTTTCAGTTCATCGAGCGCCAATTGCCAGAAGGCTTTATGCGCGTCATCAAACAACACGATAGCCCGTGTGCTCTGCGAGTTATACGGTGACGGCACGTGCTTCACCGCATTGCGTACAATCTCAGTAATCCGCTCATTCGGCACAATCTTTTCACTGCTGAGCCCGTATATGCTGCGCCGCGCTTTCACGGCGTCCCAAAAGCTTTTTTGCATATCCTTATCCTCCGATTCGGTTTGATCATAGTATAAACCCTTTTTCCCCGAATGCAAGTCCATATGAAAAAGCCCCGTCATCGGGGCATTCATATATATCAGCGCATAGGAGCTATACTATACGATTTTGCTGATTTCGGTACGCAGCTGCTTGATGATGCGCTTTTCGAGCCGCGATATGTACGATTGCGAAATGCCGAGGCAGTCGGCCACCTGCTTTTGCGTGCGTTCCTTCTGTCCGTTGAGCCCGAAGCGCATTTCCATAATCATCTTTTCGCGCGCACAGAGCTTGTCGATGCACGTCTGCATAAGGTCTTTCTCCACACCGTCCTCAATCTCGGTATAGACGACATCCGGCTCCGTCCCGAGAATGTCTGACAGCAGCAGTTCATTGCCATCCCAATCCACATTGAGCGGCTCATCAAACGACACCTCATAGCGCAGTTTTGCGTTGCGCCGCAGATACATGAGTATCTCGTTCTCAATGCAGCGCGAGGCGTATGTCGCAAGCTTGATGTTCTTATCCACGTCGAACGTGTTGACAGCCTTGATGAGCCCGATTGCGCCGATCGACACAAGGTCTTCAATGCCGATGCCCGTGTTTTCAAACTTGCGCGCAATATACACCACGAGCCTTAAGTTGCGCTCAATGAGCACGCGTCTGACCGATTTGTCCCCCTCCCCCAGCAGCCGGAGCAGTGTCGCCTCCTCCGTTCGCGTCAGCGGCGGCGGCAGTGCTTCGCTCCCGTTGATATAATCCGCCCGCGCCGCCAGCTTCAGCCTCAGCGCCACCCAGGCAATCAGTCTTTGTACCCACAGCGTCCTCATATGTTGCTCCTTTCGCAAGTTCGTCCAGTAAATCTGTGCCCGCAATGGCCCCGAAGCCGCCGGAAATCGGCAGCTGCGACAGGCACACCACAGCTTTCATGCCCTTTGGCGCGCCGGGCAGTGCCGCCTTGTCGATCTCGATGCCGTAAAAAAGCCTCTGCCCCGACGCAGTGGCACACGGCACGATGCGCAGGCGGTCAGTCGGCTTTGGGGTCTTCTTTGATACCAGCTCCATCAGGTCGCTGCCCAGCAGTTCACCGGCGACCGCTCGGCTTAAAAAAATGACGTTCAGCCTGTTTATCGGGTCGCGCACGAGATTGCCTGAATCGGCAAACGCTTTGACCGTGACCGTCTTTTCCCCCAGCGTCAGCGTCAGCAGGGCCGCGTGCTCCTCGCGCCGCAGAGCGCGCTGTTTCACGCGCGCCAGCAGATCGGTCAGCACGGCGCCCAAGAGCAGCCCGAGAAGAATCACGCGCACAGGCGCTTTCACCGCAAACGCGCCGCCGATGGCCACGGGCTCGCCAAAGCTCAGCATGCATGCATACACCGCGCCCGCGAGCACGAACGAAGCCACCCAGAACGCGCAGGTATTCTTCCAGAACCCTCTCTCGCCGCGCCTGAAATAAGCGATGAAGCACATCGCAAACCCGGCTGCGATTTTCACCGTCACCGTCTCCGGCCAGCCGCTTAATGCCACGGCGATACACCCATACACACCGCCCAGCGCCGCCGCCGCACAGAACCTTCGCCACCGGACCGGTGTTTTGGTAAGCCGCGACGCGAGCAGTATGACGAGCAGGTTGACAATAAAATTGTCGAGAAAAACAAGCTCGATATAGACCTTTTGCAACCCCACCAGACCCTTTTGATTATGATGGGCATATTATATAGGTACTGTCACTTGATATATTGTAGAACTGCGCTGTGTAAAAAAATTAATATGGCGCAAAATGAGAAGATGCGCGGGACGTTAACGGGCGGAAATGATCGATATCTACATTCATCGCGGTGTCTCAATGTGATGAAATCAACCCCGGTGGTGCGCTTTGAAATTGCGCTCCACGAAATTGCTTTCTGCATATGTAGGATGCGGCATCCCTGACGCACCTGCTCCGGCAGCGCTTTGGAAATCGCGCCCTACGGTATTGCTTTCTGCATATGTAGGGTGCGGCATCCCTGACGCACCTGCTCCGGCGGCGCGCTTCGGGAAATCGCGCCCTACGGTATTGCTTTTTGCATATGTAGGGTGCGGCATCCCTGACGCACCTGTCCCGGCGGCGCGCTTCGGGAAATCACGCTCCCAGTAAATTGCATATATCATTATTGTAATATATAATCACGTTATGATAATTGATGGTAAATCAAAACACTATAGAAAAAGAATAAGACTTAAAGGGTATGATTACAGCTCAGCAGGTACTTACTTCTTGACTTTGTGCACAAAAGACAGAAATCCTTTGCTGTCGACAATCGTAGTGCGCGGCAACCCTGACGCGCCTATCATTGAACTTTCGGCGTACGGTCGATGTGTCGAGAATTCAATAATCCATATCAATGACAGTCGAGAAGATTTACATATAGACCATTACGTGATCATGCCCAATCATATTCATTTGCTTGTGACGGTTGCAGATAATAACGACGACAGTGACGGCACGCTTCGGAAATCGTGCGCTACAGAAGCACCTTCTGCAAGTGTAGGGTGCGGCATCCTTGACGCACCTGCTCCGGCAGCGCGCTTTGGAAATCGCGCCCTACAGAAATACATTATACAAGACCGCGAAAATAAAAATGAATTGACACTTGAACTCATACCAAAACTCATCTCTTCGTTAAAACGGTATACAAACAAGGCAAGCGAATACGATCTGTGGCAAAGCGGGTATTATGACCACATTATCCGAGATGAACAGGATTATCTTATTCACCGGGAATATATCGAGGATAACCCTGCCAAATGGGCGGAAGATAAATACTATGATATAGCTTCAAACAGATATTAAACAGAGATATTCAATCGCTCTTTTTTGTGCGTGAAGCCGGGGCTCAATCTTTTGGCCCAAATATGGCTCGCGCAGGTCAATGTACAGGCGTATGAGGGCATGCAGCGCGTTGATACAGCTTTGCACGTCATGAACGGTGACCGTTTCCAGCAAGGCGGGCAACTCTTTCGGCGCGCTTGCTTCTATATGCCGGACGCCGCGCGGCAGGCTGCCGTTCTTCATATGCAGCAGGGGCGCAATCACGTTTTGCCTCACGTATGATACGAATTCGATGACTTCAAAAATCTCGCCTCTGGCGATTTTACCGGCAGCATAGTGCACCCACACCCAAAACCGGTCTTCCATCCATTGCAGCTCGGGATAAGGAAACACGGCGGGCATCGCCGCAAAGGCATCGGTCAATGCATTATCCTTCTGATACAGAATCACAGGATCTTCAATGCGTTTTCCTGCGTCAGCCAGAGAAACGAACTTTAAATCGACATGGAGCAGCGGAGAATCGTATAGACAAACGAACAAGCGCGGTTCCCCCACATGCTCGCCCGTGAAGGCGGAAAGCAGGTCTCCGAGCGTTTGCGCGATCTTCATCCGCTCATTCATGATCTGCGCCGCATCCTGCGGATTGACCGCGATCACAAAATCAAGATCGGAATACTCATCCATATCCCCTGAAATATATGAACCGCCCAATGCAACGCCAACAATTCTGTCATCACGCTTTAGTATATCAACGGCTCTCTCTATGAAATCTTGATGTTCCTTGGGAATCACATCCGCCTCCTAAACCTTCACCGTCTTGATTTTAAGAGTTCCTTGCTCCACCGTCATCAAGCCGACGGTCGCGGGGTTTGCGCGCGGCTCGCCGAGGCTGCCCGGGTTATAAAGGCATATGCCGTCTATGTATTGCTCGGTGGGGATATGCGTGTGCCCGAAGAGTACGGCATCCACTTCCTTCTCCTGCGCGTAAAGCTTGAGGCCCAGCAGTGATG
This sequence comes from Bacillota bacterium, assembly GCA_023408075.1. Taxonomy (GTDB): domain Bacteria; phylum Bacillota; class Clostridia; order Christensenellales; family SZUA-584; genus SZUA-584. Next base: position 15,006 of record JAEYKW010000041.1, on the reverse strand, counting down.
ATTTGACGCTCTGCTTATGCCCGTGAACCAGCAGAAACTTCACGCCTTCGACAGAGAGAATCAGCTCCGCTTCGGTGATGGAATTCAGGTCACAGTTGCCGCGAACGCTATAGACAGGCTTGTTTGTAAGTGTGCGGATATAATCAGCGTCGCGGCTGGTGTCGCCAAGGTGAAAGATCATGTCCGCCTCGGGGAAGCGGTGAACCGCCGCCGCCATCTTGATCTTCACGCCGTGCGTGTCGCTTAATACAAGAATTGTTTTCATTGGCTATTGGGGATGTTCAGCGAGCTTTTTTTGCAGCGCCGCCAGTGCCCGTGCGCGGTGGCTCAGGCTGTTTTTGATTTCTGCAGGTATTTCGGCAAAGGTTTGTCCCAGTTCGGGCACAAAAAACAGCGGATCATAGCCAAACCCGCCGTCTCCCGAGGGTGCGTCAGCAATCACGCCGCACACCTCACCGCGCGCCGTCGTCACGTTGTCACCCGACACAAGCGCCACGACGCTCACAAACCGCGCGCCGCGCTCCTGAATGCCTTCAAGATTCTTCAGCAGCTTTTCGTTGTTCTGCGCATCCGTCGCATCCTCACCCGCATACCGCGCGGAGTAGATGCCCGGCGCACCGCCGAGCGCATCCACGCAAAGCCCCGAATCGTCGGCCAGTGCATCGCAGCCGGCCACCTCCGCCGCCTCTCGCGCCTTCTTAACCGCATTGGCTTCGAAGCTGTCGCCGTCCTCCACGACCTCGAGGCCGATACCGGCATCCTTCAATGATACGATCTCGTCGTAAAAGCCGCCGAGTATCGCTTTAATCTCCCTGACCTTGCCCTGATTGTTCGTCGCAATCAACAGTCTGCTCATCCGCGAAGCGTTTCCTCCTGTATCTTTCGTATCTGCGATATGCCGTGCGCCGCGAGCCCCAGCAACTCACCAAGCTGCTCGGGTGCTATCGGGCGCTTTTCGCCCGTGCCCTGCACCTCGATAAAGCCGCCTCCGTGAGACATCACCACATTCACGTCCGCCTCGGCGCGGCTGTCTTCCTCAAAGTTTAAATCGAGCAAACACGCCCCGTCCACAATACCGCAGCTCACCGCCGCGATGCCATTCGTCACCGGCGATGCGGCGATCAAGCCGTCTTTTACCATCTTGTCTACGCACTCGCAGAGCGCAACATAACTTCCCGTAATGGCGGCGGTACGCGTACCGCCGTCCGCGTCCAGCACATCGCAGTCGATATGTATCGTGAACCCCGGCATCAGGCCAAAATCCAGCGTGCAGCGCAGGCTCCGCCCAATCAGCCGCCCGATTTCGGTGCTGCGCCCGTCGGGCCGTTTGGATTCCCTCGGCTTGCGCATCGGTGTGCTGGCGGGCAGCATCGCATACTCGGCCGTGAGCCACCCCTTGCCCGCGCTTTCGAGAAACGGCGGCACACCCGTCTCATACATGGCTGTGCAGAGCACCGTGGTGCCTCCCCATGAGACCAGCGCGCTGCCGTGCGCGTTTTTTAAATAAGCTTTCTGAATCGTTAAAGGCCGCAGCTGCTGCGCGGCGCGGCCATCTGCTCTCGTCATTTGTTTTCTTTTCCTTTATTCAAGTGTATTGACAAACTCCGGTGTTGCCATTGTTGTTTGAGACGTGGAAGAGTATTCCTTTCCATCCACCAGTATACGCACTTCATCGATATTGTCAAACTGCATCAGCGTCAATATGATGCTGCGCATCAGCGCTTTCTCCTGCTCGGGCTTATCTTTCACCTTCTCAAGCTGTTTCGAAAAGTTGATAGACGCGATACCGTTGTCATCCACCGTGACACCGAGCAGTTCGGTGTCTTCGGGGAACGCGCTTTTAAGGCCGCCTTGGCCGGGCCCTTTGACGAGCTCGCTCATCGCCGCGAAAGCGTCCGCCTCACCGCCTACGTATTTCGTTACGGGTACAATGGCGGTTCCGGCTTCGTTCTCAAAATAGAGCAGCAGCTTGGACGCGTCATTTTCCTCTGAATTCGAACCGATCACATTGAGGTCAAACGTCTCAAACGCTGCCGTGATGTCGGTCCCGAGCGGGAGCGCATCGGTGCAGCCGTCCTGAAGGACCTTGACCTTGTCGATCGTGGGGAATTCCGTGAGCGTATTGACGAGCGCCACCACCTTGCTCAGCTCATCCACGGCGTCTTTGCCATTGATGGCACCGTTGCTGAGCTGAATGGTCGCAACGCCGTCCGTGATGGAAAGGCTGAGTTCCGTGCCTTCCGACAGTATCGGATTGAGCCCGAGGTATTCCATCTGGGCATCTGTATTCGAATCGGCCACCAGCTCGGATACAGTGGCGGCGCCGATGCCCTCCACCCATTCTATCTGCTTCATCACGGGTACGATATAGCCGTAATCGTCCTCGAGATAAAGAACGGTATCTCTCATATTGGCGTCAGTTTCCTCTATATTGGCCGCCGGTACTTCTTCATATGGTTCTTCTTCCTTCGCGCCGCAGCCTGCAAACCCTATCACAAGGATAACCGCCACGAGCGTAGCCAGTGCCTTTTTCAGCATACCCATTCCTCCCCCTGTGTGCTTTTTTATAAGTATATTAGGGGAAGTGAACGCATATGATTGCGCCTTGGGTTTATTGCTCTATATAGTTTTTTCGTTTTCGGCGGGGTTCACATGCACCACGACATCAATCACCGTCGGGTACTTAAAGCGGATGGCGTCGCTTACCGCATCGGCCACGGCATGCCCCTCTTTAACGCTGATACTTCCGCTCACCTCAACCGCCGCGTCTACGAGCAATCCGCGCCCCATGCGCCGGCAATGGAGCCAGCAGAGCGCCTCGACGCCCGGCGCACCGGATGCAAGCGTACGCAGTGCGTCCATCGTTTCATCGTCGGGCGCGGCATCGAGCAGCATCCGGCTCGATTCGGTGATGATCGACAGCGCGGTTTTCACGATCACACCGCTGATCAATATCGCCACAGCGGGCTCCGCGTACACTGTCAGCGCGGTTATGCCCGTCAGCTGGCCCGCGAACGAGAGCATGATGGCAAACGCCGCGCCGGATGTGGCCAGCAGGTCGTTGCGGTGGTCCATCGCGTTTGTCGTCACGGCAATGGAATTCAGCCGTTTCCCTGCGGCATACGTGATTTTGAACATCACGGCTTTCACCGCGATGGACACAAGCGCTGCCGCCAATGCGGCCAAGCTCGGCTGTCCCGCCTCCCCCGCAAGGATGGCGTTCACCGCCTCGTAAACGATATATGCTGTCGCGGCGGCAACCACAATACCGACCAAGAACGAAACAAGCGCTTCCATTTTGCCGTGGCCGTAGTGATGGTCCTTGTCTTTGGGTTTGAGCGCATAGCGGAGCCCGAGCAGCACAACCACGGTATTGACCACATCGCCAGCCGAGTTGAAAGCGTCCGCCTTGAGCGCTTCGCTGCCCGCAAGGTACCCCACCGTGCCCTTGAGCAGCAGCAAAACAATGTTGCCGATGAAACAAAATGTGATGATGGAAACGCCCTTGTCTTTCTGCACGTTGCAACTCCGCCGTGAAATACGCAAAAAAGCCGCGCATGATTATGATATCAATATTGGGCAAATAATAAAAGGAAATTCCTTGGAGGAACCAAATGAAATTCGAGGTCGTCACCAACGCATACGAATGGAATGACGTGAGTTTAATCGGCGCTCTGCACATTGAGCTCGGCGGCAGCCCTTTCCCGGCTCAGCGCTGGTCGGGCAGCGTCAGTGAAACGCTGATCATGTGGACGGAGAATCTGCTGAGCCTGCTGGAGGCGGGCGGCAAGGAAGAGTTTTTCTTTGTCGGGTCTGCCGACTCGTTTACAATCCGATTAAGCGGGGCGAGCAAAGCCTCCCTTGTTTTGCTGGAGAACGCAAAGCCGACGGAACCCTCCGTTTATGAAGTATCATTATTCAGTATTGTCAGCGCTGTTTTCCATACAGCAAGCGCGCTGATTTCTGACAGCCGGTTCGAAGAGGTTCAGCAAATAAAACGGCTCAAAAACATGATCCAGCGGCTTAAAATAGCGTCGGAAGCGCACGGCTATCATATGGATTAGGCGTTTGAATTATCGGCATAATGGCTGCGAATGGCTTCGAAACATACTGTTTTCGTAAAATGGGATCATAAAATACACATGTTTTAAACGTACGGCTTTAATTCGGATAGGCGGTTTGTCCGGTGGTGGCGACCTCCATGAGCTTGCCCGCTTTGAGCAGTTCTTTGACCTCATCCTGCGAGTAGATCATCACCTGATCATCGAGTCCGTCGTCCGGTGCGAACACCAGCTCACTGTCCCAAGTGCCCACAAGCTTATAGACACGGCCCCGTTTCGTGATTATAGTCATCAATGTATTCCTCCACCTATATAGTTTCATTAAGCCACCGCAGACACAAAATAGCAAGTGGTAAATTCAAGCATTGTGATATTTTTAACACAATTATTAGCGGTTTTTATACTTCTGTCAGTTTATCTTGATTAGTAAGAAATTATATGCTTTATATGTTTTTGTGGTATTGTATGTTTATGGTTACAGCAGGCTATTTGGCTTGCCGCTCAAAGAGCGGCGTTCTGCGATCCGATTCTATCGGAGTATTACCAATCTCTTAAAGCTTGTGAAAACATCATTTGGCCGCTGTCGATTCGGTTGTACGAAATCTGTGTAACATCTTCTTTACGATTCTCAGAGCGAGCAGAGCATGTCAGGCAAAGCAGCCGAAGAAAACAAAAGCGAGGTGCAATTGTAATAATGATGAATGTGCTTGTCTGTAAATCAAACAATGTCATGGAATTGGCTCAGCTTAACCGTATGCTGATTGAGGATGAAAAGGGCGAAAATACAATGGCCCTACCTCAATTGGAGCAGCGTATGACAGAGTTCCTAACCTCTGACTACCAAGCTTTCTTGTTTGAAGTGGACGGGAAACATGTCGGGTATGCGCTGGTTAATATGACCGCTGCCCCTCTCTATTTGCGCCAATTCTTTATCTGCCGCGAAGATCGAAGATTGGGGTATGGGAAAAATGCCTTTTTTGCACTACTTGAACATTTGCAGGTTAATGAGATTGATATTGACGTTTATGCTTGGAATGATAGAGGGATTGCATTCTGGAAATCTCTTGGCTTTTCCATACGCTGCTACAATATGCGCTTTAAAAAACACCCTTTTACCTATTGACTTCTAATAGCTTGTCTTTCATAAGGAGGCGTTCTGCGCCCAAAAGTAAACACTTAAGCACAGAAAAGAGCGGCACTCGTGATGCCGCCCTTAATTATGCTTATGGTATTACAGTCCTTACGCGCGTTCCATGTACTCGCCGGTACGCGTGTCCACGCGGATTCTGTCGCCCTGATTGACAAACAGCGGCACCATGATCTTCGCGCCCGTTTCGAGAATCGCCGGTTTGTTGCCCGATGTGGCCGTATCGCCCTTGAAGCCGGGGTCAGTTTCTGCGATCTCAAGCTCCACAAAGTTCGGCGGTTCAACTGAGAACGCCGAGCCCTTGAAGAATTTGATCGTGACAGGCATGTTTTCTTTGATATAGTTGAGCGCGTCTTCCACCTGGCCGTGGTTTAGGGGCAGCTGCTCGTATGTTTCGTTGTCCATGAAGTAATACAGATCACCTTCGCTGTACAGGTATTCCATCGTTTTCGTCTCTACATGGGCTTTGGGGAACTTCTCGGATGGGTTGAATGTTCTTTCCAGCACGCTTCCGTTCATGATGTTTTTGATCTTGGTGCGCACAAACGCGGCGCCCTTTCCGGGTTTAACGTGTTGAAAATCCACTATCACCCAAACCTGACCGTCTATTTCGATTGTCAGGCCTTTTCTGAAATCTCCGGCTGAAACCATGTTTACCTCCAAGCAAATTATAGGATTATCAGATCACGCGGCGCTGCCGTCAGATTGACACTGCCGCCGTGCTTTATGACACACAAGTCTTCAATGCGCACGCCGAACCGGCCTTTTAAATAGATACCCGGCTCCACCGTGACGACCATGCCGTCCGCGAGCGTATCCGCCGATATCTCATTAAGCGTCGGCGCTTCGTGAATGAATAGCCCCACGCCGTGCCCGAGCCCGTGGCCGAACGCTTCGGCGTACCCGTGCTGCGCGATATAGTCTCGTGCCGCCGCGTCCGCGACGCGCGCCGCGACGCCGTCCGCCAGCATTTGCAGCGCGGTATCGCCCGCACACTTCACTATATCATATACTTTTTGCTGCTCTTTGTCTATATCCAAAATGCCCACAGTGCGCGTAAAATCGCTGCAATACCCGTCAAAACGGCAGCCGTAGTCCATCGTCACCAAGTCGCCGGGCTGTACGCGTCGATTCGTGGGTGTCGCGTGCGGAAGGCTCGAATTCGGCCCGGATGCCACAATCGGCGCAAACGCACTGTCGGCGCCGTTTTTGTTCATATAGTAGATAATCTCGGCTTTGATGTCCAACTCGGTAACCCCCGGGCGGATCAGCCCGCACAGATGCGAGAACAGCGCGTCGTTATGCCGCGCGCCCTTGGCAATCAGCGCAAGCTCCGTCTCATCCTTCACGATGCGCTGCGCCTTGATTATTTCCGAGATATCGACGATACCGGCTTCGTCTATCTGTGTCAGATAGCCTTTATACGTCATGTAAGAAACGCCCGAGAGGTCGATACCAAGCCGTTTTCCGCCCGCTTTGGCGCGTTCGAATATCGCCGCAAGGCGTGCGGGGCTCTTCGTTTCTATTACGGTGAAATCCGTTTCGCTTTCCGCCTGCTCCGAATAGCGCGCATCGGTAAAGAGGTGTTTTTCGGTTTGCGTGATCAGCAGCTGGCTGCTCGATCCCGAAAAGCCCGAATAGTACCGAATGTTCTCATCCGCCGTGATCAGCGCGGCGTCCGCCTGCGCTTGCGTCATGGCCTCCCGCAGCTTCGCGATTCTCATATCTTTGCCCTCGTTTCCAAATAGATGCGCTTCATCTCCGCAGCATCCTCCGCCATCGTTCCGCGCGACTCACATATCAGCGTGGGTTCAAGGCCGCGCTTGACGATCTGCGCGGCAAACGGCTCAAAGTCCGGCCCGTATTTCGTCTCCGCGAAGGTGCGGTGCATCTTCTCCCCCGCCGCCGTGTATTCAATGCGGGCAAAATGCACGTGAAAACGCTTGGCACGCTCCCCGCCGAGGCCCGATTCGAGCTTGTCCAGTATGGCGGCGAAATCTGCCTCTGAATTGAGTGCGCCGCGCCCGCGCGCGTGCAGGTGCGCAAAATCAACTGCGGGCACGAGCCGTTCGTCGAGCCTGCACAGTGCAATCACTTCGTCAATATCGCCGATCTGTTTTATTCTGCCCATCGTTTCAGGACATATTTCAATATCAAAAATACCCGCCGCGTCGAGCCCATCCAGTATGTCCTTCAGCGCGTGCTTCGCACGTTCGAAGGCTTCATGGGCTTTGAGTTTTCCGTGCGAGCCCGCATGAAACACCACGCGCTTCGCGCCGAGCCATCTCGCAGCCGTGACCGACTGCAGAAAATAGCGCGCATTGCCTTCCTGTTTTTGAGGTTCATCCGTCGCAAGGTTGATATAGTACGGCGCGTGCACGCTCAATTTGACGCCGTATAAAGACGCCTGCTCCGCGATCTTTTCTGCTGCGGCCTGCCCGATGCGCACGCCGCGCCCAAAAGAATATTCAAAGGCGTTAAGCCCCATATTATACAGCCATTCAAACGCCTCGTAGGTGTTCTTATGGCCTTGCTCATAAAAGCTGTCTGAGTTGCCTGCAGGCCCAAAATAAATCATACGTCCATATTACGCAAAGCTTTCCTTAAAGTCCAGAGTTTTTCGTAAGCTCTTCGGCGAGTTTTGCGATTGCCTTGCTTTCAATGCGCGATACATAGGAACGCGATATGCCCGTCTTATAGGCAATCTCGCGCTGTGTCTGCGGCCGCATGCCGCCCAATCCGTAACGCATCTCAATCACGGCCTTCTCGCGCCTCGTGAGGCACTTGCCAAGCAGACCGTAAAGCTTGCCTGTCTGTATCGATAGCTCCGCCTGCTCCGAGACGAGGTCTTCGCGCGTGCCGAGAATATCGATCAGCGATATCTCGTTTCCTTCCTTATCCACGCCGATCGGGTCGCTTAAGGATACCTCGCACTTGATCTTCTTACTGGACCGAAGCGCCATCAGCACCTCGTTCTCAATGCACTTGGCCGCATAGGTGGCAAGCTGCGTGCCTTTCTTGGGCAGAAATGAGTTGACAGCCTTAATAAGGCCGATCGTCCCGATGGATATCAGGTCGTCATTGCTCAATGCGGTGTTCTGGTATTTCTTGACGATATGCGCAACCAGGCGCAGATTATGCTCCACGAGCTTGTGGCGTGCGGTTTCATCACCTTGAGCGCTCGCCTCTAAAAATTCCGCTTCCTCATCTTTGCTGAGCGGTTTGGGAAACGTTTTTCCCGAGAGATACCCCGCCAAAAACAGCAGGTCTTTGATCATGCTGAAAAAATCAAACATAAAGCGCCTCCGTCAATAAGCCTTCTACATGCTTATGCGACAAAAGGCGCCATATTGCTTGTATCGCACAGAGATATTCTGTTGCGATTATCACCACGCGTCCATTCTGCCATTATCTTTCATTCGCGAGCTGTGTTTTACTTATTCCGGCTCAATGCGCGCTCCCGCACGGGGAGCGACAACGATGATTGACGAAGGCGGACACTTCACCCAAGTTTCAATCCGCGCTCCCGCGTGGGAGCGACTAGGCTTCCTGCGCTGCGTAATATGTGCCTTGTCCGTTTCAATCCGCGCTCCCGCGTGGGGAGCGACCGTCCGGGCCGTCGTCATGGTCGCCCATGGGAAAGTTTCAATCCGCGCTCCCGCGTGGGGAGCGACTGGCGAAGGATGTGCTGACAAGATGGCTGCTTGAGTTTCAATCCGCGCTCCCGCGTGGGGAGCGACACTCGTCTCCCATTGCGGCGAGTTCTCTATCCGTGTTTCAATCCGCGCTCCCGCGTGGGGAGCGACTGCGATTTCACTATCATAGGCCAAAGGAATTGCTGTTTCAATCCGCGCTCCCGCGTGGGGAGCGACTGCAGGCGGATCTGTCAGAAACGTCGGTTTCAATGTTTCAATCCGCGCTCCCGCGTGGGGAGCGACCCATCTATAAGCGCCAGCTCAAGCTCGCGGGTGTGTTTCAATCCGCGCTCCCGCGTGGGGAGCGACAGGTGTATCCGATTCTTAAGGCAATAGCAGAGATAGTTTCAATCCGCGCTCCCGCGTGGGGAGCGACGGAATACAGCAAAACGTTAAAAAGCTCACTCAACGTTTCAATCCGCGCTCCCGCGTGGGGAGCGACAACGGCTGTTCATTGACCGCGACTTCAAGTCTGATGTTTCAATCCGCGCTCCCGCGTGGGGAGCGACCGTTTTGATATGGGAATTTCTCGTCGCTGCCAAATGTTTCAATCCGCGCTCCCGCGTGGGGAGCGACCTGTCACGATCTTTGTCTTTCCGCGTAGCGATTCGTTTCAATCCGCGCTCCCGCGTGGGGAGCGACTGAAAAGCCAGCCGATGATGGGCTTTCGTTAAAAGTTTCAATCCGCGCTCCCGCGTGGGGAGCGACCATGCTGTGCATGGGCATACCCATACACACACCGGTTTCAATCCGCGCTCCCGCGTGGGGAGCGACGCAGCTTGCTAAACGTCTCATCATCTAAAGTCATAGTTTCAATCCGCGCTCCCGCGTGGGGAGCGACAAGGTGGGAGATACGGTTTGGATTATTTCTGACGGTTTCAATCCGCGCTCCCGCGTGGGGAGCGACCTCCTACGACGCGGGATTACAAATCAGCAGACATGTTTCAATCCGCGCTCCCGCGTGGGGAGCGACTCGGGGTCTGCTGCGTTTTCAGCTATTTCATCGCAGTTTCAATCCGCGCTCCCGCGTGGGGAGCGACTTATTATGCTCTCGCGTTCGTCCTTCGCTTCTAAGTTTCAATCCGCGCTCCCGCGTGGGGAGCGACTAGGGCTCATTGATAAATGCAGACAAGGTCAAGGTTTCAATCCGCGCTCCCGCGTGGGGAGCGACTTGAGATGCACGGCAACGACAAGCTGGCGATAGCGTTTCAATCCGCGCTCCCGCGTGGGGAGCGACGGCTTGCCCAAATTTTTAAGCATTCTTGTGTACTGTTTCAATCCGCGCTCCCGCGTGGGGAGCGACGTCAATCCATACCGGCCGAGATAATTGCAAGGATCGTTTCAATCCGCGCTCCCGCGTGGGGAGCGACCGGCACGGGGAACGTGGTTGTTTATTACAACAAAGTTTCAATCCGCGCTCCCGCGTGGGGAGCGACGCAGCTGAGCGCGTCGCTGCGCGCGGCCGGTGTGTTTCAATCCGCGCTCCCGCGTGGGGAGCGACGCCAGGCATGCGTTTTCTCCCGGCTGCCTTGTGTGTTTCAATCCGCGCTCCCGCGTGGGGAGCGACTCGGCTGTGCTGGTGCCATCCGGAACGCGCGTCGGTTTCAATCCGCGCTCCCGCGTGGGGAGCGACGCGCTGTTGTGGGGTTAGGCGTATGGAGGCTTAAGTTTCAATCCGCGCTCCCGCGTGGGGAGCGACCGTGGCCATCACTGCCGCCACTGCGGTATTAAGGGTTTCAATCCGCGCTCCCGCGTGGGGAGCGACTTCACCGTCATAGTAAGTGCTGTAATCCGTATCCAGTTTCAATCCGCGCTCCCGCGTGGGGAGACGCTATATCATGCGCATACAGGTGACGCCAGACGGCACCGCCGCCGTGTCTACTTCCACCTCATAGTCGCCGTACTGCCGCGCTACGCCCGAGTGATTGGGTGTCACCTTCACTGCTTCAAAAAGCTTGTGCGACGGCGCGTTGCCGAATATGCTGTCGTGTTTAAACACGATCAGCTCGCGCATCGCCATCTTGCCCCTGGCTGCCGACCGGTCATGCTCAAACATGTTGATCAGCGCCTCCCAAAGCAGCTGCAAATCGTCCTCGGAAAAACCCGTGACCTTCTGGGCAAGGTTTGCCGACACAAAGCCCTCGGCGTGGTACAGCGCGTACGGAATGATGTACTTGCGCCCCATCTCTGTACCCTTTTTCTCTGCGTCATCCTCTTTGGTAATCGCCACACGCGTGATCGTAACCTCCTGCTGCACCACCGGCTCTATGCTGCGCGCAAACCCGAGCTGCACCGGCCCGCGTACCTGCCCGCAGTTGAGCGCCGCTTTCATGAACGTTGTCATTACAGCGCCGAATGTGCGGATATCGAAAAAGTTCTTGCACATGAAATCGCGGATTTTCATATCCAGCTCCGGGTCGTCCTTCTTCTTGTCCTTCACCGTTTTGTCATCCACGCCCAGATATGCAAATGCACGCTTGTCGCTGGTATTGAGCGGCACATTTTCTTTGATATAAATATCAAACCCGCTCTCGCCTTCTTTGACCGTTTCCACATAGTTGCGAATCTTGCGTTTGAGGCACACGTCCGTCACGATGCCAAAGTTCGTCTCGGGGTCGATGCGCGGCATGTTGCCCGCGTCCGGATCGCCGTTGGGGTTGCCGTTCTCCACGTCAAAGAGCACCACAAACTCATATCTGTTCTGAATCGTCATTTTTTAAATCCTCCTTATCTTTCTTCGTATAATTGGCTTTCAGCTGATGGTAGTAGCCGAGGATGAACACGCCCTGATCGGGCAGCCCGAGATGAGCGGGATACGGGTTGTTTTCCACATCGAGCTTATCAAGCAGATCCCGAATCTTTCTTTCGCTCACATAGCCAAACTTTGCTTTTGAAGTGTGATGGCCCGCAAGCCTCAACAATACCGGAAACACGCTTGCCGGCGTGGCGCACGCCGATGTGAAATAGCGGTCCTTGATCGTTGCGTTGATACCGGGATTCGCATCCTGCTGCGCCTTTTCGAGCACGGCAAACAGCCGCCCCAGCACGTAAGCGGGATTGCCGCTTTGTTCGTTTAACGACACCGTCGCTTCCTCCTTATATTCTTTTTTATATCTCAGCAGATAAGCTTTTATGATCGCCGCCTTGCTGCGGCTGACATCGTGATCGGCACGGATACGAAGCAGCACATTGCTGAAAAGCGCATCCGGGTAGGGATCACCGGAAAGAATGCTGCGCAACACCGCTCCCGACAACAGCGGCGACGATGCCTTGTCCTTGGATTTGGGCGATACCGTTTCCAGCAGCAGCCTCCAAAGCGGCAAATACGGATGGTCTTTGGGCGACCGCTCGATATCCAGCGCCCTGTGATGAGCCGCAAGATTGTCAAGAAACCCGCCGAATTCCCCGCTCAGAAAGAATCGGATCGACAGCCTCGCGGCGTTCGGCGCCAGCCCCAGTACATAGAACCGGGTTCTCTTGTCGAATTGCTTGTCCACACCTTCGGCGACTGCCTCGCCCTCAACAAGGCTCTCGAATATGCCGCCGAGGAGCTTCTCCTTCCCCTTATCCACCTTGCGTTCTTCAGAATTTTGATCTTCGATCAGCGGTTCCGGCGACAAAAAGAACGAAGCGAGATCACGGTAAATAGGCTTTGAGCTTTCCGCCCAATAGATCACGGTCGTGTCGCCATAGGTTTGCTTGTGTTCCGTATCGGCCAGAAGATAATTCAGCGCTGTGGTATACGCAAACGTCGCGGACTCGCTGACGGGCGCATTGAGGCCCTGCTGCTTTTCATGTCCATACGATTCATACGCGCGGTCGTTGAACGATACGATGGACACGCCCGTCGGCTGGCCTCCCTTCACGCCCTTGATGCTTGGGTGCAAACGCGCCACAGGTGCAGTTTGTCCGGTGACAAGGCACTGCATCACGGCCGTTTCTTCTCTTGAGGCCGTATGCCGCTCCCAAGCCTGCCGAATCGCCTCATCGTCCTGCGCGCACCCCAGCCCCGCGACCTGAAAGATGATATTCGCTCCCGCTGTCAGAGCTTCATATTCGTCCTGCAAGGCGGCACATTCTTTGGCGGTGTCAGGCTCCCACGCATCCAGAAAGCGCAGTATAGCTTTTGCGGGCACGCTGTCCACGCCGTCCAGCACGTCGTGATGCAGCTTTTTGAACGCCTCAAAGCACTGGCGCGTCCGCTCCGGCTTGCCCTTGTTATCGATACCCAGCACATACCCCGAATTGTCACAGAGAAAGTTGCTGCAGACGCCCACCGAACGTTTGGCTTGTTCGGGAACTTCAATCAACCGCGGCACCTCAACCGTCTTTTTGCCTCTCTGGACCTCTCTTTTCAGCGGCATGACGCCGATGAGCCGGCCATCCTCCGCCAGATCGAGCGCATATGAAACGTTCGCTTTACAATACCCCGGCCTGCTGATTTGCCCCGCCTTGGCGAGAATCTCGTAGTAATCCACGAGCGCCCCGAGTATCATCGCACCACCCCGCATTCCTTCAGGTCGATAACACCGTCCTTGAGCGCCGCGCGGAAGAAAGTCGGGCGGATATCGCGCGGATTCGAGAAATCCATATCATGCAGCATGTAGCCCAAATCCCTGTCGTCCGGCCGATCTCCAACCGGTATCTCGTCCTCTACCAAACGAAAGCTTGCGGGAAACTCACGGCAGCCAAAGCACGGCTGATGAAAAAACTGTCCTTCCCGAAGCCGCCGCAACGCAATGTTGTAGTGCTTTTCCACCGTGTCATCCTCGCCCGCTTTTCCCGTCAGCTCAAAATGCGCCTCAATCACGTACCTCACATCCTTCAGCAGCATCGAGGCCCTCTGCTGGATATCCTCGGCGGTGATGATCGGCCTGACGTCTCCGGCCCCCGTCATGGCGGATTTTGCGTTGCTTGCCGACAGCTTGGAGGATACCTCGTTACGCCGGACGTTCGCAAACCGGATCGGTTTCAGCACATGGATACGGTCGATCACCCACGTGATCGCCGGCTTCCAGTAAATCGCCTCGATCAGCCCTCTTGCCGCCGACGGTGTGATCACATCATAGCTGACGCGTTCGGTCTTCATCTCGGGGCGGGTAAAAAGCGCATACTCACCCCAGACTTCCACTTTGATCCCATAGCCCACTGCTTTCAACTCCTTTCTCAATTTCAATATGCATCCAGTTTATTAGAAATAATATATACATTTAGAAGTCCCAAAATATAGATATTCAATTTTCAGACCGTATTCTAATAAAATGCATAGAAATAAAAAAATCAGGGAGCATGAAATATAAGCTCCCTTTTAGCCCTTAACCTTTTGGCGGGTGCGGATCTTTCCCATGGCTATCGGAGCGTTGGATCTGTCCATTCAAGCCATGTATAATCAACTCCGACCCCTCTCTTTGGCTGATTGCTCGTGCAATTCCTTCAGTTTCTTCTTTTGTTCCTCTATGAATTATGGGATATGGTTTTCCACCCACTTTGACATCCCAGCCTCCCTTAAGATTGTGCACAACATGGTGTTCTTTCCTTGGCATATCTCATCAACCTTCATGACATAATGGGCAGCAATTCCTGCATCCATCCGCATCGCTATATATCTCTTTTGCTTTTCTTTTCGCGTCGGCACAGTTGTTGAAATAGCCAAGATATGATTTGTTTCTTACGTCTAACTCTTTTGCATGCTCTTCCGTATGCACTTCATGATGAAAACCAGGGTTGTGTGTCTGGTCATTGTTCACATAATAATACTGATACATATTAAGCTCCTTGTTATTTTTCTTTTCACATGTTACTATACTTTAAAATATTCAAGTATTTTGAGCTTTTAGCCTGTGGGGCAGGTTAAAGGCTCTTAATCTTTGCCCCCATATATATCATCACCTCCATAAAATTGAATTTCTTATGGCTGTATTTTACTATATACGGGATAATTAGTCAACATTCCTGTAAAGGTTTTTTATGTTTATTTAATTAGGGTCTGCTGATTTACAAAGCAATTTGCAAGTACCGAGCCGTCTTGGCACAGATGAGGATCCAAACCGTATCGGAAAGCAAACTTTGCAGCTGGCGTAAAAAACTCTTCATCTTCTTCCAC
>JAEYKW010000040.1 GCA_023408075.1 Bacillota bacterium | reverse complement strand
TTGGTGACTTTTTGTATAACCTCTGTCGCGCACCCGCATAGCGGGTGGTTTATTGTTTCGCATGGCTCATTTCTCTTCCGAGAAACTCGCTTCATGCTCAACAGGCTAAAGCCCATAATAAAAAAGCGGCGCAATATGCGCCGCTGCATGGCTATTTTTCTTGTTTTTCCATCCGTTTGAGCGCCCGCTCAACGGCTCCTTTTATCTGATCCCGCGCGTGGCGGTATTCCTCAACCGGTTCTCTGTACGGATCCATGATGTCAAAACCCGCTTCGCCCGGATAACCATCAATCCCCTCGGCATACCCCAAAAGCGTATGCATCTTATCTTCCTGATCGGGAGCCATGGCTTCCATCTCTTCTATGTGCCTCGCTTCCATCGCGAGTATGATGTCAGCCCACTGCGCGAGCTCCCTGTCAAACTGCTGCGCACGGTGCTTATCAATATCCAATCCAACCTCGGCCATAACCTCGACTGCCTCGGAAGACGCAGGCGTCCCCTCACAGGCGAAAGTCCCGGCCGATTGAAACGACATATCTTTTAAGTGAGTACTTCGGCCTGCTGAGTCGTCCGCCAGTTCTTCCGCCATGGGGCTTCTGCATGTATTGCCCGTACACACAAAAAGAACGTTCATTGATTTTTTAACCCTCCTAAACTTTTACGATATTATAAGCTGCCGCTTTGTAAACCCTGTTCATCACGGCAAACCCGATTCCTGTTTTCGGGACGGCTTCAAAGTAGATCTTGGAAAAGCCGTCGTCGTCGGCGCGCCGGAGCAGCGCGTATATGTTTCTTGCGGCTTCCCCCGCATCTTTAATGCTGCCCGTTTCGTTTATATCCCGCCGCCCGTAATATTTTTTGTTCTCTCTTGCGGCAAGAATCAGCGGCTTTTCGCCCTTCTTTAAATCCCTGTCGTAAAGATATTTGATCGCCTCGGTCACCGAGGCGCTCTTTCCCTCCACCACCGTCACATCCGCCTTGGGGGCATAGTGACGGTATTTCATGCCGGGTGCCGCCGGTTTGTCGCCCTCAAACGGCTCAAAAGCCGCCGCGCAGGCCACTTCTCCAATGCAGTTTTCTATCATCTGCTGTGTGACCGCGCCGGGCCGCAGTATCACCGGCGTATCTCCCGTCATATCGATCACCGTGGATTCAAGGCCGATCCGGCATTCCCCCGCGTCGAGAATGAGCAGGCTCTCCCCGAAATCCGCGGCGACATGCGCCGCCAGCGTGGGGCTCGGGCTGCCGGATTTGTTGGCGCTCGGCGCCGCGATGGGCACACCGGAGGCCGATATCAGGCTCAGCGCCGCATCACAGTCAGGCATGCGCAATCCGACCGTGCTAAGACCTGCACTCACTGAAGCGGGCACTTTTCCCGTGCTTTTCACCACCATGGTCAGCGGCCCCGGCCAGAACTGAGATGCCAGCGCCAGCGCTTTTTCGGTGAATTCTCCGAGCTCGTGCGCCATGGGCATGCTGTCCACATGCACAATCAGCGGGTTGTCCTGCGGCCGCCCCTTCATGCCAAATATAGCCGCCACAGCGCGTTCGTCAAACGCGTTTGCCGCCAGGCCGTAAACCGTCTCGGTCGGCATGCCGACAAGAGAGCCGCTGCGAATCGCCTTCGCCGCTTCTTCTATATAATTATGATACTCATCACGTATATCCAATATCATTCTGATTGTCTATTCTACATCGAAAAACGCAAAAAATCAATGGCAGCGCTATTGACATGCTGCGTTTGGGAGCATCAAACGAATGTTTCTTCCGCATTGGGCGGAAAAGCTTGTGATTTTACGGCGACTGTTCAAGATATTCCTCGAGGCAGAGCTTTTGTTCGTAAATCACCTGCGCCGCTTCTTTCCCCACATAACGGTAGTGCCACGACTCATAGGAGATGCCGGTGATGCCGGTTTTATCGGACGGGTAACGCAGAATGAAGCCATATTTCCAGCTGTTCTTAAGCAGCCACTGCTGCGCGGGCGTACCCTCTTGCGATTCATCCAAATTTTGATTGTTTATGTCCACGATATCGAGCGCCAGCCCCGTTTGGTGTTCGCTGGTCCCCGGCACCGCAATGACTTCCGCCGCTTTTGCACGCGCCTCGTCATCCGTAAATCCCTGCTCCGTGAGGCTCGCGACCTTGTTGTCAAACAGCTCCTGCTGCCTCTCCTGCGACCGGTATGAGGAGCAGATTAAGGGCTCCAGCCCGGCTGAGCGGCAATCGTCCATCATCTGCTGCAAATCGGAATAGCAACGCTCGTCAACGGCTTGTCCGTTTTTCAGCTGCGTCAGCGTCACGGCAAAGCCGTCGGGCAGTGTGTGCTGTGCGTTGACCAGCAACAGCCGCCAGTCGCTTTGGTTCACGGTGCTCTGGGGCGTGGCCTCAACCGTTGAAACACCCAGCACCGACTCGGACGGTGTTTCTTCCGGCACGGCCGATTCGGCCGGTGCGGATGAACCCGGCGCGTATGCAACCTCCATCTTACTGCCGCCGCTGAAAAACAGCAGCCATATGCCCGCAGCAAGCAACGGCACCGCAATAACAACGGCGACCAGAACAGCCCGCCGCCTGCGCCGCCTTTCGTGTCCGCGCATCATGCTTTTCATATTCATACCTCCTTGACGTCATCCACCAACCGCCAGTCTTCACGGTTTTACCAAGGAAATAGAACGCATATTGTCAGCCGAGCGTTTGCAGGCGGATATGTCCCGCCGCGCCGCAGACCTCGCCGATGACCGCCAGTGCACCGGTTACACCCGGAATGCTCATAATCATTTCGAGAGCCCGTTCAATGTCCGCCGCTGTTTTCACCTCGTTGCCGAGCCGAGTGGCGCACGCGTCCGCGAGGCATGCGTCCGGCGACACCACGACAGCCGCATCCGCTCTGCCAAAGCTCAAAGACGGCCCCACCGTTCCCGACGACGTACAGACGGACATCGGCATTTCCCGGGAATCGAGAACGATGCCGACCTTGAGGCTGAGCGGGCTGTTTCCCGCGTAAACAGCGACTGTTGTGGGCTCATCGGTTTTGAGAAAGATGTCGCCGCCGTTTTCGACGATGACCTGTTTTGATGTTTTCAATATCTCCCGCCCGACATGCTCCGAAAAAGCGCCTGCAACGGCCGCCATCGGCCCGACGTCCGCCGCCGTCGCCGCGCGGCACATCGCCGTCACCGCCTCAGGCGCTCCCTCTGCCGGTTCGACGGGCTCTAAGCTTGTTAAAAAAAGCGGATTCGCCGCGATGTATGCATCGAGCCCGGCACGCAGGTCTTTCACAGCGCCCACTGCCGCGCCATCAAGCTGCCGGTCCGCGCAGATAAACAGCTCCGTTTCCAGATGCTGAACATGAAAACACGGCAGCCCGGATGCCACAAGCCGCCGGTACTCATCCCGGTTTGAATAGTCCGGCTGATCCGCATCAGAACAGCGCGTCGTCAAAGCTCTTGATCGCCCGCGCAGGACATGCCTTCACGCAGTGTCCGCACAGCAGACATTTGTCCATTGTAAACTCGAGTTCCCAGGTTTCTTTGTTCATCACAAGCGCGCCGGACGGGCACACGGATGTGCATGCGCCGCAGTGCATGCACTTCTCCTCGTAGCGGATCACGCTGTCCGTGTATATCTTGACTTCAATATTTTCGTCCTTCAAATAATCGAGGCTCTGCTTCAGGTTTTCGTCGCTGCCCGATATCTCGAGTATGATATTGCCCGTTTTTCCGGGCGAAATGGCTGCCCGCAATATATTGAATGTCAGCCCGTATTTGACGAGATTGGTGACGATGGGTTTATCGGCTTTTTCGGGCGGAAACGTAAGCCCTATCTTCATGCTGTTTTCCATCTCACTTCTCCTCTTTGATATTGAGCGCATTGAGGCTTTCCCTGTAAGGCAGCATAGCTGCGGGCTGTGTCATCTCAAAGCTGCCGTCCAGCAGCTTTTCTCTGAGCTCACCCGCAATTTTGCGCGCCTTCAGCAGGCTCGACAACGGCGCCGTCCGTATCCTTTTGCCGTTGATTTCAATCTGTCCCGATCGCAGCTCCGCATAGCTCACGCGCTTCAATTCCTCGCGCGAACGCGTGCTGTAGCCATAGTCGTACACATAGGTATATAGCTTGTCATTGGGCACTGCAAGATCGGCCATCAAGTCCTCGTCAATCACAGGAATCGGCACGCCGATGCCCACATAGAGCGACACGCCGTAACCGTCAAAAGTGGCGGCCTTGATATAGTCGCTGTTCATGCCCCGCAAATCGCCCATCACCGCAAGCGTGTAGCCCGCATAGTGTTTATCGCCATTCGGCAGCGCCGCCGCTTTGTTGACCGCCTGCGTGCCTTCAAACACGACAAACCCTTCGCCGCCGCAGAGCAGTATGCGCGAGCCGATGCCGATGGTCCGCAGCTTCGGGTCTTTGAGCAGCGGCGAGAGCTCGCCCGCCGTCGTGTATGTCACGTTGCCCATATTCGGCAGCAGCGTGCCCATATAAGTGCGTTTTGTGGTTTTGGTCGTGTTGGTGGCCGCCGAGTAGTTCTGGTACGCGTTGCGCGGATTGAAAAGATATGCCTGGTTCATATCCTTAAGCGAAATATTCGTTTTGATCTCGGTTCGTGTGTAGCAATCGGTGCCGCCCGAGTGCGCAAAAAGCTCCACCTCTTTGCCTGCGATCAGGTCTTCAATCACGTGTGCGCCGCCGTATTCAATGCCCGTATGACGTCCCGGCTGCGTCGCGCCGATAAACGTATCAACAGCGGCGAGGCCGCCGTAGGCTTCCACGCCGTTGAGCGTAATTTCAGCCATACGAATCGGCGGATCACTGTGCCCGAAGTTTAATACCGCGCCGGATGAGCACATCGCACCGAACGTCGCCGCCGTCACCACATCGATCTTCTTCGCGCACGCGGCAACGCCCTGCTCCTTGGCCATCTGCACCGCTTCCTCGGCGGTAAACACCACGGCTTTGCCGGCTTTGAGCCTTTCATTTATCTCCTGTATCGTCTTTGACACGTCTGCCTCCCAATAAGCCCATACTGAAAATTTTTAATAGTTAATTTTACACCCATTCATCGGCATTCACAACCGCAAAATTATCCTGGACCGGCATACAATCACAAGAAAAAGCCTTCCGTACACCGAAAGGCTCAGGGTGCTAAAGCCGCTTATCGCAACACCGGACGACTCTATCCTGCGGAGACGGTTTGGAACTGTCACCGCGAGATGACCAGAGAGATAAATAAAACCGGTCATTGCCTCAAGCCCAATCAATCCGTCGCGATAGTCCTCGACAAGAAGCGTATAAGATTCACAGACTTATCTTTCAGCAGGCCGAAAGGCTTTAAGCTGCTGACATCGTACCCATTGTCGAAAGCACCAGCTATCCGCGTATCCATTTCACGCATCTGTTCATGGCGTGCCTTGCGAGGTGCCGGAAAAACAGCTTTTTGATACGGCTCAGCTGCTGCGCGTGCTGCGCAAACAGGTCATCCGGGCTATCGTACACGCCAAGATCCTGCTTGATGTCATTCTTTTGAATATAGGTGTTGTTTGCGTTCCAGTCGATCGGCGGGTTATTAAGATCGTCCGTGGATACGCCATAACCGCAGAAACCGCCGCTGCAATCGGAGAATTTCTGCTGGAGCTTTTCCAAATACGGTTTATCGAGTATGAGCCCCTCCATATCGTACCAAACGCCATCGTAATAAACCTCGGCCCAGCTGTGCACCAGATCATCGGGAGACAGCTTATACACCCATTCGGGCATTGCGCCTCTCTGCAGACCCTTATGGATAATAAAGCCGTGAGCGCGGCACGGTATTCCCGCCGCCCGCAGCAGCGCCATAAACAGCGTTGTTTTTGTGTTGCACTGCCCGTATCCGTCGCTGAGCACCTTTGATGCCGGAATTGTATCGTCCGTGTTGTATCCGAAACGTATCTCGTCGCGGACATAATTGTAGATATTCAATATCTTATGGTAGTCATCCATGTCGTTCCAGCCTCTGCGCCGGACTAACTCGTGGATCATGGCACGCTCATAATCGAGCATGCGTGTGTCTTGCAAATAGTGTGTCATGGCATAGCCTCCTTTTGGCTATACCTTACCATTCCGTCGGCAATGTCACTTTCAAAAACTCGCTGTTCTTAATAATACCGCTTGCGGACATCCCCGTCATCTTTCTGTTCGTATACGCAAGATGCGACGGAGAATCGAACCCCGCCGTCATGGCCGCCGCCGTCACGCTGCCGCCTTCAGCCAGCACGGCGTACGCCTTTTGCAGCTCGTGCAGCACCATGTAGCTTTTGAGCGGCACATCCGTTTCCTCTTTAAACAGATGCGCAAGACGGCTCGGCGAGAGACAGGCCTCCGCCGCCAGATGCTCCATGCGGTTCTTTTCATCACAATCGCACGCCTCCATAAGCCTGATCACGCTTTCCACCCGCTCATCAAACGGCACGGCGGTTACGGCGGTGTTGAAATACCGATGGATTTCTGCGATAAATATGCCGAGCGAATCCGGCGATAGAGAATCGATCAGTTCGTTAAGACCGCTTTGCAGCGCCTCCGCGAGCCTTTGCGGCAGCGCATAAAACAGACGTCTGTTGATAAAGCGGCTGTGCAGCTGCCTGCCGAGCACGGAGACGGGGTTAATCAGCATCGTAAAATGCGTCCTGCCGATGGCGTTGAACTGATGCACCGTGTCCATATCGACAACAATACCTGTGCAGTCCACGCTCTTTCCCTCCACAGCCATATCAAGCGGCCCGTCGGCGCTTAAGAACAGCTGCAGCATCCAATGCTTGTGGGTGCTGGCTTTCACGGTATTTGTCACCGCACCCATACCGTTTTCATATGTAAATATGACGTTCATAGATGACCTCCGGATTGGGAGATGGTCTCTGTATTCATTATCGTTCGCGCGAAATCTGCTGTCAATCTGCCAGCGGCCTTTTATGCTCGGCAAATTTATATCTTCAGCCGACATGCGCTGACAGCACCTTTTAGCACATTCGCAGTACGCCCGTTGTTGCTTTTCTTCCCCTTCCCGCGCTATAATGACGTGAAATCAAATTGTAACGAGGTTAACATGAAGTTAGGCATTGTCGGGCTGCCCAATGTGGGCAAATCTTCGTTGTTCAACGCGCTGACGGGCGCGGGTGCCGCGAGCGAAAACTATCCGTTCTGTACGATCGACCCCAACGTGGGCGTTGTTGCTGTGCCGGACGCACGCATGGATTTTCTCGCGGGGCTCTACCATCCGGCCAAGTTCACACCCGCAGTGATCGAGTTTGTGGATATCGCGGGGCTTGTGAAGGGTGCGAGCCGCGGCGAGGGCCTCGGCAATAAATTCCTCGCGCATATCCGCGAGGTCGATGCGATACTGCACGTGGTGCGCTGCTTTGAAGACGACGACGTGACGCATGTGGACGGCAGCATCGGCAGCGCGCGCGATGCCGAAACGATCAATTTCGAGCTGATATTCGCCGACATCGAAACGGTGGAAAAGCGCCTGATGCGCAGCGAAAAGATGATCAAGTCGGGCGACAAAAAATATGCGATTGAATGCGAGACGCTGCGCTTTGTGAAAGAGAATCTCGAAAAGGGCATTTTCGTGACGGGCATGAACCTTGACGACGCGCAACGCGCGCTTGTCGGCGAGCTGTTTTTGCTGACCGACAAGCCGATGCTCTACGCCGCCAATATATCGGAAGAGGACGCCACGCAGAGCGACCCGTACGCGAGCCCGCAGGTGGCGGCGCTGGCGGACATCGCCAAAACGCAGGGCGCGGAGGTCATGGTGATCTGCGCGAAGATTGAAGAAGAGCTTTCGTCGCTCTCATCCGAGGAACGGCATCTGTTTTTGGAGGAGCTTGGCATCAAGCAGAGCGGGCTCGACGCGCTCGTGCAGAAAAGCTACAAGCTCTTAAACCTGATCAGCTATCTGACGGCGGGCGAAAAGGAAGTACGCGCATGGACGATTGTGCACGGCACCAAGGCGCCCGGCGCGGCAGGCAAAATCCACAGCGATTTTGAGCGCGGGTTTATCCGCGCGGAGATCGTCGCGTTTGACGATTTGAAGGCGTGCGGCGATATGGCGGCGGCCAAGGCCAAAGGGCTGGTGCGCCAGGAGGGCAAGGAATACGTGATGAACGACGGCGATGTGACGCTGTTTAAGTTTAACGTTTAATCGAAGCTTCGCTGTTATCTTCTCATAAAATGAACAGAATCCCCGATGATACTTTGTCGTCGGGGATTAATTATTAGTGTCTTTCACTAATGTCATGCTGAAAGAGCGTAGCGACTGAAGCATCCCATGATAAAACGCTTTATATATGGGGGTTCAGTTTTTTTCAGTCATTCTGAAGACAGCATTCATCGACCGACTACGAAGTGGATGAGAATCTGTATTGTTATGCCGTCATATCGTTTCAGATTCTTCGCTCACTGCGTTCTCTCAGAATGACCGGATTTGCTGCTATCGGGGATTGTATTTTGGCTCGAATGAACCTCTCCTGCTTATGTCATGCTGAAGAGCGCAGCGACTGAAGCATCCCACGGCAAAACCCTTACAACATGGGATTTCAATGCGCTGCCACAATTCATGTTCAAACTGTCTTGGTATTGACAGTCATCCTGCGGACGGCTTTTGCCGGACAACTACGAAGTGGATAAAAATCTGTGTGTTATGCCGTTACGTTGCCACAGTCTTCACTCGTTGCGCTTGCCCACTACAGAGCGGACTGAATGATCGTCATCGTTAATTTTTCATACGCTGTCGGATATATCAAACTCAACCGCCGCGGCCACACCATTGCCGTCCGCATACAGCGTTTTAATCACACGGTAATGGCCGGGTATCAGTCCCTCATAGAAATGTTCAAGAGAAAAATCTTCCTGACTTGTGCCGTTTGGCGGCAGTATGAACCCGATATCATTCCATGCGGCATCTTGCCTGACGGGTATAACGTACCATGTTTCCTCATTTTGAATTTCGAGATGCGGCTCTAAACCGAACACATATTCAATATCCGTGCCGTTTGTGTATTCGATTGTGAGCGATTCTGTCTTTGTGGTCACGGTATCTTCTTTTATGCTCATGGTGATGCCTGTATCGGCTATATCCTCGTATTCCGATTTTTCAAGACTGTCCACGTCGATTTTCGGCGCGCACGCTGCGAGCGCAAGTGTCAATACCGCCGTTAAAATGATCCCTATAATTGACTTCATCATAAGACTCCTTTCATTTATCCGCTGAATATATGACTCAGACAGCCGCCGATTTGTTCCGGTCAACTCTTTAAAACAAAAAGGGAGCGCGAGATTTTCTGGCGATCTCACACTCCCCTGTCGTTATTCAGCTTACATCTTCTCCGGTTCTTCCACCGTCTCGTCTTCGGTGAGCGTCACGCTCTTCATCACCTGAGGCGCGAGCGGCCTGTCGGAGGGGTTCGTCTCGGTCGCCGCAATCGCGTCCACCACATCCATGCCCTCCGTCACACGGCCAAACGCCGCATACTGCTTATCAAGGAACTTAGCGTCCGCGTGACAGATGAAGAACTGGCTGCCCGCCGAGTTCATCGCCGCCGAGCGCGCCATCGATATCACGCCGCGCTGGTGGCTCAGCGTGTTATCCACGCCGTTGCCCGCAAACTCACCCTTTATCGCGTAACCGGGGCCGCCCGTGCCGCTGCCTTTGGGGCACCCTCCCTGAATCATAAACCCGCTGATTACGCGGTGAAAAATGAGTCCGTCGTAATAGCCCTGCTTCACAAGGCTTTTAAAGTTCTTCACCGTGTTCGGCGCATGCTCGGGCAGCATCTCCACCGTAATCTTTTTTCCGTCTGCCATTTCAATGATGACCATGAATACCTCTTCTTTTGTAATGTTATTTTTCGAACGTCCGCACGCGGATCACGCTGCCCACAGCCTTGATTTTCTCAATCGTATGCGCATCCACGTTCTCATCAAGGTTGATCACGGTGTAAGCGATCTCGCCTTTCGATTTGTTGACCATGTCCGTGATGTTCGCACCCGATTCGGCAAGCAGCGCGGTGATCTGTCCGACCATACCGGTCACGTTGCTGTGAATCACGGCCACGCGGAACTTGCCTGTAAACGGCAGCACGGCCGCCGGCATATTGACCGAGTTGACGATCTTGCCCATTTCAAGATAATCTCTGAGCTCCGAAGCGGCCATCACGGCGCAGTTTTCTTCAGATTCGGGGGTCGATGCGCCAAGATGCGGGATGTTGATCACGTTGTCATACGTCAAAAGCTTCTCATTGGGGAAATCCGTCACATAGCAGCTGATCTTTTTGCTGTCGAGCGCGTCGTACAGCGCGCTGTAGTCAATCAGTCCGTTTCTCGCAAAGTTCAGCAAAACCACGTTATTCTTCATTTTGGCCATCTCCGCCGACCCTATAAAGCTCTTCGTCTGGTCCATAAGCGGAATATGCAGCGTGATATAATCCGCATTTAACAGCACACTGTCCAGGCTGATTGCGTGCTGCACATCGTGATCGAGGCCCCATGCGGATTCGATCGATATGTAAGGATCGTAGCCAATCACGTGCATCCCGAGAGACCTTGCGGCATTGGCCACCATTACGCCGATTGCGCCAAGACCGATCACGCCGAGCGTTTTGCCCTCAATTTCGGGCCCCACAAACTGATTCTTGCCCTTCTCCACCAGCGGCAGCACATCGTCGCCCTTGCCTTTGAGCGTCTTCACCCATTCGCTGGCCTCAATAATGTGGCGGCTGGCAATCAGCATGCCTGCCAGAACGAGCTCTTTCACACCGTTGGCGTTGGCGCCCGGCGTATTGAACACCACGATGCCCTTTTTTGCGCATTCGTCAACGGGAATGTTGTTGACCCCCGCACCCGCTCTCGCAATCGCAAGCAGACTTTCGGGCATGTCAAGGTCGTGGCATTTGGCGGATCTCACGAGTATCGCATCGTAGTCGCTGACATCTTCACTGATCTCGTATTTATCTCGCGTTAAATACTCATACACCACATTCGAAATCGAATTAAGCTTTTTGATTTTAAACATATTATTCGCTCCTTAAGCTTTCATTACGCGTTCTTTTCGAATTCCTTCATCAATTCAACCAAAGTCTTCACGCCATCGTAGGGCATTGCGTTGTAAATGCTGGCTCTCATGCCGCCTACGCTTCTATGCCCCTTGATGTTGACGATGCCCCGCGCCTTGGCTTCGGAAACGAATTTCTTATCGAGCGCCTCGTCACCCGTCACAAACGTCACGTTCATCAGCGAGCGGAACTCCTTCTGTGCGGTGGGCTTAAACAGCGACGATGAATCAAGATAATCGTAAAGCAGTGCCGCCTTTTCCTCGTTGCGCTGCTGCATCGCCGGCACGCCGCCTTCCTTAATTAAATGCGCAAACACAAGACCCGCGATATAAATGCCGTAAGTCGGGGGTGTATTGTACATTGAGTCGTTGTCCGCCATCACTTTATAATCGAGCATCGACGGCGTGTTTTCGGGCGCTTTGCCAATGAGGTCCTCGCGCACGATGACCACGGTGACGCCTGCGGGGCCGATATTTTTCTGTGCGCCCGCATAAATGAGGCCATAATCGCTGACGTTTATCGACTCCGAAAGTATGTAAGAGCTCATATCACTCACGAGGGGCAACCCGTTCACATCGGGTACCTTCGTAAAGCGCGTGCCGTATATCGTGTTATTGGACGTGATATGCACATAGTCTGCGCTCTGCTCAAACATGTCGGGTGTTGTCTCGGGAATATACGAAAAGGTCTTATCCTCAGAAGAAACCGGTATGATGACTTCGCCCACCTTTTTCGCTTCGGCAATTGCTTTTTTGGCGAACATGCCCGTCTTTAAGTAGTACGCGCGCTTGTGTGTGGTCATCAGGTTGATGGGCACCATGGAAAACTGCATTGATGCACCGCCCTGCAAAAAGAGCACCTTGTAGTTATCGGGAATCGCCATCAGTTCCCTTAAGTCCTTTTCGGCCCTGCCGATGATGGCTTCGTAATCAGCGCTTCGATGGCTCATCTCCATCACCGACATACCGCTGTTCCCGTAGTAAACAAGTTCTTCCTGCGCTTGTTTTAAAACGGCTTCGGGCAGGCACGCAGGACCTGCAGAAAAATTATATACCCTCATATGAACCTCCTGACAAATGCAAGATTTTTATAACATTGTTAAAAAATTAACGAACTTTTTCTTCATTATATGCTGCAAATATCGCAAAATCAACCGCTTTTACGCGACCTGTTTCTATTCTTTATTCATGCAGTCAGTATAGCATAACACGCACGAAATTAGCAAAACCAAACATTTTTTGACCATCTCAAAATCTGTTTTATATGCTGGCGTTGCTTGATTTTTACGTCTATTTTTCTTGACAACACTTTTGCCTTGTCCTATAATCACCATATTATAAAAATGGGCGATTTGCATGACTTACCATCATTTTATGCTGGTATAATACCGTTTTAAAAGCACATATTATCTAAACAAAAGAT
>JAEYKW010000031.1 GCA_023408075.1 Bacillota bacterium | reverse complement strand
TCTTGTCCGCGTTGAACCCGTCCGCCATTGTCTGCGCGTGAACCGCAACTTCCTTCAATACCTCGGGGCCGTACAGATGCTGCGACCCCACCACAAACCAAAATTGAAAGGCCATATTGATCTCCTTGCTTCGTTTTATCGTATGACTTGTGCCGCCTTGCGCTCTACACAAAGGCCGGCTTCATACCGCTGCATAAACACCCTGAAGCCTGAAACATCCGCGGCATCCGGCGCCACCGTCACGGCCTCGCTGTCCGCAAACACACGGCCGCTCAAATAGCCGGGCAGCGTGTCACCTTGCCTGTTCATCAAATATGCCGCGAGTATTGCCATACCCCACGGCCCACCCTCACCCGCTGTCGCCATCACGGTAACAGGCGCGCCCATCACGGCGGACATAGTGCGCTGACCCACATTGGCATCCTTAAAGAACCCGCCGTGGCCCGTAATGGAATCGAGAGCCGCTCCTTCGTCTTCCAGCAATATCTTCATGCCGATGCTCAGTGACGCGCAGGCGGCGTAAAGGTGCGTGCGCATGAAGTTCGCCAGCGTCAGGGCTGATTCCGGCGTGCGCACGAACAGCGGCCGCCCTTGCTCGAGCCCTGTTAAATGCTCGCCGGATATATAGTTGTAAGAGAGCAGTCCGTCGCAGTCCGCATCGCCCGTGAGCGCCTTATTCAGAAGTATGGAATACAGTGTGCGCGTATCAAAATCCGCACCCAGCAGCTTTCCCGCTTCGCCGAGCAGTTTTACCCACGCGTCAAGGTCGCCCGTGCAGTTGTTGCAGTGCACCATCGCTACTGCATCGCCCGAGGGCGTGGTCACCATGTCGATCTGCTCATGCAACGCAGACAGCGGCTTTTCGAGCACCACCATGGCAAATACGCTGGTGCCAGCGCTGACATTGCCGGTGCGCGGGCGCACGGCGTTGGTAGCCACCATGCCCGTACCCGCGTCGCCTTCGGGCGGGCACATCGGGATGCCCGCTTGAAGCGTGCCGGTGGGATCAAGCAGCTTTGCGCCCTCAAAGCTCAGAACACCCGCGTTTTCTCCCGCAGGCAGAATCCGCGGCAGTATGCCGGAGAGCGTCCACGGATACGGCTCTGCGAGCGCGTCAAACTTATTCATCATATCGGCATCGTAGCTCCGCGTGGCGTCGTTAAGCGGAAACATGCCCGAGGCGTCGCCGATACCAAGCATCTTCTCGCCGGTCAGCTGCCAGTGAATATATCCCGCAAGTGTTGTTAAAAAGCTTATGTCCTTCACATGCGGTTCGCCATTGAGCATCGCCTGATACAGATGCGCGATACTCCAGCGCTGCGGCACATTAAGACCGAACAGCTTTGTCAGCTTTTCCGCCGCTTCTCCGGTGATCGTATTGCGCCATGTGCGGAACGGCACAAGCAACTTATCGCTTTTGTCGAACGCCATATAACCGTGCATCATCGCCGAAACACCGATCGCACCCACACGCTCAAGCACGATGCCGTATTTTGCGTTCACATCGTTTTTGAGCTGCGCAAAACAATCCTGAATGCCGGTCCATATATCGCTCAGCGAATACGTCCATATGCCGTTTTCCAGCCGGTTTTCCCAGTTGTGACCGCCTGTTGCGACGGGGCTGGGCGTATCGTCAATCAGCACCGCTTTGATACGCGTGGACCCAAGCTCTATACCGAGATAAGTCTTGCCGCTTTTCATCGCGTTCATGGTATTTTTCGTATCCATCGTTCCCTCTCATTTATTTATTCTTTTAACAACATAAGGCCGGGAAACCCAGCCTTATGGTTTGCCTTGCTGCACATAAACGTAGGAGGAATCAAGTTTCGTACAGTCTATACCAGGCCATCAGGCTTCTCATCCTTTCAAAAAGAGATGCGTGAGTGCCCGTTTAAGCCGATGTCTGTCTCAGTGCCATATTTCATGCTCCCTTGGAACTGATTGCTGGTATCTGTTGGGGGTGTTACAGTGTTGTCTCTTTTTCATCACTGCTTCTCGGGTAAAGCTTGCGAATAATCCAAAGACCTTTTGGCAGCTGCAGTTTAAAGCGGCTATGAGAACGCACCGCGAGAATGATACTTTGAAGCACAATAAAGAAGAACAGCATCAGCCCGGTGGTAATGCTTTGCCAATAGGGCTCTCTGAGCCCTGAAGCAATCACGATATTGCTGATTGTTTTTAAAGTCAGCACCCCGAAAAGCGTTCCGATAACATTGCCGACACCGCCGGTTAACAGTGTTCCGCCGATAATCGCTGCTGCAATCGCCTGCATTTCTGCGGCGGTCGCATTGGATGCGTTGCCCGCTCCTGTATGCAGCAGATAAACATAACCGCCGATTCCGGATAACAGTCCGCACAGCAAGTAGGAATAGAACTTTGTGCGTTTGACATTGATGCCGAGCATTAATGCGCTTTGGTTGTTGCCGCCCACTGCATAGAGGTTGCGTCCAAATCTCGTCCACCTCAGAATGAAGAATATCGCCAGAACAACAACGATGGCGATTATGACACCGAGCTCAATTTTCGCGGGAATAAAATTCCCGCTTTTGCCGTAAGAGCCGATACCCGGCAGCTCGATGCGAAAATCCTTAAGGGCGACAAAGGCTCCATGCTCAGCGGTGCGCGGAACAGCGCTGACGACGGTGATCATGCCTCTTGCAAAGAACATGCCCGCTAAGGAAACAATAAAGGGCTGTATCTCCAAATACGATACCAATACTCCCTGAACGAGCCCGAACGCGATGCCTATCCCCAAAGCCAACCCCACCGAGCCTATTACGCTGCCGCCTTGATCATCCAGATAGACAACACAAGCCATTGTCACCAGCGCGGTGATGCCGCCCACCGAAATATCGATACCGCCTGCAACCATCACGATCGTCATGCCACAGGCTATCACGATCAAAAACGAGTTGTTATTAAAAATATCAAGGAACTGCTGAGGATTGGTAAAACCGCCGCCCCAAACAAGCATGGCAAGCAAGTACATACCAAAGAAGGTGCAAACCGTTATGGTCAGGAGCAAATTGGTATTGGAGATTGGCTCCCTGCGTTTTTTACCCGGCTGTCCGGCTGAGAAACCTTTATCACTTGTCATATTCTTAGTTCTCCGTTACTTTCGTCGATTTTCCAAACAGCTTATCGCGCAGCTGAATGATATATTTCTTTGTAATTGGCGAACCGATGACCACGATGAGTATAATCACAACGGCCTTGCAGGCTTTTATTGCCGTTGAAGGAACCTTCATGGCAAAAAGCGTTACCGTCAACGCATAGATGACGTATGCGCCTATCACCGAACCAGCCAAGCTGAATTTTCCGCCGCCAAGCGAATTGCCTCCGATGGCAACTGCCAAAATGGCGTCCATTTCGATATCCAGAAGTAAGGTTTCATGGTTGATAATGCTCATTCTGCTGACGCCGATGCAACCTGCCAACGCAGTGCATACGCCCATTATCAAAAATGATAATATTTTTATCCACGTTGTATTGATGCCGTTTAAACGGGCGGATTTTTCGTTTATGCCAACGGCTTGTGTATACAGTCCGAGATTGGTGAACCTTAAAACCAGCGATACCACTATAACGAAAACCAGTACGATAATAATGGGGGTAGGAACGGGGATGCCCGGTATGAAGTTACCCATGGCCGTGATCAGCGGGCTGCTCACTGTCGGTGTGGCCCCGCCGTTTATCCAATAGGCGATTGAGCGTGCGGCAGTATACAGTATTAAAGACGCAATCATTGGCTGAATCTTGAATATGGCAACCAGTGTACCGTTGAATGCACCGCAAAGAAGTGACACCACGATGGCACCAAAAATACCCAAAATAATTATTGGCACTGTGATATCATTCGAGCGAAGCACGCTCATGAAAATGCTTCCTGCGACTGCCGCCACTGCGCCAACGCTGATATCCTGCCCTCTCGACGATGCTGTGACGAGCGTCATACCGATGGCCAATATGGCAAGCTCAGATGCGTTGCTTATGATATTGATGATATTCCCCTGAAGAACGGTGTACCCATCGTTGTTGGTTGTGAAAATTATTGAGAAAAAACCAACATCCCTGATCAAATTAAAAATAATCAGTAAAAACAGAGCGAACAAAGGGATCACCAACTGCGACTTCGAAAATTTCCTTAAAGTCTTAACCATTTTGAGCTGCCTCCCCCGCAATCGTGTGCATAATTTTTGCCTGCGTCATATCCTCGCCCTTGAGTTCACCCACTATTTTTCGATCTCTCATGACGATCAACCGCGAACATGTGCGAAGCATCTCCTCTATTTCGGATGAAATAAACGTCACACTGACGCCATCTTCGGCAAGCTTGAGCACCAGCTTTTGAATTTCCACTTTAGTCCCAACGTCAATGCCGCGCGTCGGTTCGTCCAAGATAAGGTACTTTGGATTCGTGAGCAGCCAGCGTGCCAATATTACTTTTTGCTGATTGCCGCCCGAAAGAGATCTTATGGGCGTATCTGATGAGGCGGTTTTTATCCCTAACAATTTGATGTACTTATCTGCAAAGGCTTCCGCCTCCGTTTTGGAAAACGGCCGGAAAAAGCCTTTCATAACCTGCAAAGCAAATATAATATTTTCACGTACGGACAAATCTTCAATGATACCGTCTCGTTTTCTGTCCTCGGGCAGATAACCGATACCATGCTTCATGGCATCCTTGGGTTTGGCTATTTTGACATTTTTTCCGTCCACCTTCACCTTGCCGCTGGTAATTCTGTCCGCGCCGAATATCGCACGTACGCTCTCGCTGCGGCCGGAACCAAGAAGACCTGTAAATCCGTTGACTTCTCCCTTGTGTATTTTAAAATCGAACGCCTTTGTTCCCTCCGCGCTGGATAACCCAGCTGCTTCGAAGACGGGCGCAGCGTCCGCCAGAACATTTAATTCTTTGCGATTTTCCAACGCCGATATATCATCCAGCTCTTTTCCCATCATCTTTGAAATGAGCTGTACGCGCGGCAAATCTTTTATCTCATACTCTCCCACAAGCTCACCGTTCCGCAATACGGTTATCTTGTCGCACACTTCGTACACTTGTTCAAGAAAGTGCGTGATGAAGATGATACCGACACTGCGGGACTTCAGTTCGCGCATCAGAGAGAAAAGTTTTTCAACCTCATGTTCATCCAGCGAGGAAGTCGGCTCGTCTAAGATAAGGACTTTGCAGTCCATATCCACGGAGCGGGCAATTGCGACCATTTGCTGTACAGCCAGCGAACAAGTGGCAAGCTGCTGCGTGGCTCTCGCCGGGATATTAAGCTTATTAAGTATTTCCGTTGTTTTCTTTACCATTGAACGCCAATTGACGAAACTGTAAGCGCCCCGTCCGATAAACATATTTTCGGCAACCGTCAGGTTAGGGCAAAGAGTTATCTCCTGATAAACCGTGCTGATGCCTAAATTCTGGGCCTCTTGAGGCGATTTAATATTCATTTCCTTATCAATGCCCGCTATGTGGATTTGCCCGGAATCTTTCGGGTACACGCCTGTCAGCACTTTGACCAAGGTTGACTTGCCGGCTCCATTCTCACCCATCAGGGCGTGAATCTCGCCTTTGCAAAGAGTGAAATCCACATTTTGCAGTGCACGTACACCCGGGAATTCTTTGTATATTTTCCGCATAGTTAAAACGATGTCGTTTTGCATAGGTAACCATCCTTTAAGCGTTGGAAGTTCTTAAAGATGGCAGTGCGAGTATGTGGGAGATATCCACATACTCTGCACCGCACAGTCTTCGTCTGAAGTCCCTGTTATGGGATGCGAAGGTTATTCTCCGAGACCGTATGTATCGATGTCGTCCTGTGTGATCGTCGTCGCATCAAAACCGCGTTCTTCAGAAATAACTTTCTTTTCGACCGTCTCACCGGCTTCCACTTTCTGAATCATCTCTTCGATGACAGCAGCCTGGAAGGGGCTGCACTGACCGTCATAGTTCCAGTTGCCAGCAAGCAGCTCTCTGAGTGCCCACTTGTTGCAGTCGAAGCCCATCACGATGACGTCTTTGCCAACGCCGTGGGTGATACCAGCAGCATCCAGAGCCGCAACAGCGCCCTTCGCCATGCCGTCATTTTCAGCATAGATCACGTTGAACTTGTCACCGGAATTGATGACGGACTCAACGATCTGCTTTGCCGTCGCTTCATCCCAAGTTGCAGTCTGCTGTACAACCTTTGTCATGGTGCCGGCTGCAAATTCAGCATCCAGCGCCGCTGTACGGCCGATCTGAGCATCGCTGCCCATTGCGCCCTGAATGTGGATCACATTGTACTCATCAAGCTTCTGAGCTTTCAGCCATTCCACAGCCGTTGTGCCTTCCTGTGCCATGTCGGAGACAACAGCAGATTCATACAGTCCCTCGTCGACGTTCATCATACGGTCGAAAAGGAACACTTTGATGCCGGCTTCCTGCGCATTGGTCAGAACCGTATCCCAGCCATCTGTCGCCGCAGCCGAGATGAGAAGGTAATCTACACCGTCAGTGATGAACTGCGCAGCTGCATTCAACTGCTCGTCATTCTTCAGGCTGTAGAAGGTCGAAACCGCGTATCCGTTTGCTTCCGTGAAGACTTTTTCGAAGTCTGCCACATTCGCCGCGCGATATCCGGATTCAGCAGGCGGATTGTTGATGATGCCAACCTTAATTAGCTCGGCCGCTGCAGGGGCAGACGACTCAGCCGATTCCGACGGAGCGGTGGATTCCGATACCTCGGCAGATGCCGATTCGCTCGGAGCGGGTGTTTGCGCAGTACATGCGATCATCCCAATCGCCAGTACAACAACCAAAAGAACAGCAATGAGTTTTTTCATACTTCCATTTCCTTTCCATGTTTCGGCGTGAGGTTACACGCCGTTTTCACTTTGCTTATAACATTTGAGAAAATGAAAAACAATATCTTTGGATGAAGCGCGGAAGAATACAAACCATCTTCATTAGATAGCTAAACATTCGAAATTTTTATACCGTCACAAAAACGATGCCCGCGTAATTTTTCTGACTCTTACCATAAAAAAACGACCGCCGCTGTACGATTCGAATTGAATGATATAATAGATAATCATGTCATAATCATGTCATAAAAATGGAGTGCATCACGATTGCCTGCGCCCGGAATTGCTGCGCAGCAACAATCACGCTTTGTACGGCACGGTATATTTATAGTCTGCTTTATAGTAAAACGGTTCAGTTCTATCCCTTTGCGCCGCGAAATCTGCGAGGTGTCTCTGCCGCTTTGTTAGGCGGCTCCAAGCTTAAAAGCCCATAGAAAAAGGCTCTGCCTGTGCAGAGCCCGTCATCAACATGGGGTTTGTCAGCTTGAAAGGCACTGATGTCCGCCCGACGGTACGATCGGCTTGTTCAGTAGTCTCTGGCATCAATCATCTGCTGCGTGATGGAGAAACAGTCGAACTGGGCTTCATCAATATATTTTTTCCGTTCTATCGGTTCCCCGTTCTCCAGCCGCTTGATGATCTCATCCACATAGGGGCCCTGCAGCGGGTTGCACTCCACATTGAGCCCGATCTTCCCTTCCAGACAGTACGTAAGCCCGAGCCGTGTTGCGTCAAACGAAATAACAATGACACCGTCATCCGCATTACATTCTATGTGCGCCTTCTTCATCGCATCAATCGCGCCCAGCGCCTCGCCGTCGTTCTCACAGTAAACAACGTCAATATCCTGGGTTTGCTCCAAAATACTATCCATGACTTCAGAAGCCTTGGCTCTTGTAAAATCGCCGTCTTCCCATGCGACTATTTCCCAATTGGGATTAAGCTCCACCGCCTGATCGAGCGCCCCGGTCCGGCCAATCTGCGCAGACGATCCGATCGTTCCCATAATGTGAACTATTCGAATGGGGTCTTCACTTCTCCCCTGTATATCCAGCAGTTCTTCCAGCCAGCGAACAGCTTTTTCTCCTTCCTTGCGGAAGTTGGACCCGACATACGCCGTATACAGGCCTCTGTCCTCCGTTTCAATATCGCGGTCGATCACGATGACCGGTATACCAGCTTCCTTCGCTTCCAGCAGTATCGAGTTCCAGCCTGTTTCCGTTCTGGGAGAAACGACGATATAGTCCACGTCCTGCTGGATAAATGTGCGAATCGCCCGGATCTGATTTTCCTGCATATTTCGGGCATCGTCAAATATCAGTTCATAGCCATTCTCTTCACTCAGTGTTGCCTTTATGCTCTCTGTGTTGGCCACGCGCCACTCCGATTCCGCACCGACCTGCGAAAACCCAACCACGATCATATTGTCTGCGTGGTCTTCGGATATGTCCGCCGCGGGCGCTTCATTGATACAACCGCTGAGCAGAATCACAAGACTCACGACAATAGCGAGTACTGTCTTTTTCATGCTTCCATCTCCTTATCGATCGTTTGCATGGGTATCGTCACGATGACCCTTGTACCGGCATCCGGCGCGCTTTCCATCCTCAGGCCGTATTCCCCGCCGAATAATATTTGAATCCTTTGGTGCACTGTCCTGAGCCCAAAGCCTTCGCTTCTGTCGTATGCCAGCGATGCCCGTACCGTACCAAGGCGTTCTTTTGTCATGCCCGAACCGTCATCCGCCACCTCCAGTATCAGGTGATCGTCCTGAGCTCTGCCGGTTATGCGGATAAAGCCTTTGCGGCGGCTTATTTTTATGCCGTGATACAGCGCGTTTTCCACCATTGGCTGCAGTGTGAGTTTCGGGAGAATATATTTTTTAAGCTCATCCGGAATATCGATCTCGTAGTGCATCAGGTCTCTATAGCGTATCTGCTGGATTTCGAGGTAGCTTCGAATGTGCTGCTCTTCTTCCGCAAGCGTAATCACATTCTGTCCGCGGCTCAATGAAAAACGGAAATAGTTCGACAGGCTGTTGACCATCATGACCGCTTCACTGATTTCCCCGGACTCGATCAGCCAGATGATGGTGTCCATGGTGTTGTAGAGAAAATGCGGGTTCATCTGCGCTTGCAGCAGCGCCAATTCGGCCCGCCGACGCTGCTTTTCCTGCTCGGCATTCTTTTCCATCAGCTGCTTTAACCGCCCGACCATGCTCTCTATTCCGTCCGAAAGAAGCTGCACCTCCTCCACGTCGGCTTGAATCGGCTCGCAGACGAGCAGGCTGCCCTTGCCGATCGCTTCGAGCCGCTCACAGAGCTTGTCCACCGGGTCAACAGTCCTTTTGCTGAGCCTTCTCGAATAAGTCAGAAGGAAATACAGCAGCACCAGCGCCAAAACAAAGATAACGCCCATCACAACGATCATGTTCGTTATCATGGCAGATTGCAGCGCATCCAGATGCACCGCCTCAGAATAGACGTAGGAGTACATATATTCCTGAATCATATCCGCCATCATATTGAAATCGTTATTCAACAGGGCCATTTTGGCGTCGTAGCCTTCAGTCTCCGCAATCAGCTGGGTTTTCTCTTCCAGATTGTGGCACAGGCGCAGCACGCTATTGATGGGACTCAGGCTGTCCTTTTCCGTCGTTGTTGCGATCAGCTTTCGCGCAATCGCCTCTGCGGACTTGACTTCTTCGATCGGCAAGCCTTGCGAATATTGGCTGTCGATCACGTAATGGTACATCTTGTTTTTGATATCGTTCGTAAAATCCTGGTTGAAATCCGCAGCAGTCGTGACGTTGTTCAGAATCGCGTTATACTGCAGCGCATACCCGACAGCGATGGACGCAATCGCAAATATCACAATCATCAGCGGCAGGGCAAGCACAAGTATCATTTTCCAGAGTCTGCTCTGCATGGTGATTTTGCCGTTTTTCGCTTCCCTCCTGAAATTAAGCTTCACTGCCTGCCTCCTCTGCGATATTCACTGGGTGTACAGCCCGATACCTTTTTAAATACGAAGCTGAAATAATGCGGGTCCTTATATCCGATGGCAAACGCGATCTCGCTCGAACGCTTGTCCGTATGACGAAGCATACGTTTTGCCTCGCTGATCCGCTTGCCGGTTAAGTATTCCACAAAGGTTTGCCCAACTTCCTGGCTGAACATGGCCGAAAAATAATTCGGACTGATGTTCACTTCTCTGGCCACCCTGTCGAGAGAAATCGACTCATCCGGATAGTGCTTATCAATAAAGCCGATGGCCTGCGTGAGCAAGTCGCGCTGTTGCCTCTTGCTTTCGCTGTCGCGCAGCTCTATCGCCTGCCGCATGACCTGACGCGCGTATTGCCGTGCTTCTTCCGGTGTTGACACGTCATCCTTCGGCCGAAGTTCAGGCGGCCAGAAGCTCTCTGTGCGACAGCCGATCGACTCCAAATACTCCATGGCTACAAAATAAACCGTTAAGGCCAAATACCGGCAAAACAGCGGCAGTAAAAGGGCTTCCTCTCCCACGCTTTGCAAAAGCTGCTCCATAAAACGGTCTATTTCTTCTGCTTCTCCGCTGCTTAAAAAATTACGTATACGTTCACGGTCAATCTCCTTTTTGCCCGTCTCTGCTTCCGCCTCGCCCTTTTTACTGAAAAACCGGATGCTCTCTTCCGAAAGGATATGCTCCTTTGGGCACAGATAGCGATAAGACAGTATACGGCTCGCCTCTGCAAAACAGGCCGGCACAGCACTGAGCCGCGATACAGGCGTACCGCAGGCGATGTACCAATCCACATCGCGCCCGGCCATTGCGCAGCGGTTTTGGATGCTCTTGGCGCAATTCTCGGTTAATTGCGCAATATTATCCTGTCCGCCCTTTATCAAAATGGCATATGTCGTTACATTCCAGCGGAATAATATAAGCTCCGGATGACTGACGATAAATTGCGTGACTTTGTCCTGCACCGCCGCGAGCGCATCCGTATAGCTCTCCGGCGCACTTCCGTCGTATCCGGCGCTGTTGAGAGAAAAAAGGACAATATTATAGCACGGTGCGTTTAAATCAATACCCATTGTCTTTGCGGTTTCGGAGATTTCCGAAACGCTCAAACCGCCTGTGACAATCTGCTCGAAAAATCTCCGGCGCGAAAACGTTTCGTACTCCTGAGCTTCCCGCTGGAACCGCGCGAGGTATTCCTGCTGCTGCTGCTCGGTCTCCATCTTTTTCTGCAGCGCAATAAGAACCTCCACCATCTTTTCCTTAATAATCGGTTTAAGCAGATATTGCTCAACACCCATACGTATGGCCTGCTGCGCATAGGAAAAATCGTCGTATCCGCTTATGATGATAATTTTAGTTCTCGGCAGCTCCTCACGGACCAGTTTAATGAGCTCAAGTCCGTCCATAAATGGCATTTTGATATCCGTGACAATAAGATCGGGCTGAATTTGGCGAATTAATGGCAGCGCAAGTTCTCCATCCGAAGCATCCCCGGCATACATAAAACCGTACTGCTCCCAATGAATATTATTGCGTATACCTTCGCGTACCACAATCTCATCCTCGACAAGAAAGACCTTGAACATAGTTGATCTTCCTTTCTTAAAGATGTATCCGTCTTTAAATTTTGATATGCATAACTCCCCATATATTATGCATTAATTTATAGCTATCAACAATAGACTATTTTTTGAGAATGGTTTGTTTTTATAAGATTATTCGTATTTCCTCAGCTTGAATAGATGCTGCCTGTACGCCTAAATGAACAGACATAAAAAAACACCGCCAACTGTATATGTCAGTTTGCGGTGTTAAGTAAACCCCTTGATATGATATTTTAACTTTTAGCTTATTCACATCTTTTTATCGGCCTGTGCCGTATCCGAAGCACCGTCGGCAGCAGACTGTATAGCCGCAATGGCTTTATCAGAATTTTTTGCTGCTGTGATTCTGTCCAGCAGGACATGCACAAACCCGGATCCGGCACCAACAGCTATTCCTGTTATCGTTTGGCTCAACAGCGTGGCGGCAGTACCCCCCATAAATCCCAAAGCCATAAACATATTCACATTGAACAGTATACAAAATACAGAACCGATTGTTGAGGTTATGATAAACCATACCCATTTTGGGAGCACTGCAGGGTATATCGCCGCCTTAACAACCTCAGCAAGCGATTCGATCAATATCGCCAGCATTACAACAGCAGCAAAAACATCCTTTAATACAGCAGGATTATCCACAGGCTCACCATCACTATCCATTGCAAATGTGACCGTAGAAGAAAGCATTATAAAAACGATAATCGAGACAAAGATAAAGCATAATTTTCTCATAATAAATCACTCTTTCCTTTTTTTATACCCATCCGCACGGGTATGTCCAGCACAGTCAATTCTGATGGAAAAGCGCCCCACCACAAAGCTGACAAATGCCGCCGCGATAACCGCGAAAAAACTTATCAGATCGCTCATGTATTCTTACCGATGATATCTATCTCGCCCATCAGAGCCGCCCAGGTTATCTCGCCAACGATGGCATCAACCGTTAAATGGTTCACCGTCTGATAAGCAGCCACTGCTTCTGCGGTTCTTTGTCCATATATCCCATCAATACTGCCCGGGACATAACCGGCAGCTTTCAAAACATTCTGAACAGCTTTTACTTCAGCACCCTTAATATAGGAACAGCGGGTCAGGTAGTCGCTGAAGATATAACCTGTTTGTCCCTTATACCGTACTTTGGTCCATTTTCCGTTGGTGCTGATGTAGGCAACCACGTCGCCTTCATCCAGAATGCGGATAATATCGCAAGATGAATCCGGGCACTTTCTGAATCGAACGGCATCGGCATTAAGCTTGTATTCCAATTTGAGAGTCTTAGAGAGTTTCGCGGCAGGCGCGGCTAAAACCGGTATCTTTATAATGGGCTGCACGGCAGCGCTAGGGTTCCATGCAGCGTCAATGTCATACTCATAGTATCTATCCATCACACCCCAATACCGCCACTCCCGATCTTTAATCCGGGTCATCACGCAGCCATAATTACGACCGCGGAATTCAAGAACCCACCAATCCAAAAGTCCGGACCCGTATTTTTTTATAAGATATCCGACATGGCTGATACCGTCTGCTGTTGATCCGCCTGAGAACACAGCAACTCCGGGCATCTGCGGAAGCCGCGCAAGGGTTGAGTCCGGTTTCGGCGAAGACTTGACTGAGCACCAACCGGCATAGTTCAAACGTGCTTTTGTGTTGATATCAATCCCTGCTTCACGCTTGTAGAAAGCTTCGGCGGCTGCATTGCAATCATAGACCTCGCGTCCAAGCCATCTGAGCGTATCTTCGTAATGATCTATCCAGCTATCCGGGTAAGATGCCTTTGCCCGCGCACGCAGGTAAGTATCATC
Source organism: Bacillota bacterium (assembly GCA_023408075.1). GTDB lineage: Bacteria > Bacillota > Clostridia > Christensenellales > SZUA-584 > SZUA-584. The sequence goes on along the minus strand of JAEYKW010000031.1, from coordinate 55,330 downwards.
CGCCACACGGCCATCGCCGCCCATCACATAGCCGAATTGCCCAGCGGGCGGATTATCAGGTGCTTTTCCGTTTGTCTGAACGGCATGCGGTGCAAAGTACAATAAAAAATCAGATATTTTCAGTTTTACAGGCATCCACATTTCTCCTTTCTTTGTATGAAAAAAAGGCTTCCAAGCCTTTTTGAACGTAGTTATAAGTATCTTTCTATAGTCAGCTTTGCTGCATCAGTTACCCTTCAAGCACATTGATTTCATCCCGTATGACCTGACGTGCCATATGGATATCAGCAATATCATAGGGAACTTCGAGTCCCATTAATGTATATTCATACATCTTTATAATTTTGTAATCCGTACCCGCCAGATTCGATTTGAGCTGCATGATTCGTATATACGGATCTTCGATCTGCGATTCATCCGATGGTTGCGTATCCAGTCCATAATCAATGCGCTCCTGTTGTGTCAACGGGCGTATCTCCTCGCCATCAAGTGTATAACCTTGCTCCACCGTCACCAATCCTTCAGCCACGCGCTGAGAGAGTGGTTTTAATGTCCAATCATTGTTGTATGAAGCCAAAGGCAATCCCTCGGTTATGTTCACATTCTCCGGTATAGAAATAACGTCGTGATGCGCAAAAGCCTTGGATGCTGAAAACGTCTCAGCAGTCATCAGCATTGCTGATTCGTGGCGGCCTGTAATAATTCCATTGGCAACTGTTATTGCGTAATACATTTTTCTTCTCCTTTATGCTGTTCGCTTCCAGATATAAGCTGCTTCAAATGAATTTAATATACTGAATGCAGCTCCGCCACCTTCATAATTTGTATAAATAACACTTCCATCATTAAAGAACGCTCTGGCCGCTTGATCCGTTGCATATCCAAACGGCCCTGAGTTTGATATGGCTCCAGAAAAGGTTTGTCTATGCCTATGACTTGGCATCTCGTTAACTGTAATTGCGTGATCAAGTGAACCACCCGTCTTGCCAGCAGTGTATGGATTACCAGCTGTGTCACCCATATCCTCTGCGCCAAAAATAAAACGTTTCTTTATACGAGTCCATACACCACCAAATCGAATAGCCGGAGAATTTGGATTATCTGATATAAATATATCTCCAATCTCAAAAATCTTCGTTTTTACCTGCGCTATTATTGAATCGCATATATTAACTACTCCACACACCGTGTTATCCCCGCGCTCGTCGGCAATGTCAGACGATAAGATTTCAGTCGATCCCGCAGCAATATTTATGCGGGCAAGGCTAATCTCTCCGGATGACAGCGCCGGAGCTTCCGGATTCGCCGTTGGTATACCTTTTTTGATATATGTATATACTCGCTGCGCGTTGGTATCGGCAATCCCCACCACGCGGTCAATGCGCGGCTGTGAATCCGTATTCTCAACTGTCAGCTGCATCGGGCCTGTTCCGTTATCGACCACGCCAAACAGATATCCGCCAATCAGCGCATACCCATAGCCGATATTTATTTTCATTCCATCGCCAGCGGATACCTTCAGATTGTCGCCCAATTCCCATACGCCGGATGACAAAAACCGGCGGCAATATGCCGCCAAGCCATCCGCCTCGAATCGTTTATCTGTCATATCCCCTTTAAAATAGCGTCCTTCTATCAACGCCAAGATTGATCACCTCTTTATTATCAACTTATTCCTGTACGGTATCTCTATTTCCAAAGAACTTCACGCCGACAGCGGCAGACACTCGGAGATAATCTCCGAGTGTCCCCTCAAGCCTGACGTTAAAACCCAGCGGCAATATGCTGCTAATCCATAAGCATATAGTGTTTGTCTGTTATTTTGCCGGTGAAATAACTTCCCTCAATAAGTGCCATACTGCTTTCAAAGCTAAGATCCACCGCCCATAATATAATCTCGAATCAAATTTAAGTCTGTTTCGTTGATAACCCCATCTTGATTGACGTCCGCGCGATAGTATTCCTCAGCCGTCAGTATCCTCTGTCCGTTAATATGAAGTCCCACGTATGTATAATCCGAAATACTGATTCCACCGCTATTATCCACATCTCCAAGCCGTCCGCCACCGATATAAACGCGCTTATTAATAGCGCCGAAGGCCGGAGCGATAAATATACCTATCACTTGTTTGTTTATGCTTCCATCCGTCGGCGCGACCATAAGATTAATGCCTGGCTTGTTAATCGATCCGTCAGTGGCAGCGACTCGAAAGCCATAGGGTAACTGATCTCCAATATTGGCCATAATAATCACCTCTTAAGGTTGGTATTGAATATAAATCGTCCCGGCAGGAAAGCTTCCTGATGGCGGCGATGCGCTTGTCCCCGTCAAAACAAGATTTTTTCCGGCCTGTTTCCATGGCATCCAACCCGCCGAAGCGTTAATCGTGATGCGTTCATACACATTGCCGTAAAAATAATCAGTAATACGTTGATGTATTGTGTTGACGTCGCTTGGGTACTTCGTAACTGTCATTCTAAAACCAGTGGTCACTGGGCAATGCGAAAGTGTTACGGTCGTTTCATTCTGCGCACATTCGTACATTCCAGGCGTCGTTAACTGATTAAGGTCTTGCCCGTTTGTAATTGCAGTTCCACCTATTAATCTTGGTATCGCCTGTAAAACTTCGGAATTTAGTTTTGAAAGCGTAACAGTCCCGTTCGCAGATGAAAGCTTGCCCGCGAGAGCATCAATAAGCCCTGTAACATTGCTCTGCGCATGATCATGATCTTTTAGCGCCTTGCCTTCAAGAGTATTGACGAGCCCGGTTATCGTTTCTATGGTCTGTGTATGAGCCACTGCAGCTTTTCCCGCCAGTGCAGTATAAAGCGCCGCGATCTGCTCCCGGACGGACAGGTTTTCTACATATCCGCAAACATTTTGATCCGCTCGCTCATCCGTCACCTTATTCGCCGCGATAGAAAGCACACCTTTATCGACACGGACTTGGGCAAGAGATATCTCATAGATGTTGCCTGCCCGCGTCAATTCCGGAGGCGCAGGCGTGGCAGACGGTGTTCCTGTAAGAACAACCATGCTTATGCTGGCCACCGATACGGTTTTGTCACGACGCAGCACGACACGGTCAATACGCGAATTGTCAGTATCAGCTGCGGTGATAGGCAGCTGCATTATGTCCGCATCATCATCTTTAAGCCAGTACCCGTATCCCTGAATCATGGCCGCGCCATAATCCGCATTAACAAACATGCCTCCGTCGTTAGCCGTAATCTGAAGGTTTGTTCCCAATACAGGTACGCCGTCAGAAAGAAATGTCCTGAAAAACTCTGCGAACTCGTCCGCCTGATATTCGGCGGGCTTATCTTCCGTGTAATCAAAAAAACGACTCTGTTCAATTGCCATTTATCTCACCGCTCCTTTTTTTCTTATTTCGTCTAATACATTTTTATTGCGCTTTCCGAGCGTCGGCGTAATTAAAGTTTTTCCACGCTCGTAAACTTCTTTGATACCGGTGATCCGTGCGTCTTGTTCGTCATCTTCATCTTGTGTTGTCACAATATCGCCAAGATCCCAGTCTCGAAGATACTTAAACGGACCCGCTGTAATGATCTGCCCTGAAAGACCTTTAATATAGGCGTTTTCAGCCAGCTTATACTGGCCTTCATATTTCAGATCATCAAGGCTATCCGTGGACCCACAGTCGATCCACATCTCACGCCGGCCAAACCCAGATCGCGGGACATCAGCCTCGTATACCGTTTGAATCAAACGGCCTTCGTTCTCTCCAGCTCCGCCGCAATAGGCCGTATTCATGTATTTACTGGCATCTTCGCTATACTTAAGACTAGAAACATTGCTCCATTCCGTAGAAAATATAACCGGGTGGTCACTGCTGGATGTACGGTCAATACCCGGAACCACATCAAAAATAAATTGATTATTTTCAATGTCCAAATACACATCGTAGCCCATACCGGCTTGCTCGCCCATAGCCTTATATACTGCGGTCAGCGCTTCGAAACGGCTCTGCCAGCGCATAGCCGGGCCGCGCAGCCGATCCTCCCCAATAACCAGCCCGGGGTATACACGGTTTGGATCATCCGGATTAACCATATGTCTGTCAGCATAGTGCTTAAAAATACTCTCCGCAGGAGCATCCGGAGCGTCAAGCTCCGGATATCGATCGTATCCGAAAAACTGTGTGTCTTCAAGCAACCCCGGCACGGTGATCCGATAGCGGCATATATCCTTAAGCTGCTTACCTTTCGCAACCATGATACTATTGCCTTTGTTTTTGTCTTTATCGTATGAGTCGATGATTGCGGCACGACGTGAATCCAGAAACACAATTGTGCCCGGCATAAGGACATTAGCCCCTGTCGCATCGCGATCAATATGAATCTCAATTGTTCCTATCTCATACAGTTTTCTTTCCAATATCACGCTGGCCGAACTGTCTAAATATCCGCACGGTTCAAATGAGGCATTCATTGCACGTAATACGGGCATCATACACCTCCGAACCAAGGCAATGTGGCCATGTGGATGACCGATGTCTGGCTATCGTCGGCGCTGTTGTATTGCAGCACATTCTCACCCGGATCAAGCAGGAAAAGCTTACTGTTTAGATTGATATATCCTATGGCATCTTCCGTCCGTCCATCAGGATGCTGTATGCTCACAGCCACATTCCCTGGCGTCGTATTAATATTAAGACTATCACCTTCAATGAGCGCTTTATCCTCACGCAGAAGAATATATTCGCCCGTGCTAACCTTGGTAATCCGAGGCGCAATTGCGGGCCCGGTGATACTGATTTCAAGTGGTGACGGTTGATCCCCAAAGTTAAACAACGACGCCTTATACGCTTGGGCCCCGAATCGAACAGCACCAAGCTTTACCGGAAAACGAAGGCCGCCACCAAGGTAAGCCATACGCGAGCGGTTATATGCAAAACCCCGCCAATAGGGAGACGGGCAGTAAAATACCAGCTGCTCGTTGATTAAAAAATCCCCGGAACGGCTTGCTCCCTGAGGCCCGCGTTTGACAGCTGCCGGAATCCACCAGGAACCATGGTCATTTGTGTACTCAAGCCGCCCAAGGGCTCCGTTTTTATGGAGTTCCGGGCTCATCACCGCAGACAGCTTCATCTTGTTTTCATACATGCCTTTTCGTTTGTTACCTTTAATATGCATTGTAACTGTGACTTCGCGATGTGATATATACAAGCCATTAAACGCGGAACCGTCCAGACCGGCCGGTTCCGATGCCATCATCTGCGCGTCCATTTGGCCAATTCCTGTGATTTTATAAAATACAAAAGGTGGGGCATCACTAAATACCACTGCCGCGTTTTTAGGATTAATATAACGTAAACTTTGCGACATAACGTTACCTCCTTACTCTAAATCTGCTAGTCTTTGAGCCAGCCGTTCAATTTCCGCATTAATCTCTGATGGTGTGTATTCTTTTGGTTCGGTGAAGTATACGTTGAATGTTGGCCCGACTTTTGTGATAGTCGGTGCAGTCATAATCTCCGGCCTGACCATCGGCGGTATGCCATGCGTGGCATAATATTGCTCAGCCGCTATTGTGGCAATGCCCGCAAGCTGCTGCTGATAGGCTGTCAAACCGGACGTCAGCCCTGCGAACCATTGATCAATATCTCCAACCCTTTGCAGGAAGCCGTCCACCAGCTGATCACCCAACGTTTGTCCGGTTGCGTTGTATTCAGGTGCATATGCCTTAAGCAGGTTGATAATGTCCTCCTGCCCGCTTTGCATCAGCAGCCTCCGGGCTTCCTCCTGCAAGCTTTGCTCCTTTTCCAGCTCCTCATAGTATTCATTGTTGGCATCGATCTTCTTCTGCAGGTTCTCCTGCTCATTAGCCACTGTATCGTTAACATTTTCTATCTGCTTCTCGAGCGATGCCCTAAGGGCTTCACGCTCCTTTTGAACAAGCCAGTCGTCCAGCTCCTCCTGAGCTTTGCTGAGCTCCTCCTGCAGCTTGCGCCTGTTATAAATATCCTGCTCATACTGTAGCTGCTGCTCGATCATCGAAATCTTGCGGCGTTTATTCGCCTCTTCTTCGGCGTCATTCTCCTGCTGTGTCAGTTCATCGAGCGCATCAATTTGACGCTGGATTGCGGCTACCTGCTGATCGCCCCAGTCCTGCCATGCTTGAATGGAATCGTTGAGCGTCTTTTCTTCGGTTTCACGCTGCGCCTCATATCTCGCCTGCAACGCCGATACCACAGCGTCGGACAGCCCGTTCAAGCGGTCAATATTCTGCTGACGGATCGTCTGCTGAAGATCGTAGAGCTCCTTTTCAAGATCAATCCGATCCTCAACGCCCTCTTTATATGAGGCAATCATCTGCTTGAGCTGTGCTTCCTGCTCCTGAAGCGTTAACTGACCGTAATACACTTTCAGATCATAATCCTGACGTTCGAGCTCTCTTTGAGCTTCGTATCTCTGCTTTTCCAAATCGCGCCGTGCGGAAGTTCCCTCTTTATATGTCGCGATCATCTGATCCATGGCCGCTATTTCTTCGCGCAGCGTCAGCTGGTCCATAGCCTTTTGATACTCAAGCTCATCTTCCGCCAGCTGCTTCCGAAGCGCATACAGCTTTTCGTCTATTTCTTGTCGGTCGGCTGCTTTTTTTGCATACTTCGCGCGAATCCGTTCAAGGTTGGCAATTTCTTCGGCTGTCGTCAGTTGATCAAGGGCTTTATAACGCTCAAGCTGCTCCATTTCCCGGTCGAGCGCTTTGTTTTTTGCCGATCCTCCGCCGCCACTGGTGAGTTTTATCGGAGGAACATCTGCAGAAGCTGTGACGCCAGCCACGGTTACGCTTTTTCCGCCGAGCTCGTTCATTTTATCAATAACAACTTGCAGAGCATCCACCATTAATTGACCCTGTTCGGGCACTATTTTGCCTTGAGCCATCATGTCTTTTATAACCGTCTGAGTAGCATAAGCAGACATCAGTGCCACTGTGTAATCTGCTAAAGCAATCGCTTCTTTCATTGCCACTTCATCCTCAATAGACGGCAGCATCCCGTCAATGGCGTCTTGCTCAACGCCGTATTTATCGGCAAGGAATTCTTTTGCCTTTGCATAATCCAAAGCCTGCTTTGACGTTTTATCTGTTGCAGAGGTATAATCTTTTATTGCCTTGATAGCAGCCTTCGTGTCAGCAACATCTTTTATGGCGTCCGAGGCGCTATCACATGCGCTGGTAACGCTGCGCAGTTCGGACGCCGCATCCTTCAGCGACATCTTAGCGGCCTTTTCAGCAAGTGACAGTTTGAGCAGTTCTTTTGAAGTTACTGTATATGTTTTTCCAAGGTCGCTAACCGCCTGTTTTGCTTGCGCCGCACCGGGTACGCCATCTCGTATTGCTTTGTCAGCCGTAAGCATAGCGTTAGTAAAAGCCTGACCCATCGTATTGGCAAGTGTATCATATTCGGCCATTTCTTGTTCGGAAGCAGTCCCCGCCATAATACTCTGCTGCAGTTCAGCCATACGTGATATGATTTTTTCGTTTGCAGCATCGTCCCCAAGAATGGCATTAAGTATATTATCAGTAATTGAGCCTGCCAAAGCGTCACTAGCTCCAGCGGCCACGAACCCTTCTATAAGCTGAGCCTGTAAAGTGTTAATTACTTCAACTGCGGAGTCAACTGATGATTTATCCTTTATGCTAAAGAATGTATCAAACATGTTCTGAATCATAGCTTGCGCGGCATCAGCAGAAAAGTTGGTTCCATTAGAAAAAGCATCTTCAAATGAACTATTAAGCGCCCCGAAGACTATCGTTTGAAGTGTCTCGGGCACTTCTTTACCTTCGTTTTGAATCGCAAGAAGCATTGTGCTAAAAATATTGTTTAATGCTGTTTTTGCTTCTTTTTCATGGTTGGACATTTCAGAAACAACATTGTCAAGGTCCCTCTGCCATATTTCTTTGAAGAATTCTACCTCTTGTTCATAATCCTCATATGTTGAAGGGTCAATGCCTTTAAATTGTTGTGATGTTGATGGATCTTCTAAATAATTTTCGAGGTCCTTCTTTTCCTTAATTAGCTCAATTTGTTTACTAAGAGCGCTATTATAAGTATTTATTTCACCAGTAAAAGCCTCTTGCATTTTAGTAAACAGTAGTTCGCGAGATACATCAAGCTGTTGTTCTAAAAGGTCAAGATTTCCTGCGAGCAATCGACCTTCTTCATCCACTGCTGCAACAGAAAATCCATACGAATCCACGAGCTCCGCGCGTATATCGTTCATCCGCTGCATGTCATCCGCCGTCTTGACGGTTTTATTGCTGAGCATCTCAAATTCAGCTACCAAGCGTCCTGCACCAATGTTGTTATCCCTTAATGAGTCAATTTCCTCTCGGGTTTCCTCCATCTTTTGCTTGGCTTCTGCCTGCGCCTGAGTAATCGCATTCCCAATTGTGATGACAACTGCGATAATGGCTCCCACAACCCCAAGAGCAGCACTGAGTGCCGTGCCCATCACCGTACCGGCTGTTCCCGCCGCCTGAAAAGCGGGTATGAGATTCAACACCGCCACGCCAATAGACATGATTTTTTCAACAGCACCGCCGCTGGCCTTACCTATCGTGTCCATCAATGACGTCATAGCCGTTATCGCTGTTTTTGTGTTTTCAACCTTCTTTGAGGAATCATCACCCTTATTTGTGGCTCCAGAGGGTTCATCAGGCTTTTTCGAGGCCGCAGCAGCATCGGACATTTGCGCAACCGCTTCCAATTGCGCCAGCATACTTGAAATTGTATCCTGAGTGGTTTTCGCGCCCTGCTGCAGCGATTCCTGAACCAAAGAAAACGCTTGTATGATCTGCTGTGCAGACGATGCCGCCATTTCGACGACGGTATCCAATCCGTCCACCTTTACATTAATAATATAATCTTGGGTTTCACTCATATCCGGCCCTCCTTTATGAAAAAAAGCGCCGCTTGGGCTGCTTTTTTGTTTAACACCGGGTTCAATTATTTAAAATAGTCAACAGCACCGTGCAAAAAGCTGCTTATTAAAGTCCGGGCTACCACTCATCCGCCAATGCTTCCGTGGCTGTATCTTTTTTATCCAAGCTGTGCATTTCGTTATAAGCATCAAGCACGGTTAAGAACTCATCAAAATAATACTCGTTTAAGAGATCTGTTTTCCCAATACCGATGCTTTCGGCGATGGCGATCCATTTTTGGAGCCAGTAATCAGTGCCGGAAGCTTCGCCTTTATCAGCCCCGACACGGTTCCGAAAAAATCCGTCATGTCATTCAGCGCCCAGTATTCCTTAACGACGTCACAGAATTCCTTTGGTGTGAGCGAGTTTTTAATTGTTTCCTTGTCCACATCAAGTATGAGTGAAATCGTGTTGACCACATACTCAGGCGCTATTATGAATAAGCGCGTAAGAATGCGCACTAACGACTCGTCAGTCATCTTTGTGAGTTCTTTCATGATCTCATTGAACTGTTTCCCCGGGAACAATTCGTTAACAATCACGCCCGGCAGTTCTTCGAGCTCACGCATTGCCGACAGATACTTGCCGACCGGAACCTTTTTGACCTCGATCCCATGCACAATATTTGACTTGGGCAGCGTAATACCCGTACTTTTGTTCTTTCCAAACATGCTCATATTTCCCTCCAAACGATGACGCGATCAGGCGCCTTCAACAGGCAGCTGGTCAATCGTATTCAGCCATGTGTATGTGCCATCCGAGCTGTCCTTGGTGAAACGGACCGCGCCGTCGGCAACACGCTGCGTGGCTCTGAATTTCAGCTTGTATGCCTGAATATCCTTGCTGTCACTGATGGTGGCGTGATCCACCTTGATCGATATGAGCTTCATGCTGTAGTGCTTGAACATTCTGTATTCACCATCAACACGTCTCGCAGCATATCCGAATGCGAACTCGGGCGAATTATCCGAGTTTTTGAACAAATACGTCTTGTCCACTGTAGAGAAAGTGCCGCCTGTTAATGTCGATTCAATTTCCAGCGGAAGCTCTGCAACGGTAAATTCAAGATCTTCATAAAGAAAATCCGCGCCGGAGTCATATACGCCGTCATCCGCATAGATGGTATACTCACTGCGGCTAACGTCTTTTGTAAGCCCCTGAGCGCTCGGCAGCGGAATCATTGTTCCGGTGACATAAATCGCGGCATCGTTGGTCGTTACCGGCCAAACTCTCGCTGCAGTAAACCCCTTTAAAGCAATCTTAGACATTTGATTATCTCCTTTGTTTTTTATGGATTATCATCGCCAATTAAGACGATTTCGGTAAAATAAATTGTGTACCCCGATTCATTCGTGACCAGCTTTACAGGCCCTGCATGCGGCCGGGCAATCACGGCGCGCTGTTCCGTCAACTGAATGACATCTTCATTCAAGCCGCTATCTAAAAGCTTAAAAATTGAATAAGCGGTGGTATATGCGTCGTCGCCGTCAAGTCGGCGCACACGAATTTGAACATATCGACTGGCACTGCCATCACTGATGGGTGGTACAGTATGTGCGGTTAGAAACAGCCCGATACATTCATTCGGCTGGTCCGGCATGTTATCCCGATAAATATCGGCGTATCCATGGACCGTTAGATAGTCCTGCAAATCACTCAAAAACATTGTTTAAACGTCTTCACCCCGCAGTTCCTTTATTTGCAGATTTGATCACCAGAATGTCCATCATTTTTCATTTTCAGAGAACGGCACGTTTGAGGACATTTGTTCCTGCCGTATGTGACGGAACACATATAAACGCTTTTCCTCAGTGCCAAAGCTCCGTCTCACTTTGACGATGGCCGCCCTTTAAGCAGCCATATTGTCTGTCATCGTCATGCTGCCATTGCTATTAGCCCAGGTGACACATTTAGGTAACCAATCTGCTGCTGAACGTTCGCCCACGCCAGCCGATACAAGATTCGCTGCACGGCCCGAAGCGATCACGAGCTTATTCGCAATCGAAATGCAGTGTACTCGCGTCTTTATAAGCTTTCTGTATCGGCTGGATGGGGCTTAATGCGCCGGATCCATAACGACCCTTATCACTATCCCCGGTTCACTGTCCGGCTGTTTGATTTCAGCCTTCAGATAAATTTCGGCTGTTTTTTTCAGCATCCGCTCTTTCTTTTGCTGCATATCTATATCGGGAAGTGATGATTTAATACCGGGTACATACCCTGCCAAGGCCGGAAAATCTTTGAGCATCAAGTCCAGCGCTGCTGCAAAGCCGATCTTTTCAGTGACATAAGTCTCCGCAAGCTTAACGTATTTGTCTGCTTTCGACGCAGGCGCCCCTTTGCCAATGGCAGCAATCTGATGCTTAAGATTCTCGTTTTCAGCCTTTAACGCGGTCATGTCCGCTTTCTTCAGATCACAAAGCTCTGCAGCCATCTCCCTGAACTTTCTCTCCAGCTTATCGAACTTGTATTTTACGACATACTGGCCTTCCTCGAGATTTGCAAGTTTGACCTTGTTATTACCCTGAAGCTTTTCTGCAACCTGGTTATAGAGCTGTTCATCAAGCGCATTTTTTAGAAACTCCATAATGTGGACCTTGTTTCCTGCTGATTAATTTTTAGCGCCGGTTGACTCCGGCATTGACAGGACCATGCATTTTAAGCCCAGCATGGTAGGGCGAATATGATTAAAGCTCTTCTCAGAGCTGTTGATTGCACAATGAAATATTGCTTGGCTTTCGCTTAAACCAAAGCCCTGTAGACCTTCCTGTGCTTTCAACTTTAGCCATACATTTCATCCGAGGATTTTAAGCATGATTTACAGTCTTCAGACGTTTTCAAATACTATGCCAATCTCTCTCCGAAAAAAGGGCGCGCTCGGGCTTTCGGGCGCGTCGGCGGCCGAATTTTTGGATTGTATGACGCCGATCCTGCAGCGGGGGAGCGAATCAACCCCGCCGCAATAAATCAGTTTTGGAGGATTAAAGCAAAGTGCCAAATTTGAGGTCGCCGCCAGAGTCACCGCCACCGATAATGGCAGCGGTGACTGACAGACTCACCTCGTGCTGCTTCCCCATTAAGTCAATCAGCAGCTTCGCACGCCTGGCGCGCTTATTCATTGAAACAATACTTTTTTCATAACTCTTAAGCGGACCCGCCATCAAAGTCCCGTCGGGATTTAAGTACGATGGTTCAAGAGGTTTCCCGCCATTATTCAACCATGTAATGTATTCGGCTTCTTTTTCAGACAATGCCACCGGATTGCCATCATTTAAGAACTTTATGACATAAGGTACGTTTCGAATCATGTAATAGGTCTTCAGATCAAGCACGATATCTATAAAGACGTATCCGGGCATAATCGTGCGTTCACGTCTTTCCGTTTTGCCTTTTCGCCTCTCCAAACATATCTCTCGAGGGACCATTGCCCGAATATACCTGCGCTTAAGTTCGTCGCGGATGGCCAGTTCTCTGCCGGTCTGCACATGCAGCACATAAATCATTTTTGTATCACCTTCTTTTGTACGCTGTTGGCAAATATAAATCACATACAATACCCCATGCATTAAGGGCTTTCATATTTTCCTGCACCCTTTATATCAAGAAGAATCTCCATGATTCGATCAAGCTTTCGGTCCGTCTTTGCCTGTTCCCGAAAGAAATCTTCTTTTGTCAGGTAGCAGGCTTTGATTTCGCTGATGCTTTTGTTTTGATCATCAATCCTGTTTTCCAATGAAGCCACATCCTCCTTGGATGCTTTGCATTCATCAAGGCGGTCAACCTCATTGATAGTTCTTTTGAGGAAAAAACCAATTATCCCAAATACCGTTGTACACACACTGATGACCACCGTTATAATCACGCCAATATCCATTCGTTCACCGCTAAAATAAAAAGGTAAAGTTTCATTGCACAAACCTTACCACAGAGTCACGATAGTCTTCTATTCGGATAGTTTAACAAACAACTTTGAAAATGATTATGTTGTACTAATCCGATATGCTTTATCAGGGATGGCACCGTTGCATGCAAAAAAGGGTAAGGTCTCTTCGTGTTAAAACCTTACCCCTGAATATTAAAATCTCTAAAACAAAAACTTTAAAAATTGGTCTTTTCGGTGTCATTCATTGAATTCTGTCTTTTTATTTGTCTCCAATAATCGTTCGAATCCATTGTTCTGATACACCGTATTTGATTGCAAGTGCACGTTGATTGTAGCCATTATATTCATCGCGAATCGAGCTATCTCTCACTTTTTTCGTCAATCTTTCCACTGTGGGCACATACATGACGGAACCTGCGTATAAGCTGGCGACTTTTCGATAGGCTTCTATGCCGATAGTCTCCGCCAGCTGTTTCTGGTCACCGTCCAAATGCTCCAGCTGCAAATTTTCCAATAAATCCATTCCATCCGGCCTCCTTTGTTGTTGTAAGTATTTTGAGTAATTCTATTTTGTTCTTGCGTTAACCCATATCGATTTCATACCCTTTCATTTGCTTCAAAATCTCTTAATCCGCAAATTTTATCTATTTTATTGATATTATATAGCCATTACGTTGATAATGCAATATATAATCAATAATATATCAATATATTATCTACCATATTGATTTTATCAATAATAATGATATAATATATCAAGATATATCAAATGCACGGGTTTGTTCAAAATTTAATTGGAAATATAGTATGGACACGCTGAATTTTAATTAATTTAGGTTGATCTATCTAATCAAACGGCAGGAGATTCTTTATGAACAGGTTAAAAGAGCTTCGAAAAAAACAAAGACTCACGCAGCAGGCCCTTGCTGATTTTCTGGGAATATCCCAGAATACGTATTCGTATTGGGAAAATGATAAGGTTAAAATAGACAATCAATCCTTGGTTAAGCTATCTCAATTGTATAAGGCGTCGATTGATTATATTCTGGGTAATGATTCACGGTCTCCCAAGGGGATAAAAATACCGGTTCTAGGCAGAATTCAAGCCGGTATCCCTGTTGAAGCCATACAAGAAATTATCGATTACGAAGAAATCCCTTCAGAATTTTTAAAGAAAGGCAGTTTCTTTGCTTTGCAGATCAAAGGCGACAGCATGGAGCCGAAGTTCTCAGAGGGTGATGTCGTTATTGTACGCGAGCAAGCAGATCTGGAAAGTGGCGAAGTCGGTGTGGTTATCATTAACGGCAGTGACGCAACAATTAAAAAAGTTGTGAAGCATCAGGACGGAATTTCATTGATTCCCACGAATTCAATGTATTCGCCAATGTTTTACACCAACAAAGAAGTCGCGGCCTTACCTTTGCAAATCGTGGGCAAAGTTGTTGAACTGCGGGCCAAATTTTAATGCTGACGATATCAACGATATAACGTCAATAAGGGTTCTGTAGTGCCGTTCAAGGGTGTTCATACCAAATAGCCGAACTCCTGAACCCAATAGAAAAACGCTGTCTTGCCCACATGTAATTCTTCTTACCTTTCTTGTTGACTCAAATTCCTGAACAGCATCCGGCGAAATCCTATTTCAGCTGTATAATACGTAACCGCCGTTATTGCCGACTTTATTTTGTCTTGTCGCCTCGCAATCAACAGCCGCTCAAACATGACACTTAAAATTGTAAAGGGGCCGATAATATTTTACCGGCCCTTTATGAGGTTGGTCTATAAAAGGGAGTATTGGCTTATGTAAATACTCAACAATGCTTATCATGGGCCGATGATTCTGAACAGCCTCCGCAGCTACAGCCGATCGTCTGGCCTCTTCTCTTTTTCTTTACCATTGAGACTATGATTAAAGCGACAGCCGCCAGCACCACCAGACCAATCAGTATTGTCGCCAGATTATCGGCGATAAAAGTGAACATGCTCACCCCTCCTTATTACAGCCCTGCCTTGGCAGACGCTAATGTGTTACCCGCATTCTTCCCTTTGCCGGGGCGGAATATCAGATACAGCACCACTGCGGCGAGTGCAACGGCCACACCGGTGCCGATGGTAAATCCGCCGCCCGTAAACAGAACGCCGAACTGATAAACCAACAGCGCCATGCAATAGGAGAACAGGTTTTGATAGACCAGCGCAAAAGCCGTCCATCTCCGGCTGTTCATTTCCTTGCTCATCGTGCTGATTGCGGCCAAGCAGGGCGAATCGAGCAAATTGAACATCAGGAATGTGAACGCCGCAATCGCGCTTGGGAACATTCCCATTATTGCGGTCCAAAGGCCAGGATCTCCCTCACCCAAGTCGCCGAGTCCAACGAGGATAGCCATCGTACTGACGATGCCCTCTTTGGCAACAAAACCCGAGAGGGTGGAAGCCACCGCCTGCCATGTGCCGAAACCGAGCGGTATAAAGACCGGGGCGATAAAGCCGCCGATAACCGCAATCAGACTATATTCCGCATCTACCATGCCAAACTGGCCGTCCGCAAAGCCATAGGTGCTGAGGAACCACATGACGACGCAGAACAGGAACAATATCGTTCCGGCTTTCTTTATGAAGCTGAAAACGCGCTCCCAAACCTGAAGCAGCACATTCTTGATCGCCGGCAGATGGTATTGAGGCAGCTCCATCACAAACGGAGCGGGTTTGCCCGCAAACATCTTTGTCTTTTTTAATATAACACCCGAAAGAATAACCGCGAGTATGCCGATAAAGTACATCGACGGTGCCATCCACCATGCGCCGCCCATAATCGCGCCTGCAATCAGCGCGATGACCGGCAGCTTCGCGCCGCAGGGCACAAAGGTCGTGGTGATAATCGTCATCCGACGGTCCTTTTCATTTTCAATGGTTTTGGTCGACATAATGCCCGGCACGCCGCAGCCAGTGGAAATCAGCAGCGGAATAAAGCTTTTGCCGGAAAGTCCGAACCTTCTGAAAATACGGTCCATAATGAACGCGATGCGTGCCATATAGCCGCAGTCTTCGAGAATCGACAGGAAGAAGAACAATATGGCCATTTGAGGTGCAAAGCCGATCGGTGCCGCGAGGCCGCCGATGATACCGTTCACGATGAGATCGTTCAGCCACTCAGCCGCACCGATATTGGTGAGCCACGCACCCACGCCTGGCTGAATCCATTCGCCGAAAAGCGTATCATTCGTCCAGTCGGTCACGATTGTCCCCAGCGAAGTAACCGAGATATAATAGACCGCAAACATCACCAGCACAAAAAGAGGCAGTGCCAGTATGCGGTTCGTCATGACTTTGTCAATCTTATCGGAAACGGAAAGCTTCGGCTTCGCTGTTCTTTTATGAGCGCCCGCCAGCACTGCTGTCACGCATTCATAGCGCTCGTTGGTGATAATGCTCTCGGCGTCATCATCCAGCGCGCTCTCTGCCGCCGCTCTGGCTGCATCCACTTTTTCCTGCAGCGCCGCTGTCAGCGTAACTTTTTGCAGCAGATTCTCGTCGTTCTCAAAGAGCTTTACAGACAGCCAGCGCGGGCTAAACTCAGCCAGCGCCTTCTCGGTCGCAGCTGCCTCGCCGATCTGCGCCAGCGCCTTCTCGACTTCCTTCGAGAAGACAAGCGGGGTGGGCTTGCGTCCGTTCAGCGTCATCGCTTGCTCAACCAACAAATCAAGGCCCGAGTTCTTCATTGCCGATATCGGCACAACGGGGCAGCCGAGGCTTTTTTCCAACACTGAACAATCAATGATATCGCCGCATTTCGTGACAACGTCCATCATGTTGAGTGCCACCACAGTCGGCACACCGAGCTCAATGATCTGCGTGGTCAGATATAGATTCCGTTCCAGATTTGACGCGTCCACGATGTTGATAATCACATCGGGTTTTTCATTCAGTATGAAATCGCGTGCGATCACTTCCTCCAACGTGTACGGTGAAAGCGAGTAGATGCCCGGCAGATCGACCACCGATACATCTTTTTGCTTTTTCAGTTTCCCTTCCTTCTTCTCCACTGTCACGCCCGGCCAGTTGCCCACATATTGCGTGCTGCCCGTCAGTGCGTTAAACAGCGTTGTTTTGCCGCTGTTGGGGTTTCCCGCCAGCGCCATACGAATTCCCATAGTCACTCCTCCTCATACAGGTTAGACTTTGCTAACTTTATGATCAAAAAAATTATTGCACGATGATATTTTCGGCATCCGCTTTGCGGACAGAAAGCTCATATCCGCGCACTGTGACCTCAATGGGGTCTCCCAGCGGAGCCATTTTTCTTACGAGTACCGTTGTTCCTTTGGTAATGCCCATATCCATAATCCTGCGCTTCACAGCACCCTCGCCCTCAAGCTTTTTTACGGTCACCGTATTGCCGCAGGGCACCTCTTTTAACGTCATTTAAAAAGCCTCCTTTATATCTTCATACCACGATACGGCTGGAAAGCTGTCTGTCCAGCGCAACGCGCGTATCCTTGACCTTCAGTATCAAATTGCCGGCAATGCTCGAAACCACTGTGACGGGGTGGCCTTCAATAAAGCCAAGACGATTCAGAAATCTGATTGTATCGTCTTTACCCGTAATTTTCTTTATCGTCATGCATTCGCCCGGCTTTGCCTTTGTGAGCGGCATATCGGTTCCTCGCTTTCTTGCCAAGTTAGCCTATGCTATCTTTTCGATCTTAGTTTACATCCGCTAACTTGGGTTGTCAATAGGTAACCATATATATTTAAATATTGCGCACCCGGCATGTCAATGCTAATATATGCATATAGCTGACCCAAAGCGAGGTGTCTCAATGGAGCTATATGAATCCGGTGAAAACTATCTGGAAACGATACTTGTGTTAAAGAATAAAAACGGTTACGTCCGTTCTATTGATATTGCACACGCGTTGTCCTTCTCAAAACCCAGCGTGAGCCGCGCTGTGTCGATATTAAAAAAAGCCGGGCATATATCGGTGAACGGCGAAGGGTTTATTGAGCTCACCGAAACAGGCACCGCTATTGCCGAAAAGATATTCCACCGTCATACCATGCTGACGCAGTGGCTTACGGCGATTGGTGTCAGTTCGGAAACCGCAAGCCGGGATGCATGCCGTATGGAGCATGTGATCAGTCAGGAAACGTTTGAAAAAATCGGAGCCCATATTAAAAGCAAGCAGTGATTTTTCTTTGAATAATAAACTGCTATATGCGATTGTCTTATGATTATCATTTTCCGGATTATGCTTGTATGTTTTAATTGTCTTTAAATAATTCGATAAATAACCGATAAGGAGTGCAGAAAAATGATCGAATGGTTAGCGAGCATCCCGCCAGTATCACAAGCACTGATTGCCACTTTATTCACATGGTTTGTCACCGCGCTTGGCGCTTCGCTGGTTTTTTTCTTCAAAACCATCAATAAGAAGGTATTGAACAGCATGCTCGGGTTTGCGTCGGGCATTATGATCGCCGCCAGCTTTTGGTCTTTATTGGCCCCGGCCATTGAAATGGCCGAAGGCGGCCCCACACCGTCGTGGCTCGTCGCGGCCATCGGCTTTCTGGCCGGGGGCGGATTTTTATTTTTGATTGACAGACTGCTGCCCCATCTTCATATCGGGCTCGACCGCAGCAAAGCGGAAGGCATTAAAACGAGCTGGCAGCGCAGCGTTCTGCTTGTTCTTGCCATTACGCTGCACAACATTCCCGAAGGCCTCGCGGTTGGTGTTGCGTTCGGTGCCGCAGCCATCGGTTCTTCCACCGCGTCCATCGCGGGCGCCGTCGTGCTTGCAATCGGCATCGGGCTGCAGAACTTTCCCGAGGGAGCAGCCGTATCCATACCGCTGCGGCGGGAAGGCTTTTCCCGCACCAAATCATTTATATACGGTCAGGCCTCCGGCCTCGTTGAACCGATGGCGGGTGTTCTGGGCGCGCTTGCCGTGGTGTCCATGCAGTCCATTTTGCCCTATGCCCTTTCGTTTGCGGCAGGCGCCATGATATATGTGGTCGTGGAAGAGTTGATTCCCGAGGCACAGCGCGGCGATTCAAATACCGACATTTCCACGATCGGCTGCCTTATCGGCTTTAGCATCATGATGATGCTTGACACCGCGCTCGGCTGATTCTCAGGGATATATGTATGCTTCCTCGGCATCGGGCGCATCGCAGCGCGTTATTGTCCCATCAGTCAGAATAGGAAGCTCATACTGTTCGCCATAATAATCCATTGTAAACGGCTGCATAGTGCCCTGCACGCAAATCCACTCGTCGTTCTCAAAATCATCGGCGTTTTTAACCCGCACGTGGAACCCCACGACGGAAGCGTCTGCGGCACAGCAGCTGATATACATCCGTGAAAGCAGCACCGTATTTTCCGGGAAAGAGTCGTCTTTATAGACATAACCGCAAAGCTTAACGCTTTTGCCTGCCAATTCTTCGGCCGAGTTATAAAGCATATCCGAAAATGAATCCGTCGCATCATCAAACGGCACTGTTCCGCTTTTCAGTACACATGGCACAGCGTCCGACGCAGGCATTGCATCGGCCGCCTCATCTTGGGGCTCGTCTGCTTCTATCGGGCTTTCCGAGGACATGGGGCTCGTCTGCGCTTCCTGACTGTCTTCGGACGGTTTCGCTGAAGTTGTGGGCGAGGGCAAAGTGTTCGTTTCGCTCTCCGCAGCGCTTGGTGTATTCTTGACCATGCTGACGAGCTTGATGTTCTGGTTGGGCAATGCGGCGGATGTGTTCTCATCAGGTGTCACTGTAATCATCAGTATGATCGGAATCAGAAACACCAGATGGCTCAGGCGGATCTTTCTTTCATGACTTGCAGTGCCCGATAAGATCTGCCGCAGCTGAAAAGCAGCCAGAAAAATCATCACGGCAAAACCAAACCAGGCCACGGGTACCATTCTGGGTGAGAGATACAGCAGAATATCACCGCCGACCAGCAATATACCCATCACAGCCACAAACGCAAGCAATATCACAAACCAAAGGAATTGAGCACCCCGGTTACGCATAGCTGCCTCCCATCAAGAAGCTTGCAGCCACAGCAAGCGCGAAGCACACGAGCAATATCGTCAGTATCAGAATCACTGAAAATTTCTTTTTGAAGCTCCCGAGCATCATGAGCGTGTTTTTGATATCGATCATCGGGCCGGTTAGCAAAAACGCGAGCACCGACGCGCCTGAAAACCGTAACAGAAATGTACTGGCGATGAACGCATCCGCTTCGGAGCACAACGACAGCACGAACGCCAGCAGCATCATGACGGCGATGGAAAGGAAACGGCCGTTGCCGATGCCCGTCAGAACATCCGTGGGGATGAGCATTTGCATGCTTGCCGCGATAATCGCACCGAATATCAGGTACATGCCCACACTTTGCAGCTCCGCACTCGTATGGGACAACACCGCTTTCAACACACCGGGCTTTTCGTGCGAAGTATGATCACAGCCGCTGTCTGTGTGGCTGTGATCATGGCCGCAGTCACATCCATCATGCTCATGTTGGGCTTCCACATGACCATGGTCATGGCCGCAGCCGCACGATGCGGGCAGCCCTTCCTTGAGTACGGATTTGGTTTCAAACCGACTCACGATAAGCCCGATAAGTATGGCGCCAATAAAACCGCCCGCAGCCCGGTAAATGACCATTTGCGGCATTGAGGGAAAAGCGTTAAATGTCGATAACAGCACAATGGGGTTGACAATGGGTGTGGCAATCATAAACGCGATGGCGGGACCTGTCGGCAGCCCCTTTTTCAGCAGCCCGCGCGTGATGGGAATAATCGCGCATTCGCAAACAGGAAAAACAAGCCCGAAAAGCGATGCGACCATCATGCGCAAAAAGTTGCTCTTCGGCAGTATTTTGAGTATCATGTCTTCCGTCACGAAAACCTGTATCAGCGAGGATATCACAGTGCCGAGCAGCACAAACGGCAGCGCCTCCAGCAGAATTGACCAGAGAATCAGCGTAAAGCCGCGCATAGCTGCTTCCGTGGATGTTTCCGCATCTCCCGTTGCGCCGCAAAACGCCGTCCAGAATATCACCGCCAGCATGAAAAGCAGAATAATGCCTTTATGAATGTTTTCTTTGCTCATGAGCTTAAGCACGGTTTACAATTTCCAATCGAGGTTGTTAGTCTTTACGTTAGCATCCTCTTTCTTGCCTTGTCAATGCTCAGCGGAAAAGTTTACAACACCCGCACTGCTTTATTTGGCGGACGTCGGGAAAAACTCACCTGTGATCAGCCGTTAGCGCATTCCATTCATGTCTGATCACTTTTACAATATCCGGGTCATACATGATGCCGCTGTTTGCGAGTATTTCTTTTCGGCAATCGTCAGCGCTCAGCGATTTGCGGTAAGATCGCTGGCTCATCATCGCATCAATCGAATCACACACGGCAATAATCCGGCTGCCAAACGGAATCCCATCTCTCGCCAGGCCGTCCGGATACCCTTTACCGTCCCAGCGCTCATGATGATGCAGAACGATGTCGGCTATTTCGGAAAGCCCGTCGTATTTTCGAAGTATTTCTGCCCCGATCGACGGATGCCGGCGGATTAGCTGCCATTCTTCATCATTAAGCGCGCCCGGTTTTTGCAGAACGGCATCCGGCACGCCTATTTTTCCGATATCATGAACATGAGCCGCCAAGTGTATTGTTTCGGTTTGCCCGTCTGTCAGTCCAAGAAGCTGGCATGCCCTCTCCGTCATATCGCTGACCCGCAGAGAATGATCGGCTGTAAAATGGTCCTTTGCCTCGAGCGCCGCCACAATGCCCGCAACAAGATCGTGATAAACGCCTGTTTGAGTCATCATCATACGGATGGGCCACCCGTCTTTCTTGCCTCCACATAGGCAATCGGAAACGATGATTTTAGCAACACGCCCTCCGTCATGGAAAATCCGTTGTCCACCAGAAATTGCAAGTAGCTTTTCTCCGACCACTTATGGTAAACGCGAAATCCGGTTAAAGACATGAGCCTGGACAAAACGGCTGCTTTTTTGCCGACATACACAAATGTAGGCGCAACAAGGCACCCGTCGGGTGTCAGCACTCTTCTGATCTCAGCCAAGGCCTTTTCGGGCTGCGGCATAATATGCAGCGTGTTGGCAATGATGACGGTATCGAAGCTATTTGCATGGTACGGAAGCGCGCAAACATCCTGAACGGAAAACCGCACGTTAGATATGCCCATGCGCTGCGCTTTTTTCTTTGCTCTTTCAATCATGTCCGGCGAAATGTCAGCCGCCTCCACATTTTGAGCGCTTTCGGCAATACCCAGCGCGATGCAACCCGTGCCCGTCGCTATCTCGAACACGCGTGATTCCGGCTTAAGCAACGCCTTAACCCGTTCGATGATTGCTCCGTATGCGGGCATATCCTTTTTTATAATCACATCGTAAATACCTGAAAACCGGTTCCAAACCGCCGTCTCGTTCCTTGTCATAACGACTCCTATCAAATTTCCCAATATAAATATTTAAAAATAGCTTTTTGGTTTCTTTCTGTAATGGCAATCGCAGCAAGGTCCTCCGGCCGCCAGCGTAAATTCTCTCGTAAAAATACTGCCCGCCAAATCCGCCATTACATAATCATAGCTGCACATCGCGGGCGTTATTTCAGATATACCCAACTCATCAAAAAGACGCTTGATTCCGCATGTTGAAAAAACAGCGGAATATTCGTTGATTTCACTTCCAGGTTGATATTCAAATCTCCATGAGTAGGGATTGGTTTTTCTTTGACTTGCCGTAGCCTGCTCTTTCAGCTTCTGCTGAGCCTTGGGTGTATAATTATTGGCTGCCTTTAAAAACAGCCTCATCACCGCATTTGTCATGCCGTTATGGTAAAGCTGCGTGACGGCAGCCAATCCGGGCTTCTTATGGAGATTCATATAGACCGCAGCCAACAAAGCAGCGCTTAGAATATTGATAATAAAGCGATCGTCGGAATCAAATTCGGGTATCGCTGATAATATGTCTTTATACGTTTGCCGCGCTTTGCTCATAACTCGTGATGCATCTTCTTCCGGGAGCAGAGCAACCTGTTTTCTGAAAGATCCTTTGAAAGCCGTGTACATTAACCACGGTTTTAATCCATATTTCATAATGGCCTCTATTCAAAACATTCATACCAGCAGCATGGATACCGAATGATTGCGCGAGCGTTGGCTTGCGCTGAGCCCGGTCAAAAGAGATACGGTGTTGCCCAAAAGCGTGGAACGTTACCCGGCTCCAGACCGCCGCTCCGTTTCTCGTTATGAATCAACTTCCACCATGTATTTTTCAAGCTCATCCCATGCCGGCGTGGCAATGTGCGCCCTCTCCTTGAAGACGCAAAAATCATCATACAGCCGCCGCATTTCATCCTTTGCGCTCATCGCGTGGTCGCTCACCGCGAGCCGTCCGAACGGCGTGGCTGTCATGAGCTTCAGCATCATGTAACATTTGAAGCGGCGTTTGCGTACAAATTCCAGATCCTGCTCATCCACCGGATATCCGCAAGCCTCCAGAATTCTGTAGGCCTCGTCCATGGCGTCAATAGTCAGATTCAGCATGACCTTATTTCGGGCAAGCTTCTTCATCTGTCCGTTAGCGCTGTAGCAGGCAAAGCACAGCGGCATGATGAACGCAATGTGGGCCTTGAGCCAAACGTCCATATTATTGTGGAACGTCAGCCGATATTTTGATGTGCTGAAAACGCTGCGCAGCAGCTCCTTGTACGAATCGTCCCCGTCCAGGCTTCCGAGCGTCATATTGCCCGCAAGCCTGGAAAGGCCGAAATGGACACTGATGACCATGCCATTCTCCCGCCTTCCCCCCGCGACTTGAAAACCATACACAACTCTCTTGGGCTTTTCCCTGTTCTCTTCTATGTATTTCTGGGTTTTGTCCGCCGTGGGGTTGTTGCCGACCAGCACAATAAGTGGGCTATGGTTATTTTCACAGAGCTGCGGCAGCACATCATCGAGCTGGTTGCGCCGCATTACAACAAATACGATGTCATAAATATCGTCCTTGTGATAGCTGTCCGTCAGCCTGATTTCATCCCGGGTCGTTTTCCGCTGCACATAGTGACGGATAACGAGCCCTTTCTCGTGCAGTTCCGACAGCCTCTTCCCACGCGCAAGCAATGTCACATTGTGGCCGCAGCGAAGCAAAACCTGTGCCAAATAACTGCCGAGCACGCCCGCGCCATAAACGAGTATTTTCATTTTTGTGCCTCCGTTTACCGTGTTAGCTTCGTCTAACTATTATACTATTTTGCGATGCTTTGTCAATATATTCATAGATACAGGAACCCTATGCCAAAAAGATTGGTGCAATACTTGCTTTGAATAAAAAACAGCCTCTGGGTTAAATCCGAAGGCCGTTCCCGCTTTTAAGATGATGAAAGGCCGCACTTTTGCAGCCTTTCATATCGCTTGGAGTTATGCTAACAGGGAAAAGATTATATCAATTTGCTGGCCCATTTTTTAATATCCGATTCGTAAGCGTCCACGTCCCCATCAATTTTGAACGCTTCCGCCACGATCTGCGCGTCGCACTTTTTGGCTTTTTCTTCAATCATGTCAACCGCCTGACAGAAGTTATCCGGAAACATGTCATTGTCTCCGCAGCCAAACACAGCCACTCTTTTGCCGTTCAGCACCTTTGGCGTCAGGCTCTCATATAGGCCTAAAAAATCGTCCTGTATCTCGCCCTGTCCCCAGGTTGACGCACCAAAGATAATCAGATCATATGCCGCTATGGTATCCGCCTTTATGTCAGCCGCATTTAATATATCGGCTTTGACATCCCCGTCCGATAACGCTTCCCTGACCCATTTGGCCGCCGTTTCGGTATTTCCCGTCGTTGAACCGTAAATAATCACCGTTTTGCTCATGATGATACTCCTTAATTTTTATTGATACGCCTGCAGCACCGCCCTGACATAGCCGCGTGCGTTTCTGTACAGGTTGTAAATCATTTCAGACAAACGGGTGTCGCCGTACATGCGCCAGCCCATCGTCTTTCTGTAAGGTATCGGCGCGCCCATAAAGCCGCAAACATCCTTATATGGATATCCAAAGAAGAACCCCGCCTCATGCGGAAATTCTGCACTTCGCATCTTCTGTGTCAAAATATGCACATATTGATCGGCACTGCCTTGCTTCGGATAACCCAAACGGATCAGGCAACACCGGGTATCCGTATCCGACAGCACGGTTTGGAGGCACTGCTTATGGTAGAAAAACAATTGATTTTTCTCTTCTGTTCCTTTCACAATCACAAACGCCACGGAACCGCTGCATGCAAAATAATTTTTGCAGAGCTTCAAGCACTCTATGGAGCGGATATTGATCAGGCTGGCGGGTTTAACGCCGAGAATTGTGGCGCCAATGCTTTCGAGTATATCCGCCGTTTCTCTGTCCGATTTGCCCGTTTGTGCAAATTGACGAATCGTCTCCAAAGCGTTGTTATTGATTACATTATTCTCTTCACCTGTTTGGCCTGCGTCCAAACAGTACTGCTGCTTTTCATTCGTATCTATGTATATATGTGCCATTTTTATTAGTCTCATCTAACTTTAATTATTAAAAAAAATCGTTTAGCCACAGGTTGGTTAGCTATTGCTAACTTATCTGCATTCTAATAGATTATTTTTATGCTGTCAAGATATTATTCTTCCCGAAAAGCCGACGGTATTCACGCAGAGTCAACCTATGGCATGCGTAAACTGACTGGAAAAGCTTAAGAACGGTAATGGGGGTGGACGTAGCTTTCTGCAAAAAAGCGCAGACTGACACGTTAGCTTCAGCCCTTCCCGCTTTTCAGTTGGCGCTTCACAACGGAATATTGTTTTGTTCTTTTTTGTTTGCAGACATAAACAACCTGAACCGCCTTTGAAGTTCGGGGCTGGACGCAAAAAATTTATGGAGCATTTCCAGATGCTCGAGCGTGTTGGCGCTGATATTATGCTCAATCAATTCGGTCTCAACCAGCAGGTTCTCGTTAATCCCTATCATATCGAGAAATCTCTCGATTGTTTTATGCCGGTATAACAGGTACTCCCCAAGCTCTTTTCCCGATTCGGACAGTTCTATGATGCCGTACCTTTTGTATTTGATAAATCCCAGTTCTCCGAGCTTTTGCACCATCTTTGTGGCAGAGGATGCTCTCACATTGAGCTTCTCTGCCAATTCATTGATACGGAAATAACCCTCAGCACCGGTATTTCTGAAAATCATCTCAAGATAATCTTCCATCGCCGACGTCAGCAGCTTGTTATTTTGATGAAGCAGTTGGTACCCCCTCACCGTGTGAAACTCATTGTCCATTATCATCATCCTATAAAATAGCGTTAAGTGTTCAGTGCATTATATTCGTCACACTCCAAAAATATCTGAATATAGTGTAGAGAAAAAAACTTTCTCGCGGCTAACACCGCGCGAAGCTGATATAGATTCAAAGAGGAAATCAAAATGAACACAGAAAACTATATACCGCTGCATTTTCTGCCTGTCGGGCAAAAAGCAAAAGTCAAAAAACTAACTTCAGACGGGGCGTCAAGACGGCGAATGCTTGACCTTGGGCTGATTATCGATACCGTCGTGGAAGCGGTGCTGAAAAGTCCGGGGGGCGACCCTGTCGCTTACGATATTCGCGGTGCCGTGATTGCGCTTCGCAGCGAAGAAGCCAGCCAGATTATGGTGCAATCCTATTAAACAGGAAGGGGTATTTACATGGGTCTGACAAACCAGTCTACCGGCCTTCGCGCGATGGAAAGCGAGCTTAATATCGCGCGAACGACGCCGTTCGATAAGGTCATCGCTCTTGCCGGCAACCCGAACGTCGGCAAGAGCACGGTTTTCAACAGTTTAACGGGGCTCAAGCAGCACACGGGCAACTGGCCCGGCAAAACTGTGACAAACGCGCAAGGGAGGTACCGTCATAAGGACGCCACTTTCATCATGGTCGATCTCCCGGGTACATATTCGCTGATGGCGAACTCCGCCGAGGAAGAGGTGGCACGGGATTTTATCTGCTTTGCAGAGCCTGATGCCACGGTGGTGGTGGCTGACGCGACATGTTTGGAACGAAACCTCAATCTCGTGCTGCAGACATTGGAAATCACCGATAGGGTTGTTGTCTGCGTAAACCTTATCGACGAAGCAAAACGCAAGAGGATACGTATCGATTTGAAATCACTTTCCAGACAGCTGGGTGTGCCTGTCGTGGGGACCAATGCACGAAAAAGCAAGGGCTTAAATGAATTGATGGATACCGTTTACGAGGTGTCACACAGTGCCCGCACATCCCCGCTGAAAATCACCTATGATGAAACCGTTGAGCAGGCTGTCTGCGTTATCGAACCCGCCGTCAAAGCAATTCTCGGCGACAAGCTGAATAGCCGGTGGATCGCCTTGAAGCTGCTGGACGGCGATAAAACGCTGCTGAAATCGGTTCATCAATACCTCGGCTTCGACCTGATGCAAAATGAAGCCGTCCGGGAAAGAGTCAACGAAGCACTGGGCCTGCTGCACGAAGCACAGATTGACTCGGACGCACTTCGAGACCGTATTGTTTCACGCATTGTCCAAACTGCGGAGACCATTTGCAGTCAAGCCGTGAAATTCGAAAACGCAAAATACAATCAGACGGACCGCAAGATTGACAAAGTCCTCACATCGCGGGTCTTCGGCCTGCCCATCATGCTGGCGCTGCTCGGCCTCATCTTTTGGATTACGATCACAGGTGCCAATGTGCCGTCCTCCTTGCTGGCAGACGGCCTCTTCTGGATAGAAGACAGGCTGACTGAGCTGTTCTCGTGGCTCGGTGTCTCCGCATGGCTTCACGGCATCGTTGTGCTCGGCATATACCGGACGCTCGCATGGGTGATCTCCGTGATGCTGCCGCCGATGGCAATATTCTTCCCATTGTTCACGCTGCTTGAGGATTTGGGATACCTTCCGAGGGTTGCGTTTAATCTGGATAAGTTCTTTAAAAGAGCCTGTGCATGCGGCAAACAGGCGCTGACGATGTGCATGGGCTTCGGGTGCAACGCCGCAGGCGTTGTCGGCTGCAGAATTATAGAATCCCCGCGTGAACGGCTGATTGCGACAATCACGAACAATTTCGTGCCGTGCAACGGCCGCTTCCCGACGCTGATCGCGATCATCACGATGTTTTTCGCTGCCGTCGTCGCAGGACCGTTCCAATCCGTCGTTTCGGCACTGATGCTGGTCGGCATCATTCTTTTCGGCATTATGATGACGTTGTTCGTATCGAAAATGCTCTCTAAAACGGTGCTCAAGGGCGTTCCCTCTTCATTTACGCTCGAGCTCCCGCCGTACCGCAAACCGCAGGTCGGTAAGATTATCGTCCGCTCCATATTCGACAGAACGCTGTTTGTGCTCGGACGTGCCGTGATGGTCGCCGCGCCCGCAGGCGTAATCATATGGATACTTGCAAATATCACTGTGGGAAATGCGAGCCTGCTTGCCCATGCCGCTGCATTTTTTGACCCGTTCGCGCAGCTGATTGGCCTCGATGGCTTTATACTGATGGCTTTTATACTCGGCTTTCCCGCCAACGAAATCGTCGTGCCGATCATTATCATGAGCTACATGGCAACGGGCAGCATGCTGGAGCTCGATTCGCTGGATCAGTTAAGGCAGCTGCTCGTCTCTCACGGCTGGACATGGCTCACAGCCGTCTGTACGATGCTGTTTTCACTGATGCACTGGCCGTGCGGCACCACATGCTGGACGATAAAAAAAGAGACGCAAAGCTGGAAATGGACGGCGGTATCTTTCCTTGTGCCTACCGTTTGCGGTATTGTGGTCTGTTTCATCCTGACAAGTGTTGTACGGCTGTTGGGTTTGGTTTAGTAAGATAAATTTACTTTTGCTCCGACTCGTTGTTCGGAGCTTTTTTCTTGTTTACTGATTCGTATCGGCAAGGAAGCTCTCCCAAACCGTGTCGAATATATCGGATGTGATGCCGCATGTGTTGCCGGGGTCCAAAAAGGCCCGTATTTCCTCACGGGACCCTTCCTTGGGGAAGCTGTCCTCTTGGAAGGACATCAAATCAGCCAGCGCGCCGCGTGGCGTTTTGCGGCCTTTATATTGCATCATCCAATCAAAAAAATTCACAAGCACCCTTCCTTTATGTGATCAAAATATATCTTTTTCTCACTTATTCAATAAGTATAGCTCAATCATATATTGACCGGCAATAAAAAGCAATTGTGTATAATAATAATCTCCATTTCATGGCTCTGTTGACGTTAAAGGATTTTTATGATGGATCTCGTATTATATAAACAATGATAATCTTTAAGGAGACCGCTTATGGACACAGCGGATAAAGAAAAAATCGAAAAGATCATACGGGACCGGAAAATGGCGCACACAGAGCTCAATCAAAAGTCGCCCGTTTACCGCGCTTTTCTCGGCATGGAGGAAAAGGCGTTTGCAGACGGCGCGCTGTCAAAACGCGAAAAGGAACTGATCGCAGTTGGGATTTCTGTCGTCATCAACTGCGAATCGTGCATGGAGTGGCACATTCATCAGGCACTGCTGTGCGGCGCAAGCGAGCAGCAGGTGCTTGAAGCCATTGAAACGGGCATCGAAATGGGCGGCGGCCCCGCGACGGTATCGGTGCGGTTTGCGCTCAAAGTGCTGGCGTATCATCTGGAACCCGCTTCTTTGTGATCGCCTTTTACGCTTGACGGGAGCCCTTTTGGGGAGTACGATCATGTCACAAGCAGGTGCCTTATAATGCTTTCATTCAGAAAAAAGACATCAAGCCGCCGCAGAACGCCGCTTCACATTTTATCTCAAGGAGAAACAACATGCTGGAATTCAAATACGACACCCAATTGCTGATTGACGGGAACGGCCTGTCGGAGGATAAGATCAACGCTTATATTGCGGGCAATATTGAAGGCGACAGTCTGATTGCCGTCGGTGATGAAAGCCTCATTAAGATCCATTTTCATACCAACACCCCTTGGAAGGTGCTTGCGTATTGCGCCTCTTTAGGGGATATCTATGATATTGTTGTCGAGAATATGGAGCGCCAGGAAAAAGGCCTGCAAGGCTGATTCGACGCCGCTGCCAAATCAGTACCTCCATTGACGAACAGAATTCATCATCCGTTGGATATCGCGTTTTGGTCAACAAGCCAGGCTTTTTACTGGCCCTGCCTATAGGCGTATCTCGACAGCCGCAAAGAAATGTTCCGATCGTCCTTTACAGAGCAAGTTGCTGATGACTGTATAAAGTGAGAAATGCTCGTATTCGTGGCTATCCAAATAAAGCTGTCGCCGACAGACAACTCATGAGGGGCACAGCTGTATTCTCGGCTTGACCATTCACCTCATCCGGCACTGCACGCCAGAATAGCTGAACGGAACACCCGGTACAGCCGGGTGTTTTTTGAGACAACAAAAGCGGCCAGACTTGGCCGCCTATGTATTTTCCGGCTAACAGAAATTGTTGATGCAAAATGTCACCGCTTCAATATCTCTGAGACGAACAACGGTCACGCATCCGCGACACACAATTTTGCAGGCGTCATCCGAAACCCCTGTTAAAAGCCCCCTAAAGCAGCCGCCGGCCGTGGTCACGTTCACGCATTCATCAATATTGTTTTCAAGTTCACCTAACACGCTGTCTCGGTCGAATTCAAATGACATGGCTTTCGCTCCCTTTCATTCAACGTTTGCTAATACCATTTTATTAAGCACAGGGTCTTTTTGTGACATGGCGGCTTAACGGCTTTACCTGCAAAAAAGCAGCCGCTGCCGACTGCTCATCATTTCATCCATTCATTGTTGCGATTATTAGCGGCTAAAAGTCGACCAGGCCGTATTCCTCCAGCCGCCTGTCGAATGCCCGCCTGTTCGGATAATACGCTTCAAGCGCTTTATAGAACGCGCGCGAGTGGCTCGGCGTTGCCAAATGGCACAGTTCATGCATGATCACATAGTCAATCAGCTCCGGCTCGCAGCGCAGCAGATGCACCGAGAGACTTATGTTCAGCCGCCGCGTGTTGATGCTGCCCCATCGCGTGAGCATGTTTCTCACCGACAGCTTGATCTCGCCCGAGGGGATCCTTTTTTGCAGCTCATTGAGGCGCTCTGAAAAAACCGCCTTGGCCGTGCGCGTCATAAACCGAGCAAACAGCGCCTTTGCGCTCTGCCCCGGCGGCACGCAGAGCACAAGCTCGCTGCCATTAAGCCCCGCGAAAGCCTTCTCATCGCGCACCACGCGCAAACGGCAGCGCTGACCTGCCATGCTGAAGCTGTCGCCGCTTGCGTATGACGCCGGATAGCAGCAGCTGCGCTTTTGCTCCACCGATTCAAGGCGCTCTTTGATATAGCCCTCATGCTGGGCAACGAACGCAATGATGCGGTTTTCGGGCAGGTAGTGCGGCGCGGATACACAGACGCGCTTATCCCCCGTTACGCGTATGCGCATGTTTTTCATCTTTTTGCGCTGTATACTCACCTGAAGGCCGCTCAGCGTCACCGCGTCTTTTTTCATATGCTCTTATTCTACACAAAATCCGCGGTGTTGTCTCGGCCAATTATATATGTCATTTGTCAGTTGATCAGCAGCAAAAAGGGCAGACAATGTCCGCCCTTCTTGACCGCTGATTTTTGATGTCAGCTGATTCCCAAAAACCCCTATAGTCAGCTTGCCAGCCTTTTTTTGTGTATACTGTGAAAGCCGATGCTGAGCGGCCACCAGAGCACCCCGAACACCACAAACACGCTCCAGGGAAATCCGGGTGACGTCATCACATTGAGCATGACGACCAGCGCAATAATGAGCAGGCTGCCCACGATTGAAAAGACAAGGGCGCTTTTCCTGCAGATGACGGCAGCGGGCCACCACAGCAGCCCGAACAACGGGAACAGGCTCCACAAAAAACCGGGCGATGTGAGCAGGTTGATCGTCATCAGCGTCGCTATAACAAGCACTGTCCCTGCCACCGAGAACGCGAGCGGCATCCGCTTGCCGCTGAAGCCCACCGCAAGCGGCCACCAGAGCACCCCGAGCGACGGAAACAGGCCCCACAGGAATCCGGACGATGTGATCAAATTGATCGTTATCAGCGTTGCAATGCCGAGCGCCGCGCCTGCCACCGAGAATGCGAACGGCTTTCTTTTGCCAGCAAAACCCGCCGCAAGCGGCCACCAGAGCATACCGAGCGACGGAAAAACGCTCCAGGGATAACCCGCCGATGTGGTCAGATTCACAAGGGCAAAGAACGCAATGCTTAACAGTGTCGCGATAGCCGAATAGGCAAGCCACCTTTTGTTTCGCGCGAAATACAGCGTCACCGGCCACCAGAGCACCGCAAACGACGGGTAATGTGCCCACAGCACACCGGGCGAATAAATGGCGTTGACCGCCGCGAAAAACACGATGCTGAGCGCGCTCATCACCGCCGCATATTTATGCGAGCAGTAGCGACCGTAGAAATACACGGACAGCGGCCACCACAATACCGCGAATGCCACAAATATTACCCACGGGCTCTGCGGCTCTAGAAACAGGTTCAGCGCGCCATAGTAAGCGATGACCAAAGCGGAAGCCATCACAGAGAATTTAAAGCTTCCGAGCCTTCTGCCCCCATACATCGCGATAGGCCAGAATATCACAGGGAAGCACGCATACAGCGCCCACGAATACGATGAGTCGAGCACGTTCGCAATAATCAGAAACGCGATTGTGAGCAGCGCTCCGGCCACTGAAAATGGCTTTTGCTTGTCTTTAAAGCACAGGCTGAGCGGCCACCACAGCGCTGCGTAAATCAGGTAAACGGCCCAAAACTCATACGGCGTTAATAGCAGGTTGATGATTGTGAAATAGAGTATCAGCAGCACGCTGAACAGAATCGCGACCGGAATCGAAATCATCTTGTTCCTCAAGTAAACACCGGCGGGGAAACAGAGCAGCAGCGGCACGGTGTACAAGAACCAAAGATATCTCGGTGTCACAATTAAATTCACAGCCGCGAGGAAAACCAGCGTGAGCAGGCTGCCCGCCAGTGCGAACGCGAGATAATGCTTTCTGCTGCACAGAACCACGCCAAGCGGCCACCAAATAACGGCATATATGGGGTAAATACACCAGAGTGTTCCCGGTGATGTGATGAAGTTGACCACCGCCATCATCACCGCAATCAAAACCGCGCCCGCTATAGCAAATTGCGTTTTATAGCTTTTCATGATATAACCTCTCTTACTTCCTGTACTTCAGCCAGCGGAAGAACATGGACAGCGGCCACCACAGCACGCCGAATATCGGGAAAATGCACCAGAGGAATCCGGGTGTAATATGCAGATTGATAAACAGCACCAGACCGATGATGAGCAGGCTGCCCACCACCGAATACCCAAGCTGCAGCCCTGCACTGCTTCTTTTTATCGGCAGCATTTGCTGGTTGCGAAGCTCATCCCGGATATCGCTGATATCCCCAAACTCCACAATCGCGCGGTTAATTGCGTCTTCCTCGGCCTTCCCCTGCGCTATAAGGTCATTCACCTTCTCCTGAAGGTTCTCAACGATTTCTCTTTTTAATGATTCTTTGCGTTCGCTGTCGGGTATTTCCCGAAACAGCGCATCCACATGCTCCTGAACTGTTTTCATTTCCGCTCCTCCGTTTCCATAAAAATATCGATAATTTCTTTTGTTTTGCGCCATTCAACCACTTCCTCCCGGAAAAACGCGCGCCCGAGCGGTGTGATGCTGTAATAACGCCGCCTGCCGCCGAGCGATACATCTCCTTCATACGAGGTGATCAGCTCCTTCTTCTCCAAGCGCTGAAACACTGCATACAGTGTGGCTTCTTTAATTGCAAACCGGTCCTCTGTCCGGCTGCTTATCTCCTTGCTGATCTCATAACCGTAGCGGTCTTTTTCCATGATCAGGCGCAAAATGATCGGATCCAGATGGCCTCTTAAAATATCGCTGCTGATCATATGTCCACCTTTCTTCTATTACTCTTCCAGATAGTGTTCTAACGCATTGTGCACTATGTCATAGAGTTCTATCTGATAGGGTAATGTTAATCCCTTTTTTTGCTTTTGTCAATCGCTTTTTTAATTATTTTTTTACAATTTCTGTGTGTCTTAAAAAGCTCAGCCATCGCATTCGCTTGCAATTTTTACAGGCTATGATTTTGCATTGTGCGCAAATAATAATGTTATCTTTTAAGCAGGGAACGGTTTATGACGAATTTGACACAAACGACAAAACCCGGAAAGCGGCTCCAAATTACGGGCGGCGGTACGCTTTTTGGCCAATGCGACATCAGCACATCCAAAAACGCCGTATTGCCGATACTTGCGGCATCGCTGCTCACTGCGGAGCCCGTCACCATCCATAAAGTGCCGGACATCAGCGACGTGAAAAACATGTTTACATTATTAAGAGCGTTCGGCGCGCGTGTCAGCGTGACGGACGACTCCGTTACAATTACGACGAAATCCATCAAAACCACCTCTCCCGCAGCCAATATTATGGAGCGTCTGCGTGCGTCCATTTTGTTTATGGGGCCGATGCTCGCACGCGAAGGCAGCGTAACTCTGCCGCTGCCGGGCGGATGCCGTATCGGCAGCCGCCCCATTGATATCCACATACAAGGCTTTCGCGCTCTGGGTGCCAAATCCGTCACGGTCAACGGTCACGTTCATGCATGGGGCCGTCCCTTGCGCGGTGCGGAAATACTTTTGCGTTTTCCTTCCGTCGGTGCCACAGAGAACCTCATTATGGCGGCGGCGCTCGCCGAAGGAACCACTCTGATTCACGGCGCAGCCGTGGAGCCGGAGGTGACTGACCTCATCCACTTTTTAAACGCCATGGGTGCACAAATTGAGCCGCAGGCAGACTGCATCGTCATACACGGTGTCGATTCGCTTTCAGGCGCCGATTATACGCCGATTTCCGACCGCATTGAGGCAGGCACGCTGATGCTGGCTGCCGCCGTCACCGGCGGAGAAGTCAGTTTGCTGCGCGCGAGCGCGGCTCACTTAAAGCCCGTCTGCGACAAGCTGATTGAAGCGGGTGCGGAAATCTTCCCCTTCGAAGGCGGTTTAAAAATCCGCGGACGCGGTGCGCGCCCGATGGATATCGTCTCGTCACCGTACCCGGGTTTCCCGACGGACATGCAGGCGCCGTTTATGGCAGCCTGCTGCTTTGCCAAGGGCCGAAGCAGCGTGAACGAAACGATATTTGAGAACCGCTTTTTGCATGTGGATGAGCTTAAAAAAATGGGCGCAGATATCACCGTGCAGGGTCCTACGGCTTATATAAACGGCTCCGGCTGCCTCTGCGGCGCGGAAGTAACAGCAACAGACCTTCGGGCGGGTGCGGCGCTCTGCATAGCGGGGCTGTTTGCAAAAGGCGACACAATTATCAGCGATATCTATCATCTCGACCGCGGATATGAAAATTTTGAGGACAAATTGTGCTGTTTAGGGGCCCGCATCATCCGCCTGTCATAATCTAAGCGAAGGCGCATACACTGCTTTATAAGAGAAGGAAAGCTGGCCTTCCCCAAAACAAAGGAGTGTATGCATTTGTTCAGAAGAGGGCGCGGCCTGAGCCGCGAGAGCGCCCTGATTATTGCGATTATCGTCTTCATACTGATTGCTGTGGTTTTCCCGGCTTTAACCGTCAAAAAAAATTCTGATCCAGTCACCGGCAATTCGGTTCCGGACATTGAGTTCAGTATTTCCAAACTGCCGGAATCGGATGAAATCACCGTATGGATAGACGGTGATCTCAAAAAAATGCCGATGGAAGAATATCTTGTCGGCGTTGTTGCGGCAGAAATGCCCGCCTCTTACGAGATTGAAGCGCTCAAAGCGCAGGCAGTGGCCGCACGCACCTACACGCAGTACAAGAAGGACCACGGAGGCTGCTCGGCGCATCCGGGCGCGGATATCTGCGGCGAAAGCAGCCATTGTCAGGCCTATATGACACCTGAAGAGATGTCCGAGAACTGGGGTGCCGATGCGTCGCTCTACACACAGAAAGTCGTTGATGCCGTCCATGAAACCGCCGGAGAAATGATCTATTACGACGGGCAGGAGATACAGGTTTTCTTCCATGCATCCGCAGGGGGCCGGACGGAGAACAGCGAGAATGTCTACGGCGAAGCGCTTCCTTACCTTGTCAGCGTTGACAGCGAAGGCGAAGAATCATCCTCGCATTATTACGGAAAGGTGTCCGTCAGCCGCGATGATTTCATCAGCAAAATGACCGCTTTTTCCCCGAGCATCCGCTTCGATTCGGGCGCGCTCGTCGGCAGCATCGTGCGTTTTGACAGCGGCCGCGTACAAAGCGTCGTTGTTGGGAATGAGACCTTTACGGGACGCGAGATCAGAGAGATATTCGGGCTCAATTCGGCAAACTTTACGGTTGAAGAAGACAACGGCGTCACATTTTCTACGGTCGGCTTTGGCCACGGTGTGGGCATGAGCCAAACGGGTGCCAATGCAATGGCCAAGAGTGGCACCGATTATATCGAGATTTTAAAGCACTATTTCACGGGTGTCACTGTCCAATAGATATACGTTCATAGTTCCTCTATATACAGAGTCGCAGCATTTTTTGCGGCTCTGTATTTTTTTGCGCAATTATGGGAAAGATGAAAGTGTGGAGGTGTGAAACAATGAATTTTAAAAACATCAAAGATAAGGTTTCCGGCAAGATCAACAAGCAATCCGTCAAAACATTTTTTCAGAAACAGGGATTATATGTCCTTATATTTTTATGCGTGGTCGCCGCCGGCATTACAGCGCTCGTGGCCTGGCCGCGCCCCGACGAGAACGTCCCCGAAGACTCGGGCACCGATGTCTCATTAATCGATGTGCCTTCGCTTGAAGAGGAAATGGCGAGAGCCAGCCAAACGCCCGCGCCGACAATGACGCCGGCCCCGACGCCATCTCCCACTCCCAAGCCGTCTGCCAAGGGCAACAGCAACGGGAGCGGTTCGATCTCGCTCAAGAAGCCTGTTGACGGCAAGGTCATCAATTCCTTCTCGGGTGATGAACTCGTGTTCTTTGCTTCGCTCAATATCTGGGCCACACACAACGGCGTTGACATTCAGGCTGAAAAAGACGCGCCTGTTATCGCCGCACTATCCGGCACTGTGCAGGATGTTTATGCGGATGAGTCCGACGGCGGTGTGATTATCATATCCCATTCCGATAAGGTCTCCACCGTGTATGCGGGCCTTGGAGAAATGAGCGTCAACAAAGGCGATAAGGTGAATGCGGGCCAGCAGATCGGCAAAATCGGCGAAATGCCCAAAGAGCTCGATCTCTCATACCATCTGCATTTTGAATACATCGTTAACGGTGAATACAAAGACCCGGCAAAGTATTTCGGATAAGAATCAAACGGACGGACTGCCCCATTCTTTATTGAGTGGGGCATCTTTTGTTTACAAATTTTTTTCTCTTAAAAGCTTATCGGATATGGTATAATGTGTGAGCTACTTTTTCGGAGGTTTTTATGAAGAAACTGTTGATACTGTTGCTTTGTCTGGTTTTCATATTATCATTCAGCGCGTGCGTAAGCGAGCCGCAAGTTATTGTGACAACCCAACCGACGCCTGAAGCCACGCCCGAACCGACTCCGTCACCCACACCCGAGCCAACGCCGGAGCCGACACCGGAACCGACGCCTGATCCATACTTTACTGCCGAAGAAGAAGTCACCGCAGATGCGGACGGCGGCCATTGGCTTTACCGGTCGCCTTCCCTTTATATCGATGTGACCCGTGTCACTGATGAGGAAAACACCATCACCTATTTCGCAGCCGATATTCGTTTCAAGGAAGGCGTAGCAGAGCGCGGCGGTTTATCCGTTCCGGGCAAACCGAATGCCAAAAATATCGGCGTTTATGAAATCGCTCGGATTTATAAAGCTGTGATTGCGGTGAACGGCGACTTTTTAAAAGACCACCCCGAGGACCCCAAAGGTGTGATCATCCGTGACAGTATTGTCTGCGTCGATGATGACAAGCAAGACACGCTGGCCTTTATGCCGAACGGCACGATGAAAATATTCAGGCCGGGTGAAATCTCAGCGGACGAGCTGGTCGCCCAAGGCGTCAAGAACTCATACTCGTTCGGTCCGACGCTGATAAACGACGGCGTCATAGAGGAGGGCCTGGACAAAATCCATCTTGCCGAAAAGAACCCGCGTACTGCCGTCGGCATGATTGAGCCTTACCATTACCTGCTTGTCGTGGTGGACGGACGGCAGTCTAAATACAGCAAGGGGATGACATTCCCGGAGCTTGCAGACCTTTTTGCATCATATCACTGTCAGGTGGCTTATAATTTAGACGGCGGCAAATCTGCAGCCATGAGCTTTATGGGTGAAAACATCAGCAAATACGAGGGCTCCACAACCGGCCAACGCCCCGTGCCCGATACGCTGATGTTCGGGGAAACGGACCTGATCACTGAGCAGTAACCGTATAATGAAATAAATGGCTGCCGATTGGCAGCCATTTTTGTTTGCTAATTCATTGATTTTGGGACTCTTCGAGTATCGGATTTGATGGCGCTTCGAAAATAGAGCTTAAATCGTCGCTTTCCTCGGGCGGTGTGGTCGGCACGGGCGTCGGAGACGGCGTGGGTTCCGGTGTGGCCGAAGGCGTGGCATCGGGCTCCGCCATTTGGGATGCCGCAGGCACGGTATCAACAGCCGCAGCCGCTTTGGGCTGTGTGACCAACAGCACACCCACCACAATAACGCCCACCACGAGCAGCGACCCCACGGCAATCAGCCCAGCCAGCAGGCCTTTGGGAATCTCCCGGTTTCTTTTAATATCAACTTCGTCAAACGCTATGCGCGGGCGCACATTGACCTTAATGCTGGAAGGTGCCGGCCTTTTCGAGCTTGAAATCTCTGCGTTGTCATTGTTTTTTCTTTCTTCCATCTAAAACCTCCTAAAAAAGTGCATGAGAAAAATGTGTTCTCCCCATACCGCTCTTAAATAATGACGCCTGTCTTCATATAGTCTTTTAACGCCTCAGGCACATCCACGCTGCCGTCGGCTCGCTGATAGTTCTCGAGTATCGCCGCGACAGTCCGGCCAATCGCCACGCCGCTGCCGTTGAGCGTATGCACAAACGCGTTCTTTTTGTCGTCTGCCCGATAACGAATGCCCGCACGCCGGGCTTGAAAATCAACGAAATTCGAGCAGGACGATATCTCCACATAGCGGTTGTAGCTCGGCATCCAAACCTCAAGATCATATGTTTTTGCCGAAGAGAAGCCAAGGTCTCCCGTGCAGAGCTGAACCACGCGGTACGGCAGGCCCAGCCTTTGAAGCACCTTCTCCGCATCCTGCACAAGGCTCTGCAGCTCGTTTTCCGAGTCCTCCGGTCGCACAAACTTCACAAGCTCCACCTTGTTGAATTGGTGGACGCGAATCAGTCCGCGCGTATCACGCCCGGCGCTGCCCGCCTCGGCACGAAAACACGCGCTGTATGCGGTATGATAAACCGGCAGCGTCTCCATGATGCTCTCGCGGTACATATTGGTCACCGGCACCTCGGCCGTAGGAATCAGAAAATAATCGGTATTTTTCACGCTGAACGCATCTTCCTCAAATTTGGGCAGCTGGCCTGTTCCCTGCATGGAATTGCGGTGCACCATAAACGGCGGAAACACCTCGGTATATGGGCCGCCGAGCGTATGCGTATCGATCATAAAGCTGATGAGACTGCGTTCCATGCGGCTTCCGAGGCCTTTATAAAACACAAAGCGAGCGCCCGTCACCTTGGCTGCCGTTTCAAAATCGAGTATACCCAGCGATGTCCCGATATCCCAATGCGCCTTGGGCTCAAATTCAAAAGAACGCGGCTCGCCCCAGCGCCTGATTTCCACATTGTCCGCATCGCTGAGGCCCACGGGGACGTCACCCAGCGGCTCGTTGGGGGTTGACATCAGTATGTCGTTTATTTTGGCATCGATCACGGCAAGCTCCGCATCCAAGGCTTTGATATCGTCCGCAACCTGTTTCATCTCGGCAAAAAGAGCCTCCACGTCTTCTCCCGTTTTTTTCTTTATCGGGACCTGTTTGGAGACCTCATTGCGCTGCGCCTTTAAATTCTCGGTTTTGACAATCAGCGTGCGGCGCTGCTCGTCGAGCTCGGCGACCTGCTCCACAACACCTGTCACACCGCGTTTTGCAAGATTGGCACCGACTTGCTCGGGTACTGTCCTTATCCTTTTGATGTCCAGCATAACTACCTCTTAAATTTCAAATCAAAATCTAATCCGTATTATCTCATAAAACAGACAGTGGGACAATATAAGTGCGGTTTTTTTTACAAAAACAGGCGATAAAATCGAAATACGGCCCGTTTCTCTGTTTGAGGATCGTTTATATTGAAATCAAGTTGCAGATGTTCAGCTTATGACAGTCAGAGTCAGCGGTCGCCCAGCCGTATGTAAGCCGCCGAAACAAATTTCATTTTAGGAATCATGTCGTTGCTGAACATTGCTGCCATATGGCACTGCAAAGGCAAAATTAAAGCGGCAAATCATTTTGATCAGCCGCTCCTGTTGTCATCCGTGTTTAGCCGCGTATGCCGCACAGGCTACATTCTATCGGGCGCATCCACGCCGATCAGCCATAGCCCCGTTTTAATCACCTGCTTCACGCTGTCTGTCAATGCAAGGCGCGCTGCCGTTTTGGCCGCGTCCTCGTCGATAATCCTGTGCTCGTAGTAAAACCTGTTCATCGCTTTGGCAAGCTCAATCGTGTGCCGTGTGATCAGGTAGGGCTCGTTTTTCTCGCAGGCCTTTTGCACCGTTTCGGGAAACGCGTAAAGCAGCTTGGCCGCCGCAAACGCTTCCTCGTTATTCAGAGCCGAATAATCCTTGTCTGCCGCCGCCCAGTCGAATTCCGCACGCCTCAGCAGGCTTGCGCAGCGCGCGTGCGTATACTGCACGTAGGGCCCCGTCTCGCCGTCGAAATTGAGCACCCGGTCGAACGAAAATGTGATGTCCTTGATCCGCGCGGAGGACAGCGTATCAAACACGACGGCACCCACGCCGACCGATCTCGCCACATCTTCCTTGTTTTCGAGATTCGGAGACTTCTCTTTGATGATCGACAGCGTCTTTTCCACGGCTTTACTGAGTACATCCTGCAAAAAGACAACTTTACCCTTGCGCGTGGAGAGCGTGCCGTCCTCAAGCGACACCATGCCGAATGCGACATGCTCGAGGTCCTTTGCCCAACCGTAACCCATCATCTCCACCACCTTGAACCACTGCTTGAAATGCAGGTTCTGTTGATACGCGACCACATAAAGGCATTTATCAAAATTATATGTGTTCTTGCGATAAAACGCGGCGGCGAGATCGCGCGTGGAATACAGCGTCGCTCCGTCCGATTTGAGTATCACGCACGGCGGCATCTCATCGCCGAGCCGCACCACAAAAGCTCCGTCGGAGAACTCGAGAAGATTCTTTTCCTTGAGCTCGTCTATCACGGGTTGCATTTTGTCGTTATAGAAGCTTTCTCCCGCATAGCTGTCGAACTTGACGCCGAGCATATCGTATATCACGCTGACCTCTTTGAGCGTCAGCTCCTTGAACCAGTTGAATATCTCAAGCGCCTCGGCGTCGCCGTCCTCAATTTTCTTGAACCACGCGCGGCCTTCGTCGTTAAGGCTCTCGTCTTTTTCGGCTTCATCATGAAACCGCACATACAGCTCGAGCATCGCATTGATTGCGTTCTTTTCAATATCCTCTTTACTGCCCCACTTTTTATATGCCGTGATGAGCTTGCCGAACTGCGTACCCCAATCGCCGAGGTGGTTGATGCCCACGGGCTTATATCCCAAATAGCCGTAGATGCGGTAAAGCGAATTGCCGATGACGGTGGTAGACAGATGCCCGATATGAAAAGGCTTTGCGATGTTGATGGACGAATAGTCAATACAGACAGTCTTCCCTTCGCCCGCCTTGCTGCTGCCGTAGCTGCCGTCCAGAGCGGCAATGTGCTGCAGCACATATTCAATGTATCGCTGCTTATTCAAGAAGAAATTGATGTATGCGCCCACCACCTGCACGCCCGCAATGAAATCCGGTTTTTCAAGCTTTTCACTGATATCCGCCGCAATCATCGGCGGCGCCTTGCGCAGCTCTTTGGCGAGCTTGAAGCACGGAAACGCATAGTCCCCCATCGCCGAATCGGCAGGTATTTCTATCAGCGGCAAAAGCTCCTCCGCGCTTATGCCTGAGGCTTTCGCCACTGTGTCTGCTATTGCTTGCTTATAATCCATTTGTTTTCCTTCTTTGTCTTGATGCTATTCTAAAAATATACCACATGGCCTTTTGTTTATCAATTCGGATTTGCTTATGGTCCTGTCAATGAAAAAGGCTTCGGCATGTTGCAGCCGAAGCCTGAGAATGTAACCGTTATCTGTCCTCCCGGAAATAGGGAAGCCCGAGGCTGCCCGGGGGCTGGTTCTCTTTTCTTTTGCGCATCGATACGATGATCAGCACGATGATCGTCACAACATAGGGCAGCATTTTGAAAAGCTCCTGCGACGAGCGCGTGAGGCCCGGAATGTAGAAGAACAGCCAGAACAGGATGCCAAAAAGGTAAGAGCCCCAAATCGCATGCTTGGGTTTCCAGCGGGCAAATATCACAAGCGCCACAGCAAGCCATCCGAGCTTCTCAATACCGCCGTCAATGGCCCATGTGCCCTTGATATAGTCCATCACGTAATAGAGACCGCCGAGGCCGGTGATTGCCGCACCGATACAGGTCGCGAAATATTTGTATTTGGTCACGCTGATACCCGCCGCATCGGCTGTGGCCGGGTTCTCGCCCACCGCACGCAGATTGAGTCCCTTGCGTCTTTTGTTCAGGAACCAGCTCGTCAGAAAAGCCAGTATAATGGCGAGATACACCATGAAGCCGAGTGCGGAAAAAACGCCCACATCAGACAGGAAGGGCAGCGTCGCACGATATGCGCCGCTCGTCGTCGCCACAGAAATCTGGCCGACGCCGCCGGCCATATTGTTAAGCGCACCGCCGAAGAAATTGGCGACACCCGAGCCGAAAATCGTCAGAGTCAGACCGGTAACGTTCTGATTCGCACGCAGCGTGATGGTCAGAAAGCTGTAAATAAGGCCGGCCAACACGGAAACGACTATTGCGCAAATCAGAGCGATCAGCAGGCCGACCCACGCAACGGGTGTCTCTGTGCCCGATTCGTATATGAAAGAGCCGGCAAGGCCTGCGATACCCCCAAGGTACATGATACCCGGTACGCCGAGGTTTAGATTGCCGGATTTTTCTGTGATGATTTCACCCACAGCACCAAAGAGTATGACGGTGCCGAAAACAATGGCAGCCTGCAGTAAAGACAGTATCTGATCCATACATCAAGCCTCCTTTCCGCGGAAAACCAGCCGGTAATTCGTAAAGAACTCACTGCCAAGAATGAAGAACAGGATTATGCCCGTGATCATTTTGGATGCGAAATCGTTAAGGTTATACTGCGAGGCGATCTGTATGGCTCCCTTTTCAAGGAACACGAGCAGCGCCGCGACAAGAATCATCATAAATGTGTTGAATTTAGCTAGCCACGCCACAATGATGGCGATAAAGCCGTTACCGCCGGCCGTGCTTGTGGATATCGTATGGGACGCACCCGCGACCGCGATATAACCTGCCAAACCGCAAATTGCGCCCGAAATCATCATCGTTCGAATGACGACGCTGTTCACGTTGATACCGATATAACGTGCCGTACGTTCGGATTCGCCCACAACCGAAATTTGATAGCCTTGCTTGGAATAGCGCAGATAGATGAACATGAAAACCGTCAGCGCAAGTACGATCACCACATTCAAAAGATACTGCTGCCCGAACAGCGGCGGGAACCAGCCGGCTTTCGTCTGCTGGTTGATCACACCAACCGTATTCGAACCGAAGGGGTTTTCCCACAAGGCGACGAAATACGAGGTTAACTGTATGGCAACATAGTTCATCATCAGCGTAAACAGCGTTTCGTTCGTTCCGAAACGCGCTTTAAATACGGCGGGTATGAAACCCCAAAGAGCGCCTGCCGCACCGCTTGCGAGCACAGAAACCAGCAGCAGCTCCCACGTTGGCATTGACTTGCCGAAATAAATCATCACAGCAGCGGTTGCA
Source organism: Bacillota bacterium (assembly GCA_023408075.1). Classification (GTDB taxonomy): domain Bacteria; phylum Bacillota; class Clostridia; order Christensenellales; family SZUA-584; genus SZUA-584. Next base: position 11,269 of record JAEYKW010000031.1, on the reverse strand, counting down.
ATGCCGCCGATGAGTATCTGCCCCTCTGCACCGATGTTCCAAAAGCGCATTTTAAAGGCGGGTGCCAAACCGATGCCGATACACAGCAGCATCACGATATCGCGCAGTGTGACCCAGAAACGTTTTTCTGAGCCGAAATTCCCCTCGAACATGGCGCTGTAAACCTTCAGAGGATTCAAACGGACAATGGCATATATGATGACTGCACTCACGGCAAGCGCAAGCAGCAACCCGACGAGCCGGATGAGCCATGCCCGCCAGAGCATAAGCGAATCGCGCTTGACAATTCGCACGAAGGGTACCTTAGTAGGTTGTTTCATGATTCTCCTCCCCCAATTTTGGTCATCATCATACCGACCTGATTCTTATCCGCACCTCTGCCGGGCACAACGCCGCTGACCGTTCCGCCGCAGAGGACAAGTATCCGGTCACAGAACTCAAGCAGCACATCAAGATCCTCACCGACAAATATAACGGCAACACCTTTTTGTTTCTGCTGGTTAATCAGATCATAAATGGTATAGGATGAATTGATGTCCAGCCCGCGCACGGCGTAGGCCGTCATCAGAACGGTCGGTGAGGAGGAAATCTCACGTCCGACCAATACCTTTTGTACATTACCGCCGGAGAGCCTGCGCACCGGAGTGGATACGCTCGGCGTGATCACGGCAAGGTCGCTCACAACGCGCTCAGCCAATTGGCGCGGTGTTTTTCTGTCGGTAAACATGGATTTGCCGCAGCGGAATGAACGAAGCATCATATTGTCGGTTAAGTCCATGTTGCCGACGAGGCCCATACCAAGCCTGTCCTCCGGCACGAATGACAGCGTCACGCCCATATCAAAAATGTCGCAGGGGCTCTTGCCGATAAGCTCAACCTCATTGCCGGTATCAGGGTCAATATAGATAATACTCCCCGATTCATGGTGCTGCAGCCCCGCGATGGACTCGAGCAGTTCCTTCTGTCCGCAGCCGGAAATACCGGCAATACCGAGTATCTCTCCGGAATTTGCGGTGAACGAAACGTCGCAAAGCTTCAAAACACCTTCCTTGTCCCGAACCGTCAGATCTTTCACAATAATGCGCGGCTTCGGGTCGGCGGGCTCCGGCCGATCGATATTAAGCGACACGGAACGTCCGACCATCATATTGGTCATCTCCGAAGCGTTTGTGTCTTTCGTCGCCATATCACCGACGAACTGCCCGCGCCGCAGCACCGCCACGCGATCGGATATCTCCTCGACCTCATGCAGCTTATGCGTAATGATGACAATCGCTTTGCCGTCGTCGGACATATTGCGCAGCACAGCAAAGAGCTTATCCGTTTCCTGCGGAGTCAAAACCGCTGTCGGCTCGTCAAGAATCAAAATATCCGCCCCCCTGTAGAGCACCTTCACAATCTCCACGGTCTGCTTCTGGGAAACGGACATGTCATAGATTTTTTGTTCCGGGTCGACATCAAAGCCGTACATTACGCAAATATTGCGAATCCGGTCGGCAACGGTCTTCATGTCGAGATGGCCCTTTCCGGGCATACCAAGGATGATATTCTCCGCTGCAGTCAGCACATCCACAAGCTTGAAATGCTGATGAATCATGCCGATGCCAAGGTCATATGCGTCTTTGGGGCTGCGTATTGAAACCTCTTGACCGTCAACCAATATATGCCCTGCGTCGGGATAATAAATACCGGAGAGCATATTCATGAGCGTTGTCTTGCCGCTGCCGTTTTCTCCGAGCAAGGCCAGAATCTCTCCCTTGTATATATCGAGGCAGACCCGGTCATTTGCGACAACCGGACCGAACGTCTTGGTGATATCGCGCAAGCGGACAGCCGCTTCGGCGCTTTGCATAGTGGTTTACCCCCTTGTAGAGCCATCCTGATAACGCTTTGCGTCATCGGTGATCCCGGATTAAATGATAGAAAGAGCCACTTATACGGTGGCTCTTTCCGTCTGTAACCAGTTTAAATATTACTGAGCGTTAAGCTCCGTGATGCCGTCAATACGCAGACCAAAGTACGGCGCACTGCGCAGTGTGGATTCGCTGAACACACCGTCTTTAATGGCTTCACCCGTGTCGCCAACCCAGTCGCCATCCGTGTCGATAGCCAAATAGGTGGTAACGGCTTCGCCGCCGACTGTGAACTTGGAGGTATCGAATACGTTGAGGCTGCCGTCTTTGAGAGCCGCTTCAACTTCCTTAACCTTATCGGCTGTGCCTTCGGCGCAGCTTTCACCCAGCGCAGAGATCATCACAGCGCCTTCGTTGTAGCCTTCTGCCCAGTCAGTGGCAATTTCTTCGCCATTGACGATGCAGTTAAACGCATAGGTGTAGTAAACGCTCCAGTCGTTCTGAGCGCTCGTCAGTGCGGATTTCGGCGCAACGGAGAGCATATCCACGTTGTAACCCACGCAGTAAACGGTGGTGCCGCCTTCGAGCAGCGCTTCGCAGGCACCGGGAGCACCGGTGGAGTCAGCGTGCTGGCTGATAATGATGCAGCCGGAAGCAACGAGCGAGTTGGCAGCTTCCGCTTCGGCAGTCGGATCATACCAAGAGTTGGTGTATGTCACATCCATCACAACGTTGTCCACAATGGACTTCACGCCGAGGTAGAAACCGGTGTAACCGGAAACCACTTCCGCATACGGGAAAGCGCCGACATAACCAAGCTTGATGTTGCCGTCTTTCATATTCTTGTCGGCAACCTTGCCGTCTGCAACGAGCTCGGCAAGCTTCATGCCCGCCACAACACCCGATACATAACGGGACTGATAAGTATCGTTAAAAGCATTTTTGAAATTCGCTAATCCGGAAAGAGCAGCGGTGTCACCCGTCATGGATATGAATGTCACATCCGGGTTTTCACTCGCAGCCTGCTGCATGTGGCTCTGGTGGCCGTAGCTGTCCGAGAAAATGTAGGAGCAGCCCTGTTCAACAAGGTCTGTCGCCGTGTCATAGCAGGTTTCGTCTTCCGCTATATTGTACTTCCAAACAATCTGGTCTTCGGCGATCCCGGCGGCAGCGGCGGCTTTCTTAATGCCGTCGATGTGGGCAAAGTCATAGCCGGTGTTTTCGTCGTGGACCAAAATAACGCCGATTTTAACGGCAGCTTCCGCAGGCGATTCTTCAGCCGGAGCCGATTCGGACGCAGACGCCGATTCGGAAACCGATTCAGAAGGCGAAGCGGATTCCTGAGGCGCACTACAGCCGGTGAATGCAAAAACCAACACCATACCAAGCGCCAGAACCAAAGCAATACTCTTCTTCATGTGTTCCTCCTTAGAAATTTTAATTAAAAAAAATGTGAGTGTTAAACTAATTTTGTTACACATCATCTTACTATATTTTACGGCTGTTGTGAAGCCTTTTTCATTTGTGCTCGGGTCTAAATTTCTTTTGATTAAACTAATTAAATTTTATGTCAAGGCCCGGAAGCAACGCCGTTTTGAGTATTGCGAGCCACTCGCGCACATGGCACGACAGCCAAACGCGCCATGGCGTCGGTGACGGAATTCCGCAGGCATTAAAACCCAGCTCTTTCGCATGCTGCAGCGCGCGGTACACATGATAATCGCTGGTCACAATCGCCACAGATTTGCTTAGCCTGTTTTTTTCAATAATTTTAAGCGAAAACTCAAGGTTCTCTTCCGTGCTCGTTGATCGATCTTCGGTATAAATGCGCGACCGATCAATGCCCTTTGAAACAAGATAGCTTTGCATTGCAGCCGCCTCGGGCACCGGCTCGTTATCCCCCTGGCCGCCCGATACAATCACATTGGCGCTTGGATGTTCTTCGAGATAGTCATACGCGGCATCCAGCCTGTTTTTTAGCGATATCGTGAGCTTGCCGTCCGGGAAAATTCCGCACCCGAGCACAATCACTGTGTCCGCAGGCGTCTCGGGCACTGCTCCTGCCGCCGTCATAATCAGCAGTTCCAGCACAAGGATGGCACCAATACCCACGCACACGCAAACCATCACCGCCATCCGCAGCCATTTTATTTTTAAAACGGGCTTATCAAATTTAAGGTGCCAGACTGCCCATGCAATGAGCACAACTCCTGCCGCCGCAGGTGCCAGCATACCGATGCTGATGCCCACCGAAGTCATTGCGGCGAGTATACTCCATACGATAATCGCCGCACCAAATACGATCACAGCGGCGTAAGCGCACTTTTTCCAAGACTTTTTTGACGTATCCAAGATGTTCCCCCCTGAAAATAAACTCACCCCACCAAAAAAGCCTACGGTTGCGGTTCATAATAAACGGACACCAGCATCAGCCCCTTGGCCGGCGCCGTCACGCCTGCACGCTCCCTGTCTTTGCTTTCTATGATATCCCGCATGGACGCGGTCGTCCTTTTTTTCTGTCCGATTTCGATCAGCGTCCCCGCAACAATACGCACCATGTGGTACAAAAATCCCGAGCCTTTTATATCTATGTGAATAAACGGTTTTTCTTCCGTAATATCCAGACTGTATACAGTACGCACCGTATCCTTCACCTCGCTGCCGCTTGCGCAAAAGGTTGCAAAATCATGCGTTCCCAGAATATATGCGGCGGCTTCGCGCATGGCTGCCACATCCAGGCTGCTTCGCACATGCGCCGTTGTATGCCGGTAAACGGCGGACGCGTGTGCCGCATTGTCAATCGTATACCGGTAATGTTTGCCCTTTGCGTCAAAACGCGCATGGAAATTGTCGTGCACCTGCTCCGAGCTTTTCACGCGTATATCGGGCGGCAGATGCATATTGAGCGCATAACAGATCTTTTCGGGCGGAATGGTGCACTGCGTATTAAGATGAGCCGTTTGAGCCATCGCATGCACGCCCGCATCCGTACGCCCAGCGCCGTGAATCCGCACACTTTCGCCCGATGCGGCCGCGAACGCACGTTCAAGCACCTCCTGTACGGAAAGGCCGTTCAGCTGCCGCTGCCAGCCCGCATAATTCGTACCGTCGTATTCTACGATGAGTTTTACTCGCATCCAAAGGCTCCTGCTCACCACTCATTGTGCCGCACCGCAACTGGCGGCACAAATATGATTATAAATGAATTACTACAACGATGCAAATTGATGCCCCAGCACAAATGAGATTGTCGGATTATCCAACTTCTTGTTTACCAAAACCCATATTGGTGATATACTTATAAAATTCTCAAATGATGGTTTTTTAATGATCGCTGGAGGCGGCATGAAAAAAAATAAGAAGCAAATACTCTCGATATGCTACCTGCTGGTGGTCTTTGCCGTCACACTTGTACTGGCCATAATCCTGTCAAAGGAAAGTGAAGGCTTCACTGAAATCTTGAAGTCACTCAATCCTATCTGGCTTTTTATCGCCTTTGGCTGTATGGTGGCTTATCTTTTTATAGAATGCTGGGCCGTGTGGTATATCACCGCATTCATGTATAAAAAGCTCAAATTCAGATACATCCTCAAGCTTGATATTATAGGAAACTACTATGGCGCAATCACACCGGCCGCTTTCGGATTCCAGCCTTCACAAATCGCCTACATGAAGCGCGACGGCGTTCCTGTGGGCATTTCAACGTTTATTCAAACAATAAAACTCATGGCTTATGAGGTCGTCATCCTCGTGATCTGTATCGTCTTTATGTCTTTCAAAGGCGTCTATTTCCATCAAAACGATCCGGAAATTTTCTGGTTGTCTATATTCGGCGCGCTGATCAATCTGTTCGTCATTTTCGTCATGGTTCTGGCCATTGTCAAATACAAAACGCTTCACAGAATGGTCATCGCAATCACAAAATTTCTGGCCAAGATAAAAATCGTGAAGCACCCTGATAAACTCAGGACAACGATTGACATCACGCTGGACGAGTTTCATGACAGCGCCAAATACTTAAAAGAATACAAAGGCAAGGTGGCCGTTGCCTGTTTTCTGACACTTATTCAATGGCTGTTCTTTTTCACAATACCGTATTGCCTCTATAACGCGTTTGGCTTCGGTATGCTCAACGGGGGCAGCGGCGCCATGGGAACGATTTCTGTTTTTGATGAGTTTACCACGATTGTCGCCATGGCTGCATTCCTCTTCCTTGCCGTTCATTTTATGCCGATTCCCGGTTCAAGCGGTGCCACCGAAGCCGGCTTCGGAATTTTCTTCGGCAGTTTCTTTTTGGCAGGGTCTGCGGCCGCCATGTTCATCTGGCGTCTGATCACGTATTATTCACTGATCATTCTTGGTTTTATCGTGATATTCTTCGACGGTGTAGCACGTAAAAAGTCGCGTGCCAAAACGGGAGAGGATGGCGATATGCCGCCCGAAGTCAAATCTTTTTTCATTGAAGGTTATAAATCAAACAAAAACGACAGCCGGAAAGGCAATGAATAATCATAGACCCCGGCTGCCGCTGACATCATATATTCATCTCTTTCAGGATGAATATTTTTTTACCTAATACCCGAATGCTGCGAATACAATCAGCCCCGCAACCACCGCGGCGGCAATATAGTCGCGCGGGAGCATGTGCATGATTTTCATACGCGTGCGGCCCTCGCCGCCGTGATAGCATCGCGATTCCATCGCGAACGCAAGCTCGTCGGCGCGCCGGAACGCACTCACAAAAAGCGGTACCAGCAGCGGCACCATGCCTGCGGCCCGCTTGAATATGCTGCCCGAATCGAATTCTGCCCCTCTTGCGGTCTGAGCCTTCATAATCTTATCCGTTTCCTCTATCAATGTCGGAATAAAACGCATGGCGATCGTCATCATCATCGCAAGCTCATGCACGGGAAATTTCAGCGCCTTCAGCGGCTTTAAGAGGCTTTCTATCCCGTCTGTCAGCGCGATGGGCGACGTGGTCAGTGTCAGCATCGTTGTCGCGGTGATCAGGAATATGAGACGCACAGCCAGCCTGATAGCGCTCATCAGCCCTTCCTGCGACACGCGGAATATCCACCAAGACCAAATCTCGGTGCCGCCTGAATAAAAGAACGTGTTGAGGATAAACGTCAATATAATGATAAACCAGAGCGGCTTTAACCCCCGCAGTACGAATTTGACGTTGACGCGCGACAGTATCACCGTCGCCACAAGAAAAGCAAAAACCACGAGGTTGCCGATCAGCGTATTCATCATGAATATCAACACGATAATCGCAACCACCAGCACAAGCTTCATACGCGGATCGAGCCGGTGGACTATTGAATTACCGGGGAAATATTGGCCCAGAGAGACATTCTTGATCATTTTTTGCCTCCTGCCGCGCCCGAAATCAGCCGCATGGCTGCTTGCTCCAGCTCATCCAAACGGATGACGCTGTCGTCCACTTGAAGACCCTTTGCCCGAAGCTGCGACGCGATGCGCGCCACATACGGAATATCAAGGCCCATGTCTTTCAGCTCGTCTTCTCTTAAGAACACCTTCTGCGGTGTATCGTCCATCACAAGGCGCGAGCCGTTGAGCACCACGACGCGGTGCGCATACTCCGCAAGGTCATCCATCGAATGCGTAATCATCAGTATGGTCACGCCTTCTGCGTTCAGGTGCGTGATGAGGTTCATGAGGTGCGTACGGCCTTTGGGGTCCAGCCCCGCCACGGGTTCGTCGAGTATCAGCACCTTGGGACGTATCGCGAGCACACCGGCGATGGCCACGCGCCGTTTCTGCCCGCCCGAGAGTTCAAAGGGCGATAAGGCCTTTACGCCTTCAAAATCGAGTTCCATGAGCTCCATAGCGTGTTTCACACGCTGCTCGATCTCTTCTTCGGGTACACCCGTCTTTTTAGGGCCGAACGCGATATCCTTATATACCGTTTCTTCAAAAAGCTGATGCTCGGGGTATTGGAATACCACGCCGATGGAGCGGCGCAGCGCTTTTCTGTCAAAGCTCTTGACGGCAATATCGGCACCGTCAATCAATACACGGCCGGACGTGGGCTTTAGCAGCCCTGCAATCAGCCCGATCAACGTGGTCTTACCCGAGCCCGTGTGCCCGATCACGCCCACAAACTCGCCGTCTTCAATTTTAAGGCTGATATCATCCACAGCCTTCGCTTCAAACGGCGTACCCGGCATGTATGTATAAGTCAGATCTTTCAGCTCAATTGACATATCTTCTCCACCAGTTCTTCTGTCGTCAGCGGGCACTGCCCCATGTCGAACCCTTGGGCTTTGAGGCGGTGATACAGCGCGATATGCGGCGGCGCTGACAATCCGGCCTCACTCAATGCCTGCTCGTCGGAGAACACCTCACGCGGTGTGCCCGTTTTTGTAATGCGGCCGCCCGTCATAATAATGACGTTATCCGCCTGCAACGCCTCTTCCATATAATGCGTGATGAGCAGTATCGTTTTACCTTCACCGTTAAGCTGCCGGATCGTATCCAGCACCTCTTTTCGCCCTTCGGGATCCAGCATCGCCGTGGGTTCGTCGAACACGATGATCTCCGGATGCATCGCGAGCACACCCGCGATGGCCACGCGCTGCTTCTGTCCGCCCGAGAGCATATGCGGCGCGCGCTCCTTGAATGCACTCATGCCCACCTGAGCAAGCGCTTCGTCCACGCGCTCACGAATCTCCTTCGGCGGCACGCCGATGTTTTCGGGCCCGAAGGCCACATCCTCTTCCACGATTGTGGCGACAAGCTGATTGTCCGGATTCTGAAACACCATACCCGCGCATTTGCGGATATCCCATACCTTTGTTTCATCCTTTGTATCCATACCGTTTATCAACACGCTGCCCGACGCAGGCAAAAAGAGCGCGTTGATATGCCGCGCAAACGTGGATTTTCCCGACCCGTTGTGCCCGATGATTGCGACAAACGCTCCTTTATCCACCGACAGGGATATGCCCGAAAGCGCAGGCGTGATGTTCGTCTCACTCGTATATGAATATGTGATATCACTGACTTTAACGATGCTCATGTGTTTCCCCTAAAATACCCTTACCTCATTCATTTGTTATTAATAGCCCTTATTATACACCAAAAGGCTCTGAAATCAAATTCAAAGCCTTTTTTAAGCGCGTCTCCCTTAAAAAGGGTTAAAACTTTTTTTCGGGCGTCTTGTTAAACAAGCTCGAGTATGACCATTTCGGTCGCGTCACCGCGGCGCGGCCCCTTCTTGATAATGCGTGTGTAACCGCCGCCTGTGCCCAAGTCCTTCGAACGCTTGTCATACTTCGGGCCGTATTCACGGAACATCTTTTCGACGAGCGGATTGGTCACTTCGCCTGCGCGTTTCTTATAATCGAATTTCGATTCGCCGTCTTTTTTGGCTTCCGGTACGTTGTACAGGTAGCTCATCAGCCTGCGCCGTGCAGCAAGCTTGGAAGGCGCATCGTTGACGACTTCGCGCTTCACTTTCTCATCACCTTCGGTCACTTCTTTTACGACTTTGACGGTGCTGTCGTACTCCTTAACCGCAATCGTGATCAGTTTTTCCGCAATGCTCCTGGCTTCTTTCGCCCGGGCCAGCGTTGTCTCGATGCGGCCATACCATAACAGCCCTGTGACGAGGTTCCGAAGCGGCGCCTGTCTCTGGTCCTGCTGTTGATTGAGATGTCTGTATCCAGCCATATTTAGCCTCCTCGTTGCCGCAAGCCGGACATTCGCAAATGCCATGCGGCGAAAAAATAGTCAAATTATTTAGTCATCCAGGCGCAGCGACAGTCCGAGTGCGGCGAGCTTTTGCTCCACCTCTTCGAGCGATTTGCGCCCCAGGTTTCTGACCTTCATCATTTCTTCTTCGTTCCGCTTGATCAGCTCTTCCACCGTATTGATACCGGCGCGCTTCAAGCAGTTGTAGGAACGGACGGAAAGGTCCAGCTCTTCGATTGTGATCTCAAGCACCTTTTCCTTCTTGTCTTCCTCGGGCTCAACCATAATCTCCACGTTCTGAACGTGGTCGGTCAGCGCCACAAACTGGACCAGATGCTCGTTTAATATCTTCGCGGAAAGCGATACCGCTTCGTCCGGCGCGATCGTCCCGTTCGTCCAGAGCTCAACCGAGAGCTTGTCATAGTCGGTGATCTGCCCGACGCGCGTGTTCTCCACGGTGAAGTTCACTTTTCTCACGGGTGTGAACAGTGAATCCACGGGAATCACGCCGATCGGCATATCGTTTTCTTTGTTCTTGTCGGCGAGCACATACCCGCGTCCCTTTTCCACGGTAATCTCCATATAGAGGCTGCCGTCCTTATCAAGCGTCGCGATGTGCATATCAGGATTCAGTATCTCGACGTCGGCATCCGTGAAGATATCCGCTGCCGTGACGTCCTTAGGGCCTTTCACGTCCAACGTCATCGTCTTTGCTTCGTCGACGTACATCTTAACCGCAAGGCCTTTCAAGTTCATCACGATATTGACGACATCTTCGCTGACGCCTTTGATCGTGGAGAACTCATGCAGCACATTGTCGATCTTGACGCGCGTGACCGCCGCCCCCGGCAGGCACGAAAGCAACACACGTCTTAGGGAGTTGCCAAGCGTCGATCCAAAACCGCGTTCGAGCGGCTCCATGACGTATTTTGCATAAGAATTGTCGCTTGCTTTTTCAACGCACTGTATGTTCGGCTTTTCAATTTCTAACATTTATAACCCTCCTGTTATAGACGAATTGTTTTTGAGGGCAACCGCAATTATCCGTTACTTAGAGTAATACTCAACGATCAGATGCTCTTCAATGGTGAGGTCGATATCCTCTCTTGCCGGCGCAGCGACCACTCTGCCTGTCAGATTCGCATTGTCCATGTTGAGCCAGCTCGGCATTGGCCTTGCTTCGCTTTCACGAATCTCTTTAAACCTATCGGTATCGGCGAGTTTCTTCTTAACCGTAATCTCATCACCGCTGCTCACGATATAAGACGCGATATCCACCTTTTTGCCGTTGACGAGAATATGTCCGTGCAGCACGATCTGGCGTGCCTGCGCTCTACTGTCACCAAGGCCGAGGCGGTAAACCACATTGTCAAGGCGCGATTCCAAGAGCTGCAGCAGGTTTTCGCCTGTTTTGCCCTTCATGCGCTCGGCAATACCGTAATATTTTTCGAACTGAGACTCAAGCATGCCATAAGCGCGCTTCACCTTCTGCTTTTCGCGCAGCTGAATCCCGTATTCGGATACTTTCTTTCTGCTCTTGCTCTGCACGCCGGGCGCCTGAGGACGTTTCACGTACGAGCATTTTCCGGAATAGCACCGGTCGCCTTTCAGGAAGAGCTTGCAGCCTTCTCTGCGGCACAGACGGCACACGGAACCTGTATATCTAGCCATTGTCCATTCTCCTCCTTATACTCTCC
>JAEYKW010000026.1 GCA_023408075.1 Bacillota bacterium | reverse complement strand
TATCCTGTTTTTGACCCATCATTTCACCCCCGTTGCTTTGTTTGTGTCGCAACTTCAGTGTAACTGGTTCGTGACCTTGATGGGTCTTCTTTTTTCTATTTTGGGCAATTCATTTTACAACTTACCGTCTGCACGTGAAAAATACCGGCTCAGATTTTTGAATCAAAACGGCATTTGCTGCTGTTAAAATGCTGCAGACTGTTTTCAAGTTGACTTATCGGACATCCGTTGGTATACTCATTTCCAATACAATCGCATCATGTGTGAAGGTGCCCTGCGCAGCCGCACGGGGAGAATAGGGAATCCGGTTCAAGTCCGGAGCAGCACCCACTACTGTAAGCTTGACGAAATCTTTATCCATGCCACTGAACAATCGGGAAGGCGCGAAGAGAGTAGGATGAAAGCAAGCCAGGAGACCTGCCTTGATACAAACAAACGATTATCTTGGGAGTGAAGATAGGGATTTTTTTGTGCCCTGTTTTCTCCGAAAATGAAGGAGGAAATGTCATGTCATTAAACACTGTTGTCGGGTTTCCGCGCATCGGAAGCCAAAGAGAGCTCAAGTTTCTCATCGAGGATTACTTTCAGGGGAAGATATCGGAAGATACGCTGAAAGAGAAAGCCTCTCAGCTGCGTGCGGCTCAATGGCTCATGCTTAAAGAAAAGGGTGTTGATCTGATACCGTGCGGGGATTTCTCGTTTTATGACGGTATGCTCGATACCGCGATGATGCTTGGGGCCGTGCCCGCCGATTACAAATCGCTGGGACTGAGCCCGATGGATACGTATTTCGCGATGGCAAGAGGGTATCAGGGCCAAGCGGGCGATGTGAGGGCGCTTGCCATGCGCAAATGGTTCAATACAAACTATCATTATATGGTGCCGATGCTCGATGATGTGTGCTCACTTGGCCTTTCCGACAGCATGATGACGGATCAGGCTGCTCAGGCGCTTTCGCTGAATATCAACGCGAAGCCTGTCCTCATCGGGCCGTTTACTTTTTTAAAGCTGGCGGAGGGCCAAAAGGGCGCTCTCACGGCAGATGCCTGCAAAGCGTATGCGAGCATGCTCTTAAAGCTTGAGCAGCTGGGCGCGCAGTGGATTCAGTTTGACGAGCCTGCTCTGGTGACGGATTTGAGCGAGGAAGACAAGCTGCTGTTTGAAACGCTCTACGAAGCGATACTGTGCGTGAAGAAGCAATCCAAAGTGCTGCTGCAGACGTATTTTGGCGATATCCGCGATGTTTACCGCGATGTGATGCGAATGAACTTTGACGGTATCGGCCTCGATTTTGTGGAAGGCCGCCAATCGTTATCATTGATCAAAGAGCATGGATTCCCGGCAGGCAAGACGCTCTTTGCGGGGGTGGTCAACGGCAGAAACATATGGCGCAACGACTATACCAAAACGCTCTCGCTGCTGGACACGCTGGCGTCATATGTGCCAAACGACAACATCGTGATATCCACGTCCTGCTCGTTGCTGCATGTTCCCTATACAACTGACAATGAAACGGCTCTGGATGAGCAGCAGAAACGCCACTTCGCTTTCGCGCAGGAAAAGCTCGATGAGCTTGCCGATCTCAAGCGGCTGTTCAGCGGCGGTGACGCGGCTGCCGGTGATGCGTACCAAAGCAACATGGCGTTGAACAGCGCAAAACAGCAGTATCGCGACAATCAAGTCAGAGAAGCCGTCGCTGTGCTGAAAGATAAGGATTTCAACAGAGTCCCCGAGTTCGCGGAGCGCGCCGCGATACAAGGCCGCACGCTCAGCCTGCCTTTGCTGCCCGCCACCACCATCGGGTCCTTCCCTCAGACGGCGGAAGTCAAAGCGCTGCGCAGTGGGCTGAAAAAGGGGACGATCAGTCAGGACGATTACCGGCTTAAGGTCAAAGAAAAAATCGCGGCGTGTATCGCGCTGCAGGAGGAAATCGGGCTCGATGTGCTCGTGCATGGCGAGTTTGAGCGTAACGACATGGTCGAATACTTCGGAGAAAATCTGGAGGGGTTCCTCTTCACACGAAATGCGTGGGTTCAGAGCTACGGAACACGCTGCGTGAAACCGCCTATTGTGTGGGGAGACATCAAGCGGACAAAGCCGATCACCGTGGATTATATCGCTTACGCGCAAAGCCTCACGGCAAAACCCGTCAAAGGCATGCTGACCGGCCCCGTGACAATACTCAACTGGTCGTTTCCGAGAGAGGATATCCAGCCATCCGAAACGGCATTTCAAATTGCGCTTGCGATACGCGAAGAGGTGCTGGTGCTTGAGGCGGCGGGCATCCGCATCATACAGGTGGATGAGGCGGCGCTTAAAGAAAAGCTGCCGCTTCGGCGCGCGGACTGGCACCGCGATTATCTTGACTGGGCGATTGCCGCATTCCGGCTAGTTCACGCCTCCGTTCGGGCAGAGACGCAGATTCACACGCATATGTGTTACAGCGAGTTCGACGAGATTATTGCGGATATCGACAGTATGGATGCGGATGTGATCACGTTCGAAGCGGCACGCTCCAATCTGTCCATTGTAGAAACGCTGAACCGGACGCGTTTCAAAACGGCGGTGGGGCCGGGTGTTTACGACATCCATTCGCCGCGTGTGCCGTCCGTTAAAGAAATCGAGAATGCAATCGGGCTGATGCTCAAGCTGATTCCCAAGGAAAAGCTCTGGGTGAACCCCGACTGCGGGCTAAAAACGCGCGGTAATGAAGAAACAATGCGGAGCCTGCAAAACCTTGTGGCGGCAGCGCGCACGATGCGTGAGATGCTATAAGAAGAAACAAAATATTTTATGCGGAGCGCAGTAGCTGCGGCTCCGCTTTTTGTTTGACAGGTTTTACAAATGACCACGACGCCTGCTGACAAATGCATTTCCTTTCATCTTGAGAATGACGACAGCGATACCGACGACCGACAGCGCCGCGATACAAAGAAAACCGGCCATATACCCAAAACGGTCCACAATCACGCCCATGAGGATGGGCCCAAGCGTCATTCCTATGCCGTAGCACGCCTGAAATACGGCCATTGTGGTGGAGCGGCAGCCTTCTTTGGCATTTTCCATCGCGCAGGCCATCGCGAGCGACATCAGCCCGCCGTTGGCGATGCCGCAAACGACCTGAAGGATGTAAAGCTGCCACATCTCTGAGGAGAACGGAAGGCATGCGCAGTAAACGACGAAGCAGCCGAATAAAAAGATGAACATCGTTTTATTGCTCCATCTTTTGGCATAGCCGAACATCAAGGAGGCAACCACGGACAGCAGCATAAATATGATCATGCACAGCGCAAGCTCAAAATCGCTGGCGGAGAGCAGCTTGGCATAGGATGTCGTGAAAGACATCGTGGTCGAGAAGACGACCGCTTGCAGCAAGAGACCAAGAAAAGAGAAGAACAGCAGTGACGGGTTTTTGAGTATGCTCATTAAATCGATCTTTTCCGCCTGCAGCCGGTTGTGGCTCGGTTCTTTTATAAAAAGCAATGTGATTATGCCGCAGACCGCAGAGATGATGCTCGCGGCAAACAAAAATGTGATGCCGAGCCTGTCGTTTATATATGCGCTCGCAATAAATCCGAGCAAAATGCCGCCGTTGTTGCCCGCAATGGAAATGCCCATGGCTTTTTTAAGCTCGCCCGGTTCAAAAAGCGATGAGAAAAATACGGTGACCGAAACCCACGTGGCCGATGTGATGCCGGTAATAAAGTTCGCGGCGAGAAACGCAACGGGTGACGGGAAAAGAATACGTATGGACGATGCCGCGGCTGCGCAAATAAGGCCAATCAATATCAGCTTTTTCTGCCCGGCCTTCCTGTCGGCAAAAATGCCGATGGGGATGCGGAACAGCACCTGGGCAAACCCGTAAGCGCCCACGATGACGCCGACAAACGAAGAAACGGCACCAAGAGAAAGCAGATACGGCGTATGGTACGGGATATAGACATACTGCGCGAACCAGAAAAACAGAATCATGATGATGATGAGCGTTTTGGTGACTGATTTCTTTTGCATAACTGACTCCAGTCTGTTGTCGGAATGAGGCCGCTATTATTCTATCCGTATAGTCAGCATTTTGCAAGCCGTGCACTTTTCCGGCTCATTTGCAGCCCGGCGAAGCATATTGACATAAACTGAGAAGTTGTCATATACTAGATTGCGAGACGAGAAAGAATGCATAAAAAGAGTTGAGAAGAGCGATGTTATTCTTGACGACTCAAAAATAACAAGATCAGAGGAGACGAGTCATGGGCAAAACCATTCCAAACAAAATCTATCTTTCCGAAGACGAATTACCAAAGCAATATTACAATATCATGGCGGATATGCCAAATAAGCCGCAGCCTTATTTGCATCCGATGACTCAGCAGCCTGCCGCCGCATCCGATTTGGAGCCGCTTTTTGCGAAAGCGCTGATCGAGCAGGAGATGTCCACCGAGCGGTATATTGACATTCCCAAAGAAGTCAGGGATATCTACGCGAAATTTCGTCCGTCGCCGCTTGTGCGCGCATACGGGCTTGAGAAGGCGCTCGATACGCCTGCCAAGATCTATTATAAATATGAAGGCAACAATCCGTCGGGCAGCCACAAATTGAACAGCGCTGTGCCGCAGGCTTTTTACAACAAGCTGGAAGGCATCAAGCGCTTGTCCACCGAGACGGGCGCAGGCCAGTGGGGCAGTGCGCTGTCCATCGCGTGTGCGATGTTCGGCCTTGAGTGCGCCGTGTATATGGTGCGCGTGTCGTACGAGCAAAAGCCGTACCGCAAAACGCTGATGCAGACGTACGGCGCGAATGTGGTGGCGAGCCCGTCGAACCTGACCAACGCGGGGCGCTCGATACTCGCCAAAGACCCAAATTCGCTCGGCAGCCTCGGTATCGCGATCTCCGAAGCTGTGGAAGATGCGGTGATGAGAGAGGATACGCATTACGCGCTCGGCAGCGTGCTTAACCATGTGATTCTGCACCAGACCATCATCGGACTGGAAGCCAAAAAACAGTTTGAATTGATCGACGAATACCCGGATATTGTGATCGGCTGCAACGGTGGCGGGTCCAACTTCTCGGGCTGCGCGTTCCCGTTTATGCACGAAACGCTGACCAAGGGTACCAAGACTGAATATGTCGCCGTCGAGCCTTCGGCCTGTCCCAAGCTGACCAAGGGCAAGTTTGCGTATGATTTCGGCGATACGGCCAAGATGGCGCCCATCACAATGATGTATACGCTCGGTCACGATTTCGTTCCGGCGGGCATCCATGCGGGTGGCCTGCGTTACCACGGCGATTCCACGCTGCTCTCGCAGCTTTATCATGACGGCTATGTGAAGGCGGCGGCGGTGCAGCAGACGGATGTGTTTAAAGCGGCGGTGCAATTTGCGAAAAGCGAGATTATACTGCCCGCGCCCGAATCGTCCCACGCGATCGCGTATGTGATTGAAAAGGCACTGGAATGCAAGGAATCAGGCGAAGCCAAGACGATTTTCTTCAACCTCTCGGGCCACGGCAACTTCGATCTTGCGGCATATGAGGAATACCTTTCAGGCAAGCTTCAGGACTTTGAGTATACCGACGAGATGCTGTGCGAAGGGCTCTCCACAGTGCCTGAAATCGGCTGAAATTAACTTCGAGGCGGCTGCATGATGCGGCCGCTTTTTTCGTTCTTTGGTTCATTTCTGCCTTGGCATAATGCATAGCTTCATCTTGCGGTCAGAGATTTAATGTCCAGCAACTGCGAAATAAAAGAGCGCTGGAAAGGCTGCTTTCGGAACGTTAAAATAACATCCCAAATATCCTCTCAAGGAATACCCTGAAAAGAAAGATACTGTCACCGATAGGTGGGGAGGGAGATGCTTTGACAACCGAAAAAGGCTGAAAGAGTCGCAGTAAGCAGCTTGCGATCGTTTAAGGCTATACTGATTTAGACTTAAGGCTCAGTCTCAGCAATTGAGAAATAAAAAAGCGGCTGATAAAGCCGCTTTGTGTTTTCGTGATTAGAGCAGCACGCTGATCAGGCTTTGATTGCTGTCTTCAAGGTACTGTGTGTACGCCGAAACGAAGCTGCTGTACGCCGAAATCGCGTTGTTCGTCTTGGAACCGCCGGTGGAGGGCGTACCGTTCAGCGCTTCTTTGACTTTCTGCGTGTTGGCCGCGCTCGTATCAAGTATGCTGAACATATCGGTATCGCCCGCGAGCAGGCTGACCACATTGTTGGTCAAAGGCTCGCTTGTGCCCGTGTCTTTGATCTGACTCAGCTTAAAAAGGTCCTTCGCGTAGCCGGAGACGCTGCCGATCGTGCTGAAATTGGATTCGCTGCTTAGCGCATCAAACGCCGTGTTTATATCAGTGACGTTGAATTTTGCTTTGGACACAGTCGAAGGATCCACCACATGCGCCTTGAAAGCATCGCTGTTGGTCAGCGCGTATATGTTATAATACGACTTCGCGAGGCTGGAGACTGCGAGACTCATACGATCATCCCTTTCTGCTTGCATTATAACACATTTTAACAAAGTCAGCTACTCTGTTATATTTTTTTTGCCGCGATAGTGGCTTAACAGCGCGATCATCAGGCAAATGAGCGCGAGAGCGCTATAGGCAACCGGCTGATAATACGAGTAAACGCCCCACAGGTGAAAAAAGTTGCTGATAAGGCCCCAGATGATGCCGGGAACCAGCGCAAACAGCACGGGAGCGAACCGGTTATCGAGCACCCTGCTTGAGGTTAACAGTGCGAACACAAATATGATGAAAGCGGTATACTGAAGATCCCCCGCCGATGTGGCCGTCTGAAAGCGCACAAGCAGTATAAGCCCGGCCGCTGCCGCAATTTCGGCGCTGGCGAGATACGCGAACATATAAGACACTGATGTATGAGCGCTATCCCTTTCCGAAATCGGTTTTCCGATTTTCGTCAGCAGATGATAGACAAAGCCAAGTATAAACGCTGTGCCGAGCAGCGCAAGAATGCCGATCACGTTCGTTGACGCGAAGTATTCGATCCTGCCGGAAAACTGCGCGCTGAGCATCTGCCCCTGGGTTAACGCCGTGCTCACGCCGCTGACGACAAGGCCGGAGGCCAGCGTCACGATGAACGCGGGCACTTTAAAAAACACCACCGCAAAACCGTTGATGAGCCCAAGCAGCAGGGCCGCAGATGCCGCCAGCAGCACGCCGCTGACGGCGGAACCGCCCAGCAGCATTGTCTGGGCAATAACGATCGAGCTCATGGCCATACACGGGCCGATCGACAGGTCGAGCCCGCCCGCCCGCGTTGTGAGCGTTGCCGCGATGGCAATCAGGGAAAAAAGAGCACACTGCTTGACCGCGTTCATGAGATTGTTATACTCAAAAAACAGCGGTGTGATGAGATTGAGTAACACCGCTGAACACACGAGCAGCAGCGTGAGTATCAGCCCCATGCCCGTGTTTAAAAACGTATGAGGGCGTATCTGCTCGCCGGTGTGCAAACGGGTATTCCGTTTGCTTTTGGGTTGGTATACCGGTTCTTCCTCGGGTTCCGCTTCGGGGAAAACGCCGCGGTACGGCAACGGCGGAGCGGCGGGTACCGCGCCTTGAAAGGCGGGTGCCATCGGCTGCGCATTGGTAAACTGGGATGCTGCCAGTGTTGGGGGCTCCGTAAGCGTTTCATTGACGGGTACATCCGAAAACGACATGACCGCTTGCTCGTATACGGAGTCATCCGGAGGGGATGACTCCATCAGCTTATGGCCGCAATGGGTGCAAAAAAAAGCGTCGTCGTCAGTTTCTTTTCCGCAATGGGTGCAATATTTCATGGTCTCACCTCATCATCGTTATGCTTGTCCTGAAACGACTATAGGCTTTGAGCGGAGGAAAAATCAAGCGAATCCGCCGCATACGACAAAAATACAAAAGATTCGGAGTTTTTTGTCATACAACCACAAAAAGAAAAAGTGCGGCGCTGCCGCACTCAGTCTGCTGGCAAAGTAACAGGCGTCATTCCGATGGAGCGTGAGCAGAAGAGGAATCCCATGGTCAAGAGCAAAAATACATGGGATGCAGTCCACTGCGTCGTCGTCACTTTGCTCCTTACGGCAGAGTGGATAGCATGACTCAGTGGATGCGGCATCAAGCTGAGTGTGGTGTTGCGGCATTGATCCGTGATAATAATTCCGCACCTGCCGGTGACAGCCCCTTTTCACGCGTTTGGGATCGTTGGCTTAGGGGTTACGAGATGCGTTGGCATTCTTCAGTCCACTATCCTTTTATTTAAGGCGAAAAGGACGATGTTATGAATCAGCCGGGAAAGTGATAACTGTCTAAATGTGCTTATCTCCGGCATTTGTACCGCCTTGAGGACGCTTTATACAGTAAAACCGCACCCGCATGGCTTAATTCAAGGTAAACGGCATGATGTTGCCGGTATTGCGGTGCGCGAAAATTCGGCCGCTCAGCTGATTAAGGTTATACACCACCGACCATTGCAGCTTATCCGTATCACCGTCGTAGCAGCCAATTTGCGCCAGCAGATCGACAGCCTCATTTTCTGTCAGCATGCCGCCGTTTGCTTCAATGGCTTGCACCGCTGCATCGTAACGGTCAAACTCGGTATACCCTTCGCCGATATTAAGACCATTATAGGCGATGAAATTGGATGCGACCTGATAATCCCTGTCCGGCTTGACTATTCTTATTTCGCCGTCCCAGTATTCCACGATGACCGATTCGCCTGTAGCGTCCGCAATCAGGTAATGGCAATCCACATCGGCTGAGAAATAAATATTGTAGCTTTTGAGAAGCTCCACGGCTTCATCGACGCTCGCGGCTTTATCAAGCACGAGGCGGATGGCCGTTGTGGTGTTGAGTGTGACCTTGCTTTCATCTTCTTTGAGAGAAGCTTCGGGCACGGCGAGCAGCGCCATCGCGACGCCTTTTTCGTTGATGCCGTCGAAAGGCAGATACGGCGCGGCAAGAGCCAAAAACGCGTTGAAGCCTTCGGGCAGATCGTCTTTGGAATAGCCCGCGAACGTCAGGTTCACTGTGGATATCGACGCATAGCCGTTTTCCGGCGCGGTTTTCACCTGCAACGACGGCGTGTAATCAAAATCGAAGTTGCGGCCGAAAATCACATCGCCGCTTTCGTTATGCGTGGCAAAAGCCGTGCAGCCATCACCGGTCACGCCAAGATCCATCGGCAGGCCCTTTAAGAGCCGTTTCGTGACGAAAGCTTCAATATCGCCGTCGCTGCTTGCCCCAACTTTGAGAAACTCGTCAAAGCCGTAATCGCCATAGTACGTCATGGTGTACATCGGGTAGTCATCCGCCTTTTTGAGCGTGGAGAGGCTGCGCAACTCGTTGAAAAACAGAGCGCCTGCAGCAAAAACCGCGACGACGAGAAAGCAACCGATGATTATCAAAATTCTTGAAATGATTCTTTTCATACTGACCTCAGTCTGTTGGATAATATTTGTAGTATACCAGAAGTAAGATGCATATTCAAAGAATCCTTTTTACTGCCATGGGCCGCCGCAGTCACGGTGCAGCTCCTCTGTCAAGTGGAACCAGCGCATCGTGTCGCCCCGCTCGGGGTAAAACTCGTAGAACTCGCTCCTGTAGAACGTGTAGAACCGTGAGATATCGGTGCACATGCCGTAGGTGGGCACCGAGCCGGCCGGCAGCGAGAACGCAAACGGCTGCCCGTGT
The DNA here is from genome assembly GCA_023408075.1 of Bacillota bacterium. Taxonomy (GTDB): domain Bacteria; phylum Bacillota; class Clostridia; order Christensenellales; family SZUA-584; genus SZUA-584. Next base: position 6,632 of record JAEYKW010000026.1, on the reverse strand, counting down.
TTAATACCTTCAAACTTTAAACCCTCGCGTGTCAGTGACAATATGCCCTCACCCGCAATCAAAGAGGTAGCGCCTTTCTTCAGGCGCTTATAGAGCGGCAGCACACCGAGCTTGACTCGCTCGCTGAAGGAAAAGCCACTGTCCTTCACTTCCGCCTTGGCTTTGTCGCGCTGCAGCTGATACCAGTGCGAGACAGTTTCGGGTATCACGCAGGTGCCGTCAAGGGGTACGAGATCGTAATAGGCGTTGACATGTGCGCCGTTGCCGCACTTTTCACAGCGGATTGTATCGCCCGCTGCGCGCATTGTATAGGTTTCGCCGCATTTGGGGCAAAGGTATAGCAGATCATGGAGGTTCTTTGCCATCTCACTGCCGTCGAATTGGACTCTTGCCTCTTTGTTCCACAGATAGTCGTCGTGCGCAAGCTCGCGGTTCAGTACCTCCTGTATCTCGTCCGCGCTCATTTTGCTTAATTGCTCGGGGCTGAACAGCCTGTCCACCACGACCTCAACGCGGCCCGGCCGTTGGTCGAGGCAGTGCTTGGTGTTCGTCATGTAGCCGCCCGCAATTTTTGTGTAGTACACCGTAACGCCAAGGTATTTAAGCAGCTTGCCGCTGCCGATGGCGCACGGCTGACCGCCGCCCGATATTGAGCTCATGCCTTCGGGAAACAGGCAGACGCGTCCGCCCCGCCGGATCACGCGGATAATTTCCTTGACCGTGTGCGGATCGGGCACGAAGTTGCGCTTGGGTATCGCGTGCATGAGGGCGAATATCGGATAGAGGTGCGAACGGAAAAACTCGTTGTAGCCCACCACGTAATTAAGACGGTGCGGCAGCACGGCGGGCGCGGTATAAAGATAATCCACGCGCGACGCGTGGTTGCTGATCAGTATATACGGGTTTTTGTCTTTTGAGGGGCGCACGTTGAATGTGAAATTGATACCGAGCTTTTTATTGAGCGCGAGCCGCCAGATATTGATGAGTATAAGGTAGATGAGTGCGGGCGGCTTTTTGGTGCGTTTGAGGGCTAATCTTTGCTGAAGAGTACGCTTTTGCTTCATGATCCGCTCCTTGGGTATGTTTTGATGGTATTATATCACTCCGCGAGGCGGTTTGTGTACGGGTTCAGCGGTTTTTGTCGAAAAGTTGGAATTTATTGCACAGACTGTTGTCTGCGTGCCCGGATACTGTTTTTTGATTTGACATCCAATAAATGCTAATATATATTCGATATATCATGAACCCATCATTCTGCTTGCGGACACCAATTGCACCATGACTTAAGACTCCATTGCCTTTAGGATCAATTCGTTTTATGGACGGGTGGCGTAATGAAAAGAATGAATCTTGTTTTGGCCGTTTTGATGACAGCGGCGCTTATTTTGAGCACATCAACGACAGCACTCGCTGCGGCAGATCCCATTGTGAACACAGACAACCCGGTTGTTCTGGATGCTGACCGCGCGGTATTATTGGGCAGCAGCTCAACTTACAGTAAAGTCAAAGAGAAAGGCTTTTACTACGGTCTCAGCCCCGATGTTCTGGATACGAAAATTTTTTCAAAATCTGTCGCGCGGGATAAAATGAACGCATTGGTGACAGGGCTTGCACCCGAGACAGCGTATTATTACTGCGCGTTTGTGCGGACCCGTGCCGGTACATACAAAGGCAGGGTGTGTTCTTTCACAACGCCCGCCGCGAAGGAATGGACGGCTCAAGGGGCTGTATTTAACAGCAGTGACGACAGATACAACTATATATTCGGCACGACCACAAAGTATTATAAAATGACGTCACCGCCGTGGGGGTATCATGGCAGCAAAGAGGCTGCTAAGCATATGGTCACTATCGCTGTGCCGGTGTGGAAGCTGACGAAAAAGAACAAAGTGCCGTCGCAGATGCCGCTTACTGTTCATTACAAGCTGGCCGCTCAGGTTCAGGCCATCTTTAACGAGATTTATGTGCTGGACATACAGTTTCCGGTCAAAACGCTGGCCGGTTATGGATACAGGCGCATGGTGGTGCCTTGGATAAGGAAAAACCCATATTTGTCTCAGCATAGCTTCGGCACGTGTATCGACATCAACAAAGCGTATAATCAATTTTACAAGTCTAGAGACAAACGCAAGACGAACTCACCGTATTACATTCCCGAGAGTGTGATCGCCATTTTTGAAAAGTACGGCTGGACATGGGGCGGAGATTTTAAAGAGGGCCTCGATACCATGCATTTTCAATATCTCGGGCCTGAATTGATGGAATAAATATCGCATAGCATGATCATTCTTTAAAAGATACTCTGTTTTTATTGCCGCCGTCAGCATGCGGTCTTCGTTTTGCGCGGGTGGGACATAGCTGATGATGTTGCGCATCAAATATGAGTGCGGAGTTTTTTGTGTTTGGGTGTCAGTTTAATTCACGAATTGCTGTAATAGCAATCCTGCTGCCACTTGAGCGGGTTTTCATCAATGTATCGCCAGATTTGCTGATACTCCTGTTCATCACGGACAATATGTTCATGAAACGATTTTTGCCAAATGGACATCCCGGCTTCTTTTGTAACAGCACTTTTATATTGCTTTATAATACGTGATATTGTAGGGGCGATCAGTGATCGCCTGGTTTCAGCATAATCGGGTTTATTAATGCTTATCAGTATATGAACATGATTGGGCATGACTGTATATTTATCAATATGAATATCAGAATAGATTTTTGGAGTTTGATTGATCAATTTTTCGGCAATGTGACCTATGCGTGTGAGATCAGGCTGTTTTGGCGGGCGATCACTGATCGCCCCTACGTTCCAAAATAGATGCTGCCTATCTTTTGAGCAGATGGTCACGAAATAAACGCCATTGGCAGAATAATCATAGTCTTTGAGGCGAATGGTCTTTCGATTAGGAAGGCTCATACCGTAAACACCAGATATAACAGATTATTTTCAAATTTCATCGTCATTGTAGGGGCGATCAGTGATCGCCTGCCATTTCAATATAATTCTCCGCAACCTATCCCCTTAAAAACTCTCCAATCCTCTCGGCCGCGGTCAGTATGCGGTCTTCATTCTGCACGAGCGCGATGCGCACATAGCCTTTGCCGCAGCTGCCAAACGCGCTGCCCGGCACCACAAGCACCCCTGTTTCCTGCATGAGCCGCTGCACGAACTTCACATCGTCGGTGCCGAAGCTTTGGGGTATCTTCGCCCAGACGAACATTGTTGCGCGCGGCTTGTCGATCTGCCAGCCGTGAGCCGCAAACGCATTAATCAAAATATCGCGGCGCTTTTCATACGCCGCCGAGGTATCGCGCACCACGCAGCCGTCGCTACGCAGCGCACAGATACCCGCCTTCTGCACGGGCAGAAAAATGCCGTAATCCGTGTTGGATTTAAGCTGCTTGAGCGCCGAAATGTAATCAGCGTTGCCCACGCAGAACCCGAGACGCGCACCTGCGTACCCGTAGGATTTGGAGAGCGAGTTGAACTCCGCGCCGATGTCCCTCGCGCCCGTGTGGGCGAGAAAGCTGCCGACGCGCAGCCCGTCGAAAGCAAGCTCGCTGTACGCATTGTCGTGGATCACAAATATGTCATATTTCTTTGCAAACGCCACCAGATCATCGTAAAATGAGGGCGGCGCGACTGATGTCGTCGGGTTGTTCGGGTACGAGATGATAATGAGCTTCGCGCGCCGGGCCACGTCCTCGGGGATATCGTCAAAATCGACGATGAATCCGTTCTCGGGCTTCTGCGGCACGCGGAACACATCCGCATGCGCGAGCGCCGCGCCCACAAAAAACGCGGGATAGCACGGGTCCTGCAGTATCACGGTATCGCCCGGGTCAATGACGGGCAGACAGCAGTGCGCGAGCCCCTCCTGTGTGCCGAGCACCGCGCACACCTCGGTGTCCGCGTCAATGGCCACGCCGTAGCGCGTTTGGTACCAATCGGATGCGGCCTGCTTCAGCTCCGGCAGGTCGTCGATGGCGTAAATGTAGTTTTCGTCTTTGAGCGACTCTTCCGCGATGGTGCGTTTAATCGCCTCGGTGGGTGCGATGTTGGGCGTGCCTACGCTTAAGTCAATCACATCCATGCCGCCTGCCTTGAGCTTTGCTTTTTCTTTGGCAAGCTCGGTAAATATACCCGATGACAAGTCGTTCATCAAAGAAGATAATTTCATCGTTTTATGGCGCGCTGGCGCCGTTCCTCCTATGAGATTACTGAGCGATTCCGGTGTACACCATGCCGCGCGCCGTGTCGAGCGTGACGGTGGTGCCGTTTTTGAGTATGTCCGTCGCGTTTTCGGCGTCGCAGAGCACAGGAATGCCGAGCGTGAGCCCGACGATCACGGCGTGAGAGTCCACACCGCCCTGCTCGGTGATGATGCCGGAGGCTTCTTTTAACAGGTCCATCAGCGCATTGCTCGTATGCGGAATCACAAGGATGTCGCCCGGCTCAAACATATCGCGCGCGGCCTGCTCGCTTGCGGCGACGCAGAGCTTGCCGCTGATGATCATATTGTTATAGCCTGTCCCTTTTAAGAGCACATTGCCCACGATATGCACCTTTAATGTATTGGTGGTGCCGCTGATACCGATGGGTACGCCCGCCGTGATCACCACGACTTCGCCGTGCTGCACAAGGCCGGTGGATTTGGCCCGCTCGACAGCGTGTTCAAAGAGCTTGTCCGTGTTGTCCTGCTCCTCGCCGAGCACCGGGCAGACGCCCCAGGACAGCGCAAGCTGATGGCAGACCTTATCAATGGGCGAGCACGCGATGATCGGGACAGCCGGACGGAAGCTCGAAACCATCCTTGCCGTACGGCCGGATTTCGTAAACGCAATGATCGCGCTTGCCCCAAGGCTATGTGCCGTGGAGCACGTCGCGTGAGAAATCGCGCTGGTCACGCTCGCGCAGTATTCGGGCAGCTTTGTGTTAAAGCGCGTTTTGTAGTGAATGTTGTTTTCCGTGTTTTCGGCAATGCGCGACATGGTGACGAGGCTTTCAATCGGGTATTTGCCTACCGCTGTTTCGCCGGACAGCATAATCGCACTGGTGCCGTCGTACACCGCATTGGCCACGTCCGTCGCTTCGGCGCGCGTGGGCCGCGGGTTGTGAATCATCGAGTCAAGCATCTGTGTGGCGGTAATCACCTTGCGGCCCGCCGAATAAGCTTTTTTGATGAGCAGCTTTTGTATGCGCGGCAGATCAACGATGTCCAGCTCCACACCCATGTCGCCGCGTGCAATCATAATGCCGTCGCTGACCTTGATAATTTCGTCAATGTAATTCACGCCGCTCTCGTTTTCAATCTTGGCGATGATCTGTATGTCTTTTCCGTTATTTTTTTCGAGTATCTGCCGCACCTCAAGCACATCCTGCGCCGTCCGGCAGAAGGATGCCGCGATGAAGTCCACGTCGTTTTCAATGCCGAAGAGAATGTCGCCCCTGTCCTTATCGCTGATGTAATCCATCTGCATATGAACGCTCGGCACATTGATCGATTTGTTGTCCCTGAGCACCCCACCCGTGATGACACGGCACGCAATTGCCTGCGGCGTCACACTCTCGGCTTCGAGCTCAATAAGCCCGTCGTCGAGCAATATGCGCGTGCCCTTGGGCAGCTCGCTTGCAAGCTGCGGGTATGTGATGGACACTTGTTTGTCGTTGCCCTCTGCGTCCTGCATCAGCAGCGTAAACTTACCGCCCTCTTTGAGCTCGGCGCTACCGGTTTTAAAGCGCTTGATGCGTACTTCGGGGCCTTTGGTATCCAGAAGAATACCGATAGGCCGGTCATATTCCGCACGAAGCTTTTTCAGCAGGTCAATACGGCTTTTGTGTGTGGCATGGTCTCCGTGGCTGAAATTGAACCGCGCCACGTCCATGCCGTTTTCGATGAGCTGCCGCATCGGCTTTTCGGTGTCCGTCGCCGGCCCGATCGTGCAGATGATTTTTGTCTTTCTCATAACCTCTCCTTATAAAAATGCAAAGCATATAATAACTGTTTTGGATGATGCTGCAATGAACTTGGCTTCGCAGCCATACCCATGGCAATAAAAATGCCATTTCTCTGTCAGTCTATATTTGCTATTATAAATGCTTTGCATAATTAATCAATCATGATATTGTAAACGCATTTTGTTTAGGGAGCTTAAAAACTGGATTTTGACCTGTCGCCGGTTTTCGGTTAGAATGGCCATATTAATATAATGGAAGGAAAAAGCATGCCGTATATATTGGCCGGATATCTGGCCATTATGAATATAGCGGGCTTTGCCGTCTGTGCGGCGGATAAGCGTGCGGCGGCGAAGCATGCCCGCCGTGTCCGTGAACGCACGCTGTTCGCGCTCGCTTTTTTGGGCGGTGCGCTCGGCGTGTGGCTCTCAATGCTTGCGTTTCATCACAAAACGAGAAAGCTTAAGTTCATGGTTTTTGTTCCGTTTGTGCTCATTGCACAGGCCGCGGCTGTTTATTGGCTGCTCACTCAATCACAGGCTTGAATCTCGGTAAGTTGTAAAATGAATTGCCCAAAATAGAAAAAAGAAGACCCATCAAGGTCACGAACCAGTTACACTGAAGTTGCGACACAAACAAAGCAACGGGGGTGAAATGATGGGTCAAAAACAGGATA
>JAEYKW010000047.1 GCA_023408075.1 Bacillota bacterium | reverse complement strand
GGGGAGTCATTGACTTCTTGGTTGTTGTTTCATGAAAGCCGAATCTATCCACATTTTTTCCTATTTGAACATGAAAAAAGAGGTTATCCTCCTGCGATTATTACTAATCGTTTCTGGACAGCCCCTTATTTCTTCCTTCCTGTGCTATGGTGAAAATAATATGGTCTTACATTCACATGTCGCATGTGATAGACTGATACTGTCCTATTGGACGCACCTCCTTTGTTGATGATGCAGTCGGCAAACCCTCATCTTTTTAGCATTGGAGGTTTTTTATAATGACGGAAATTATAATACTGCGTGGCGTACTATGAGGCGAGGAGCAACAATTTTTGCGACTGTGAGCCGCAATATGCCTTAAAGCCATGCTGACGAGCTGGGACCGGACAAAGAAAAAATCCCCGGCGTGCCGGGGATCGTTCATGCTATTTTTCGAGCGCCAGCGCCAAGTCCGCGATGTTCTGACCCAGCGTCTTCATCGTCTTTATGCCTTCTTCGTCGATAGCGACATCGCCGATAGCCCCGCCTATGCCCTGGTTCCAATAGCTTGAGCCCACGATGATGCACTCGCTGATGGTAAAAAGATTGTTCATGGCGTTAAACGCCGTAAGTGCGCCGTTGCGGCGCACGGCCGTCACGCTCGCGCATATTTTCCCCTTGAGCAGCTTGTGCGGGCGGCACACATAGCCGACGCGGTCGATAAACGCCTTCATCTGCGCCGTGAGGCTGCCAAAATACACGGGGGACCCAAGAATCAGTATGTCGGCCTGATCGATAGCGGCTATCGCTTCGTTGATAATGTCGTCATCGAATGCGCATCTGGGCACAGAGCTTTTTCGGCATGCGCCGCAGGCGACGCATCCGTGAATATCCCTGCCGCCCGCCTGAATCACCTGTGTGCTGATGCCTCTGAGTTCAAGCTCTCCTAAAACTGTGGAGAGCAGATAGAATGTGTTGCCCGTCGGCCTTGGGCTGCCGTTAACCGCGATTGCTTTCAATTCGTTCATCCTTCCTTATGGGTTTTACCGTATAGTCTATAGAATCAAATCTTCGTTCATGACACCCCGGCGCAACTTTTGACAGCTATTTTACCTGTTCTTTTAGAAGCTGATACAAACCGGCTACGCTGTCAAACAGGTAATGCGGCTTCTTATCGCTTTTGTCGATATCGTCCTGCGTCATTTCGCCGGAGAGCACGCCGATGGCGCACATGCCGTTTTCAAGCGCAAGCTGCATGTCGGTGTAGAGCCGGTCGCCGATCACAGCGATCTTATCGGCGGGCAAATTCACCGCCTGCTCAATGTATCCGGCAGTTTCGTAAAACGGCTTGCCTATGAATTTGGGCTGCCGTCCGGTCGCGTGCGTGAGCATGGCGCATATGCTCGCACAGTCGGGCAGCACCTTGCCGCCCTCAAGCGGGCAAACCGCATCCACGTTGGTCGCAATAAAAGGGACGCCGTCGCGCAGCAGATCCACAGCGACAGCGGCTTTGGCAAAATCAAAGGACGTATCAAACCCGACCACGAGACAATCCGGGCCGGATGTCACGTCACAGGTGATGCCCGCAGCAGTCAAATGGCTGATGAGCGCCTGCGTGCCGACCGCGTAAACGCGCGGATTCGGCCCGAATGTTTTAATAAGATAATCGGCGGTCACATCGCCGGATGTGATGACCGCAGGACGCTCGGACAGGCCGAGCCGTTTGAGCTTAGCTTTATAATCCTCAGGCGATTTGGATGAATTATTGGTGAAAAAGCAGTAGCGGGTGCCGTTTTCATCGAAAAATGACAGCAGCTCTTGCGCGCCGGGAATCACATGATCGCCGAGGTATATTGTGCCGTCCATATCGAGCACATAGCATTCGATGTCTTGAAGTCTCATAGTGTCAATTCCTTTCGTTCGTCATTGTATCAGAAAGGTCACGGCTTCTCAATAAAAAACGGGTTAAGATTGCGTTTGCACCAGTTGTGAACCACACACCGGCTGTGTTAGAATAAGTGGAAGTATAAGGATATTTTTTTAAACAACAGGCATTAAAGCCTGTATCAAATTGATACAAATTGGCTTTACGTGGCATATATTTAAATGGTATAGTATTTGAAACGGGGGATATGCTGTGAAAACGGTCGGACTCGCACTCGGGGGCGGCGGCGCACGCGGCGTCGCGCATATTGCCTATTTGCAGGCGTTGGAGCAACAGGGGATTAAGCCCAGTGTGATAGCGGGCACATCGAGCGGGGCCATCGTGGGGGCGCTGTATGCGGGCGGTGTGACGCCGGACGGCATGTACGGCATGCTCGAAAGCCTTTTCAGCGCAAAAAAACGTTCCGGCCTTTCTCTTGTCAACGCGCTTAAGCGTGACGGCTTTGCGGGTGTGCTGGCAAAGCAGTTTCTTTCAAAAGCGCTGCCGAAAAAAACGTTTGAGGAGCTTAATATTCCGCTTAAGCTCGTGGCGACCGATTTTCATACGCTCGAAGAGAAGGTGTTCGATTCCGGCGAGATACTTCCCGCTTTGATGGGCAGCATCGCCTTCCCGAGTGTGTTCATCCCGCAGCAGGTGGGAAACGGCTATTATGTGGACGGCGGGGCGACGAACATCGTGCCTTTCGACATCCTCCGTCAGGAGTGCGATGTGCTGATCGCGATTGACGTTTCGCAGGTGCGTCCGAACGCAACGCTGAAGCCGAACATCAAAAACGCGCTGCACGCGACATGGGCGGCCACGCAGGAGGCGCTGATTTCGGAAAAGCTCAGAGCAGCGCCGGTGGATATTTTCGAAAGGCCGACTTTTGAAGATGTGTCCACAATGGAGTTTTTTAAATACAAAAGCATATATGAGCGTGCCGAGGCCTACATACCGGGCTTTGTGGAGCAGCTTAATAAAAGTATGATAAAGGGGTAGACCTATGTCAAAGACACTTGGAATCGCTTTCGGAGGAAGCGGAGCGCAAGGCATTGCGAGCATTGCGTACATAAAGGCGCTCGAGGCGCTGGATATTAAGCCTAACATCGTATCGGGAACCGGTGTCGGTGCTGTTGTGGCCGCGATGTATGCGGCAGGCATGACGAGCCAGAACATGATCGACTTTTTGCAGGAGATCGATTTCCCCGGCGCCAAACGCCCGATCAACGCCTTCAAGGTGAAGGACTCAAAATACGGCATTTTAGACAGCCTCGGCCTTGAGGAATATTATCAGATGATTGTTCCGATCAAGGTGTTCGACCGCCTGTACTTCCCGCTTAAAGTGGTGGCGGCAAATTGGACAACCGGTCAGCAGGTGCTTTTTGAAAGAGGAGACGTGGGCCCGGCTGTGCGGTCGGCGGTGTCTATCCCCGGCGTTTTTATGCCCAAAGAAGTGGACGGCGAGCTGATTATGGACGGGTCGTGCGTGAACCCCGTGCCGTTTGACGTGATCCGTGACCAGTGCGATGTCCTTGCCGCGATTGATCCGCAGGTGAACGAGGAAGACGCGGCGATGGTTGTTTTCAGCGTGATGAGCGGCGCTTTCAACGCGGCCAAAAAGGCGCTGGCTGTGGAAAAGCAGAAATCCTGCAAGGTGGATCTGTTTGAAAGCTTCGTTGTGGAAGAAATCAATATGTATGATTTCGCTCTGTTCAACGAGATTATCGAATCCTCCGAGGAGCGTGCAGGCCTGTTTGCCTTGAGTTTGCAGGAAAAGCTGAAATAATCGACACGGTTAAAAAGTGTGACGGACGGGTGGCTGTATGCCATCCGTCTTTGTTTTTATAGATAAGTATATTAGGGTCTGCTGAATAACGCAAAGTCCCAGCAACAAAGGCAAATAAAGGCGTTTCATGGTATAATAAGTGCAGGTAAAACAGTCAAAACAGCGAAAAAACCTTGCACTTGGAGCCGCTATGTATA
>JAEYKW010000028.1 GCA_023408075.1 Bacillota bacterium | reverse complement strand
CAAAGTACTAAACGTCATTTTGAGTGAGCGTAAGCGATCGACTACGCAGTGGACTAAAATCCCATGTTAAACGCGTTTAGCCATGGGATGCTCACGTCGCTACGCTCCTCAGCATGACAGGGTGGGGGTTTTCAACAAGCTGGGAGGCGGAATATTTCCGTCTCTTTTTTATATGCAGACAGTATAGGCTGTCACCGACAAGTGACTGGAGAATCAAAATCCTGGTCACATCAAGAGACGAAAAACTCCGTCTCTTTTCTTTGCGATACAAAATTTACTCAATAATGTTAATTATTATATTGACATGTATCTTTTATTCATCTACAATTGTAGATGTCAATTGGCAAGTATTCCATTAGGAGGTTTCATATGGCACTCACAAAACAAGAATGGATCATCATGGAGACACTCTGGAACCAGTCTCCGCTGTTTTTGTCTCAGATCATGGACAAAATGAAAAAAATGGTGGATTGGAACAGCTCAAGCTACCTCACCTACTTAAAGCGCATGACGGACAAAGGCTATATCGCGTTTGATACGATCAGCGGCAACCGCTGCTACTCTCCGATATTAAAGCGCGAAGACTGCATTGATAACGAGAGCCGCTATATCCTCTCGAAGCTGACAGACCGCAGCAAGCACCTCTTTCTGGCCAGCATGATTCAAAACAGCGGCCTGACCAAAAAGGAAAAAGACGAGCTGCGCAAACTGATCGACACGCTCGACAGCGATTCAAACAAGGAGGATTAAGCATGTCTTTACTGTATACGCTGCTTGAGATCAGCATTTACTCCGGCGTACTGTTTATTTTCATCATGCTTATCAAAAAGATTTTTAAAAACAAGATGTCGCCGTTCCTGCATTATGTGATTTGGGGGCTGTTCCTGCTGCGCCTGATCATGCCCTTTACGGTTGACGCCCCGGTCCACATATTGACCTATCCCGCTCAAATGCCGTCCGCTTTGCAAACTGACATGATAATAAGTGCGGATAACAGCTTTGCATCAAACATACCCTATACCGATTTATCTGACACGCTTGCTGATAACGGGCAAGCTGAACCGCCGCAATCACCGGCGCAGCCCGGTGCCGCCCCGGCTCTTCAACAAACAAAACTCTCCGAAACACAAATTGTTCTCGCCGTGTGGCTGGGCACCGCACTTCTCTGCCTCACCTACATATCGGCCGTCGCCTGCCTGCTCTTCCGCAGGATCAAGCGTCATTCGGCGCCCGCATCGGCATATCTGCTGCGGCTGCTCGATGACGTCAAGACTGAGCTCGGAATCAAATCAAAATTAAAACTTGTCTGCCAATACGGTTATGGCTCGCCCGCGCTGCTTTTTCCCCGTACAATACTCATTCATATGGATACGCTTGCCGCCTTGGATGATGACCGCATCAAAGACTGCCTGCGGCATGAGTGCATGCATTTTAAACGCGGCGACCATATCGTGAACTTGGCCTTAACCCTGCTCAATTGCGTTTATTGGTTTAATCCTTTCATTTGGTTTGCCTTCTACGAGATACGCAAAGATTTGGAGGTGTTTTGCGACAGCGCTGTCGTCAGACACATGTCGCCGTCCGCCCGGCATGATTATGCAATGCTGATACTCGACTTAAGCGCGCAGGCCCGGCATATGCAGATTGCTTTGGGTATGGTCCGAAATAAAAAGGCGGCCATGCGCCGCATCAAAGGCATTTTTATGGAACAGAAAAGCAAACGCAGCGTGAAACTGGTGTCTGCAACGCTGGCAATGCTGCTGACAATATGCTGTTTTACAACGGCCTGTCAGCCCACGCCCGAATTATCGGCCGTCGTTAACAAGGCGGATGGCATCACAGAGGATATGATTGCAGAACCGTCTGCGGAGAACCGGCTAGAACTCGCGGATCTGCCTGACCATTGGACTGAAACGCTTTACCGCCAGAACAACAAAGCCGAAATTAAAGCAGACACGGATGTCGTAATACCCGAAAACCTTTCCGACATTCCTATTTTAAAGCTTGAACAAATTCCACTCACTCCGGAACGTCTGACGGAGCTCACGGATTATTTCGCCGGTGGCAGCAAGTTTTATAAGCCGCTGACAATGACGACATTTGACGGAGCAATCCAGCTCGAAAAAATCAAAAAAGGCGAAGGCGGCTTTGGCCTGTACAGCAACAGTGACCGCAAAAGAATGGAAGATAAGCTCAATGAATTGATTGAGCAGGCTCCCGATAACGCACAAAAAGCCTACACCGACGATTTCTCGTTCTCTATGCCGTATCAATCCGAGTTCAACAGCATGATGGATTACTATATTGAGCCTTATAAAGCTTTTTTGGGTGATATCGGCAATGCTTATTCAAAGCCTCAAAAAGAGAACTATGTGGATGTATGCGTGGAGACCGGAGAGGAATATGAACCCAAGATTTCTGCCTCCACATATGATTCGCCGGTCGCAATACCGAGCAGCTTTTTGTTCTCATACCCCGGACGCATCATGACGCAGAGCGATTTGGAGCCGTATCAAAACAGCACAATTCACGACCAGTATGCAACGATGAAGGATTATGCGAATACAGAAATTCAGTATTACAAGGATTTCAGTAAAATCATTGGCGGTATCACCGAAACACCCGAAGAAGCCTTAAGCACTGCGCAAAAAGCAATAACCGAGCTTGGAATTGAGGGCATGGCACTAAATCAGATAGAGAAAGGCGTATGGGTACCGCAGCAGCCTCAGCAGTGGGATAAATTGTCGTCTGAAGTATCCGATCTACAGGGCGGCTATGATATGACTTTCACACGCAGCGCAAACCAGCTCGTCGGCTGCCGGCTCACCTATGCCGGCGCGTCTGTCGGGTCGCTTCCCCAATACACGCCGCCTTTCCGCGTGGAATTTATACACATATTTGTGGTGAACGGCAAGATTATGATGTTTGACTGGCAGAGCATGGCCCACGTTGTGGAAACAGTCGCGGAAAATTCGAACCTGCTGCCTTTTGACCAAATCAAAAGCCGTTTGGCCGATTACTTATCATACCAAATAGAAGATCCGGCAATCAAAACGTATCATTTTGATGTGACCGATGCGCAGCTCCGCGCCGCCCAGGTTCCGGCCAAGGACGACCCGTATAAAGCTTGGTTTGTCCCCTCGTGGCTGTTCGTATACCACACAACGTATGTCGATAAAAACGGCAAAGAGACGCACAATACCGATTCTTACTGCGAGATTAACGCGCTGGACGGCGGGCTGATCATACCATTTCGACTCAGCGGCGAGTGATCCTCTAACTTTACCAGAATGCAAATTGACTAAACATAAAGGCGGGAAACCGCCTTTTGTTTTTCTTGTCTAAGAAAACTCCCGGCAGCGCCGGATGTTCCAGAAGGCTTCCATGCGCATTTCCGCATACGGTAAAAAGCACCCATCTCCTCAGTTTCAATTGGCGGCAGTCAGCAAGGAGAATCTATTTGATATGATCCTTCTTGTTGATTCTGAAGCCGATACAAGCTCCCGCCTTAATCAGACATTAATACGGAATCCTCATTCACTTTAAAATTTTCAATTATATGTTGACTCTTTTCGTCTAATCATCTAATATCTTAGATGTTCACGGTAATATTTATTAGAGGAGGTTTTATATGGTACTCACGAAGCCTGAGTGGATCGTCATGGAGACGCTCTGGAACCAGTCTCCGTTGTTTTTGTCTCAGATTATGGACAGGATGAAGAATTTGGTGGACTGGAAAACCTCAAGCTACCTCACATACTTAAAGCTTATGACCGAAAAAGGGTATCTCGGGTTTGATACGGTCAGCGGCAACCGCTGCTACTATCCGAAAGTAAAGCGCGAAGACTGTATTGAGAATGAAAGCCGTTACATCCTCTCGAAACTCACCAACGAGAGCTCTCGGCTGCTGCTCGCCAGCATGATTCAGCAGAGTGAACTGACACAGGAGGATAAGGATGCTCTGCATGGGCTCATTGACCGGCTTGATAAGGAGGGCTGACCATGACTGTTTTGAATACTTTGCTGGAAATCACAATCTATTCGGGCATTATATTCATCGTCACCATGATCATCAAAAGAGTTTTTCATAATAAAATATCTCCGTTTCTGCACTTTGCCGTTTGGGCCGTCTTCCTGCTGCGGCTGCTCGTCCCGGTCACGCTTGACGCGCCTGTGAGCCTGTTTACCTATCAGGTTAACACAGCAGCCGAACCTGTTTATACGGATACGATTTTCAGCAAAACCGGCTTCGACGGTATCGGGGTTCCGTACACACAGACAAGAGAAGTCACCCCCGCCGTATCTGCCAATAACACACCCCAAGACACCAGAGTGATATCCGCACCCGAGGCCGCGCCTGCCTCAAACCCCGTTCGGGCGCTCACACTCAAAGAGATCGCGCTGATCGTCTGGCTCGGCGGCGCTGCATTGGGCCTTCTTTATATCACGCTGCTGACCGTGCTGCTTGCGCGAAAAATCGCCCGCAAATCCGCTCCCCCGTCGGTGCATCTTTTAAAGCTGCTGGCGCAGATTAAAAAAGAGCTGAATATCAAAACAAATCTACGTCTTGTCTGCCAGCACGAATACGGCACACCCGCGCTGCTTTTTCCGAGCACACTGCTTTTTCCGCTCAATAAGCTCGCCGCGATGGACGACGAGCAGATCAAAAACTGTCTGCGTCATGAATGCATGCATTACAAACGCCGCGATCATCTGATGAGCCTGCTGTTAACCCTGCTGAACGCGGTATATTGGTTTAATCCGTTCATGTGGCTGGCGTACTACGAGATGCGAAAAGACATGGAAACCGCCTGCGACGGCGCGGTGGTGAAACACTTAGAGCCGCGCGCGCGCCGCGGTTACGCCGAGCTGATATTGAGCCTTTCGTCTCACACGCGGCATATGCAGTTTGCGCTCAACATGGCGCAGAGTCGCAAAAACGCCGAACGGCGAATTAAAGGAGTTTTTATGGCACAGAAAACAAAACGCAGCGTCAAGTTGGTTTCTTGCGTTCTGGCCGCGCTGCTGCTGCTCTGCTGTTTCACAACGGCCTGCCAGCCTACGCCTGCCAAGACTGTCGTCGTCAACAAATCCGGCGGCATCACGGCACAAATGATTGCCGATCCATTGTCTCCGGGCACCGTGAAAGAGGTGGATGCCCCGGCGCACTGGAAGGAATCGATGACGCGCCTGGGCGGCCACATGGTCATCGATGCGGATGCGGATGTGATAATACCCGAAAACCTCTCCGACACGCCCGTTTATAAAATAGAGCAAACCGAACTCACACAGCAGCGGCTCGCAGAACTCACGCACTATTTTGTGGGTGACAGCAAGCTTTATAAGCCGCTGCCCATGACCAGCTTTGACGGGTTGGCTCAGCTTAACAAATTGCAAAACGGAGAGGGCAGCTACGGCCAATATTACGAAGAGGCGCGAAAACAAATGGCCGATAAGCTGCAGGAGATGATAGACGAAGCACCGGTCACGGCGGAAAAACAATATACCGATGATCTGTCTTATACTCAGCCTTACGAGACCGACGAGAACATCGTCATTGATGCCTGGTTAAAAGCAGCAGGCGTAGGCGGCATATTGAAACCAAAAGGAGAAAAGTACGCCGCTGTGTTTGCGGAAACGGGCGAGGAATACGAACCTATGATCAGCGCATCGACATATGATGATTTCGCCGTGATACCGAGCCGCTTTACGTTTGCTTATCCGGGCAGTATTATGACAGCCGGCGATATTGAAGAGAATAACATGAGCAATGAGAGATATGACAATGCAAACTACACCCTCGACGAAGCGCTCAAAACATATCTCGCGACGGTCAACCAATATTATTCGGAGCTCAACGAGGTGATGGGCCACATGATAGAAACGCCCGAGCAGGCATTGGCGACAGCCAAAAAAGCACTGGACGATTTGAATATTGACGGTTTGAGCCTCGATAATATTGACAAAGGCGTCTGGCTGCCGAGGCAGCCGCAGGAATGGGATGAACTGTCTACGCCCGTTTCCGAAGCCATCGGCGGGTATTCCGTTGTCTTTTCGCGCAGCGCCGGTCAGCTAGCGGGCTTCCGGCAAAACTACGGCGGTATGAGCGCAAAAGAGATGCTCACTTATACGCCGCCTTTCCGTGTGGAGCAGATCACCATATTCGTGAGCAACGGAAAAATACTGCGATTCGATTGGCGCAGCATGGCAAAGACGGTCGAGACGGTTGCAAAGAACACCAACCTGCTGCCTTTTGACGAAATCAAAGAGCGCCTTGCCGATTATCTGTCTTACAACTTTTCCTTCACAGGGAGGGAGACCGACTCGTTCTCCGTCGATATTGTCAGCGTTCAGCTGCGCTCGAGCCAAATCACCGCGAAGGACGACCCCTTCAAGTCATGGCTTGTGCCCTCATGGCTGTTCTTGATCAGACAGGATTACAGTGATGCAGCGAATACGGATACTTCCATCACGGGTGATTACCCCTGCGAAATCAACGCCTTGGACGGCGGGATCATTATCCCCGAATAAAACAATGCAGATGGTGCCCGCGCGGCACCATCTTTTTTTTACAATTGAAAAGGAGCGTTTATTATGATACATAACAAGAATCGACGTCGGGATACAGCGGTTTTGCTGCTTTGCGCAGTGCTGCTGCTCTGTTGTATCACAACGGCATGCCAGCCCACACCCGCTGAACCTGTCGTCATTAACAAATCAGGCGGCATTTCTGCCGAGATGATTGCCGACCCGCTGCCGCAGGGCACTGTGAAAGAACTGGATGCGCCGCAGCATTGGAAAGAAACGATGACACGTCAAGAGGGGCGCATCGAGATCAACGCAGATGTGGATGTGACAATACCCGAGAATCTTTCGAACACGCCCGTGTATAAACTGGAGCAAGTGGCGCTCACACCTGAGCGGCTTAAAGAGCTGGTGAACTATTTCGTTGGCAGCAGCCAGCTTTATAGGCCGCTGCCGATGACAAAACTTGAAGGTATGCGGCAGCTTGATAAGCTGCAAGACCCGACCACCAGTTATGGCAAATACAATAATGATGCAAAAAGTAAAATGTCGCGCGCGCTCCAGCAAATGATTGACGACGCGCCGGACGAAGCACAAAAGCAATACACGGATTTGTCTTTCTCGCTGCCGTATACAACGGAATACACACGTATGCTGGAAGCGTATTTGGGTCGTTTTACCACACCACAGGCCGAAAACTATGTGGATGTATTTGCGCAGACTGGTGAGACCTACGAGCCGGAGATTTGCGCATCCACTTACGATTCTACCGTCGGCACATCCAGCTTTTTTTCGTATTCATATCCGGGCAGCTTTTACTCCGAAACCTCTATGAAAGTAACGAAGCAGTGGAATGACTCTATGTACGGCTCATCGTTCTATAAGCCTACCGCTTCCGATAAGGAATACCTTACGGCATATAACAGATTTGATGCGCAATTGAGCGGTGTGATGGACTCGATCACGGAAGACCCAGATCAGGCGTTGTCGACGGCACGGCATGTGCTTGAAGACCTGGGTATCACCGAAGTGGGCCCTCACTCAATTGAAAAGGTCGTATGGTTGCCTAGGCAGCCGCAGGAATGGGATGAGTTCTCCACACCCGTCGATCAGGCCGTCGGCGGATATAACATCACCTTTACGCGTAGCGCAGGACAGCTTACGGGATTACGTTTAAGTTATATCGGTTTATCCGCCGGTGATATGCTGTCTTACGCGCCGCCTTTCCGGGTGGAACAGGTAAGCATGTTTGTGAACAACGGGAAAGTTCTAGGCTTTGGCTGGCAGGACATGGCGCAGACGGTTGAAACAGTCGCGGAGAACACCAAACTGCTGCCATTTGATGAGATTAAAGAACGGCTTGCCGATTTTCTGGCCTATAATTTTACGTATGACAAGACGGATAAGCGATTTGAAGGCTATTCAGTGAAATTTAACATTATCGACGCTCAGCTTTGCAGCAGCCTCATCACCGCAAAAGACGATCCGTATAAGGCATGGCTGGTTCCCGCATGGCTGTTCCGCTGTCAGATTGTTTTTTCTAAAGATAACAAAGACGATCCTCCCGAAGCGGATTATCCTTGTGAGATTAACGCGCTCGACGGAGGAATCATCATTCCGCTTGATGCAAACACAATCGTATCGGATTAGAATTCTGTGATTTCGACACATTTCATAGCTTAGTGCCGCTTTCCGTCACTTTATATTCTGTCTAGAACCAAGCAAGCTCAGCATTTATTGAAAAAATAAAGGCGAACAAATCCCGCCTTTATTTTTTTCTGTTCTCAGCATGGAAGGCGCTAAAGCTGTTGACCTCAAAAGTCTCGTATTGCTGAGGTGATATCACCGACAAGTGATACATGTTTAAGCTTTGAATATTGCGACCAGAGACTTATCACTTCAGATATTTTGGTGTTTTATGGTTTCCGTCTGTTTAAGTCAGATCTCTTGCGATATAATTTGTTTACACCCTGAGGGCTGACTACACGAATGTCTTTATATAAGGGAGGGCGCATGAAACATTTTTTTCTTATCATAACAACTGCCGCATTTCTGCTGACCGCCGGATGCACGGTTAATAATGAACCAAGCCCGACGCCTGATGCTGTAAGTTCCGCCACGATGGACCGATATCGCGAGAATGAAATCAGAGAATATCAGGGTGCGCGTTTGGACCCAGCGGTAGGCCCGCGCGACAATTCCATCAACGGCGTGCAGCAAGTGGATATCAGCACTTATACGCTTACCATCGACGGCCTTGTGGATAACGAGCAGGTGCTTACCTACGACGATGTGATTGCGATGGAGCCCGACGCGCGGCTCATCACGCTGCACTGCGTGGAAGGCTGGGACGCGACGATACTCTGGGAGGGTGTGCGGCTGACCGAGCTTATTGATATTGCTGGGGCGCAGCCCGAAGCGGTCACCGTGATTTTCTCGGCGGTAGACGGCTACACCACATCTTTGCCCTATGCCGATATCAAGGACAAGCAGCTGATACTCGCCTACAACGCGAACGGCATCGCGCTGCCGCCCGAAATGGGATATCCGTTCATCGTGGTGGCAGAGGATAAACTCGGGTACAAGTGGGCGCGGTGGGTCAACCGCATCACACTGTCCGACGATAAGGATTATGAGGGCTACTGGGAGCAGCGCGGCTACTCGAACGATGCCGACGTGACATGATTATAGGTAATTTCGCTTCATAAACGTGAAAACAAAAGGCGGGTTGCCCCGCCTTTTGTTTTTTGTATCACACGCCATCCGGCTCAATGAGTCCGTAGTCTCCGTCCTGGCGCAAATAAAGCACATTGATTTCATTCGTCACGGCGTTCCTGAACACGAAAAACTGGTGTCCCAAAAGCTCCATCTGCATCTTGGCTTCCTCGATGTCCATCGGCTTCACCACAAACTTTTTGTTGCGCACCACGACGGGCCGTTTTTCATCCGCCAGCGAGAGCGCATATGCATCATCTTCATTGGTGAACGCATTCTCGTGCAGGCGTTTTTTGAGGGCTGTGCGGTGCTTGTGGATTTGCTTCTCGAGCTTTTTAATCACGCCGTCAACCGACGCATACATGTCCCCCGTGGCTTCCTCGCCGCGAAGGACAATCCCATCGAAGGGGATGGTCACCTCCACAATATGTCTCGATCTTTGAATCGACATGGTTATGTGCGCCTCGGTATCCTCGTCAAAATACCTTTGCAGCTTTAAGACCTTTTTTGAGACGAGATCCTTTAAGTAATCGGACACTTCCATGCCCTTTCCTGCTATGCTGACGCGCATAATTCTGCCCCCCTCTCTATGTATTTTTATATCCCAAAACGGGATAGCTTTGTACTATTGTACCTCCATTTTGGGGTTAATAAACAACAGCCTTGTAAGTATATTATTCTTCGGCGTATTGATTTTTTCCTGCCGGATATAAAATGATACAAAAGCGTCATGGTTTGTCCACATTTTCTTCATCGCTGTGGAAAAAAGGGTAAATTAAAAGCCGTGCACCCGGAGATCGACACGACATTACAAGAGGTATTCCGGCAGGTTGCTCGGAGCAGACTGATCCGAGGCACACGGGCAGATCCGCTTACTGCTGCTCCCGTCAGGGCCT
>JAEYKW010000025.1 GCA_023408075.1 Bacillota bacterium | reverse complement strand
CAAAGTACTAAACGTCATTTTGAGTGAGCGTAAGCGATCGACTACGCAGTGGACTAAAATCCCATGTTAAACGCGTTTAGCCATGGGATGCTCACGTCGCTACGCTCCTCAGCATGACAGGGTGGGGTTTTTCATGAAGCTAAAGCCGATGATATGCGGCTTTTATACTGAAAGCTTGTCATCAGGCTGAGCTGTATCGTCAGCGGCGCTTTAGGGGCTGCCGGTAAACCTCATTTGGTCAGTGCTTTGGGAAACAACTGGTTCGGTTATCATGCCGCAGTCACTTCGCGATGCCCGTTCACCGCGCCGGTGGAAAGAATGACCGTATTGCAGCTTTTGTGGGGCTGACAGCGCATGACAGTTCCGGATTTATCGCCTGCAAAGCGGCATTCTGTCCAAGGCAATTCACCTTGGGTTCTTATCCACTGCGTGGTCAGCCGTTTACGCTCAATCAGAATCAACACGCACTATGGCATCGCAATGAACGACAAGACAAGTGAGCGGTCATTCTGAGCCCGCGCAGTGGGTGAAGAATCTGTTTCAATTGATCCTGTTCCATTTTATAGTTGTCGCTTCGCTCCTCACTATGGAGTGGATTGGATGACCTGATGAGTGACCTTTCATTAGAATGGCTAAATAACTTGGTTGACACGCCGGAGCACCTCAGCGGCGCTTTTTATCATTCCTGGATTTTTTGATTTTTGATAAGATGAAGCCGCGAAAATTCTGTGCATTTCCTTTTTTAAAACCGCTTTTTAACACGCGAATCACAGCATCCTTATTCAGCCACAGATAAAAGTAATCATTGTCTTCGGTCGCGTTTAAAATATCATGGTACTTGTATTCAGACCGGGCTTGATAATCCATAACCGTGATGACATCGGAAAAGGAATAAGACCTGATCCAGGGCTCGTCCTTATGCGGTTCTCTCATTCGGTCATATTGCTTTTTCACTGCCATATCCGGCATCACAACAGCCCGGAAAATCAGCATCAGCATCACAATGCCTCCGATGAATATAGCCACGTTATTCGGCCAGAATACGCCGAAGAGTACCACGGCTGCCGAAAAAAGCAGGCCGCCCGAAATGATAATCAGTCTCTTTTTTTTAGCTTGCTTGGCTTTTTTGGTTAGGGGGCGCTTTACCCATGTTTTGTATACATCCAAAGTGATCTCGTATTCATTGATGAAGTCGGTGTTCATAACAGCCTCACAATTTTGTTTATTTTATTTCCGAAATGCTCACCCGGCGCTGCTCTTCGCCCGATTTTTTCATGGCCTCCACAATGCGCAGTATCTGTACGCCGTCGTGGAAATCTGGCTTGATCGTTTCCTTGCCGTCTATGGCCATCAGAAAATCGCGGAACGCGTTGACAAACGTGTGCTCATACCCGATGATGTGCCCGGTGGGCCACCATGCGCTCAAATAAGGATGCTGCTTCTCCGTAACCAGTATGCGGCGGAAGCCCTGCTCCGTATCGGGCAGGGAGGCATCCATAAATTGCAGCTCGTTCATATCTTCCAGGTTGAATTTGATCGCCCCCTTGCTGCCGTAAATCTCAAACGTGTTAACGTTCTTGCAGCCCGTCGCGAGCCGCGTGGTGTCCACGCTGCCGAGCGCGCCGCATTCAAACTCCACGATGGCGAACGACGCGTCGTCCACGGTGACCGCCCCGGTTTTGGATAAATCGACGCCGCTGCCTGCCGAGAAAGTCGCTGCGCCTTCGCCGGGCAAAGGACGCTCGGTGATGAATGTGCGGTTCACGGCACTCACGGCGCTTGGCTCACCGATCAGATAGCGCGCGAGGTCCATTGCGTGGGTGGAGAGGTCAAACAGCGGCCCGCCGCCTGCGGTCTCCGCGCGAAGATGCCATGTGAGAGGGAAATGGGGGTCGGTCACCCAATCCTGCAGATAAGCGCCGCGCCAGTGATAAATGCGGCCGATGCGCCCTTCGTCGATCAGCTGCTTTGCAAAAGCCACAGCCGGCACGCGCCGATAGTTGTGATTGAGGTAATGCACCACGCCCGCTTTTTCGGCTGCGTCAAGCATTTCTTTGGCATCCGCATATGAGAGCGCAAACGGTTTTTCGCAAATGATATGCTTGCCCGCTTTGGCTGCTTCAATCACCATCTCTTTATGAAGATAGGGGGGCGAACCGATGTCCACGACGTCGATATCGTCGCGGTCCAGTACGGTGCGCCAGTCATAGGTCACACCGTCGTAGCCCCAGCGGTCCGCGAAATCTTCCAGCTTGTTCTTGCTCCCCGCAATCACCTTTAATACCGGCTGAAACGGCACGTCAAAAAACTCCGCGACGCGCAGCCATGCGTTGCTGTGGGCTTTGCCCATAAACCCGCCGCCGATCATGGCGATGTTGATTTTCTTTTTTGTCATGTTGGTGCTCCTCAATATCATCTTCGCAGCCTGCCGCTGCGGTGCTTTTTCATATCAGCCGGTTGCCGTTCCAAAAAGCGTCCCATAATACGGGCATGATCAGGTTGGTATCGGCGTCTTTGTTTTGCAGCCGCCAGTCGAGCACGCCCTGAATGAAAACCTCATACGACAACACAAACTGTGATATCTGCATGTCCTCAATTTTCAAATGCTTGGTGGTTAAAAACGTGGTCACGAGGCATTTTAAATGCTCATTGTTGCTGCGTATAATTTTCTGCAGCGGCTGTTTAAATTCATCCTCGATATCGCTTGCGGCCAACAGATGCGCTTTTTTCCAAAAGAGTATCGCTTCGAAGCTGGAATTCACCACGATGGCGTTTGTCGCGAGAAAAAGCCAAACGTCGAGAGGCTCATCCTTATGCGCGCTGAAAATCTGCTCGATGGTTTCTCTTAAGAATCTGAGATGCTCTTCAATAATAAGCAGATAAAGCTCTTTTTTGCTCTTGGTATAAAAGTAAAGAGATGCTTTATTCAGGCCAACCGAATCGGCGATTTCCTGCATGGAAGCCGCCGCATACCCTTTTACGGAAAAAAGAATCTGCGCGGCATTTTTTATTTCATCCAACTTGCTCATAAACACCTCTAACGTATTGTTTAGATTATAAGCGATTGCGGGATGTTTCACAACTTAACGGTTTTAAGCAAACACAGGAAATTTTTAATAATATATGTCACAGAATGTGCATTGAAAGGAGGTGCAGCGGCGAATATACGGTAAACAAACCCGTCGGATTAATGGGTTGTGCCGCCGACAGGCCGATTCATGAATCCACGATCACCCCGCCATTCACGTGCAGCACCTGACCCGATACATAGCTGGAGGCTTGGGATGCGAGATAGACATACGCGGGCGCCAACTGCACGGGCTGCGCCGCGTACTGCACGGGCACGTCCGAGCCGAATTCGGATACCTTCTGCGGGGAGAAGCTTGAGGGGATCAGCGGCGTCCACACGGGCCCCGGCGCGACCGCGTTGACGCGGATGCCGTTTTTAAGCAGCGATACGGAGAGTGAGCGCGTGAACGACACGATGGCCCCTTTTGTGGATGAATAATCAAGCAAATCGGCGCTGCCTTTGTAGGCGGTGATGGACGCTGTGTTGATCACGGTGCTGCCCGCTTTCAGGTGCGCGAGCGCGGCCTTCGTCATAAAAAAGTATGAGAATATGTTGGTGCGGAACGTATCCTCGAGCTGCTCGGCGGTAATGTCGGCGATGCTGTTTTGCGGATACTGCACGGCGATGTTGTTGACGAGTATGTCGATTTTGCCGAACGCGGCGGTCGTTTCGCTGACCACCTGCTGCGCGGATAGCTCCTGCCGCAAATCGGCGCAGACGGCGATGCACCGGCGTCCGTAGCCCTCCACGGCCTGCTTTGTTTCCTCGGCATCCTTGTTGGCCTTCAGGTAGGCGATTGCGATATCCGCGCCTTCCTTGGCAAAAGCGACCGCGACGGCGCGTCCGATGCCGCTGTCACCTCCCGTAATGATTGCCGTTTTTTCAAGCAGCTGGCCGCTGCCTTTTGTGTTCGGGTCATCGTAAACCGGCTTCGGGTTCATCTCCCATTCCTTGCCGGGCGGGGCCTGATGCTGTTCGGGAAAGGTTTGATTCGTCATTCCGATTGTTCTCCTGTGTTGATAGCATTATTATCCCGGCTGACGGATGGGTTATGCATGTCAGATCAACGCGAGGCCTCGCAGGCGTGCAGTCCTTTATGAATGACGGAGACATCAGCCATTCATGCATGTTGGGAAATATGGTATAATACCTGCGATGATTTATGATACGGGAGGCGGTATGGAAAAATTGCTGATTGAATCGCACTGTGTTTTTCCGGTGCCGGATATACGAAAAACCGCGCAGTATTATGTGGACGTGCTCAGTTTCCGGGCCGTGGAGTATTTGAACGTCAAAGAACCGCATATCTGCCTGTACCGTGACGGTACCGAGATTATTCTCACGCAGGCGAACACCGACAGGGTCTATCCGAACCGCGAGCTTTACGGCTACGGCGAGGACGCGTATTTCATCACGATGCGGCAGGAAGCGCTGCGGGATGAGCTGACCGGAAAGGGTGCGAAGATTGTGAGGCCGCTCGCGCTCACGGACTACAACAACAAGGAGTTCGTTATTGAGGATATCGACGGGCGCTGGATCGCTTTCGGCATCAAGCAGGGGTAAGGCGATAAAGCAAAAAGCCAGCCATGGAATAGAGCTGTTTTTATTATATAACAAGAGCATATTCTGATATTGACTTAATTGAGACGCTCATCTTCTTTTCTTGTCCGCTTGGAAATGATATTATGGGACAAGCAACCAATAAAGGAAAAGGTAATGGATCAAAAGGTACTCAATAAACTCGAATTTGATAAAATACTAAAGCGGCTCGCCGATGCGGCGCTCTCGGACAGCGGCAAGGAAGCGGCGCTGAACCTGCAGCCGCAGACCACTGCGGCTGCCACGCGAAAGCTGCTCAGCGAAACGCTCGAGGCGGAAAGCGTGCTGATGCGCGCGGCGCATTCGCCGATGAGCGGCTTTTCGGATATCTCGTTCGAGCTCGCACGGCTCAAAGCGCAGGCCGATCTTGGCTGCCGCGAGCTGCTCAAGGTGCTCGGCGTATTCAAGGCGGCACGGCGCGCGAAAAACGGCCTCAAAGAAACGGGCGCGGCCCGGCTTTGGGACATGGCGCAGCAGCTGGACTACGACGAAAAGCTGATTCGCGCGCTCGACGACGCGATTGACAGCGACACGACGCTCTCCGACAGCGCGTCGGCAGAGCTCGCGTCGATACGGCGGCGCATGCTGCGCGAAAACGAAGGCATACGTGAAAAGCTCAGCGCGATCACGCGCTCCACGAAATACAAGGAATATTTGCAGGACGCGATTGTCACCACACGCGGCGGGCGCTACGTGGTGCCCGTCAAGCAGGAGCACAAGCGGCACATCAGCGGCCTCGTGCACGACCAGTCTGCCAGCGGGCAGACGCTGTTTATCGAGCCGATGGAGGTGGTGGAGGCGAACAACCGCCTTCGCGAGCTCGAACTGGCCGAAGTGGCGGAGATCGAGCGCATTCTGCACGTGTTCAGCGAACAGCTGCGCGAGCATACGGACGCTTTAAAGCTCGATTTTGAAATACTCACGGCGCTCGATCTGATATTTGCCAAGGCGCATATTGCGTCTTCTATGAAGGCATCGCCGCCGAACATCAGCGAGGACGGCACGCTGATTGTGAAGAACGGGCGGCATCCGCTGATCGATTCTAAAAAGGTGGTGCCCGTTTCGCTCGCGATTGACAACGGTTACCGCGGGCTCATCATCACCGGGCCCAACACGGGCGGCAAAACGGTGACGCTCAAATTAACGGGGCTGCTTTGCCTCATGGCGCAGTGCGGCATGTTCGTGCCCGCAGACGGCGGCTCGGTGCTGCCCGTTTACCGCGAGGTGTTTGCGGACATCGGCGACGAACAGAGCATCGAGCAGAGCCTCAGCACGTTTAGCTCGCACATGGCGAACATCACGCGCATTGTGAACAAGGCCGGCAGGGAGTCGCTCGTGCTGCTCGACGAGCTTGGCGCGGGCACCGATCCCGCCGAAGGCGCGGCGCTTGCGATGGCGATACTCGAGGCGCTCGAAGGAAGGCGCTGCACGGTGCTCGCGACCACGCATTACAGCGAGATCAAGGCGTTCGCCACGGCGAGCGCATATTATCAGAACGCGTGCATGGCGTTCAGCTTAAAGACGCTGAGCCCCACATACCAGCTCATCATGGGTGTGCCCGGCGTGTCCAACGCGTTTGAAATTTCGAAGAAGCTCGGCCTCAATGACGCAGTCATCGAGCGCGCGAGAGAGCATATGTCGGAAGAGACGATCAAATTCGAGCAGCTCATCGGCGAAGCCGCAAAACAGAAGGAGATTGCCGAGCGCAAGGAGCAGCAGGCCGAGCAGGATCGGCGCACGGCGCAGTCGACCCGCGACAAGAGCGATATCGAGCTGAAAAAAGCGCAGGACAAGGCGCAAAAGCTTGTGGACAAGGCGCATGAACAGGCGATGGAGATACTGCGCGATGCGCGTGACGAGGCGGAGCGCGTGATCACGGAGCTCAAAGCGGCCAAGTCCGCGCGTCAGGAGGAGATCAACGCGTCGCGCAAAGCGCTCTCGGACAAGATCGGCCAAGCGGCGTCGCACCTGCGCGCCAAGCCCGAAGAGAAAAGCGACACGCGCCCCGAGGATTTAAGCGTGGGGGATACGGTGCAGCTGCTAAGCCACGGCGTTTCGGCGACGGTGCTCAAAGCGCCCAAGGACGGCAGCGTCTATGTGCAGGCGGGCGCACTCAAGCTGACCGTGCCGATCAGCGATGTGGCACCCGCGAAGCCGGAAAAGAAGGTCAAGTCGATCGGCGGCTTTAAACGCAGCGGCGAAACGCCCGGCATGTCGGTGGACCTGAGGGGCATGACGCTCGACGAAGCCGTGATGCAGGCGGACATGTACCTTGACGAAGCGTTTCTGGCGGGGCAGACCGAGGTGCTGCTGATACACGGCAAGGGCACCGGCGTGCTGCGCAGCGGGCTAAGACAGTATCTAAAAGGCCATGTGCATGTGAAAAGCTACCGCGCCGGACAATATGGGGAAGGGGAGGACGGCGTTACTGTCGTCACACTGAAATAATGGATATTGTAAGCGCATGCCTTGTGGGCATCAAATGCCGGTACGACGGCGAGGCCCGTGAAGACGCAGCTATCAAAAAGATGTATGAGCAAGGGCTTGTGAAGGCCGTCTGCCCCGAGCTGCTCGCAAAGCTTCCGTCGCCGCGCTGCCCCTCTGAGATTGTGGGCGGGGATGGAGAAGACGTGCTGGCAGGCCGGGCGCGCGTGATGGCGCAGGACGGCGGCGACCGAACGCCCGAGTTTCTGAAGGGTGCCGAGAAAACGCTCGGGATTGCAAAAAAATGCGGCGCGCAGCGTGCGTATTTAAAATCGAAAAGCCCCTCCTGCGGCTGCGGACGGATCTATGACGGGTCGTTTTCGGGTGCTCTGCGCGGGGGAGACGGGGTCACGGCGTCGCTGCTGAAAAAACACGGCATAGAAGTAACCGAGGTATGAAGCATTTATGAATAATCGGTGAACTATGGGACGGCCTTATTGGTGGGGTGCTGCCAAAGGATTATAATAGCAACAATATGATATGTTGTTTGAGGCTGCTGACAAAGCCACAAGTGTCATTCCGATGGAGCGTGAGCGGAAGAGGAATCCCATGGTCAAGCGCATAAACACATGGGAGGCAGTCGTAGTCGCACACGCCACTCCTCGCTGCCGCAGCGGAATGCATGGCATTGAAAGGGTTTATCATCAAGCCGAACAACATGAAATGTTTATAACTGCTTTGATTATGACAAATGAGGTGAGAAATTATGTCGAAGGATATTCTGGTCGTTGACGATGATAAGAACATATGCGAGGTCATCAAGCTCTATCTGCAAAAGGAAGATTTCAAAGTCACGCTGGCGTACGACGGACAGGCAGGTATCGACGCATTTGAACGCAGCACGCCCGCGCTCGTGGTGCTCGATATTATGATGCCGCGCAAGGACGGCTGGGAAGTCCTGAAAACGATACGCAAATCGAGCACGGTGCCCGTCATCATGTTGACCGCCAAGGGAGAGACGTTCGATAAGGTTCTCGGCCTTGAGCTCGGCGCGGACGATTATATCGTCAAGCCCTTCGATCCCAAGGAGTTTATCGCACGCGTCAAAGCCGTTACGCGGCGTGCGGGCATGCAGGAAGAAGAGAACAAACAGATTGCCTACGAGGGCCTTGTGATCGACATATCCAACTACACCGTCACCTATAAGGGCGAGGTGGTGGAGATGCCGCCAAAGGAAATTGAGTTGCTGTTTTTCCTCGCGTCGCATCCGAACAAGGTCTACACGCGCGAACAGCTGCTGCAGCAGGTGTGGGATTTTGAATTCTTCGGCGATTCGCGCACGGTGGACGTGCATATCAAGCGACTGCGCAAAAAGCTTTACGATCAGGGCGAACACTGGGAAATCAAGACGGTCTGGGGCGTGGGCTACAAGTTCGAGGTCCGGTAAATGGCAAAATCGTTGTTTGCGCGGATGCTGGTCGTCTATCTGCTGATCATCTTTATCGCGTTTGCCCTTCTCGGGGGTATCTTTTTTGAGACGCTGAAGAATCAGTATTTAAATACGCAGATGGACATGATGGCCAATAACGCGCAGATCATCAACGACTGGTGCACGCAGAATTATTACGGCACACTGTCCACGGATGATTTTCAGAATTTACTTCATAAAAAAGCGGCTGCCGACCATACGGTAATTTGGCTGCTGAATCCGCTCGGGAGGTTTTATTTTGATCCTGAGGGCATCGGCGATATCGACGAGGTCCAAATCCAGGCTCTCGGTTTTGTTGCCGATACAATGAACGATACGATCGTCGAGCGAATCAACTACAACAGCCTGTTTCAGGATTCGGTCATGACGGTCGCCATACCGCTCAAGATTGACGATCCGCTCAAGATTGACGATGAGATCAAAGGCGCGATCGTCGTTCATAAAGCCGTGAAAGACGTGAACGTCGGCATCAGCGCGATATTCCGTCAGGTATTTATTCCGCTGATGATTTCGGTGGCCTTCGCGGCGGTACTTGTGTCTATTCTGTCACGGTACATCGTCCGGCCCATCAGGGAAATTTCCTACGCTGCGGGTGAACTCTCTCGCGGCAATTTTGATTGGCGTGTGAAGCCCAAAACGAAGGACGAAATCGGCGAGCTCGCCGAATCGTTCAACAAGATGGCCGAGGAACTCAAGCTGCAGGATGGCTTGCGCAACACGTTTATCGCGAACGTTTCGCATGAGCTGCGCACGCCGCTCGCTTCGGTGCAGGGCTTTATTCAGGGCATGCTCGACCGCGCGATAGAAGAAGAGGACCGTGACAGATACCTGCAGATTGTGCTCGGTGAAACAAAGCGCATGAACACGCTGATTACCGACCTGCTAAACCTTGCCAAAATCGAATCCGGCAAGTTTCCGATTGAATACAGTGAGTTTGATATTTACGAGCTGCTGCGCCGCAGCATACTGCTGTTTGAACAGCGCATTGAGGAAGAGCAGCTAGAGGTCAATATTCAGCTCGGCGAAAACAAGCTGTTTGTCTGGGCGGATGAAGACCGCATTTCACAGGTCATCACCAACCTTATTGATAACGCCGTAAAATTCACCCCGCCCGGCGGAGAGCTTAAAATCTGGACGCAGACTGCGGGCAATAAGGTGTATGTGAGCATAGCGGATACGGGCGAAGGCATCCCCGTCGAAGACCAGCCGTATGTGTTCGAACGTTTCTTCAAGGTGGACAAATCGCACAGCCAGAGCAAGCCGGGAACGGGCATCGGCCTTTCCATCGTGAAGCGGATCATTTCTCAGCACGGAGAAAAAATTACGCTGCAATCGGTGCCGGGCAAGGGGACAACGTTTACATTTTCACTGACGCGAACGTTTGAAAATCAGGGAACAAAGTAACGCTTTGTTCACCGCTTGTTTGCACTTTGTTAAAAAGTGGCGTATATAATAACACCCATACAGCAATAATGTTCCTAGGAGGTTATAACCAATGAACGATGAAACAAAACCCCAGGGTGACGAAGAAAGACCCCAAGGGTGGGAAGACGAGAAACGCGGGTTTGAGCAGCCGCCGGCAGCCGGCGGCGGATATGGTTTCTACGGACAGCAGAACCAAAATTGGGGACAGCCATGGCAGCAGCCCATATACACGGGAACCCCTTCGCACAAGGCAAGCACGCCTAAGAGATCAAGAGGCGGGCTGATTGCGCTGCTGATTGTGGTGTGCCTCGTGGGCGGCGTCGCTGCCGGTACGTTCCTCGTGGCGCCGAATATCGGCAATACTGGCGCGCCGCTTGGTAACCTTGGGATGCTGCCGCAGGACAACGAAGCGACCGCAACCGCTCCCGAAATCACCGATGCACCGGAAATCGGCGGCGCAGTGCCCGATATCGATTCCGGGACGTCAAACCCGATCGTGCAGATTGCCAAGGAAGTGGGGCCGTCTATCGTGGGTGTCGCGGTCAGTGTCAATCAGCCGATGCTGGGGGCAACAGAGAACGCTCAGGAAGAAAGCGGGTACGGTACGGGCATCATTGTGACGCAGGACGGCTATATCGCGACCAACAACCATGTGGTTCAGGGGGCCAATTCCGTTAAAATCAAGCTTTTTGACGGCACGGAATATCCGGCAACCGTGGTGGGGACCGACAAGTCCACAGACCTTGCGGTAATCAAGATCGAGGCGACGGGACTGACCCCGGCGGCGCTCGGCGATTCGGATGCGATTGAAGTGGGTGAGACGGTGGTAGCCATCGGCAATCCTTTGGGCGAAGAACTCGCGGGCAGCGTGACGTCCGGCATTGTGAGCGCGCTCAAACGCGTCATTCCGACGGACGGATTCAGCCAGGAATACATTCAGACAGATGCGGCGATTAACCCCGGCAACAGCGGCGGTGCGCTCGTCAACATGAAGGGACAGGTCATCGGCATCAATTCGCTCAAAACGTATATGGCCGGTTACGACGATTACGGTGTGCCGATCGGCACGGAGGGTATCGGCTTTGCGATACCGATCAACCATGCGAAACCGATTGTTGAACAGCTGATTGCCACAGGCAGTGTCCAGCGCCCTGGCATTGGCATCTCCTGCTTCGTGGATGAGACGCATCAGGTCAATCCGGAAGGTGCGCCTGCGGGTGTCACGGTATCGGATGTGACGGAAAACGGGCCGGCGGCACAGGCAGGGCTTCAGGCAGGCGACATCATTACCGCAATTGACGGAACGGCTGTGGATACGGTGGATGCGCTGACAACCATATTGCAAAGCCATGCGATCGGCGAAAAGGTTGAGCTTACGGTGTGGCGCAGCGGTCAGGAGTATAAGGCTGTCGTGACCGTCGGCGACCTCAATAAAATGGGTTAAGCTTTACGCAAATGAAAGAAGCAGCCCCGCGGGAATATTCTCGCAGGCTGCTTCTTTTTGGTTACGGTATCCCGAAAGCACACTCTTTCAGGGACGGAGCAAAAGAAAAATCCTTTGTTTTAGAGCTCGGAGTCCTCGCTCGGGCAGTTTCCGTTTTCCACGGGCTTAATCCCTTTGTTTTCACAGTTGTTCATGTCGTTCATGTTGTTCGTGCTGTTTGTGTTTTGCGTGGGCTGCATTTTACGGGCTTTTCTCGTTTTCATTTACCGTCACCTCCGTCAATATTCTGCCCCGGTTCAGGCTCGGCTATTTATACAAATCGCAAATGACCCAAAAGCCCTGTTGCAACGAAAGCAATTTTAACGATTCATACACAACTCGTGAAAAAAGCCATTTTGCTCTGAAAAATAATGTGTTATGATGTTGCAAATCCATTGAGATAAAAGAGCTTTTTGAAACGGGTGATGACAAAAATGCACGATTTTTTAAGTTTCGGGCTGGTCGGCGAGGATATTTCGCATTCTTACTCCCCGCATATATACAATACGATTTTTGATGAAATCAATTGGAACGCCGTTTATTTTCCGTTTCCCGTGCCCAACAAAGAGAAGTTTTTATCCACACTGCCCATACTGCGCATGGAGTTTGCGGGCTTCAATGTGACGGCGCCTTTCCGCCGCGATATCATGGCGCACCTCGATCACACGGATCTGTCGGCCAAAAAGGCGGGAACTGCTAATACGATTGTTGTGAAAGATGAAAAGCTGATTGGATACAACACGGAAATCGACGGGTTTATGCGAAGCCTGATCGGTTTTTCGGGCGACCTGCATGACAAGGACGTGCTGCTCATCGGAGCGGGCGGCGTTGCGAACGCCGTCGCCAGTGTTTTGCTCGACAGAGGGGCTTTTTTAACCTTGCTGTCGCGCAGCGAAGCGCACGCGGCGGAACTGATGGAGAGCCTGCAGGGGAAATATCACAAGAACCGAATCAAGACCGTGAAAGGTTTATCGGACGACGATGAGTTTTATGCCGTATTCAACACCGCAAAGGTGGATATCGGCGGCAACGCTTCCGAAGTCTCTATCCATCCGCACACCTATGAAAGCTTTCAGTTTGCTTACGATACATCGTATGTGTCGACCACGTTCTTGAAGAAAGCGCAGAGCTTCGGCGCGAAAACCAAAAACGGCCTCGACATGCTTTTCTATCAGGCTGTGATGTCGGTGAATATCTGGCAGGGGCAGGATATGGAGAGAACGGCTATCGAAAATGCCCACCGCAGGGTGATGGAACAATTCAAATAAGATACTGTTTTACAGGATATAACCCGGTGAGATTTAATCGCCTAATATCGTTTTGAGCGTGTGTCCGTCCGACAGGAACAGCACATCGCCCGACACGTCGGTGCGCAATGTGTCGATGCCGTATTCATCAAGAAGATCGATCGTTTCCTCGTGCGGATGGCCGTAGCTGTTGTCTTTGCCGCAGCTGATCACCGCATAAACGGGAGAGACCGCTTGCAGGAACGCCTCGGATGTGCTGGTATGAGACCCGTGATGGCCCACTTTAAGCACATCGGCGTCAATGAAGTATCCCGCCTTCAAAACCTCTGATTCCGCCCATTTTTCCGCGTCGCCCGTGAACAAAAATTCGGTATCCAGATAATCGACCATCAGCATCACGCTTTCGTTGTTCGCGTCTTTATCGGCGTCCTTATCCGGCGAAACGATGGTGCATTTCGCGCCTCCGAGATCAAACGTTTCTCCCGCAAAGGCGGTTGTCAGCGTAATCCCGCGCTCTTCAATGGTGTCGCGCAATTTTCGGTATGTTTTGGAGTCGCTTTGCATATCGGGCATATAGATGCTGCCGATGTCATAACTGTCTATAATTTGCGCCATGCCGCCGATATGGTCAGCATGCGGATGCGTGGCGACGAGCACATCAATCTGTGTGATGCCGCGCTCGTCCAGTTCTTCTTTTACCGCACTGGCGTTATCCGGTTCTCCCGCGTCAATCAGCATGGTATCGCCCGAGCCGAATGCCACGAGTGAGCTGTCACCCTGTCCCACGTCAATGATCATCACGCTCAACAGTGCATCTGCGGGCGCATCCGTTGTGGCAGGGGGCTCGAAAGCCATCGGTGCGCAACCGGGGATACCCGCAAGCAGCACCGCGCTCAGTACGGCGGCGGACAGCGCGGTCATGAAAGGTTTGAACGTTTTTCGGCATATTTTATTGCCGGAGCGGCTGCTTGACAAATGATAGACCCCGTTTCATAAGCTAAGGAAATTCTAACGGCTGGAAAAAGCAAATGTCAATACCTTATCAATGTATATTCTTTCATAAAATACCGCCAGGAAAGAATAGACAAGGTGAAGTTCATGCATAATTGATGTTGTGCTTAAATTTCAAATGCGGTATAATTTTCTGGCTGGAATTTTGACAGGGCTTTTAAAAAGCTCATAAAAAGTTGAAGGAGAAGTGTAAATGTCAAAAAAGTATGTGTATCTTTTTAGCGAAGGCAATGCCTCAATGAAAAATCTTTTGGGAGGCAAAGGCGCCAACCTGGCGGAGATGACAGGGCTCGGGCTGCCGGTTCCCCAAGGTTTCACTGTGTCGACGGAAGCGTGCACGCGCTACTACGAAGACTGCAAAACAATTGCGGACGACATCGTCGAACAGATTAACGAAGGCATGGTCAAAATGGAGGAGATCAACCAGAAAAAATTCGGTGATCCCGTAAATCCGCTGCTGGTTTCCGTCCGCTCCGGTGCCAGAGCATCGATGCCCGGCATGATGGACACGATATTAAACCTCGGCCTTAACGACGTGGCAGTGGAAGGCCTTGCAAAGCTGACGCAGAACGAGCGTTTCGCGTATGACAGCTACAGACGCTTCATTCAGATGTTTTCGGACGTTGTGATGTGCGTTCCCAAAGCCAAATTCGAAGAGATTCTTGACGACGTGAAGGAAGAGCACGGCGCCAAGCACGATACGGACTTGACCGCTGAGAATTTAAAGACCGTTGTGCAAAGATATAAGGCGCTGTATCTGGTGGAGATGGGCAGCGAGTTCCCGCAGGACCCCAAGGTTCAGCTGATAGGGGCCATCCAGGCTGTATTCCGTTCGTGGGACAACCCCCGTGCCATCGTGTACCGCCGCATGAACGATATTCCGGGCGACTGGGGTACAGCCGTCAACGTACAGGCGATGGTGTTCGGAAACATGGGCAACGATTCGGGCACAGGCGTGGCCTTCACACGCAATCCTTCAACGGGTGAAAAGAAGCTTTACGGCGAATTCTTAATGAATGCGCAGGGCGAAGACGTTGTGGCCGGTATCCGTACGCCCAAGGCGATCTCCGAGCTTGCCGATACAATGCCGGACGTGTATGCGCAGTTTACAAAAATCGCGCAGACGCTGGAAGACCATTACCGCGACATGCAGGACATGGAGTTTACCATCGAAAAGGGCAAGCTCTACATGCTCCAGACCAGAAACGGCAAGCGGACCGCCGCTGCGGCGCTCAAAATTGCCGTGGACCTCGTGGCGGAGGGCAAGCTGCAAAAAGAAGAAGCGCTGCTCAAGGTAGAGCCCAAGCAGCTTGACGCATTGCTGCACCCCACTTTCGATCCTCAGGCTCTCAAGAACGCCAAGGTGATCGCCAAGGGCCTCGCGGCATCTCCGGGCGCTGCCTGCGGCAAGATCTACTTCACGGCTGAGGAAGCCAAGGAAGCTGCGGAAGCGGGCAACGATGTTGTGCTTGTCCGTCTGGAAACATCGCCGGAGGATATCGAAGGCATGTACGCATCTAAGGGCATACTGACGGCCAGAGGCGGCATGACCTCTCACGCGGCTGTGGTCGCGAGAGGCATGGGCACCTGCTGCGTATCGGGCTGCGGCGAGATATTGATCTCGGAAAGCGCGAAGACGATGACGGTGGGCGGCAAGGTCTACAAGGAAGGCGATTACATTTCGCTTGACGGGTCCACGGGGTTGGTTTACGGCGAAAAGGTTGCGACGCTCGAAGCCGAGCTGACCGGCGATTTCGGCATCATCATGGAATGGGCCGACGAAGTGAGAACGCTCAAGGTAAGAACCAATGCGGACACACCCAATGACGCGGTACAGGCGATCCGTTTCGGCGCGGAAGGCATCGGCCTTTGCCGCACGGAGCACATGTTCTTCAATGAGGACAGAATTCCCGGAATGCGCGAAATGATCGTCTCCAAGACGGTGGATCAGCGTGTGCGTGCGCTTAATAAGCTGCTGCCGATGCAGAAGGAAGACTTCAAAGGCATATATGAGGCGATGGGCGAGCTGCCTGTCACCATCCGCCTGCTGGATCCGCCGCTGCACGAGTTCCTGCCCACAGAGGAAGAGGATATCAAAAAACTTGCCAAGGAAATGATCATCCCTGTGGAAGAACTGAGACTCACGATTGCCGGTCTGCACGAATTCAATCCGATGCTCGGGCACAGAGGCTGCCGTCTGGCCGTCACGTATCCGGAAATCGCCGAGATGCAGGCACGCGCCATTATGGAAGCAGCCATTGAAGTGGCACAGGAGAAGGGCCTGAAAATCAAGCCCGAAATCATGATCCCGCTGGTCGGCGAAATCAAAGAGCTCAAATTCGTCAAAGACGTTGTCGTGAAGACCTGTGAAGAAGTCATTTGCGAAAAAGGCGTGAAGATTGAATACATGGTCGGCACGATGATCGAGGTGCCGCGCGCGGCGCTGACGGCCGACGAGATTGCGGAAGAAGCGGAATTCTTCTCGTTCGGAACCAACGACCTCACACAGATGACGTTCGGGTTCTCGCGCGACGACGCGGGCAAGTTCCTCGACGATTATTACAACAGGAAGATATACGAGTCCGATCCGTTTGCGAAGGTGGATCAGAAGGGCGTCGGCAAGCTCATGAAAATGGCGGCCGAGCTCGGCAGAAAGACGCGTCCGAACATTAAGCTCGGCATCTGCGGCGAGCATGGCGGCGAGCCCAGCTCGGTCAAGTTCTGCCACGAGATCGGCCTGCAGTACGTGTCGTGCTCACCGTTCCGTGTGCCGATCGCACGGCTTGCGGCGGCGCATGCGGCGATACTCGCAAAACAGGCGTAACAATACATTAACCACCAAGGCGGGGCGTATGCTCCGCCTTTTTGTGTGTCCGGATATGTGACTGTCGATTTTAGCGGAATTTTGGTAAATTATGATTGTATGATTGTCCCGCATGCCATATAATACATAATGACATATCTTATATAACAGCCTTGGGAAAAACGATAAGGATAAACGCCTGTGAAAAAGACTATCGCATTGCTGATTTGCATGATGCTGGCTGTGGGAGTATTTCCTCAAGCCGCAATGGCTGCCCCGGGAGAAAATTGGACCGACGGCCTGACGGTAAACACCGGATACGTATTTGACGGCGGAACGGGCACGGCAGACGATCCCTTTATTATCAGTTCGGCGCTGTCGCTCGCGCAATTGGCGGTCAACGTCAACGATCCGGTGATGGGGACCGACTATTCCGACGTTTGTTTTAAGCTCGGATGTGATATCAATCTTGACGGAAAAGAATGGACGCCTATCGGAAAAGAGTCAAGTACATTCAGCGGTTTTTTTGACGGCGGCGGTTATGCCGTTGCGAATATGACTGTAAACATGCCGGATAAATCCGGTGTCGGATTATTTGGCTTCATAGAAAATGCCACGATTTCGCGCCTCGGCGTAACAAACTGTAATGTAACGGGGATATCGGAAGTCGGCGGGCTTGCCGGTTACGCACAGCAAAGCATCAGCATTTCCGATTGTTATACAACCGGAGCCGTTATAGCAGTTGGAACCATAACGGAGACCGGCAGATGCGCAGGCGGCCTGCTGGGCGGCGCACAAGGCATCGCAGGGTCTGTCATCAGCGGCTGCGCATCATCGGCGGTGGTGAGCGGGGAAGAGTTTAGCGGCGGGCTTATCGGTTATTGCACAGATGTCAGCAGCATTATCAAGAGCTGCGCAACGGGAAACGTATCTGGTGCGTCGAGTATTGGTGGTTTTATCGGCCAGATTGCGCTGATGACTTCAGATATTGAAATTGTCAACTGTTACGCTAAGGGTGATGTGACGGCGGTTGCACCTCATTTAATTCCATCCGGCTCTGGAGTGGCCGGTTTCATTGGCGGAATGTGGATTAACGCTCGTTTGAGCATACATAATTGTTACGTATCGGGCAAGGTGCTTCTCAATGCGGATGTTACATTTGTCGGAAGCTTCTTAGGCGGTGTGATTCCTGCCGGGCCATTTGCCGCCTTAGATTTTAATAACTGTTTCTTCGATAAAACAACAGCCGCGCGTGAAGCGGTGGGATGCCCAATGGATACAAGCAGCATGCCGATACCCGGTGTGGACGGATTAACCACATCCTCAATGCAAGGTGCGGATACACTGGCCAACGTACAAAAGATGGATGCGCTGGATTCGGGCGACGGCGTGCCGGTTGCGGATACGCCGGTGTGGTATCCGCATACAGCCGATTACCCCGATTTTGAGCAGGAAATCTGCACAGTGACATTCGACAGCCAAAACGCGGACACGGCGGCGTCTCCGGCGAGTCAGCAGGCGGCGCTCAACGCGTCTGTCGGCACACTGCCGGCTGCGCCGGTAAGAAACGGTTTTCTGTTCGGCGGCTGGTACACGGCGGCGGATGGCGGCGGTACGGCGTTTACTGCGGATACGGTCGTCACGGGAAGTCTCGCCGTATATGCCAAATGGATGCAGCAGTTGATGCTGTCCTCTTCCGTATCCGACAGCAAAATTTACACGAACGGGCGCATTATCCTCACGCCGAATATCGACGGCGGAACATGGCAATGGGACAAGGACTATTTGTCTGCCACATTCAACAGCCCGGCGACGTTCACAGGACTTAAGGCGGGAACCACGACGGTGACCTATACGGCAAACGGACAGACCGTCAGCTATACGATCACCGTACTCGCGTCCAGCCTGCCCGCAACGGGGCAGGACTTTACGGCAGTTTTGTTGCTGTGTGGTGCGGCAGCCTTGGTGTTGTGCGGAATGGTTGCATTGAAACGAATTCGTCGCGTGTAAATATTTGATAAAAGACGACAAGGGCGGGGCTATGCTCCGCCTTTTGTGTTCCGGAGATATTATCTGTCCGTGCAAGCGGCTTTTAAACATAAGACGGATACTATATAGACAACCGCAATATATTAAATATTGACATGTGTGATATGAGAAATGTATGATGAGTTGGACGAATTTAACATCTGCAGATCACATTATTGTTCTGACATTCTTAGAATTCCACATCCGGCGCGTACTCACGAAACCCACATATTGACCCGCAAATCGTATTATTATTCTTTGCTGCGGGTTGACGGCTGTTCATTTTGCCCATAACGGGCAGAGGCAGGTCTTCATATAATAATCATTCGCAGACATGCGGAGAAGGAGTTCTTATGGACCCAGTTGATTCAACGGTCACGTCAGCACCGGGTGCTACTATAGCGCCGAATATCAGTACCGGGCCAAGTGTGACGATCTCTTTAACGACGCTCATCATCATTTTATGTGCCGCGATTGTTGTGGCGGCTTTTATCGCATTGCTGGTGAGCATACTGCGTCAAAAGGCACAGGGCGGCACCGCGGTGCAGCCGTCGCGCCGATGGCCGCAAATTGTATTTGCAGGCGTGGGCATTGCCGCAGCCGTCGGCCTTTGCGTGACGGCGTTGTCGGGAAGCGCGGCATTGCCTGTCAGCACAATAACAGCCGAACCCCAGCTTGTGGTTGAGGAGTCGGCGGCATCCGAACCGATGTCCGCGCCGACACCCGAACCGGCAGCTCTCACGCGACCGGAAGGGATGCCCGAAGAGCTGTATAACAGTCTGGCGGAGCTTTGTTACGATCTTGTGTACTATTCGAACTATTATTGCGGGGCCGGCTATTCTGTCGCAGGGCCGCCCCATCACACGGCCTATGAGAATTTGAACCGCTGCTGGGAGTTCAAAGACAAATACAAGGCTGTGGAGAGCAGCGCCCTGATCGGAAGCTTTGAGAGCGCTTTCATGGACATATGGAACTATGAATCATTTTTGTCGGATTTTGATCAAAAAAATATGGCAGCGGGTGTCGAATTCGCGATTCAGGAATGTGAAGAGACATTTGCCGTTGACTTTAGCAAAATTCAATTCGATGCGGGCAATAAGACATTTGCCGATGATGCTGTCGACGATACCGTTGCGGACGATCTTGCCGTCGATGTTTCCGCCGCGCCGCAGGGGGATTATCTGACGGGCAAGGTGTTTGCGACGGAGGGCTACGATTCGGGCGGCATGTTTGTGGAGGGGCAGGCGTTTTATTTCGAGAACGGAAGCGTGTATGTCGGTTTGCCGGACGAATCGGCTTCGTCTATCAAGGAGAACAGCTCACTGTTTACGCCGTTTACTATGTCTTATTCGCTTGACGGATACACGGTCGCCATTTCGGGAGGAGGCGGCTATTCCGAGTGGACTTATGACGCGTCGCAGGATGTCCTCAACGCGGCTGGAACGATACTCGAACGGATAGACTAAGGCCTTTGGCGCATAAAAGAGTGTTTCATGTTGGCACCATAGAAAAACGGTGGTTGTTTATTTGCATAAATAAGGAACATGGCGAAACGAACAATCGATAAAATGATTGAAAATCTGGCAATGTCTTGAGGCAGGGTTCAGGCTCCGCCCTTTGTTTATCATGAGGTTTTTGTGAACATATCGAAAATTTGTACGCCTCGTGCAGGACTTTTTCATTTCGTGTTTAAATACTTATGTATGGATGCGAAAGAAGTCAATTTTCGTGAAATCAGCGAAAGAAACGAGCTCGAGCGGCTGTCGCCTTATGCGGCCAAAGCGGCGCTTTCCAAAGGGCGCGAGCGCCCCATTGAGCCGTGCCCGCTGCGCACGGTATTTCAGCGCGACCGTGACCGGATCATCCATTGCAAATCGTTCCGGCGCTTAAAGCACAAAACGCAGGTGTTTCTCTCGCCGGAGGGCGACCATTACCGTACGCGCCTCACGCACACGCTGGAGGTGTCGCAGATTGCGCGGACGATTGCGCGCTGTCTCGCGCTCAACGAAGATTTGACGGAAGCCATTGCGCTCGGTCACGACCTTGGGCATACGCCTTTCGGACACGCGGGCGAACGCGTGCTGCAAAAGCTGACCGGCCATTTTGAACACAACGAGCAGAGCCTGCGCGTGGTGGAGCTGCTCGAAAACGGCACAGGGCTGAATCTCACGTTTGAAGTGCGGGATGGCATAGTCAACCACCGCAAATCCAGCCGCCCGCAAACGCTGGAAGGCATGGTTGTCAATCTCGCGGACCGGATTGCCTATATCAATCACGATATTGACGACGCGCTGCGCGCGGGCGTGATCAGCGGTATACCCGAAGAATGCGCGCAGGGGCTCGGGCAGACACACGGCGAACGTATCAACACGATGATTACGGATATCGTAAGAAGCAGCGCAGACCGGCCTGAGGTCACGATGTCCGGCGATGTGGCGGCACTGACCGAAACGCTGCGCCAGTATATGTTTGAAAATGTCTATCTCGGCTCCGTGGCAAAAACGGAAGAAACAAAGGCTGAGCATATGCTCGAAATGCTTTTTGAGCTGTTCGTGGCCCAGCCGCAGATGATGGGGGCAGATGCGCCGCGCCGCATTGAAGCGTACGGGCTCCAAACGGCAGTGGCCGATTATATTGCAGGCATGACTGACCGGTACGTGGTGGCGCTGTTCCGGGAAATCTATATTCCGAAAGGCTGGTATAAGTATTAGTGGCAAGGTTCAGCGACGTCTGGCTGTCTGAGCTATATAACAAAAGCGACATCGTGGATGTTGTTTCCGATTATACGTCGCTGGCCGAGCGCGGCGGCAGATTCTGGGGGCTGTGCCCGTTCCATCACGAAAAGACGCCGTCTTTTTCTGTGGATCGTGATAAACAGCTTTATTATTGTTTCGGCTGCAAACAGGGCGGCAACGTTGCGAATTTCGTCATGAAAGTTGAAAACCTCACGTTCGGCGAATCCGTGGAACTGCTTGCGCGCCGCTGCGGCTTGCCCATGCCGCAGATGATCGACGACAGGCAGTACCGCGAGGTCAAGGAAAAAAAGAAGCTGATCGCCGAGATGCATAAGGCGGCGGCGCGTTTTTATCACGATACGCTGATGTCGCCCGCGGGGGCGGGGGCGCTTGTGTATTTGCAGCGGCGCGGTATCGGCGAGGATGTGGTCAGGCGCTTCGGCCTCGGGTTCGCGCCGGACAAATGGGACAGCGCGGCGTCGCTGCTCGCCGAAAAAGGGTATTCGGCACCGCTGATCAATGAAAGCGGTCTCGTGACAGTGAAGAATGATAAGGTGTTTGATACGTTCCGCAACCGCGTGATGTACCCAATCATCAACGTGTTCGGTGAAGTCATCGCTTTCGGCGGGCGCGTGCTCGACGATTCGACGCCCAAGTATTTGAATACGAAGGATACCGTGCTGTTCAACAAACGGCGCAACCTCTACGGCATTGATCTGCTGCGGCGGCAAAAAAGCATAAAGAGCGCCGTCATCGTCGAAGGGTATATGGATGTGGTTTCGATGTACGCGGGCGGCGTCAAATCGGTGGTCGCGTCTCTCGGTACTGCACTGACAAGAGAGCAGGCGGTGCTCTTAAAGCGCTACACGAACGATGTGTTTATCGCTTACGACGGCGACGAGGCGGGCGAGATCGCCACGCAAAAGGCGATGGGCATACTCGAAGCGGAGGGCTTTAATGTGCGTGTGATCCGCTTTGACGAAGGGATGGATCCGGACGATTTTATACGCAAACACGGGCTTGCCGGTTTTGCTAAAAAAGTGAAAACGGCACCTTCGGCCTTAGGGTACAGGCTCGAAGTGAAAAAACGCGATTTTTTGCTCGACACCGAAGACGGGCGCGAGGGGTATGCCATCGAGGCGGCAAAGATCATCGCGGGCATCGAGAGCCCGATACGCCGCGAACGGTATGCCGAAGCGGTGGCCGAACAGACCGGATACAGTGCGGGATCGATTTTGGGGCAAATGCATAAGAAGGCCCCAAATGAGAATACTAATGCCAATTATAGGTATAATAAGACTGAAAAAGCCGCAGACAGCCCACAAAGCGCGTTTTTGGCTTGTGCACTGGCGAACGTCCGGTATTTTGCGGATATCGCCGATGAAATCGGTGCGGATGAGTTCTTGCTTAAATCGCATAAAAATATTTTTTCTGCATTATATGACAGCGTAAAAAGAGGAATTCAGCCAACATATGCCGAAGTATTATCCCAGCTTGATGACGAAGAAGACCGCAGCGAGGCGGCACGGCTCATGGGAGTCAAAACAGCCGCCGATGATCCCCTCGTTTTTCTGAACGATTGCGTTTCAAGGATCCGCATTCATAAGCTGGAAAGCAAAAGGGAAGCGCTCATGGAAGCGCTTCGCAGCGCGTCGGCGGAGGAAAGAAGAAACCTTCTCGCCGAAATCGGTGAGGTAGATAAAGAATTGAACCTGAAAAAGGTTTAAGTGAATAGGGTGATTGCATTTTGAACAAAAAACCGGCGGCGCAGCCGAAGACAACAAACACGCCAGCCGCGAAGGCCGAACCGGCAGAGCCCAAACAGGCGAAGCAGACGGCTCCAGCGGACGCGAAACAGAAAATGAAAGAAAAGACCATACAGGCCGATGCCGATATGGCGCTGTCCAAGGAGAATCTCGCCAGGCTGCAGGCGCTCAGCGTCGTTTCCCAGTCGGACAAAGAGGAAAAACTCAAAGACATTATCGAGTCGGGTAAAAAGAAGGGCGTACTGACCTACAAGGAGATCAACGATGCGCTCGACGGCGCGGAAATTGACGCCGAGAACCTCGATAAGCTTTTGGGTGCGCTCGAAGAAATGAAAATCGA
The DNA here is from genome assembly GCA_023408075.1 of Bacillota bacterium. Taxonomy (GTDB): domain Bacteria; phylum Bacillota; class Clostridia; order Christensenellales; family SZUA-584; genus SZUA-584. Next base: position 321,082 of record JAEYKW010000025.1, on the reverse strand, counting down.
CGTCGTCGACGGGGAACTCGAAAAGGACCTGACCGAAGACGAAGAAGATGTGGACGCGGATATCGATCTGTCGATGCCCGAGGGCGTCAGCATTGACGATCCCGTCAGAATGTACTTAAAGGAAATCGGCAAAGTCAATCTGTTGTCTGCGGACGAAGAGGTGGAGCTTGCCAAGCTGATGGCCGAAGGCAACGACGAAGCCAAACGCAGGCTGGCCGAGGCGAATTTAAGGCTGGTGGTCAGCATCGCCAAACGCTATGTGGGCCGCGGCATGCTGTTTCTTGACCTGATTCAGGAAGGCAATTTGGGGCTTATCAAAGCCGTGGAAAAGTTCGATTACACCAAGGGCTATAAGTTTTCGACGTATGCCACATGGTGGATCCGTCAGGCAATCACACGCGCAATAGCCGACCAGGCGCGTACGATCCGTATCCCCGTGCACATGGTGGAGACGATCAACAAGCTGATCCGCGTGTCGCGGCAGCTGCTTCAGCAATACGGGCGCGATCCGCTGCCCGAGGAAGTGGCGCGCGAAATGGATATCAGCGAGGATAAGGTCAGAGAGATCATCAAGATCGCTCAGGAGCCCGTGTCGCTGGAAACGCCGATCGGCGAAGAGGAAGACAGCCATCTCGGCGATTTTATTCCCGACGACGACGCGCCCGCACCGGCAGAAGCGGCGGCGTTTACATTGCTGAAAGAGCAGTTGATGGATGTGCTCGATACGCTGACACCGCGTGAGGAAAAGGTGCTGCGCCTGCGCTTCGGGCTCGACGACGGACGCGCGCGCACGCTCGAGGAAGTCGGCAAGGAGTTTATGGTCACAAGAGAGCGCATCAGGCAGATAGAAGCCAAAGCGCTTCGCAAGCTGCGTCATCCGAGCCGCAGCAAGAAGCTCAGAGACTTTTTGGATTGATGCGTTGGAAATAAAATCTGATTAACCGAGAGGCAGCTAAAAGGCTGCCTCTGTTATGCAAAGGGGAAAAGGCTTTGCTATCTCAAAGGCTGAATGCCGTTGTTCAAATGGTGCCGCAAACGGACACGGTTGCGGATATCGGGTGCGACCACGGCAAGGTGGCCATGTGGCTGCTGAAAAACGGCAGGGCCAGATTCGCGGTATGCGGCGACATCAGCGCGCCGTCGCTCGATAAAGCGCGCAGGCTCGCGGCATCGATGACGCTGCAAAACGCCGTGTCGCTGCGCGTCGGCAGCGGGTTTGATGTGCTCGGCAAGGGCGAGGCGGATGCGGCTGTGATCGCCGGTATGGGCGGCGAGCTCATGACGTCGCTGCTGGAACAGGGAAAAGATAAACTGCCGGATACGCTCGTGCTGGCCTGCCACAGGGACGCGGGTGTTGTGCGGGGCTGGCTCAGCCAAAACGGCTTTGTGATTGACGACGAAGACCTCGTGCTGGAAAGCAGGCATTACTATCCGGTCATCCGGGCGGTGAGGGGGCAGAGCAGGCCGCTGACGGAAGCGGAGATAGAATTCGGCCCTGTGCTGCTTGCCAAAAAGCCCAAAGCTCTCAAAAGCTATGTGGCGCAGCGCATCAGGCAGGCCCAAAAGGTGCGCGGGGAGTTGGTTCACACCGACGCGGCCAAAAAAGAAATGCTGCTACGGGGTATTGATGCGCGCCTGCAATCGTATAATGAGGTGTTGAAATGCCTGTAACCATGGAAGAGTTCGTCCGCATCGTCGAGACGGCGGCACCGAGAGAGCTGGCCTACGATTGGGACAATTCGGGGCTGCTGCTGCGGTGCGGCTCCGCAGTGAGCCGCGTGCTCATCGCGCTCGACGCGACAATGGCCGTGGCGCAGGAAGCGAAGGACAAAGGCTGTGACATGCTGCTCGTCCATCATCCGCTGATTTTTTCTCCGCTGAAATCGTTAAGCTGCGAGAACAGCACCGACGCGGTGCTGATGGCACTGATACGCGCCAACATTTCGCTGTACGCCGCGCATACCACGTTTGACCGTGCGGCGGGCGGCATCAACGACGCGCTTGCGGAAAGAATCGGGCTTGGCAATGTGAGCACGGTCGCGGGAGAGGGCGAATCGCTGATGCGCGTGGGAGAGCTCAAGGCTGCCATGGATCGGGGCGCGTTTGCTGCGCACGTGAAGAAGGTGCTCGGTGTCCCGGCAGTCAGAATATCCGAGGCGGATTGCGGCGACATAGCGCGCGTGGCCGTGGTGGGCGGCAGCGGCGGCGATTTTATCGCTGCGGCAAAAAGTGCGGGCGCACAGGCGCTCGTGACGGGTGAAGCGAAGCATCACCATTTCATCGAAGCGGCGGCAGCGGGGCTGCTGCTTATCGAGGCGGGGCACTTTCATACGGAATGTGCGTTCGCAGACAGCATAGATATGAGTTTACAATCATACGTAAATGAGGTACAATTAGATTTAGGTCTCATGAAGGCTGAAAATGATAAGGCACCATACGCATTCGGATAAACCGGTGCGTTGAGCAGGGAGGATCGATTATTTGGATAAGCTGGCATTGCTGTACGAGTACCAGCAGGCTGACGCCGAGCTCGAGGAATACGAGAAAAAACTCAAAAATACGCCGACGCGCAAACAGCTCATCAAGCTGCAGAATTATTTGAAGAAGCAGCAGGCTGTGCTTCGTGATATGGAAAATAAAGCGCTGGTGGAGCAGAACGCGCTTTTGGAGATTGATTCTCAGTATGAACGCATGATTGAGCTGCTTAATAAAAAGCATAAGAACATCGGTGAATACGAGCGGATGGATCCGCAGGAACTCGATTATAACGTTGTCCGCGACCTCGTTCACGAGTACGAGACAACTTATGATAATATCGTTAAGCAGAAAAGCAGAGCCGTGACCGTTCAAAAGAAGGCGGAGGAAACGGAAGCGCGTCTTAAAGAAATTCTTTTGAGCGTCAGCAAGGCGCAGAAGGATTTTGCGGCGCTTAAAAAGCAGCACGAAGACGAGCTGCGTGCTGGTTCGGATACGCTTGAAAAGCTGCGCAAAGCCGCCGAGCTTGCGGCGTCCAAGGTAGAGCCCGCGCTGCTCGATCGCTACAACCGCATCAAGCAAAACAGGCCGCAGCCGGTCACAATGCTCAAAGACGGTCGCTGCATGGGCTGCAATATGGAGCTTCCGTCAAGGGATTTGGCGAAGCTTAAGAAGGATGGCGTGATTGTCGAATGTGAGAATTGCGGCCGCATACTTTATCTGATATAATAAAATTTGAGCAAGCTGAACGGTCGCCCGTCTTTTTGATGGGAGGAAAGTCCGAGCTCCGCAGGGCAGGACGCCGGGTAACTCCCGGTGGAGGCGACTCTAAGGAAAGTGCAACAGAGATATACCGCCGGCTTTATGTCGGCAAGGGTGGAAAGGTGAGGTAAGAGCTCACCAGAGCCATGGTGACTTGGCTGCTATGTAAACCCCGTCCGGTGCAAGATTGATAGTGGGCATTTAAAGCGGCTGCCCGCCGCGCCCCATGTAATCGCTGGAGCCTGCTGGTAACCGCAGGCGTAGATAGATGACCGTTCTCGACAGAACTCGGCTTACAGGCTTGTCTCAACAACTTGATTTAAAAAGGAAGCTTAAACGGCTTCTTTTTTTATGAGCTTTACGGCTGGAAATAGTAGCTATCTCTTCGAGGGGAAGGCTGGTTTGATGAAGAACCTCACCCTGTCATGCTGAACGGAACGTGAGTGAAGTGACTACGAAGTGGAATAGCATCCCATGGCAAAACGCTTTGAGCATGGGATGCCAGTCTGCTGAGAGTCTATCGTTGCAAAAAACGCGCGATACGACTTGACAGGGATAATCGCAGGTATATTACCGCTTCCTGACCGTCGATAATATTTTGAGGAACCCGTGGGTCGCCATCACTTGCCTATCCGCAGGCAGCTTGTGGTCTGTTTGTGCGGTGACTTCGTCTTTTTCGTGTTCTTCTGTCATGAGTGTATTGCTCTTCACTTCGGGTACGGTATTCTTTTGTTTTTTCAATTTTTCTCCTTCCGCCGGGCATCTCCCGACTGTTTAAGTTAAAATCGTATAAAGCTCAAATTTTACAGTATACCATCTATACAAACCATCAAAGTCATAAAAAAACAGTCTTATCACATAAGATTTAAACAATTATTTAATGCATGCCGCTCAATATTAAGCCGTTTTCCATCTGCGGCGGAGAGTCGACGCAGATGTCCCGTTATAAAGCGCTTTTCTGTTTGTATCTTGAAGCTGTATTTTACTCCGCTATTTGCGCGCGGGGAGTTATCACTGCGCCGTCGCCTGTGCACCATGCTGTAAAGTGCAGGGGCGCGGTCATTCCCCCGAATATATAATACCCTTGTTTTTCAATGCCGTCATAAAAATCGATAACCTGTTGCGCGTTGATGTCCGACATCGCCATGCCGTATGACAGATGCCAGGTATCCGCATTGTCAAAAGTATTGTTGCCCCAGGTCGGGTCTGCAAAGTGCCAGACGCCGTCCGCGTAAAACTCGACCCACGCATGGGCATCGCCCGGATGCTGCCAATCGCCCGGCGCTCTTAAGGTTTTCATGGCGTTTCCGGCCACATCTCTTGCGGGTATGCCCGCCGCGCGCAGCAGTGCGGTCATAAGGTGCGCATAATCACCGCATACCCCTAAATGGGCTTCCAGCACCTCGGAAGCTTTCATTGTCATTTGATTGACGGAATTGCTTGTCCGGGGCGCGACTGTACTCGTGACAAACCGATGTATATTCTTTGCGGTTTCTAATTCATTGCCGTCAACAATCAGCGGCCGGGCGGCTGCTTGTATGGCGGCATTATCGGAATCCACAAATTCTCCGGGCAGCAGATAGTCATCACGATCCGGCAGCTGCCAGCTCTCGGTATCGCCGAGCATCGTCACCGTATAGCTGATGCTGACAAGCTGCTCGCTTCCGGTTCCCTCTATGGTGCACAGCATTGTTTGATAATCGTCATGCGCTGTTATATTTGAACTGTCGGAGCCTTCTATCTGAAGCTGCCCGACCTGTTGGTAGCCGTAGCTTACGGGAAGGTCCACCTGCAGCCACGCCGTTTCGCCTGACGGCACCGTCATTTTATAGCTTTCAACAATTTTAAAGGTCTTTTGATCAGTGGCATCAGAGCAGCCGGAGAGTGCAAACATCGTCACGAAAGCTGTAATCATCAGCAACGCGATCGAGTATTTTCTCTTTTGATATCTCATCTCTTGTGAATGTTTCCATTTCTTCAGTTTTAGGAATTTATACCATAATCTTAAACGCCGTCGTATTCTTTGTCAATTCACACAACGCGGGCTGTGCCTATAGTAATACTAAAAAATCAACAAACAAGACATTACTAAACAGGTACGCTGAGTTTGATGCGGCACTTTTTTAACGCCGTGTTTGCGCAGTGCCTGTAAATAAAAAGATGCGTCGAAGCAGGCCTCTTTTTGTATTTATCCCATGCCGCAAGACAATAATAACTTTAAGAATCATATGCAACGGAGGGTCTATGCAGGGCAAATACGGCAATCATATTCTTGACGATTTTACGCTCTCACGGCAGGAACTTCTCAAAGTTGCCGCAGACTTATCGCTGAAAGACAAGGTCTATACAAGGAAGGTTGATGACAGCTTGCTCAATCTGTCCGAGGAACGCCGACAAATTGAAAGCGCTTATTTGGCTGCCCGCCAGCGCAAATATAAAGGGCTCGAGCTGCCGCCGCTCTCAGAATGGTTTTATGACAACCGCTTTTTGTTTATGGAACAGATTAAACAAATTGAGACTCAAAAGCGTGTTTTCCGCCTGCCGCACTTAAGATCGGGCCGCTTTGCGCATTTGCCGCGCAGTCTCGCGCTCGCGGTGCTGCTGCTTGGGCACAGTGCGCTCTCCGTCAACGTCGGCAGCATACAGGAGTTTCTTGAGGTTTATCAAAAGGAATCCGAGCTCGACTCGGGCGAGCTTTGGGCATTTGTCGATATGCTCAAAGTCACGCTGCTGCGCGCCGCGGCGGTGCTTGCGCGCGACAGCGTCAAAACGATCGCGATGTGGAACCGGTCGGAAAAATTCTGCGAACAGGTGGAAAAGGGCATGATGGCGGATCAGGCCAGCCTCAACGCTTACAAAAGCGCGCTGTCCAATCCGGATTTTCTAGAGCACGCCATGGTGATGCTGCGCGACAGCCCGCACGCGGCTTCCGTGACAGCCCGCATCAATATAAGGCTCGCGCTTCGTGGCCTTAAGGCGGAGCGCCTGATTAAAAAAGCGCATACGGCACAGGCCAACAGCATTCTTGGCATATCCAACGCGATTGCTTCTCTGCGGCTGCTTGCCAAGGTTAATTTCGAGCCTGTGTTCGAAAGCGTATCCGCCGTTCATAAATATTTAAGCGAAGATCCTGACTATATGAACATGGATTTTCATTCGCGTGACTATTACCGCGCCGCCATATCGCGGGTCGCGGCAGCCCTCAAAACGCCGGAGCCCGCCGTTGCTCGCGCCGCCGCTGAACTCGCTGTGCAATCGGGCACGCATGTGGGTGAGTTCGTGATCGGGTCAAGAAAAAGAGAGCTGTATAAGTCGTTCGACAAGGTGCCGGTCAAAGCCCGGCTCAGCGATTTTTATAAACGGCACATGCTGCTGTTTTATGCGGGCGGTGCAGCCGTATCTACGCTGATCAGTGCGACGCTGCTCTGTTTGCCGCTGTTTTTCAGGTTTGCGCCCATATACGGCATCGTCGGTTTTCTGATTAGCCTGATTCCTGTGTATACCGTGGCGATTACGGTCAGCAACAAGCTGTTCACCCTGATCAACAAGCCCGCGTTTATACCCAAGATGGAATTCAAGGAGGGAATCCCGGACGACTGTGCGACGATGGTGGTGATTCCGGCGCTTGTCACAAGCGAGGAGGATGGGCACGAGCTGCTTTCCAAAATGGAGGTCTACTGGGCGGCAAACCAGCAAAAGAACCTTAGTTTCACGCTGCTCAGCGATTTCAAGGAAGACAAGAACGAGATCGCCGCGCAGGATGAGACGATCATCGAGCGCATGGAACAGATGGTCGGCCGCCTGAACACGCAATACGGCAGGACGCTTTTTTTCTTTGCGCAGCGCAAGCGGACACTGATTAAAGAAAATGGGCGGTTCGGAGGCTATGAGCGCAAGCGCGGTGCGCTGCTCGATTTTTGCAGGCTGCTGGACGGAGAGGCCTCCGCGTTCGCGCATGTCACCAAGGGCATGCCGGAAAACATCAAATACGTAATCACGCTCGACTGTGATACCGAGCTTGGACGCGATGCGGCCGTCAAAATGGTGGGAGCGATGGAGCACCCGCTCAACCGCCCCGTGATGGACGAGAAGACCGGTATTGTCAAAGCCGGCTACGGTGTGATGCAGCCGCGAATCGGCATTGATGTGGTGAGCGCCGCCAAAACGCGCTTTTCACTCGTGTTTTCGGGCAAAGGCGGGCTCGACACCTATGCGAGCGCCGCGTCGGACGTGTATCAGGACGGCTTCGGCACGGGTATTTACACAGGCAAGGGTATATTCAACCGATATGTTTTTATGCGCGTGCTGACAGACCGGTTTCCCGACAACAGCATTTTAAGCCACGATCTGCTGGAAGGCAGCCATTTGAGGTGCGCGCTGCTAAGCGACGTCGTGCTGATGGACGGGTGCCCGGCCCGCTACACCGCGTGGGCCAGCCGTCAGCACCGGTGGGTGCGCGGAGACTGGCAGCTGCTGCCGTGGCTCAAACGAAACGTACCGACGAAGGCTGGCAAAATACCCAATTCGCTGCCGGGGCTCGCGAGGTACCAGATGCTCGACAACATGCGGCGCAGCCTGTCCACGCCGTTGAGCTTCGTGGTCATACTGCTGTCGCAGACGGCGTTTTACAACAACGCTTTCTTCTGGTTCATATCGGGCATACTGCCGCTGTTTATCGACAGCATTATCGACTTTGTGACCCGCATGGTGATGCTCGCAAAAAACGCAAGGCACGGCTCCACGTTCAAAGACGTTTGGTACGAAACCAAAACGATGTTTGAGCAGGCGCTGTATAAATTCGCTTTTCTGCCGTATGAAACATACCTGATGCTCGATGCGGTGATTCGCAGCCTCATACGGCTTGTCACGCGCCGCAAGCTGCTCGAATGGGTGACAGCTGCGGAGGGCGATAAAAAAGCCAAAATGGGCGTCGCTTACCACTGGCGCAGCATGGCCGCCGCGCCGCTGCTGGCTGCAGCGCTGTTTGCGCTGTCCATCGTGGTCACCCGCCGTTTTTCGCTGATCGCGTTTCTGGTTTTCAGCGTGTGGTTTTTTGCGCCGTCCATCGCGCAGGCCATCAGCCGTCCGCGCACAACAAAGATATTTGCGCTTGATGTGAAGCACAAATCGTATCTTGAGGACGTGGCGCTCAAAACATGGCGCTTCTTTGAAAGATTCTCCGAGGAGGACGAATACTACTGGCCGCCCGATAACTATCAGCAAAGCCCATATAAGGGTGTGGCCAAAAGGACATCGCCCACCAACGTCGCGTACGGAATGGGTGCGGCGATATGCGCCTATTATCTCGGGTTTGTCCCGATGCCCGACATGGTGAAAAGGCTCGACAGGATCATTGCGGGGCTCGAAAAGGCCGAGAAGTGGCAGGGACACTTATACAATTGGTACGACATCATCACTTTGGAGCCGCTCGAACCGCGCTATGTGTCGTCGGTGGACAGCGGCAATCTGATCTGTTATCTGATTGTGGCCGACCAAGCGCTCAGAGATGTGCTCGCTGCGCCCTTTGCGGCATATATCCAGCAGGGGCTGGCAGCGGCATCGCGCGAATCGGGGCGTGAGCTGCCACTCAACATCGGCAGCGACATATTCAGCGCGCTCAGCGGGCTGGCCATGATCAGCGACGACGACAGCGCGCTATCCGTTATGAAGCAGCAGTTTGCCGCCATGTTTTCACGCTATGCATCCTGGGCGTGTGTGCTCGACAGCTTTCCCGCCAAAATGATTCATGAGTATATTGAACACACGCGCGCAATGCGCGATAAGCTGCGGCGCATCTCGGTAGCCGGCTATCCCGAAGCGTTTCATGCTGTTCTGGAGCCGCTGTCCGCGATACTGGAAAGGGCAAAGCTGCATGAGCATAAAACCGTTCTGGAATGGGTGACGCAGATGGAAACGGCACTCGGCGAAAGCTACGTGGCTTGCAGACGGCTCGCGCAGCGGATCGGCCGCCTGCGCCGCCGCATTGGGGCTCTCATTGACGCGACGGATTTCTCGCAGCTGTACGACGCCGAGAAAGGCCTGTTTTCCATCGGCTACGACATCCGCGGCGGCACCTTGAGCGATTCGTATTACGATCTGCTCGCTTCCGAAGCGCGCCAGACGAGCTTTATTGCCATCGCCAAGGGAGATGTTCCCGAAAAACACTGGTTCCGGCTGTCGCGCCCGCTCACTATCGCGGGGGAAAGCCGCGTGCTGCTTTCGTGGAGCGGCACGATGTTTGAATATCTGATGCCGCTCATTATCATGAAAAACTACGACAACACGCTGCTCGGAGAAACATACAAATCCGTGGTGGATATGCAGCAGGATTACGGCGAGCAGCGCCACGCGCCGTGGGGCGTATCCGAATCGGGCTACTATGCGTTCGACATACAGATGAACTATCAGTATAAGGCGTTCGGCATACCGGGCCTCGGGCTCAAATCCGGCCTCGTGCGCGAATCGGTCGTGACGCCGTACGCCACGGCGCTCGCGCTCAACGTGAACCCGCGCGAAGCGCTTGCCAATATGGCACGCCTGCAGAAGACAGGCGCATACGGCCGCTTCGGCTTTTTTGAAGCCATCGATTACACGGCATCGCGGCTGCACAAGGGAAAGAGGAAGTCCGTCGTCAAAAGCTACATGGCGCACCATCAGGGCATGGTGCTCTCGTCCATCGTGAACTGCCTGCAGGATATGCGCATGCAGGCGCTGTTTCACAGCGCGACCTGCGTGAAAGCCACTGAGATGCTGCTCAAGGAGAAGGTGCCGTCCCGCAGCGTGACGCTGAGCCTTGGCGAAAAGCCCGACGAGACGCTGAGCTACGCGGAGGAGATCCACGCGGTGCGCATATACAAATCGCTGTCGCAGTATCCCGAAGCCCACTTTTTATCGAACGGCAGCTATACCGTGATGCTCACGCAATACGGCACGGGCTATTCAATGTGTCGCGGGCGCATGGTGGGCCGCTGGGAGAGCGACGTGCTGCGCCGCGCGCCGGGCATTCATATCTACATCAAAAATACGGAGACGGGCGCGGTATGGTCGGCGGCGTTTTTGCCCACCTGTCTGCTCGCCGATACCGAGCGCGTGCAGTTTGAACCGCACAAAGCCTCGTTTTACAGGCAGGTTAACGGCATCGAATCGACGCTCGAAATCTGCGTATCGCCCGAGTGCGATATGGAACTCAGGAATCTGGAAATCAGGAACAACACGGATAAGACCGTGACCCTTTCGGTGCTGTGCGTTTATTCGCCTGCGCTCGCTCCCGTGAAGGATTTTGAGGCGCATCCGGCATTTGCGGAGCTGTTCATCGAGACCATTGAAGACTCCGCGAACCGCATTCTGTATGCTCACCGGCGCGGGAAGCCGATATTCAGCGCGATGAAAGCCTGCTTTGCGGGAGATATCGCCTTCATGACCGACAGAACGTGCATATTCGGACGGCGCAACGTGTTCGGCGTGCCCGCGTGCCTTGCCGAGCAGCCCTGTGAGCACGACATATCGCGCGCGGTCGGCATCAGTGCCGTCAAAAGCGTGCCTGCGGGCAAAACGACCACGCTGACGTTTGCGGTGGCCATGGCAGACAGCGCTCACGCCGCAGCGGAGTGCCTCAAGGACATCGCGGGCGAGGAGGATGTGAAGCGCGTGTTCCATCTTGCTTGGACGCATGCGCAGGTGGAGATGCGCTTCTTAAAGCTTAAAAATATGCAGGTCAACCTGTTCCAGCAAATCGCGTCGCGCACGGTGATTCATGTGCCGTCCGTCTGCGCGATCGACGAGCAGGCGGGCGGGCTGCCGTCGCTCTGGAAATACGGCATCTCGGGCGATCTGCCGATCGTCTGCCTGTTTGTCAGCAGCTTTGACTATATCGATACCGTCAAAACGGCGGGCAAGGCGATGGAGTACATGAGCTTGAAGCAGATTCCCGCCGAGCTGGTGATTCTTTACAGCCATACGGGCGCATATGTCGATCCGCTGCGCGATAAAATCAAGGAAATTGAGATGGCGGCGGGCGGGCGGCCGCTGGGCCGCGTTTACGCACTCAACACACAGCAGATGGAACAGGCGGATATCGCGGCGGTCGCAACTGCCGCGTGCCTTGTGCTGTACGACGACGTTCCGCTCTCGGAGCAGCTCAAAGTGCCGGCACTGACGCGCCCGTACTGGGTGTTCGAGAAGTCCGCCGATGAACGCACCTCAAGCCGTCCCGTCAAGCTGCTCAAAGCGTTTGACAACGGTACGGGCGGCTTTATCCGCAGCGGCACCGAATACTGCATCGAGGTGCAGGGAAAACAGCCGCTGCCCTGGAGCAATCTGCTGGCCGGGCGCACGATCGGCAGCCTGATCAGCGCGGGCGGCGGCGGCTATACGTGGGCGGGAAACGCGCGCATGCTGCGGCTCACGCCGTTCCGCAACGATGCGCTGACGGACGTGCCGGGGGAGGGTGTGATCGTGCGCAGCGACCGCACGGGCGCAGCGTTCAGCGTGGCGCCGGATATGTATTCCAATGGGCGTTACCGCGTGATTCACGGCTTCGGCTATACGGCTTTTGAGCGTTACGGCGGCATTGAAACGCGCATGACGTATTTTGTGGATGAGGATATGCCGGTGAAGGCGGGGCTTTTGAGGCTGACCAATACGATGAAACGCGAAGAAACGCTGTCGGTTTACTGTTATGCCGAGCCGGTGCTCGCCGCGACGGCGTGCGGCGGCATCCGCGCGCGGTACAAGGAGAGCCGTCTGGAAGCGTCGTCGCCGCTGGCGGCGGCGGACAAAGCGATGTTTATCGCCATGCCCGGAGAGGATGTTAAGTATACGGCGTCGGCGCGCGAATTTTTCGGCGTGCCGGGGCACAACGTTTGGCCCGAGACGCTCAAGGCGAAGGAGCTTTCCGACAGCGAGGGCTGCGGCGCGTCGCTGCTCGCGCTGCAGGCGGTCGTCACCTTGAAGCCCGGCGAAAGCCGCACGATACCCGTGCTGATGGGCTGGGGCACCGAAGCCGTCATCGCACAGTCGCTTGATGCGTACGGCACCGCGCAAAAGGTGCAGCAGATGCTCGAGGAGACGAAAAGACACTGGAGCAGCCTTGTGAGCGGCATCAAAGTGAAAACAGCGAACAAATCGTTCGATACGCTCGTCAACGGCTGGCTGCTGTATCAAACGTACACCTCGCGGCTCTGGGGCCGCACGGGCTATTACCAGTCCGGCGGGGCTTTTGGGTTCCGCGACCAGCTGCAGGATGTGCTCGCGATACTGTATACCGACCCGTCTTCGGCGCGCGCCCACATTTTAAAATGCGCACAGCGTCAGTTTATTGAGGGGGATGTGCTGCATTGGTGGCACGAGCCCGCCAGCGGCGTGCGCACGTACATCAGCGACGATAAGCTGTTTCTGCCGTTTACCGCATGCGAGTACGAGCGCATCACGGGCGACATCGGCATCTTTGACGAAATACTCCCGTACCTTGCAGGCAAGCCGATTCCCGAAGGCCGCCACGATCTGTATGAGGCGTTTGACACCGGCGAGACGAGCGAGAGCCTGTTTTGGCACTGCGCACGCGCGATTGACTCGGCGCTGCGCTTCGGCGAACACGGGCTGCCGCTGATGGGCACGGGAGACTGGAACGACGGCATGGACAAGGTAGGCATCGGCGGCAAAGGGGAGAGCGTCTGGCTCGGGTTTTTCCTCATTGAGGTGCTGCGCGTGTTTTCGGAGCTCGCGCATAAGCGCGGCGAAACAGCCACCGCGCAGCGCTATGAGCAATCCCGGCAGGAGCTGATGGCGAACATTGAACAGCACGCGTGGGACGGGGAATGGTATATGCGCGCGTTCTTCGATGACGGCACGCCGCTGGGCAGTAGCAAATCAGCCGAATGCCGCATCGATATCATTTCGCAGGCGTGGGCGGTACTGGCGGGTGCGGTGCGCGCGCGGCGCGCGTTTGCCTCGGCAGAGGAGCAGCTCGTGCTGCGCGAGGAAGGCATTATACGGCTGCTCGCTCCGGCGTTTGACAAATGGGACAAAGACCCCGGCTACATCAAGCAGTATCTGCCCGGCGTGCGCGAGAACGGCGGCCAATATACGCACGCGGCGGCATGGTTCGTGATCGCGGCGGCCAGGCTGCGGCTCAAGGAGGATGCGCTGTCGCTGTTTCAGATGCTCAACCCGATTACCCACACGCGTACGCCTGCGGGCGTCGCCAAATACAAGGGCGAGCCGTATGTGATGGCGGCTGACGTGTACGATACCGACAGGTACCGCGGGCGCGCGGGCTGGACGTGGTACACGGGCAGCGCAGGCTGGATGTATCAGGCGGCTGTCGTTTATCTGCTGGGGCTGCGCATCGAGCGCGGCGCGCTGTCCATATACCCGTGCGTGCCCGACGACTTCGGGAGCTATACGCTCGAATATGCAAAAGACGGCGCGCACTATGTCATTACGGTGGAGGTAACGCCCGGTTATCAGGGCAGCGCGTGGCTGAGCATGGACGGGGGGCCTGCGGTCAAAAACCTGCCGCTTAACGCAACGGAGGGCGAACACCGAATTGACGCTTGTTGGCGGACCTGATGTAATGATATACTTCCCGTATGAATAATGAATTTTTACCGATGTCTCTGAGTGAGACGGACGGACAGCCTTTTGATTTTATCGTGGTGACGCCGGACGCGTATGTGGATCATCCGTCGTTCGCAGCCGCTATCATCGGGCGCTATGTGCAAAGCCTCGGGTTCAATGTGGGCATCATTGCCCAGCCCGACTGGCGCAGCGACGCCGATTTTGTTAAGCTCGGCACGCCGCGCTACGCGTTTTTATTGAGCGGCGGCAACATGGACGGCATCGTCAACATGTACACGGCGGCCAAACGGCTGCGCAGCGAAGACGCGTATTCGCCGGGCGGCAAGACGGGGCTGCGCCCGCCGCGCCCGACCATTGCGTATACCGCGCGATTAAAGCAATCTCACAAGGATACGCCCGTCATCATCGGCGGCGTGGAAGCCACACAAAGGCGGTTCGCGCACTACGATTATTACGAGGACAAGGTGCGCCGCTCGTACCTTGTGGATTCCAAGGCGGACATGCTCGTGTTCGGCATGGGAGAGCGCCCGCTTAAAGACATCTGCACGCGCCTTGCAGGCGGCGAAAGCATCGCGGATTTAACGGGCATACGCGGCACATGCGTGCTGCGCCCTTCTTTGCAGGGTATCGGCGAGCATACCGTGCTGCCGTCTTATGAGCGCGTCGAAGCGGACAAGAAGGCGTTTGCCGACGCGTTCAAGCAAATCTACAAAAACGGCTTGCCCCAGAGCAAAACGCTTGTTCAGGCGCACGGCGACCGGTATGTGATACAGTTTCCGCCCTCGCTGCCGCTATTAACGCCTGAGATGGACGCGATATACGGCCTGTCGTTTCAGAAGCTGCCGCATCCGTCATATCAGGAACCCATACCCGCGCTCGCCGAGGTGCAGTTCGGCATCACCGCGCTGCGCGGCTGCCCCGGCATGTGTGCGTTCTGTTCAATATCCGCGCATCAGGGCAAAGCGATACAGAAACGCTCCAAAAAATCCATCGTGGAGGAAACGAAACGCATCGCGCAGATGCGCGAGTTCAAGGGCAATATTTCGGATGTGGGCGGCCCCACGGCGAACTTTTACGACGCGATTTGCACGGCGAAGAATTCGCAGAGCTGCACGCGCACCTGTTTGTCGCCCACAGTGTGCCCGAACTTAAAGGTCAGCCATAAGGGCATCGCCGAGGTGCTGGAAGCGGTGGAAAGCGTGCCGGGCGTGAAGCGCGTGTTCATACGCAGCGGGCTGCGCTACGATTATATTATGGCGGATAAGGACAACCGGTTCTTCGACCGCCTCGTGAAAAAGCATATCAGCGGGCAGCTTAAGGTGGCGCCCGAGCACGTCTGCTCCGATGTGCTGGCGCTGATGAATAAGCCGCATTACGGCACATACGAGCGCTTTGCGCAGCGTTTTGAAGGCGCGACCAAACGTGCGGGCAAGCCGCAGTTTCTGCTGCCGTATTATATTTCGTCGCACCCGGGCAGCACGCTTAATGACGCGATAGAGCTGGCATTGACGCTCAAAAAGCAGGGGTTCGTGCCGGAGCAGGTGCAGGATTTTTATCCGACGCCCGGAACGCTCTCCACATGCATGTACTATACGGGGCTCAATCCGTTGACGGGCAAGAGCGTTTATGTGGCCACGACGCCGAAGGAAAAAGCGATGCAGCGCGCGCTGCTCGCGTTTCATAACAAGAAAAACTGGCCGCTCATACGCGAGGCGCTTACAGAAGCGGGAAGGGAAGACCTGATCGAGCACGGCAAGGTCGGCCTTGTGCCGCCCGAAGCGCCGAGGCAAGGCGGAGGGAAGCCGCGCAGACCGGCGGTCGCGAGCAAACCAGACCGGCGGACAGAATCGGAGCGGCAGAATCATCAGTCAGACGCGGACAGATTGACAAAACGGTCTGACTGGCAGAAAAAGCACTCGGACACAGGCAAGCCGAGAAGGCAGTCTGACACCAGATCGGGAAATCAGTCGGACGCCGACAGACCGAGAAAGCCGACGGATTCAGGCAGGCCGAAGAAGCAGATGGATTCCGGCAGACTGAAAAAGCACGCAGATGCAGACAGACCATATCAAAAAGCTGGCTCGGGCAAAGCGAAACCGCAGACAAGCGCGGATAGAGCGGACAGAAGAAGCGATGAAGGCAGACAAAGCAGGCAGGACGGTGCCCAAAGGCCTAAAAATGCGACAGAGTCCTTTAGGAATAGAACGGAATCCTCAAGACCGGGAAGACAGGCGGATTTAGGCAAACCCAAGAAACAGCCGGTACCTGGAAAGCCGATAAGAAAACCGGATGCGGACAGACCCGATCGGCAGACGGGTACGGGAAGACAGGCAGACGCGGGTAAGCCCAAAAGAAAGACGGAAATGGACTGGCCGAACAAAAAGAACTGGGGAAGAAAATAGCAAAGGCGGCTTTCATGTCAAACGCGCGGGCTTGATAAAAGAGACCATTCGCTCCTCAGGATGACCGCTAACCTGCCTTTTCATTTATTGTGGTGCCATAGTGCATGATGATTCCGATGGAGCGTGAGCGGAAGAGGAATCCCATGGCAAAACGCATTAAAACATGGGATCTTAGTCCACTTCGTAGTCGCATCGCTGTCGCTTGCTCAAGATGACAATTGTGACTTTTGTCAGCAATCGGACAGCGGCACTGCGCCGCTGCTTTTATATCACGTGTTGATTCATTTCACGATACCGGGATCGGTTTTTTAATCGTAACTCCCAAACGCTCCGGTATCTCATAATTTCTTTTATGCGAAAAATCCGTGAGTGTGACATTGCCTATATTGTCGATGAAATATTGAACCTCGTCATACCCGACTGGGAAGTGGGGCCCGACATAAGGCTTCACGCCGATTTTGACATCGTATCCGTGCTCAGTCTTTTTTAACGTCATTATTTTAGCCGAATAATATGTGACGCTCGGGCTGTCGGATAAATACTCCGAATAAAAATCATCGGATGCCTTTTGAAGCTCGGGCGTCAGCAATGTCAATATCAATCCGCGCTGCTCGCCAAGCTGTTTGGAAAAGACCGTGCACGCGGCAGCATATAAAACAAACAAAACGATGATCACAATATACTTTTTATACATAATGCCTCCAAAATATCGAGGTAAATACTTTGGACTGTCTGCATCCCGGAATGCTTGCACAAATATTGAATGTGATTGTATGTAAGCAGACATATTAATATTATGTTGCAATATTTTTGATTATGTTCTGTTTTAAGTGCGAGCTTCTGTGACGCATTCCACGGGAAAGGGGCGTATTTTGAATTGCAGCACCCAAAAATTGCGGCCACAAATAAAACGCCCGACCCTCTCGTATGAGGGAGCGGGCATTCCGATCAATCGATTTTCAATCCGATGGCTGCGAATTCCTCTTCGCCTTTCGGCGTCAGCACGTACACCGTGCTTTTGCCTTCATCCAAGTGAATCCACTCGTTCGCGAGAAAAAAATCAAACAGCACGGCACCGAGCTTTCCGCCGAGATGGTCGTAGCACCTGCGGCCGGTGAGCCGCTTTTCACGCGTCATCTTTGTGCCTCCGTATCATTAAACTCATTCTTGAAACGGTCGATCCACGCCTGCAGTGTGGTAAGCACCTCGATCTGCTGATCGAGTATCGTGCGCCCCACGAGCGGTATGTGTCTGCGCTGCGGCACCATGCTTTCCATATAGGCTTTGCTCTCGTCCATTCCTGCGCGGATATCATCAATCAGCTCCAGCGCCGTTTCCTTGGACACCTTGTTGAGTCCCGCAATTACGGCATTGAAATCAAACAGTACGCTGACCGACCGTGCCGCCGTCTGCTTCATCAGCGAGAGGAAGTAGTCTCTTCCCGCGGGCGTGATTGAATAAACCGCTTTTTCGGGCATTTTGCCTTCGCGCACGGGTTCGCTTTCAAGATAGCCCTTCTCCTCAAGCTGTATCACTTTTTTATAGATGGAGGGAGAGCTGATCTTCACCCACTTGGAAAGGTTTCTGTACTCGACGTTTTTTTGTATGTCGTAAGCGCTGCAGGGTCGTTCGAGCACGATGCCGAGCAGTATCAAATCGACGGCGGACAATAGGCGCTTACTCTTCATCAAAGCCCGCAAGCGCGGCCGGAAGCGCCTCAGTCACCGTGAGGCCGACGGCGGGGATACCCACGAGCACCGCGCTGATGATTTCCTCGCGCGTCGCGCCGAGTGCTTTGGCGGATTTCACATGGAAAGGCAGGCCTCCCTGCAGACGGACGGCGGCCAGCACCGAAATATACGCGAGCTCTGCTGTCTTCTTATCGAGCGCGCTGCCCTCGGATGTTTTCATCACCATTTCCATAAAAGCCGGGCCGACCGCGCCGCTCTCCTTTATAAACGCTTCAAAACTGCTGCTGACATGCTGCATTGCATGATCCTCCTTTATTGATATAGAGTATACTACTATAAAATATAGCAGATGTCAACGATATCAAACAATCGCGGCGCAGTTTGATGAAGCCCATCAAACCATGCATTGCATTGCGTGAGTGAAGTGCGAAGCTCATGCCGGGCGTTTGCATGGGATTGTATGCCGAGGGAGACTCTCGCTCATGTTCGTTCAAAATCATGATGCGCTATCCGAGCAAGCGGAAACCACGATCACTGTCATTGCTTGTCTATCCTAAGTAACGGGCATTTGATTGGGGAGTGGTTCAGTGGAATAATGGGGTTGTTTACTTAACAATGACATTGGAGCTTGTCAGATGATTAAACCGCGATACTTTTTTATCCAGCACAATTTTTCACGGGATTTTATTATTCTTCATATTGTGGTATAATCGGACTTGGAATCATTGAATTGTACAGACAAAAAGGAGAAATATATATGAAACGTATACTGATCGTTGATGACGAGCCGAGCCTCATCAAGGGCCTTCGGTTCAATCTCGAACAGCAGGACGGCTACACGGTTGATGAAGCGCTTGACGGTGAGCAGGCGCTCGAAATGTTTCCGGCGGGTCAATATGATTTGGTGCTGCTCGATCTGATGCTTCCCAAGATCGACGGCATGGAGGTGTGCCAGCGCATACGCAGCATGTCCAATGTGCCCATCATCATGCTCACGGCCAAGGATGACGACATGGATAAGATCATGGGCCTTGAGTACGGTGCGGACGACTACATGACCAAACCGTTCAACATGCTTGAGCTCAAAGCGCGCATCAAGACGATTTTCCGGCGCGTGGAAGGCACGGACAAAACGCGCGAACCGCAGGTGCTGCGCGCGCGCAACATGACGGTGAACCTTGAGAACAGAAGCGTGGAGATAGACAGCGCGGACGTCGCGCTGACCGCCAAGGAGTTCGATCTGCTTCAGCTGTTTATCACCAACAAAGGCAAGGTGTACGACCGCGAAAAGCTCCTCGAGCTAATCTGGAAGTATGAGTATTTGGGAGACCTGCGCACGGTGGACGTGCACATCCGCCGCCTGCGCGAGAAAATTGAGCATAACCCGGCAAAGCCCGAGTTTATCATGACCAAGTGGGGAGTGGGATACTATTTCTCGGATAAATAACCTGCTGTATTCCATACGGTGGCGTTTTGTTTTTATCTACCTGATCGTGACTGCCGTCGCATTTGCGGCGGTCACTTTTGTCATATCCTATCTTGCGGAAGATTATCTCGTCAACATCCGTGTGCGCGACCAGCTTAAGAACACCAATACCGTTGCGGTCAGCATGGCACCGTATTTGAGCAGCGCCAACGCAAAAAAAATGTACGACCTCGCGGAGGAAAGCTCCAAGGAGTTCGGCGGGCGTTTTCTGGTGCTCAACAAATCGGGCATCGTGCAGATCGACAGCTTTTCGCTGCTCAACGGGCAGAAGCTGGAGCACAAGGAGATATCCGATGTGCTGCTCGGCCCGCTCGATACGTCGTACGGCTTTCACAAGATTGACGACGGGACGGGCCAGCCGTTTTACGCGGTGTATTACACCTCGGCTGTCACATCCGAATCCGAGACGATCGGCGCGGTGCTGTATGCCGCAGACATTCAGGATGTCGTCGATCTGACGCAGGAGTTTATCAACATCGTCTTTCTGATCGTGGCGGGGGCGAGTCTGCTGGTGATCGTCATCAGCGTGGTGTTTTCCGGCTACATCACGCGCCCGATCAACGAGCTCAAATCCGTCGCGCTGTCGATATCGCGCGGCAATCTGCATCAGCGCATTCAGGTATCGGGGCGCAACGAGATGGCGGCACTCGCCGATACGTTCAACACGATGAGCGAGAAGCTGGAAAACCTCGACAGAAAGCGCAGCGAGTTTGTGAGCAACGCGTCCCACGAGCTTAAAACGCCGCTGAGCTCGATGAAAATACTCATCGAGTCGCTGCTGTATCAGGACGGTGTGGACGAAAAGATATATAAGGAATTTCTCGGCGATATCAACAACGAGATCGACCGGTTAACCGATGTGATTTCAGGCCTGCTGACGCTCGCGAAGACCGACAGCGAAACGCAGGCGCTCAAGATAGAAAAGATACTGTTAAGCGAGCTCGTCAACAAAACCGTGAATTCTTTGCAGCCCATCGCGCACGAAAAGGACGTGACGCTGCTCTATACCGTCAATAACGATCTGGAGGTCAACTGCGACGCCGTGAAGGTGATGCAGGCCGTGATGAACCTCATCGACAACGCGATCAAATATTCGGAAAGAGGCGGTCATGTCTGGGTCTCGCTGCAAAAGAGCGGTGCAAACGCCGCCATCGAGATTAAAGACGACGGCTGCGGCATACCCGAGAGCGACCTGCCGCACCTGTTCGACCGTTTTTACCGCGTGGATAAAGCCCGCGCGCGGGAAACGGGCGGAAGCGGCCTCGGTCTGTATATTGCGCGGACAATCGCGCTGCTGCACGGCGGCAGCATTGAGGTGCAAAGCGAGGAGGGCCTTGGCAGCGTGTTCACGCTGTATCTGCCGATCAAGGGATAGGAGATAAGAACATGGGAAAGAGAAGAATAATCGCTGCGCTGATGGCGTTCATACTCGTGTTGTCCGGCTGTGCGGCTGCGGGCCAGGGCGCGGCGGATAAAAATACGCCCGATATCAACCCGAAAGCGGAAGCCGCCAATAAGGATACGTCAAAAGTCAGGCTGTATTATTCATACAAGGGCGAAATGCTGCTCGCGGGCGAAACGCGTTCCATCGATGTGCCGGTCAGCCAAAAACGCGAGGAAGCCGTGATCAGAGCGCTCATCGCCGGGCCGTCGGCCGACCGCAGCGAGCTCGCGGGCCTGTTCTGGGAAGGTGTGACGCTGGTGGGCGTGGAGAATAACGCGGATGTATTGTTCGTCACGCTCAGTGAAGAATTTGTCACGACGGATCCGCCCATGACGGCGCTGGACGAAAGCAGCGCGAAAGACCGCAAAATGGTCGCGATTTACTCGATCGTCAACACCATCACGGAAATGGGTACATATTCCGGTGTGCAGATCAATGTACAGCGCAAAAACGGCAGCCAGCGCATCATGCGCAGTGAGGCAGGCTTCGGCGGTGAGGACAAGGCGCTCGATTCGCAGTATTGGAACGGCGATTTGATACTGACGCCTGAAAAAACGCTCATACAGGCGCTTGATGCGTATTCCAAGAAAAACTGGGCGGAGCTTTATAACTACACGGCGTATACGAATATCGACGGGACGGTCAAGCCCGACAGTGAGGATTTTTCCGCGGCGCTTGCCGAAACAGGCAGCAACGATCTTGATTCATTCGAGCCCAAGGGCGTCAATGTGATGAGCGACGGCCAGTCGGCGGTGGTGCTGCTGAATTATACGATAAAAACGCGCAACGGCGACATTGAGCGGCCGATGGTCCCGGTGATTCTCGTGTTGGAAAATGAGCTTTGGAAGGTGTCTTATTCGTCGATTGTCAATGTGCTGATCAACGTGGGGTGAGGAAATGAAGCGATTGTCTGCCTGTATGCTGGCGGCTTGCATACTGCTGTCGGGATGCGGCGTGATACAGGATTCCAAGGGTGCCGGACGCGACGTGCCGGTCAGCACGCTGGATATGAGCGGCATTGATGCGATGGTCAGCACCAAAAAAGCTGCCGTCTATTTTCTTAACAGTGAAAGCCGTACGCTGACCGCTGACTTAAGGCTGCTCAATGTGCAGCAGGATATAAATCCCGCTGAGGCTGCGGTGCGCGCGCTGCTTAATGGCCCCTCCAACGACAGCCTCGAGGGCGTTGCGCCCGAGGGCATGACGCTCGATTTTCTGGAGTTTTCCAACGGCGTGGCCAACATCTATCTCAAGTTTGAAGGCATGCCGATGGCGGCCGACCAAAAATACACCATGGAGCTCGCGATCGCCAACACCGTTGTCGATCTGCTCGGTGCCACCTCGGTCAATATTTTCTATAACGGCCTGCGCGAGGGCTTTCAAGGGTATCCGTCCGCGCCGCTTAAAAAGCAAACAGGCACCGTAGACGAAGCCTACGGGAGCGCGCGAGCCAAATATCTGCCGGCCGAAACCACCGATACGGAAGGCTCTCCGGCTCCGTCCCCTTCGCCGACCCATTCAAACACGCAGGCCTCGCCCCAAGAACCGAAGCCCGTCGATATCAATACGGTGCTCTATTTCATCTCAGCCAGCGGCGATTACATACTGCCGGAGGTGCGCACCATCACCTACACCACCACCGGTACGGGCGATGACACACCGGGGTATATCTCAGCCATCATCGACGAACTGAAAAAAGGCCCCAAAAACACCAATACCATGAAGAGCCCGGTCATGGCTGCGACGGCTCTGGCTGCGAATCCGGCTGTCATCAGCAACGAGGATCTCACATTCGATATCGAGCTGCATTTTAACTCTTTGCCCACCGATTCGTTGTTTACGGGCTCAAAGGAGATGCAGCTTTCATTTGCGGCGCTTGTGTACAGCATCACGGGCTTTGTGCCCAATGCGAGGGAGGTCCGTTTCTTTGCGGGCAGCACGCCCCTCAAAACAGGTAACGGCAGCGAAGGCGCCAAACGCAGCGATTTTTACGGCTATGTCGGGTCGAGTGCGCCGCTGTATTTTCAATATGCGAATTCGGGCCTGCTGCTTGAGGTATCGCGCAGCATGGAGCAGGGCAAGATATGGAGCCCGCTCGAACGCGTTCGGGCGCTGATGCGCGGGCCCCAGACGGGCGACGGCAGCAGCGTGACCACGATTCAGTATACGGGCATGACAGAGAAAGACATACTGTCGGTCAATGTGACGGGCGATACGGCTTATGTGAATCTGTCCGAAGCTTTTAAAGAGGCCTGCGACGGGCTCTCCGCCAAAAACGAAATGCTGCTTGTTTATGCGATTGTCAACACCGTTACGGCGATGGACGGCATCAACAAGGTCCAGTTTCTCGTAGAGGGCGAGCAGGCGGATACGCTGGCCGGGCATTTGTGCATAGCCGATCCGTTTTTCAGGAATTACGGCATCATTAAAAACGGCTCATAACTCCGCGCACATTGCATGAGGCAATGTTGTGAACTCAAGTATTGAAATTAAAGAATAGCGGCGATGGAAAACACATATCATCGCCGCTTTTATAGTATAAGAATCCCCCGATAATGTCCGTTCCAAAAGGCTTTAGCCATTAGTAAAATGTTTTTCACGAAGAATTTTGCTTCAAGCAAGATCAGTATTGTGTCGCAGAAAGCCTTCTTTTCGAGGAGAAGGTGGTGCGAAGCACCGGATGAGGTGTCAAATAAACTGTCAATGAGAACACCTCATCAGTCGCCTCTCGGCGACAGCTTCTCCTCAAGGAGAAGCCATAGTTTACAATTACTTCTTATCGGCCCCATCTGATGAGGGGCTGTCACCGATAGGTGACTGGGGGAGAGAAAATGACTTGAAAATCAGTCACTGTATTTTTTGAGTTCGTTCCTCAGATTTCGATCTTCACCTTATAATCCTCAAGCCACATATTGAGCTGCAGCAGGAAAGCGAACAGCTGCGGCCCCGTCATAAGCTGGCCGAACCACGGCGTGACGAGACTTAATGTGTCGAGCTTTTCTTCCACGGACTGTTTGTCAATCAGCGCGTGAATCGGCGCTTTGGGGTCTGCGAGCGTCGCTTTGAGCGCGGTGGACACGAGCCGCGTGTATTCGGGGTGATGCGTTTTGGGATACGGGCTTTTCTTGCGGTTGTAAATGCTCTCGGGCAGCAAATCTTTCACGGCGAGACGCAGTATGCCCTTTTCCATGCCGCCGATATTTTTTATGTTCCACGGTATGTTCCACGCATATTCGGCGATGCGGTGATCGCAGAACGGCACACGCACCTCGAGGCCGCACGCCATGCTCATTCTGTCCTTGCGGTCCAGCAGATTGGCCATAAACCATTTGATATTGAGATAGAACATCTGGCGGCGGCGGCGTTCAAGCGGCGTTTCGCTGCCGAGCAGCGGCGTCTCCTCAATGGTATCGAAATAGCGGCTTTTGGCGTAGCTTTCTATCGGCAGCTTTGCCAGCGCGCGGGACATCACGCTGCGCCGTAGATCGAGCGAATTCGCCCAGGGGAACATATCGAGGTTTAAGAGCTCGTCGCGGTGGAACCAGGGGTATCCGCCGAAAATTTCGTCCGCGCATTCGCCGGACAGCGCCACGGTGGCGTGCTTTTTGATTTCCCGGCAGAACAGCAGCAGGCTCGAATCCACATCCGCCATGCCGGGCAGATCGCGCGCGGCCATGGCCGCGCGCAGCGCACCCACCTGCTGTTCCGAATCATACAGGCACGCCGTATGCTCGCTGCCGATATGGCGGCACATGATGTCGATGTACTCTCTGTCCGAATTCGGCTGAAACACGCTGCGCGCGAAATACTTATCGTTGTCTGTGAAGTCGATGGAGAATGTGTGCAGCGTTTCGCCTTTTTCCGCCGCGCATCCGGCGGCGATGGCGGACAGCGTGCTCGAATCGATACCGCCCGATAAAAACGTGCAGACGGGCACATCCGCCACCATCTGGCGCTTTGCGGAGTCAATAATGAGGCTGCGCAGTGTGTCGGTGGTTTTGTGGAGGCTGTCGGTATGCTCCGCGCTCACAAACTGCCAATACTTATGTACATAGGTGCCGAGCGGAGAATATGTCATGCATTCGCCCGGGCGCAGTTCTTCAATGCCTTTAAAGAACGTTTTGCCGGCCGTGCGCGCGGGAGCCAGCGCGAAAAGCTCGAGCAGGCCGTCTTCCGCGAGTACGGGGGATACCTTGGGGTGCGCAAGCAGTGCCTTGATTTCGGAGCCGAACAGCAGCGCGTGATCCGCACGCGCAATGAACAGCGGCTTGACGCCCATTCTGTCGCGGGCTAAGAATATGCGCTGCTTTTTCTCGTCCCATATCGCGAACGCAAATATGCCGTTTAAGCGCTCCACGCACGAAGGACCCCACTCCACATAAGACATCAGCAGGGCCTCGGTGTCCGAGTGGGAAAAGAAGCTGTGGCCTTTTTCGGCCAGTTCCTGTTTGAGTTCGGGTGTGTTGTAAAGCTCGCCGTTGTAAACGATGGTGTATGTATTGGTGCCGATGCTGCGCGTCATCGGCTGGCTGCCGCCCGCCGGGTCTACCACGGTAAGCCGCCGGTGCCCGAGCGCCGCCTGATGCGTTAAAAACGTGCCCGCTGAATCCGGCCCGCGGTGGCTCAGGGCATCCATCATCGCCGCAAGCGTCGCACATTCTCCCAGCATATCGTTTTCAAAGTCCACAATCCCCGCAATTCCACACATAAACAAAAGCCCCCCGTCCGTCGTCGTTCTACTTTTCAGTATATGAACAGGGGCGGGGCGCGTGACTGAGAAAAAAGGTGTTCATGTTTATGCCGGAAATCAGAAAATTCTGTGCTGAATTGATCGGAATCATCATGCGTTTTTCAACGCACCACAATAAACGAAAACAGCAATCACTATTGAAGTCAAAATCCTCTCTCAAGCTTTTGACCGGCCGAAAGTCGTAAGCAGAATGCGTAAAGCGTTGCATCGATCTTCAAAATGCATTAAAATGAAAAAAAGCTTTTTTGGAGGGACACAAGTGACTAAGAAAAACCATACCAAAACGCTCGTGATATCGAGCATATTGGCTGCACTCATCTTTGTTTTTACGTTTCTGGTTCGCATACCCGTTAACACGAGCGGCGCTTATATGAATATAGGCGACAGCGTGATTTACTGCGCCGGTATGCTTGTGGCTGCGCCATGGGCGGCAGCCGCTGCGGGTATCGGCAGTATGCTGGCCGATATTCTGCTGGGCGGCGGCATCTATATTCCGGCCACGCTGGTCATCAAAGCGCTGATGGGCCTCGTTTGCGCGCTGATGATGAGAAAAGCGGGATGGGTCAGATTCACGATCGCCTGCGTAACAGGCGGCGCGATTATGACGGTGGGCTACGGCGCGTTTGAATGGATCGTGTTTGGCTGGACATACGCCGCAGGCACACTGCCGTTCAATCTGATTCAGTGGGCAGCGGGCGTCGCGGTGGCGGTCGCGCTTTATTACCCCGTGAAAAGAACAAAAGGATTGCTCGTATGAAGCTGACATGCATCGGGCGGTACGGGCCATACCCGCGCGCGGGAGCAAGCTGCTCGTGTTACCTTTTAACGCATAACGGCAAGAACATTGTGATCGATATGGGCTGCGGCTCATTGACAAAGCTGCTGGGGCTGATCCGTCCGTCTCAAATCGACGCGCTCGTGCTCTCGCATTTGCATGCCGACCATATGGGCGATGTGCTGACTTTGCGCTATGCGCTCGATGCCTCGAAAAAGATGGGGCAGAGGACCGCTCCGCTGCCCTGCTATCTTCCGGCTGAGCCCGAAACCGAATCCGGCTTGATCCGCTCGCACGGCATGATCGACGCGCACACCATTGAGGATGGCATGCGCACGAATATATGTGAGCTGGACGTAAGCTTCTCGCTGATGCCGCATCCGGTGCCGAGCTATGCGATGCGGTTTGAGGCGGACGGCAAGGCCTTTGTGTTTTCGGGCGACACGCGGGAAACGGACAAGCTTGCGCCGTTTGCTCACGGCGCCGACCTGCTGCTTATGGAAGCCGCATTCCTCTCGCGCGACAAAGCGCCCGGTGCGCCGCATGTGAACGCGGTGGAGGCCGGTGCCATCGCTTTGGATGCGCAGGTGAAACGGATGCTCGTCACGCATATTTTTCCCGAATACAACGAGAACGACATTTTAAACGAGGTGAAGAAGAGCTTTCCGTCAGCCGAGATGATTGAGGAACTGCGCTCATACGAGGTTTAGCCGTGAAAGGCGCGATGCTGCAAAAACGCGTGTTCAACAGACGCCCGCTCGCAGCGATAGCACTCTGCTTCGCGCCCGGCATCGTGCTCGGACGGTATTTTCATTTTTCTTCGATCTATCTCGCAGCCGCCGCGGTGCTTGCCGCCGCGGCTGTTTGTTTGTATCTGCTGATGAAAAGAGCAAAGCTGCCGTTCGCGCTTGCTTGCGCGGCGCTCGCGCTGTTCGGTTCGTTTCTGTCGGCGTCGGCGGTCAGCGCGCCAACTCTTGCAGGCGGCATGAAAACCGTCACCGGGCACGTCGCTGCCGAGCCGTTTGTCAACGATTACGGAAGCGCCGTCTGCGTGCTCGAGGACGCGCAGCTGGACGGGGCAGACTGCGGCGGCATCCGGCTCTACGCGCCCGCATTTCCGCAGCTGAAAAGCGGCGATCTGATCGAAGCGAAAGCCGAGGTCAGGGTGCCGGACGGCGTGCGTAATCCGGGCGGGTTCGATGAAAAGCTGTATTTGCTGTCGGAGGGCATACAGTATAAAGCGTATGCGCAAACCGTGACGGTCACGGGCAGCCGAACATCTTTTTCCTCGTTCATGGCCGATATGCGCGACAGCCTTAATAGCGTGATCGATGAGGTGTTCGCAAAGGATACCGCCGCGATTGCCAAGGGCATGCTGCTGGGGGACAAGCAGTCGCTCGATGAGGATACGTTCGGCGCGTTTCGGGACACCGGCATGGTGCATGTGCTCGCGGTCTCGGGCCTGAATGCGGTGATACTCATCGTGGCGGTGTACGGCTTTTTCAGGCTGATCCGTTTGGGCCGCACCTCGTCGCTGATCGTGACGCTCGTGTTTATCGTTTTCTACACGTTCTTAACCGGCCTGACGCCGTCCATCGTGCGCGCCGCCATTATGGCGGCGGTGCTGCTGCTCGGCAGGCATACGGGCAAGCAGCCGGATACGCTCTCCGGCCTTGCGCTTGCGTTCATCATTTCGTTAATATTGAGTCCGCTTGATCTTTTCATGGTGGGCTTCCAGCTCTCATACGGCGCGGTTTTCGGGCTGCTCACGCTCGGCGCGCAGTTAAAGCCGCTGCTGGAAAGATTTCTGCCCTGGAGCCTGCCCGATATGATATCCGCTGCGGTCGGCGGAACGGCGGGGACAACGGCGGTGCTCGCCGCCTCGTTCAACCGCCTCTCGCTGATCAGCATTGTTGTGAATGTTGTGGTGCTGCCGCTCGCGTCGCTCGCGATGATACTCGTGTTTATCATCACGCTGATCGGGCTGGTTATCGGGTCTGCCGCGTCATATCTCGCGTTTGCTGCCGACATTGTGATACGGCTGATGCTGCTGCTCATCGACGCGCTGGCCGCGCTGCCGTTCGCCGCCTTCAACGTCGCGTCGCCGCCGTGGTATATGACGGTCGCCTCATTCATACTGCTGTTCATCATATCCAAATACCTGCTCGTCGGCACAAAGCTTAAAGCCGTGCTGAGCGGGGCGCTTGCGGCGGCGGTATTGCTCGCTGTGCTGCTTTCCCAGCCTTCGGGCATGACGGTCACATTCCTCGATGTGGGGCAGGGCGACGGCTCGTACATCCGCACGGCGCAGGGCGGCGATTATTTCGTGGACGGCGGGCCCGAAAAAAGCGCGGACGAGGTGGTGAGCTTTGCGGTGCGCAACGGCATCGCGCCGGACGCCGCGTTCGTCTCGCATACGGATGCCGACCACTTTTCGGGCCTTAAGGCGCTGTATGCCCAAGGGATGCTCAAAAAGGTCTATTGCAGCGCACAGGAATATGAAACGGTAGCTGCGGCCATGCCGGACGCGCAGGTGGTGCCGCTTACCGCGGGGGATACGGTTCTGCTGGACGATGAAACGAAAGCCGTGGTATTATACCCGTACAGCAACAGCGAAGCCGAATCCAGGAACGACCTGTCGCTTGTGCTGCTGGTGGAATACAGCGGCCACACCGTGCTGCTGACGGGCGATATCTCGGGAGAAAAGGAAACGGCACTTTTTGCGGGTCTGGCTCCGGTGGATATCTACAAGGCGGCGCATCACGGGTCGGCGCATTCGTCCTATCGGCTGCCGCTCAGCGTGATCCGGCCGCAATGCAGCGTCGTCAGCGTGGGAGATAACACCTTCGGGCATCCGAACGCGCTTGCGATGCGGAATCTGCGGGATTACAGCGGTGAGGTGTATACGACAAAGCAGGAACACGCGGTTGTGATCAATATCGGAAAAGAAATTGCAGTTCAAACGTATGGGGAATAGATGAAGAATACGTACATTTTTGCGGGCGATAAGTATATGGTGCGCGACAGCTTGAGAAAGCTCAAAGCCGCGCTCGATATTCCTTATGAAACGCTCAACATCACCGAGTACAAAACGGCGCCCAAGGTGGACGAGCTGATCGCCGCGTGCGCGGAATATCCGTTTATGGCGGAGAAACGCCTGCTGGCCGTGCTCGACTGCCCGTGGCTCGGCGCAACGGGCGGTGCCGAGGAAGCCAAGAAGCTTGCGGCGTATATCGATAAAATGCCGGACACCACGGTGCTCGTGCTGTGTCCGGATGGGTCGCCCGACAAACGCCGGTCGCTCTATAAGCGCATCGCGGAGACGGGGGAGGTGCGTGAGTTTGCCGCGCCCACAGCCGCCGCCTGTGCGGATTTTGTGAAGGCTCAGGCCAAGACCCAAGGTGCAGGCATATCGGCAAAGGCCGCCGAGGAGCTCGTCGCGCTGTCGGGGTGCGATTACTTCACATTGGAGAACGAAACGGCCAAGCTTGCCGTCTACAGCGATTTTAAAGAGATTACACCGGCGCATGTGAAAGCGTGCGCATCGCGCTCTCTCGAATACAACGTGTTTGAAATTCACCGGCTGTTTGTGGAGAAAAAAGCGCAGGAAGCACGGGACCTTCTCGCGGAGATTCTCGAATCGGAAAGCCCCGAGGGGCTTATCGGGCTTTTTGCACGCAAGGTCAGAGACATGTACAAAACGAAAACGATGGTGGACGCGGGCTTTGGCGAGGAGCGCATCGCGTCGGCCCTGAACATGAAGAGCTTTGCGGCACGCATGCTGATGAGGGAGTGCAGCCGCTTTTCCGCCGCGCAGCTGCGCGATGGGTTAAGGCTGCTCGCCGAGTTGGATTTTGGCATCAAGTCGGGCCAGAGGGATGCCGAGCTCGCACTGAGCGCCGCACTGATCAGCGTGTACGCGTTTTAAAAGCCGCTGCCGAAGAACACAAAAAAGCCCGTAAGGATAACCTTAGGGGCCTTAATCTTCATTCATGTAAGCTGTTAAGCTGTCAGTGAAGAAAACGCCTTTGTGATCTGCGCTTTTTTACGGTTTACGGCATTTTTGTGGATGGTGCCCTTAAGAGCCGCTTTATCCAGCGCGCCGGTATATTCCTTATAAAGCTCGGCAGCCGCTTCTTTTTCTCCAGCTGTCACAGCCGCTTGAAATTTCTTCGCGATTGTCTTGAGCTCGGATTTGACGATGCGGTTTCTCAAATTGGCCTTCGCCTCAACCTTCATGCGTCTTTCCGCCGATTTGATATTTGGCAAGTGTGCAAACCTCCATTAATAATACTCGTTTTGATAACGAATCGTATTTTAACATAAGCCAAAACGTTTTGCAACTGATATCCATATGGATTCTAAAGTTTTTGTCAGCGGTATCGGTATTTTTATGGAATTTTGGCATAGCGGCTTGAAAACAAATATGATAAAATAATCGAAAAACGACTGCGGAGGAATCCATGTATTGCAAGAAATGCGGTAAAACCTATAAGAAACCGAAGAAAGTCTGTGACGACTGCGGATTGGCGCTGGTCAACGGCGTCGCGCCGAAGAGTGACAAACAGAGCATAAAAAAGGGTCCTGTCATTGTTTTTGGCGTGCTTGTTGTCGCGCTCGTCGTTGTATTTTTGCTTTTCGGTCTTCATATCCTTTGATTGAACGGTTTTAAGGCAGCTGCGCTGCCCGTTTTCACATCAGGTTATACATACATAACGGTCAAGTGTCTTAAATGTTAAGGAGAAATGCTATGTTTTGTTCGCAATGCGGCCACGGCAACCCGGACGGAGCGGCTTTTTGTACTGCCTGCGGCAGTCCACTGACACGAGATACGAAGACAACATCCGAGCCGTCTGGCGATGCGGGTATTCAAAGCGAATCCGTTTATCTGCAGACGGCTTCTTTTTCGTCCCCGCCGGATCAGAGCGGCTTTGCGCCGCCGTCGTATCCGCCCCGGCAGCACAAAAAGAAACGGGCCGGCCTGATTATCGGGCTGATCGCCGGTGTTTTTTTGATCGCGGCTGCGGCTGTCGCACTTTTTGTGTGGCCCGGAATTCTTACGGCCAAAGCCCCGGGCGTAGCCGGATACTGGTACAGCGAAGACCGCGGCGAGGCACTGGAGTTTAAAAACAGCGGCAGCGTCCGCGTTTTCACCGCAGATACCGTCTTTCAGGGCCGCTATGAGTACGACACCGCGCAGGGGATGGGCGTTATCACGGTGGATGAAACGGGCTATGAGTTTGCGATGACCGATGACGGCCTCAAGGTGAACGGCATGGGCCTTTATGAAAGGGCTGGAGATAATTTTGACGTGGATAATTTTATCGAGGATATGTCGAGCCAAAACGCAGTAGCGGCGACGCCTGTGCCTAGCGAAGAGGTGTCCGTCATGCCATCCGAGGCACCGGTCGAAACGGCGGCTGACGTTTCACAGCCCGATATTTCGGGCATTTGGTATGAGACGACGGGCTACGGCGGTACGCTCGAATTTTTTACCGACGGGACATACAGCATGACGGTGATCGATATCGCGCTCGGCGGAACCTATGAGTATAACGCCGCCTCGTCGTCATGGAATCTGCTTGAGGATCTTACGGGCACCGCATACACGGCAGCGCTCTCCGGCGACGGCTATTTGAGCTTAAACTCACTCCAATACACGCGCGATTTTGTGGAGCAGATTGATTGGAGCACCGCGGAATACGCGAATTGATAAATTATATTTAAAGGAGTCAGGCATGTTTTGTACAAAATGCGGTCAGCAGGTTGACGATGGAATGATGTTCTGCACCCGGTGCGGCAGCAAGCTTAAGGGTGCGCCGCAGCCGCCGCAGGCGCCCGCCGCGGCCCCCTATTATCCGGGGTATGCGCAAGGGTATCCGGCATATCAGCCGCGAAAAAGCCACAAAGGGCTCATCATCGGTTTGTCTGTGGGAATTGGTGTGCTGGCGATACTCGCTGTCGTGCTGTTTGTGTTTATTCTGCCGGGCGGTGCGGGCGGCATTGCGGGAAAATGGTACGACCAGAGCGGATACGGCACGATCGAATTTTTGGGCGGCGGTACGGTGAACTATGAAACGGCGGGCATACCGATGTCCGGCGAGTACACGTATGACGCCGGCAGCAAATCGGGCTCAATGACGGTAGAAGTTTTGGGGATGTCTCAGGAGTTCGGTTTCGAGCTCGAAGGAAACATGCTCAATGTGGAAGGCACGTATTTTACCCGCGAGTATGTGCAGCAGCAGGATTATTCGGATATGCTCGACGATTTTGGCATTGACGGCTTCAACGGCGATTTGAGCGATTATAACTTTGATGATT
Organism: Bacillota bacterium; assembly: GCA_023408075.1. Lineage (GTDB taxonomy): Bacteria > Bacillota > Clostridia > Christensenellales > SZUA-584 > SZUA-584. The sequence goes on along the minus strand of JAEYKW010000025.1, from coordinate 288,398 downwards.
TTTTAAACTGATAACGGCCCGAAAAACGGAACAAAACATCAAAGTGCTTCGTCTAAGCCTCATATGCGGGCTGGGGCGAGGCGCTTTTTTATTATGATTTGTCATTTATCGTGTTCGCTTCGTTCGCCGATTATGTGAAAGAAATTGGAATTGTGGGGCCGGTCGGTTGTTTTTTGGTAAAATGCGTGGTAAAATCAGTTCTGTTATTCATGTGTGTGGTTGTGTTATTTTTAGGCGGGGAGTGTACAAGCCTTGAAAGCATTTAAAGGTTTAGCAGCCGTTGTGTTAATAGCGGCTTTATGCGTTGGTATATATTTTCTATTGCAAACCGAACAAAAGACACCGGATGGGCAAGCCGCTCCATCGGCGCCGTCAGGCGTGATTATCAATGAGTTTATGGCCAGCAACGGCGGAAGCCTTGTTGATGACAAGGGCGACAACAGCGACTGGATCGAACTCTACAATCCGGGCAGCACGGATATCAGCCTTTCGGGCCTTGGGCTTTCGGATGACAAAACGGCTGTCAAATGGCCTTTTCCCGATGTGACGCTCAAAGCGGGCGGTTATCTTGTGGTGTTTGCATCCGGCAAATCGGAGACGGACCCGGCCGGTGTGCTGCATACGAGTTTTAAGCTTAGCGCGGACAGCGGCGGCATATACCTGATGGATGCGGCGGGAACGATTGCCGACGAAGTGGAATATGAGGATCAGGCCAAGAATGTGTCCATGGGGCGGCCCGCGACTGACACTGGCACGTGGGCGGTGATGGAAAGCCCGACGCCGGGGTATTCCAATGATGAAGCCGGCGCACAGGCGTTTCAGGCGAGCCGTTATGCGGCTGATTCCACACTGCTGATCACCGAGGTGATGGCAGCCAACAAGACGACGCTGACGGATAACAAAGGCGTTTACAACGACTACATTGAGATTTATAACGCGGGTGCGGAGCCGGTGAGCCTGCTTAATTACGGGCTGTCGGACGATCCGCAGAACGCATTGGATTGGAAGTTCCCCGATGTGACGATTCAGCCGGGCGCTTATATGGTCGTGTTCGCATCCGGGGAGGACAGTGCGGGGACTGACCTGGAAAAAGGCGCCATTCATACGAGCTTTGGCATCTCTTCATTCAACGAAGTGATCACGCTCGCGACGCCGACCGGCCTGATACTCGACCAGGTCACGGTGTCCGATTCGCAGGCGGATATGGCCTATGTGCGGACTTTTGACGGCAGCGCCTATACGGGCGAATGGACGCTCAGCAGCAAGCCGTCGCCCGGCTACGCGAATACGGACGAAGGCAACCAACAGTTCATCACCGCGAACCCGGTGGCGCTCGGAGATATCGTGATCAGTGAGGTCATGGCCTCCAATCAGGAATACCTCGTGGAGGATAACGGCGGAACTTACGACTGGATTGAGATTTACAACCGAGGCAGCCAGGCCATAAATCTGGCGGGCTACGGGCTGACGGACAACACGGGCAATCCGGGCAAGTTCCGGCTGCCCGATAAAACGCTCGCGCCGGGAGAGTACTACACGGTGCTCGCATCCGGCCTCGCGAACGATCAAACCATAAAAAAAAACTATGTGCATACCTCATTTAAGCTGAGCGCAGGCGGAGAAGTTCTGGCTCTTTTTAATAATCAGGGCGTTTTGCAGGATAAGCTCAACATCGATACGCTGCCGCGCGGACTCTCGGTCGGCAGAATGGCGCAGCAGGACGGTATTCTTTATTTTACGCAGCCGACACCGGGCACAGCAAATGCAAACCCGAGCAGCGGCTTTGTGGCCGATCCGAAACCGGATATTCCGGCAGGCCGCTACGATGCCGCTCAGACGGTGACGCTCTCGTGCGCCACGCAGGGGGCCACGATACATTACACCACCGACGGCACTGTGCCCACCGCCAGCTCCACAACGTATACCGGCCCCATTCCGATGAGCGCTACGGGGCTCATCCGCGCGCGCGCATTCCGGGACGGTTTTCTTGACAGCGGCACAACGACGGCGACATATGTCATCGGCGCGTCGCACACGCTGCCTGTCATTTCACTCGCATGCAACCCCGACGATCTGTTTAACACGCAGACGGGCATTTATATGCTGGGGCCAAACCCTGTGTTGATACAGGACTCTACGGACCATTATGAGGTGGCGAACTACCTGAAAAGGGGCAAGGAATCAGAGCGTGCCGCGTCGTTTGAAATGTTTGACGAGAACGGCAAGCCGGTATTCGGGCAGGATGTGGCGATTCGCATACAGGGCGGCTTCAGCCGCGACAACCAGCAGAAATCGTTCGCGCTGATTGCGCGCAGTCAATACGGCAAAGGGATGATGAAATACCCGTTCTTTGAGAACCTGCCGTTTACCGAATACAAATCGCTCGTGCTGCGCTGCGGCGGCCAGGACCAGTGGTATGCAAAGATCAAGGAAGCGGTGATATTAAAGCTGATCGGCGGCCAGACCAACGCGTTAACACAGAGCTATAAAACTTATGTGGTGTATCTGAACGGCCAGTACTGGGGCGTTTATTTCATGGAAGAAAAGCGCACCACAAACTTTGTGGCCCAGCATGAGAATGTGGCGGACCCGGACAGCATCAATATGATCGTCGGCTCGGGCACGAGCGACGATGACAGGCATCTGATCAACGGTACCAACGAGGGATACAAAGCGCTGCTGCAATTCGCGTCCTCACATGATATGTCCGTCAAAGAGAATTTCGATCACGTGGCGGCAGAGCTCGATACCGACAGCTTCATGGATTTCATCATCCATGAGATATATCTCGCAAACTCCGACTATTACAATATGGAGTTCTATCAGGTGCCGGGCGGCAAGTGGAAGCAGATATTCTACGATATGTGCTGGTCGTTCAACAAGCCGGACCACCCGACGCTGTCGCGTCGCAGGGCCAGCGACGTCTGCGGGTCCACGATGTTCAACGCGCTGCTGTCGTACCAGCCGTGGCGGGAAGCGTTTTTGAAGCGGTTCGCATGGTCTATGGAGAATTTCTACACCTCCGACCATTTGATCGGCGTGATTGATGAGGTGGCGGCATCGGTGGCTTCGGAAATGCCGGCGGAGCGCGCGAAATTCACCGATACCAAAACAAAGTGGGAAGATTCTGTGGAATTAATGCGTACGTTTGCGAAAAAGCGCCCGAATGAAGTTCTCAAGCAGCTCAAGAGCATGTTCGGCATTTCGGGATCCACACTGCGCGGCTATTTCGATTTTTCCGACGAGCAGATGAAGAGCGGCTTTAATCTGTCGGACGAGCAGATGAGCAGCCTTTTCGGTTAAAGCGCAACTCGGCTGTGAAAACGGCAATCAGATGCCGTTGGGTTATAATGGAAATATGAGTCTAAAAGTGTTGTCTTTTGACTATGAGCATGATACAATCATTCGAGATTATTTAACACAAGCTTAACAATGTGCTGTTGATGACAGCCATGAAGCCAAGAGACAGATATCAATCCGTACCGTTCGCACATGCGGGCGGTGGATTCAAAGGATAAGGGAATATGGCACGGGATGAAGACATCTTCAGAAAACTGAAAAAACAAACGCCGATTGCCAAGCGCAAAGACATTCAGCCTTTGTCGTCACAGGATTTCAGCCGAAACAGCAGTTTGACCCGAAGCGTCTCACAGGGCAGGCACCAAGCACCCAAAGCTGCTGAGCTCAGCGTTTTTTCTGCCGCATCCAAAACGAAAAAGGCCGACAAACGCGGCGCGGCGCTCGCCAGCCGCTACAACAGCACGCGGCAGCAGCCAGCGGCCGAGCTCAATGTTTTCGGTGATGACATGCCGGTGCAAAAGCCCAAGCCGAGAGAACCGGTTAAGACCGCGCCGAGAAGAAAACCGTCGCCGCAGCCCGAAAATCTTCAGTTTGCAGAGACGGCCAGAGCGCCCCAGCAGCGCTACGGCGAACGTACATACAGCCCGGCGGAGCATTTGTCGCGTACCGATCTGCACGATGCCGATTACCTGCAGGAAACGGCACCGAACGGCAAGCTGAGCTTCCGTCATGAGCTTAAATTCTATATCAACTATCACGACTATGTGTTGCTCCGCAATACGATCAAGGCGCTGCTTGCGGTGGACCGCTACGCGAACGACGACGGGCATTACCATATCCGCAGCGTCTACTTTGACGACGTGTATGAAACGGCAGTCAGGGAAAAAATTGCGGGCTACGACGAACGGTGCAAATACCGTATCCGGTTCTATAACTACAGCGACAACGTCATCCGGTTTGAAAAAAAGATCAAGCAAGGGCAGTACATCTCCAAGGTCAGCATCCGTCTCACGCGCGACGAAAGCGACCGCCTGATTGCGGGAGATTGCAGTGTGCTTGAGGGGCGTCCGGAACCGCTTGCGAATGAAATCTATGTCCAGATGAAGAACAACTCATTAAGGCCGCGCGTGATTGTGGACTATTGGCGCGAAGCATTTGTGTCATCACTCGAAAACGTCCGCATCACATTCGATAAGGATTTAAGGGGCGGGTTGTGGCTTAAGGATGTGTTCAATCCGCTGGCGCCGACGATGCCGGCGCTCGATGAGGGCATGATGGTGCTTGAGGTCAAGTTCGACCGTTATCTGCCCGAATATATTCGGATGATACTCAGCAATGTGAATGCGGCGCACAGAAGCGCCATATCAAAATATGTATTATGCAGAAAGTTTGATTAGGAGGAACTATTAAATGGGTGATGTCGTTAAGAAAAGTATATTAGACAAGTTTCAGATGCAAGGCGATGTGTCGCTTGAAGGTATTCTTGTAACGGTCGTTCTTGCGTTTGTGCTTGGTCTTTTTGTGTATTTAATCTATAGGCTGACGTTCTCGGGTGTGATTTTTGTTAAAAGCTTCGGCACTTCCCTGATCATGCTGACGATGGTGACCTCATTGATCATCATGGTGGTGGCGTCCAGCATTGCGCTGTCGTTCGGTATGGTCGGCGCGCTGTCCATCGTGCGTTTCAGAACGGCTGTGAAAGACCCCATGGATACGATATTCATGTTCTGGGCTATCGCGTGCGGATTGACGCTGGGCGCTCAATTCTACACGGAAGCGCTGGTTGGGTCGGCGGTCATCGGCGTATTCCTGCTGGTCTGGAATCTGTTCAAATCCAAAAAGAACCTGCCGTTCATGCTCGTGCTTCGGTTTGACGAGGCGAGCAAAAAAGAGGTACAGGCTGTGCTGCGCAAGCTGCCGTCCGGCAAGCTGAAATCCAAGATCGTTTCGGAAGGCACGATTGAGCTGACCATCGAGATGAACTTGAGAGAGAGTGAAGCCGGTATGATCGATTCGTTCTCGGCCATTCCGGGCGTGCACAATGCGTCGCTGATCAGCTACAAGGGCGACGTGGTTTCATAAATCTCTGTCACTTAATAAGATGATAAGCCGCCTCATTGGGGCGGGGCTAATAAGGAAGTATATAGGCGGTGCAGTTTTTGACTGCGCCGCTTGTGGTTTTTTGCCGCTGAATGACAGATGTATGCTGTCCCGGCTTGTTTATAAAAGTGATAAATAAGCGGCAAAATCAATACCGGTGCTTAGAGAAATGCCGTGCGTTAACGGAGGATGTGCTTGATGAAAAGGTATATTTTGCTCTTGGTTCTCGTGGCGATGATGTTATCACTTGCCGCTTGCGCGATAAAGAAAGAAGATGATTCCAATCTGCCAAAGTATGAAGTCGCAGAAAATGACGAACTGAACTGTGTTGAAATAACTATCGACGATGTTACCTACCGCCCGTTTGGTGCGTGCGATGAAGATTTGCTTGACAAAAAAATCGGCGTTCGTGAGGACAGCGCCGATTCCGTGATTTTCACTGTTAAAGGCTATGACCCAGATCAATGGATTTGCGATATGCTGATAAGCGGTATGATGGATTCGCCTATGCTGTATAAGGCGGTCGGCGTCACGGATATTCCGGGCGAACTAAAACAGTATGATGCGGGATATGGTTTCTAAAATAAGGAGCTGCCTTGCCGGGGAGAAGGTGGCGCGGAATGAGGTGGCAAGCAGAAGCTGTGCATACGAACACCTCATCAGTCGCTTGGCGGCGACAGCTCCCGAGTTACCCCCTGCGGGGACTGTAAAATTCATCAGAATATTGAGGAGGCTGCTTCGCCTCCTTTTTTATTTGCATGCGCATATTCGTGCCGGACATAAAAAAACCTTCCCCTTTGAGGAGAAGGTGGCGCGCAGCGCCGCATGAAGTGTCGGTCAAAAACGCTTTACATCAATTGCGGTGAACACCTTCCTCAGTCACAAATAAAAGACGGAGGAATGGACCTCCGTGAGTATGCTGAAAAGCAACAAGTGTCATTCCGATGATGCATGAGCGGAAGAGGAATCCCATGGTTAAAAGCGATTGGCCATGGGATACAATGCACCGAATAGGCGTCGCTTCGCTCCACTTGATGAGAAAGGCGTTGTTTAAGAGAAAAGCCTTCTCCTTTGAGGAGAAGGTGGCGCGCAGCGCCGGATGAGGTGTCGGTCAGAAGCTGTGCATACGAACACCTCATCAGTCGCCTGGCGGCGACAGCTTCCCCTCATAGGGGAAGCCTTAAGACACGTTCTGGCGGAGGCCGATTGGCCTCCGTTTATTTTTTGATTTCCGCCGTGTAATTGTAATCCGACGTCTGGCTGATGGCAATGGTCACGGCGTGCGCTTGATTCTCGCTGTCGAACGCGGTGACGGTCATTTGACATTGACCGATTGCATCACCCTGCGCATCGAGCGGCGACCAATATACCGTATCTCCGGAGGACACCACATAAGTGTTGCCGCGCTGCTTCACGCTGTAATCGGGCGGGTTCCATGTGATGAGGCTGCCCGCATTCACATCAACGCGTATGCTGTCCTTGCCCAAATCCTCGCCGCCTGCGGTGATAATGAAGGGCAAACCGGGCACACTGCTTTGCAAGGGGGAGTATTCGTTGAGCGCGATTGTCACGTCCGGCTGCAATACAGTCTCTTTCCATTCAACTGCGTAGACGGTGACGGCCAGTTCCGAATTTCCGGCGGGCAAGGCAGACGTTTGCGCCTGCCCCGGGGTGGCAGCGTTTTCAGCTCCAACGGGAGGGACGGCCGCTTGAAGCAGCGAGGGCAGAGCCACAGCCAACGCGCAGATCAGCAGGGCCGCCGCAATGCCGATAGTCAGCCTTAATTTTTTATTCACAGGCTCCTGACGGCTTTCGGATGGTATCAGCTCATCGTCGAGCACATCAATAGGGTCGCTTTGCTTTTTCATCGTTATTCCTCCTGTTACCAATTCTATACGCACGGTGCCCGGACTGCAAGCTAAAATGCGCCGCCGCCCGTTTTCGGCAGTATACCTGATTTTACACTGCTTATGCAAACGCCCGTTCGGGCAAACATACATTCTCCACCACATGTTGTATAACCCGCTTTTACAGGCTACAATTATAAAAATTTAGTTGAAATTATATTCAGAATTAAGAAGGAATTACGGCTTCAATACCGAATAGTCATAATCAAGTGGGGAAAAGTGGGTAAGAATGGTGAGGAAAACTCATAAAGTGGTGAAGAGTAGAAGCCACACCCTATAACCCCGTTGGGGGCGGCAAAAATGTCTGACGAGGCATAAGGCTGCCGGAGGAGAGACAGTGCAAGGATCGCTGATCGGACGTTTTTTCCATAGCGTCGACGAAAAGGGCCGGCTCGCAGTGCCAGCCAAGCTTAGAGTCGAACTTGGCGAACCTTTTTACATCACACGTCTCAATCAAAACTGCTTAAGCGCCTTTTCGGAAGAAGAGTGGGATAAGTTTGCGGCCAAGCTGAATGCCATTCCGCAGTCGGATGCCAAGGCTCAATGCTATGTGCGTATGATCTTCTCGGGCGCGAGCAAATGTGAGCCCGATAAGCAGGGCCGCATTCTCATCCCGCAGCAGCTTCGCGATGAGGCAGGGATAGATAAGGAAGTCGTGATGATCGGCGCGTCCAACCGCGCTGAGATATGGGGCAAGGAAAAGTGGGATGCGTACATGCTCGAAGTGGCCGGAAGCGACGCGATTGCGGGGCTTGCGGAATACGGGGTGTAAAACATGGCCCACACGAGCGTGCTGCTTAACGAAACGGTGGATGCATTAAATCTTCGCCCCGGTATGACGGTTGTGGACGGGACGTTGGGCGGCGGCGGCCATTCGCTCGAGATTTTAAAAAGAATCTCGCCGGGCGGGCGGCTGATCGGCATCGATAAAGACACCTATGCATTGGAGCAGGCCAAGGAGCGGCTCAAAGAGTTCGAGGGCGAAACGGTGTTCGTCCACGATGATTTTCGGAATATCAAAGACATACTCAGTATGCTTGATATAAATGGGATAGACGGAGCGGTGCTGGACCTTGGGGTCTCGTCGTTCCAGCTGGACCAATGTAACAGGGGGTTTTCATATCATTCAGATTCAAGGCTTGACATGCGCATGAACAGAGAAGACTCGGCATGCGCCGCGGATGTTGTCAACAGCTATTCGCAGCAGGACCTTGAACGAATACTTCGGGATTACGGTGAGGAACGGTGGGCTGCCAGAATCGCTTCGTTCATTGTGAGGGAACGAAGCGACATACCCATTGAAACAACCGCACATCTCGTTGAGGTCATTAAGAAGGCGGTTCCGAGCGGAGCACGAAAGGACGGGCCTCATCCCGCGCGCAGGACGTTTCAGGCGCTGAGAATCGAGGTCAACGGAGAACTGGACGCGGTAAAAAGCGCGCTTCTCCATTTCGTGGAGGCCCTGCGGCCCAACGCCCGGATCGCCGTGATTACCTTTCACTCCCTGGAAGACCGAATTGTCAAACAGGAATTCAAACGGTTTGAAAACCCGTGCGAATGCCCCAGCGAATTTCCGATCTGCGTGTGCGGCAAGGTGCCGATGGGCAAAGTGGTCACAAGAAAGCCGGTTTTGCCGTCAGCGCAGGAAATTGAGGAAAACAGCCGGTCAAGAAGTGCAAAGCTTCGCGTGTTTGAGGCGCGTGGATAGGGGAGTGCAGCATGCAGTCAGCACAAAGAAAATACGATTATGAAGTCACTCAGCACCCTGCAAGAAAAAGAGTAGTCAAGATGCAGGGAAATGTCGCATATATTAGTATCGATCCTGAAAGACCGGCAACGAAATCCCGACCGGCTGCACAGCCTGCTCAGAAAAAGCAGACGAAGCCGCAGCCAAAAAGCAAGGCGCAAGCGGCGGCCGCAGCCAGACAGCAGGCCGAGAAGCGCGAGCGCGTGCGGTCGAGAAAGAGCCTCATCTCCACGCTGTTTGTCATCTTTGTGGCCTTCTGTGCACTGTCCCTGATGGTTTCGCGTTATGCAGTCATCTGCACCATCGGTGTGCGCAACAATGATATCAAGGAAAGCATTGAAGCGCTTGATGCCCAGATTGACGAGCTGTCACTCGAGATGGAAATCGGCGATAATGTGGAAGTTGTGCAAAGCAAAGCGCTTGATGAGCTCAAAATGGCATACCCGCGTCCGGATCAAAAGATTTCTATTAATATGAGCGGCTGATGACCAAGAAAACTTCTAACAAAAAAATAGCCGGGAAGGAAAGCATTAAGAACACGCAAACTTCCCTGAAATCAAAAAAGAGGCTGCTGTTCCTGATGACGGTGGTCGTCGTGCTTTTTTCCGCGATCGTGGTGAAGCTCGGGCTCATCATTTTCGTGCAGGGAGATATGCTGCGCGAGAAGGCCCTCATCCAGCAGACGCGCGACCTTGTGGTCAGCGCCAAGCGCGGCAGCATCGTGGACATCAAGGGCAACATACTCGCGCAGAGCGCCAACGCCCAAACGGTGGTGCTGCGGCCTTCCCAGGTGAAGAAGGGGAACCCGGAGGAAATTTCCCGGGTACTCGCGGAGAAGCTCGGGCTTGTTTACGAAGATGTGCTGAAGCTGGCGACGGACAGCAAAAAGTCGGAAGTGTGGCTCAAACGCCAGGTGGATAACGACGTCGCGGACGAACTCAGGGAGCTCAATCTTCCGGGTGTCTACTTCACGATAGACGTGAAGCGGTATTACCCGAACGGGTCGTTCTTAACGCAGACGCTCGGATTCACATCGGTGGACGGCAACGGCCTCGAAGGGCTCGAAGCGTATTTTGATAAATACCTGTCGGGCCAGAGCGGCAAGATCGTATCGGAAGCGGACCGGGACGGCCGGGAGGTTCCTCTTGGAGAAAAAGCCTACATTGCGCCGGTGGACGGATACAATGTGGTGCTGACCGTTGACGAAGTGATACAGAGCTTCCTCGAAAAATCGCTCGAGGAGGCCATGGTTCAGCAGAATGCCAAAGGCGCGTGGGGCATCGTGATGGACCCCAAGACGGGCGACATACTGGGGCTTGGCAGCTACCCCGATTACGATCTCAACAGCCCGCCCCGCGACGATATAGCGCTGCTGACCGAGCTCTCGCGCAACAAGGTCATCACAGACGTGTATGAGCCCGGCTCGACATTTAAGGCCGTGACATGCGCTTCGGCGCTCGACAGCGGCAAAATCACCACAGAGAGTACGTTCCATTGCGACGGATCGTTTGCCGTCGAAGGGCAGCCGATCAAGTGCTGGCGCTTCCCGCGCGGCCACGGTGATCAGGATCTTTACAAGGCAGTACAGAACTCGTGCAACGTGGCCTTCATGCAGATGGGCCTCGCGATGGGCACGGATATGTTCTACGATTATATACATAAGTTTGGCTTCGGACAGAACACAGGGATCACATACCCTGCCGATCAGGGCGGCATCGTCATGGCGGAAAAATATGTGCGAAACAGTGACCTCGCCCGAATTGCGTTCGGGCAATCTATAGCCGTAACACCATTGCAATTGATCTCCTCATTCAGTGCGGTGGTGAACGGCGGTTTTTTATACAAACCGATGCTGGTCAAGGGAATCACGGACAGCGACGGTAACTATATAAAAGAGTATGAGCCCACCGTGGTGTCGCAGCCGATAAAGCCGGAGACATCCGCCACGATGCGCAGCATACTTGAAAGCGTTGTGGCGGAAGGCAGCGGCAAGAACGCCTACATTCCGGGTTACCGGGTCGGCGGGAAAACGGGTACGGCGCAGAAGTACGACGAGAACCATCAGGTGATGACCGGCAAGCACATTGCCTCGTTTATCGGTTTTGCGCCCGCGGACGACCCGAAGCTCTGTGTGCTGATCATTGTGGATGAGCCGAATGTGCCGATTGACTTCGGCAGCGTGGTGGCCGCGCCTTATGTGAAAAGCGTGCTGCTCGAATCGCTCCAGTACATGGGGGTCGAGCCCGACTATACACAGGTGGCGGCACCCGCACAGGTCAAAGTCCCGAACCTTGTGAATCAGGACGGCGAAGCGGCTGCGGTGATGCTGGATGCGCTGAATCTGAAGTACATATACAACGGCACCGGTACCGTGACCAACCAGCTGCCCGCGCCCGATACGCTTGTGGACGAGGGCACGGCAGTATGCCTGTATATGTCGAATCCCGACATCACAGATTTTACGGGCAAAATTGAGGTGCCGGACCTCACAGGCAAGACGATCATGGAAGCGTCGCAGATAATTGAAAACTGCCATTTGACGCTCGGCATTTCAGGCACAGGCAAGGCGGTCTATCAAAATCCGCTGCCAAAAACACTTGTAGATCCGGGCACCAAAGTAATGGTCGATTTCTCCGGGTCGGAAAATACGGAATAACAGCAAAGAAGCCCCAAAGAGCGCCGCTTTTTGGGGCGGCGTTTTTTATACGTTACTTTCTGTCCGCATTGTGTTATAATCCTTGCGGAATTGCTTTATCATGGGGCTCCCGGCCGGATGCGGCGGGGTGATGGGAGGATAACTTATTGAAGCTGGGAGATTTGTGCGGCAGCGGGATGCGTATTTTGGGGGACGCGCAGACCGAGATTAGCAGTGTGGCATACGACTCAAGAAAGGTGTGCAAGGGGGCACTCTTTTTCTGCATCAGCGGATACAAGACGGACGGCCACGGCTATGCGCAGGCGGCGGTGGACAACGGCGCGGCGGCGCTCATGGTGACAAGGCCGCTGGATATAAACGTGCCGCAGGTTGTCGTGGAGGATGCGCGCACGGCCATGGCTTTCATGTCGCGCGAGTTCTACGGGCGGCCCGACGAAGACCTCGCAATGATCGGCATTACGGGCACAAAGGGCAAAACCACGACGACATATATGATCAAATCCGTGATGGAAGCGGACGGAAAGAAGATGGGGCTCATCGGCACGATCATCAACATGATCGGCGCTAAGGAGCTGCATACCGACCGGACCACGCCCGAATCGCCCGACCTGTTTGCGCTGCTGCGCCAGATGGCGGATGAGAATTGCGATGCGGTCGTGATGGAGGTGTCATCCCACTCGCTGGTCCTCGGGCGTGTGGCGGGCATCACGTTTGATGTGGGCGTTTTCACCAATATGTCGCGCGATCACCTCGATTTCCACGAAACGTTTGAGAATTACATGTCGGCCAAAAAGCTGCTTTTTTATATGACAAAGAGCGCCGTGATTAATGCGGACGACGCGGCTTCTGCGTTTATGATGGAGGGCATCTTCATTGACTGGCTCACATACGGTATAAAGGAACAGTCGGACGTCTATGCCAAGAACATCGAGATCACGCCCAAGGGGGTCAGCTTCGATCTGTGCAGCGTGCGCGGCATGATGCCGATCAATCTCAATATTCCGGGCATTTTCAGCGTGTACAACGCGCTGTCGGCCGCGACGGCCTGCATGCAGCTCGGCATCGGTCTCGAAACGATCAAAACAGGGCTGGAAGCGATGCCGCGCGTGGCCGGGCGCTTTGAGGTACTCGATACCGGAAACCGTCCGTTCACAATTATACTCGATTACGCGCACACACCCGACAGCCTGGAGAATACGCTGTTAACAGTAAAAGGTTTTGCGCGCGGACGCATTATCACGGTGTTTGGCTGCGGGGGCGACCGCGACCGCGGAAAGCGGCCCATGATGGGCGAAATTGCGGGGAAGCTCTCGACATTCACGGTAATTACGTCGGACAATCCGCGCACGGAAAACCCGTTTGACATTATCGCGGAAATTGAGGCGGGCATCAAGAATACGGACTGCGACTATGTGAGCATTGAAAACCGCCGCGCCGCCATCCGCTATGCGATACAGAACGCGAACCCGGACGATATCATCGTGCTGGCGGGCAAAGGACACGAAACGTATCAGGAGATTAACGGTATCAAGCATCCTTTTGACGAGAAAGTCGTTGTCAGAGAGCTGCTGAATGAGAACCTGAAATAATTTTTCGATGACATACAGGAGATAAGGCGATATGGATATCATCATTTACTCGGTGCTGACTGCCTTTTTTGTCGCACTGGCAGCGGGGTATATAGGGGTACCGCTGTTAAAAAGGCTCAAATTCGGCCAGCAGATTAGGGATGACGGCCCACAAACCCATCTTTCAAAGGCGGGCACGCCGACGATGGGCGGTATTATCATACTTGTCGGACTGTTTGCGGCTTCGCTGATTTTTGCGCGGGGCAGCTATGATTACATGTGGTTCGCGCTCGGCGTGACGCTCGGGTTCGGGCTGATCGGCCTGATGGACGATTTGATCATCGTGCTCAAAAAGCGCTCGCTCGGTTTGAAAGCGTACCAGAAAATCATCGGCCAGCTCGGCATTGCGCTGATCGTGGCGTTCTTTGCATATAACAACCCCACAATCGGCTCCAAGCTGATTGTGCCGTTCTTCGGCGTCGAGTGGGATCTCGGCATTTGGTATATTCCGTTCACCGTGATCGTGGTGGTGCTGATCGTCAACAGCGTCAATCTGACGGACGGCCTTGACGGCCTCGCGTCCGGCGTCGTGCTGATCAACACAGCCACCTTTGCACTGATCTTCTTTGGCATGTACGAGCTCTTTATGTCGAGCGGGCAGACGCTCGCCGCGGCAGGCACCAGCAACATGATGGTCTTTTCGGCGGCGGTGACCGGGGGGTGCCTCGGGTTCCTGCGGTTTAACACGTTTCCGGCTAAGGTGTTCATGGGCGATACGGGGTCGCTCGCGCTCGGCGGTGCGGTTGCCGTTATCGGCGTGGTGTCGCGCCTGCAGCTGCTGATGATCATCACGGGGTTCATGGTGCTGATGTCGGCCATTTCCGTGATCCTTCAGGTCGGGTCTTACAAAACACGCAAAAAACGCATATTCAAAATGGCACCGCTGCATCATCATTTTGAGCTCAAAGGCATGCCCGAAACGAGAATCGTGGCCTTTTACTATATGATCACCATCATACTGTGTCTGGTCGGCATACTGGCGGTCAATTAGGAGGAAGCATGGATTACAAAGGAAAAAAAGTCATGGTGGTCGGCATGGCCAAAAGCGGCCTTGCCAGCGCACGGCTGCTGCTTGAGGTGGGCGCGGAGGTTGTGCTTTACGACATGAAGACCGTGGATCAGTTTCCGTCGGGCACATTTGATGAGTTCGCAGGCCGTGTGCACACGGCGCTCGGCGCGGATGCCGATGCGGTGGCGAAGGGCTGCGATGCGCTGGTCTTAAGCCCCGGCGTTCCGACGACTCTCGGCTTCATCACGCAGGCGCGTGCCGACGGCAAGAGCGTCATTGGGGAGATTGAGCTCGGGTTTTTGTATTCACAGGCGGAATTTGTGGCCATCACAGGCACCAATGGCAAAACCACGACAACGGCATTGACGGGCGAGATATTCAAAAACGCGGGATTTCCCACGCATGTGCTCGGCAATATCGGCATTCCGATTGCGGGAGAGGCGCTTAAAACAAAGAAAGGCGATATCGTCGTGGCGGAAACGGCTGCGCTGCAGCTCGATACCATCGATACATACCGTCCGCACGCGTGCGCGGTGCTCAACGTTACGGAAGACCATTTAAACCGCTATATCACGATGGAAAACTATACGGCAGCCAAGGAACTGATATTCAAGAATCAGACAGCCGAGGATTTTTGCGTGCTCAATTACGATAACGCCATTACGCGCGCGATGGAAGGCAAACAAAAATCCAAAATCATTTGGTTTTCGCGGAAAGTTCCGCTCGCAAGCGGCGTATCTATAGAAGAAGGGCGCATCGTGAGCAAAGAGGACGACGGCGTGCATGCGATATGCCGTCCCGAGGAGATCAGGATACCGGGGCTGCACAATCTCGAAAATGCGCTGGCCGCCATCGCGCTTGCGCGCTGCTACGGCATTGCCGAGCCTGTGCTGCGCGATACACTGATGACGTTTCCGGGTGTGGAGCACAGAATTGAATTTGTGCGCGAGCTCGAAGGTATTCGGTATATCAACGATTCCAAGGGAACCAATCCGGATGCCACCGAAAAAGCGGCCGAAGCGATGACGCGGCCCACCGTGCTGATACTCGGCGGCTACGACAAGAAAAACAGCTTTTTAACGCTGTTTGAGGGCTTTGGCCCGCTGATCAGATACGTTGTCGCCATCGGTGCGACACAAGCGAAGATTTTAAGCGATGCGAAAGATGCGGGGTTTGAAAATATCTGCACGGCTGACGGCTTTGAAGAAGCGGTCAACAAAGCGCGTGAGCTTGCCGAAGACGGCTGGAATGTGCTGCTGTCTCCCGCATGTGCAAGCTATGATATGTTCAGCGACTTTGAACAGAGAGGAAGAGTTTTTAAAGATATCGTCAATGCGTTTTAGGGGGAAACATGGCCAAACGATCCATTGATTATCCGCTGTTGATTGTCACAATGATACTCGTGATGTTTGGCATACTGATGGTTTTCAGCGCGAGCTACTATTATGCGGAGAACAGTTCCAACACGCAGAATGACGCGCTGTTTTACTTCTGGAAACAAATCAGCGGTGCGGCAATGGGCCTTGTGGCCCTGATCGCCGGCATGCTGTTCGATTACAACAAGTTCAAGAAATTGCGCTTTATCATTCTGGGCATCGGCTTTCTGCTTATGATGCTCGTTTTTGTGCCCGGCATCGGCATTGAAAGAAACGGGTCGCACCGCTGGGTGAACCTGGTCATACTGGATCTGCAGTCCATCGAGGTATTAAAGTTCGCAATCATCATTTTCATGGCGGCAGGCATCTCCATCAATCAGGAAAAGATGAGGCAGTTTAAATACGGCATGGCACCGTATCTTATTTTGCTGCTGGTTGCGGCAGGGCTTTTGTACCTCCAGCCCAACTTCAGCGCGGTGGTGACGCTCGCGCTGGTCATGTTCGTCATGATGCTGGTGGGCGGCGCGAACCTTGTCCATTTCGGCATTATGGGCGGCATCGGCATCGGCGGCGGCGCGCTCGCGATGATCGCGACCGACTACCGCATGGACAGAATATTCGCGTTTATGGATCCGTGGAAATACGCGGGCGACGAAAGCTACCAGCTCGTGCAGTCGCTCTATTCCATCGGCTCGGGCGGCTTTTTCGGCCTTGGCCTCGGAAACTCGCGCCAAAAGTATCTCTATCTGCCGTACATGGAGTCGGACTGCATTTTTGCGATCATTGTGGAAGAGCTCGGCTTTTTCGGCGGCATACTCGTGCTTATCGCCTTTGGCATACTGATATGGCGCGGTGTGCGCATCGCGCTGCGCGCTCCCAATATGTTCGGAACCATGCTGGCCACGGGCATCACGGCGCTGATTGCGATACAGGTGTTCATCAACATCGGCGTGGTGACCGGTCTCGTACCGCCCACCGGCGTCGTGCTGCCGTTTATCAGCGCGGGGCGCACATCTTTGATCATGTTTATGGGCTGCATCGGCGTTTTGCTCAACATATCCAAACAGTCACACGCCGCATGAGAAAGCACCAATTGGTCTGCTCGGCATAAGATATTAATATGTGATAGACGATATGCGGGGGAGGCCATTATGGCAAAATTGATTATAAAAGGCGGTTCAAAGCTGGAAGGCGAGATCGCAGTGCAGGGTGCGAAAAATGCGGCGCTTCCTGTGTTTGCGGCCGCCTTGCTGACAGAAGAACCAGTCATTATATATAACTGGCCGGCGATTTCGGATGTGTATTATATGCTGTCAATACTCGAGCACATCGGCGCATATGTGGCTTTTGAAAAAGACCGATTGGTGATTGATACGCATCGCGCACTGCGCTGGGAAATGCCCGACAGGCTGGCCAAAGAGATCCGGTCGTCGATATTTATGATGGGACCTATTCTGGCGCGCTTTCGCATGGCCAGGTTTACTTATCCCGGCGGATGCGAAATCGGCAGCAGGCCAATCGATCTGCACCTGCGAGGGCTTCGGTCCCTTGGCGTCAACATCACCGAAGCGGGCGGCCACATTATGTGCGAGGGCAAGAAGCTCAAAGGCGGCGACGTTCATCTTGACTACCCGAGCGTGGGGGCGACGGAAAACCTCATGATGGCAGCGGCGCTTGCGCCGGGCAATACGGTGATCAGAAACGCGGCGCGGGAGCCGGAAATCGTGGAGCTGCAAAGCGTCATCAATCTGATGGGCGGCGCTGTGAGCGGCGCTGGGACGAGCACAGTGACCATAGAGGGCAAGAGCCATTTGAACGGGTTTTCATACTCGTGCATGCCCGACAGAATCGTGGCGGGCACGTTTATGACGGCGGCGGTGGTCACCAACGGAAAAGTCACGGTTAAAAACGTTGTGCCGGAACATCTGTTTTCTATCACAGCCAAGCTCAAAGAAGCGGGTGCCAAGGTGGATATTTACGACGATGCAATCACTGTGACAGGGCAGGGGCGCCCCAAGGAGATGCATTTGATTGAAACCGGGCCGTATCCCGGGTTCCCGACGGATATGCAGGCGCAAATGTGCACGGCGGCCTGCATTGCCAAAGGCACCAGCATCATTGTGGAAAGCGTATTCGACAGCCGCTTTAAGCATGTGACCGAGCTGCAGAGGATGGGTGCCAATATTGTGATTAAGAACAACGTGGCGGTGATTAAAGGCGTGGAGCAGCTGCACGGGGCGGAAGTCACGGCGATGGATCTGCGCGGCGGCGCGGCGCTTGTGCTGGCGGGCCTTTGCGCGGACGGCACCACGGTGGTAGAGCAGGCCAAAATCATCGACAGAGGCTATGAAACGTTTGAGTCAGAGCTGAATTTGCTGGGTGCGGATATCAAACGAGAGGAATGACCGTTTAAGCAATACGTTATAAACAAGCACATTGTTATGTTTTTGGGAAACAATACCGCCTAAAACACGCTGTTGTGCATCAACATTACAGTTCCGGATTAATACCAAATCCTTTTCCTTTAAAACTGCGTAAAGATATTTTTCGCGGTTTTATTATTTGTCTGTATTTCGCGTTATGGGGATATCGTACCGAATAATTTCCACATGTTTCATACGGCCCATTTTTTAACTATTGATTGAATAAATTTATTATACGATTATAATTAAAAAGGATAAGTGCAATATAGAAAATCACATATTGTTTGATTAACAAGTGACTCATATTGTTTCAACTCAGGACAACCGAATGGGTGCGAAGTCAGCAACTGCCCTATCGATCTGCGGTTATAGGGCTTGAGAAACCTTGGTGTCACAGTCTCCGAAGCAGGCAGTCATCCTGCCGGAGCGGATATCAAAAGAGAGGAGTGACCGATTGAAAAAGGGCAAAAGAGTGCTGACAGGGATTGCGCTGGTGGTTTTCATCGGCGCGCTTATCTTTGTCGCTTATGAGCTTTTTCAGGTGAGAACGATCACCGTCGCCGGATGTGAGACCCGCAGCCAGGACGACATGATCGCGCTCTCCGGCCTTGAATACAATACGAGCATATTCGGTGTGGACAAGCAGGAGGTTATGGACAATATCAGCACGGATCCATACGTGAAGCCGGTCAGCGTCGAAATCAAATATCCCGACAATGTGCTGATTACGATTGAAGAGAGAAAGGAAGCGGCATGTATCGGGAAGGACAGCGCGTTCGTCGTGATCGACCGCGAGGGATGGGTGCTGCGCCTGGAAACCCAGCCGGAGGCGGCAGCCGCGTATCCGCTGGTTACAGGGCTGCCTGCCGATACCGTGCTGGTCGGCCAGCAGATCGGGACGAGCGATATCTTTAAAATCGGGGTGCTGACGCGCCTGATCGATGCGTTAAAATCCGCCGGTATCGCGCCGACGGGCATTGACATTTCGCTTGCGGCCGACATCGTCATAACGCTGAGCGACGGCATGGCTGTGGAGGTCGGAGACGATACCGCGCTCAATAAAAAATTTGCCCTTATGAAAGCTTCACAGGGCGAAATCACGGGAATGGGCAAGTCAGGGGGCATTTTGGATGTATCATCGGCTAAAAATGCCTACTACAGAGAGAAATAGATCAAAAATATTGTTATTTATTATAAACATGGTATTATATTAATTAAGTGTTCTATTGTTTTTCTGATTTTTAAGGGGATATTTTGCGGGCTATGAAAAATGTGACGGCTGCCGTTGAATTTGGCACGTCGAAAGTCATGTGCGTGGTCGGTCGTGAAAAATCGATGGGACGCTTTGAGGTGCTCGGTGCCGGAGAGGCGAAATACGAAGGAATAAAGAACGGCCGCTGGCAAAAACCTTCAAATGTAAAGCAAGCCGTGGAACAAGCCGTATCTCTTGCCGAAAAGAAAGCAAGAAAACGGGTTAAAGAGGTGTTTGTCGGCGTCCCCGGCGTGTTTTGCAAGGTGGTTTGTCAGGAAGGAAGTGCCGGCATAGAAAGCGGGCGCGTCTGCCAGAGCGATATCGAGCGGCTTATTAAAAACGCCGAGCAGGGCTATGACGATTCGCTTTATACGGTGGTGAACTCGACACCTGTCTATTTTGAGCTGGAGGACGGCCATCACTATATTGATGTGATGGATGCCGCCGCAAGCGAGCTCAACGGGCTTGTGTCGCTGATTTTTGCGAAAAACGAGTTTATTGAGGATACGACGGCGCTGCTGCAGGGCATAGGCGTTAAGGTGGCGGCCTATATACCCGAGGTGCTGGCCGAGAGCCTGTTCCTGGTGCCGACGGAAGAGCGGGACTGCTGTTCCGTGTTAATCAATACGGGTTATTACGATACGAATGTCACGGTTGTCTACGGTGACGCAATTGTATATAATAAGACAATAAACGCCGGAGGTATGCAGATAGCCAATGATCTGTCCATCGTGCTCAATCTGGATGTGGACATGGCGGAACAGATCAAAAAGCGGTATTCCTTTGGCCTTGAAAATACTGGCACGAAGATATATGATTATGCCAGAGAACGATCCGGGCGACTGGAAAGATACAATCATGCCCTTGTTTCTGAGGTCATTGACGCAAGGGTAGAGCACCTTTGCCAGCTTATTGGCAGAGCGTTTGAAAAAAGCCCGCTCAACATAGTGAGGCGAACGCGCATTTATCTTTCCGGCGGCGGAATAGCAATGATGAAGGGCGTGAGGGACATGCTGGAGGGGCTCTTAAAGAGACAGGTGCGCATATCGAAAATCGAAGCGCCGCAGCTCTCAACGCCCAATTACTACACGGTGCTCGCATTGCTCGACTATGTTTTTGAGGCCAAATATCACAGCAGCTTGGGCGGTTTAGCGTTACTGGAACGGTTATCGAAAAAAATGTTCGATTAAACGTTCTGAATAAGGGGGTCAATATGCCATTAGAGATTGATATTGAACAAGACAGCATAGCCAAGATTAAGGTCATCGGTGTCGGCGGCGCAGGCAACAACGCGGTCAACCGCATGATTGAACACGGGGTGACAGGCGCTGAGTTTTATGCCGTCAATACGGACAAGCAGGCGCTGCTGCTCTCCAAGGCGAAAAACAAAATCCAGATCGGGGAAAAGCTGACCAGCGGCCTTGGCGTGGGCGGAGATCCGGCAATCGGACGGCGCGCTGCCGAAGAGAGCATCGATGAGCTGAACTCGATCATAGACGGCGCGAACCTGATTTATTTGGCGGCGGGCCTCGGCGGCGGCACCGGGACAGGTGCGGCTCCGGTTATCGCCGAAATCGCGCGGCAGAAAAAGATACTGACAGTCGCCGTGGTCACAATGCCTTTCATGTTTGAAGGCGGACAGCGTTTAACGCGCGCGAGGGACGGCCATACGACGCTCAAGGACGTTGTGGATACGATTGTCACGATACCGAACGATAAGCTGCTTCAGGTGATCGGCAAAGGCACATCAATGCTCGAAGCATTCCGCGTGGCGGATGATGTGCTCCGGCAGGGCATACAGGGCATTACGGACTTAATTGTAAAACCCGCGCTGGTCAACCTCGATTTTGCGGACGTGCGTACGGTCATGATGGAGCGTGGTGTTGCGCATATGGGCATCGGCGTCGGTTACGGCGACAATAAGACGATGGATGCCGCCAAACAGGCGATTCAAAGCCCGCTGCTGGAGACCAGCATCGAAGGTGCGCGCGGCATACTCTATAACGTGACGGGCGATCCCACGATGAGTCTGCTCGAAATTGAAGAAGCGGCCAATCTGATCCGTCAGGCGGCCGATCCCGAAGCGAACATATTCTTCGGAGCGGATACGGACGACAGGCTGGAGGACGAGGTGCGCATCACGGTGATTGCCACCGGCTTCAACGGCGCGCCGAGAAAGCAGCCGCAGCAGCAGCCCGCCGCACCCATGCGGGAGGAGCTCGATTTTCGCGGGAGCTCGGACGACGACGACATGTTTATTCCGGTCAGGCCGGAAAAGAAATCGCCTTCGCTCAGCGGGTTTGAAACGGGGAACGAACTCGATATTCCGCCGTTCCTGCGGCGCAAGCGCATAAAGAAAGATTTTTAAACGGATGCCCGCTTCAAGCAGGCATTCAGAGTGTCAAATAACCTTATATCGTGGCCCCCTCTGACGAGGGGGCTGTCACCGATAGGTGACTGGGGGAGAGAAAAAAGCATATAACCAATCACTCCCTCCGACACTTCGTGCCACCTTCCGGTCCACTCCTTCGGAGTGGTCATCTGAAGGAGGTATTTTGGATTTTACTGACAGACTAGACGCCCGCTTCAAGCGGGCATTGTTGTCTTTTGATATTGCCAAAAAGCGATGCAAAATGCAAGAGAGGGGAACAGCTATGAAAAAGTGTTGGGTTTTGCTTGCAGCGGCGGTGCTGATGCTGAGCGGGTGCAGTGCGCAGCCTGCCGCAGACGGCACGCTGGAGGACGGCGGGCGCGTCATACATTTAAGCAGCGGCTTTTCCGAGGTGAATGCCTACCGCGGCGAAACGGTGACGCTGATTTATGGGGGGAGCGGCAGCATCACGCTCAGTGTGCCCGGTTTTGAGGCGGAGGCCAGCGCCAGCGGCGAGGCGAAGGTTCAGTTCAAGGCCGTGGAAACGGGCCGTTTTGATATCAGCGTTAAAACTAGCGACGGCACACAAACGGGCACGCTCATCATTGAAGAACTCGCGGAAACGGACGGGTATAAAAGCGTCGATGCACAGGCGTTTGCATCGGCCATGAACGGCGACTATCTGCTGCTCGACGTGAGAACGCAGGAGGAGTACGATGAAGGCCACATCGAAGGGGCGCTGCTGATCCCGCATAACGAGCTGGCCGGACGCCTTGACGAAATCAAAGAGTATGACAAAGTGCTTGTGTACTGCGCGTCGGGCAACCGCAGCGTGGCGGCGTCGCAGATTCTTATGAATGCGGGATACAAAGAGGTTTACAACCTCGCGGGCGGCTATTCGGCATGGCAGGCAGACATAGGCGTCAATTGACTTTTGGCTGCCGCATATAATATAATGATGCGATCAATAGCAGGAATGGAAGTGTTGTTTTGAAGCTGTTTAACACAATGACGCGCACTAAAGAAGAATTTGTTCCGGTAGAGCCCGGCAAGGCCAAAATTTATGCCTGCGGCCCCACCGTTTATAACTTTTTTCATATCGGCAACGCAAGGCCGTTTATCATTTTCGACACACTGCGCCGGTATCTTGAGTATACCGGGCTTAACGTGACCTTCGTTCAGAACTTTACGGACGTGGACGACAAGATGATTGCGCGGGCCGCCGAAGAAAATACGAGCTTAAAGGAGCTCGGAGAGCGTTTTATCGGAGAATACTACAAGGACGCCGAGGGGCTTGGCATTCAGCCCGCCACGGTGCACCCGAGAGCGACCGAGCATATCGGCGATATCATCAAGCTGGTGGGAACGCTGATTGAATCCGGCCACGCTTATGAATCGGGCGGCGATGTGTATTTCGACGTATCGAGCTTCCCCGAATACGGCAAGCTTTCGGGGCAGTCTCTCGAAGACCTGCAGGCGGGCGCGCGTATCGACGTGACGGAGGTCAAGAAAAACCCCGAGGATTTTGCGCTGTGGAAAGCCGCCAAGCCCGGTGAGGACAGCTGGGAGAGCCCGTGGGGCTTTGGGCGCCCGGGCTGGCATATCGAGTGCAGCGCGATGAGCATGAAATACCTCGGCGACACGATCGACATACACGGCGGCGGACAGGATCTTGTTTTCCCGCATCACGAGAACGAGATCGCGCAGTCGGAAGCGGCCACTGGCAAGCCGTTCGCAAAATACTGGATGCACAACGGCTACATCAACGTGAACAACGAAAAAATGTCCAAATCGAAAGGCAACTTTTTCACGGTGCGCGATATCTCGCAGAAATACGATCTAAAGGTCGTCCGGCTTTTTATGCTCTCGGCTCATTACCGCAACCCGATCAATTTCAGCGAGGAGCTCATCATGCAGGCGGCGTCCGCCATGGCGCGCATCAAAAACTGCCGCGATAACCTAAAGCACATTATCGGCACAGGCACGGCGGATACGGCGGATGTGGCCAAGGACGTATGCGCGCTTGAGAACCAGTTTAAAAAGGCGATGGACGACGATTTGAACACGGCCGAAGCCATAGGCGTGATATTTGAGTACATCCACGATATCAACCTCGCATTTGAAGACGGCAAAGGGGCGAAAAGCGCGAAGGAAGCGCTGGATGCGCTGGATAATGTGCTCGCGGTGCTCGGGCTGGTGCCCGAGGATGAGGAAGTGCCTGCTGAGATTATGGAGCTGGCCAATCAGCGCCAGCAGGCGCGAAAAGCGCGTGATTTTGCGAAGGCCGATGCGCTGCGCGATCAGCTGACAGCTCTGGGATACGATTTGAAAGACACGCCCGAAGGCGTGAAAATAAGCAAAAGATAAGGGGTACTTAAATTGGAAGGCATGAATCAAATGATGGCGGCATTTATGGCCATCTTCGGTGGGTTTGCTCTTTATTCCGCGTTTACGGGCAAAGGCCCTGCGTTCAACAACGATTATCCGAAGGCCATGAAGGAAGACGCGAATAAGATGCTGCGCACGTTTTGCTGGATTTTCGGGCCGATAGCTCTGTTGACGGGCATACTTGATTTTATGGGCAATGAATGGGCGTTTTGGGTCAGCTTTGCGACCATTATTCCCGGTGTCGTTGTTTATATTGTTTTATTCAGAAGACGGTTCAAAAACTATCTGAAGAAAAAATAAAACAAACGGTATTTTGCATGCATAATATATCCTAAGCCTTGCGAAGGAGAGACTGTGCATGATAACGTATTTGACAATTCAAAATGAGTGGATACGTCTCGACGCTCAAAAAGCGGCAGTAGGCCTTGACTGCAGAACGGTCAAGGGAGACGTTGTCTATATAGAGCTTCCGGTTATCGGGCTTGATGTGCAAAAGGGTGAGCTTTGTGCCACCGTCGAGTCTATAAAAACGGTCAGCGAGGTCCATGCGCCGGTGAGCGGCGTGGTTTCGGCCATCAACGATGCTGTATTTGACGCTCCGGATATGATTTCACAAGAGGATACATGGCTTTTCATGGTGGACTTTGAGGGCGAAGCAGATACGAGCGGGTGGATGATCAGGAAATGAAATGCGGCAAGGCTGTTCTTAACCGGGGCAGCCTTGTGTTTTTGGTAAAGCAATCTCCCATTGGGGAAGACGGACCGAGCCGTATCGGAGAGACAGGAGGCACGATGGCAAAATTCATAATTGTGGTGATGGACAGCGTGGGCGCGGGCGAGCTGCCCGACGCGGCGCGCTTTGGCGACGAAGGTTCGGATACGCTCGGGCATATCATCGCGGCATATCCCGATATCCGTATCCCGAACCTGTCGCAGCTCGGGCTGTGCAAGCTGAAAAACATACCGTGCGACGGTGCTGTGACCGGAGCCTACGGAAAAGCGGCCGAGCATTTTTCGGGCAAGGACACGACGGGCGGCCATTTCGAGATCAGCGGGCTCATTCTGGACAAGCCGTTTCCGACGTTCCCGCACGGCTTCCCGCAGGATTTTATACGCGCGTTTGAAGAAGCCGCAGGACGCGGGACGCTCGGCAACATGCCCGCGTCGGGCACGGAAATCATCAAGCAGCTCGGCGCAGAGCATGTGAAAACAGGCAAGCTCATTGTGTACACCTCGGCGGACAGCGTGTTTCAGATTGCGGCGCATGAGGATGTGGTGCCGCTTGACGAGCTGTATTCCATCTGTGAGAAAGCAAGGAGCATGCTCGTTGGCGATCTCGCTGTGGGCCGCGTGATCGCGCGGCCGTTTATCGGCGAGGAGGGCCGTTTTGAGCGCACCAAGAACCGGCGTGACTTTTCATTCGAGCCGCCGGGCGAGACGATACTCACCGCGCTGAAAAGCGTCGGGCTTGAGGTGTTCGGCATCGGCAAGATAGAAGACATTTTCGCGGGCGTGGGCCTCACGCGGCGCAACCACACGCGCGACAACGACGCGGGTATCACGGCGACTGTGGAGGCGATCAAAGAGAATTTCGACGGGCTTGTGTTCACGAATCTCGTGGATTTTGATATGCTCTACGGCCACCGCAACAACGTGCAGGGCTATAAGGAAGCGCTCGAAGCGCTCGACCAACGCATCCCCGAAATGCTCAGTGCGATGAAGAGCGAGGATATCATACTGTTCACGGCGGACCACGGCTGCGACCCGACAACGGCCAGCACCGATCATTCGCGCGAGTACATTCCGATATTTGCGTACGGTGAAAAAGTCAAGGCAGGCACGGATATCGGCACGCGCAGCACCTTTGCCGACATTGCCGCCACGGCTGCGGAATTTTTCGGGCTTAAGGATTGGCATGTGGGCACATCGTTTTTGAAGGAAATCACGGAGGGATAAGAAATGACAAAGGAAAGAATTCATATTGCCTATGAAACGCTCAGCAAGCTGACGGCGCAGAGGCCTCAGGTCTGTGTGGTGCTCGGCAGCGGCCTCGGCGATTACGCGGATGCGCTCGACAACGCGCAGACGGTGCCGTATGCGGCCATCCCGGGATTTCCGGCATCCACCGCGCCCGGGCATGCGGCGCGGCTCGTGTTCGGCAGCAGGCACGGTGTTGATATCGTCTGCATGCAGGGGCGCTTTCACTGTTATGAAGGGTATACGGCAGCCGAAACGGTGATACCGCTGCGCGCGCTGATTAAGCTCGGCATCAAAAAGCTGCTGCTCACTAATGCGGCAGGCGGCGTGAACACAGGGTATAGGCCGGGAGATATCATGATCATTAAGGATCATATCAATTTCACGTTCTTAAATCCGCTCATCGGCGCCAATTTGGATGATTTCGGGCCGCGTTTCCCGGATATGTCGTTTGCGTATGACGCAGGCCTCAATCAGGCGCTTGCGGACGCGGCGGCCGCCAACGGCATCGAGATCAAAATGGGCATATATGCGATGATGTCGGGGCCGTCGTATGAAACGCCGGCGGAGATCAAAGCGCTGCGTGTACTCGGTGCGGACGCGGTCGGCATGTCTACCGCGCCGGAGATCATCGCGTCGGCGCATGCGGGCGTCAAAGCGGCGGCGTTGTCGTGCATCACGAACATGGCGGCGGGCATACTCGATCAGCCGCTCGCGCATGAGGAAGTGATGGAGACGGGACGCGTCGCGGCGGACCGCATACGCACGGTGATTGACGGATTCATTGAGCGCGTCGCGGTCATGTGAGTCTAAAGCTGTTATCCTGAAGGCGCTTCACTGCGAAGCGCTTTTTTATTTGCATGCGCTTCGAATTAAGCCTTTCCCCTCGGGGGAAGGTGGCGCGCCGTAACGGATGAGGGCCTCGTATTTGACAATCATCTCATCATCCCCGACAAAGTCAAAAGTCATTCCGATGGAGCGCAAGCGGAAGAGGAATCCCACGGTCGGAGATCATAAATACATGGAGTGCATGTCTGGGTGGAGCTTTTCATCAAGCTGTGCGGCCTCTTTTAATTCTTTTCCCGGAGAATATCGCTGTGCCGGGCTTAATATATTGTATCAAGAAACGTATATGGAAGGGGGCTGCCGCATTGATGGTGACATCCGCTCTTTTCACAGCACTGTTCATATACCCGGCGGAATCCCTCGCAGACGTGATACCCAAACCGATGCAGGGGCTGATAGGCATTGCCTTCTTTACCGCCGTTTTCATCGTGATGATCTTCATCCTGCTTCGCTGCGGCAAGACCAAGCGTAAAATCAAACCGCTAAGATAATATATTTACTTTATGTTGGGCGTTTGCACATGCAGGCGCTTTTTTATTTATTGACAAAACAGATCAACGCCGATACAATACATCTATAAGATATATCTGAAAGATATGAGGATGCACGTATGAGAAACAGCAAAACGCAATTTGTGATACTCGGGTTGCTCACGGAAGGGCCGATGACGGGCTATGACATCAAAAAGATCATCGATATCCGGTTCAGCTTCTTCTGGAACGAAAGCTACGGGCAGCTTTATCCGATGCTCAAAGCGCTGACGGATGAAAAGCTGATCACGGCGGACAAAAGCAGCGAGGGACGCGCCAAGGTCACGTATGCCCTCACGCAGGCGGGCCAAGCGGCGCTCAAAGCGTGGCTCGAAGCGCCGGTGGAAAAGGAGACATTCCGCATCGAACTGCTGCTTAAGATGTATTTCTCGGGACAAACCGGCACCGACGTGATCAAAAAGCATGTTCGCACTTATTTGGAGTCTCAGCAAAAGCAGCTGGCCATACTGAACGGCTTTGAGAAGGAGCTGCGCAGCATCGCGGACTTTGACAACCATATGGATGTGCTGCGCGTGGTCGCCTTCGGGCAAAAAGCCTACGGCGCCTATATCGAATGGTGCGACGAGACGCTTGACTATTTGGAGGGAAAAGAAAAATGAAGTTTAAAGTGAGAACGGTGCTGACGCTCATCAGCCTGATGCTGTTTCCGGTGATATTGAATTTCCTGTCACCGGTCGTGCCGGTTTTCGGCGCGATGGACGGCGTGATGACGGGCAGTTTGATGCTGTTTGCCGCGATGTTTATAACCGGGATGTTCCTTGGCCGTGCGTGGTGCGGCTGGGTGTGCCCGATGTCGGCCTTGGGCGATTTCTGCGCGAAAGCGAACAACAAGCCGGTCAACATTACAAAGCTCAGGATGGCAAGGTATATCATCTTTGCGGTATGGGCGGCTGTGCTTGTGATAGGCTTTGTGATAGCGGGCGGCGTCAAAAAAGTGGATTTCCTGTTTTTCACCGAATCGGGTGTATCCGTCGATATGCCGCTCAAATACATCATGTATTACCTCGTGCTGGCCGTTTTTATTGTGACGAATCTGCTTGTCGGCAGACGCGGCGCATGCCACAGCTTTTGCTGGATGGCGCCGTTTCTTGCGGGCGGCTACGCGGCGGGCAAGCTCTTAAAGCTGCCGCAGCTGCGCATCAAAGCCCAGGCCGATAAATGCATCAGCTGCGAAAAATGCAGCCAGGCCTGCCCGATGAGCTTGTCTGTCGGCACGGCGCTGCAGCAGGGCAGCATCGAGCTGTCCGACTGCATTTTGTGCGGTGCGTGCGTGAAAAGCTGTGCCAAAGGCGTATTGCGCTTCGGCATACGGACGGGAGATAAAAGAATCAATACCGATAATAAAGTTATAAGCGGGCATAATGCGTAATCAGGAGGGAGGCTGCTGATGGGATTTTCGCTGACAGGTTTGCTGATCACAGGCATCATATTGCTGCCGAATCTGCTCATGATACTGCTGCCGCCGAAAGACGCGCCGGAGCAAGTGACGGGCGCGGGAGCGCTGATGACAGTGCTTGAGCGCGTGGGGCAGGCGGCGTGTTTCCTGCTGCCCGTGTTTTCGAAGGGGTATATCAATGTCGCCGGCATAAATGTGTGGTTTGTGCTGGCGACGATATGCATTGCGGCCTATTACGGGCTTTGGCTCAGATATGCGATTCGGCGTGATTTTCGGCTGCTGTTTGCGCCGGTTTTACGGATGCCCATACCCATGGCCGTCTTTCCGGTGCTCGCGTTTGCGTTTATCGCCGTATGGATTGAGTCGGCTTGGCTCGGGGCAGCGACACTCGTGCTGGCTGTCGGCCATTTTGCGAACAGCTGGGCGGTCTATAAAAATATGGGATGAGGTTAAATAAAAGCTTCGATTAGATACGGTAATACCAGAGAGTCAAGAACCTCTAATCTTGGCCTCCTCTGAGGACTACCCTTTTGAGGGTGGACTGGGGGCTGTCACCGTTAGGTGACTGGGGGAGAGAACATAGCCTAAAATCGAACAAGCCAGTCGCTTTTTCGACACGTCGTAACCAGTCCATTCCTTTCAGATCGTTATCTGCGAGGAGAAATATGAGACTGTCTACGGCACGCCCGCCATTTATATGGTGGCACACACGTCCAGATAGGCAGACCGCGTTTGATAAGCATTCCGCTTCGTTTCTGCTCACGGCAGCCAGCGGATGGATATACTCAGATTCACTCAAATACCGTCGGCCTGCCGAAAGCGTTCCAGTTCAAATTGACGACCAAATCATCGTTGATGATGTTTTTGTATATGCGCTTGTCGATCGTGCGCTTGTACACCACGCCCACATAGCCGCTCGACGCTTCATAGATGTAGCCGTGGCGGCCCATAATGCCCATGTGCGACACATGCCCATCAGCCCCCATCATAAACACGATATCGCCGGGCTGCAAATCTTCTTTATCAATGGGCGTGCAGTAGTCGTAGTAGGTGTCGTTAGCGGTGCGGTCGGTGTATTCGTCATACAGCCCCGCTTCATTTGCCGCATACCACCACAAACCGCTGCAATCCCACGCATAGTCCTTAGGAAATTGTAAGCCCTGCGCTGCGGCTTTATCCGCAACGCCGTACAAATACTCAAGGCGGCCGCCTGAAAAATAATCGGGATATTTTTCATTCATCACATTGATGAACTTATCGGTGACAGGCGTCGCCTGTCCCGCGATGATGTACTGCCCGCCCACGCAGGAGTCGAGCACATCAAGCAGCGCCGCGACAGCGCCCTCGGGCTCGGGCTCGTTTGCGTATTTCTGTTCGTAATATGCGCGCTCGTTTTCCGATTCCTCGGCGCTGAGCGCCTCGCACGAAGCTGTGAGAAGCATGACAGACGCGAGCAGCGCTGCCGCCGCAATTTTTGTGATCGTATTCATATGACAGATTATATATTTTTTTCACATCATTATCAAGTTGTTGATTGCCGGGACAGTCAGTTAAAGAATATCTGCCCATTCTTCGGGAGAAACTAATCACAAAAGCAAAAAAGGGGATATTCGGTTATGAAAAGGACAATCTTGATCGCGTTTGCGTTTCTTATGATCTTTGCGTTCACAGTGACGGCATACGCGGAAGGCTTCGATGCAAATGCAAAAAGCTATATACTGATCGATGCGGGTTCGGGAGACGTGCTGGCGGAGAAGAACGCGGATGAGCAGCTGCCCTGTGCGAGCGTCGCCAAGGTGATGTCGATACTGCTGTTTATGGAAGCGGAGGAGACGGGACGGCTCTCGCTCAGCGACACGGCCACCATCAGCGACCATGCGGCATCCATGGGCGGCACGCAGGCGTTTTTGGATGTGAACAGCACGCACAAGGTGGAGGATCTGCTTAAAGCGTCTGTCGTGAGCAGCGCCAACGACGCGACGGTTGCGCTTGCGGAAAAAGCGGCGGGCAGCGAGGACGCGTTTGTGGAGATGATGAACAAAAAGGCGGGCGTTCTTGGCATCAGCGCGACGTTTGTGAACGCGACGGGGCTGGGGGACGAGCAGAAAATCAGCGCGCGCGATGCGGCGACGATCTGCCAGCAGCTCGTGAAGCACGACCTCTTCTACAAATGGAGCGGCATCTGGATGGAGAACTATTTGCATCCCGACGGGCGCGAAACGGAGATGGTGAACCAGAACCGGCTGGTGCGGTATTATGAAGGATGCGACGGTATCGCGACGGGATCGTCGGGCGCTGCGGGCTATTGCATTGCAGCCACGGTGAAACGCAGCGGCGGCCGGTTTATCTATGTGGCGCTCGGCGCGCCCAACAGCTCCGCGAGGTTCGATGAAGCGAAAGCCGCATTCGATTATGCGTTTGCTGGGTTTACGGCCAAAACGATCGTAACGGAAGGGCAGAAGCTCGGCAGTGATCTGGCCATCGCGGGCGGTACGATGCCGTTTATCGATGTGTATGCGGGGCAGGGCTTTTCCACGTTGATTGAGAAGGGCAAAGAAGGGTCGCTCGAAAAAGAACTCGTGCTGCTCGAAAACATTGCGGCGCCGATAGAACAGGGGCAGGTGCTTGGGTATCTGCGCATAATGCTGGACGGCGCGGAGATTGGCCGCGTGGACGCTGTGGCGGGGGATGCCGTGGCGGAACGCAATTTCTCCAACGCATTCAAGCGCATACTGACGTGGTGGCTGTTCGCCTGACGTTGACAGGCACAGCACCCTCCTGTAAAATGAGGCAGGAGGACGACAATGCGCATACTGATTGTGAATGATGACGGCATTCATGCCAAAGGCTTAAGGACTCTGGCTGCCCGCTTGAAGGACAGCCATGATGTCACGGTGGTCGCGCCCGAATCCGAGCGCAGCGCCACATCACATTCCATTACCATATACCGTCCGCTGCGCGTGACCAAAACACAGCCTGCAGGGCTGGAGACGGTACCCTGCTACGTCGTGGACGGTCAGCCGGTGGATTGTACCAAGATCGGCATTGCCCATATATTAAACGGCAAGGTCGATCTTGTTGTTTCTGGCATTAACCATGGCGCGAACTTAGGGTCGGACATACTCTATTCGGGGACGGTGGCGGCCGCGCTTGATGCCGTGATCATGGGGTATAAAGCGTTGGCTGTGTCAACGGCGTCCCACTTCGCGGAGCACTTTGAGAGCGCCGCGGAAATCGCAGCGGGACTGATTGACGGCGGACTGTTCGACGGTGAAAACGAGGGCGTGCTTTACAATCTCAACGTGCCTGACCTGCCGCTGTGCAAGATCAACGGCGTGAAGGTCTCGGTTCAGGGCCGCACGGCCTACGACGATGAGGTGGAGCTGCGTGACGACCCGCACGGCAGGCAATACATTTGGATGACCGGCACACTGCGTGAGGAAATGGTCGCCGAAGAAACGGATATCGCGGCGATACGCCAGGGGTATGCGTCGCTGACACCGATCAAGTTTGATCTAACGGCAAGAGACAGGATGGAGACGCTTTCTTGCAGGATCGATAAATTAAAATTGCATTTTTAGCTGAATATGATAGAATATATGGCATAACAGACGGATGGGGGAAGAACCGAATGCAAGTCAACGATATCATAAAGGTCATTAAAGAGCGGCAAAGCTCTATGAGCAAGGGACATCGTGCAATTGCGTCATATATCGTGGATCATTACGATACAGCCGCCTTCATTACGGCATCACGGCTCGGCGAGACGGTGGGCGTCAGCGAATCCACTGTGGTCAGGTTCGCCTGTGCGCTCGGGTATGACGGCTACCCGGAACTGCAGAAGAAACTGCAGGAACTGATACGCACCAAGCTCACAAATGTGCAGCGTATGGGGCTCGGTTCGGATATGTCCGAGGAAGAGCTCGTGCGCTGGGCAGTACGCAACGATATTACGAGCCTCCGGCACATCCGCGAGGTGCTGGATTACGACATGATGCAAAAGGCCGCGGATATGATACTCGGTGCCAAGCGCGTTTATATACTGGGTCTTCGGTCCAGCGCGCCGCTTGCACTTTTTTTCTGGTATTATCTCAATTATATCATCAGCGAAACGAGCCTTGTGTCCTCCAGCATCGGCGGCGATATATTCGGCCATTTGCTGCACGCGGGCAAGGGAGATCTGGTGGTGGCTATCAGCTTTCCGCGTTACTCGTCGCGCACGATGGACGGCGTCAACTTTGCAAAGAAAAACGGCGCAACGATACTCGGCATCACGGACAACGAGCTTTCTCCGCTCGCAAACGCGGCGGACGCGAACCTGTTTGTAAATTCGGATATGAACCTGTTTATCGATTCGCTCGTGACGCCCATCAGCGTCGTCAATGCGCTCGTGCTGCTGATCGGCATGCGCAAGAAGGATGGCTTAAAGCAGAACTTCGAATTGCTGGAGGATCTGTGGCAGCAGTTTGAGGTTTATACAGGCAAGGAAGAGATTTGATGCGCAAGGTATGTGTGATCGGCGGGGGGCCCGCAGGCATGATGGCCGCCTGGGCGGCGGCAAGCAGCGGCCGCGAGGTCACGTTGTTTGAGAAAAACGAAAAGCTCGGCAAAAAGCTGTATATCACGGGAAAAGGGCGCTGCAATTTAACGAACGCCGCGCCGATAGAGGATTTTTTCCAAAGCGTCGTGCACAACGGCGCCTTTTTATACAGTGCGCTCTATACGTTTGATAACGCGCAGCTTATGGAATGGTTTGAAAGCAACGGCCTGCCCGTCAAAACGGAGCGCGGCAACCGTGCGTTTCCGGTCTCCGATAAATCGAGCGACGTATTAAAAACGTTGGGAAAGGCGCTGGCGAACACGGGCGTGAAGACAAGGCTGAATACGGTTGTATCAAATATCACGGCTGAAAACGGCCGCGTGACGGGTGTAATCTGCGGCAGGGAAGCGCTTGCGTTCGACAGCGTGATCGTCGCGACGGGCGGCGTATCGTATCCGTCAACCGGCTCGACAGGAGACGGCTACGCATTTGCAAAGGACGCGGGCCACAAAATTGAAACGCCGTGCCCCTCGCTGGTGGGGCTCGACACCGTCGAAGATATAAGGGACTATGCGGGCATCACGCTTAAAAATGTGGGGTTCGCGCTCAAAAAGGGCAAGAAGCATGTTTACAGCGAGCAGGGGGAGCTGCTTATCACGCACACGGGGCTGTCGGGGCCGCTCGTGCTGTCGGCCAGCGCCTATATGGACGGCGACGATGGGTATACGGCGGTGATCGATTTCAAGCCTGCGCTCGATTATCAGACGCTCGACAAACGGTTGCTGCGTGATTTTGCCGAAAAAGCCAACAAGGATTTCGGCAACGTGCTCGGAGGCCTGGTACCGGCCAAGCTGGCACCTTTAATCGCGTCGGCAAGCGGCATCGATATAAATAAAAAAGCGAATTCGATCACGCGTGAGGAGCGCAGTGCGCTCTGCGCAGCGCTCAAAGGCTTAAGCCTCAGCGTGAAAGGCAAAAGGCCTATCGCCGAAGCCGTCATCACGCGCGGCGGTGTGGATGTGCGCGGCATCGATCCGTCTACGATGCAGAGCAAGCTTTGCGAAGGGCTGTTCTTCGCGGGAGAGGTGATCGACGTGGACGCGCTGACCGGCGGGTTCAATCTGCAGATCGCTTTTTCCACCGGTTATCTTGCGGGTTTAAATTGTTGACAACGCTTCGTGTTTATGATAATATTGCTCTTGCTTGAAAGCAGAAACACCCGTTTCTCACCTGTCGGCATTGGCCAGATACGGTAAGCAGTCTATTTTGCGGATGAACGGGTATATATACCCGTTTTTTTTATGGGTCGGCAGCTTTTAAGGAATAGGTTTAACGCTTGTGTTTGCAACATTTTATGGAGGTGTTTATTATCGCAAACGAACATCAGATTAACGAGCAGATTCGGGATTCGAGTATCCGCGTGGTTTCCGAAGAAGGTGAACAGCTGGGGATCATGTCTGCGCGTGAGGCGATGAACATTGCTGAGGAAAAAGGGCTTGATCTCGTCAAAATTTCTCCCAGCGCACAGCCGCCGGTGTGCAAGATCATGGATTACGGGAAATTTCGGTTTGAACAGTCCAAAAAGCAAAAAGAGGCGAAAAAGAACCAGCATATTATCACAATTAAGGAGATGCGGCTTTCTACCAACATCGACAAGCACGATCTTGACGTGAAGGCAAAGAGCGTAAGCAAATTCTTAAAAGCGGGCGATAAAGTAAAAATTTCGCTGCGCTTTCGAGGCAGGCAAATGACACATACGGATTTGGGGCGTGAAGTGATGGAAGAGTTTTTTTCCATGGTGCAGGACGATGCCGTGATGGAGAAGGGCACCAAAATGGAAGGCCGGAGTATGTTCATGATATTAGCACCAAAGAACTAACCAAGGAGGACGATGCAGCAATGCCAAAAATCAAAACGCACAGGGGCGCGGCCAAACGGTTTTCGCTGACAGGGACCGGCAAGGTGAAACGCGCAAAGGCTTACAAGAGACACATTCTCAATAAGAAGAGCGCCAAGAGAAAGAGGAATCTGCGTCAGGCGACATTTATTGTGGCAGCTGAAGAAAAGAATATCAAACAGCTGATTCCTTACAAATAGGCCAGTGGCAGGAGGAGACGACAAATGGCAAGAGTGAAAGGGGCAGTCAATGCCCGTAAAAAACATAAGAAGATTTTAAAGCTTGCGAGAGGATACTTCGGCGCAAAGTCCAAGCAGTTCAGAGCAGCCAATCAGGCTGTGATGCGTTCGCTTCGCTATGCGTACATTGGCCGCAAGCTCAAGAAGAGAGATTACCGCAGCCTTTGGATTACGCGTATCAACGCGGAAGCCAGAAACAACGGTATCAGCTATTCGCGCCTGATCGACGGCCTTAAGAAAGCGGGCGTCACCGTCAACAGAAAGATTCTGGCCGACATGGCGGTCAACGACAAAAAGGCGTTTGCGGGCATGGTCACTGTGGCCAAGAAGAAGCTGGGTTAAAGCAACGATTCGTCAATAAGAGAGTCTTCGTTTTTGAAGGCTCTTTTTTGTGTTCAGATATTTCATTTGACGAGATATAAAGCCTTCCTTGAGGGAAGGCGGCGCTGAGCGCCGGATAAGAAAATATTGGTTGGTAGAGAGCAACACTGCAATCAATCGCCTGTCGGCGACAGTAGCAACTTAAAGGGAAAATCCCAAAGAAGCGATTCTATGCATACCTGATTCGATATAAAAAAACGGAATTATACCATTATGCACGGCGAGTAAACGTTCTAATTACCAAGCTATAAAATAATTGTTGCATTTGCAACAAAAAGGGGCTATAATATAGCTGAAAGAAATACAATATAGCTAATAGTTGCGAATAATAGCTTGCTGCTATACATTATAACTAATAGCTATTAAGAGAGGTTTTGAGCTAATACAAACGATATGGTTTGTGAGAGGTGATAATAATGGATGAATCGAAAACACACTGGATGGAGAGGCCGAAAGCAAGCATTACCATTAGCGTTACTGCAATAGCGATATCAATAATTGGGCTATTCCTAAGACTACTGATATAACAAGAGCGGCTATTGCAATGGTTGTTGCCTTTTTGTTATCTTTCTTTGTGGCGTAAGCGCTTGACTTTGCGAAATCTAATGCCGCTAGATAGTTTCTTCCTTTAGGCTGTAATGTCATAACGTTAAAAGATGGTGTTATGTACTCTTTGTTTAGATATATTAAATCTTCTCGGGGGAACGCCTTGCATAGAGTTTCAAAATCATATTTTCCATCGCTTGCTTCTATAAATCTTAACACCTTAACGTATCTTGCGGCGATAATATCCATTAATAAATGCCCCCTTCTATACGATATAATAAGTGTAACATAAAATATGAAAAAATTGCATATGAAAAGTAGTTTAAAAATATAATAAAAAGTGTTGTATTTTTAGATATTTTGAGTATAATAATATGTAATTAGCCCCATACGGCTAAAAATAGCACGTATGTAATTAACCCCCCGCCAAGAATTTATTCTTGGCGGGTATTTCATGTTTTAAAGGGGTATCTATGAAAGATGTAATGTTGTTTATTGATGGAACCTTGCTTTATTACGATTGGAACGGGACGGCTCCGGCAGGGTGTAAAATGGATCTTGAAAAATTGATAAAAATCATAATTTCAAAAAGGGCAGATTACACATTAAAAAGATGCTACTACTACACAACAAAGCTCGATGACAACTACTCTGCAGCCCAAAGACAACAACAAGAAAATTTCATAAGTAAACTTAGACACATACCGCGACTAGAATTAAGGTTTGGAAGAATTCAGCGCAAGACTACAGAAATATCGCCCGCAAAAAATTCAATAAAATGCAATCACTGTTCAAACTTAGTTACGGGAACGCTTGTTACGTTCGGCGATAAGGGAACCGACGTAAACCTTGCTGTGGACATGCTTACATATGCGTACAAGCAGAATTACGATGTGGCAATTCTTCTTTCTAGAGATGCTGATTTTGAAAAAGCCGTAAAAGAAATAAAAGAATGCGGTAAAGATGTAGAACTTGTATTGTTTGAAAAGTCAAAAGACAAGGCGAGAGGTCTATATGATTGCGTAGATAACTGGATAATACTGGACCAAAACGACTGTGTGCAAGCTAAACTTTAATCACAGTTTAGCTTGCATTAAAACCATATCAAACATATTCAATCCACGATTGTTATATCTAAAACAAAACTCGTCAACATACGCTTGCATATGCTTTACTGACACATGATGATAGATACCATATACACCACGCTTTAATGTTGCCCAAAAGCTCTCTATCGTGTTTGTGTGATTGTATCGAAGAACTCTTTTGTGATGCATTACCCATAGCTGAACAATCTGATGTAACATTCTCCATGCTGTTTTATACGTTACACCAATTTTACGTTGAAGCTGTAAAGCTGATATACCCTTCTTTCCGTTTAAGAAAAGATGAATAGCATAAAACCATTTGCGTAGATCGGTTGATGATTTTTCAAATATGGTATCTTTGAACGGTGAGAACGTATTAAAACAGTCTTTGCAATCGAATAGTTTTAAATTGCCTTTACGTTGATAAGTCTTAGGCGAACCGCAATGATTACAATGTACGCCTTGAGGATATCTAATCTTTAGATAGTAGTTTACGCAGGATTCTTCGTATGGAAACTTCTTAATCAATTCTAAAAACGTCATATTAATCACCTCGCGCTAAAGATAGCACAAGTGTTCGGCGTGTGTAAAGGGATAATTCCGTAAAAAAATAAACGGTCTGCATGCTTGACATGTGAAGGCTATTGTATATAATGAAATTGAATAAAATTCAAAACGTAGTTCAAAAAACTATTCAAGAAGGAGCATGTTATGAAAAATGTTTGGATTCTCGTTATCGAGATCGTCATCGCGGGCGCGCTCGTGGCGCTGGGGTTGTCGGGGAAAAAGTTTTTATTCATTGAAGGGGCGAGAACGGCGACCATCGTTTTGGGCGTGGTCGGCATGGCGCTGTGCACAATCGGTGTGGGGAAGTTCATTTCATTGGC
The DNA here is from genome assembly GCA_023408075.1 of Bacillota bacterium. GTDB lineage: Bacteria > Bacillota > Clostridia > Christensenellales > SZUA-584 > SZUA-584. The sequence continues at coordinate 249,893 of JAEYKW010000025.1, read as the reverse complement.
ACCCGCGCATCCGCTTTCGATACTCGGGTATTTGCTGGGCACCGTGGCGCTGCTGGCCCTTTTGACACAGATTTTCAAATGGGATATTATCTTTATCGGCAACGCAAATACGGCGCTGATCGTTTTGGCATCGGCTATGGTGCTAAAGTCGGTCATCGGGCGCTTTGCGCATGTGCTTGCCCAATAGACATTTAAAGAAGGGTATTCATGAGAAAAGATATTAAAAACGAGATCATCGAAGCCACGATCAAGCTGATTGAAGAAAAGGGAAGCGACCCAAGCAGCATCACCATCGGCGATATCTGCAGCAGGGTGGGCATTGGTGTGGGGCTGATCAACTACCATTTTCAAACCAAGGATAATCTGATTAGGCAGAGTGTCCGGCGCATCATCAGCAACGCCAGACTGATGACGGATGAGGAGCGCGAGAGGCTGAGGGACGTGCCGCCTAAAGAAAAGCTGCGCATTTTTATGAAGCTGAACTGCGATTATCTCGTGCGAAATGAGAACATATCGCGCATATCGATACAGACGGATATGGCCAATGATGAGCTGCACGACAACACGCGTGAGACGGTGGATGCGTATCTGCCGCTGGTTTACAAAGCGTATGCGGGCGAGTTCACGGAAGAGGATTTAAAGCGCAGAATGTATATGCTGATACTGACGGTGCAGAATATCTTTTTGCGCCCAGCGCTGCTCAAAGACCAGACGGGCATGGACTTTTATGACCCGCAGCACCGCAGTGAGCTGGTGGACGGCCTTGTGGACTGCTATTTTGGCCGAATAACCGGTATTTGATAAAGAGAGGTTTATAGCTAATAAAAGAGTTACACCAAAAAACTTCCTGCCGCTGCGATAGGAAGTTTTTTGCGATAGATTAAGAACGTAAAATAAGTTACAAATGGTAATTACAAAGCATCAACGACAGAAAATAGTTAAAATTATGTAGAAAATAATTGAATAATGTATTAAATTAGTATACAATAGAAAAAAATAAAATACTTGGAGCATAACTATGACTGGATTTGAATCTTGTAGATGTTCTTTACAAGGGACTCTTCTTAAACCATCTATGATTAAGAAACTCAAATATAACGATGGCGATTATGCTGATGTGTTGGAAGATTATTTTTTAGAAGTAGCTAGAGAATTTAATAAAGCTTCACAGTATGAATTTAGTGAGAGATTCTTTAGGTCAAAGATGTATGAGAAATTTACGCGGTCAATGCTTAGAGCTTTTAATTGCACTGAACCTACACTATATACAATATCGGGTGATGCGGGAATTGGTAAATCTACGTTCATTGATAAGGGCTTATGCAAACTGTTCAATATTTGTGACGGATCAGAAAAGGATTCAAAGAGGACAGTTATAATAAAAATCGATTTTAGAGATATAGGCCAAAATAAAACTGTTGAGGAATATGAAGAACTTATTATGGACTATATCGACAAACATATCTTGCAAAGGATTAATGATTGCTGGCACAAAGAATATTATTCTTTTCAAAATGATTTTTTTCATCTGGAGGATATTAACAACTCAAAGAAGGATCTGCGTATCGGTTATTACAATACTTACGTTGCCCAAGAGATTAACAAGCCAATTATATATATAATTGATAATATTGATTTAAGCAGTCGACAGACGCAAGTTAATGTATCAAAAGCCATCATAAAAGTATTTGATAGGATTAACAACTTAATTAATAATTACGGAACTCATTTTCTGGTTCAAGGGCGTTTTCTTATATTTTTCGTAAAACGTAACGAAACAAAGCTTCAAGATGAAAAAGTAAGGTATAGCGATCATTTAAAATTCCCAGTCCCAGAGATATCGACTTTGTATTTTGAATCGCTTAAGGTTTATTTATTACAAGCGGTTAAGAACCTCGGCGATACGGATGTTGACCTGAAAATAAACAGGAATGGAGAAGAATTGCTGCTAAGAAGACTCAGTGATGTGGCGAATTATATTATTGAAATAGTATATGGAAATTATTTTGAACCTTGGACGGGATATATCAAAGATCGCCTCGGTAGTTTTGAAGAGTTTCATAATCAAATAGTGAACGGGAATATTCGAAAATTTATCAACTTCAATATGTATGCTTTTAAAAATGGCGGTTTTGAACCTATTAAAACCAGATTGCATGATAATTATAATGTGTTCTGTTATGTCAAGATGCTTATCAGGGGTGCATTCGATTTTCATCCCGGTAATCAACATATGGACGGAGAAGGGTTTGATTTAAAGTCACCAATTGTAATGAATCTTTTTGATTTTGAAACATGGAGAGACAATAATGGGAAGACGTACGGCAATTACCTTATTTTTATCAGGATATTACAATACATTGAGATTAAATACATAGAGAATCAGAAAGAGATATATTACAATGAGTTAAAAAAAGACTTATCACTTTTCTATAGTTTAAAAGATATTGAAATTGCAATAAAGAAACTTCTTTTTGCAAATGTGATTATAGAAACAAAGAAAGGTATTCGGAATGTTCAATTTGAAGACCGATATGAAGACATAGAACTTGGAAATGGTGACGATATTGTCTTTTCAACAAATGGCGGCAGTACGTCCGGATTTTATGTAAGGAGATTGATAATAGAATTTGAATATCTTTTACAGGTTGCCGTAACAACAGAATTATTGGTTGAGAACGATGATAAATACTGCATGCAGATTGTAAACAATATTAAAAACATAAATGATATCGAAGCGAGAAAGAAAGCTATTTATTCTGAAAAAGAAAAAGTAGTATTTGTCTTTATAAAATCAATATCATTAGCAATAAAAGAAAATCTGAATTCTTATAAAACAGATGATAAGATTGATGATTTTATGAAGCTTTTCTGTATTAATGGCAATGATGAATGTATTAGTTTATTGAGGCCTTGGAGGAGGATGATGGACCAGTTTATCATGGTTCTTAACAATAAAAAAACATGTTTTCATGATAATGAAAGTAAATCAAATGTTATGCAGGAATTAATAAATAGGAGTTTATACCTTCAAACAGAAGTCATTCAGTATTTAAACAATATATTTGACAGGAGCTGTGTTAGTTGAATGAGTTCATTACTCAAAATCAAGGTGTTGTATTAGGAGCCATTATCGGTTTTATTGCATCTGTATTTGGTTTCTTTGTTAAAGAAATTATTCAATACAGAAAGAATAAGCTTAGAGACAAAAGGCAGCTTAAAGCAGTACTTGATTTATGCGGTGTGTTTTTCTCAAACAACGATATTGAAAAATGCAAAGAGATGATACTCGATGCAATGCAACTCAGTTATAGATTAAATAATAAAAATAACGACTTAGACAAATTGCTGGTTACTGTGTTCAATCACGTGAAAAATGCAAATAGTTCGGCAAGTGATAATTTTAATCGCCTATTAAAAGAAATTCGAGAAAGAACTTAATATTCAGGTTATAAGCAAATACTCCAAACATCTTATTGTATACTAATTTCTTGTCAAAGCCGTTCACATATAAATCTTACACCGATTTATCAAAAACAACCCAATTGAGAAATTGTGGTTTTCTTTTAGAAGTGATAATATATATGTAAAATCATATAGACGGGGAGAAAGCCAATGAAGCTGAATTACAAGAACACCATACTTGTGGGCCTTGCGTTTCTCACAATCTCCGCATTCTGGCAGTTATACGATTTCATTATTCCCCTGATTCTGCAAAACACATTTAAAATCGACCATACGACATCCGGGTTTATCATGTCGCTCGACAACATCGTGGCGCTTTTCATGCTGCCGCTGTTCGGCATGCTGTCCGACCGGACGCGTACGACTATGGGCCGCAGAACGCCGTTCATTATTATTGGCACAATAGCGGCGGTCGTTTTAATGATGGGCATTCCGTTTGCCACTCATTCGAGACAGCTCGTCTTGTTTATGTTCGCGCTGGGTCTCGTGCTGATAGCCATGGCCATATATCGCTCGCCCGCTGTGGCGCTGATGCCGGACGTGACACCCAAGCCGCTGCGTTCCAAGGGCAACGCGGTGATCAACCTCATGGGCTCAGTCGGCGGCGCGTCAATACTGCTGATCAACGCGTTCCTCGCGCCGGATTCCAAGGATCCTGCCGCGAACTATTGGCCGATATTTGTCACCACGGCAGCCATCATGCTGGTGGGAACAGCTGTGCTGATTGCGACGGTCAGAGAGCCCAAGCTCGTTAAGAAAATGCGCGAAGAAAGCGCTGCGATGGGCATTGACCCCGAGGAAGCCAAGGAGCCGGAAAAGATTGAGAAAACGAAGCAGAAATTGCCGAAGGATATGCGCAAGAGTATGGGGCTGATACTCGCTTCGATATTCCTCTGGTTCATGGGGTATAACGCGGTGACAACGTCGTTTTCCAAGTATGCGGTGAACGCGCTGGATATGAAGGAGTCGCAGGCATCATTGATACTGATGGTGGCTGTGATAGCGGCAACAATTGCTTTCATCCCTGTGGGCATCATCTCCACGAAGATGGGACGCCGCAAGAGTATCATGTTCGGCGTGGTGCTGCTCGCTGCGGTCTTTGGTACAGCCGCGCTGTATACCGCGTACTCGCCGCTGATGTATGTGTCGTTTGCGCTCGCGGGTGTGGCGTGGGCTGCGATCAACGTTAACTCTCTGCCGATGGTGCTGGAAATGTCAAAGGGCGCTAACGTGGGGCAGTACACCGGCTATTATTACACATTTTCTATGGGCGCGCAGGTGGTGACGCCGATATTATCCGGTTTTCTGCTTGATAACGTCGGTTTCTCAACGCTGCTGCCATACGGCGCCATATTCGTGGCGCTTGCGTTCTTCACGATGATGTTTGTGCGCCACGGCGATTCCAAGCCCATCGCGCCCGCAAGCAAGCTCGAAGCGTTCGATACCGCAGACTAATAAAAGAAGGTCAAAATGATATACATACAAATCATCATCTGCGCGGCTGCCGCGCTGCTGATACTTAACATGCTGTTGCTCGCTCCGGGGCGCTTCCCCAAAAAAATGAGTGCCGAGCTGTGGCGCACGCTGTACGCGCACCGCGGGCTGCATACCAAGGACAAAACGGTGCCCGAGAATTCGATGGCTGCGTTTGCGGCGGCTGTGGAAAACGGATACGGCATTGAGCTCGATGTGAACTTAACAGCGGACAATCAGGTCGTTGTGTTTCATGACGACGGCTTGAAGCGCCTGTGCGGCATCGATAAAAAGATTATCGACTGCACGTATGAAGAGCTTCAGCGTTACCGGCTGCTCGGCACGCAGGAGAAAATCCCGCTGTTCACCGACGTATTAAAGCTTGTCGGCGGCAAAAAGGCGCTGATTGTGGAACTCAAAACGTCTTCGCGCAGAAAAGAGCTCTGCGAGAAAACGGCGGGGATTCTCGACGGATACAAGGGGCCGTACTGTATTGAATCGTTCGATCCGCGCATCGTGCGCTGGTTCAAAAAGAACAGACCGCAGACTGTGCGCGGCCAGCTCTCGGCAAAATGCAACGGGCAGCTGCCGTTTTTTCAGGGGCTGCTGCTGACCGGCCTGTATTTTAACATCGTGACGCGCCCGCATTTTGTGGCATACAAGCATGAAGATATCATACGGTTCAAGCTTGGGCTTTACCGGCTGCTCGGCGGCAAGCTCGTCGGCTGGACGGTGCGCGACACGGACGATGCGTCGTGCCTCATGCGCTATTTTGACACGATTATATTCGAATTTTTCAGGCCGAGGCCGTTGAGTTAGTCCTCAAAATTAAGAATAGATCATATGTTCGCCAGAAATTATGTTTGCCTTTTTGCTGTCATTTATGCTATAATACGCATTAGAAATGGCAGGAGAATAGAGCCGTGCCGACCGTTGGTACGGCTCTTGCTTTTTAGGGAGCTCTGATTAATTTGCTGCAGCTGCTTTTCTGTCGTGCAGCTTCACGAAAGAATGAAATAGCGCTATTTCTGCACTGAGTTCTTTGCAGGCCGCAAGGAACTCTCACCAATCCGACTCACCTCATATCATAAGCTTTGGTTGGGTTGGAGTTTGTGAAGAGAGTATCAGGTTGTTAAGATGGCGCAGCCGTATTATTCGGATGGTGATTATATGATGATTGAGGAAAGTGAATCATCAGTGATTGATAAAAGTGCTCTGCGCGGATATAAGCTTGTAAGGAGAAGACAGCTATGAAGAAAAATGCGCTTGTCGCCCAGTCGGGCGGGCCGTCGCCCGTTATCAATGCATCGCTGCTTGGCGTGATTGACGCATGCAGGCAGTATCCCGATAAAATAGGCGGCATCTATGCGGCGTGGCACGGCATTGAAGGCGTTTTGTTTGAAGAACTGATCGACATAAATGCGCAGGACGACAGGGAGCTGCGGCTGCTCAAAAACACACCCGCGGCGGGCGGCATCGGCACCTGCCGGTATAAGCTCAAAGACGACCAGCAGGACGATTTTGAGCGTATCATCGATGTGATGCGCGCGCACGATATCGGTTACTTTTTCTATATCGGCGGCAACGATTCGATGGACACCGCCGCGCATGTTTCCCGGCTCGCGCATGAAGAAGGGCTCGAATTAACCGTTGTGGGCGTGCCGAAAACGATAGACAACGACGTGGGGGACGATAATTTCACGATTATCGACCATACACCGGGCTACGGCAGCGCCGCGCGTTACTGGGCAATGAATTTGCAGAGCATTGAAGAGGAAAACCGCGGCATGGGCGTATCCGAATGCGTGAGCGTCCATCAGGCGATGGGCCGCCAGTCCGGCTGGATCACGGCCGCTGCGCGGCTCGGAGACCCCGAAAGGCGCACACCTTTGCAGCTTTACTTCGCGGAAGCGAAGAAGACCATCGAGGAGCTTGCCGACAACGTGAACGCGCAGTTAAAGCGCGACGGGCGCTGCATCGTGGTGGTCAACGAGGGCTACGACGCGGGCGAGCTTGGTGCGCGGCACGACGGCTTCGGGCACGTAGAATACGGCGCGAGCGAAAGCACCGCCGTGCAGCAGGTCACAAACTACCTGAACCGCCACGGTCTTAAAAGCCGCGGGCAGGCCACTTGCCAGCAGGTGGGCGTGATGCAGCGCGACGCGTCGATCTATGCCTCCAAGGTGGATATTGAGGAAGCGTACCGGGTGGGCGCGAAGGCCGTGGATATCGCGATGACGGCCGGCACGGGCTACATGGCGACGATGCTGCGCCGTCCCGGCGATAAGTATGAGATTTATTATGACAAGGTCAGGCTGGAAACGGTGGCAAATTCGGTGCGGTATCTGCCGCAAAGCTGGCTCGCGCCGAGCGGTATTGATGTGACGGACGACTTTATTAAATACGCGATGCCGCTGATTGGCGACGGGTGGCCCGATGTGCCGATGGAGAACGGATTGCAGCGCTTTGCGCGGCTTGATATTCGGTTTGCAGAGAAGAAGCTGGCGGGGTTTACGCCGTGCCGCATAAGATAAGGGACAAGCCCATTTTGGCAGAATGTTTTCGTCATCAACGCGCAGGCAGAATAGGGCAGGCCGTTTATCGGACGTGTTTATGAAAGGGTTTTAAGGCCATGGATTTCAAGCTCCAATCCAAATACCAACCGGCAGGCAGCCAGCCCGAAGCGATCGATGCGCTGGTGGCGGGCGTTGAAGCGGGCAAAAAAGCGCAGGTATTGCTCGGCGTGACGGGCAGCGGCAAAACGTTCACAATGGCGAACGTGATTGAACGCGTGCAGCGCCCGACGCTTGTGCTGGCCCACAACAAAACGCTTGCGGCGCAGCTTTGCAGCGAGTTTCGCGAGTTCTTTCCCGAGAACGCGGTCGAGTTTTTTGTTTCGTACTACGACTATTACCAGCCCGAGGCGTATGTGCCGGGCAAGGATTTGTATATTGAAAAGGACGCGAGCATCAACGACGAGATCGACCGCCTGCGCCACAGCGCCACATCGTCGCTGCTCGAGCGCCGCGACGTGATCGTGGTCGCGTCGGTATCGTGCATCTATTCCATCGGCGACCCCGAGGAATACAAGGGCATGAGCATATCGCTGCGCCCGGGCACAAAAATCAAGCGCGACGATCTGCTCGGACGCTTGGTGGATAACAGCTTCACGCGCGGCGACATGGATTTTACGCGCGGTAAATTCCGCGTGCGCGGCGATACGGTGGAGGTGTTCCCGGCCAGCACGATGGAAAAAGCGGTGCGCTTTGAGTTTTTTGGCGACGAGGTGGAGCGCATACTCGAGATTGACGTGGTGACGGGACGCGCGCTCGCCACGCGCGAGCATATCGCGATATTCCCGAACACGCATTACGCGATGGACCGCGAGTATATGAAGGAAAAGCTCGATGAGATTCGCGACGACATGATGAAACAGGTGGAGCTGTTCAAATCGCAGGGCAAAATTCTTGAAGCCGAGCGGATCAAGCAGCGCACCGTCTACGATATTGAAATGCTGCGCGAGCTCGGTTACTGCACGGGCATTGAAAACTACTCGCGGTATTTCGACGGACGCAAGCCCGGAGACCCGCCGTTCACGCTGCTCGACTTCTTCCCGGACGATTTTCTCATGATCGTGGACGAGTCGCACGTGATGCTACCGCAGGTACGCGCCATGTACAAGGGCGATTTTTCGCGCAAGGACATGCTCGTGCAATATGGGTTCCGCCTGCCGTCCGCTTACGACAACAGGCCCTTAAAATTCGAGGAATTTGAAAAACGGCAGGGGCAGACGGTGTTTGTGAGCGCCACGCCCGCCGAGTACGAGCGCAAGCTCGCGGGCAGCGTGGTGGAACAGATCGTACGCCCGACGGGGCTTGTGGACCCCGAGATCACGGTGGTGCCCGCGAACGGCCAGGTCGATCATTTGCTCGGAGAGATACGCGCCACGGTGAAAAAGGGCTTCCGCGTGCTCGTGACGACGCTGACCAAGAAGATGGCCGAGCGCCTGACCGACTATTACAGCGAGCTCGGCATACGTGTCAAATACATGCACAGCGACATTGACACGATGGAACGCATGGAGATCATACGCGGGCTGCGCATGGGCGATTTTGACGTGCTCGTGGGCATCAACCTACTGCGCGAAGGGCTTGATCTGCCCGAGGTTGCGCTGGTCGCCGTGCTGGACGCCGATAAGGAAGGCTTTCTGCGCAACGAAACCTCGCTGGTACAGACGATCGGGCGCGCCGCGCGCAACGTGGAAGGCTGTGTGCTGATGTACGCGGATAACGTCACCGGCTCAATGCGCCGCGCGATAGACGAAACCGAAAGGCGCCGCGCGACGCAGGTGGCCTATAATGAAGAGCACGGCATCACGCCGCAGACCATCGTTAAAGAGACGTACGGCATACTCGAAATCACCAAGCCGGTGAAGGATACCGAAAAGCTCACGCATGCCGAGGCGGTCAAGAAAGCGGCGATCGTCGAGAAGCAGATGCGTCAGGCGGCGATAGAGCTCGAGTTCGAGGCGGCGGCGTCGCTGCGTGACGAACTGTTCAGACTCAAGGAAATCATCAGAAAAGGATAAAGATACAGTCTCATGGATTACATTACGATTAAGGGCGCAAGGGAACACAATTTAAAAAACATCGATATCAGGATACCGCGCGACAAGCTCGTCGTGATCACGGGCCTGTCGGGCAGCGGCAAATCGTCGCTCGCTTTCGATACGATCTATGCGGAAGGGCAGCGGCGCTATGTCGAATCACTGTCGGCTTACGCGCGTCAGTTTTTGGGACAGATGGACAAGCCGGATGTGGATTCCATCGAAGGGCTGTCGCCCGCGATATCGATCGACCAGAAAACGACGAGTCGCAACCCGCGTTCCACAGTCGGCACGGTGACGGAGATACATGATTACCTTCGTCTGCTTTTTGCGCGCGCGGGCGAGGTGCACTGCACAAAATGCGGCAAGAAGATTGAGCGGCAGACAGCCGATCAGATTGTGGACGATATATTGAGCCGCCCCGAAGGGACAAAGCTCATGATTCTCGCACCCGTGGTGACGGGGCGCAAGGGCCAGCATACCAAGCTGCTCGAGGAATTAAGCCGCAGCGGCTACACGCGCGTTGTGGTGGACGGCGCGACATACACGCTCGATGAAGAAATCGTGCTGGACAAAAACATCAAGCACACCATCGACGTGGTGATCGACCGTATCGTGCTGAGCGCCGAGGCGGAGTCGCGCCTGCATGATTCGGTGGAGACCGGGCTTGCGCGCGGCGAGGGCGTTGTCAAGGTGGTCGATATGAGCGATAACAGCGAGCAGCGTTATTCTCAGAATTACGCATGTATCGACTGCGGCATCAGCATTGAGGAAATTTCGCCGCGCATGTTTTCGTTCAACGCGCCGTATGGCGCCTGCCCGCACTGCCATGGCCTTGGCACCATCATGAAGGTGGACGAAGACCTTGTGGTACCGGATAAAACAAAATCGCTCGCGGAAGGCGCGATACGCGTATCGGGCTGGAACTCGGGCTCGGACGACAGCTGGGGCACGCAGTACTTCAAGGGGATGGCGCGCCACTTCGGCTTCGATATGAACATGCCGTTTGAGCAGCTCGACAGAGCCGTGCAGGAGAAGCTGCTTTACGGCACGGATAACGAGCGTTTTCAGGTCGATTATTCGTCCGATTACGGCAAAGGCACGTTTTTAAACCGGTTTGAGGGCATCATCCCGAACATCGAGCGTCGGTACATGCAGACCGATTCGGATATGATGAAGGCCGAGTATGAAAAATACATGGCCACGCTGCTTTGCCCCGAATGCGGCGGTACGCGGTATAAACCCGAGCCGCTCGCGGTAAGAATCGGCGGCAGGAACATCGCCGAGGTTTCCGACATGCCGATCAACGAGGTGCGCGTGTTTTTTGACACGCTCGTGCTCACGGAAAAACAAAAAATCATCGCAGACAGAGTCTTGAAGGAGCTGCATGCGCGGCTCAACTTCTTAATCAACGTCGGGCTGTCGTATCTCACGCTCTCTCGCGCGGCGGGGACGCTCTCGGGCGGCGAAGCGCAGCGCATCCGTCTCGCCACGCAAATCGGCTCGGGGCTTACGGGCGTGCTTTATATTCTCGACGAGCCGAGCATCGGCCTGCATCAGCGCGATAACGACAAGCTGCTCTCGACGCTCAAGGAGCTTCAGTCGCTTGGGAATACGCTGATTGTCGTCGAGCACGATGAGGATACGATGCGCAGTGCGGATTTTCTGATTGACATGGGCCCGGGCGCGGGTGTGCATGGCGGACGTGTCGTGTCGTCGGGCACCCCCGAGGAAATCATGGCCGATCCGAACTCCATCACGGGGCAGTACCTGTCGGGTGCAAAGAGGATCGAGACGCCGCAGGAGCGGCGCGTGTCCAGCGGCTCTTTCACGATTGTGGGCGCGTCGGAGAACAATCTAAAGCACATCGATATCACGTTCCCGATGGGCGTGATCACCGCGGTCACGGGCGTATCAGGCAGCGGCAAATCCACACTCGTCAACGAGATTCTTTTTAAGGCCCTCGCCAAACGGCTCTACAGCGCCAAGGAAAGGCCGGGGCAGCATGAGCGTATTGACGGCGTGGAGCAGATTGACAAGGTGGTCAACATCGACCAGAGCCCGATCGGGCGTACGCCGCGCAGCAATCCCGCGACTTATACAGGCGTTTTCACGCTGATCCGTGATCTTTTTGCGGAGACGAAGGACGCGAAGGTGCGCGGCTTCGGCAAAGGGCGTTTTTCGTTCAATGTGAAAGGCGGCCGGTGTGAAGCGTGCAGCGGCGACGGCATCATCAAAATCGAGATGCACTTTCTGCCCGATGTCTATGTGCCCTGCGAGGTTTGCAAAGGCGCGAGGTACAACCGCGAAACGCTCGAGGTGCGCTACAAGGGCAAGAATATTCAGGAAGTGCTCGATATGACGGTGGAAGAGGCGCTTGAGTTCTTCGACAGCATCCCGTCAATCCGCAACGTGATGCAGGTCATCTGTGATGTGGGCCTTGGGTACATCCGCCTCGGGCAGCCGTCCACAACGCTTTCGGGCGGCGAGGCGCAGCGCGTGAAGCTCGCCACATATCTTTCCAAGCGGCAGACGGGCAACACGATGTTTATTCTCGACGAGCCGACAACAGGGCTGCACACGGATGACGTGAAGAAGCTTGTGGCTATTTTGGCGCGTCTGGCCGATAAGGGCAATACCGTCATCGTGATTGAGCACAACCTCGATGTGATTAAATATGCGGATTATTGCATAGACCTCGGGCCCGAGGGCGGCGACGGCGGCGGCCGTGTGATTGCGACGGGGACGCCCGAAGATATTTCGAAAAACAAAGACAGCGCGACGGGACATTATCTGGCAAAGGCCTTGTAAATAACAAATTTTTGTTACAAAACGAGAATAAGTGGGTATTGATTCATTAAAGGTTTGGGGCGGGGGCTTTTTTGACGATCAAGAATAAACTCACATTCATGATAGTTTTGGTTTTCCTGATTGTGGCAGCAATACTGGGTTATTTTTATCTGTCTTCAATGTATGTAAGCCTTTTTGCGAGTGCCCATGAGAAGACAGCCGAAAGAGCCACCGAATCGGCAAATGTGATCGCACAGCTGCTCGATGTGAGACTGAGTGCCGTCGGCTCGCTCGCGGATTTTCTCGGTGAGGGCGCGCAAATATACGGCTTGAATGAAAAAATTCTCAAGACGGAATACTCTCTGCAGATATCTGACTTTGAGTACTATGCGATATTGTGGTACGGCAAATGGTACTATGCCACGGGATCGGCTTTCACCAAAAAGCAGCCGGTTGTCGGGTATTCCGGTATGCCCGGACGTGCGGTGATCGGCAGGCTTTATAATAACGAAAAGGAAGGTTTGCTCCTCCAGCAGTACATTTTCGACAATGACGGCAATGAGGTTGGGCGGCTCATCGCCAAACTGTCTGCCGATAAGTTTTGGGATGATATCAAGTCGGCAGGTACGCTTGCATCCGAAGATATGCTCGTATCCAAACATATGGGGGGTATTCTGTATCCGTCGAAATATGCGGGCGGCAAGCTGGCTGACTTTGTGCTCGGAATAATAGGTGAGGCCAAAATCAGCATGGGCGATAAAATCATTGAGGCCAAGAGCTTAACAATACCCGTTCTGAATGCGCAGATAAATGTCACAGCGCTTGTCAATGTCGAGGAAACCATCGCTCAGTACAACCATATTGTATTTTTGTATATTGTCATCATCGGGTCTTCTTTGATACTGATCGGTGCGTTTGTGTACATCATTTCCTCGCGCATGACGCGCTCCATCACGGAACTGGCCAAGTACGTCGAAAAAATGGGCCCGGACTGCGACGGCATCCCGGAGAAATTCACAAAAAGGTCTGACGAAGCGGGCAAACTCGCGAACTCTTTTTCGCTGCTGCTTGCCCGTCTCAATGCGGCGATGGACGAGGCGGATTATACGGCCCGGCACGACAGCCTCACGCTGCTCAATAACAGGTACTGCCTTGAAAGCGAGATATCGGACCTGATCCGGTCGCAGCAGCCGTTCGCGTTTGCGCTGCTCGATGTGGATGATTTCAAAGTCATCAACGATTCAAAAGGGCACGACGAGGGAGACCGGCTGCTCAAGGATCTTGCCAGCGTGTTCAGAACATTTAAGCCTTCGGAGCTTGCCGTTTACAGATGGGGCGGCGACGAATTCGCATTTGTCATTTTCGGCGAAACGGTTTCCCAATATGAAAGCGTACTGGCGCAGATTATGGAACGCGTGGACAGCCATTTTCATGACGCGGGGGACAGCCGCATCACAGTGAGCATCGGCGTGTGCATTTATCCCGAGTGCGCCGTCAATTATAAAGATTTGCTGATCAACGCGGACAAGGCGCTCGCCTTCGCAAAGATGAGCGGCAAAGTCAATTATTGCTTTTATAAGAAATAAAGGTCACATCAAGGGCTATAAGCCTTTCTTCACCATCATCAGCGTCATATCACAAACCAGTCAGTCCCTTGGTTTGCCACCGCACATGGCGGATGAGTTGTCTGTACGGTCAGCTTGGACTTTTTGCCTCATTCTGTGCGGATCACCATTTTCTCTTCAAACGAGAAGGCTTTCACGGTCTGACAAAAATTTATAACAGCAGTTTATCTTTCGTTGAAAGCTCTTTTTCATAACTGAAACCCGGCTGCCGGGGATTTCGTACACAATAAAAAACCGGCAGATGAATGCCGGTTTATTGACCGTATCCGTGTTACTTTTCGTCTTTCTCAGTTTCGTCGGGCTGGCCCTCATCAAGCTCGCGCGACATGGCGGCAATTTTCTCTTCGATCGATAAGGGACGGTTGGGATCGTCATAATCCTGCTCGGAACCTTCAACGGGTTCGGGTTTTTCCGGCAGCCTGATGGGCGCAACCGTTCCGTTTGCTTTGCGCTTCATATAACGGACGACGGGGAAGACAATGCCAAGGCCGATAAAAACGAGAGTTAACCCGACGATGATCAGAATCTTTAAATCGCTGTCAAGATTGTAAATACCCTCGCCTTTGGGGTTGTACATGGCGGTGGCCGCGAATACGATGATCGCACCGAATATGCCGACCATCAAAGTCAGTGAAAACAGATTCAGCCTCAAACGGTACTTATTCTCTATGGACCGTCTGCCCATCATGATGACGAGGAAAACGACAACGAAAACATAATTCAGGAGGCTGTCCTGAGGAATTGCCAGTGTGGGCGGTAAATAGATGGATAAGAACAATGCGACTGCGGAGAAAATACCGACTGCGATTTGTATAATGCGCAGCTGTTGATCGGTGAGCTGTTTCTTGTTTGTTTCCATTCTGCACTCCTTGATTCATTTATGCCGATATTATTACATAAAACATATCGAATTTCCAGTATGGAATTTAAATTTCTATTTATTTTTGCAATCCTTTCTGATAGAATTACTGATAAACACGATAAAAACCGGTATGGCAAAAAGTAATACCGGAAGCGAAATGTTGGAGGATATATATGAAATTTTATGGAACGGGCGACATAAGAAACATCACACTTGTGGGGCATGGCGGCGAAGGGAAAACAACTTTGGCAGAAGCCATGCTTTTTTGCAGCGGTGCAATCGACAGACAGGGCAAAACGGAAGATGGCAACACAGTGATGGATTTTGATCCCGAGGAAACAAAACGCCATATCTCTTTAAGCTCTGCTATCGCGCCCGTAGAATGGAACGGTGCAAAGATCAACATCATCGATACCCCGGGATATTTCGATTTTATCGGCGACGCCACGTCAGGTTACTATCTTGCAGACAGCGCGCTGATCCTTGTGAACGGGCTTTCGGGCCTCACGGTGGGTGCTGAAAAAGCATGGGACGCCTGCACGGATGCCGGAATCTCCAAGGCATTTTTCATCAACCAGATGGACAAGGAAAACGTGGATTTTGACAAGGCTCTTGACAGTCTCAAAAATAAATACGGCACACGCATCACGCCGATGCAGCTGCCCATCGGACAGGGCCTCAATTTCAAAGGCATTCTGGATGTGGTGGATATGAAGGCCTACGAATTCGACGGCAAGAAGGTAAAGAGCGTCGATGTGCCGGCCAATTTGCAGGACAAAGCCAGCGGGATCAGAGAGACGATCATAGAAAACGCTGCTGAAAACGACGAAACACTGATGGAGAAATTCTTCGCGGGTGAAGAGCTCAGCAAAGATGACATCATCAAAGGTCTCAAAGTCGGTATCGATGCGGGCGATGTGGTGCCTGTTTTCATCGGCGCTGCGGCACCGAACCTTGGCATATCGCTGCTGCTCGACAACATCGTGGCATTTATGCCCTCGCCCGATAAAGCCATCAACATCAAAGGCAAAAACGCAAAAGGCGAAGAGATCACATTCACAGCCGACGCCAAGCAGCCGTTTGCCGCGCAGATTTACAAATCGGTGGCGGACCCGTTTGTGGGCAAGCTGTCCGTTTTCAAAATACTCGGCGGCGAGCTCAGCGCAGGACAGACGATAAAGAACGCGAACACCGGCAAGTCCGAAAAATTCGGGCAGATTTATGTGATGCAGGGCAAAAAGCAGATAACCATAGAAAAGCTGACTGCCGGCGACATCGGCGCTCTGGCCAAGCTGCAGCACACCGATACGGGCAACACGCTTTGCGATGAATCGAACTCCGTTGTATTCCCCGACATCGTGTTCCCTAAGCCGTGCATCTCTCTTGCCGTTTCCGCCAAGAAGCAGGGCGACGAAGAAAAGGTATTTGCGGGACTGCACAGACTCGAAGAAGAAGACCCGACGTTCAAGGTGATCAAGCAGACGGATACGTCCGATACGCTGGTCAGCGGCCTTGGAGAGCTGCACCTTGAAGTCATCTGCAAAAAGCTCTTCAATAAATTCGGCGTGGAAGCGCAGCTTGCCGATCCGCAGATTCCTTACCGCGAGACGATAAAGAAGAAAGTGAAAGCGCAGGGCCGCCACAAGAAGCAGTCGGGCGGTCATGGCCAGTTCGGCGACGTGGTGATCGAGTTCGAACCGCTGTACGATTCCACAGAGAACTTTGAGTTCGTGGATCAGATCGTGGGCGGCGTGGTGCCGCGCAACTACATCCCCGCCGTGGAAAAGGGCCTTCGAGAAAGCCTCGTGCGCGGGGTGCTCGCGGGCTTCCCGATGGTCAACCTTCGTGCCTCGCTCGTATTCGGTTCGTATCATCCGGTTGATTCGTCTGAAATGGCGTTTAAGGTAGCCGCTAGTCTTGCTTATAAAAAAGCCTGTGCGGAAGCGAATCCGGTGCTGCTTGAACCCATATACAAGCTCGTGGTCAACATTCCCGACGAATACATGGGTGATATCATCGGCGACATCAACAGGCGCCGCGGACGCATCCTCGGCATGAACCCGGTCACGGGCGGCAATCAGGAGGTTGTCGCGGAAGTGCCGCTCGCGGAAGTGTTCAAGTACGCGACCGACTTGCGGTCGATGACGCAGGCGCGGGGCAAGTTTGATATGACGTTTGAGCGCTACGACGAGCTGCCGGGCAATCTGGCTGAAAAAGTTATCGCAGCCCATAAGAAAGAAGTCGAAGAAGAATAAAGATCATGCAGGAGACGTCAAACGGCGTCTCCTGTTTTTTGCCGTTTTTTTAATCCTGCCCTTGCGGATGTGTCATATAACCTCAGAAGCAACCTATGTCAATGGTAAAAAAAAGCTGTCTGCTGAAAGCAGGATTAAAGCTGCGCCTTTCAGCAGCCGGGGGCAAGTTAAGCGGTAGCGATCATTGATGTTGAGACGCAGCCGATATGATACAGCTTTTTGGAGAGAGCCTGTGCCAGTTTAATTCATTGTTGAGTTATCTTCCAACTCCCGGTCCCAAGTGAAACTGTCATTATTATTGTGAATTTGGTATAATATACAATAATGTTTATAAGGGGGGCTATACTATGCCTTTCTGCCCGAAGTGCAAAGCGGAATATCGGGACGGCTTTACGGTCTGCGCCGACTGCGGCACATCGCTCGAATATCATGAAGAAACCCCAAGCCGTGAGCCGGAGTCAAGAAAAGAGAAAAGCAAAGCCGTTATAGACGTCGGCCGACACACGGAAGAGAAATTGCTTGTCACCGTCAGCGACGTTGTGGAACTGTCATACTTAACATCGATGCTCGAAGACGTCCAAATTCCTTACCGGGTCATGGCAACGGATATAAGCGGTTATCTGGAAATCGTGCACGGGAGAAGTTACTTGGGCAGCAGCGTTTATGTGAGCAGCAGCGATTATGATGAAGCCCGGGAAATGCTTGCATCCCTCAAGGCGCCGGTGTTGCCTGCGGACGAGCTGAATTCCGAAGAAAAAGGCACCGACAGTATCAAAAAACGTATTGCTCAGGCTGCCATAATTGTATTTATTATTGTTTTATGGATTTTTGTTTTGTGACAGCCGACTTGCCACAAATTCAGTGCTTGGGGTCGGAATTGTCTGCTTCGTCAACAAAAAGAAGTAAATAAAATGCCTCGGTTTTCTGAGAAAACAAAGGCAGCATGAACAAATTAATAAGCTTTGATCGCGTCAGAGCCTTGAAGCATACTGGCTCATTGCAGCCTTTATGACGTCAATCGCGCCGGGTTTAGCTATTGATAAGAATTTGGGCACGATCTTGTCTAAATAGGCTCTGTTGAGTGTCCCGGCGGCTTGTTTGGCAAAGCTGTCATCAAGCAGCGCTCTTGCTTCTGCTTTTTTGTCGTCTCTGACCTGCTCCATAAGGAATAAATAAACCTGCTGCTGTCCTGGATTCATAAATTGATATTCCTTTCGTTGATTATTATCATTGTCAGCACAGTCAATTTTTTTAATACTCTGAAACACAGGTTAGATCGAGACAATATAGATTGAACGGCATAACCACAAATATACTGATATCCGGTCAATCAAATTGCCAGTTTGTCGGTTTATACTATATATTACAAGTATCAGTGACATAGTGTGACAGCCTTAATTTCGGATTGTTATTTCAAATTAGATGCATAAACAAAGTCAGCCGCAAATTCCGGCGGCCTCATTGAGCATTAATCGTCTTACAGCTTTGAAGCAAAGTGGCTCATCGCTGCCTTTAAGTCCTCAACGGCTTCGGGCTTAACGATCTCCATGAATTTCGGCATGATGTCATGAAGATAGGCCCTGTTAAACGTTCCGGCAGCTTGCCTGGCAAAGCTGTCCTCAAGCAGCGCTTTGGCTTCTTCTTTCTTATCGTCCCTGACGCGCTCCATAAAGAATGTATAAAATTGCTGCTGTCCCGGATTCATCGATTCATTTTCCTTTCGGTTTTTTCGAAGCGGCTTCTGTCACTAAGATTCCCTAAGTCGGTTATTTCAATCCGTAAAAAGCATAAATCAAAGTATACCGGCTTGCTGCGCAGTGCGCCGCAAAACATGACAAATTGACCTTTTTAAAAAGTTATGATATACATGACAAATAATAGTCTGTACATGGAAGAATAGCAGTCAAATGAGCTCGGAGACGGTCTTATATTTCGCGCTTTGCGCGATGACGCAGTATTTTTAACTGCAAAACGTTCAACGGAGGGGCTGACAATAATAAAGATCATCATATTTATATAATTTTGGAGGATATCTTATGAAGAAAACGGTAGTATTGGTTTTGGTGATCGTGATGGCAGTCATGCTGTGCCTCAGCCTTGCGGGGTGTATCCGCTTTTCCATTAACCAACCAAGCATAAGAGGAAACGGGGAAGTCGTCACAAAAGAAGTCAGCCTTTCAGATAAGCTCACAGGTGCGGTGACTCAAACCTCGATCGATATTGTGCTGGACCCTGCCCTGGAAGACAAAGCGGTGCTCGAAGGTGAAAGCAACATATTAGACATGGTTGTTGTGAATTTGAGCGGGGGCGTACTGACCGTGGATTTCAAGCCCGATTTTATCATCAACACCATGCATCCCGTCACGCTGCGTGTGCCGGAAATCAGCGGCGGTCTGCTGGAGACCACATCAAGCGGCAACATCAGCATGCTGGGCAGCGTTGCACTCAAGGGCGATTCCTTTGAGCTGCGCAGCACCAGCTCGGGCAGCATCACCGTGGCGGTGGAGACAGACAGGCTCAGTGCGGTGGCCTCAAGCAGCGGCAGCATCAATGTGACCGGCAGCGCGGCAGCGGCGGATATCAATCTTTCCAGCTCGGGGTCGTTTAACGGGTTTGACTGCCCGGCGGAAACGGTGAACGCGAACCTTTCGAGCAGCGGCGACGCGAACATAAGCGTCAGCGGCGAGCTGTCGGGCAGCATGTCCAGCTCGGGCAGCATCTACTATGACGGCGACCCAAGCAAGGTCAATGTGTCGGCGAGCAGCAGCGGCAAAGCCGTGCAGCGCTGACGGAGCGGCGGCTTTCACAGTCGGCTTGGTAAGAAAAAAAGATAGAAATTTTAGCTGACACCGTACTTTTGCGGTGTCAGTTTTTGTGAAACGGTTTATTTTAAAGTTAGCAGCGATTGTGCAGTTAAACCATGAGAACGGTCAATTTGGCGTATACTAATCGATGAAATCAATCGCTTGCGGAGTTGTTTATGAAAAAGGAATTCACTGCGGTCATCCGGCAGCACGAGAACATCAACGGTGCGTATGTGGAAATACCGTTTGACGTGCAGGACGTTTTCGGCGCGAAAAGAGTAAAGGTGGCGGCCACTTTTGACAATGTGAGTTACCGCGGCTCCATCGTCCGAATGGGCGGCGGCTATTTATTGGGGCTGACTCAGGAAATACGCAGGCAGATACAAAAGGATTTCGGAGATACGGTATCGGGCAGGCTTTGGCCATGCTGACAGAAAAAATCAAAAGGTAGGGGGAACATGATGGACGTTTTTGCAGAATATTTGGCGCGCATTGAGAACCCGCAGCACCGGGAGCGGACGCAGCAGATTTTGGGCTGGGTGGCGCAGAAATTCCCCGGCTTGGGGAAACGAGTCGCCTGGAATCAGCCGATGTTTACCGATCACGACACGTTTATTATCGGCTTCAGCGTCTCCAGGCATCATTTGGCTGTAGCGCCGGAGAAGGCAGGTATTGAACGTTTTTCGGAAGCTGTCGTTGCGGCGGGCTATGCGCACACCAAGGAGTTGATTCGTATTCCATGGGAGAGCCCGGTTGACTATGAACTGCTTGACAAAATGATCGCGTTTAATATTGCGGACAAGGCAGACTGCCCGACATTCTGGCGAAAATGAATCTTATGGGTATTGCAACGCAAGCGGAATAGAGGAGGACGAAAATATGCAGAAGATCATCCCGCATTTATGGTTTGATAAAGAAGCGGTTGAAGCCGCGACATGGTATACGGAGCTTTTCGAGGATTCAAAGATTAACAGCATCAGTACAATACCGGATACGCCGTCGGGCGATGCGGAGGCCGTCAGTTTTGAGCTCGCCGGATTAGCATTTATGGCAATCAGCGCGGGCCCTTACTTTACATTTAATCCATCGGTTTCTTTAATGGTGGCCTGCACCACGAAGGAAGAGGTTGACCGGCTGTACGGGCATCTCTCTGTCAACGGCACAGAGCTTATGCCCTTGGGGGAATATCCTTTCAGCCAATGGTTCGCGTGGATTCAAGACAAATACGGCCTTAACTGGCAGCTCATGCTGACTGAAAATGCGCAGATACAAAGGATACGGCCTACATTGCTGTTTTCGGGGGAGGCATGCGGCAAAGCCGAAGCGGCGCTTGACCATTATGTTTCGGTTTTCAGTGCGAATAAGGGCTTTGTCAACTATTATGCTGAAGGTGAAGCCATGGACAGCCGCGCAAAAATCAACTACGGCGAGATCGATATATTCGGAAATCAGTTCATCGTGATGGACCATGGCTATGGCGCCGATTTTACTTTTAACGAGGCGTTTTCGTTTGTGATATCATGCGAAAGCCAGCAGGAAATTGATGAATACTGGGACAAGCTATCGTTTGTGCCTGAGGCGGAGCAGTGCGGGTGGGTGAAGGATCCATTCGGAGTGTCCTGGCAGATCGTGCCGCGTGTTTTGAACGACATAATGGCAGGCGGCACAAAAGAAGAGGTCAAACGGGTCACAGAGGCTTTTTTAGCGATGAAGAAGCTTGATATTGCAGCCATAGAAAAGGCGCGCCTTGGGTGATCAGCGAAAGAAATCCTGCTCGCCCAATCCGGCTGCGTTTGTTTCTGCTGCGGTGAGCATCAAAAATGCGCTGAAAGCGGCATTGTCAGATTGCAGCGAGACATCCACGAGCTTTTTCATGCGGATAAGCTGCCCTCTGTAAGCAATATAGAATTCGAAGCTGGGCCTGGGGCTGTACCGCAGACCCTCCAGTTCGAAATAGGCGATAGCGCTTTTGACGGTTGTGGGCTTGATGAAGGCTTCCTCATGCGGGCGGTAATAGAGGGGGCAGATGGTGAGCAGCGGCCATTTGGCGAGCTGGTATGAGCCGAGCAGCTGTGTCATCATGGTAAAGCCAAGCTCCTGATTGCCGTACAGGAATTCATGAAGCCCGTGCGCCATATGCACTTTTTCGCCGTCACTGATAATTTTTGAGAAGTCACGGAATTTCGGTTTTTCAAAAACGGAGATCATGGAGGATTGACCGACGATTTTCGCCATGGAAGCGACGATGCTTGCGGGGTCATCAAACATATCGGCTGAGAAGCTTTCCTGAGCCAATGTGTTCATTTTTTCGGCACGGTGCTTCTTGGCGATCTCCTTCATTTGCGGGTTGGAGAAGCCGCCGGGGTATTGCGCCAGAAACCGCCGCTCCGCGTCTTTCAGCTTTTCTGTGTTCATAAGGGTAACCTCCTGATGAAGCCATGGCTTTATATCATTTTACCACTGATGATCAATCGGGTAAATACATCTGGCAATGAAGGCTGATTACAAAAATGCAGGTCAATATAAAACAATCTTAAGGCGGTATGAGATGGAGATGATGAAAGGTCTCAATCAATTTTTAAACAGATTGGAAGAGTATAAGATATACTATAAAATCGATAAAATCAGAGAGGAAAGCATTCTGATTGAGGTTGCGGTTCCCGGGCAAAGATGGGAAGTGGAGTTCATGAGGACGGGACTGTTGTGATCGAAAAATTTCTCAGTGACGGAGAAATATTTGATGCAGACGAGCTGACAGTTTTGTTCCGTGACTTTTCAGATTAATTCAAACCGTTCTGCATTGTCTGCGACTATAATTGCCGTTATTTCTATCTGCGGGCAAAGAGTAAAAAAATATTTTTTAAAGGCAAAGAGCTATGATTTATTTTGAAACAGAACGCTTGATTTTGAGAGACTGGCAAGAGTCTGATTTTGCGCCGTTCCGGGCCATGAACATGGACCCTAATGTCATGGAGTTTTTTCCGAATACGCTCTCGAATTCGGAAACGGATGCATTCGCAGGCCGAATAAAAAGTGAATTTGAGAAATGCAATTACGGTCTTTTTGCTGTAGAAGAAAAAGAAAGCCGTGAGTTTCTCGGTTTCATCGGATTTCATTGGGCAGCTTTTGATTCCGATTTTACGCCCTGCATTGAAATCGGGTGGCGGCTCAAATTCGATGCCTGGGGGAAAGGGTTTGCGACGGAAGGAGCAGCGGCTTGTTTGAAGTACGGATTTGATACATTGGGTTTTGATAAGGTCTACAGTTTTACCTCAAAATTAAATATTCGGTCTGAAAGCGTCATGAAAAAGATCGGGATGAAAAAAATAGCGGAGTTTGATCATCCGAATATCGACGAGGGCAGTGAGCTTAAAACGCATGTGTTTTACATGATAAGTCAGCCGGGCTGGCGTGCAGCCTTGCGAAAGCAGATTTAAATAATAAAAAGCGATGTTCGTATAAAAGCAGGAAGGTTGTTGCCAGTTTCCTGCTTTTTTGATGTCCGCTTTTTCACCCAAAGACGGCGATATAATAATGAGAATGAATGTTCTCCACAACCCTTTACAAGAACATATGTTCTGGTATATGATGGCGGTAAGGAGTGTGACGGCTATTGGATCTCTTTGAAAAACTCAGAATTCTGACCGATGCGGCGAAGTATGATGTGGCCTGCACATCGAGCGGCGTCAACCGGAAGGCGTCGCCGGGCGGTATCGGAAATGCGGCGTCTTACGGCATTTGCCACAGCTTTTCCGGCGACGGCCGGTGCATCTCGCTGCTCAAGGTGCTCATGAGCAATGCGTGTGTGTACGACTGTGCCTACTGTGTGAACCGGCATTCGCACGATACGCCTCGCGCCACGTTTGAGCCGCGCGAGCTGGCTGATCTCACGATTGCGTTTTACCGCCGCAACTATATTGAAGGGCTGTTCTTAAGCTCCGGCGTGGTGAAAAGCCCCAACCATACCACCGAGCGCATGATACAAACGCTGCGCCTGCTGCGCGAGGAATATCGGTTCAGCGGGTATATCCACGTGAAGGCGATCCCCGGTGCGGATAAAGCGCTGATCGAGCGGCTGGGGCTGCTGGCCGACCGTATGAGCGTCAACATCGAGCTGCCATCGCAGGCGAGCCTGCAGCTGCTCGCGCCCGACAAGACCAAGCAGGCGATACTAAGGCCGATGGGCTTCATACGCGAACGCATAGAACAAAGCAAGGGCGAACGCGCGCTGGTGAGGAGCACGCCGCGCTTTGTGCCCGCAGGGCAGAGCACGCAGATGATCGTCGGCGCGACGGGGGAGAACGATTTAAAAATACTGAATCTGACCGAAGGGCTGTATCAAAATTACAAGCTTAAGCGCGTATTCTTTTCGGCATACATCCCCGCCGTGGAAAACACATTGCTGCCCTCTATCGATACCAAACCGCCGCTGCTGCGCGAGCACCGGCTCTATCAGGCGGACTGGCTGCTGCGCTATTACGGCTTCACCGCCGCAGAGCTGCTCGATGAACAGCATCCGCATTTCAATCCGTATATCGACCCCAAATGCAATTGGGCGCTTCTGCATCCAGATCAGTTTCCTGTGGAAGTCAACCGGGCACCGTATGAAGTGCTGCTGCGTGTGCCGGGCATCGGGGTGCGCAGCGCCCAGCGCATTGTCATGGCACGCCGAACGGGGAGCCTTGATTTCGCGGGCCTCAAAAAGCTCGGCGTGGTGCTCAAACGCGCGCAGTACTTTTTAACCTGCTCGGGCAAGCGCCCGCAGTATCTCGACACGGCGCAGGACATGCTGCTGCTGTCGCTGCTGTCCGAGCAGGCGCGCGGACGGATGGAGCACGCTCTGGGCAACGAAACGTGCATGCCGCGCCAGCTGTCGCTTTTTGAACATCCGGTATTGGCAAAGGAGGAACTGCAAAAATGCCTGAGCGGCGAGCTTTGACGCAAAACCAGACTGTGACAGTTTACTGCTACGACGGCAGCTTCGACGGGCTGCTGTGCTGCGTGTTCGAAAGCTATGAGAGCGGCGAGATACCGTCGGATATACTGCCGGAGGGTGCCGACCTGCCGCTGCTGCTGCCCGTGAAGGCCATAGAGACGGATGCGCAGAAGGCTGAACGGGTGCTGAAATCGATTCGGCCTAAAATGGGGTATATGGCGCTGGATTATGTCCGCCGCGCTTTTTTAACCTGCCATCCCCAAAAGGAGCTGCTCATTTTGCAGTTCCTGCGCCTCGGATACCGCCACGGTGCGTCCGTCATCAACAGGCTGACGGACGAGACGGTGCATGCGCTGCAAACCGCCGTGCGGCATCTGAATCATGAGGCGCATTTGTTTCAGGGGTTTATACGCTTTTCCGAGGTGAACGGCGCGCTTGTGGCGCAGATAGAGCCCAAAAACATTGTGCTGCCGCTGATTGCGCAGCATTTTTGCGAGCGCTACCCGGGTGAGAAGTTTTTGATATACGACAGGACGCACGGCATGGCGCTGATTTATCAGGACAATGAGGTGAATATTTGCGATGTGGAGGCGTTTGAGCAGCCCGAATGCGGCGAGGAAGAGCGGAAGTTCCGCGCGCTCTGGCGACTGTTTTATGACACCATTGAGATAAAGGAACGGCGCAATCCGCGTTGCCGTATGAGCCATATGCCCAAGAGATACTGGAACTGCATGACGGAGTTTGCGAGGGAGATGGAGAGCGGGGAGAAGACGGCAAAGCCATCGGCGGTGAAGGCGCTGCCGAGCGGCGCAAATGATGGGTGACAGATGCGGCTTTCACAATTCGACAAAATAATTGCTTTATTACAGATATAAGGTATAATATTCATAAATCTGAAAGCAAAGGAGCTTCCTATGTTTGGTTCATTTTTAGCAATCATATGGTATATCATAACATTGGTTCAAGTGATACTGGGATATGGAACCGCGTACAGACAGACAAAAGCAGGCGGCGATAACGGCGTTGCGTTATACGGATGGCTGCTTGCATATTCTTTTGCCGCAATGATACCGGGATTAGGCTATTATTTATGGCGTAAATCAAGAGAGCTTGAATAGAGCTCGTATTCAAACAACAGAGCCATTTAAGGTGTTTTGAAAAAGTCTCAACACATTTTCATATATACGGAATAGGTTCAACGGCTATTGGATTTCCCGCTTTATCTATATATGTGACTATCATGTTTTCAAAGTCAGAAATCCATCTTTCTACGCCAGCTTCGCCAGCCTGTATACAAAAAGTAGGATAATCTGTGTTTCCTTGCTGATGATTCGATAGGATGTGCTTAAACCTCTCCGGGGATGCTTGTGTTGAAACGGCAATGCTTTCCAGACCTCTTTTGAATTCAACGGTGTAGCTGCCTTCCCCTTTGAAAATCCATGTACCGTCTGTAAGCACCACCTCATGGCTCTTTACACCTAAAGCTTTAATTTCTTTAACATAAGCGGGGAAGTCTGAACCATCCTTAACTTTGTCATGGGCAGCTTCAATCTGTTCTTTGGTAAACATCGTGTATTCCTCCATGCAAATAATTATTTTATTAATACACTCTATTCTCGTTGGCGTACAGTTTTTTTATTATTCCCAAATACGATATTTTTTTGTTAAAACGAGATTAACAACATTAATCAATATAAGAAGCTGATGCTGTGTCTGTTGCCAAAGCAAATTAATATGTGGGTTTCTTGTAATAAGTACCCGGCTATCTTCTTCAGCATGCCTAAAACCCCGTGGACTGGTATCCGTGGGGCGCAAAAGCCTTTGAAAAAGCGCTCATAGAAGATAAGCCGGTCTTCCTGTTCATCGGATATCTGCGCGCCCGTTAATGTGACTAATGGAACTGACGCAGACCTGATTACCCAATAACGTTCAAAATGATCATAATCAGCGGCACGAAGTTTAAAACGCCATGAACAATAATCCCGGCCCAGGTATTTTTTGTTTTCTGCACAACAAAGGCCAGAGACAGCGTGCAAAGCATCAACGTGACCACATTCCATTTCCAGAAAAAATGCCAAAGACCCCAGATGACCCCTTGAACGATCCAGGCATGCTTGCCATAGGCCAATTCGTGGCGGGGAAGCAGATATCCGCGAAAAAGCAGTTCTTCACCGAAGATATTGAAAAACCATCCGATAAAATAGCACAACGGAATCCACCATTTCCCAAGCAGCGCTGCCCCCATAAAGGTGCCTGCGGGTGCGGGCGCGACGTTGGGGTTGATTTCGGGAGGGAAATAGGCAGGAGGCGCAAATAGCGGCAGCTTTGCGAAGAACGACCCGACGATGGGCTGTACAACCAGCAGGACGAAGAACCAAAATACAAACAATGCAAGTGTCCAAAGGATCGTGTTTTTGTCGAGTTTTTTTAATCGGAATCGGTCTTTGAACGATGACCACGACAAATCGTTTTCCTCCAGACGGAAGAAGATCAGAGACATGATAAACAACAACACAAACGGAAGGTAAAACAGGATGAAATAGCTGTTTAAAAAAGTAAGGCCGGAACTGAGAAAAAGCGGCATGATGACATAAAGTCCAGTGAAAATTAACAGCGAGCTGATACCAAAAATCCCTAAAGTCAGAGCAAGAGGGGCCGGTTGTAATGCCTTTGACGAATTCATGTTTGATCCTCCTTTGAAATAGTTCCTAGAAATTTTTCAGGCCGACCCATAAAATATCCAACTGCTGCCGATACATTTCACGAAGATTTTGAAACCCGAATTCTCTCAATGAATACGGAACGCCGATAAGTATGCTGTTGAGCGAAATCTCAACGGTATGCAAATCGGTTTGCTTCGGCAGGGTGCCTTCACATTTTGCACTTTCAAGGGCCATCGCGAGATGCTTTCGGAAACCGAGCATAGGCATATCATGGATATCTGAGGTATCAAGGTTCCACAAAATCTCTTCTGCCCGTGTTAAGGGTTTGAGCTTTGAGCTGTCTATTTTGGTGCTGAATAAGCACGAAAACATTTCAAACGCCACCTTGGGTTGATCCGTGATTTTGTTACTGAGCTCATCAAAGCATGCATAGATGCTTGCTAATCCCATTTCCTGCGCTTGCGTTTGGTAGACTTTACTTTAATCGTGATTTCAGCGATCCAAATCTGCAATAAATAAAAAATCACATAATGCTTCGAAGGATAATAATTGAAAAAAGTTCTTTTTGATATCCCGATCTCCCGGCAAACAGGGGGAATGTTGATATCCTCAATAGCAGAATCCTTCAACTTCTCCAAGATTACATTTAAAATGGCGATCTTTGTTTTGGCGTACTTTTCTTCTCTGAGCGATACGCCGTGTTTTTCCAATGACAATCCAGTTTCCATTGAGACACCTCATAAAAAATGCATGGGGTAAATAATTGCATCAAGTGCAATATGCGCCTGCTATTTTGAAATGTCAATAGGTTATATATAAAGAAGTATTTATGGGTTAAAGTGATAAGATAGAAAAGTATGAGTTATAACAATACGATAGGATTGCGTTGAACGATTATTGAGAGATTATATTGATTATTGCATTATATTTTGAGCTGGGTCAATAACACACATCGTTATTTAAACGAGAAAGGGAAATAATAGCGTTAAGACGTTCATAGAAGATAAACACGTCTTCCTGTCCATCGGATATTCCACCTGCCATGGGCGTCATGTATTCAAATGTAACCCCCAATAATATTGAGTAGAATTTTATAGATCAATAAATAATTTCAGAGTGTCTTATACGTAATGTTGTTGCAGTGATCAGATAACATTTGTGAATTTCTCACCAGCTTCATATAATTTTTGATTATCTTTTTTTAATTTAGCTTTTACATTATTATCATAATTTACCTTCAAGCCTGTTTCCAATTTCATTCTCCGCCAAACGGAATTTAACATATCTTGCGTGGAGTTTACTAAATGTAAATGGTTTGTCTCGGAGTATTCCAAATCTACACAGCGTCTAACAGCGTCAACAAATTCAGAATAATCGTTCTGGCGATTTAAATATAACATAATATGGGAGGAGAGTATGTGCAATCTGGTTTTGTTTGTATTGATTTTATACTCAGTTATAAAATCAAACATTAAAGCCCTTACTTCTTTTATCCATTCGATTCTGTTTGATGAAATTGCCGAGGTAATCAGTTCTTTCCTGTGTGTCATTGCCGTAATAATTGATATTACAAAAGCAGCAAGCGCAAGGAAAATCGTTAGAAAATCAAAAATATCCTTTAGCATTTCAACACCTCCTTTTTGGATTATACTATTTTACTAATATTTGGTAAACGGGGTACTTTAAACATGATATACTATCCTTGGAGTGATGATTACGACCACGCCTACCGCCCGCACCAACCATCTCGCTCACGAACAATCCGGCTATCTTCTTCAGCACGCCAAAAACCCCGTGGATTGGTACCCTTGGTGCGCAAAAGCCTTTGAAAAAGCGCTCATAGAAGATAAGCCGGTGTTCTGTCCATCGGGTATTCCACCTGCCGCTTGCGCCATATAGCGAAATAGGACAAAGGTTTTCTGGTTAGCTTTCAACGCATCATTCTTTCAATATGATTTAATTCAATTCTGTCCTTCTCTTTACGGAAATCTTCATATATGAATTTATCGGTTATTACTAGCTCTCCTTTTTTAATAAAGCCAAGTAATCTTTTTGCTTCATTTTTGTATTTATTCTTAAAATTCAAAAGGTTCTTTCTAATGCCGTCTATTCCTATCTCTTCCTCAAACCCTGAGGTAATAAACGAGAAGGCCAAATATCTTAAGAAATAATAGCCACTGCAATAATCATCATACATCTGAGACATAATGGAATAAATATCACCTTTTTCACCGTCTATGCTTTTTAATAAAGCTGTAATTCTTAAAAACTCACTTCTTCCGAAATCTATATAAGGTAATATAAACTTTTCAACCTCAAAAATTGCATGTTTATCTCGATAATTAATATTAAGCAAATCAAAATATAATTCGTTGCCGAGAATACTTTCGATATCGTTATTTTCATATAACCAAGTCTCGAAAATCTCAATAGGGGTAGCCTTTATGTAAACATTATAAAACATATTTTGAATATCAATTAACGCTATCAAGACAACACGCCCTAACATAAATTAGAATTAATATATTATACATCAGATACAACCCATCGATAAAGGATCAAATAAAAAATGTCAAACAGGGCACACTAATCGTGATATACTGTCCTTGGAGTGATATTTTTATGACCACAACAACTGCCCATACCAACCGCCTCGCAAACGAACAGTCTGGCTATCTTCTTCAGCATGCCCGCAACCCCGTAGATTGGTACCCGTGGGGCGCGAAAGCCTTTGAAAAGGCGCTCATAGAAGATAAACCCGTGTTCCTGTCCATCGGGTATTCCACATGCCATTGGTGCCATGTTCGCAAAATCAACATATAAAACACCTAACATTTCTTAGCTTATGAAATTTTAATATATCCAATAAATATCATACCGCGCGCAATGAAAAATTTGCAGACTTGCAAAGCACATTTTTCCGTTACACAATGAAGGCAAAGATATGCTTTGGCAGGAGGGATACGCTATGAAAAATAACAAAACAAGAATCTATCTGAGCGAAGCTGAATGGCAGATCGTTTTACATAGCCTGAACGACTTCCGCAATAAGCTGATCCGGGAAAAAGGCTACTGCCCGGATGTGGTGAATGAGGTTCTGGCTAAGGTCATGAACGCCCGGAAGAAAAGAATTAAAGTCGCATAAGCCCCTTCACACATAGGCCGTCTGTTCTCTTTTGAGGATAGGCGGCTTTTTATATATTCCTCCGTTACATAGCCGTCCGCTTCACCGTGGGCGGCTAAATCAATATAAAAGGAGGAAACCCGCAATGTCGGAAACCAAGGTGATCGCCATTGCCAATCAAAAGGGCGGTGTCGGAAAGACCACCACGGCGGCGAATCTCGGCATCGGCCTTGCCATGCTGGGGAAAAAGGTGCTACTGGTAGACGCGGACCCCCAGGCCGATCTGACCACCTCGCTCGGCTGGCCGGATCAGGACAATCTGCCCGTTACACTCGCCGACCTCATGGAAAAGGTCATGAACGACGAACCCATCGCCCTAAAGGAAGGTTTACTGCATCACGGCGAAGGCATTGACCTCATCCCGTCGGGCATCGAACTTTCAGCCATGGAAATGACGCTGGTCAACGCCATGAGCCGGGAATTTACGCTGCGCACCTATCTTGAGGACATCAAGCGCGATTACGAATATGTCCTCATTGACTGTATGCCGTCGCTTGGGATGATAACCATCAACGCGCTGGCGGCGGCAGACAGCGTTATCATTCCCGTTCAGGCCCACTATCTGCCGGCCAAAGGCATGACGCAGCTTATGCGCACCATTGGCAAGGTACGAAAGCAAATCAATCCCCATCTGAAGGTGGAGGGTATCTTGCTCACGCTGGCGGACATGCGCACCAATCTTGCCCGTACCACGGCGGACACGCTCAGGCAGGGCTACGGCAGCGTACTGAGGATTTTCAAAACGGAGATCCCCATCGGCGTTAAGGCAGCTGAAACCACCGCCGCAGGCAAGAGCATCTTTGCCTACGACAAAAACGGCAAGGTAGCCCAGGCATATGCCGCGTTTGCAAAGGAGGTGGATTCAGGTGGCGAAAGAACTAAAGCTAAACCTGCCCTCAGTCGATGATCTGTTTTCCACGCAGGAGGAACGCGACGACGCGCAACGCGAGAAGGTCATGCAGATACCGCTTGCCGAAATCAGCGGCTTCCCCAACCACCCTTTTAAGGTGCGGATGGATGAAGCCATGCAGGAAATGGCGCAGAGCGTCAAGGAATATGGCGTGCTGGTTCCCGCCCTGGTGCGCCCCAAGGAAGGCGGCGGGTATGAAATGGTGGCAGGACACCGGCGCAAGGCGGCAAGCGAGCTTGCAGGCGTTGAAACCATCCCCTGTATCGTCCGCAGTCTGACCGACGATGAAGCCACGATCATCATGGTGGACAGCAACTTGCAGCGGGAACGCATCCTGCCCTCGGAAAAGGCGTTTGCGTATAAGATGAAGCTCGAAGCCATGAAGCGACAAGGACAAAGGACAGATTTAACTTGTGCGCCAATGGCGCACAAGTTGGATGGCAAGAAATCGAGGGATATAATTGCAGAACAAAACGGTGAAAGCAAAGATCAAGTTCGTCGGTATATCCGCTTGACCGAGCTTGAGCCGCCCATGCTGGACATGGTGGACGAGGGAAGAATCGCGTTCCGACCGGCTGTGGAGCTGTCCTACTTGCCGAAAGAGCAGCAAAAAACCTTGTTTGGCACCATGGAGAGCGAGGACTGCACTCCGTCACTGGCTCAGGCCATCAAAATGAAGCAGTTTTCGCAGGAGGGCCGATTGAACGAGGACGTGATCCTCTCCATCTTATCCGAGGAAAAGCCCAACCAGAAGGAACAATTCAAAATGCCCAGGGAGCGTATCAGCAAGTATTTCCCACCGGGGACGCCCGTTCAGAAGATTGAGGATACCATTATCAAGGCATTGGAGTTATACCGCAAGCGGCAGCGGGATATGGAACGCTGATCTTTCCGGCAAGGGAGAAGTCTGCCCATTTTTAGACCGATTGATGGTCCAGTGTTCCCCTCCCCACACCCCACCCCTCGAAAACCTGCCGTACCAGCCGAAAAAGAAACAGGCAGTCAATAGAACTTAGGAGGTTATTCAGAACATGAAGCTATTTAGAAACAAATTCGTCATTGGAATTTTGTGTATTATACTGGCATTGTTGTTCACTTTTGTCGCGCTGCCCGCGCTGACGGGAAGCGGAGATGAGACAGTGAGCGTCCTGCGCATGACACAGACCGTCAGCGAAGGGACGCAGATCACCGCCGATATGGTGGAGACAGTAGATGTCCCAAAAAATCTTGTTGAGAACGGCATGAGCGAACAATCGGCGGCTGCCGGCAAATACGCTGCGGCTGACCTGTACGCCGGGGATTATCTTACGACCGAAAAGCTGACTGCCACGCTTGCGGAACAAAATCTTTTTTCGGCAGGTAAGGATAAAGGCAAGATGGTGATATCCGTCACCCTGCCGTCTCTGGCCTCCGGCGTGTCCGGGCGGCTGCTGCCCGGTGATATTGTGAGCGTCATCGCCATTCCGCAGGGCACCGTCAATCAAACGCTGGGCGTAGAACCGGGCGAAGCAACGGAAACAACCACCTCCGGTGCGTATATCGACCCGGTACTTGCCCACATTGAGGTGTGCATGGTCACGACGAGCACCGGCGCAGACGCCAGCGTGGAAGCGCAGCCGGATGAGGACACAAAGAATACGCTGCCCGTTACCGTCTCCTTCTACGCCACCAAGGAACAGGCGCTGAAGCTGGCCGAGCTGGAGCAGGCAGGCGCTATTCATCTCGCGTTCGTCGCCCGTGGAAACGCGGTTTCGGAATATGTATCCGATAGCGTGCTAATTACCGGGGCCCCCGCCGACGTAAGCGTCGGTGGGGTGGAAGGATCGGAGGTGGACTGACATGGTTTTCGCCATTTGGGGGCGCGACGGCACGGGCAAAAGCACGCTGGCCGACGCGCTGGGACGGATGTTTTCAAAGAATGGCGTGACGGCCATCATCGACACCGACCTGACACAGCCGACACTGCCCGCACGGATAAACGGAAAGAAGCCCGGCGCGGAAGCATCGCTTGGCAAAGCCATATCGGGCATGGGCGCGGATGACGCCGCCAAATACCTGCATCAGCATCCCAAAATGAAACAGCTCTTTTACGCGGGACTGACCGCTCAGGACGAATACCTGTCTTACGAGCTGGGGCTGGACGCGACCGACGCAGCGAAGGACTTCATGCAGCGCTGCACGGCGCTGGCGGAAACAGTTATCCTTGATCTGTCGGGGCAGCGCGCCGATCCCTTCGTCCCTGCCGTGCTGTCCGGTGCGGACAAGATCATTGTCCCCATCACGCCGAACGTTCAGGGAGTGTGTTGGTTCAACGCCATCGAACCCTTTCTTGAGGCCATGAATGCGGCAGGTCGTGTGCTACCCGTTGCAGCAATGGCGGACAGACAGCACGATCTGTCCGTTGTGGAGAAAGCGGCGGATATGCGGTTCATCGCGGTGCTGCCGTATGTACGGGAATTCCGGCAGGATGGCGCGGATGCCGGCACGACGCCGGCATCAACGCGTTACGCCAAGCAGGTACAAAAAATATTCGGGATGCTGCGGGAGGTGAAAGTATGAGCCGGACACTTCGGGAACTGGCCTATGAAAAACAGCAGGCCGTCACTCAGGAAAAAGACGCATACGAAGCCGTACTGGAGCGGGTGCGCACTGATATTTCAAGGGATCACGCGGAAACGCTTGCCCGGAGCGTTGCCGAAAAATCCGCGTCGGAGGCCGTCAAACGGCTGATTGGCGAGTATGTGACCGCGCATCAGCTCCGCGTGGGCGGGATGTCTGCGCAGGTGCTGGCCGACAGGCTGTACGGCGACATGGCGGGTTTCGGCTTTCTGGATAAATACATTGCCGATCCTGATATCGAAGAAATCAACGGCAATAGCTGGCGGGACATTGAGATCGTCACGCGCTCCGGCTGGCATAAAGCCCCGGAGCGTTTTTTGTCTCCACAACACGCCGAGGACACCCTGCGCAAAATGGTTCGCCTGGGTGGCTTGGTGCTGGACGGTACGAGCCCCATTGTGGACAGCTATATCACGCAGGGCATCCGCATATCGGCCATGATCCCGCCTATCACCGACCGGCGCAGCGGCGCGGTGTTCTCCATCCGCCGCCAGCGCATGGCGAAGGTTACCAAGCAGCAGCTTGTCGAATGGCGGACGGCCACGCCGGAAATGCTGGACTTTTTGGTTCTGTGCATAAACCACGGCGTTTCCGTGGGATTCGCGGGTAAAACCGGCTCAGGAAAGACCACGGATATCGCCTTTCTGTTGAATGCGGCGAACAAAAACAGCCGTATCTACACGATTGAGGAAACGCGAGAGCTTGACCTGTTCAGCACGGACGATCAGGGTAACGCGCAGAACCGCGCCATCCATACCTGCATCCGGCCCAGTGATATGGAGAGCGCCGACGTAGACATGAACGACCTTTTAAGAAAGGCCATGCGCTTTAGTCCGGACATCATCGCCGTGGCCGAGATGCGCGGCGCGGAGGCTATGACCGCACAGGAGGCGGCCCGCACCGGGCACGCAGTCGTGACCAGCCTGCACGCCAATTCCGCAAGAAAAGCGTATGGGCGAATCCTCTCCATGTGCCAGATGTCGGGCACCAATATCTACACGAATATCCTCATAGGCTTCGTCGCCGAGGCGTTTCCCATTATGGTGTTCAAGCGCCAGTTCCCGGACGGTACGCGCCGTATCATGGAGATCGTGGAAGCCACGGGCGTTCGGGACGGTGTGGTGCAGGCGCGCACGCTGTTCCGGTTTGAGGATGGACAATTCGTTCAGATGGGCCGCATATCCGAAAGTTTGGCCATGACCCTGATGGAAAACGGCGCGCCTGCCGCTGCCGTGGGCCGGTTTAAGGTGGTGATATCATGACCCAAATATTGTGCGCCTTGCTGCTCATAGCGGGGCTTTTTTTGTTGCTGGGCATCCATCCTTTGGATATGGCGCGATCGTTCGCAAAACCGTTCCTGCGACAGCGGGAACGAACGAATAAGATACGGCGCATTACCGGAAAACCGAAGGGAAAGCTGGCCGCGACGGTGGATGATGCCAAGGAAATGCTGACAGCGGCAGGCATGAACGAGCATATTGACGCCTATAAGTGGGCGGCTGTCATACTGGCAATCGTCGGTCTGATGGTTGGCTTCGCGCTGGATAACGTCCTCGCCGGGCTGGTGCTGGCGGCTGGCCTGGGCTTTTCGCCGCTGATCGTCATCCGTGTCCGCACCGGAGACTATATCCGCAGTTTAAACGAGAAGCTGGAGAGCGCGATGGGAACCGTCACCAACTCGTATGTGGCGGGCGGCGACTTGATCGGCGCGGTGGAAAATAACCTGCACCTGCTGTCCGCTCCGCTGGACTGCGTGTTCCGGCAGTTTTATACCGAAACGCAGTTGATTGATGCGGACATTGTAAAAGCCCTGCGCCGGATGCGGGAGCGCATCGACAACCGCTATTGGCGGGATTGGTGCGACGTGCTGATCCAGTGCCAACGCGACAGGCAGCTTCGGTTCACGCTGCCGGGCATTGTAAGCCGCCTTGGTGAAATGCGCCGGGCGCAGATGGAAGCGGACACAGCGATACAAAAACAGCTTGGCGATTATATCGTCACGGTTCTGCTGGTGCTGGGGGCCATTCCCCTGATGGGAGCCATGATGCCTGACTGGTATACCATGCTCACCACCACGCCCGCAGGGAAAATCACGCTGGCTGTAGTGCTGGCCGCCGTATTGGCGACTGCTGTATGGGTGGCGCGGCTGTATCGTCCGGTGGAAGGCGGTGATGGAAAATGACGCTGCTTTATCTCATACCCGGCCTGTTGCTGGCCTTTGGATTATACCGCGTCGCGCAGGCGGCGCTTTGTCTCCCTTCGGGGAAAAGCGCGGAAGCGGTACGTGGCATTCATGGCAAACGGGACATGTCCGAACGCTTGCAGGCCGCGCTGCTGCCGCTGGTCCGGCTGATCTCCAGGCTCTTTCCCATGAGCGAATACCGGCAGAAACGGTTGGCAGCGGACTTCGCGCGGCTCCATATGAGCGAGATGCCGCAGAAATATGTGGGAGCGGCCATGACCCAATCCCTGCTGATGGCACTGATCGGCCTGTTGTTTGTTCCCCTTGGCGTTCCATGGCTGGCCCTGTTGACCGCCGTCGCCGCCGTTCTTGCCTATTTCCAGCGGATGCAAGCTGTCCGCAAGCGTGTGGAAGCGCAAAACCGCGAGATTGAAGCGGAGCTGCCAAGGATGGTTGAAACCATGAATTACACCTTGCAGGACAACCGCGATATGCTGGCGTTTTTTGAAAAGTACCGCCGCGTGGCAGGCAAGGCGCTGGGCGTGGAGCTTGACAGGCTCATCACCGACATGCAGATCGGCAACCACGAGGCGGCGCTGCGAAATATGGACGCGCGGCTCAATCTGCCGTCGTTTTCGGCGCTTTGCGCGGTGCTGTGCGGCGTGTATCAGGGCGTCGATCAGCACACCAGCCTGCTCGTCTTAGAACAGGACATGCGCACGAAGGAGCGCGAAACTCTGCGCCGGTTGATGGAGAAACGCCCCGGACGCATCAAGATCGCCTCGTTCATCCTGACCATACTCATGATCCTCATGTTCATGGTGCCGCTGGTGCTGATGATCATAAGCAATCTGCAAGCCGTAGGCTTTTAGACCATCCGTCCGTTTGTTCCGGCAGCCGAAGGGATGGCTGTTTTTTTATTGCCGCCGAACGCAGACGGATTTTATATACACCGATCCCATCGTTCAAATTAAATGTGAAAAGGAGAAATCATCATGCTGAAAGTCAAAAACACCATCCGTCGCTTTGTTTCCGAAAAGAAGGCCGAGGGCTTTTTGGATGTGGCGATGAAGATTTTGATCGTCGTGGTCATTGGCGCAGCGGTTCTGCTCATCCTTAACGCCGCGGTGCCGAACCTGTTTTCCGGGTTGATCGAAAAGATCAGCAGCGAGCTGACCGGCGTTGACGTTCTGCCGTAAGTGACAAATCACAGATGGGGGAGGGGCTTCCATGCGGCAGCCTCTTTTCCATCGGAAAGGAAGCATATGAAACGTAAATTTATCCGCGATCAGACTGCTGAGGGGTATATCGACGTAGCGATCACCATGCTCATCCTATTTACGCTCATGGCCTCTCTTATGGCGCTGTTCCCGATATTTACCGCACAGCAAAGCCTTAACCAGACTGCCAAATACATGGCGCGCACCGTGGAGCTGTACGGCAAAGCGGACGATGAAACGCTGCAATCCGTCACGGAAAACGGCGATTTCATCGTGCCCGATTCCGTTGAAATTGAGACACAGTGGTATGACGTGTCGGAAAAAACCATCCAGCTTAAAACGCAGTTTACCATCACCGTCACGAAAACGGTGCCCATTATCATTCTGCGTCCCGCGCTGGGTGAACCGCTGACCATCAATGTGCACATTGCCGCCTCCGCGCGCGGCATATCGGAGGTGTACTACAAATAATGAGACGCTTTTTTCAAGATACGGGCGGAAGCGCGATCCTGTGGACGCTGTTCCTCATTCTCATTCTCTTTACGCTATCATTTGTCGTATACACGGGCACCACAGTGTATGCCAAGTACCAGACCTGCGAAACCGAGCTGGAACGCGCGGTCCTTGTGACAGTGGATGCAGGGTTACGCAATGCCAATGTGCGCGACTTGCAGCTGGAGGTTCCGGCAGACGCCGCCCAATCGCTGCTGGAGAACAACCTGACGGAAGCGGGATGGGCGCATGAGGACGGACGCTGGGTGAAATATGACGGCGACAAGCTGATTTACGCGCTTGAGGACGCGCGGCTTTCGGTGCAAGAGAAAACCCTGCGGCTCGACGCGATGTTTGTCATGCCAGCGCCGTGGGCGATGGGCGGCGTTACGGAAATCCGCATCCCCATGACAGTGCTCTCGTCAGTGCTGTATATAGAATAGAAGGGAGGCCCTTATGAAGCGGAAAAAGAAAATATTCATATCGGTGACGGCAGGCGTCGTTCTGCTGGTCACGCTGATTCTTTTTGCCAGCTCCGCGCTGGCCGCCGTCAGCGTCGGATCGAGAAATACGACCAATATGTTTGATTATAATGGCGGATCGGGCTGGAAAGATCTGAAAACCCCGGAGCATTATATCGTCGGCTCATCGCCTGAGCAGGTTGCCTACTGCCTGCAACACAAAAATGACAGCCCATCGAATTCATTTTATAGTGATTCGGACATCCTGGGCACGTACTCCGCGCGCGTACAGACTGGCCTGCGTATTATCTTTGAAAACGGCTATCCGTATACCACGGGCGGATTGACAGCAGCGGAAGCACGATACGCCACAGCCAACGCGGTACGTTTCTGGCTCTCCGAAAACGGGGATAGCGGACAATATAACTTTACGAATTTGGGCGTGTATTCGGATTCGCAGCTTCGCAGCTACGCAGCCGGCGGACAGATCGGCAGCAAAATCCGTGCGAATTCCGGGTACACCGACGTGCTGCAATTCTCTATTGAATTATTGATAAAGGCGCGCTCCCAAAGCTTGATGGCACACGGTATTTCCCTGTCTGCGCCCTCTATGGCCATCAGCGGCGGCTATTTTGTCGGAACCGCCGTAGTCTATACAACGAATATGAACGGCGGATACGTTCTGAACACCTCCGGGCTTCCTTCAGGCTCCAGCGTGTCCGGTTACACCGGGCAATCCGGCGATACGCTGACTGTACGGATTCCCCTGAGCGAAGCCAACGCCAACCGGAGCTTTTCCATATCCGCAACAGGCCGGGACAACCGGACGCGCAGCAACATGTTTGCTTACGCGCCGAATAACAGCAGCCTGCAACGCGTCATCGTCGCCAAGAATGCTGAATATATCGACGCGCAGACCGTGTGGGCTGCCGTGAACACGCCGCAGATATACGCCGACCTGACGGTGGCTTCACTCAGCTCCAACGCGTCCAGCTACAATGCTGGAGATACGATCACGGTAACGGCGACGGTGAGCAATCTGGGGCTGCGCAGTGCGGGCGGCTTTTATGTGTCCTTGACCTCTGCCGACCTATCGACGCAGTCAAGATATGTGTCCTCGCTGGGCGCGGGGAGCACCACCACGGTCAGCTATACCTATACAGCTCCGTCGTTGTCATCGACGCGGGAAATATCGGTGACGGCCACGGCGGATTCGACGGGCGCTATTGCCGAGAGCAACGAGGGAAACAATACCCGAAGCACCTCTTTTACCGTGCTGGCGCTGCCCGATCTGACTGTAACGGCGCTCTCTGGTGATAACTCTCTGTATGAAGCGGGCGATACGGTTACGGTGTCGGCTACGGTAAAAAATATTGGCCCGACTTCCGCAGCGGCGACAACTGTTCGGCTCACCGTGCCGAATATAGGGACATTTTCAACCAGCCTTTCCGCACTCAGCGCGGGCGCAAGCCGGACGGTCACGTTTACTTTCACAGCGCCAACGTCGCTTAATCCGCAGTCCATTATAATCACAGCCTACGCTGATCCCGACGACAGAATTGCGGAAAGCAATGAGGGAAACAACAGCCGTTCAGCTACGATATCCGTTAAAGCCCTGCGGCCCGATATTGAGGTGATCGGTTCCTCCGTTACAGATTGGTACGCGGGCATGGATGTGACCGTTTCGGCCACGGTGCGCAATAACACGGCGCAGCCCGTGCCGTCCGTCGCCATCCGGCTGACCATTGGCGGCGTATCCTATATTGAAAGCATCCCCATCCCCGGCAACGGCAGCAATCTGGCGGTGTTCCGAATCACCATACCGTCAGCCGGAAACTACACCGTGAAGATCACAGCCGACCCGAACGGTGAGTTGGACGAAACGGATGAGAGCAACAACATCCTGACCAAAGATATTCAGGTAAAGACCGTTCCGACTTCTATCGTAGCCGATCCCGACGATACGGCGATGGAGCAGCGGTATACGGCGTATGGGCTGAGCAGCCTTTCAGTGTCGGCGTCCTCCACCTATCACACATGGCAGGAGGTAAGGCTGCAAAACGGCAGCTACGTCACTAAGACCTACTATGCCCGGTTGACTACTACGTTTCAGATACTGCCGGACAGCCGCATCGCTTATCCTGATAAGCCCCGCCAGATGGAATCCGGCTTCGGGTTTAGCGTTTCCTGTTCCACGGCCCTGACCACCAACTACGATCATCCCGAAAAGCTGGTCGGCGCGCAGATGGTTTGGGTACGTTGTCCTGAATCGGCATATGGACAATTTATCGCATGGCAAACCGTGCGGGACAGTCTGGAGGTCAAGACAGGCGAAGCCGGAGAAATGACGGTGGCATGGCAGCTTGCCGTCAATCCGTATTCAGTCACAG
This sequence comes from Bacillota bacterium, assembly GCA_023408075.1. Lineage (GTDB taxonomy): Bacteria > Bacillota > Clostridia > Christensenellales > SZUA-584 > SZUA-584. The sequence goes on along the minus strand of JAEYKW010000025.1, from coordinate 208,956 downwards.
GGAGCCGTCTGCACTACACGCCGACCTGGTTCCCTGACGGAGAATACGTTGCATGGACGCAGGCTTTTTACTCATGGAGCCCCATCGGACAGTTATATGAGCACAAGACCGATACGCTGACCATTGAGGGCGACATGTACGACCGGATTACCACGGTTAAGAGATGATGGACGAAGGACACGCCCTATGGTTCAGGGCTGTAGGGCGTGTTATAATCAGTTAAACGGAAATTTCCAAGGAGGCATAACAAAATGACATTAGATAGATTTTGCGATTTTTTTAGGGATAAGCAAGAACATTATCCAGAATCAGATCGTTTTGTAATAGATGGATATGGACAGAAAGCAGGAGGATATATTAAAACTGCGAAGCTTGAAGGAAAAATGATTAATAGTCAAAGTGCCGAGCCAAACCAAAAATGGCATTTGCTTTGTTCGTATCACAAGAGAACAGACGGTAAAAAGGATGCCAAGCGTTGTTATGGCTATTTATTATGCCCGGAGTTGCTACTTTGGATAGCAGAGGCAGTTGGATTTGATGTTAAAGAAATTGCAGCAGAGGCTAGGCAAATTATTGATACTGGTGGAAAGTGGGCAAGAAATAAAGCGGGCAGGAAAATTAGAGAAAAAATTACATGGGCAATGCTTGAAGAAGAAATTGGATGAGAAATCCAATTTGGAGGTGCAGTGATAGTAGCGAAGCATGAGTTCGGTATTATACAAACTTTTTATTTAAAGAGAACGGTAACGGGAGGTACATATGATTTATTCGATACACTTTTATTATCATAAGAGAAACAGCAGAAAAGCTGCCAGCAAGTTTGACGGCATTGTGTTTGCTAAGGATCAAGACCATGCGGAAGAATTGGTTAAAAAAATGATTTCTAATTATCCGATTGTGGCTGAAGAACCTTTTAGCATTATCGGAGGCTCGGATAAGACATTAGAAGAAATATATAAAGAACGTCCGGAACTTAATGGAATAACACCAGAACATGGATATATTTATAATGAATTATTACATAGAAATTCAATAAGTAAGTATATTCGTTGAATTACACCCAATATTTAAAAACGTAGCAATAACAAGGCGCAAAATTCCAATTTGCGGACAGATAATATATGAAGGGAGGCGACCGAAGAATAAGCATGAAGAATAGAACCTATATCGCTATCGACTTAAAATCTTTCTACGCTTCGGTCGAGTGTATGGAACGAGGGCTTGATCCGCTGACCACCAATCTCGTTGTCGCTGATTCAAGTCGTACAGAGAAAACCATCTGCCTCGCCGTCTCTCCCTCCCTCAAAGCATGTGGCATTCCCGGTAGGGCACGGCTGTTTGAGGTCGTGCAGAAAGTCAAGGAAGCAAATGCGGCACGGCTGCGCAAAGCACCAGGACAAGCTTTTTCCGGTATGTCTTTCAACGATACTGAATTAAAATCCTCACCAGGTCTCTCGCTGGACTACATTGTTGCTCCACCGAGAATGGCACTTTATATGGAGTACAGCACGCGGATTTACAATGTCTACCTGAAGCACATCGCGCCCGAAGATATTCATGTCTACTCCATTGACGAGGTGCTCATTGATGCCACTGATTATCTGAACACCTACAATCTTTCAGCCCGTGAACTTGCCACGGAAATGATTCTGGATGTACTTAAAACAATCGGCATTACAGCAACAGCGGGAATTGGAACAAACCTGTACCTCAGCAAAATCGCTATGGATATTCAGGCAAAGCACATTCCGGCTGATAATAACGGCATGCGGATTGCGGAGCTTAACGAAATGAGCTATCGCCGCCTGCTGTGGTCACATCGGCCTCTAACGGAGTTTTGGCGCGTTGGGAAAGGATATGCCAGGAAGCTGGAGGAACATGGACTCTTTACGATGGGGGATATCGCAAGATGCTCGCTCGGTAAACCTACTGATTACTACAATGAGGATTTGCTGTACAAGCTGTTCGGTATTAACGCTGAGCTGCTGATTGACCATGCGTGGGGGTGGGAGCCATGCACGATTGCCGATATTAAAGCGTATAAGCCAAGTACAAACAGTGTTGGTTCGGGGCAGGTGTTGCATTGCGCCTATACCTTTGACAAAGCGAAACTGATCGTGCGGGAAATGGCCGATCTGCTGGTACTTGATCTGGTGGATAAAAGGCTTGTGACCGACCAGCTTGTTTTGACGGTCGGATATGATATTGAAAATCTGACAAACCCGAAGATAAAGAAATCATATCACGGGGAAATCACCACTGACCGCTACGGACGCACCGTTCCGAAAGCTGCGCATGGTTCGACAAACCTTGGCAAGCAGACCTCCTCTACGAAGCTGATTCTGGATGCTGTCACAGATTTGTTTGAGCGCATCGTAGACAAGAATCTTCTGGTCAGGAGAGTCAACATTACAGCGAATCATATTGTTGATGAGGCAAGCGTTCAAAAGACGGACAATCTTGAACAGCTTGATCTCTTTACGGATTGCGCGGCTGTGGAGGCGAAAAAAGAAGCCGAGGAAGCCGAGCTTGTACGGGAAAAGAGGATACAGAAAGCCATGCTGGAGATAAAAAAGAAACACGGCAAAAACGCTATTCTAAAGGGTATGAATTTGGAGGAAGGCGCTACTACAGTGAGCCGGAACAGGCAGATTGGAGGGCATAAGGAATGACGGGAGCATATGACGACATCATCAATCTACCGCACCATGTCTCTACGACACGCACTCACATGACAGCTATTGATCGGGCAGCTCAGTTTTCTCCCTTCGCCGCACTGACCGGCTATGATGCCGCCATCAAAGAAACCGCAAGGCTAACTGACGAGAGAGTAGAATTGGACGAATATATGAAGGACGCCTTGCGCGATAGGCTGCAAATCATAGCGGACCGGATTAAGGAGCAGCCAGAAATCGCAATCACCTACTTCCAACCAGATGAGAAGAAGAATGGCGGTACCTATGTTACTTCCATCAGTACGACTAAAAAGATTGATGAATATGAACGGGTTGTCGTTATGGCTGATGGCACAGCGATCCCCATCGATGAAATAATCAACATAGACGGGCGAATATTTGAAACTATATGTGATGAGTGAATAAAGACAAATTGGAATTTTGCGGATAGTTTGAACGGTGGATTATTTCTAAATGGAAATCTGTTCATTCTCATTCCGGTGGTATATTATGTATATAGTAATTTATACAGAAACCATATATCTCCCTTTCATTTTAAGTTGTTTGTGGCGGATCATTAGACTTTCTGTTATAATATGGAGAACAAGATGTCTATCGAATTTTTGAGTAAAATGCTTTAGGTTAGATTAGACTGCATGGGCATTTAAAGAGAAATGCGGCAGTGTAGCAGTTGTCTGACTAATCTTCAAAAGAGAGGGACAAAAGATGCAGGCACTTACGTTTGATGAGCTTTTGCGCTCGTTGAAGCAGAATATGGACTCTCCTCATTCCTTCCTTCTTGGTGCGGGGGCATCAATTGAATCGGGGGTCCAATCCGCTGGTGACTGCATTTGGGATTGGAAACGCGAGATTTTTCTCTCGCAGAATCCCACTATGATTGAAACCTGTTCTAACACAAAGCTCGACTACGTTCAGCACGCCATTCAGAAGTGGCTTGACCAGCAACGAATATTTCCTGCCTTAAATGATGACAATGAGTATTCATTTTATGCGGAAAGTGCTCTGCCCATCGAAGATGATCGAACAAAATATTTTCAACATTTAGTGGAATCTAAGAAGCCCAGCATTGGCTACCATCTGATTTGTATGCTTGCTGAAATTGGATGGATCAAAAGTGTATGGACAACGAATTTCGATGGGCTTATGACAAAGTGCGCCCACGCATATGATATCAGCCCAATTGAGATTACTACTGATACTGCCGATCGTATTTATCGCAGTGATACTGCACGGGAACTACTATGCGTGGGGCTTCATGGCGATTATAAGTATGGGTTCCTGAAGAACACGGTCTCAGAGCTTGATTCGCAGAATGATACTTTTACTAATGTACTAAGTCACGAGTTAGCAAAAAGAAGCCTAATTGTCATCGGATATAGCGGACGCGACAAGTCATTGATGGCCGCCCTCGCAAAAGCGTACGAGTCGAAGGGAAACGGTCGTTTGTATTGGTGTGGCTATGGACAAAATGTCAGTCCTGATGTCACACAACTTATTGACAAAGTTAACGAAAATGGAAGAGCCGCTTTTTATATTCCCACTGATGGATTTGATAATATGCTGTACAGTATCGCGCGGCACTGTAAAGGCGACGATCAAGTGTTTTTAGCAAAAGTTGATGCACTAAAAAAGAGCCTTGGAGCAAACCTCCATACGGGAAAAATAAAATTTACTAAGCCAAAGCTGCCGATTAATAAAATCGTACAGACTAACGCTTTTCCAATTTCTTTCCCTAAAATGTGCTATCAGTTTAAGATTGATTTCCCTGAAGGTGTTGATCCATGGGATTTTTGTAAATCATTAGCTGACTATAATGTCATGGCTGTTCCGTATAAGGACAACGTCTACGCCTGGGGTCTATATGATCAAATCCAAATGGTGTGTGGGGATAAGCTTATAGGTAAGATTTCACAGACGCCTTTAACACGCGAGACCATATCAAGAATTGGTGTGTTTAAAGCGCTACTTCGCAAAACGATCGTTACTATTCTGGGCCAGCAATCCTCTCTTCATTATTCTGCAAATTGGATATGGGATTGCAAAAAGCCATTTGATAGAACAATAGGGGTCAACACAATTAAGGCGTTCTGTGGTATCAAAGTATCCCTGCTTTTTGATTATAAATATAGTTATATGACCTTGTCGCCAACTATTGTGTATGATGAAAACCAAGAACTAACACGCGATGAAAGAAAGGAAATATCTGATTTATTCCATGATTGGGTGAATAGCGGCAAACCGAATCTTCAGGTCAATAAATACATTTGTGAATGGGCTTCCAGACTCCTTGGGGCGAGCGGCAAAAAGGTAACTTTCCCTTTATCATCTTCTTCGGGATATGAATTTGCTCTGCGTGAAAATAGCGCAATACTTGGTGTGAACTATGGAAACCAATATTCGATCAAGCTACCGGCAGCTATACCCGAAAACCACATTGTTTTTAGTGGTATAGAGTATAAGGATCCACCTCTTGAGTTTTATAATCCGCAAACAAAAAAGCGTGTGGAAGATTTTCATCCAATGAGGGGAGTAAACAACAACGCTCCGATTGATTACGAGATCAACGCAAATGTTCTTCGTTCCTCTATTTCTTTGGGGGTCATTTGTCCCAAAGAGAAAGCATATATGTTTCAGCAATTTCTGTCGCAACTTCAAAACAGACAGAGCGTTGGCTATAATGCAGAATTTGTGATTCCGTTCCCCGGTTTTACCAACGCATATAAAACAGGGCTGAATATTCCCGATACCCGTTCCACAATGTGGCTTGATATCGGCATTCTCAAAGAAACCGAAATCTCAAAAGCTGCTATTGAATTAGGAAATGTCATCACCAAAAAGCTGGATCAGTTAAGCGCGTTGCAAGCAGATGTTGCTATTGTATTCATTCCATCGGAGTATGAGCCCATAACCAGCTATTCTACTGATTACGAAAAATTTGATCTACATAATTATGTAAAAGCGTACGCTGTACAAAAGAATATCGCTACGCAGTTTATTCGCGAAAAAACGCTTGCAGATAGTAAAATGTACTGCCAGATTATGTGGGCTTTGTCGCTTGCTATTTATGTCAAGTCGTGCCGTATTCCTTGGACTATTTCAGGAATACAGAATGGTACTGCTTTTGCGGGAATTGGCTATAGTATTAATTCTTCTCCTAACGGTTCGGAAATCGTTGTGGGGTGCAGTCATATTTATTCCGCAGATGGGCAGGGAATGAAGTATAAACTTGCCCGGATTAATGATTACACTTTTGACCGCAAGCGGAATCCGTATTTGACAGAAAACGAAGCATATCGTTTGGGCATTAGTATCAAAGAATTGTTCTATCGATCTTTTTCTGAATTGCCAAACCGGGTGGTTATCCACAAACGGACGCCGTTCAGGCAAGATGAGATTAACGGTCTTGTATCCAGCCTCTCAAGTGCAGGCATCTCCGATATTGAATTGCTAGAGATTACCTATGAGGATAATATGAAATGCTTTGCATTTGACAAGGAGTCTGTTTTGATTGATGGTTTTCCTGTTCGGAGAGGGCTTTGCTTTCCGCTGAATGAAAACACTATACACCTCTTTACACACGGTATCGCACCTTCGGTTGTCAGCCAATACCGCAAGTACATACAAGGCGGTAAAGCGCTCCCAGTGCCATTGCGTATTGTTAAGCATTACGGAAATGGCTCAATGGAACAGATTGCAACCGAGATACTAGGGTTATCAAAGATGAACTGGAACAGTTTTGGCCTGTATTCAAAGCTACCCTGCACAATTGAATCCTCGCATGAGATTGCTAAAATAGGATGGTTGCTCTCTCAATACGAAGGGGCGGTATATGATTATCGGTATTTTATGTGACCATTCTCGGTAAGTATTTGAGTTTAAGTAATTGATTGTATTATCATATTGATAATGGTTTGCTGAATGTCTCAACTGGCCATTTTGAGCATAATGCGAAGCAGTCAAGTTGGGATTTGTTTATGCGAAGATGGATGAGGGAATGGGGGGAATTCATGATTATGCCTAATATAATTTACGATATTCGTACAACTGAACATGCTCAACGGTCATTGACCAATCTCACGGGCATACCAATCTCAGTGTGGAAACAATATCTTGGTCACGAGCGCGAATATGAATATACGGATGATCTTGTGGCTGATGCAATTAACTCTCATGGATATCTTCCACGTAGCTACAAAGATTTCGAATTTGTCTACTTTCATGTAACGACAAGTGCTAACGGATGCGCGTCTTTCCGGAGGCACGGAATATTAGATCTAAAACAATCATATTCGTGCCATGACTCTGAGTTGAGAGCGTTCTTGGAAAAACGTGATATACATATCAATTTGGCTGAGAGGATACTGATATATCGCGAAAAGGAATTCGATATTACCTTCGGTGTCTGCCCAAGACAACATACGGAGGCTTATAAATGTTGGTCCATAGGGAGAAAATTTTATTATGATTACACTACATGTGGGTTCTTATCGGTGCGGGAACGAAGCTCTTATGGTGGACAAGTTCATCGTCGGCCAGAAATCTTAATGAATATTGACGATCTCCTCGGATTGAATTTGTCCCGAGAATGGATGGCTACTCATGATTCTTATGAGATAGTAGCCAAGGTAAGTGGTGAAAAGATTATCTATGATAGTGATGACGATCAAAGCGATGAAGATAAGGTTTTAAATTATTTGACAAAGGCATATTGGGCTGCCTTTGGTGAACCGAGTGAATATGTACTTCTAATCAAAAATCATATACAAATACCACCTATGGATATTCTTGAAATAAAGCCGATGGAGCATTGGAAAGATGCTTGATGTTTTATGTATTGAAGCTAATACTTTACGGAATTAAAATAAAAAACGAATTCCGATTTATCGAAGAAAGGTAACTGAATATGAACATTACTCTGGGCATCCTGACGGATGTTTTTTTTATTGTCCTCCTCATATGGTGTGCGTACACGGACATCCGCACACGTACCGTGCCCAACACAGCCATTGTCCTGCTACTGTGTATGGGGCTGGCGCATACGGTGCTGATCGGGCTATCCGGCAGCGCATGTGGCCCTATCCGGTAGGGCTCGCGCTAGCTATCCCTTTCCTTATAGCCTGGCTAAAAGGCGGTATGGGTGCGGGCGACGTAAAGCTCCTTATGGGCATCGGGCTATATCTCGGGCTGGCGGGCACCCTGATGTCATTCGCCCTTATGTTGCCATGTATGGCCATTTTGCTTATTCGTTCATGGATATGGTACAAGACACTCAAAACCACGGTACCCTTCGCGCCGGTGCTGGCCTTTGGTGCGGGCGCTGTGGTATTAGTAGACTATATATTAAGCTGGATTAGCTTGTCGGCGAAAAAAGCAGAATTCTACTTTTTTCGCCATGATTTACAAGGATATGTAAGAAAGCTTGTCGAATGTATGTGTGTAGTTGAGATTAGATATTAGATATTAGAGGGTTTGTATATACTGTGTAGTTCGCAAAATGATGGTCGAAATACAATTATAGCAATAATGAGAAGATGAGAAAATCTCTAAGATAGAAAGCGTTTTGCTAATTTGGCCTCAATAGGAGGGAGACAAAATGCCCAATGACCCGGTTTTAGGCTTGTTAAGCAAATGTAGTGTTTTGTTTGAAGATGAAATTATTTCAAGCAGTCTAATCATGTCTACTTTTGAAGACTACATTGCTGAATTAATGGATGAGGCAAAAAAAAGCACAAGCCTCATTTATCATACCGGGTCACAAATATTTGATATTATGCTGACACTTTATGTAGCGTTGTCTTGTATAGTTTACGATGAACTAACTCCGGCAGATTTAGTGGAATCATTGAGCCCAGGAGATATAGTAATATTTGAAAATAAACGTGCTAAATTTCTAGGTTTAACAGCTGATAATAAGGTGCAAGTGATGTACAATTCTATCCACAAAGGATATAAGACGCCGACAACGGTGACTATGCCGCCAAAGTCATTCTATAAACTAAAACCTTATTACGGCGAAGCAAAAATTTTGAACGGCAGCGGAATTCGCGCCGACTCTAAATCAAAATTTGATTTTTTGCAAACTGTCTTTAAAAAAAGCAAATCCGATATAGCGGGAATTGGAAAAAAGTCAGCTGTAATCGTGTGTGATCGAAATTTTGCAGACTCTTTCGTGGATAAAGTGAGGATTCGTTATGGCGGTGTCCAGTACATCGGAATGACCGAATTGATGCCGGTATCCTATTTTTCCGAAGGCAATGAGTATCCTTTCCGTGGTAACCCGGGAAAAAATACTCCTATACTGAAATTTACAAATAAAGTTTCTATTGCAAGAGAACTTATATTTGCAGATGAAGAAAAGCAAGTTTTTGCTTTTCTTATAATGAGTGGACAAGCAATAAAAAACGGCGAGACGGAGTTGCCGGACATAATGAATCGGCGAAGCATAAAAAAGGCCTTAATATCACTTCCCATTGCAGCTTATGACGGTCATCTTTGTGCGGCGTATCCAGATGCAAGTGTCTTAGCATGCACCAAGGACATGCTACTATCCTATTCGATACCTACTGTGCCGAGGGGGCCCCTTACCTGTGAGAGCGAATTGCTCATTAATAACATCATAAATAGAGATATAATTGAGCATGATGTCGATAGCATTATTGACATAGAAGTGTATCGCGCTTTTCGCCAAAAGATATCGGATATTCGCCACCATAAGCAAAATGATGAAATAATTGATAGATTCATCATCGAAAGCTATTTTCTGATGAACTATTTCTCAAATATACCTTTCCCGATACACGATGTTGAAATTGCACGACAAGAAATGAACCTAGAATGCCCGTCCGCGCTTGAGAAAAAGGATTTTTTGGCTAACGTTGCAAATGAGTATAGCGGGGCATTAGCTGATTTGCTATCGGATATATCCCGAACTATGAATACCATCTTTAATTCAATTGAATGCAGGAATCCCAAAATGCAGCCTCTGATAGATGTGATTGAGAATGTGTTACAGCTCGGAACAGTACTTTTATTGGTTCCAAAGCCTTTTTATATTGATATTTTCAAAGCACTTCTACCCACAGGGATAGCCCTAGACAATGGTTTGCACATAAAAACTACCGGTGCTTTTGACTCCAAGGATAACTATGATACCGTTGTTTCTATCGGATGTTTGGGTGCAAAACGGTTTTCTATTTTTTCTATGTTTGTCGCCCCAAGAGTAGAATGTTTACTATATCCGCATGAACGTCTTTTCTTTAATTATCAAAAGAAATTGTTTGTGCAAAAAGAACGGGAACTCAATAACCGATCTATATTAGAGTTTGAAATTTCGGATATAAACGAAGAAGAGCAAATCGTCGACAGTGATATTCTGGAAAACCAAGAAATCGAAGAATACTTAGAGGGAATTGCGATAAAATCGGCGTTGCAAGCTGCATCGAATGTGTCCGGAGGTGCAGCGACCAAAGCGGATATTGTTCGAATTGCAACCACATCGGACGGAGAATCAATCTTTTTTACAAAGTATTTCACACCGTACATATTTGATCGTGACCAGATGACGGTTATTGAAAGTTCAGTAAAAGACATTGCTGCCGGCGATATGTTGTTGTTTACAAAAAACAGTGATCAGGCAAAGGACATTATCGAAGAGATAATAAAAAAGCTTGCCGCTTCGAATGAACAAATTAATGAGGCGTTTCGTAAATCAAGGCATTGGAAGGAGCAGCTTTTAGCATATAAAGATGCACACAGGCTATCCTTTCAAGATTTATCGGATGTAATGAAGGAATACGGTACACCAAAGCATCCTGTTACACTGCGGACTTGGCTTAATCCGGAGAGCAGAATTATTGCACCTCGTGAGGAAGACGCCTTTTTCCAAGTTGCTCTTATCTGTGAGGATGACGAAATGATAGCTTCCCCGGAAAGTTTCTATGAAGCATGCAATACCATCAGAAGCCTAAGAATCAAAATATTAAAGCTAATCGGGCAAAGTGTTATCAAAAGCTATCAACAAGCACCGGATGAAACTGCATTTCTTTCAGATATCGTAAAAGAGGAAATGAGTGCACTATCACAAATTGTTCAAGTAGATACGATTATGGATGTCTCGGATATCCAAATATCAATCAGCTATACAAATCGACCTTGCGCTTTGTAGAACGAGGAGGCATTTCATATGACAACGATAGAAATACAAAAACAAGCATATGACGCACGCAATCTTCTAATTAGGGAAGTGCGGAAAGAACTGCTTGGACCAGGCTCAGAATATTCGATACCGGATGATGCACACGAAATCATAACCGATTTACCGGAAGTGCGCTATTCGGTTGGTATTCTATTTCCTCAAAGAGAAAAATACATGGCTGACAACGACGATACCGCAAGACCAAGCGAAAATAATGCCGAGGATAACATCGAGGAAGACGATGAGGCTTCTGTTTCTGAGGAATCTCAAAACAACAGACAAGAAGCCGTTAGTGCACCGGAAGAAGAATCATTGGATGAAGAGATCAACTTGTCTTCCCAAAATATGCCTTCGTCTATGGGGTTAACATTTTATGTTCAGGGAAACAGCAAACATATTACTGCTAATGTTCAATTCGGTACATATAGGAAAGCTAAATTAGCCGATTGCGTGGTGCCTTTCAAGCTTGCCGTAAACGGCTATGAATTGCCGCCCCAATTTCAACCGTATGCCGAGATAGATCGGGAAAACTCATTGTTAAAGTTGGTTCAACCACTACAAAAGAAGTATATATATCAAGCCTTTAATACCGATGAAAGCCTTACGGAAGGAGCAGCGTTAAAAGAGCCGTTAATCACTTTATGCAATCAATTAGGTAGAAACGGCTTTGTGCGAGTGCCCCATAAGGTTACTATTGATATAGATTTTTCAAATGCCGACTATGTGGATCAAAACAAAAACTTAGACGGTACATCCGTCAAAGTGACGGCATTGAGGAAACATATCTCATCGGATATTTATTCCATTACCATTATGATGGTTAACGATGCGGGTGGACGCTACAACGGAATGAATTCAATTTTTCAGCCGTTAATCCAAGTTCAAGTTTCCGAGGATACGCCATATCGGTTTTGTGAATATACCAGGCTTAACAAGATATACAATGAAGATGAAGAAGAACTCTCTTTAGCACTTTTGTATCGCAATAAAAAAGTATATGGTACGGGGCACGGAACATCAGTTTACTGGGAAATTGACCAAAACAGCTTAGGTTATATTGTTAATGATTTTTTTCCACAGATTGAAGTGCCCCAAATGGATTTTGGTATTGCAGACTCCAATGTAAATAGTGGATGCCTCTCGATGAAATTTCTGTCCGACTTAGACCCTACTCCGATATCCGATAAAATAAGCGCCATAAAAACGCTTATTGATTCTTACTCGTCTTGGATTGATGATTTACAGAAGATGAGCGAAGATGAAAGCAAAGTAGCGATACGGTTCCAGTCAAAGGCAAAGGAGCATATCGCTAACTGTACGGAGGCTTGTAAGCGCATTAATACCGGATTAATCCTCTTGGGCAAAAATCCAATTATTAGACAAGCTTTTTTACTGGCTAATCGGGCAATGTTCATGCAGCGCATTCATCTGAAGCTTCAAGAGACGGATAAATACCCCGGTGATCTTGAACTCCAAAAACATATTAAGACATTGGATTACTATAAAGAGAATGATGATTATTTTTGGCGCCCATTCCAGCTTGCTTTCTTACTTATGAGTCTCCAATCAATAGTAAATCCTGACTGTCAAGAACGCGATATTGTTGACTTGATCTGGTTTCCAACCGGCGGCGGTAAGACTGAAGCATACTTGGGATTAACTGCTTTTACTATCTTCTTTAGAAGGCTTTCCTTCCCTGAGAATGCTGGTGGAACAACTGTTATTATGCGTTATACGTTGCGCCTTTTGGCTGCGCAACAATTTGTTCGTGCCGCAACGCTTATATGTGCATGTGAAGCCATTCGAAACGATTCATTATCAAAAATGAAATATCCGGCTTACTCCTTGGGTGATGAATTCATATCTATAGGATTATGGATTGGTGGGGACCATACACCCAATAAGAATATCGGCCCAAAAGGGTCTAACAGCGCAAAAGAGCATTGGGAAGGATTGGACGCTGCAAAAAAAGCGTTTGAAATCAAGCATGCTAAAGACCGACACAACAAATTTCAAATTCTTAAATGTCCTTGGTGCGGAACAAAAATTGTAAAAGATGTTAGTGCCGATGGAGAAATTGTTGGGGAATGGGGTTATCGACTAAAAAACAATAAGCATTTTTATCTTTGCTGCACACAAGATGATTGTAATTATCGCACAAAATTGCCGATACAAATTGTCGATGAAGAATTATATGATAATCCTCCAACGCTACTATTCGGTACAGTTGATAAATTTGCCATGTTGCCTTGGAAAAATGATGTTGGCGCTTTTTTTGCTACCGGCTCGGACAATCGTACTCCTGAGTTAATAATTCAGGATGAATTGCATTTGATATCCGGCCCGCTAGGCACTATGGTGGGGTTATACGAAACTGTTGTCGATGCGTTGTGTTCCGCAAAAGGAATCAAACCCAAGATCATTGCGTCCACAGCCACCATTCGCAGGGCGAAGGAGCAATGTATAATCGTGAAGTACGTCAATTCCCGCCATCAGGCTTAAATGCGGATGATTCATACTTCGCGCGTGAAGCAAAGCTCTCTACAGAAGAGCAAAAATATGGCCGTCTATATGTCGGCGTAATGCCATCTGGTAAAACAAAGGCAATGATGGAAATACGTGCGATTGCCGCGCTCTTGCAGCGTGTGGATATGAGGCGGCTCCCGGACGAGATAAAGGATAAATTCTGGACGTTGGCGATTTATTTTAATAGTCTGAGGGATTTAGGCAAATGCCGCACAATGATTGACGATGATGTAAAAGACTTTATTAAGAGGACGGCTTATCGTTTCGGCGTTGGGCGTGGACGAATCATTGGTGAAGCCTCTGAATTGACAAGCAGAATTTCAACATCAGAACTCAACGAAACGCTCGAAAAGTTGGAGCGGCTTGAGTATTCGCAAGATAATATATCCAACCGAAAATGGGCTATTAACACTTTGCTTGCCACCAACATGATTTCTGTCGGTGTAGATGTTGCGCGGCTAAACACCATGCTCATTGTTGGACAACCCAAATTAACCAGTGAATATATACAGGCATCCAGCAGAATTGGACGCTCATACCCCGGTGTGGCCATCGTATTGTATGACGGAACAAAAAGTAGAGATCGCTCACATTATGAGCAATTTAAAGCTTATCATGAGTCCTTCTATCGTTTTGTTGAACCTACTGGAGCAACACCTTTTTCGAAGCCTGCGCGTGACCGAGCATTGCATGCAGTCATTATATCTATGATAAGGCATTTATATGGGCTTCCGCTCGATCAGGACGCAGTACAATTTGATCCGGAATACTTACAAAACGAATTGGAGAAAATGCGCAAATATATCCTTGATCGAGTAAACGAAATCAATGCTCGCACTTGGGGTGATCTTGAAGATGATACAAGTGAGATTGAAAAGCGCATAAATGAAGTCGTGACGGAATGGCATGAGCGTGTTAAAATTGCAGGCGAGCAAAACTTTTTCTATGGTGACCGATTTATGATGAAAGCTCCGAGTGCCGACCAAAAAAGGCTTCTAAAGGTCTTTGGAACATCGGCAGGTGATCCGGCGTATGAGACCATGACTTCCATGCGGAATGTTGATCAAAGTATTGCCGCCAATATTTTGGTTTGGGAGGATGAAATATGAATAGCTCGCTTCCCCCTAAAGACAGGATTGTTTTCTCAAATCCATCAGAAAGGATAAAGTATAATGTCCGGAGCTCACAGGCTATTCTCCAATATGGCGTCGGAGCTATGGTCGATTTTCCCGACCAAACATTAATGACGGCTGCACCTGAATATTGGGCCGATAAAGTTATAAGAATTTATGACGAACGCTTACAACGTGCACTTGACGTAAAATATTTCGGTATGCCCGGCGGAAGCGATGAACCGCAATTTAGAGAGGGGATTTCCTATACTCGCTTTCCGCAGTGGTATTTTTGTCCTAAATGCCGCCGCTTTCAGCCCATTAAGGACTGGTTCAAAGAATACAAACGAAAAGTTCCCAGTAAGCAGTTAGAGCGTGACCCATATATGAAAACGCCGCGCTGCCCCGAATGCAAACAAGATCTTGTGGCTGCACGTATCATTGTTGCATGCGAACAGGGTCATATAGACGACTTCCCTTGGGTGGCGTGGGCGCATCGCAGAAATATTGGTGGTCCCAAAAAGATCTGTGATAATCCACATCTTACATTCAGTACAGGAACGACGGCGACTGCCGGTTTGGAAGGTATCAGCATTAAGTGCACGTCCTGTAATGCAAAAGCGACGCTCTACGATGCTTTTGATCCGAATATATTTAGCCGCCTAGACGAACAGGACGGAGTCAGTAATTTTTTATGTAGTGGAAATGAACCGTGGAAACATCATTCGGTTATATGTGGTTCATACCCACGCGCCATGCAAAGGGGCGCTTCATCGGTATACTTTCCCAAGACTGCAAGTTCGCTGGTAATCCCGCCCTACTCCGACCACCTGAATAGTGCTATTGAAAAATGCGCTGCTTATTCGGATTGCTTAACCAAAATAGACGGATATAAAGAAGAAGGCTGTACCGAAGGAGAAATGAATGAGCGCATTTTTCGTTTGTTGGACAAATGGGCAGGAAATATCTCGGATCAAATATTATCCCCTGTAGAAATTATCAAACCTATTTTAGAACGCAAGCTCTTGCAACGACCTGATGATATTGATTCAGATTACCAAACAGACGGCGTTAAATATCGTGCAGAAGAATTTGATGCGCTTACCGGCGCTCTAGCAAAGCCGAGCTTAGATACGGACGATTTTGTTCGCGAAAGTATGGATATTGAAAAATATCATATTCCGGGGCTAAAAAGCGTGTCTCTTATCCATAAGATAAGAGAAGTTCGCGCTCTGACAGGCTTCACACGTATAAATCCTCCGGGAGCATCAGATACAGGGAGGGACACTCCCGGATTTATGTCGGTTAAAGAATCGGAAACACCTTGGTATCCTGCTTATGAAGTGCGCGGTGAAGGTATCTTCTTAGAGTTTGATCGAAAGGTTCTTGATAATTGGACAAATTCTCAGCCAATTATCCAAGCACGAGCCGGCGAGATGAGCGGAAATTATTCGGTTACGGCTATGGGAGAAATGATACCAAGAGAGATTACGCCTCAGTTTGTTTTTTTACATACCTTGGCTCATCTCTTAATTCGCCAATTAAGCTTCGAATGCGGTTATACGGTTGCATCTCTACGTGAGCGTATTTATTGTGCGTCGGAAGAGGACGGCAAAGAAATGGCCGGTATCTTTATTTATACGGCATCCGGGGATTCGGAAGGAACCTTGGGCGGGTTGGTTCGCCAAGGGAGGCCGGATGCGTTGCCGCATGCGTTTAGGAAGGCTGTTGAGGGAAGCAGAATATGCTCAAACGACCCTGTTTGCATATCCACCGAACAAGGGCAAGGTCGTGATGCCCTGAATTTGGCCGCATGCCATGCTTGTACCCTCTTGCCGGAAACAAGCTGCGAGGAATTTAACATCTTTCTGGATCGCGGTATGGTTATCGGCACTTTTGAACATGAGGGCATAGGGTTTTATAGCCGATGGATTTCTAACAGATGATGGGTGATAGATGATGCGGGAATATACGGCCGTTGATTTGTTTTGTGGCTGTGGCGGCATGACGGAAGGTCTTAGAGAAGCAGGATTTCACGTTGTTGCAGGTATTGAGTTAGACAATAATGCTGCACGAGCCTACGAAATGAATCATAAAGACAACACGGTTTTGTTTCATAAGAATATTCTTGATGTTCGTACTCAAGATATTGCGAAACTGTTAAAAGGAGAACCATTACACCTTTTAGCGGCTTGTCCACCGTGTCAAGGGTTTTCATCAATGCGGAGAAAAAATAAAAAAGGCGCAGTCAACGATCCTCGCAACAAATTGATTCACGAGTTTTATCGCTTTGCAGACGAGTTGCGACCCGTTACTATTATGCTTGAAAATGTTCCTGCACTTTCGGAGTATGCCGACTTTAAGGAAGTAGTCAGCAAGTTGGAGCAGATAGGCTATGCGATCGATTATAAAGCTGTAAATGTTGCTAGATATGGCGTGCCTCAACGTAGAAAACGCTTAGTATTGTTGGGGTCATTGGTTGGTGTTATCCGAATTAAAGAAGGTAGCGATAATGTCGTTACTATAAGAACAACCATTGGAGATTTGGAGAACCCGAATGTTACTGATGACCCTATTCATAAAATCTATCCGACACATACGCCCAAGGTACAGCGGCAGATCGAGCATACGCCGCACGATGGAGGAAGCAGGAGCGATCTACCGGATGAGTATATTTTGGAATGCCATAAAAAAGCAGGCATCGGGTTCAAGGATGTATATGGACGTTTGAGGTGGGATACCGTTTCATCCACGATAACGGGAGGATGCCTAAATCCATCAAAGGGTCGCTTTCTGCATCCGCAAGAGGATAGAACTATAACTGCGCGAGAAGCGGCTATGTTGCAAACATTTCCGAAAGATTATAAATTCCCAACCGATATTCCACGCGGTGCACTTGCTTTAATGATAGGAAACGCCTTACCTCCTGAGTTTTGCAAACAACAGGCTCAATGTGTGCGAGGACATTTGGATGTGATATTTATGCCCGATATTTTTGATGAGGAAAAACGTTCGCAAATAATGCGTTCGGTAAAAAACAAAGGAACAAAGCAAGAGCTTCTTGTTCGAGACCTGTTGTGCAAACTCGGCTTTAACCGTTACAGGCTATCCACCTCGCAGTTAGAGTGTTCACCGGATATCGTTTATCCCGGACAAAGAAAAGCAATTTTTATCAATGGGTGCTTTTGGCATGGTCATGACTGCTCACGAGGCAAGTTGCCCACAAGCAATGCGGAGTTTTGGGAACACAAAATTGAGAAAAATAAAGAGCGCGACGAAAAAAACTATTTAGAGCTTCGTGCTAAAGGCTGGGCTTGCTTAGTTATTTGGCAATGCGAGATTAAAAAGAAGAATATGATGATTCTCGAAGAGAAAATTCTATCTTTCATGAAAGTAATTCGCTGAGATAAAGGAGGGTTACACAATGACATTTAATCAGAAATTTGAGAGTCATGATTCATATGAGATAGTAGCCAAGGTAAGTGGTGAAAAGATTATCTATGATAGTGATGACGATCAAAGCGAGAAGATAAGGTTTAAATTATTTGACAAAGGCATATTGGACTGCTCTTGGTGAACCGAGTGAATATGTACTTCTAATCAAAAATCATATACAAATACCACATATGGATATTCTTGAAATAAAACCGATGGAGCATTGGAAAGATGCTTGATGTTTTATGTGTTGAAGCTAATACTTTTACGGAATTAAATAAATAACGAATTACAATTTATCGAAGAAAGGTAACTGAATATGAACATTGCCCTTGGCATCCTTATGGATGCTTTTTTTATTGCCCTTCTCATCTGGTGCGCATACACGGACATCCGTAAGCGCACCGTGCCAAACGCAGCCACCGTCCTGCTGCTTTGCCTAGGGCTGGCGCATACGGTGCTGATCAGGCTATCCGGCAGCGTATGGTGGCCCTACCCGGCAGGGCTGACGCTGGCTGTCCCGTTTTTTATTGTCTGGCTAAAAGACGGCATGGGTGCGGGCGATGTGAAGCTCTTCATGAGCATCGGGCTGTATCTCGGGCTGGCGGGCACGCTGATATCATTTGCTCTTATGCTGCCAATGGTCATTGCCTGCATGGTCCATTCACTGCGAAAGTATGGAACACTCCGGCACGCCATTCCCTTTGCGCCGGTGCTGGCTTTTGGCGCGGGAACTGCCGTGATAGCCGGATATCTGTATCCGTTCATACTGCTCTGAAAAGGAGGTTACGTCGATGGAACTCAAAGCGATTTTGGGAATTGTTCTGGTGGCGTTTATCGTGGGTGCGGCCATATGGCTGCGTCTGCGCAAGAGAAACAAATAACCCGGCGATTCCCACAGGGCGGCCTATGTGAAGCTGCCCTTTCTACATATCGAAATGAAAGGAGGATTGCTTCATGCCCTATCATTTGCTGTGTCCAAGCCTTGCACGGCGTTACGGCGTCCATGCGGCGCTGGTGGTGAAACACATTTGGGATGAGATTTGCGCAAACGAGCGTGCCGGGAGATGTTCATTCGCGGGCAGGACATGGATGCGGTCAAGCCAGATGATGTTTACCGCCATCATGCCGTACCTGACAAAGAACATGGTACGCCGGGCTCTGGAGCGCCTGATGAAGCGAGGTGTCATTGTGCGCGGCGAATTTGGAGATAGCCGCTTTGACCGCACCTCTTGGTATACCTTTACCCAATTTGGGCGGCTGCTTATGCAGGAAAGCGAGGATGAGAATTGTGAGTGAAGAAAAGCGGATGGCAGGCGCATATGAAATCCTGTATGCGATCCACATTGGCGATAAGGAAATCGTGTTTGGCGAAAACCCGGATATGAGCGCTCCTACCCGGTACTTTGCGGGCTGGTGCGATAAGGGCGACTTCTATGAACGGTACATCGGGGATGAAACCGGCGACTATCTGGAGGCCATGAAAAAATTCATATCCGGCCTTTCCGAACAGATAGAAAAGGTGGAACAGGAACGCGCTGCTGTAACCGTACCTATGGCTCCCATTACCGCTGAGCAGTGTTATCCCAACGACCTGAGACAGAACATCGAGGGTAAGGTTGTGGCGGTACGCGCCGGAGTGCTGAGAAACGAGTACCAGACGGCGGACCGGCAGCTTGTGCTGGTGACGGGTGGCTTTGGGTCACACGCGAATTCACGCGGCAGCGCCGTGTTCTGCACCAATCTTTATTCCGGCAAGCATACCCGGTGGGAACGGCGTGATATCCAGGGCGAGGTAAAGCCGGAGCATATCCCCGAGTGGGCCAAGGAACGCCTTGCCGCATTACAGGCTGAAAAGCAAACGCCTGAGAAAAGCAATGATAAGGAGAGATGAGCCATGGAAAAAGAGATTATTTTCAGCGATATGTATGGGCATGAGTTGTTTCGGATACCCGACGCTAGCTGCATCCACGTCATTTCCTTTGACGGACAGAGAACCACCTATCCGTGCAAATATGTAAGCGCCACCGAAACGAATATCGGCGGTTGTATTTATAAAGCGGGCGCTTTTGCCCAGGAACAGGCGGAAAAGGGCACGGTGTTTGCCCCGAGCGATCAGCGCCCCGAGGATATCGGCATGTACGAAATCCACCAGATACGCAGCACGCGCCAAGCGGACTACGCGTTCCGCTCCTTTGAGGAAGCGCGGAACGCCTTTCAGCCGCTGGACTACACACGAGCCTATGCCGGAATGCTTGCGCCGAACCAGTTTTTAGAGCATCTGTTTTCCCTGCACAACGCTGGCGAACGCCCTTTCGGGCGCAGGATGCGCTCCATGTCGGTCAGCGATGTGGTGGTCATCTTGAAGGATGGAGCCGCAAACGCCCATTATGTGGACTCCTTCGGTTTTGCACCCGTACCGCGTTTTCTGGAGCCGGACGCGCTTCCCGTTTCGGAGCGGAACACCATATCCGGCTATACCGTTACGGTCAGTGTCCCGATGGGCAACAAGGCGTTTGTGCTGGCGGAGAGCCCGCACGCTGTCCAGCCCTTTGTCACATGGCAGAGCAGTCGGGACAACAAGAGCTGCGAATGGGGCCACTATTATGACCGCCGCACGGATGCCGTGCGGGACCTGTACCGGCGCGTGAATAAGGAACGGGATTTTCAGCGCGATTTTACGCCGAAAAATAGAGATTTGGAGAGGTGAACGATATGGAACTGAACATCCGGGCCATGACGTCCGAGGAAATCAAGTACAGCTATAGCCAGAGCCAGCAGCTCAGGATGCAGTGCGGCAGCATCGGACACCTGCGCGGGGATTTCGGCTCCAAGGGCTACGAGTTTTATACAACCTGGGACGAGCATAATCCCCGGCTGAAAACAGACGCCTTCAAATCAGAGCTGGATGAGGTCATCAATGCCCTGCGCTCCGATGGATACGGACTTTTGAAGGACCGCTACGCCATGGGCGAGTTCAAACAGCAGTATCCCGAAAGCGCTTTTACCGGCAATTACACCACCGAATATGGGTTTCGGGCGGATACCCAGGAGCACGCCTACCTGCTGCGCTGCAATCCGGTTCGGGGCGACTATAACTTCTACTGCTTTTGCTATCAGGCAAAATGGCTGGACAGGAACATGGAGAAGGCCCGGCAGGGCATCCGCTTTATCGACCCGCACTACAAGGAACTGTTCTGCGTCCCTGACGGCGGTAAGATCGTGGTCACAGCCGCTTGGGGCGAGAGGATGGAGCGCGCCTGCCGGTATATCGACGACACGCATGTGGAGGTGGGAAAAGAGTTGTACCACATCTGCCAGTTTGCCGAGATCATGGAGAAAAACGGCGCGACCTATGAGCCGCTTGAGAAGAACCAGCCGAAAAACAAGGATCACGAACGATAGGAGGCGCTGCGCATGGAAACAAAGCACATGATATGGAGCGATATCGCTCTTGATTATGAGGACTGGCGCGGCGATCTGGAAGCGGAGCACCCGGACATGAGCGAGGATGAGCGCATGGCCCTCATGCACGAAATCAACGCCGACTATCTGGACGATGAACGGATGAACCTCGATATCCAGATGCCCCGTGAAATCCTCATCTATGCTGATTTGGGGCTTTGGAACGGACGCTTTTCAGGGTACAAGGTTGTTGAAAGCGGCAACGTAAAGGATTGCCTGTTTTCCGACTGTGATTATAACGAGTGGTATGTGGACGCAAAGGGCGACATGCGCTGCAAAGCGATCCATCATGACGGCACGAATTATTACCTTTACCGCGCTGTCAAAGAGAATGCCACGGATGAACAGGTGGAACACCTGAAGGACCTTGTTTACCATGGTCATGCCACACGCTGGGATATTGAGCGCGTCACCGAGCGCTTGGGAGATAAAATCGGAGACGTATACGGCTGGGCTTTTACCAAGGCTCAACGTGAAACAGCATATGAACGATAGGAGGTGCCGCAGATGGCGCGAAAATATGAGCTGATCACCGAGCTGTATCATCAGACGCTTAAAGAAATCACGTCCTCGCAGGGGGCGTGGCGGGCCTTTCTGCGTAGCGCCTGCCGCAACTATAAATGCCGGTTTGACGAGCAGGTGCTGATTTACGCGCAGCGCCCGGACGCCAGGGCCGTATTGGAACTGGAGGATTGGAACAAAAAGCTCGGGCGTTGGGTCAACCGTGGTGCGGCCGGGATCGCCGTGTTCGATGACATTCACACAGGCAACTCCCGGCTCAAGCACTATTTCGATATTTCCGATACCCACGCTGGACGCTTTGCCCGTCCGGTGCCCATATGGGACATGCAGGAACGGTATGAGGGGGAGATCATCGAGGCGCTGGAAGCCTCCTTCGGCACGGTACAGGATAACAGTTCTTTGGAAAGCACGCTTGTACACATTGCCCACAACGTTGTGGAGGACAATGAACAGGACTATTTCCGTGAGCTCATGTACTGTCGCGAGAATAGCTATCTGGAGGATTTGGACGAATTCAATGTGGAGGTGTATTTCAGGCAGGCGCTGGAAGCCTCCGTGTCATATATGCTGCTGGAGCGGTGTTTTGGCGGCGCTGCCGACCAGTACGCCGGGCTTGTGGATTTTTCATCTCTTTTTAATTTCAATACCCATGAAACCGTGAATGCCCTGGGTATCGCCACCAGCGATATGGCTGAAATGGTGCTCAAGGAAATTGCCCTGACCGTCCGCAACATCCAGAAACGGGAACGCCAGCAGAATCGCACAGTTGATAAACCGCAGGAGAATGGTTATCCTGTAAATGAACAGGAAGCCAACGAGCCGGAAAGGAGTTTTGAATATGAATCTGACATACCGCAGAGAGGGCGACTACAATCTGCCCAACCTTCTTCCCCCGCAGGAGACGGAAGTACACCTTGGGAAGTACGCGTTGATGCGCAGGAGGTTTCTCAAGGAGAACCGCAGAGTGACCTACGCGAACCTTCTGACATCGGGCAAGCTGAACAGCCACCTGATGGAGATCGAGCAGACAGCGCTTACGAGGCTGGAACAGATGGTGCCGCAGATGGCGCAGACCGAGGGCGTGACGGAGGAACTGAAAGCCACCGATCAGATGAAATGGGTGGGACTGATGAACAACATCAGGCACTCGGCGGAGGAAGCGATACTGAGCGAACTGATCTACAGCTAAATACCGAAGGCCCCGAAGAAGCGGACAGCGACGAGCTGCCCGCTTTTTTAGATGATACACTCATCATTGGCGTCATCGCCAATAAAGATGACGACCTCAAATACAAAAAGCAGCAGATCGCGCTGTTCTTCTCCATTCATCCCGACGAGAGCGAACGCGCGGAATATATCCAATCCGCCTATCCCGACCGGTCTACGGAAATCCTAGTGGACGGAAAGCGTGTCGGCTTCAAGCCCCAGGAGGACGGTTTGCTCATGTGGGAGGACGCATACCTCTCCCGCAGCAGCGAGGCCGTTTTTTCGTGGCAGACCGTCGCCGCGTGGACGGCGCAGCTCATAGAGAAAAAGGAATACCATATCAACAGGGATATCAAGGCGCTCAAAACGCAGGCAGGCCAGCAAATGTCCCTTTTTGATTTATCCCCCGTGGAGAACGACACGCCATATGAACAGGCATCCCTTGCGGGAGCGTTCGCCATCCCGCAGAGCGTTATTGACGAAGCGCTGTGCATGGGTGGTAACGAGCCGTATTGTCTGGAGCGCATCTGCGCATGGTTCTCGAAGGATTACCCGCTGGAGCAAAACGCGGCATTTCTGCGTGAGGAATACGGCACCTCCGGCAAGGGCTTTTTCTCCGGTGTCAGCCCGTATGCCCTCTGGTTCGATGGGACTGGTATCCGCATCGGCATGGGCCGGACGGCGCAAAGCGCCACGACCCTTATTGCCTGGGAGGACGCCGCAAAGCGAATCCGTGAGCTGTTGGACACGGGGCGATATGTCCCGCAGAGCGTGCTGGATAACGCGCCGGAGAACGAGCGCAAGGAGCTTGCCGAGCATTTATGGTATACGGTACAGGACTTTTCGCGGGAAGCTCACGACGAGAACCTTATCCCCACGATTCTTGCGATTTACAACACCCATGGAGGGTTCCCGGACAACACCGCGCAAATCCGCGAGCTGATAAAGGACGGTAAAACGGTATCCGCGCTCATCACCGAGGTGGAAGCCTTTGCCGTGCGCTATGCTGAAAATCCCGACCTGATGCGCTTCCGGTTCCGCCGCCATGACGAAATTCTCACCGGCCTGCACGGCCTTTTGCGCGCGCATGTCGAGTTTTCCGTTAACCCGGATTTCTCCCTTGAACCCAAGCAGTTCATTACCAACGACGAGATCGACCGGCTGCTTACAGGTGGCAGCAATGTCCAGCACAGCAAGTTCCGTATCTACTCGTACTATTTGGAAGGACACACCCCTAAAGAAAGAGCCGACTTCCTGAGGCACGAATATGGTTCAGGCGGCGGCGGGCGGCTGGGCTTTGACGAATGGCACGATTCCAAGGGCATCACCTACAAGCGGGAAAACGCCCAGTTTATTCCCTACGACACCATCCTTTTGAAATGGCCGCAGGTGGAAAAGCGCGTCAGCGAGCTGATCCGGCAGGGCAAGTATATGTCGGAAAAGGAACTGGCGTATATCCCAACGTATGAAAAGCATGAGCTGGCGCGGGAGATTCAGGGCTTTTTCTCAGGGCTTCCACAGGAGACTCCGCGTCCCTTCCCGTATGGCTTTGACTTTTACGAAGCGGTGAAGCTGATCGAGCCGCAACTTGACGACCCGGCGCGGGTGGATGAAATCCACCGGATGATGCTGCCGGTATGGGAAAGCACAGCTCGGGACGACCGGCATTATGACTTGCAAAAACGGGTTCTTGAGCATATGACAGCGTACCTCAACGGTACGTTTTCTTTATTTAGCGAGAAAAAAGAGCCTGCCGCTATCCCGGAACAAGCAGAGGAAGCGCCTTCGCCCACTCCGGCACAGGATGTGGATTTACCTGCCGAAACAGAAATGCCGGATTACGGAGAATGGGAAAAGGGTGAAGACGACGAAGTAACCCATCTTCGGATTGATCTCGTGCCCGAATTGCAGGAAATACCCGCCGAAAAAGAAACTGTACTGGCCCCGCCCAAGCCCAAGCGGGAGCGCGTACTGTTCAGCACACTCCACCCGGAGATTCCCGCCGAGCAGCGGTATAATTTCCGCATCACCGACCCACAGCTTGGCGTGGGCACTCCGAGCGAGAAGTTTGCCGCCAATGCCGCAGCGATCCGCACCTTAAAACGGATCGAGGATGAGGACAGGCTGGCGACCTCGGAGGAACAGGAAACCCTGTCCCGGTATGTCGGCTGGGGCGGTCTGGCGGATTGCTTTGATGTTCGCCACGGCAGGTATCTGGAACTGAAAAGCCTCTTGGATGAGGACGAATATGCCGCCGCCAGAGCCAGCAGCCTGACGGCGTTTTACACGCCGCCCGTCGTTGTCGAGGCCATATACCGGGCGCTTTCGCAAATGGGCTTTGAGCGCGGCAACATTCTGGAACCCGCCTGCGGCGTGGGTAATTTCATCGGCATGATCCCGGACAGCATGACGGACAGCAAAGCCTACGGCGTGGAGATCGACAGCGTATCGGGACGTATCGCCCAGCAGCTTTACCAGAACAGCAGTATTGCCGTGGACGGCTTTGAAAAGGTAGAAATGCCCGACAGCTTCTTCGATGTGGCTATCGGCAACGTGCCCTTTGGGGACTTCAAGGTGCTGGACAGGCGGTACGACAAGCACAAATGGCTGATTCACGACTATTTCTTTGGCAAGGCGCTGGATAAGGTCAGGCCAGGCGGTATTGTGGCCTTTATTACCTCCAAGGGCACCATGGACAAGGAAAACTCCGCCGTGCGCAAATATCTGGCGCAGCGGGCCGACCTCATCGGGGCAATACGCCTGCCTGACAACGCCTTCAAACGCAACGCGGGCACCGAGGTCACAAGCGATATTATCTTCATGCAAAAGCGCGACCGCATGATGGATATCGAGCCGGATTGGGTACACCTGGATACCGACGAAAACGGCATCCGTATGAACAGTTATTTTGCAGCGCATCCCGATATGATCTTGGGCGAAATGGTCATGGAATCCACGGCCTTCGGCATGGACAGCGCATGTAAGCCATATGAAGGGGCTGACCTTTCCGAGCAGCTATCCGAAGCGGTTTCCAACCTCCATGCGGAGATTACCGATTACGAGGTGGACGAGCTGGAGGGCGATGAGGATTTATCCATTCCCGCCGATCCGGCTGTGCGCAATTTCTCCTACATCATCGTGGACGGCAAAATCTACTTCCGCGAAAACTCAAGGATGTACCCGATAGAGCTGTCTGTCACTGCTGAAAACCGCATTCGCGGGATGATTATGCTCCGTGACTGTACCCGGCAGCTTATGGCCTACCAGACTGAGGACTACCCCGAGGATATGATCCGGCAGGAGCAGGCGCGACTGGGACGGCTTTATGACGATTACACCCGGAAGTACGGACTTTTGTGCAGCCGGGGCAACAGCCTGGCCTTTGGCGAGGATTCCAGCTACTGCCTGCTTTGTTCTTTAGAGGTGCTGGACGAGGAAGGCAATTTTCTGCGCAAGGCCGACATGTTCACCAAACGTACCATCCGGCCCCATGTGCCGGTTACGTCGGTGGACACGGCCAGCGAAGCATTGGCCGTGTCCATTTCCGAAAAGGCGCGGGTCGATATGGAATATATGGCGCAGCTCTCGGGAAAAAGCGAGGCCGAGCTGGAAACGGAGCTGACTGGCGTTATCTTCCGGGACATCAACTGCGCCACCGACCCCGACCTGATACCCAAAGCGTTTGTGGACTTGGAGAAGTTCCCCTTTGTTACGGCGGACGAATACCTGTCCGGCAACGTGCGAAAAAAGCTGCAAATGCTCAGGGCGCTGGAAACAGTGTTGCCAGCCAAAGAAAAAAACAGGCTCCAAACCAGTATTACCGCCATGGAAGCGGTGCAGCCGGATGACCTTACCGCCGCCGAGATAGGCGTGCGCATAGGGGCCACCTGGATACCGCCCGAGATATACAAGCAGTTCATGTTTGAGCTGTTCAGTACAGGCGGAAGCGCGCGGCACAGGATGAACGTGCTGTATTCCAAGTACACCGGCGAATGGAATATCACCGAAAAAACCTCGGATTACGGCAACATCAAGGCGGTGACCACCTACGGCACCAAGCGGATCAGCGCCTATCATATTCTGGAGCAGACGCTGAACCTTAAGGATGTGCGTATCTTTGATACCATCATCGAAAACGGTAACGAAAAGCGCGTCCTCAATAAACGGGAAACGGCCATCGCCCAGGACCGGCAGGAGCTGATTAAGTCCAGATTTTCCGAATGGCTCTGGAAGGACATCGACCGCCGTGAGATGCTCTGCCGCATCTACAACGATACCTTTAACAGCATTCGGCCCCGTGAGTATGACGGTCAGCATATTAACTTTAGCGGCATGAACCCGGAGATCATGCTGCGCAGGCACCAGATCAACGCCATTGCCCACGTCATGTACGGCGGCAATACCCTGTTGGCCCACGAGGTGGGCGCTGGCAAGACATACGAGATGGTAGGCGCTGCGATGGAATCCAGGCGGTTGGGGCTATGCGCCAAATCTCTCATTGTCGTACCCAACCATATCACTGAGCAATGGGCTGGCGAATGGCTCCAGCTCTATCCTTCAGCCAATATTCTGGTTGCGACAAAAAAGGATTTCGAGCGAAAGAACCGGCGTAAGTTCTGTTCCCGCATCGCCACCGGCGAATACGACGCCATCATCATCGGGCACAGTCAGTTTGAGAAAATCCCCATGTCAAAGGAGCGACAGGAAGCCATCCTGCAACGGCAGATCGATGAACTGACCTTTGGCATACAGGAGGCCAAGTCAGAAAAAGCGGAACGGTACACCATCAAGCAGATGGAAAAGACCAGAAAATCCATTGAAACGAAGCTGGAACGCCTCAACGACCAGAGCAGGAAGGATGATGTCGTCACCTTTGAAGAACTTGGGGTTGACCGGGTATTTATCGACGAGTCGCATTATTTCAAAAACCTCTTCCTGATTTCAAAAATGCGAAACGTCGGCGGCATCGCACAGACGGAAGCGCAAAAAAGCTCCGATCTGTTTATGAAATGTCAATACCTCGATGAAATCACGGACGGGCGCGGCATGGTGTTTGCGACAGGGACGCCGATTTCCAATTCCATGGTGGAGCTGTATACCATCCAGCGGTATTTGCAGTACCGCACGTTGCAGGAGATGGGGCTGATCCACTTTGACGAGTGGGCGGCAAACTATGGTGAAACCATTACGGCCATAGAGCTATCGCCCGAGGGTAGCGGTTACCGGGCCAAGACACGGTTCGCCAAGTTCTACAACCTGCCCGAGTTGATGTCGGTTTTCAAACAGGCAGCAGACATCCAAACAGCGGATATGCTCAATCTTCCCGTGCCCAAGGCGAATTTCCATACCGAGGTTATAAAGCCCTCCGAGCTGCAAAAGGAAATGGTGGCCGGGCTTGCCGAGCGTGCCGAAGCCATACGCACAGGCAATGTCGATCCGAGCGTCGATAATATGCTGCGGATCACCAACGATGGGCGCAAGCTGGCGCTGGATATGCGGCTCATGAACCCACTGGCGGCAGACGATGAAAACAATAAAACCTCTGCCTGTGCCCGAAATGTCTACCGAATATGGGAGCAATCCAAGGAGCAGCGGTCGGCGCAGCTTGTGTTCTCCGATCTTTCCACCCCTAAAAATGACGGTTCCTTCAACGTATACGACGACCTCAAGCGCAAGCTCATGGAGAAAGGCATTCCCGAGGACGAAATCGCGTTCATCCACGATGCCAATACAGAATTGAGGAAGGCCGAGCTGTTCGCGAAGGTGCGCTCCGGCCAGGTGCGCGTCCTCATGGGCAGCACGCAGAAGATGGGCGCGGGCACCAACGTGCAGGATCGCCTGATCGCGCTCCACGACCTCGATTGCCCATGGCGGCCCTCCGATCTGGCGCAGCGCCTTGGCAGAATTGTGAGACAAGGCAACCTGAACCCGGAGGTGGAGATTTTCCGTTATGTGACGGAAGGTACCTTCGACAGCTACCTGTATCAGCTTGTAGAGAATAAGCAAAAATTTATCGCGCAGATCATGACCTCCAAGACGCCGCTGCGCGCCGCAGAGGATGTGGATGAGACGGCGCTCAACTACGCGGAAATCAAGGCGCTGGCTTCCGGCAACCCACTCATCATTGAAAAATGCAATCTGGACATGGAGGTGGGCAAGCTCAATATGCTCAAAGCGAACCACCTCAGCCAGAAGTACGCGTTGGAGGAATTGGTCATCCGCAAATACCCGGAGACCATCAAGCTGCTGAAGGAGCGGCTGGCAGGCTATGAGCAGGACATTGGGCTCGTGGCGGCACATCCGAAATTGCCAGAACAGTTTCCGCCTATGGAAATCATGGGCACAGTCTACGCCGAAAAGGAATCCGCAGGCAAAGCGATCATTGACGCCTGTACCAAAATGACTGGTTCCGATGCTGTCTTTTTAGGCCAGTATCGGGGGTTTTCCATGGTGCTGGCCTACGATAGGCCGAGCAACGAATACCGGTTGACCCTCAAAGGCACGCTCTCCCATACCGCCGTGCTGGGCGCGGATGTTTACGGTAACCTGACCCGTATCGACAATGTGCTGGACGGGCTTACAACGAGGCGGGATGCCGTGACGGCGGAGCTTGACAACACGCGGGTGCAGCTTGAAAACGCCAAGACCGAGCTGGCTGCGCCCTTCTCCCGCGAAGCCGAGTTGACGGAAAAAACGGCAAGGCTCAAAGAACTAAACATCCTGCTCAATATGGATGAGAAGGACCGCTCCATTGTGGACGCCGAGCCGGACGAGCCTGCTGAGAAATCGCAGAGGAACCGGGATTACGAGCGGTGATGCGCAGATTTGCCTGACAAGGTTTTCCCTAAACGGATGACGGATATGTAGAAATAAAAGGCGGTACGGACAGTGTGCCGCCTTTTGCTGTGTGAGTTCACCTGCCTTAACAGTTTCCTTTCCGTATAAATCGGCATACTGCTCAAGGTGTGGTACCGTCTGGAAAACGGAAAAATTTATCTGTATAAGGGTGAAACCAGCGTGCGGCCAACACCGGCAACGAGCCGTACAGCGAGTTTAACGCCTACTAGATCGCAGGGACGATGGGGCTAAACGCAATCTCGTTTCCGATTATGTTTATACTTTTCGAACAAGCCAAAATCTGATTTGTTTATATAATGGGAACCTGTTAATTCCCATCCCAGTGGTATATAATGTATACAATGCAAAGCTCGAAAAAAAGTTGACCATGATATATGAAGTAGCATGTTATTAATTTATTGAGGAATTAGGATAATATTGATATAATTAAACAAAGGCATACTATAAGCATTCTATCTGCGTATTAAATACTTTATAAGAATTTACCCTGTGCTGGGTTTTGTTTTAAGAGAGCGGGCACTGACAGACTGTAAAATCAATCCACAGTTCCGTTGAAATGGGGGAGAAGTATTGGCGGATTCAAAAAAGCGTACTGAAATTACAGCATCAGATACAAAACAATTAGGGTTCGATTATCAATACCTCTATTTTATAGTTAAACTACTCCACCTTTCTTCAGGGGAAGAGGTTGGTTATGAAGCTTTAGATGATATCCATATCATCTCTCATCAGGACCAAAGGACTTACTTTTTTCAACTTAAACATACAATAGAAACAAATGCTAAGGGTGAGCAAGCGAATTTAGTTAGATTCTCTGAAGATTTATGGAAGACTTTATCTAATTGGAGTAAGCTCATCTCGGATGACGCTGAGGGAAGAAGAGAAAGAGGGAAACAAAAAACCTTTATTAATAACTCTAAATTCATGTTTGTTGTAAATAGGCAGTTAGAAAAAAACGAGGTACTTGAACATATCCAAATGTTAAAAAGCAAAGAAATTGATGCTAGTCAGTTTGTAGACTACCTAAACAATCTAACTGCTCAAACACAGGATGAAGCAATAAAACTATATATCAACGATATCATCAAATTAGGAGCCACTGTTATTAATCTCTTTATGTGTCAGACAGAATTCTTAAATACTCCCAATACACTATTTGATCAGATCCGTGAAGGCATCCAGAATAAAATGATAGAAAAAGAATATGTAGATGATGTATTGAAAGAATTGTTTCTACAATTAAAAGAAGATTTTTTTAATAAAGTCCAAGGCGGAGAGCATCAAGTTATCACCTATCTCGAATGGATTAATAAATACCAAAGTGCATTTAATACATATAGAACAACTTGTCTTCCGTTGCGTAAATACACGCCATTATTACCAGACCATCTTGAGCAACAGAATTTTGTTAAAGAACTAATTGAAATTGGTGCAATTGATTTATCGGATAATGGCTTCATTGAGATAGCACGGCTTACTGAACACTATTTGTGTATCGAAATGCAGTTAAAGGACTGGTATGATGATGGAAAAATCACATATTTAACAATGCAGCGCTTTAATGTTGATGCTGCAACACAGTGGAAGAACATTCACACGTCTTCTCATAGATCAACCAAAAAAGACTATACAAAAGATCTTGATAATGCCTTGATTTGTTTTGACAGAATTATGGATCAGAAACTGTCTTTGCTTTCAACTGATTTAGGTATTCCATTATCAAATGGTGAGTTTATAAAATTAGCCAATGAGAAAAACATCGGGTGGAAATACGCTTGGAAAGATAGGATTTATAGGGATGGAAAATAGCAATCTCAAAAACAATGAGCTTATTTCAGGAATTTCAATATTAGCAGTCTTAAAATATGTTAATAGTATGGAAATATCTAAATGTCTATTAATTGTGCCTCTATTGAGTTATACAAGAGTATTACAGGTGCTCAAGCGAGTAAATTCAAGTATAAAAAGCATTGAGGATCTGATCATTAAAGAGAGTATTACATTTACAAATTTTAATAGTAGGTTCCATGACAATTTGCTTTTATCTATAAATTCAATCATTCTATTTGAAAAGTTAGGGCTTATAAAAATTAATAATGATAGAGTGCTGTTTACTGGTTTTATATTTGATTTTAATAATCCAACATTGGGGGTAAAAGCAAAGGACCGGATTGGTGCTGCAAAAAAACTAGCCAATATTCTTATGAAAGGGAATGCGAGTGAAATGTACTTAAGCTTGCGGGTTGAAATATGAATTTTCATGTTGATAAATTGCTCTTATGGCTTAAAGATGGGAACTTGAGAGTTTTACAGTTTGAAAATGATAAAGTAAATGTTATTACTGGTAATAGCAAGACTGGAAAAACTGCGGTATTAGAAATTTTCGACTACTGCTTTTGTGGTGGCAGCGAGACAGTTGTAATTTCACATGAACATATTGGAGAAAATGTTGCTTGGTATGGGTTGCGTTTTTCAATCAATGAGAAGACTTATACGATTGCTCGTGGCCCTATTTCGGAAAGCGGCAAATTTTCTACAGATTATTATTTTTCTCAAACAGGGGAAATTCCAGAAACCCCTTGTGTAAAACTAGCAGAAGACGAGATGAAATCCATCTTAGAACAAGAATTTAGTATTGACCATGATGTAACGATAGCGTATGGTGGCCGAAGTATTAGAAAAAATACACGACTATCTTTTCGCTACTTTTTAATGCTAAATACTTTATCAAAAGATGTTATTGATAATGGAAAGATGTTCTTTGATAAAATGACGCTTGAGCGTTATCGAGATGTTTGGCCCCAAATTTTTGATTTAGCCTTTGGTATCATTGACATGGACAGTATAGCTACACAGAAGAGAATTAACGATTTACAGCAGGAAATATCATCTCTAGAAGCAGACAAGAAAAAGCAAGGGAAAAAGGCAGAACAAAAAAACGAAAAGCTTCAGTTGCTGGTTAAGCGGGCAAAAGAAACTGGGTTGCTGGATGAAGCGCTGCCTTTTGATATAGCATTAGGCCAACTTGAGCGATTAATTGCCGATGGGGCTTCTCGCTTTTCTACAAATTTTTCTACGGAACAGCAATACGAGAAATTAGAAAATGAACGAGCTAAGATATCACTACAGTTGGCTAAACTTAAGCGCTTTAAGAAAAGCTATAATGCATACAGAGAAAGCTTAAAAGATGACGCTGATGCCCTTAGCCCCGTAACATACCTGAAAAAAGAGTTTTCGACTCATGTTAAAGGGGAGTATCTTCAATTTTTAGATATACTAGCTAAAGAACTTTCGAATGTAAAAAAAGCAATACACGAGAAGCGTCCTTTTGAATTGGATATTGAGCGGCGGATTCGAGAATTAGCGGGTAGATTAGCTTTTCTTGATGAGCAGTTATCCAGAACAGCTCACGTTGATTACGTGCTAATTCCAACGGCACAAAAGTTAGTATCGCTTGGTGAGATAAAGGCTGAATATAATCAGCTTGACCTTTCTTCGCTTGACCTTTCTTCAATTGACGGAAAAATCAGTGATAAATCGAAGGAGCTAGAACAGTTAGAGTCTCTATACTCATCGACAGAAGAAAGACGCACTCTGATTATTGATACATTAAACGAATATATCCAAACTTATGTTATTAGCGCAAAAGATGCATTGGATGAATATGGTGAATTCTCTCCCTGGTTTGATTACAAGCATCAACAGCTCACATTGAAGAAAAGCAAATCGGCCAGCATCGCTAAAATATCTAGCAGCTCCGACCATCTATATTTACATCTTTGTTTGTTTGCTGGAATGCATCATATGTTACTCGCTGAAAAATCTCTATACGTTCCTAGTTTTCTTATCGTAGATCAACCGAGTCGGCCTTACTTCAACAATCATGAATACGATTATAAAGAGAGCGAGAATGCACTTTCTATTAAAAGCGACTGGGCTAAAGTTAAAAATATTTTCAGACTATGGAACGATTTTTATTCACTAATTTTAAAACAAAAGAAGCATTTTCAGATGATAATGTTAGAGCATGTTTCAGTAGACGCCTGGCTAGATTGCGAGTATGTACATTTAGTCGAAATCTTTGACGGCGTCAATAATGCACTTATTCCTATCGCTCAGCCTTGAATTCAGGATGCCATTGTAGATAAGTAATTGCGCAAGAGCTCTAAATAAACACATTTGAACATTGAGGATTATACAATAATTGAGTAGTTCAGGAGTCAGATGAACAATACTAGATGGGAAGATTTAATATAAAGAGTCCTATCTTCATATGTCCGGCCAACTGATACCAACTTGGTGGGAATGCAATCAAGCGACCGAGATACTCTGCACTATAATAGGGGGACCGTATGAGTATTAAGTTTCTAAAAGAAGATGCGATTTTGCTTATGGCCTATTCTCCTGATTTTGGGCATGAGGAAATCAGGCGCAAGCTGGATTCGGAGGATGGACTCAGATTGAAAAGTTGTTTTTATCTGAGTGCAAAAAATGAATATTTAATTGAGGAACAAGAGGTTGAGGCTGAAGAGGAAAGGTTCTTATTTCATGTAGGGCAATTAGAAGGTGATTATTATAAATTAGATAAAGGAATATTTGAAACAGATCATAACTTTTATCTTGCAAGTGAAATTACAATAACTCCAAAACTATTTATTGCAAATCATAATATTCCAATTCTTCAAAAAGTGGATGACCTAGTCGATCGAGATGTTTATATCACAACGGGGACTGAATATAAGCCGGGCTATTTGCCTTATGCTATATTTTTAAGCCTAATAGATATGTTTCCTAATTCTACAGAAGTAACAAAGTATACTCGTGCCAGAATTGCTTTCATTTTAAAAAACTACTTTGACGGCTTAGGTGATATTGGCCCAGATTATGAACGCTATCTTAATAAGCGTTCTAAAATGATGGTGTCAAAACCAATGTCGAATTTGCGTCCGCTTCAACTTAGGCTATTCCAGAACGCTTATAAAATGATGCAAGAAATGCTTAAAAATGCTGAAGCATATAGCGAAACACATTGGCAAGAAGCGGTTTGCGAGATTGTTCGTATGATTTACCCTAAATACATATTAGCAAAACGCGAACAGGTCGTGGGTACAGACGGTCGACATAAGAAAAAGCCGGATTTTCTTTTGGTTGATTCTCGTGGATTTGTTGATGTTTTAGAAATTAAGAAGCCTAACAATCAACGGTTAATGACCCAAACCGAGTACCGAAATAATTATGTGGCCGATAGAGACCTTTCTGGGGCTATTGTACAAATTGAGAAGTATGTATACTGCTTGAACTGTGGAGGCAAAGAGATAGAAGAACGGTTTCAAAAAAATCTACAGTCGGAACTTCCAACTGGGATGAAAATACACATTGCAAATCCACAAGGAATGCTGTTGATGGGAAGAAGTGATTGCTTGTCAGAAGAACAGATTTTCGATCTGGAAATTATTAAGCGGCAGCATAAAAACATCGTTGATATTATGACGTATGATGATTTAATGAGCCGAATCGAAAATATTATCGGGCAATTACAGAAATATCCAATAAAAAGTTAGTGAATATAATTGTGAGGTAAAAATGGATACTGATAAAATAGACTTCATTGCAAACGGCCTTTTTTCAGCGCCTGAAGAATTAGCACAGCGTAACTGTAAAACGGATAATTGTACGCAAAAATACAGAACAATGTTTATGCGTGATAGAGATAGAGTGCTATATTCAAAATCTTTTAGAAGATTAGCGGGGAAGACTCAGATCTATTTATCGGGTTCTGATGACCATCAAAGGAACCGGTTAACCCATACATTAGAGGTAGCTCAAATTGCTTCAACAATGACTCATGCATTAGGGTTAAATCGTGACTTAACTGAAGCAATAGCATTAGGTCATGATCTTGGTCACACACCATTTGGTCATGCTGGGGAACAAATATTACATAGCATAATGGTTCCTAATGATAAACACTATATCAATGCATCCCCGATGGGAATTAGTGATGAAAGATACCCAGGATCATATGGTTTCAAACACAATATGCAAAGTGTTAGAATGGCAGTAATATTGGAAAATATATATGGTGACGCAGGATTAAACTTGACTAACTATACTCTTTGGGGTTTGCAAAAACATTCTAACAACGAATATCCAAGGAGTAAATTGAACACTTCCATACTCAAGCCTGATGTCTATGATCAATATGAAAGTTTTTATTCTATAAAAGATCATCCCCAAAGTATTGCTTGGTCATTTGAAGCTTTTGTTGTAGCTGAAGCTGATGAAATTGCCCAACTACATCATGATCTTGAAGATGCAATCCGAGGTAAGGCTATGACAAGAGATGATGTATACAAAACCGTAAAAAGTAATCTATCCGGAATAATGTGTGATGAAGATAAAACACAACTTGCCAAAATGCATTGTAAAGATATTGATGATGAAACCTACATTATTTTACTATCAAAAGTTGTTGTTAATACCCTTGTAAATCAAATAATTAAGAGATCTTTAGAGAATTTCGCATATCTACAAAAAAAATATGCTATTACAACCGATACTAAAATTAATTTCTTTTTAACCTGTGATCCTAGGCAAGATGAAATAAGAAAAGCTATATCTTATGATACTTTTGGTAACTCTACAGATATTTTTAAGCGCTTAAGAAAGTATTCAAATGTGATTAGTGTTAATGTTCACAACTCAAATACTGTGCAACGTATGAATATAAAAGGGCAATATATTATTAAAAAAATATTCCAAGCATATTATTCTAATCCTCAGCAATTGCCTAATCATTCAATAGCACAGTTTCTGATTAGTGCAGGTCAATATAAATCCAAGGAAACAGCAATGAAGATTTTTGCCTCGAAAGGTGAAGGCGCAGTACGTACGAAATTTGATAAGTTTTATAAATCTTCACAATTTAATAATAATAAGATGGAATTGAAATTAATGCGTGTGATATGTGACCATATAGCAAGTATGACGGATAATTATGCTATCGAAGAATTTGAAAAGTTATATAACTGATCTTACCATTATTGAACTGGCGACAGTATATTAGTCACTTTTTATTGGAAAGTCCAAGCTGCCGCCGCTATTCTTTTACCCTGAAATAGTTTCCCCTCTACTTGATTGGGAGTTAAGAAACCAAGCCGTTGATGAGGACGCTTATTGTTAAAAAAGTCTATATATTCGGCAATAGACCTCATTTCGTCAACTGTGGTATAATATTGATAATAAAAGCGGCGAATTTGCTGTTTATGGAAGATGCCGGGTATTTCGGCGAACTGCTTGGCAAGGTGATAATAGCGGAGGCGACAGATGATTAGCTCAACGATATTCATCGCAGGCGTTTACGGAACCGGTAAAAGTACATTGTGTACAGCTTTGTCCGCACGATTGGGTATTCCGGCGTTCTCTGCCGGTGATTTGATCAGCGCGATAAATGGCGAGAAGTACGGTTTAAACAAAGCTGTTGCCGACAAGGACAATAATCAGGTACTACTGGCAGAACGCGTGCAGAAACTTAATCAAAAGTACAAACAGATTATCCTCGCCGGGCATTTTTGCATTTTCAATTCCGATAACGGAGTCGAGGTTCTGCCCGAATCGGTGTACTCCGCACTTAACATATCGCGGATCATCCTGCTTGAGGCGGATGTTCAGAAAATCCTTGAGCATTTGCATTGTCGCGACGGCAAGGATTACCCGGCAGGCAGTGTTTCTGCGCTGCTCATTAAAGAACGGAAACAAAGCGAGCGGATTGTAAAAAAGCTGGACTGCTCGCTAGATATTTATAAAATGACATTTACGGAGGAAGACACGGACTATATCGCTTCGCTGCTTACGAAGGAGGATTAGCCATGAGAGTACTGCTGGATACCAACATCATCATTTACCGCGAGAACAAGAAAATGACCAATTATAGCATTGGCCATTTGTTTCGTTGGTTGGATAAACTGAAGTATGACAAGCTGATCCACCCGCTATCAAAGAAAGAAATTGCCGAGTATCAATACGCCGATCCAGCAGAAGCCATGACCCTTAAGCTCGATGCGTATCAGGAACTGAAAACACAGGCACCGATGACAGCGCAAGTCGCGGCTTTAGCGGCAGCAATTGATAAAGATGAAAACGACAGGGTTGATACCACCCTGCTCAATGAAGTCTATCAGGGACGCGTAGATCTTCTGATAACAGAGGACAAGCGCCTCCGGTGGAAAGCGGAGCAACTCGGCCTTGGAAATAAAGTCCTCTCGATTAACTCTTTTCTGACCTTTGTCACAAACGAGAATCCCGGCCTTATTGAATACAAAGCTCTTGCGGTACGCAAGATGACAATCGGACAATTAGATGTAAACAATGCTTTCTTTGACAGCCTACGAGATGCCTATGTCGGTTTTGACGCATGGTTCAACAGAAAGTGCGACGAGGACGCCTATATCTGCCAGGATGACACCGGCCAAATCCTCGGTTTTCTTTATCTAAAAACGGAAACCGCTGAAGAAAACTATGCCGATATAACTCCGGCCTTTCCGCCTAAAAAGCGGCTGAAAGTCGGCACGTTCAAGGTCGTCGCGACAGGTTTCCGGCTAGGTGAGCGGTTTATCAAGATTATTCTCGATAACGCAATCGAGCGGAGCGTCGACGAGGTGTATGTAACGTTGTTTGAAGATCGTCCAGAGCTTGAAACTCTTGCCACGCTGCTCTCGCGCTGGGGCTTTGAGAAACATGGCACGAAGACTACTGGTGAAGCGGTTTTGACAAAGCAGATGAAACAATATCTCTCCGAGCTTTCACCGCGACAGAACTACCCGAATCTCGTCTACGGAAAGCAGAAATTTATTCTGCCTATTCTCCCAGAATACCACACATCTCTGCTGCCGGATTCTATTCTGCGGAACGAGAACGAGAACGATTTTCTGGCAAAAACGCCTTACCGTTATGCGTTGCAGAAGGTCTATATATCCTTTGCGCCAGAGAGGAATATCCACCCCGGCGACATTGTTCTGTTTTACCGAACCGGAACACCAGGTAACGCTGGACATACGGCGGTTTTAACTTCTGTCGCTATCGTTGAAGAAGCCATAAGCGGCTTCACCTCTAAAACGGATTACATGTGCCATGTTCAGAACCGCAGTGTATTTACAAACGATGAGTTGGAGCGTTTCTGGCGGCGGAACGGCAGCAATCAAGTTGTTCTGAAGTTCATTTTTGTAAAAAGCTTCGCAAAGCGTCCGATCCTGAAGTTTTTGTGGGATAATGATATAATTGCATTTCCGGGTGGGCCGAGACCGTTCACGCGAATTTCGGACAACCAATTTAATATGATACTAAACGAGTCACAAACCGACTTAACTCGCTACTGGAGGTAAGCAGAAGATTGGGAACAATACTATTGTCAATTAACCCGGAGTATATTGAACGAATTCTTGACGGCACAAAAAAATACGAGTTCCGCAAGCGTATCGCAAACAAACCGGTAAATAAAATTCTCATGTACTCAACGGCCCCGGTAATGCAGGTCGTTGGCGAGGCCCAGATTGTGGAAACGATATCAGATTCACCGACCGCTCTTTGGGAGCAGACTAAGAAATTCGCAGGGATTTCCCGTGATAAATACAGCGAGTATTTCAGAGGGTGCGAAACCGCCTATGCCTATAAGTTAGGCGAAATAACGAAATATGATCAGCCGAAAGAGCTGAGCGAATTCAATATCTACCAGCCTCCACGATCGTTCGTATATATTTCCGAAGGGCAGTCGGGTGAAGGCACGCCCGATGAAGCCCCTTAAGAGCATCCTAACGGTTGGCGCGGAGTCCCGCTGATGGCTTTCGATCCCGAAAAAGGAATTCAGTTCAACACACGGGCAGGACGAGGGCTGATTTGTTCGACCTGCCCGAGGTGCCGACGATAAGTGACAGTATTCTGGTGATGTACGATGACAGACTATGTTTATAATTCTGCTTTTATGTAAGCTACAAACTTTCGATTATCATATATTCTCCCATTTTTTGCTTAGCCTTCTATGGAGATTTTCCTGTTTTATTGTTATAATATGGTGATCAGCAGCTTGAAGAAACTCGTATCTGACAGAAAAAATAATAGGATTGATGATGAAAGAGATAAAAGAAGATGAACCACTTCCTAGACATACTAAAATAGATTATTACGAATGTTATGCAAAAATTGTATTAGAAGAAATGCTCCCCAGACAATTCTCTAACTTAATTATTTCGGACAAGCCTGATTTACAGAATGCACAGTTAGATTTAGGTGTTGAAGTTACTTCTTCGATAGACCAGAAGCAGCGAAATGCGGAATCGCTATATGTAAAATGGAGTTATCAAGAAAATGCGAATAAAGAGAAGATGAATGCAGAAATAAAAAAGTGTGGAGCTGAACTGGTTGATGGAATCTTAAGTGGTGTTCCAGATCAAGATAATTTTAATAGAGTATATATTGCATTAAAAGACAAGTTAGGTAGGCTTTCATCAGGCCAATATAAAATATTTAGCAGACAATACCTATTCATTTTTTCCACAATCTATGCAACCTCTACCATGAGGGAAGAAGCTCTGAAAGAAATGAATAATATTTGTTCTGATGCAACTAGAAAATTTGATGAAATATATGTTCTTGTTCCCGGTGCTATCTATGTGTTTGATCTCGTTAATAACACTAGTTTCAAAATGCAAATCAATAATAATAGTCAATGTCTTCAAGCAAGTTGTGCAAGAAAAATGGTGATACAAAGAGAGACAGACGAGTAGTTAAAATGAGAAATTAGAATTTGAACAAAAATGTTCAGGTTAAAATTATATTCTGAAACATGCTATCATTGATATAACCGTAATCAATTTATCCCTAATCTTCTTTTTTGGAGGTATATATGACAGAGCAGCAATTTTTTAAAACTATGATTGAGACAGTTAAATATGATGATATGTATAATAACAAAGATGAGTTGCTTGGAGTATTGCGCAATTCGGTAATTAGTTTTGATAAATCAAGTAATTTTACAAGAAAGAGTTGGCAATGTTTTGAATATATTGATTTACGAGTTCCAATTCCAATTATCAATATTGCAAGACAACAACGCGAGACTTTAGCGCAAATCGCATCTAATGTTTATGTCGAAACAGATGAATACGATTTTGGTGGGCTTGTTATCAAACCTAAACCTGTTGATATTGAAAATGATGCACCTGCTGAGCACGATGTTGTTTTCAATGAAATTAAAGATACAATTATTCAAGGAATAAGAGGCGCGAAGTATACTGTTTGGGCTGCTATTGCCTGGTTTACTGATCGCGAGATTCTCAATGAGCTTTTGCTTAGAAAGGCTATGGGGGTTAGTATTCGCGTCATAACGTCAGATGAAAGCTCGAATCAATATATAATGCAAGAAATTGACCAAAACTTTGAAACAATCAAAGTCCCTTTACGCGGAGATAAATTATCAAATCGTTTACATGATAAATTTTGTATTATTGATTTTGAATATGTAATGCACGGCTCTTATAATTGGAGCAGAAATGCACAGAAAAATGATGAAACATTGGCGACTGCCCTTGATCGAGATTTTGTCCGCAAATTTGCTGATGAATTCCAGCGGCTTTTCTTAGAAAATCAACCTTGACCGGTTTTGTCTATGGGCAGGCTCCGTTGCTTCAATCATCTGACCTGGACCCTAAAACTTTGTCAATAAGAATGTAAGTTACGACATGGCAAAATGACGATTTCACGTAGCAATCGTAAACCTTCAGTTATCCATATTAAATAATGTTTTACTGGAATCGATCGACTGTCCATTATGAGCATAATTGACCGCACTAATTATGTTTTAACCCCGAAATATCTTTGCTACATAGCCGATAGATATAAAAATCAGTCGGCTTTTTCAATTCCCGGAGGTGAAAGCATGCCATATATCGACCCAGGGGTGATCTCAGAAGCCAAGCGAATGGATCTTCTGACATACCTCCAGACTTATGAGCCGCGTGAGCTGGTGTACTTCTCCGGCAACACTTACTGCACGCGCAGCCATGACAGCCTGAAAATCTCCAACGGCAAATGGTTTTGGTGGAGCCGGGGCATCGGCGGCCGGTCGGCTCTTGACTATCTGATCAAGGTGCGAGAGCTGTCCTTTACGGACGCGGTGGAACAGATCATGGGACGGACGGCAATCACGCCGCCCGTTTTTGTACCCCAACAGAAGCAAGAGCCGAAAGCCCTACTCCTACCCGAACCATATCCATATACGGATGAAGTAGAGCAATATCTGGTTCAACGGGGTATCGACAGAGGGCTTATCCACGCGTACATCGCCGACGGGCGTATTTACGAGAGCCGCAACGAGCCGGAGCCCGGCGCTAAGATATATATCAACGCTGTGTTCGTGGGATTTGACGCGCAGGGGCAGAGAAAATATGCTGCACTGCGCGGAATCAACGGTGATTTCAAGGGTGAAGCAACCGGCAGTGATAAGCATTACTCGTTTGCGCTGCCGGCACTGGAGCCGAGCGATGCAGTGCATTTGTTTGAAAGCGCTATTGATTTACTTTCGTACGCTACCCTTATGAAAATGAGCGGCAAAGACTATTCCATGGAAAACCTGATTTCCCTGGCTGGCGTCTACCAGCCACAGAAGGATATTTCAAAAAGCAAGGTTCCCGCCGCGCTGACAATGTTTTTAGAGGATAACCCGCAGGTGAAAAACGTGCTGTTGCATCTGGATAACGACTATGCGGGGCGTATGGCGACCAAGGCCATCATGACGGTTCTGCCAAAGGAATATACAGCCATAGACCGGCATCCTTCCGGTTGCAAGGATGTAAACGCTTTTCTTTGCCGTAAGCTTGGTCTGCCGGAGCATACTTCTCCGAAAAATGCAAGGGCACGGTAGGCGGCTTTTGCACATTGGACTCCCATCTCCCGCTTAGATATGCTGTAAGC
Organism: Bacillota bacterium; assembly: GCA_023408075.1. Classification (GTDB taxonomy): domain Bacteria; phylum Bacillota; class Clostridia; order Christensenellales; family SZUA-584; genus SZUA-584. The sequence goes on along the minus strand of JAEYKW010000025.1, from coordinate 165,979 downwards.
GGTTTGGTTTTCCCAGGCCGCTTACATATTACTGAGGGAGGTCATATAATGCCGGACTATAAAAAGATGTACTTTACGCTTGCCGCCAAGATATCGGATGCAGTAAATATCCTTGTTGCAGCGCAGCAGCAGGGCGAGGATGAATATGTGGAGAACCCGCCACAGGTTACGCCGCTTCGGAAGATCAAAACCGAGAAGGATGATGATACCAATACATAAATATGAAAACTAAACCTCATTACATAGGGTGTTCCTTTTACGGGACGCCCTATTTTTATCCCAAAATTCAAATGAGAGGTGAAACCCACATGGCAAAGTACGACGTGACCATCACAGAAACCCTGCGAATGACCGTAGCGGCGGATGCAGAAAACCGCTTTGAGGCTGAGCAGAAGGTGTCGGACAACTGGCGTAATTCGGAATATGCCCTCGATGCCGATCACTTTCAAGGCGTATCCTTTGAAGCCCGGCTCCGAGAGCAAACCCGTGACCATGAACGCTGATCCCTTTTTCGGCCGGTCGGCCTCATCTTTGCGCAGGGAGCAAAGAGCAATTCACTACTACCAGCAAGCACTGGATTTGTGATACCACAAACCCCACGCCGCCCAAAAGGGCGGCGCGCTTGTCAGGGAATTCCCTGAAACCCTTTGAGAAAGAAGGTGCTGCCCAAATGAGAAACCGGAATGTTCATATACAGTTCTGGCTGAATAAAAAGGAAGCGCAGGCTTTAGATAAGCTGGTGAAGAAATCCGGCTTGTCCCGTGAAGCCTACCTTCGCCACCTTATAAACGGTGTGGTGCCCCAGGACGCGCCGACGCCCGACTATTTCTCCATGATGAAGGAACTGCACGCCATCGGCAACAATTTGAACCAGATCGCGCAGAAAGCCCATGTGCTGGGCGTCATGGACGTGCAGCGTTACGACGAAAACATGCGCCTGTTCAAGGAGACTGTCAAAACCATCACCAACGCCGTGCTGCTTCCACGGAGGAATGAGTGATATGGCAACAACGGCCATATGGGACGTGCGCGGCTGGCTGGGCAAGGTGGTCATCTATGTGGAGAACCCGGACAAAACACAGAATCCTGCCTTTTATCAAAAGCAGGATATGACGGCGGGGGAGGCCCAAGGGCTGGCCGATGTGATCGAATACGCCGTACAGAGCAAAAAGGTGCAAAAAAGCGCCGGTCTGGAAAACGATGAATCCTCCCTGTCCGGCTATGTGACGGGCGTCAACTGCTTTCCCGCTACGGCGCGGGAGGAAATGATGGCGGTAAAAAAGCGGTACGGCAAAGAGGAAGGCATTGTAGCCTTCCACGGCTACCAGTCCTTTGCTCCCGGCGAAGCGACGCCGGACGCAGCCCATGAAATCGGCATCCGGCTGGCAAAAGAGCTATGGGGCGAGCGGTTTCAGGTCATTGTAGCCACCCATCTGGATAAGGAAAACCATATCCACAACCATTTTGTGCTCAATTCCGTATCGTTCGCGGATGGCTACCGTTACAACGACTGCACGGACACCTATATGGAAATGCGCAAAGCGTCGGATAAACTGTGCCGAGAATATGGCCTGTCGGTCGTTGAAAACCCAATGTGCGGCAAGGCCAAGCAGTACGGCGAATGGCGTGCCGACCAGCAGGGCAAACCCACATGGCGCGGCCTCATCAAGAAGGACGTGGACCGAGCCATCAGCGAATCCGTGACTGACCGGCAGTTTTTTCATAACCTGCGCAGCATGGGATATGAGATCAAGCTGGGAAAGGATATTTCCGTGCGGCCGCCAGGCAAGGAACGGTTCTTCCGGCTTGCCCGCAACTTTGGCGAGGACTATACGCTGGACGCTATTTGCCGACGTATCCTCTCTGCCGGGACCCGATCGAGGCCAAAGGCTCCGCCGCCAAAGCAAACAGTTACCGTGATCCGCTTCAAGGGCGATATAAAAAAGGCTGGGCGCATCGGCGGTCTGCGGGGGCTGTACCTGCATTACTGCTATCAGCTTGGCATTCTCCCCAAGAGCAGGGCGTCCCCTAAAAACCCGCATTTCCTCCTGCGGGAGGATATCCGAAAAATGAGAACCATCTCTCAGGAAGCAAGGCTGCTTGCGCGGAATCGCATTGATACCGCCGGGCAGCTTTCTTCATATAAAGAAGGTCTGCAAAAAAAGATGGAAACGCTCACGGGCGACCGCAATCGGCTGAAAAACAGGCTGCGCAGCGCCGGGGACGAACAACAGCTTGCCATACTGAAAGCGGACATTTCCGCAATCACCAAAGAACTATCCAAGCTGCGCGGGGAGGTGAAGGTATGTGACGGTATTACCGGGCGTTCGGGCGTAATGGCCGAAAAACTCAAGGTTGTCCGAGAGGACGAAAAACAGGAAAAGGAGGAAAAGAGCCATGAACCATTCAGGCGAGGCGGCAGAACAGGTCTTTAAAATGACGCTGGACGGCGCGGAGGTTGCCATACGGCTGGCCGGCGCGGGTGTGAAAAATCTGGCGGTTTTGCTGTATACCATTTTGAGTCAGCAGAAAAAGACGAAGGGCCGGGCGCGGCTGGAAACCATGCTCAGAAGCGGTAAGGAGCTGGATGTTTTCAACGTCAAAAACAGCGACATGCAGATGTTTGTGGAAAAGGCCAAGCAATACGGTATTCTCTATTGCGTTATGCGCGACCCCAAGGGCAGCCCGGACGGTATCACGCCGGTCATGGTGCGCGTCGAGGATGCCAGAAGAATCAACGATATTGTGGAGCGCTTCAATTTCGCGGTCGTCAACACCGCGACGGTACGTGCCGACATCGAAAAATCCAGAGCGGATAAAGCCCCTGCAGCGCCGGAGAAGGCCGGACCGGACAGGGACGCCACGGACAAGGTGGTGGACGAGCTGTTTGAAAAACCCTTGCAGAAGGATAAGGCGCAGCCCGAAAACCCCACGGCGGCGAAGACGGAAAAATCCCCTCCGTCCGAGCCTATCTCAGAGAAGCCAAGGAGCTCCGTCGAGGGTACTACTAAACCGCCCGAGAAAGCGTCCTCCCTGCGTCCTTCCGTGCGGGAGGAATTGAAGCAGATTAAGGCGGCGAAACAGCAGGAGGCGGATGCCCCGAAGCGGGAGGAACCACAGCGGGAGTCCAAGGCGAAACAAAATAAGCCTGCGCAGCACAAGCAGCCGCAGCCAAGACCCAGGAAACAGAAAAGATCGAAAGAGAGGTAATTTTCCATGAGTAACTTTGACGATATTTTTGATGAGCCTAAAGCCCAGGAATTCGCATATCAGCCGGACGCCTTTGACAAGGAGGCGTGGGCGGCGAAAAAGCAGGCCGAGCGCAGCAGCGCCTACGAGCTGATCGACCGCACCGCTGAGGACGTCGTGCGGGACGGGACGAGTTTTCAGACCTATCTGGACGTGCAGAGCCGCTTCGACCGTTATTCCGTGGGAAACGCCCTGCTTATCACGGCGCAGAAGCCCGATGCGCAGAAAATCGGGGATTTCGATTACTGGAAAGACCAAGACGGCTACGTCAAAAAGAATCAGAAGGGCATTGTTATTATGGAACCGGGCGACGAATACACCCGCGAGGACGGTTATATCGGCGTATCGTATAACCCCAAGAAGGTGTTTGATATCACGCAGACCACGGTGCGCGCACGTATGCAGCTCCAGGTCAACCGGGATGAACGCGTCCTAATAAAAGCTCTCATCCACAACGCGCCCGCCGCGGTACAGGCGGCGGAAAATATGGAGCAGGCCGGACAGGGCGCGCTGCTTGACCCGCAGAAGAATATCATTTTTGTGCGAAAGGGCATGGAGGGAGCGGATATCTTCCGCAGCGTCACCGTGGAGCTGGCCCATGCGGAATACGCGAATGGCGATCCCGCATATGACCGCAGCGCCAACGCCTTCCGCGCTTACTGTGTGTCATATATGCTGTGCAGAAAAAACGGCATCGACACCAAGGGCTACGATTTCTCCCGCCTGCCGGATACCTTTACCGGTATGGAGGCACAGGACATCAGGGGCGAGCTGTCGGCCATCCGGGATACGGCGACGGATATATCCGCCCGCATGTCCAAGGTACTGGAACAGGGCAGATCACCGCGGCAGCAGAGCCATGAAAGATAAGGAGGGTTCCCTATGCAGGACGAAACAAGAGTCCTTGAAATGGACAAATACGAGTACGGCGTCGTATTTCATTCCCTGAACGACAAGCGCAACGAGCTTTTGCGGGAGCAGCGCTCCACCGATGCGGTGGATGAGGTGCTGCTCAAAGTGATCGACGCGCCGACCAAGAAGGAAAAGAAAAGTATCGACAGAGGGGAGCGCTGAATATGTGGCAGTGCATTGAAAGTCTGGACAGCCCTGAGCCGGAGCCGGTGAATGACGATGAAGAACGCAAGTGACCGGCAGACCATCATTATCTTATGCATCTGCGGCGTTATCCCCGTGGTCTGGCTGGCGCTGCTGATCGCCCCGTCGGTGAGCGGCGGGCTTGCCGAAATCCTGCAAGGTCTGCCACCGGCGCTGAATGATCCCTTTCACATCGTATGGATGAAGGACAGCCTCAAAACTGTCCTTCTTTTTTTGCTCGCTTACGGGATGGGGATCGGCATTTTTCTTTCCACCCGCCGCAACTACCGCAAGGGCGAGGAGCATGGCAGCGCCCGATGGGGCGATGCCGCCGCTGTTTGCAGAAAGTACCGGGATAAGGCGTTTGCGCAAAACAAGCTGCTCACCAAAAATGTGCGCATCGGGCTGGACGGGAAAAAACATCGACGTAACCTCAACATCATGGTGGTGGGTGGCAGCGGCTCCGGCAAGACCCGCTTTTACGCCAAGCCCAACGTCATGCAGGCCAACACAAGCATGGTAGTTCTCGATCCCAAGGGCGAAATTTTGCGGGACACCGGGCACCTGCTCAAAGCAAAAGGCTACGATGTGCGGATACTGGACCTCATCAACATGGAGCGCAGCCACTGCTACAACCCGTTCGTGTACCTTATTTCCGACAACGATGTGCAAAAGCTGGTGACGAATCTTTTTAAGGCCACCACGCCCAAGGGCGCGCAGACTCAGGACCCGTTTTGGGATACGGCGGCATGTATGCTGCTGCTGGCGCTCATCTTTTATCTGCAATATGAAGCGCCGGAGGAAGAACAGAATTTTTCGATGGTCATGGAGATGCTGCGCGCCGGCGAGGTGCGCGAGGACAACGACGAATACCAATCCCCGCTGGATGAACTGTTTAACCGTCTGGAGATGCGGGAGCCGGAGCATATCGCGCTCAAATACTACCGCGACTACCACAGCGGCAGCGCCAAGACATTAAAGTCCATCCAGATCACGCTGGCGTCCCGGCTGGAAAAGTTCAACCTGTACAGTCTGGCGGCGCTGACCGCTGCGGACGAGCTGGACCTGTTCTCCATCGGGGAGAAAAAAGTGGCGCTCTTTGCCCTGATACCCGACAACGACTCCAGCTTCAACTTTCTGGTGTCCATACTTTATACGCAGCTTTTCCAGCAGTTATTCCACTGTGCCGACCATAAGCACGGCGGGAGCCTGCCGGTGCATGTGCATTTTGTGATGGATGAGTTCGCCAATGTCAGCCTGCCGGACGACTTTGAAAAAATCCTGTCCGTCATGCGCTCCCGCAACGTGTCGGTGTCCATCATTCTGCAAAACATCGCGCAGCTCAAGGCGCTGTTTGAAAAGCAATGGGAAAGCATTATGGGCAACTGTGATGAATTTCTCTATTTGGGCGGCAACGAAACCTCGACGCACAAGCTCATCAGTGAATCGCTCCTGGGCAAGTCCACCATTGACACCAACACCTACGGCAAGAGCACAGGCCGCAGCGGGAACTATTCGACCAATTACCAGATTACCGGGCGCGAGCTGCTGACCCCGGATGAGGTGCGTATGCTCGACAACCGCTACGCGCTTTTGTTTGTGCGCGGCGAACGCCCCGTTATGGACGAAAAGTACGATATTCTCCGGCACCCCCATGTTTCCTACACCACGGACGGCAACGGTGAGGCGTACCGGCACGGCGAAGTGACCCAGGCGGTAGCGTCCCTTGCGTTTGTAAAGCCTACGGGCGACATGCCCAGGCTGGAGCCGCTTGCGTCCGGGGAGATCACCTTCGAGCTTTTGTCCGAGGAGGACATGCAGTCGCAATTCAAATCCAAAAAACAGGAGGCTTGATACCATGAAAAACAAGAATACTCAAAAGCTGCCCATGGGCAAGGGGCTTCGCAAGGCCCTTGTCGTTTACGCAGTACTGGCCCTGATGCTGACCGTGTTCAGCACCACGGCTTTTGCCGCTGGAGATGACCCCATACAGGTGGTCAATAACCTCTCCGACTTTATCTTCGGGTTGATTCGCGCCATCGGCCTTATCCTGCTGGGGTTCGGCATTGTGCAGATCGGCTTGTCTTTGAAATCGCATGATCCGAGCCAGCGGGCCAACGGGTTCCTCACGCTGGCGGGAGGCGTCATTATCACCTTTGCGAAGGAGATACTGACCCTCATCACGGGCTGATTCCGGTGTCCGGCAAGGGGCGGGCACGGATACCGGCCCGCCCCGATTCTTTTCCGAGGGAGGTATGTTGATTGAATTGGATTGTAGACAATCTGCAAAACGCACTGGACACATGGAACGGCAAGCTCTCCGAGATATGGCAGCTTCTCACCCAAAGCCCCGAAGCCTTCAAAGGCGGCGGCATCTGGAACGTCATCGTGGATATCCACGGCGCAGTTCGGGCTATTGGCCTGGCTCTTTTGGTGCTGTTCTTCGTTGTGGGCGTCGTGAAAACCTGCGGCAGCTTTGCAGAGGTAAAAAAGCCCGAGCACGCAGTCAAGCTGTTTATCCGCTTCGCACTGGCTAAGGCTGCGATCACTTACGGCTTGGAGCTGATGATGGCCCTCTTTAGTATCGTACAGGGTTTGATCAGCACCATCATGAACGCGGCAGGCTTCGGTGCGGTGAGTGAAATGGTGCTGCCCGACAGCATTGTGACGGCGATTGAGAACGTGGACTTTTTTAGCAGCATTCCGCTTTGGGCGGTGACGCTGCTGGGTGGGCTGTTCATTACGGTACTGTCCTTTATTATGATCATGTCGGTGTATGGCCGCTTCTTTAAGCTCTATCTCTATACCGCCATCGCGCCGGTGCCGTTGGCGGCCTTCGCGGGAGAACCGAGCCAGAGCGTGGGCAAGGCGTTCATCAAGAGCTACGCCGCCGTCTGCCTGGAGGGTGCTATCATCGTGCTGGCCTGCATTATCTTCTCCGTGTTTGCCGCGTCGCCGCCCGCTGTAGACGAAAGCGCGGCTGCAGTCACGCAGGTGTGGAGCTATGTGGGCGAGCTGATCTTCAATATGCTCGTACTCGTTGGCACCGTTAAGATGGCCGACCGTGTTGTGCGCGAGATGATGGGCTTGTAAGGTAGATGCGCATGAAACAGACTGTGAAAATATTTCGGCGGTTTCAAGGATATACCGTGCAGGATTGCGCCTGCGTGTATTGCCGGTTTTACGCCGGAAAGCGGCGGGGCTGCCGGCTTGAAGCCTGCTGCTGTCTTGAGGAAAAGCTGCGCGCGGCGCAGCAGGAAGTATTGTCGCCAAACGAAGGAGGAAACAATCATGAGCAAACCCATTCATCCGGTGATCCGCAGGCTCTGGAAAAGCTGACGGAGAAGCTGGACGCCTGCCGGAAAGCGCAGGAGCATATGAAAGCGGTCAACGCATATTTCAGAAAGCACGGCACCTGTCAGGGCTTCCCGGATATGCCGGAGGCTGCCGCCGCCAAGCTGGACGTGCGGGTACAAAACGCCTATTCGTGGGATAAGCAACCCTTTCCGTCGTATGAGCTGTCAAACAACAATGCGGAAATCAAGCGGCTGCAAAAGCGTATCGAAGAAATCTCCCACAACCGCGAGGCAGGCTTTGTGGGTTGGAAGTTTGATGGGGGAGAGGCGGTCATTAACACCGAGTTGAACCGTTTGCAGCTTATGTTTGACGAGCGGCCCACAAAGGAGCAATGCGGCGTTTTGAAGCATAAGGGCTTCCATTGGTCGCCTGCGGAGGGCGCATGGCAGCGCCAGCTCAATGACAACGCCATCTATGCCTTGAACTATGTGGATTTTGTCAAACCGCTGGACGGGAAAAGGCCGACCGAGCTGCAGCCTAAAGCGCCTGCGAAGGACACCGGGGCACGGTAAAATTCTATCTGGAGGTGAACCCTATTGGAAGTCAAAATCAACCGGGAGATTCGGGCGTATACCGAATCCATGTTCTTCGGACTGTCGCTGAGGCAGTTCTTTTTTTCTGTCTGTGCCTGCGGCGTGGCCGTGGCGCTGTACTTTGTCATCCGCCCGTATTTCGGCATGGAAACCGTGAGCTGGATGTGCATCGTCAGCGTTGCGCCCTTTGCCGCCATGGGCTTTATCAGCTACCACGGGATGACGGCGGAGCAGTTCGTGTGGGCTTGGATCAAATCCGAGTTCCTTATGCCCAAACGCCTGGTTTTCCAGCCTGTCAACATCTATTATGAAGCTGTAAAGGGCGTTATTGAGAAAAAAAGGCTCCTGCGCAATTTGCCGCGCGGGAAAAGAAGAAGTTTCGGAGCGGACCTGTTTTCGCGCTTGCGCGGAAATACACAAAGCGCAGTATGCAACGACGTGAAGGAGGAAATGAAGCGACATGGCCATTAAAACACTGAGAAACCTGTTCCAACAGGATAAGGAAAGGTTCATCGTTCCGAAAAGCGTGCAGCAGGCCATCCCCATTTCGTGCATTTGGGAGGATGGCATTTTTCTAGTTGGCCGCAATAAGTACGCCAGGACCTTCAAGTTTACCGACATCAACTACGCCGTGGCCTCCCGCGAAGATAAGGAGGCCATGTTTTTGGAGTACAGTGAACTTCTGAACTCCTTTGACAGCGGCGCGACGACCAAAATCACCATCGCCAACCGCAGGCTCAACAAAGCAGACTTTGAAAAGGCAATCCTGATCCCCTACAGGGAGGACGGCCTCGATCTCTACCGTAAGGAATATAACAAAATACTCATGGACAAAGCCACCGGCGCGAACAGTATCGTGCAGGAGAAATATGTGACCATCTCCGTGTGCAAAAAGAACATTGAGGAAGCGAAAAACTATTTCGCCCGCGTGGGCGCTGACCTCATCGCCCACTTTATGCGCCTGGGTTCCCGCTGCACCGAGATGGATGCCACCGAGAAGCTGCGGGCGCTGCACGACTTCTACCGCACGGGCGAGGAAACCAGCTTCCGTTTTGAGCTTTCCGAAACCATGCGCAAGGGTCACGATTTCCGGGACTTTATCTGCCCGGATACCCTTGAGTTTGAAGCGGATCACTTCAAGATGGGGGACCGCTACGGGCGGGTGCTGTTCCTGCGGGAATACGCTTCCTATATTAAGGATGATATGGTGACGGAGTTGACCGATCTGAACCGCAATCTCATGCTGAGCATCGACGTGATCCCCGTGCCCACGGACGAGGCGGTCCGCGAGGTGGAAAACCGCTTGCTGGGGGTTGAAACCAACATCACAAATTGGCAGCGCCGACAGAACCAGAACAACAACTTTTCGGCGGTTATACCGTATGATATGGAATTGCAGCGCAAGGAGAGCAAAGAGTTTTTGGACGATCTTACCACCCGCGACCAGCGCATGATGTTCGGCGTGCTCACGCTGGTGCATACCGCCGACAGCTTAGAACAGCTTGACGCGGACACCGAAGCTCTTTTGACCACGGCCCGCAAGCACTTGTGCCAGTTCGCCACGCTCAAATACCAGCAGATGGACGGGCTCAACACGGCGCTGCCCATCGGCCTGCGAAAAATAAACGCGTTGCGGACACTGACCACCGAAAGCCTGGCGGTGCTCATTCCGTTCCGAGTACAGGAAATCATGGACACGGGCGGCGTGTATTTTGGCGAGAACGCCATCTCCCATAACCTTATCATGTGCAATAAGGCAAAGCTCCTAAACGCCAATGCCTTTCTGCTGGGGGTGCCGGGCTCCGGTAAATCCTTTAACGCCAAGGAACTGATCGCTTTCCTTGCCCTTGCCACCGACGATGATATTCTGATCTGCGATCCCGAGCGCGAATACGCTTCTCTGGTGCGCGCCATGGGCGGCGAGGTCATCCGCATTGCGGCGGGCAGCGATGACCACATCAACGCGCTCGATATGGTGGAGGGTTACGGCGACGGTGGCAATCCGGTCATCGACAAGTCCGAGTTTGTGCTCTCCCTGTTTGAACAATTGGATAAGGGCGGTATGGGACCAAAGCAGAAAAGCATCATCGACCGCTGCGTGGAGAACGTCTACCGGGCGTTCAAACAAAGCGGCGATATGCCCACGCTGGTCACGCTGCGCGAAGAATTATTGGCGCAGCCTGAAAAGGAAGCCGCCGACCTTGCTCTGTCCCTGGAACTGTTCACCTCCGGGAGCCTCAACGCCTTTGCGTACCCAACCAATGTGGACGTGAACAACCGGATGATCGTGTACGACATCATGGACCTCGGAAAGCAGCTCAAAACCATGGGGCTTCTAGTCATTACCGACGCCATGCTCAACCGCGTGACGGAAAATTGGGCGGTAGGAAAACGCACGCACATCTTTATCGATGAGTTCCATGTGGTGTTTGAAAACGAGCATAGCGGCTTCTTCTTCAACTCCGCGTGGCGCAGGTTCAGAAAGAGAAACGCATATCCTACGGCCATTACACAGAATGTGGAGTACATTCTGGATTCCGTGCTGGCCAGCACCATGCTTTCCAACTCCGAGTTCATCGTTATGCTCAACCAGGCGGCGAGCGACCGCGAAAAGCTGTCCAAGCTGCTGAGCATTTCTAGCGAGCAGATGAGCTATATCACCAACGCGGACGCAGGCTGCGGCCTGATCAAGTACGGCAGTGCACTCGTGCCATTTATTAACAGGTTTCCGCGCCAAACCCGCCTATATAAGCTGATGACGACCAAGCCTGGTGAAGAAACTTTGTAGGCTTCGGGTTTTTCCCTTGATACGGGCGGATTGCCGGAGCAGTCCGCCCTATTCTGGGACAGCGGGCTTTTGATAGCTTTCCAAGGAGGTGAGCTTTTGAGTAAAACCATAAAGACCCACGAAATAAAGCGGGACATTCGCGTGCTGAATAAGGCCGGGATCGCCGCCGAGCGTATGAAGGACACCTTTGTGCGCACGAAGGATGGAGCCGAGCGGGCTGGGCAGGATGAACCGGAATACGCTTCTCTAGCCGGGTATGCCGAGGATAAGATAACAGAGAAGGCCGATGACGCCGTACATGGAGCCGTCCATCAGGTGAAAAAGCAGGGCGGCAAGGTCATGAGGAAGATAAAGGACGCGCGGCACCGCGCCGGAGAAGCGAAACGGACGACGGATTCCACGCACGATACGGCGGACGGCGTTCGCCGTCCCTACGGCCCCATCAAAAAGCAGACTTCTGACATGCCGAAAGAACAGATGAAAAAGCGCGCGCAGGAGAATATGCACCGCTCCAGCACCCGTGCCCGGCAATCGGCGGAGCGTACCATCAAGACCGCGCAGCGGACCGAAAGGACGATTAAGCAATCCGCACGGTCTGCGGGAAATACCGCAAAGAGCACCGCCAAGGGTACGGTGAAAACGGCGGGGAAATCCATCAAGACAGCGCAGAGAACGGCCAAAACCACCATAAAGACCACGCAGCAGGCGGCGAAACTGGCGCAGAAAAGCGCCCAGGCCGCCGCGAAAGCGGCCCGCGTAGCCGCGCAAGCCGGGCGCGTTGCTGCGAAAACAGCGGCTGCGGTGGCGAAGGCGGCGGTTAAGGTTACGATAGCTTTTGTTAAAATGGCGATTGCCGCCATCAAGGGATTGATCGCGGCTATTGCTGCGGGCGGCTGGGTGGCCGTGGTCATCATTCTGGTGATTATGCTGATCGGTCTTTTGCTCGGCTCCGTGTTCGGTATCTTTTTTTCCAATGAAACGGATGGTCAGCCCATGTCCGAAGCGGTCAGCGAGATCAGCGCCGGGTTTCAGTCCGGGATCGACGCAAAGCTTGAGCAGCTCAAAACAGGCGGCGACTACGACGAGGTGCAAATCATTTACGAGGGGGATGGCGACGGAGATAGCGCAAATGTCAACAACTGGAGCGACGTGCTGGCCGTGTATGCAGTTCTGCTCAATACCGACGCGGAGGCGGGCACCGAGGTTGTGACCATCACGCCGGAAAAGCTGGAGAAGCTTAAGTCGTATTTTGATGATATGAACCAAGTGGCATACAGCACGGAGGTGCAGTCCGAAACGCATACCGAGGTAAACGACGAGGACGAGGAAGAAACCGTCACCACGACGACACTTATCATCCGCATTCGCATCACCAGCCTGTCCTACGAGGAAGCGGCGGACTTCTACCATATGAGCAAGGAACAGCGTGAGCTTTTAGACGAGCTGATGCAACCCGAATACGCCGCCCTGTTTGCCGCTATCACCGGCGTGGACGTGTGGGACGGCGTGAACATGACCGAGATCATATCCGGCCTGCCCGTCGGTACGACTGGGGCGGAGGTGGTCAAGGCCGGGCTGACCAAGGTGGGGTGCCCTTATGTATGGGGTGCGAGTGGCCCGAACAAGTTTGACTGCTCCGGGTTCACCTATTGGTGCCTCAGCCAGACAAACTCACCGCTGGGCGCATCCCGTACCAACGCGGCGGGACAGGCAAAGTGGTGCTATGACAACGGCTTTATGGTGGGCCGGAGTGAGCTTCAGCCCGGCGATCTGGTATTCTGGCAGAACCTTGGCTGCGAGGGTTGCGGCAGGTGGAACGAGATCCACCACGTCGGTATTTATGTGGGCAACGACAAGGTTATGGAAGCCAGTTCCTCCAAAGGGCGCGTGTTGGTACGTAATCTGTGGGAAAGCGGCAACTATCCCATATGGGGCTTCGGACGGCCTTACACAGAATAAAGGACATGGCAGAAGGAAGGCTGGGTGGAAAACCAGCCCTCCCATGCCTCTTTCGTACTCATTTCACTTTGCCGGTGTTTTTCTTCATGATATCATCACATGCAACAATTTATCGCCCATTCTTCTTACCTACACCACAAGCTTGTCTCAACGTTAGGCACCATGTGATAAATCTAGAATTAGCTAAATACCGATGAGGCTTTATCCGAAAGGCGATAAATCAAGTTGGCCATCTCCATACTTGGCAGTTCTAGGCCCGATCCAATCCATTTTTTAATAACACTCAAGCATCCCATAATTAAATAGCTGTAAACATACCCCAGTACAGGCTCTTTACAATCCAGTGATAAATTGAGCTTTAGGTTGCTCAATGACCTTTCGACGAAGCTGGCCTGAAAATCCGGATTTTCCTGACGACACAGCAACGTTTCAAATATATCCGCATTGGCTTCAATATATGTAAGCAGTGCCTGCAAATACTGAATGCTGTCTGTTCTGCTGTCAATTTTATTTAAATGCTTCTGGACATTATCCAGAAGCTCGACTTCAATTGATTTTAACAACACGAATTGATCTGTGTAATACAGATAAAACGTTGAACGATTGATATCCGCATTCTCACACAGCTCCTTAATGGTAATCTTACTGATAGGTTTTACATGCATCAGATCAATAAGGCTATTCTTTAAAAGGATCTTTGTCAGCTTGATTCTTTGGTTTTCTTTCTTTGCCATATCGTCAATCCTCCAATATGAATAATCAATTTTACGTAATTTGATACGCGTCCGACAAAACAGAGTGATATGTCTAATTCGCAACGTTATGTAAACAACTGATGTTTGTAAAATAGACACTGTGTCAGTATGATACAACTATAGAAACACTGAGTCAAGAGCGTAAGTAGAGTTGACAGGGGAATACCAAAATTCAAAGGGAAGGTGACATAATATGAAAAAGAAAAGAGTTTTTTTGACAGGTGCGACAGGCGGCATGGGTTTTCTCGCTTTGCAAGAACTATTAATGGACATGGATAAGCATGACATAACGGTTTTAGCGCTTGATACGCAGCAGGATAGAACCAAGCTTCAAAATTATGAGAACGTGAAAGGCCTCACAATACTTTGGGGGGATCTGACTAACTACAACGATGTTTATGAATGCGTCGGTAGGGCGGATATTATATTGCATGTGGCGGCGTTGATATCGCCGGCGGCCGATTATCAACCTAAGTTGGCTATGCAAATCAATTATGGGTCTATGAAGAATATCATAAAAGCCATTCAGGAACAAAACAGAATGGATGACGTCAAAGTCGTCAGTATTGGCACGGTGGCGGAGACCGGCGACCGGATGCCTCCGATCCACTGGGGCCGGGTTGGCGATCCGATTAAACCCAGCATTTTTGATTACTATGCTGTTTCCAAAATAGCCGCAGAGAGACTGCTGATTGAATCAGGCATAAAATACTGGGTGAGCTTGCGTCAGACAGGGATCATGGGGCCGGCGATGAGTAAGGTTTCGGACGCCATCATGTTTCATAATTGTCTGGACAACGTGCTGGAATATGTTTCGGACAGAGATTCCGGCAGGTTGTTGGGGAATTTATGCCGCAGAGAATATTCGAATGAGCTGCCGGAAGATTTTTGGGGGCATATCTACAACATAGGCGGCGGGGAAAGCTGCAGAGTGGATACCTATTCGATGTATAAGCATCTGTATGGCGCTATCGGTATCAAAGACTTAAAGCACGTTATTGATCCAAAATGGTTTGCGACCCGGAACTTTCATGGACAGTATTATCTGGATTCGGATAAGCTGGAGGACTATCTCCATTTCAGGAACGATTCGATGCAATATTTCTATGACGAGTATTTAAAGAATCTTGGTGCAAAAGCGACCATGTCCAAAGTCGTCTGTAAACTGCCGGGTGGCCAAAAAATGATAGGAAAAATCTTAAAAGGGATGTTTATCAAAGAAGCAAGAACGGATCACGGAACTGTGCGGTTTATTGAAAATAATATGGACGAGCATATTGATGCCTATTGGGGAAGCAGAAAAGCATGGGAAAGCCTCCCTGCGGACGTCAGCGATTTTAAGCACTTCAACGACTGGGATAAAGCCGTTACGCTGGACCATGGATATGACGAAATGAAGCCGGAGAGTCAGCTTAATATAGATGATGTAAAAAAAGCTGCAGAATTTCGCGGTGGTGAATGTTTAACCGGAGCGATGAAAAAAGGCGATTGGAAAGAGAAATTGGCATTTAAATGTGCATTTGGACATACGTTTGAAGCCAGCCCCAGGCTGATTCTTGAGGGCGGCCATTGGTGTCCGGAGTGCGAACGGAAAAGCTGGAACTATTCGGCCAGAGCGAAAGTTGATCCTTTCTTTGCGCAGGTTTGGAACCCTCTTCATGAAGCGGATGAGCCCCAAAGAGAGTACGTTAAAATCATATCTGAACTGGATGTATAAGACTTGATGGATGATAAACGGATGAGTATCGTCTGGCGCTTATGTTAAACGAATTGTTTAAAACATATTGTTTAATTCTAATGTTTGTGATATTATTGTCAAGGTAATGATGAATATTGAGAGGACGGAATTATTTTGAGGGAATTTAATTCCATACAAGAGAAAATACTCGATAGGACGCTATACATGATTGGGCAGAAAGGAAGCTATGATGTAACCATACGAGACATCACATCTGCAGCGAATGTGAATGTTAATGCGATCAATTATTATTTCGGCAATAAAGACGCGTTGATAGACCGTATGGAAGAGTTTTTCATTGAAAACTACCTTTCGGCTTATGCCATGCTGGTACTGGATGATGACAGTATGGACGATGAACAAAAATTGATCACTTGGGCCAATGAGATCATGGAGTACACTTTGCAATATCCGGGTATTCAAATCATATTGCGCGATAACATGTGCGGAAAGGGACCCAACGGTAAGATGGCAAAGTTTCTTATCGAAAAGTCCAATGAATTTGATCAAAAGGTCAATGAGCTTTTTATGCGCCTGTTTGGAGTGGAAGGTGAAGAATTAAAGCTTATGCGTATTGCGTTTGATTCGGCGGTGTTATATCCGGCCAGTTTTGGCATTACCCCGAATTATGATTTCACTGAAATCAAAGACAAGTCTTTTCGTTTGCGTTACATCAAATATGTGATTCAATCAATAATGAAAGGAAAAGAGAACGATGAAGTTTGAAAAATTATTCAGCCCTATTCAGATCAAAGGTCTTGAGCTGCGCAACCGTGTGGTGTTTCCGGCTATGGGTACAAAGATGCCATCCGAGGACAGGAAGGTCACACAGAAATTAATCGATTACCATGTTGCAAGGGCGCTTGGCGGCAACGGTTTGAATATGATCGAAGTTTGTTCGGTTCATAAACCATCCTCGCCCAAGAACTTTCTGGCGATCAGCGATGACGAGTATATTCCGGGGCTTAAAAAGCTGGCCGACGCGATCCATGAGGCGGGTGCCAAGGCAGGCCTACAACTGTGGCAGGGCGGTTTAGCGGTGGGCAGCGATCCACAAGCCCAGATGATACTGCCCGACTCAATGCCGGTGCCGGGAACGGAATACACTATTCCCGCAGTGACGACAGAGCAGATACAAGAAGTGGTGGCAGCGTTCGGCGAGGCGGCAAGACGCGCCGTGGAAGCCGGTTTTGATTGCGTAGAGCTGCATGCCGCTCACAATTATTCTGTTCACTCGTTCCTAAGCCCCGCCTTTAACCATCGGACGGATGAATATGGCGGCTCATTTGAAAACCGTATGCGGTATCCGCTTGCATGTATCAAAGCTATACGCAGCAACATCCCAGTTGATATGCCGTTGTTTATGCGTATCGACGCTCAGGATGACTATGTGGAAGACGGCCTTTCTACAGACGATATTATTGCATTTTGCAAACTGGCAGGCGAAGCGGGTGTGGATGTGCTGGATGTATCCCGCGGCAATATCATAAGCAGCGCCATTAAATATGAGGTGCCTTCGGTAGACATTCCGAGAGGGTTCAATGTAGAAAATGCGGCAAGGATACGAAAAGAAACAGGCATGGTAACGATTGCCGTGGGACGTATCAACGACCCGGCACAAGCTGAAAAGATATTGGATGACAACAAAGCGGATATGGTGGTAATTGGCCGCGGGCAGCTTGCCGACCCGGAATTCTGCAACAAAGCGATGGCAGGCAGGGAAGAAGAGATCGTGAAATGCGTGGGCTGTAATCAGGGGTGTTTTGACGGATTTGTTGACCCATCGTTTCCGCATATCACGTGTATGCGTAATCCGGCATTGGGCCGTGAAAAGGAATATGAGCTGGTACCGACAAAGACCAGCAAGAAGGTACTGATTGTGGGTGGCGGTATGGCTGGGCTTGAAGCCGCGATCACTTTGAAAAAGAGAGGACACGATCCAATCGTGGTAGAAGCATCTGATCAGCTTGGCGGACAGTTCTTGTTGGCGGGTATGGCTCCACGTAAAAGCGAAATGACCGAAGCCGCGAAATGGATGGGTGAGGCAGCTAAAAAAGCGGGCGTGGAGGTTCGTTTAAGCACACCTGTATCGGCTGAATTAATCGAAGAGATTGTCCCGGATGAGGTTATCGTCGCTGTTGGTGCGGCACCTATTAAATTGAACATACCTGGCGCGGATCTGACGCATGTGACAGATTCACATACGGTGCTCGCAGGTGGTGGTTGCGTCGGCGAGCGCGTGGCGGTTATCGGCGGCGGACTTGTTGGGCTGGAAGTAGCGGAGTATCTTGCAGAAACGGAACACAAGGTGACGGTGCTTGAGATGCTGGATGCAGTAGGTAAAGACCTTGGGCAGCTTCGGCAGATTTCTGTCATGGAGAATTTATACAAAGACGGCGTAACGCTTCGCACAAAAGCGAAATGTGTCGAGATTACAAAGGATGCCGTTGTGATTGAAACGGAAGATGGCAGAGAAGAGATACCAGCTGATACAGTTGTAGTGGCGGTGGGGGCAAAATCCCGTCCGGCAGACGTCATTGAAGCGGTGTGCAGACAAAAAGGAATACCGTGCCATGTGATCGGTGATGCGGTTCGCGCACGGCGCGCGTTGAATGCGACAGCCGAAGCTGCCGCTGTCGCGCGCGCTATTTAATACGGTCGGTGTTTGGCGCAAAGAACATACAAGGGAGAAACAACTTTAAATATACATCAGGAGGTTTTGTATGTCGTATCCACATCTGTTTTCACCGATTGATATCGGTCGCATGACAGTGAAAAACCGAATCGCCATGTCGCCAATGTCGCTGAGGCTCAATGCACCGGATGGCTCGGTTTCAGACAAGCTGTCGAATTTCTGGGAAACCCGCGCAAAGGGAGGCGTGGGTATGATTATAACGGATGTACTTACCGTCGATCCAGAATATTGCTATCTTGGGCCGACGCTTTCACTGGGTACCGAAGAAAACATGGCGACGATGAAACGTCTGACGGACACAGTGCATAAGTATGGCACCAAAATCATCCCCCAGTTATCTCATCCGGGTCCGGACAGCCTGAGAGGCCTGCTCTTTCAGCAGGAAGTTGTGGGCCCGTCGCAGTTGGTGAACAAATCATATGGGACCATCTGCCGCGAATTGAGCATTGATGAGATAGAAGCCACTGTTGAGATGTATGGAGATACCGCCAAGAAAGCAAGAGAGGCCGGCTTTGACGGCGTACAGTTCCACTGTGCACACGCGTATATGCTGGCTGGCGCTTTCCTGTCGCCAATTCGAAACAAACGGACGGATAAGTATGGCGGGTCATTGGAATGCCGTCTCCGGTTTCCGTTGGAGGTCATCGAAAACATTCGGACCAAAGCGGGCGAGGATTTCCCCATTGTGGTGCGGATGTCCGGTGATGAACTGATTGAAGACGGCAACCATCTGGAGGATATGATTGTGGCTGCCCGTGCGTTCGAACAAGCGGGCGTGGCAGCTCTGGAGATATCAGGGGGAGTACAACCTGAGTTTGCACATCATATCATTCCCTGCACCGGGCAGGACAGAGCGCTTAACGTGCATCAGGCAGCAGAAATTAAAAAGGCCGTGACAATACCGGTGCTTTGCGTCGGTAAGATTCACACAGCGGGGTTAGCGGAGAGCCTGATTGCCACCGGAAAGATCGACATGGTGGTCATGGGACGGGCGTTGCTTTCCGATCCGGAATTGCCGAACAAGAGTATGTCCGGCGATATAGACAATATTGCACCCTGTATTGGATGCGGGGATGGTTGCATCGGTTCGGGCGCAGTGGAGCATGCTACCTGCGGTATTAACCCAATGGCCGGGGAAGAGAAAGAGATGGAACTAATCCCCGCTGAGACGCCCAAAAACGTTGTCGTGGTTGGCGGCGGGCCTGGGGGCATGATGGCAGCACGGGACTGTGCGCTTCGGGGTCATAAGGTGACGCTGATCGAAAAAGAGAAAACGCTTGGCGGTATGCTCAATGCGGCCAGTCGTGCTCCGTTTAAACAGGATATTGCAGGATGGGTTAAGTATCTAGTCAATCAGGTTGCTGATCTTAATGTCAATGTGATAACGGGGAAGGAATGCGACGAAGCCATGCTAAAGGAGCTTGCGCCTGACGCCATTGTTGTCGCGACCGGCGGCTGTCCGTTTATTCCGGGCATTGAAGGAATTAAAGCCCCTAATGTACTGATGGCGACTGATGTCTTAAAAGGGAATATCCCTGTCCTGGGCGGAAGCATACTGGTCATCGGCGGCGGAATCGTCGGGCTGGAAACAGCTGATTTTCTGGAACAAAACGTAAACCCGGTATCGGTAACGGTTTTGGAAATGATGGATGATGTGGGTAAGGAATATATACCGGCAACCAAAGCATTTATGCTCAACAAGCTTAATAACAAAGGCGTTCATATTCATACGTGTGCCAAGGTTGAGAAAATAAGCGAAGAGGGCGTTATTGCAAGCATAGTTGGTGAAGAAAAGAACTTTGGTACGTTTGATTTTATCGTGGTGGCATGCGGTTTTATGTGCACCTGTGCTAACAATCAATATCAAGGACTAGCTAAAGAGGTTCATGTGATTGGGGACGCCTTAAAGCCAAGACGAGCATTGGAAGCGATTGCTGAAGGCGCAAAAGTAGCCAGAGCGATCTAGCAAGAGTGGATTTTTGTGCCTTTGTCGAACGGAAGGACGGCAAAGGCACAATTATACTCCCACTGTTTGGAAATATTACTCTCCCTAAAGCAAGGGCTTGATTAATGAAAGATCGTACTAATAAAAAGTGTTCGCACTTCTATACAACTATTAATTAATTGAGGACAATCACCGTATAAGAGTGTTGCTCCTATATTCGCCTGGAGTCGTCCCTGTATAACGTTTAAATGTATTTTGAAAATGACTTTGAGATGAGTAAGCTAAGTAATTACCGATTTCAGCGATTGACTTATTCGTTGATTTTAAGAGCCTTTTGGCTTCTTCTATTTTTTTATGGTGTATGTATTCGGTCAGGCTCACGCCTGTTTCACGTTTAAATCGTGTAGAAAGGTGCTCACGGCTTAAAAACAGTGACTTTGCTATATCGGATGTTCGAATGTTGTCTGATAGATGACGCCTAACATGATTGGCTATGTCAAGAACAAACCTGCTTGGATTTTGCCCAAACCTCAACTTCTCAACACGGGAGGTATAGTCCATCACCATGCGGTATTGCAGATTGGATATGCTCGGAATATCATTGAGCAGTTCACAACGTTGAATATACGAGTCGCTTAGCGAAAATGCTTCCTCCTGTTCCATGCCTCCTGTAATTGCCGCGCGAGACTCCAATGTAGCTGCAACAATAAATGTATTCTTTTGCTGACGAAGTTGCTCCGCAGATAATTGTCCCATTCTGCCCGGAGGCATTTTAGAGATCAATTCGGTCACACCCGCAATATCGCCCTCGCCGATAAGTTGCATCATCGTTTGCTCAAACGCCAGTGTATCATGTCCGGCTTTATTGATCGGATCACTTATCGCGGTATCAAGTGACTGTTCTTCAACGATGCTTCGGCGTATGTCCTCCTGTGTTTCTTCAGAAATGAGCAGGTCTTTTAGGGAAAGTCTTTCGTTATTTAAGTAGTCGTGCATAAAGCAGATCATTTGTGCAAAGCTTTCAAGAGATATAGCAGGAATGGACTGCATAGCTATCGCAAAGCTTTCTCGATGCGTCTCTTCTATACCCAACAGAAAACCTATCTCTACAATCGTCTGACGCCGGGGTAGAATCTGGTGCGACGGGCCAGCCACAACAGTAAACGACCGGCCTGGGATGATTCCGTAGTATTGAAATTGTGGTGTGATGAGGCAGCGTACTCGTCTGCCAGCTTCCAACAGCTCTGCTTCATAGAGAGAAAAGGGGTCACACGGGAACACACCCATGGAATAAGACGCAATGACATCGCTTCCCTTATATATTCGAATGGGGATGCCGGAAAGAGCGGAAATATTCTGACTAAAATAGTACACGTCAGCTTTCTTCATTGTTTCACCTCATATTGATTACAATATTACAATATGCATTAATTTAATGCAATATTATTACGCCTGTATGCTTTAAAATAGCATTATCAAAACAATTAGTCATTTCTATAAAAGACACCAAAGCATGGATACCGTATGCCATGAGCTTGTTTTGCTTACTGGTAGAATAACAGACGGATAATGAGGTTCGAAAAACGATGAGAGACCTTGACACATTGATTACCGAATTAACAATAGAAGAAAAAGCCGCATTACTTGAAGGCGTAAATTCATGGAACACAAATGCCGTACCACGTCTCAATATTCCGGCACTTTTTTTGACTGATGGGCCGCACGGGCTTCGTAAGGTGAGACAGGCCACCGGTGGATTCGGCGTTTCCGATAACGAACACTCGACGGCATTTCCGACATCGGCTGCGGTTGCGTGCTCGTGGAATCCCGACAATACATATCGCATGGGGCAGGCGATCGCGGAAGAATGCATTGCCGCTGGTGTGGATGTACTGTTGGCTCCGGGCGTCAATATTAAACGCAGCCCGCTATGCGGGCGTAATTTTGAATACTATTCAGAGGATCCGCTGGTCTCCGGTATGTTCGGCAGCGCCTTTGTTCGCGGTGTCCAAAGCCGGGGTATCGGCTGCAGTGTAAAGCACTTTGCCGCCAATTCTAACGAGGACTACCGTTTTATCGGCGACAGCGTCATTGATGAACGGGCGCTGCGTGAGAAATACCTGCGCGCTTTTGAACGGGTCGTTAGGGTGGCACAGCCATATACGGTGATGTGTTCTTATAACCGCTTGAATGGAACGTTCGCATCCCAAAACAAACGGCTGTTAACGGATATCCTACGCAACGAATGGGGCTTTGACGGCGTTGTCATGACGGATTGGGGCGCAACCTGTGACCGAATCGAAGGTATTAAAGCTGGGTGCGATCTTGATATGCCGGGAGAGGTATGGTACAACCGTAAGTCCATCATTGAAGCGGCACAAAGCGGCGAACTTTCGATGGAA
The DNA here is from genome assembly GCA_023408075.1 of Bacillota bacterium. Lineage (GTDB taxonomy): Bacteria > Bacillota > Clostridia > Christensenellales > SZUA-584 > SZUA-584. The sequence continues at coordinate 143,463 of JAEYKW010000025.1, read as the reverse complement.
ACTCTAGACCGCGCTGTTTCGCGCATACTGACATTGACCGAAAAGTGCCGCAGAAAAAAATCAGCAGCCAAAATTGATTTCGAGGCGCACGCAAAGCTATCGTGCGATATCGCCAAAGACAGCGCGGTGCTGCTGAAAAACGATGGCGTGCTGCCATTGACCGGGCAGGAAAGACTGCTCGTAGTAGGCGAGATGTTTGAAAGGATGCGCTTTCAGGGTGCGGGCTCATCGCTTATCAATCCACCCAAGGTAATAACGCCCAAAGATGCCTTTAACAAGCGCGGTATTTCCTATACATACAAAAAGGGCTTCCGATGCTCCTATCCCCGGCGCGACACAGCATTGGAACAGACGGCGCTGGCCGCAGCGGAGAGTACCGATGTGATTCTTTTCTTTGGCGGGCTAACCGACTTTGAAGAGAGTGAGGGCTTTGACCGTCCGCACATGCGGATGGGGGAGAGCCAGAATGAACTGATAAAAGCGCTGATCGCCACAGGAAAAAAGGTCGTACTGGTGCTATTTGCGGGTGCGCCAGTGGAGCTGCCTTCTTTGGATGGTCTGGCGGCGGTGCTCAACATGTCCCTGCCCGGAATGTACGGTGGTGAGGCCACCATAGCGCTGCTTTTCGGAGAAAACAATCCGTCCGGCAAGTTGGCCGAAAGCTGGCCGATGCGAGCAGAGGATACCAGCTGTTTTGATGACTATGACCACAGCCCAATTGCGCAGTATTATGAGAGCATCTATGTGGGGTATCGCTTTTATGACAAAGCAAAGACCAACCTTCAATTTCCATTTGGATATGGGTTATCATATACATCGTTCAAATACAGTCATATATCTGTAGCCGAGGATGGCGGCAAGATCGTTGTGGGTGTCGATATATCAAATACAGGCGATCGTGACGGTGCGGAGGTCGTGCAGTTGTATGTCCGGAACAGCCAAAGCAAGGTATTCAAGGCTGATAAAGAACTAAGGGCTTTTACTAAGGTATATCTGAAATCGGGTGAAACACAGTCGGTGAAGCTGATGTTTGATAAATCCGATCTGGCTTATTGGAATGTGAAGGAAAATGGTTGGATATTGGAAAATGGGAGTTACGAAATATGTGTCGCGGCTTCAGCTGCGGATATCCGCCTGACGGCCCTGTTGTCAATCAATGATGGGCAAGAAGGGGAATCTCCCTATTATGGTTCAGTGGCTGCCGCATACGCCGAACCCCCCAAAACCATCCCGGATTGTTTCGCGGAACTGGTCGGCGCTACGGCTCCCAAAACGCCACCGCGCAAGCCTATCACGCTTGAATCTCCGCTGGGTGATCTAAAGCAAACACTGGCGGGATGGATACTATACACAGCGGTGATGGCAGTGATCAAGAGCGATTATCGGAAAGCCAAACGCATGCAGGACTCGTTGGAACGGGATACCCGGCTGAAAAACGCCTACTTTGTTGTTCGGATGATGCCGTCCAACTCGATACGTTCCATGTGTATGTCATCAAGCGGCAAGTTCCCTTATCACGTTGCCACCGGATTTGTGGAAATGGCTAACGGACATATGATCCGCGGACTTAAATCGATCCTGAAGAAAGAAAAAGCTCTTCCGTTGGCAAGCAAATATCAAGGAGACCGTTCATAATGCGCATAAATGAATTCTTACAGACAAAAGCACTTGACTCCCGTGTGAAGTCTTCCGAAACTACCGGAAAAGAACGTTGGCTGGGGTACCTGCTTGGTCCCGCAGGCGCACTGCTGTTGAATGCCGTGCTGGCGACCTACTTGAATGTATACTATACCGACGTCCTGAAGTTGACCGCCGTATGGGGTGGTGCATTTCTGATTATTTTCCCGATAATATCAAAGATTATTGATGCCGTCACCAACGTGATTATGGGCTATATAATTGACCGGACAAGGTCAAAACAAGGAAAGGCAAGACCATGGATATTGCTTTCAGCCCCGCTGCTGACCATCACGGCGTTGCTGCTATTTATCGTGCCGGAAAGCAGCGAATCAGTCAAGGTTGTTTGGGTGATACTGTCCTATAACTTGTTCTATTCGTTCGCCTATACGATCTTCAATATGAGTCATAACCTTATGGTACCGCTTTCAACTCGTGATACAGTACAACGCGGGAAACTCTCCGTATTTAACCAAATTGCAACAATCATGATGAGCGGCATTCTTGTGGCTCTGATTTTCCCTATGGTGATCATGCCGATGATCGGAATCGACAAGAGCCTTTGGATTACCGTAATGGGTATCATCGCGATCATTGCGTTGCCATTGACGATCCTTGAATATTACTTTACCAAGGAACGAGTCACGGAAGAGACAATTGGCAACACCGAGGAAAAGATTAAGTACAGTAAGCAGCTCAAAGCGATTTTTACCGATCGCTATATGCTGCTCATCTTTGGTTATTTTTTAATCTATACCTTTGGATTATGTATAAAAAACCTGGGGCTTGTTTATTACTGCAACTATATACTGGGTACATACAACGACGGAATTACGCAGACACTGGTCTCCATGATCGGGGGTATTCCGATGGGTATCGGCATATTCGCGGTGTGGCCGCTTGCTAAAAGATTTGGCAAAAGGAACGTGACACTCGTCGGGTTCATTCTCTACGGCATCGGCAGTGCGATCTGCTGGATGTTCCCAACCAACATGGTGATTGTACTGATTGGCCAGTTCGTCAAGAACATTGGTGGGCTTCCCTGTGCGTATGTTTTCATGGCGCTGTTCGCCGACACGCTGGATCATATCGAATGGAAAGCAGGGTTTAGATGCGATGGCATATCCATGTCGGTGTACAATACCATTGCCGTTGCCTTGGTGGGTATCTGTACCGGCATTTTCAATGGCATGCTGTACTCAACCGGATACGTCGCACCTTATTATAACGACGCAGGGCAACTTGTCGCTGTACAGTCTCAAGCTGTGCAGGGCACTATCACGTTTGCCTTTGTTGGTCTGGAGGCTATTACCAGCATCGTGCTCATAGCTCTGTTGATATTCCTGAACGTGGAAAAAGATATCAACCAAAAGCAACTGGAAATCAAAGCACGCCATGCGGCTAAACACGGCTGAGGAACTCTAAACGGAGGGATGCGATGCGCGATACAGTGAGCGGAAACGAAATTTTTATTACAAGTCGTGACGGCAAGAAGATAAGCATCTTGTACTATCCGTCAAGAAAAGAAAATGCGCCTTTGTTGGTCGATGTTCATGGAGGCGGATTTGTCAGCGGGCATCATTATTCCGACGACCGGCTTTGCTCGTTGATGAACAGCAAGCTTGATATCAACGTGGCAACCATTGAATATCGGTATGCCCCTGAAGCGGTATATCCCACCGCCACATATGACTGCATCGATGCGCTCGCCGAGATGCATCGCGACCCGAATCTGGATTTTGACAAAACATCCGTATTCCTGATGGGGCACAGCGCGGGTGCCAATATCGTGGCAGGCATGTCCATACTGGCGAGTTGTGAGTTGGGAATTCAGGGACAGATTCTGGTCTATCCTTTTCTGGATGCGGCAATAAATCCGAGACAGAGAAAGCATATTCGGTATTCAATACCGGCATTTTATATGAGCAACTTTAACAAAAAGTATTTTCCGGATAAGCCTGCCCGTAACGAGCCGATTGCAAGTCCGGTCTCAATGACGGAACTGCAAGTGAAGCGCCTACCTCCGACTTTGCTGATGACATGTTCATTCGACAGTCTGCGTGCTGACGCATTAAAATACGCCGAACTTCTTCTAAAATACAAAATTCCCACCCGGCATATCGAATACGAAGGAGCGGTGCATGGTTTTGTTGAGATGGTTTCCGCAGGAACGATCGAAAGCAACTGGTGGCTGGGTCAAAAACGTATTACGGAACAAAAGCGGCTTTTTGTTCAGGCCATTGATGATATATGCATGTTTATTTTAGGCAGAATCAAAGAGATAACAGATATTTAAAGGCTTCATATAGCTTCAAATAAAGCAAAGGAGTCATAATGATGAACAAGCGTGAAACGAAACAATATCCGCTAAACGCTAAAAGTCTGTTTGGACTTTCAACCATGCGCTTTACGGTGGTAGCAGGCGCTTCCCTGATGACGTCGGTATTCATGCTTTACCTGACGGATTATTCCGGAATTGCCAACGCAGCTGCGGTTGCGACGGTTCTTCTTTTGGTAGGCAGGATATTGGACGCCGTTGATGATCCGCTACAGGGATGGATCATGGACAATGCGAGAAAAACAAAAATAGGAAAATTCAAACCGTTTATGCTGGGTGGCATTATTGCGACGACAATCGCTTTGATCATGCTGTTTAATGTTCCCGCAGGTGTTTCGGAATGGGTCAAGATTGTGTTGCTGTTTGTCGGGTATATTCTCTACGAAGTGGGCTATTCTTTTCAACCCGATTATGCATTGAAATCTACAATGACAGAAAATCCAAAGGTTCGTGAAAAGCTCCTGGTCGTGCCTCGCATCGTGGAGACGGCGATCACTGTGCCATTCTCCTTCTTTATTACCATCGCGCTCCTGTTCGGAACCATGTTGGGGGGGGACAATCATGCTGGATGGGGGTTGACCACGGCTGTTATTGTATTGCCGCTTGGAATCCTTGCTTTTGTAGGTGCATGTCTAGTAAAGGAGGGGCCATATTCTAAGCAAAGCGAACAAAAGATTGGGATCAAAGATTTAGCAAAGATGTTCAAGGAGAATAAGCCTTTATGGATCAGCCAGCTCTCCTACTTTATTGGGGGATGCTGTTTCACGTTCGTTATGGCTGCGATTACCTATTATCTGAAATGGGCTTACGGTCCTGAAAATTTCGGAATGAATTCCGCAATATGGGGTGGAATCATCCTTATTGGCATGATATTGGGAACAGCGGTGGCATCGCCGGCTTTAAAGAAGCGTACGCCTGTACAAGGAATGATCATATGCTACCTGGGACAGAGTATTCCTCTTTTGGTGATCTTCATCATTAATCTTATTGTTCCCGTTCCCTTCTACCTGTTCCTTGGGCTCATGTTTATTGTCATGGTCTTCTCCGGCATGAATTATATCCCCGGCAGTATGATCAATATGGAATGCATGGACTATAACCGCTGGAAACGCGGAAGCGGAATGGAAGGCATGGTGCAGGCGGTCAATAACTTTTGTATCAAAGCACAGACGGCCTTGGCAGGCCTTGCGACAGGTGCTGTGCTGGTAGCGATCAATTATGACGCGGTTCTGTACGAATCGGAGGAATTCATCACATCCGGTGGTACGATTCCGGATTCTCTGTATACTGGGCTCTCCATTGTTTTTGCACTGATACCTGTCATATTGGGAGTTGCCGCCGCGCTTATTCTGAAAGCATACCCGCTGAAGAGACAAGAGCGGGACAAGATGTACAGCGAACTGGAACAAAGGCGAACGGTAGAGTAAGTCATTCATTAGGTTGGCGGAGTTGATATCCAAGAAATTATACGGGGAGGTCATTATATGAATACTGCTGTTGATACGAATAAGATAAGGTTCGGTGAAAAATTTTCTTTCTTGCTGGCGAATGTGGGAAACTTCCCCATCATGACGCTCATCAACTCATACCTGTTGATTTTTTATACGGATGTTGCCGGAATAGATCCTGCGGCGGTTGCGACACTGTTTCTGATCACACGTATCTTCGACGGTGTGAATGATCCAATCATGGGTTATCTTGTGGATCATTTGCCACGCACAAGGATGGGGCGGTTTCGTCCATATCTGATAATCGGCTCAATCCTGTGCAGCGTCAATTTCCTCCTGCTCTGGTTCGGACCGGTTATGTTTTCAGGGATTAAGCTTGTCATCGTGTATATTTCATATGTTCTGATCGGCATGACATTTGATCTGATGGATATCCCTCTCAACAGCATGATACCGGTAATGACTGACGACCTGAAACAGCGCAACTCCCTGAGTACGCTCAAGGCGCTGGCGCTTTCAGTGGCGGGTGCGCTCATTATTCTTCCGGCTCCCATGATACTGTCCGCTGTGAAAAACCAAATGGAGGGTTATACAATCGTTATCGTCGGCGGTACGATCATTACGCTGGTATTCTCCATAATAGGCGCGTTGGGTGTAAAGGAACGGGTACAACCCATAAAACAGGAGAAATATAAATTCAAGGATACGTTTAAAATACTTGGCACAGCACCTATTATAATCACCTTCGTTTCTCTATTGTTTTACGGGATGAGCGGCGCGGTATCTGCCAACACCCAAATGTTCTTTGCCACGTATGTCCTCAATGATGTGAGTATCGTGACATGGCAGCAGATGGGGATGGCTATGATGCTGCCCACCCTGTTTTTATCCGGATTTCTAACGAACAAATTTGGAAAAAGAAAAATGTTTGCGCTTGGTTTGGTTATCAATGGCGTAGCACCGCTCATCAGACTGTTTAGCGTGACAAACATCCCGCTGCTGCTTGCCAGTACGGCACTGAGCGGCGTGGGGCTAGGCCTGATCATGGCATTGATGTACAACGTGCAGGCTGACAATGTGGATTATGTTGAGTGGAGAAAAGGGATACGCGCCGAGGGTCAGCTGGCATCCGTGAACTCCTTTATCGTAAAGGCTTCTTCTGGAATTGGAAGCGCTATCCCCGGTTTTGTACTTGCGGCAACAGGATATATAGCCAATCAAGTTCAAACAGAGCAAGCTATCAATGGGATTATCACGACGTCGATCCTCATTCCCGGTATTCTGATGATATTGTCTGGCATCATCTTTTTTGCTGGCTATAAATTAACCAATCAGAAAATGCATGAAATTACGCAGTCTCTCAGAGCTAAGCGTGAAGCGTCCTGATCGCTTCATCTTCGGAAAAACCAAGGAGGAGAACATATGCTGAAAGTGACTCATCTGAAAACCGAGGACTTAACGAATCCGATTGGTGTTGATGAACCATTTCCCCGGTTTAGCTGGAGGCTTGAGTCTGATAAAAAGGGTGTAAAACAAGCAAGTTATCATATAGTCGTTAAAGCTTCGGATGATGTCGTTTGGGACAGCGGTGAAGTCAAGAACGATCAGTCCTTGTACATTGTCTACTCCGGAAAAGAGCTTAGGCCGTTTACAACTTATACGTGGACTGTCCGCGTGACGGACAATCTTGGCAAATCGGCGTGTTCCGAAGCTGCATCGTTTGAAACGGGCAGGATGGGTATGCCATGGGCTGCAAGCTGGATTACCACGCCGGGCAAGATAGACGATGACAACATGACGCCGCCGTACCTGTACAGAAAGGTGTTTACCGTTCAAAAGCCGGTTGTCAGAGCTCGCCTGTATACTTCAGCGCTTGGCGTCTATTCGATAAACCTTGGAGGGCGCTTGGTCAGCGACCGGTTTTTTGCGCCGGGATATACCGACTATGTCCGCCATGTCCAGTATCAGGCTTACGATGTAACGGAGCTGATTTCTTCGGGTGACAATATTATGATGTGCGAGGTGGCAGGCGGATGGTATACCGGCAGGCTTGGCATGGTATTAAAAGGGAACCGTTACGGTAATAAACGTGCGCTGATACTAGAACTGCATATGGACTATGCGGACGGTACAAAGGGCATTGTCTGCACGGACGAGAACTTTGAATATACCTGCGACGGGCCGCGGCGCTTTGCCGGGTTCTTCGACGGCGAGGTGTACGACGCAAACCGGGAAGACAGCCGCAGCTGGAAATATGAAAAAGCCCTGCTCTATAAAGGGAAAACGCCTCAGATCGTACCTGATATCGGCTTGCCGGTCAGTAGGCATTCGGAAATCGTGCCTGTGGCAACGCATACCGTAGGGGAAAGCGTAATCTATAATTTCGGCAGGAATATTGCCGGGATTATAAGGCTATGCATCGACGTGCCACAGGGGAAGACGGTTACGGTATTGCATGCCGAAATATTGGGCAAGGACGGGGATCTGTATACGGGGAATTTGCGTACAGCCAAAGCCCAGCTTATTTACATATCCAAAGACGGCGTTCAGGAATACGAGCCGCGCTTCACCTATATGGGTTTTCAATATGTGAAGGTGGAGGGTGTGGACGCTTCTCAAATCAAGTCGATATGCGCTCATGAGCTTTATTCCGACCTTACGGTAACCGGGAGCTTTTCGTGCAGCCATGCGCGTTTAAACAAGCTTCAAGAGAACATTCTGACCAGCCAAAAAGCAAATTTTGTTGATATTCCAACCGATTGCCCGCAGCGGGATGAACGTGTGGGCTGGACGGGAGATATCGCACTGTTTTCTCCGACGGCGGCGTTCAATATGAATGTGGGCCGGTTTATGCGCAAATGGCTGCGCGATCTGCGAAGTGAACAGCAAAGATTTATCAGCGGAAACATCCCTTTCGTCGTGCCATCCGGAAATGTTTTCTGGATGCGCCTGGTCACATCCCCAATCTGGAGCGACGCTTCCGTCATTGTACCGTGGGATACCTATATGTCTACAGGAGACTTAAGGCTGCTGACCGAATCGTATGAAAGCATGAAGCGATGGCTGAGCACGATGAAGCGCATCTCAACGTTCGGGAAGCTGCCTTTAATGAAGAACTACTATGTATACTATTTCTTCAGTTGGGGGGACTGGGTAGCTCCGGGCATTCCAATAAAGGAGCAGTGGAGAAGAGGCAAATGGATATCCACCGCTTATTTTGCCAACTCAGCGAAGATGGTTGCCAAGATTGCGCACCTGCTGGGCAACGCACGTGACGCCGAAAAGTATGAAAGACTCAGTGAAAAGATAAGGCTGAGTTTTTGCCGAACATTTCTCGATGAAGGTGGCCATATTAAGAACGGCTTTCAAAGCATATATGCTGACGCCATAAGGTTTGGAATACTGCCTGAAAAAGCCCATCTGGCGGCGGTGGAAGACCTGGAGAAGGACGTTGTTAAGCACAATAACCATTTAATGACTGGGTTTCCCGGTACGCCGCATCTATTGTTTGCTCTGGCCGATTGCGGCAGGGAAGATACGGCATTCAGGCTGCTCATGCAGGAAAGCTGCCCGTCCTGGCTGTATCCTGTCAAATGCGGCGCAACAAGCATATGGGAACGCTGGGATGCGCTGCAGGAGGACGGAAGTGTTAATGAGGAACAGGTGGGCAGCAGCAATATGGTATCGTTTAATCACTACGCCTATGGTGCGGTCGGCGAGTTTCTTTACAGCAGGGTAGCGGGACTGGAGCCAGTAGAAAGCGGCTATAAACATTTCAAAGTGGCTCCAATGGCAGGCGGCGGACTGACTTGCGCAAAGGCATGCTATCAATCTCCTTACGGCATGATACTTGTGGAGTGGGCGATGGGAGAGGATCAAACTTTCTCTTTATTTGTTACCGTACCACCCAATACGAGCGCTACTGTTTGTTTGCCGGATAAACAGCAATTCAATGTAGGGTCCGGCGAGCATCGCTATACATGCCGGTATGGAAATTAGGCGTTTGAGGTTGAGGTTTTGGATAACAGGAGGAAATGATTAATGCTGAGAGTCATTGATCTTAAGACCGAAGGTTTGACTGACCTTATTGGGATCGACGAGAAAAACCCGCAATTATGTTGGAAGCTTATATCCGACAATCAGAACGTCGTACAGGAGACATACCGCGTAGTGGTTCAACTCAGCGGGCATATTGTCTGGGATAGCGGGACGGTTGCAAGCAGCCAGTCAGTATTCGTAGCCTACGCGGGAGAAGCGCTTAAGCCCTTCGCGGTTTATTCTTGGCGCGTCATCGTCACGGACAATCACGGGGAGACCGCTGAATCCGAAAACGTGACGTTTGAAACTGGGAGGCTGGGGGCTCCTTGGCATGCAAGATGGATCACGTCCTCAAGCAAATTCGACGACGACAGCGTGACGCCAACGCACATATATAAAAAGAAATTTGAAGTAAGTAAGAAAATAAAGAAGGCCCGCATATATGCTTCGTCTCTGGGCGTGTATTCACTTAGTATAGACGGGAACATGGTGGGCGACCGCTTTTTCGCGCCGGGTTATACGGATTATAAGCGCCACGTACAGTATCAAACGTATGATGTGACGAGCCTTCTTTCAGCCGGTGAGAACACGCTCATGTGCGAGGTCGCGGGCGGATGGTACACCGGCCGACTGGCGCTCGTGCTCAAAGGGAACCGGTATGGCAAAAAGCGGGCGCTGATACTCGAGCTGCATATCGATTATGAGGACGAGACGAATGAAGTTGTGGCGACCGACGGGGGCTTTGAATATACCTGCGACGGGCCACGCACCTTTGCGGGCTTCTATGACGGAGAGATTTACGATGCCTACCGGGAGGACAGTTCAAACTGGCAATATCATCAGGCGAGGGTATTCAAAGGGAAAACACCTTTGATTGTGTCTGATATCGGATTGCCCGTCAAAAAACATGATAAAGTTTACCCTGTATCTTCATATATTTTTGAAGATAGCATCATCTACAAATTTGGAAAAAATTTTGCAGGCATTATCCATATCGAAATCAATGCGCCACAGGGACAAAGGATCACGATATCGCACGCTGAAATCCTCAAGAGGGACGGAGACTTAAGTACAGTCAACCTGCGTTCCGCCAAAGCACAAATCGTTTACATTTCAAAGGGTGGCACGCAGACATACGAACCACGGTTTACGTATATGGGGTTCCAATATGTTAAAGTGGAAGGGCTCACGCTTTCACAGATCAAATCCATATCCGCATACGAGCTCTACTCAGATCTGGATATCTCCGGAAGCTTTTCCTGCAGTAACGAGTTGATCAACCAATTGCAGTCGAATATACTGACCAGCCAGAAGTCAAACTTTTTTGATATACCCACAGATAATTCGCAGCGTGACGAACGTGCGGCTTGGACGGGCGACATTGCGATGTTTTCTAAAACCGCCGCTTTTAACATGAATGTTGGGCGCTTTATGCGCAAATGGCTGCGCGACCTGCGAAGCGAGCAGTCCCGGAATCACGGCAATATCCCGTTCATCATACCGTCCGGCAACATATTTTATATGAAGTTTGTGACCTCGCCGATTTGGAGTGACGCGGCTTTGATCGTGCCGTGGGACGCCTATATGTCTACGGGGGATTTACGGCTGCTTCGGGAGCATTATCCCGGTATGAAGCGCTGGGTAAAGACCTTTATACGCATGGCTACACTCGGTAAGCTGCCGTTTATGAAAAGCTATTACGTGTTCAGGGGATTCAGCTTTGCAGACTGGCTGGCTCCTGAATGCAGCATTCCTGACCAGATATTCAAAAGAGGGAAGTGGATGGCGACGGCTTATCTCGCCAATTCGGTACGAATACTGGAAGAGACCAGCCGCTTATTGGGATACTCAACAGAAGCGAAGGCATATGAGAAGCTTCATAACAGAATATGCAGGAGCTTTTGCGATACGCTGCTGGATGATCAGGATCAGATTAAAGAAGGATTTCAGAGCATCTACGCCACGGCAGTCCGGTTTGGGATATTACCTGAGAAGGCCTCTGAAAATGCGGTTAATGCGCTGGAGGAGGATATCATCCGCCATGACGACCATCTGATGACGGGCTTTGCCGGAACACCGCATGTGCCTTTCGCATTGACGGATAACGGAAAGGAAGAAACGGCCTTCCGTCTACTTCTGCAGGAAAGCTGCCCATCGTGGCTCTACCCGGTGAAATGCGGAGCCACAAGCATCTGGGAACGGTGGGATGCGGTTCGGGAGGACGGCAGCGTCAATGAGACTCCTCAGATGGGCAAGAACAACATGGTATCCTTAAATACCTATGCTTACGGTGCGATCGGCGAGTTCTTATACAGCCGTGTCGCCGGGCTGGAAGCAATAGAAGGCGGCTATAAACGATTTAAGGTAGTACCCGTACCCGGAGGGGGCATCCGCCATGCAAAAGCATCGTACGAGTCGCCGTATGGGACGATCCGGTCGGAATGGGATATCGACGACGACTGTGAATTTCACCTTCTGGTGGCGGTACCTCCGAATACACAGGCAGAAATCACGTTGCCGGATGGACAGACGAAGATAGTGGGTTCCGGGGAATACCGGCTTACATGCAGATAGGAGCTTAATGTGATAAAAGCCGTTTCGCTACGAACCGAATATCTGAAAGATCCCATCGCTGTCGATATTATTAAGCCTCGGTTGTTCTGGAACTGTGCTGCCGAAGGGAAAAACCGCGTCCAGACAGCCTATCGGATCGTTGCTGAGTTTGATGACGGAACCTTGGCGTGGGATACCGGGAAAGTGATCAGTTCCCGTATGACGCATATACTCTATTCCGGAATACCGCTGCAAAGCCGCAGCCGAGTATTTTGGTGTGTTCAGCTTTGGGATGAGAATGATGTGGCGGGTGATTGGAGCGAACCTGCTTCGTTTGAGATGGGGCTGCTGAATGAGTCCGACTGGTCTGCTCATTGGATCACAGCTCCGGTTCGCCCTGATAAGAAAAAAAGGGTTCCGGCTGATTATTTCAAAAGAGACTTTACTGTAACACATAAGGTTATTAAGGCAAGGCTGTATATCACAGCCTGTGGGCTATATATTGCATCCATTAATGGCTGCCGAGTGGGCCAGGACTGTCTGACACCCGGATTTACCGAGTATTATAAGCACCTCCAATACCAGACGTATGATGTAACTGAGCTGATCAATGCCGATAGAAATGTGCTGATAGTTGCACTAGGAGACGGTTGGTTCAGGGGAAAAATCGGCGCGTACAATCGGGAGAATACATTCGGAACGCAAACAAAACTGTTAGCACAACTTGAGCTTACCTATGCAGACGGGATACCCGAAACGATCATCACGGACGAAAACTTCCTGTGGAGCAACGATGGCCCAGTGAGGGAAAATGACCTTAAGGACGGCGAAGTCTATGATGCCCGCTGTGCTTTTGCGGTTTGGGAAAACGCAAGGCTGACAGAATACCATACCAGACTTGTCTGCTCGAATAATGTGTCGGTGAGAGAAATGGAGCGGCTGGCGGCTAATCTGATGATCACGCCTGATGGCAGGCAAGTGCTGGACTTTTCACAGAACATGGCGGGTTATGTTGAATTCAACGCACCTGCCGCGCCGGGACATACGATTATTCTGCGCTTTGGCGAAGCGCTTGACGAGTATGGGAATTTTACTCAGGCTAGCTTCCAAATGAGCAGAAATCCTAAAGATCCAATCCGCCAGCAGATTACATATATCTGCTCGGATAAACCACAGATGTATAAACCAAGCTTCTGTGCCATGGGCTTCCGATATGTGCTGGTTGAAAACTGGCCGAGAGATATCGATCCCAGGGATTTTTGCGCGATCGCTGTTTACTCGGCAATGGCGGAAACGGGAGATTTCCGGTGCAGCCATCCGCTCGTAAACAAGCTGGTGCAAAATACGCGATGGAGCATGAAAAGCAACTTCCTGGATGTGCCGACCGACTGCCCTCAGCGTGAGCGAAACCCGTGGACGGGTGACGCGCAGGTATTTTTTGAAACCGGAAGCATGTTAATGAACATTGCACCGTTTATGCGCAAGTGGATGCGTGACATGATGGATGCGCAGAAGGAAAATGGCCTGGTCCAAAGCCTTGCGCCATATGAAGGCGAAAGCTGGTTCATCAAAATGCTTGACGGGTCGGTAGGCTGGGCGGATGCAATTGTTCTTATTCCTTACCGCTATTATAAAATATATGGCGATGTTCAATTGATAAAACAATGCTACCCTGCGATGAAGAAGTATGCCGAGTTTGCTATTAAAAGGGCGAAGAAACGAGGAATCACAAGCCTTTTCAGAAAGAATCCCTATCGGAAATTTACGTATGCGACGGGGCAGCACTGGGGCGAGTGGAGCGAACCCAAAGAAGAAAAGTTTGAAGGCGTCAGGGCGCTGGTGCTTCCGCGCCCTGAGGAAGCGACAGCCTACTTTGCGTATACGATGGCATGTATGAGTGAGTTCGCGAATGTGCTTGGTGAGGCGGATGATGCTCAAAGATATACGCAGTATGCCACAGGTGCGAAAAAGGCCTACAATTATCTGTTTGTTAAGAACGAGGATATCGTGAGTGACCGGCCTGCCAAGCTTGTACGGCCGCTGGCATTCGGCCTGCTCGATGAGCCTGTCAAGACCAATGTCGCGCAAAGACTGGCCCGACTGACGGAGAAACGCAATTACACTGTGGGGACTGGATTTTTATCCACGCCCTTTTTACTGGAGATGCTGTCTGAAAACGGGTATGTGGAAGCGGCCTATCGAACACTGCTTCAAGAAAAGGCACCTGGCTGGCTTTATCAAATCAAGCAGGGCGCGACAACGGTATGGGAGAACTGGGAAGGGTTGAATGAGAGCGGCCTGGGTTCGCTCAACCACTACTCAAAGGGAGCCGTTTGTTCCTGGCTGTTTGGTTTTACAGCGGGTATAAACGTAGACGGTAATGAAACCACGTTTACATTGCGGCCATTGGTGACAGGCCAATTGAATGATGTGAAGGCGGAGTATGACAGTATCTATGGCAAGGTGAAAAGCGATTGGGTCGTTTCGCAAGATAAAGTGGAGCTGACGTTTGAAATACCCGCCAATACAACAGCACTGATATGCCTGCCAGACGGAACGGAATTCACCGTAGGTTCCGGGGAGTATACTTATCAGATTAAAAATCCGATTACTCATTGAACAGTTGGCATATAGACAATCCAAAGCGGTGAGGAAACAATGCGGAGCCGGACAAAGAACCTCCTGAAGAATGAGCAGATAGAGATGCTCATTAAAGCAAATTTCGGTGAAAATACAGTCGTCCACCAGATTGAAGAGCTGAAGGGCGGAATGTGCAATTCGGCCTATGTTATAGAGTTGGGCGAAAACTATCGTATCGTTTTAAAGGTTTCCATGTCCCCTGAGGCACCTCTGCTTTGGCATGAAGGCGATAATATGGCTGCTGAAATAGAGGCGTACAGGCTTGTTAAAGAACACACGACGATACCAGTGCCTAAGGTGCTGTACTTCGATTTCAGTAAAACATTAATCAACAGCCGGTATTTCTTCATGGAATATATGACGGGTGAAACATTGAAGAAGGCGGCAAAGAAGATAAGCCCGGATAATCTGAACAGAATTAAGCAGGAACTGGCAGGATACTTAACCCAGATTCATCGAATTAAGGGCGATTATTTCGGATACCTGACAACAGACGAACGCCGCCAATATGGATCATGGAAGGATGCTTATGCCAGCTGGTTCCCCAACATATTGCTCGATGCGAAAAAACATGGATACAGTTTGTCGTACAACCGAATCGAAAAAGTTTTGCCTAAGGCATATGAGTATCTCGAGACGGTTCATGCCCCGAGACTCATCCATAATGATTTTTGGGCAGGTAACGTATTTGTCGTTTGCAGGGACGGGGAATATGAAATTCAGGGAATCACCGATTTTGAGCGTGCCGCTTGGGGCGATCCGCTGGCGGAATTTCATTTTAACGCGGGGATTATCAAAAACATTTGGGAAGAGCCTGCTTTCTGGGCTAGTTATGCAGGATCGGGCAAAGAATTAAGCGGTGACGACATTCTAAAAATACATATTTACAAACTATACTTATGGCTGATTATGTTGGCGGAGTCCTATCGCTATCCGCACTTATTCGGATGGGGCCAAAGGCTATTTTCAAGGCAAATGGCCATGAAAAGCCTTTCGGCGCTTGAAAGAGGCTAATCTAATCAGTTAAATAATCTATTTGGCGAAAGGGGTTAAACATGAAAGTATTTATGATTGGCGGAACCGGTCTTTTGGGGAGCGAGGCCGCGAAGGAACTCATTCGGCGCGGGCATGAGGTATCGTCCATCGCACTGCCGCCTATTCCCGCAGGTGCGCAGCTTCCACCGGAGATGAAGATCGAATTCGGCAACTATATGGACATGTCGGATGAAGAGTTGAAGAAACACTTCGAAGGTTGCGAAGGCTTTGTGTTTGCCGCAGGTGTGGACGAGCGCGTAGAGGGGCCAGCACCGATTTACGAGCTGTTCAAAAAGTACAATATCACGCCGCTGGAGCGCTTATTGCGTATGGCAAAGGAATGTGGTGTAAAGCATACTGTCGTCTGTGGTTCATATTTTGCATACTTTGACAAGCTCTGGCCTGAAAAGGAACTATCCAAGTGGCATCCGTACATCCGCAGCAGACGGGATCAGGAGGTTGCGGCGGTGGCATTCGCGGATGAAAGCTTCAATGTGGCCGTGCTTGAGCTGCCCTATATCTTCGGAACGCAGCCGGGACGCAAGCCGGTGTGGGTGTTCTTGGTCGAGATGATACGGGGCATGAAGAACGCTACGATGTATCCGAAGGGCGGCACCACCATGGTAACGGTGAAGCAAGTTGCACAGGCAATGGCGGGTGCGCTGGAACGCAACAAGGGCGGTAATTGCTATCCGATCGGCTATTACAATATGACCTGGGTGGAAATGCTGAAAATCGTGCATAAGCATATGGGGTGTCCCGATAAGAAAATTATCACGATCCCCAACTGGATGTACGCCATAGGCGGCAAAAAGATCATGAAGCAGCAGAAGGCCGCCGGGCACGAAGGCGGCCTCAACATGGTTAAATTTACGGACCTGCAGTGCGCCAACCTGTTCATCGATAAGTCCCTCGGCTGCGAACCGTTGGGAGTAGAGCCGGATGATATTGATGCGGCGATCGGCGATTCTATCAGACTCTGCCTTGATGTATTGGACGGCAAGGCCGAAACCATTGGCATGAAAGGGGAATGAGTATGAAAAAGCAGCGTGTGTTTTTAACGGGCGCAACGGGTGCGATGGGTTTCCTCGGGCTGCTCGAACTGCTCAAGGACATCGACAAGCAGGACATTGTGACGCTGGCGCGCCCATCGGAGAAGAATAAGAAATTACTTGAGCCATATATGAATATCAAAGGGTTGACCATTGACTGGGGCGACCTTACCAACTATAACGACGTTTTCAGGTGTGTCGAAGGTGCGGATATTATCCTGCATGTCGCTGCGTTTGTTTCACCCGCTGCGGACTATTATCCCAAGGAAGCGATGAACATCAATTTTGGTTCGACATGCAATATCCTGCGGGCGATTGAGCAGCAAGGACGCCAGGATGACATCAAGCTGGTCTATATCGGCACTGTTGCTGAAACGGGTGACCGCATGCCGCCCATTCACTGGGGTCGCGTGGGAGATCCCATCAAGCCAAGTGTCTACGACTATTACGCCGTATCCAAGGTAGCGGCGGAGCGTCTTGTGATCGAATCGGGCTTGAAGTATTGGGTGAGTCTGAGGCAGACCGGGATCATCGGGCCGAAGATGAGCGAGATCGACGACGCGATCATGTTCCATAACTGCCTGGACAATGTGCTGGAATACGTATCGGACCGCGATTCGGCTATATTGCTCAGAAATGCCTGCCTCAAGAACAGGAACGGCGAGTTGGGCAAGGACTTTTGGCAACATATCTTCAACATTGGCGGCGGGGAAAGCTGCCGTATCAGCACATACCATCTGTTCAGGGATCTGTTTGGAGCCATCGGGCTTAATGATCTGTCAGTGGCGCTGGATTCAAGATGGTTTGCTACACGGAATTTTCATGGGCAGTATTATCTTGATAGCGATAAGCTGAACGACATACTCGATTTCAGAAGTGATTCCATGCAGTACTATTATGATGCCTACCTCAAGGGCCTCGGTTCTACAGCAACGGTATCAAGAATAATGACTAAGCTGCCTGGTGGGCAAAAGCTCATCGGGAGCGCTATGAAAAAGCGCTTTATCAAAACAGCGCGGACAGAGCACGGTACAGTTAACTTCATCGAAAACAATCGCGAAGATCATATCGCGGCTTACTGGGGTTCAAAGAAAGCGTGGAACGCGATACCGCCGATCAACGATATTACGCACTTTACGGATTGGGATACCGTTGTTCACATTGATCACGGCTATGATGAGACAAAGCCCGAGAGCGAACTGACGATTGAGGACGTGAAAGGCGCTGCCCAATTTCGCGGTGGCGTATGTTTGTCAGATGGAATGCAGCAGGGCGATTGGACATCCAAGCTGAATTTCCGCTGCGCGTTCGGGCACGAATTTGAGGCGAGCCCGCGTTTGGTGCTGGAAGGCGGGCACTGGTGCCCTGTCTGTGAGAGAGAGAGCTGGAACTATCAGAATCGGGCAAAAGTCGATCCCTTCTTTGCGCAAGTGTGGAACCCGCTGCACGATGCGGACGAGGAGCCACGCATCTATAAAAAAGTGGTAACAGAGCTGGATGCATAACTCCAGGGGAGATTTGCATTTATACT
This sequence comes from Bacillota bacterium, assembly GCA_023408075.1. Taxonomy (GTDB): domain Bacteria; phylum Bacillota; class Clostridia; order Christensenellales; family SZUA-584; genus SZUA-584. The sequence goes on along the minus strand of JAEYKW010000025.1, from coordinate 125,151 downwards.
CAATAAACATTACGCCATGGCTATGACAGACTAAGGAGATGGTTTAAAGAGATTAGTTGATACCATAATAAAACGATGGGTGCTATAAGTTTACCCTTAACGCATGCATCTTCATTACTTAAATATTAGGGCAAACCTGTCAAAAGACAGGGACGCAAAGCTATAGGGTCTAAGGTGTAATTTACATGATGATAGCCTGGCTGCAAAAATTCATGAACAAAACCTGCCCTTTTCGTGTGGCGGGTTTTATTTTCTTATTGGGATTTAAAGTACGGTAAAGCAATCAGCTAATATTATTATCCTTATTATCCAGTAATGCTTGTACCGTTGCAGATGCGATTTTTAACCCGCGTTCATCGCAGAGATATAGCGTTTTATGAGTTGCTCTACCTTGGAATTTAACGTTATATTTTAGGATAAAAAATTGTGGCCCGCCCAGCTCGCGAACAAGCCCTGGAACTTATAGAAATGGTTTCTTTTTTTCATTTTCTAAGGACATGGTAGCGAGAGGTGTAATATGAAAGCTCGGTCAATTTCCCACAAGTCAAGCCCTTATCTAAAGGAAACCGATAACTCTTTCTTTAAGCAATATTTTGTATCGTTTGGTATATACAAGCGCAAATGCTAGCTTAGCTAACGTTTTATTCCACCGTCATTACAATAAAATCATGAGAAAAATGAGCGTGTTTTGCGCTCATTTTTCATTTGATACCTTTCGCGGATTTTTGTACGCGGGTGTTTTTTTAAGTTTTTTCATATCGTCGTTTTTCCCAACAACCATAGGCAGCAGAGGCTGTCGTGGTCCTCCGGTCAATCTGACTTTTTCAGATTTCAGATTGATCGGAGGTATAAAAAATGGATGTGTATCATCCCAAACGTAGAAAGGACAAGTATAATCCCTATACAATAAAGGATCAGAGCGGACGCTATTTTCTCTCGTTTCAGGACGGCCAGAGCGTACCGCATGAGCTTGAAATCTCAAAGGCGCTCTATGACCTATTCAATGCTTTTGAGCTTCGGGACTTATCCTATCTCAACGAAGTAGACAGGCATATAGAGCAATCGGAACTAACTGAAGCCACTTTGCACCGCAGGACTTTCTCGATACAAGAATCGACAGAGGAATCGGTCCTTGTCACTATTGAAAATGAACTGCTACATAGAGCAATAAGCAGACTGTCTGAAACAAAGCGCCGAAGGCTAATGCTTTACTATTTTGACGAATTGACCTATGAGCAGATTGCAATGACGGAAGGATGCACGTTTCAGGCTGTGGCGAAATCCGTAAAAGCGGCAGAAAAAACAATTAAAAAGTTTTTTGATCAGCAGGGTTGAAAAACAACTTCTAAGTGAGGAAACAGGTGAAGGGATTCAGGTCCCTTTGCCTGTTTCCGTTTTGCGGCGGCAGGATGTTCCTTGAAAATTGAATATCCATTTCATCAGGTACGTTCCCATTGCCGCCGTGATGAACGGCAGCCACATTAGCGGTGCGCCATGACCTGCAGAACAGGAAGCAAACAGATTTCACTTTATTTATTTCAGTCTATGCTTGCCCTTGTTCCAAAGCGAGCGAAATCCTCCAGCTATAAATACCGGATTGCTCCCGGTACGGCCATAATCAGGCAATGGGGTTAATGATACTCCCGTCCAGTCACAGCCCCGCATACGCGGGATCACGCAATGAGGGCGGCTCTGTGAGAACCACAGTTGGGGTGAGATTCCCGTGGAGCTAGTACGCAGCTAGCCGCCTGATGAAATCCCATGATGCTCCGGGGTGTCGAGGACAAATTGGAGCGTTTGAATATATAGGCCAGGCCTAGAGCGGATTTTTTAGGGGGGGGTATTTCCTTATGTCCTCGCAATCTTAAAAGCTCTGTGGCCTGCCTTTACATATCCAGAGATGATGTGAATATTCACAGGGAGGCCGAGCCAATGACAAGACCTATTTTGCGCGGCGATATTTACCGCGCCGATTTAAGCCCCGTTGTGGGCAGCGAACAGGGCGGCGTTCGCCCGGTTCTCGTTATTCAAAACGACATCGGCAACAAGCACAGTCCTACCGTGATTGTTGCGGCAATCACCAGCAGGGACAAACCTTGTCTACCGACACACATACCCCTTGCGGGCTTACAGATCCTTGGACACAATTCCATCGCGCTGTTGGAGCAAATCAGGACGATAGATAAGAGCCGGCTCACAGAATACATCGGCAGTGTTGGCGCAGAAATGATGGAGGCGGTTGACGTGGCACTGACCTTGAGCGTGGGTTTAAGAAGCGAGACGTTTCCAAAGAACAAGTAACAAAACCTTGATTTAGCCAAAGAGCTAATAAGTATAACAAACTGCATTAACTTAAATTTGCACCTTTGCTGGTTGTGTAAAGGATTTTTTATAATGGAGGAGGCTTAATATGAGTACCGATAATAAGCTAAACATTAGGGTCATTACAAATGTGCCATCCCCAAAGGCATTGTATGATTTTCGTGAAAAATTGGCTGAAGTTCTGCAAAACAAATTAAGCCTTAATAATGAATGTTCAGAGGCGAAGCGAGGTGACCCAAAACATGCCTTTGATAAGTTCAGAATGCCAGAAATATGATATAAGATATGTGGCTAATTACCTTAGAAAATCGCGTGCTGAGAGTTTGGAAGATTTAGAGAAGCACAGAATGGTTCTTAGCGAGTTGTGCCAAAAGCGTGGATATAAATATGTTGAATTTCTGGAAATAGGAACTTCTGATAGTTTGGAATTGCGTCCTAAAATGTCTAAACTATTGAAAGAGATCGAAGATGACACATACGATGCGGTATGTGTTATTGATTATGATAGACTTAGCCGCGGTGATATGGGGGATCAGGATAGGATTGCAAAAACATTCAGGAAATCTGAAACCTTGATAGTGACGCCCGATAAAATCTACGACCTTAACGATGACATTGATGATGAAATGGTTGAGTTTAAAGGTTTCATGGCACGGCGCGAATATAAGATGATTACAAAGCGTTTGCGGCAAGGAAAAAGAATTGGAGCAAAACAAGGACAGTGGACAAATGGGAAGCCTCCTTTTCCATATGTTTATCAAAGATATATGGATAAATACAATGAAAAAGGAATTGTAGTAGATGATGAAAAATTACCCATTTATCGAGAAATTATAAGACTTGCTTTATCTGGAATGGTTCCTAACAATATTGCCATTCACCTTAACAACAAAGGGATTCTGACCAATAAAGGTAATCATTGGAGTGGGGTGACCGTCCAAAGGCTCCTTGTTGACGAAACTCATTTAGGCAAGATAATTAGTAATAAGACGCAAGGAGATGCCCATAAGAATAAACGCCCAAATGCAAAAGTCTATAAAGTATTACCACGCAGTGAGTGGACTATCGTGGAAAATTGCCATGAAGCAGTTAAAACGCAAGAAGAACATGATGTAATCATTAAGATGATTAATTCAAGAACTCTCATACCTCATAAAAGTCGAAAGCAAATCCATGCTTTCACTGGACTAATCAAATGTGCAATTTGCGGTCATGCTCAAACTTTTCAAAAACGTAGTGACGGCATTATATCAGTTAAATCGTGCTGGTATATTAATAAGCACGGAAAAAGATGCAATAACTCTGGAATCAGATTGAGCGTCATTGAAGAAATGGTATTAAAAGAAATCGGCCTTTATAGAGAACAAATATTATCCGCAACCACCATTCCCAAAGATGTTTCTACTGAAAATCTGCAGAAAGAAGAAATTCTCGAATCAGAAATGATGCTTAACAAAACAAAAAGAGCATTAGGGCGGCTTAATGATGCCTATGAAATGGGTGATTACAGTCGTGAAGAATGGCATGAAAGAAAAAAGAGACGTGAAGAAGAAATCTATATTTTAAATAAGAAAATATATGAATTGAAAAAGAGGGATGCTGAAAAACAAGAAATTTCAGACGATGAACGATTAGAGAGACTTGATGCCTTTTTCGATTCTTTTCCTTCATGCACAAGCAATTCGGAGCGGAACACTCTCTATAAGACTATTATTGAAAGCATAATATGGCTTAGAGCGGGAGAAAATATTGAAATCAAAATTAACTTCTTATAGAATTGGATTGAAAGTCTCTTTTAGAAGGGTGGTGATGCCATATGACAAGCTCAACGAAAGTACCCAATAGATTGGTAAATGAAAAATCGCCCTATCTGCTCCAACACGCCAACAATCCGGTGGATTGGTGGCCGTGGTGTGATGAAGCCTTTGCAAAAGCAAAAGCCGAAGATAAGTCGATTTTCCTTTCTATTGGGTATTCGTAGCTATGCATATTTAGCCGACCTGCCATTGGTGCCACGTGATGGCGCATGAGAGCTTCGAGAATGACGAAGCCGCAGCGCTCTTAAACGCGCATTTTGTGCCGGTGAAGGTAGACCGCGAGGAGCGCCCCGATATCGACACGGTGTATATGAACGTCTGTCAGGCCATGACGGGCAGCGGCGGCTGGCCGCTCACCATTGTCATGACGCCGGATAAAAAGCCGTTCTATGCGGGCACCTATCTGCCGCTGCATTCCAAATACGGGCGCACCGGCCTTGTCGAACTGCTCACGCGCATCGCAGAGCTCTGGCAGCAGGAGCGCGAGACGCTCGCCGCGCACGGTGAGGAAATTGCCGCGCATTTCAATGAGACGGACGAGCGCGCGGAAACGGCGGAAACCGGCATGGTGCTCAAAGACGGCGTCGCCGCGCTGCAGCAGATGTTCGAGAACCGCTTCGGCGGATTCTCGCGCGCGCCGAAATTCCCGATGCCGCATTATCTGCTTTTTCTGCTCGTCGAATGGAAAACAAACAGGCGCAATATGCTGCTCGATATAGCCGCATACACGCTGACGCATATGGCCCGCGGCGGCCTGTTCGATCATGCGGGCGGCGGCTTCGCGCGCTATTCGACGGATGAAAAATGGCTTGTGCCGCATTTTGAAAAGATGCTGTACGACAACGCGCTGTTGCTGCAGGCGTACGCCCAAGGGTACGCCGTCACGGGGGAGCAGGCCTATGCTTACGCGGCTCAAAAAACAGCCACTTACCTGATGCGCGATATGCAGATGGCACACGGCGGTTATGCCTCGGCGGAGGATGCCGATTCGGAAGGCGAGGAAGGCAAGTTCTACGTCTGGAGCTATGCCGAGCTGCAAAATGTGCTGACAACGGACGAACTGGCGCTGCTGGAAGCGCATTACGGCGTAACGCCCGAAGGCAATTTCGAGGGCAGCACGATATTAAGCCGGATCGGCGTGAAGGAATACGCCGACGAAGCGGATGAGGCTGTGCTGAATAAGCTCTTTGAGCTGCGCGAAAAGCGCATCCACCCGTTTAAGGACACGAAAATCTCGGCGGCATGGAACGGCCTTGCGGTGCAGGGCATGGCCGAAGCCGGTCTACTGCTGGGGCGCGCGGACTATATTGAAAGCGCGCAAAGAGCCGCGGATTTCGTGTTGGCCCGCATGACGGACGCTTCGGGGTTCATCTGCGGGACTTTCATGAACGGGCCCGGCGGCCCTGCGTTCCTCGCCGATTACGCGAACATAGCCAACGCGCTGATTGCGCTTTTCAAAGCCTCGCGAAAGCTTGAGTATATCGAGAAAGCAAAAACGCTCGCGTCGCAGATGCTCGCGCTGTTCCGCGATGACGCCGGCTTTTCAATGACGCCGCCTGATGCGGAAGAGCTGTTTATGCGCCCGCGCGACGATTACGACGGCGCGACGCCATCCGGCAGTTCTGCGGCGGTGCTGGCGCTGGTGAGCCTCGCGCATATCACGGGAGAGCCGGAGTGGCAGGACGCGGCGGACAGCGCCATGGATGACATGGTGCGGATAGCGGCGGCATCGCCGCCGTCTCACGCGTATTTTCTTTATGCGCTGCGGGTGCATACCACGCCGCACCGCCAGATCGTGATAGCTGCGGCAAGTGACAATGCCGATGCGGCGCGCGTTTACGCGGCGCTGACCGCGCAGTACGATCCGTTCACAACGGTCATCTGGTATCACGAACAGATGGATCAGATGCTGCCGCATTATGCGCAGTACAAAACAGACGCACCCTTTGCGGCGTACGTCTGCGAAAATTTCGCGTGCAGGCAGCCCGTGTTTTTTGCGGACGAGCTGATGAACTGTATTTGATCGTGCATTGACAAGCTTCGGCCATTATGGCTGACATGCCGCCAATATATATAATGGGCATATTTTTCCGCAGAGAATTGACAAAACGGGAAGCGGAAGCATAATATTAAAAAATGGCATGTGACAGTAATGAAGGAGAGGCAATTTTTATGGCTGACTGCAGCAACTGCCCGTCGAAGGGCCAATGCAATTCACAGGAATCCTGCGGAATCAAGAACAACCCGTACAGCGACGTCAAGCGCGTCATCGGTGTAATGAGCGGCAAAGGCGGTGTGGGCAAGTCCACAATTTCGGTATTAATCGCCAAAGAGCTCAAAAAGCGCGGGTATAAAGTGGGCATTATGGATGCCGATATCACGGGCCCCAGCATTCCGCGTCTGCTGGGCATCAAGGACGGCAGGGTTGATCAGAACGAGATGGGCATTATTCCGGCGCAGGCGGACGGCATAGCCGTGATGTCTCTCAATCTGCTGCTCAGCGACGAGCGGCAGCCGGTCATCTGGCGCGGGCCGATCATCGCGGGCACTGTGAAGCAGTTCTGGGAGGAAGTGTGCTGGGGCGAGCTCGATTACCTGATTATCGATTTGCCGCCGGGCACCGGCGATGTGGCGCTCACCGTGATGCAGTCGATACCGATCAGCGGCATGGTGATTGTCAGTGTGCCGCAGGACATGGTGTCGATGATCGTGGCGAAAGCCGTCAATATGGTCAGAACGATGAACATACCGCTCGTCGGCGTGGTGGAGAACATGAGCTACTTAACCTGCCCCGACTGCGGAAAGAAGATCGAGCTGTTCTCGGGAAAGCGCGGCGAGTTTGAAAAGGAGCTCGATGTGTGCCTGCTCGGTGAGCTGCCGATGCTACCCGCCATTGCGGATATTAAGGAAACTGGGATGCAGGAGCAGGATGATCAGACCAACCAAACGATTGCGGAAATCACCACGCAGGTGATAGAATCGGTTGCGGTTGAATAATGATATAAAGCGCTTGAGCACTGCACTGAATATATAGTTTGATAATCTCCAAAACCCTCGAACGTTTGCGTTTCGGGGTTTTTATTTTGCTTTAGTCGTCGTCAACCGCCAGCTCTGCTGATGGGATAAAATATCTTTAGCAAAAAGCTATTAGCGAAGCCGATGAAAAGCTATAGCAATATCGCAAAGATAAAAAAGTCAATTTACTGCACAAAAAAGGGTCGCCTATTCATTGAAGAATTACCCTCTATATGGTAGTATACATCCACATTACATTTCACATCATGGTTTATCTTCGTTTAATAATTAAATAGAAAGTATCAATGGTGATCTTATGAAGAAGATGATAACGGTCGGCTTGTTGGCTGCGGCGTTGTTCTGCACCCTGGGGGTTCCGGGCTGCGGTGAGCAGGCTCAAACGGCTATGAATAAAGCTTGGCCGGATGCGGGATGGCAAACGTTGTCGCCGGAGGAGCAGGGTATGGACTCAGCTGCGCTTGCCGATATGATCGATGCGATCAGTCAGAGCGGGAATGACGTCAACAGTGTGACAATTATCCGCAACGGGTATCTCATCAGCGAGGCATACTTTTATCCGTACCAAAAGGGCATACCGCACGCAATCAATTCATGCACGAAGGGCTTTGTATCTGCGCTGGCAGGCATAGCGGTCAGCGACGGCAGCATTCACAGCGCGGACGACAGCGTGCTCGATTATTTCACCGGTATTGACAATGTCGATGAGCGCAAGAAGGCCCTCAAAATCAGCAACCTCATGAACATGACGACCGGCCTTGACTGGCAGTTCGACGGCAATGTCTCCACAAACGAGATGCTGCAAAGCGAGGATTGGACGAAGTTCACGCTGGATCTGCCGATGAGGGAGGAACCGGGCGGCAGCTTTAATTATTGCAACGGCGCTGCGCAGGTCATGTCGGCTGTTATACAGAGGGCCGAAGGAAAAAGCGCGGCGGAGCTGTTTGCCGATAAGATGAAGGCCTTGGGAATCAAGGATATGGTTTGGAACAGCAGCCCGGATGGCGTGAGCATCGGGTATTCGGGCATATTTATGCACCCTGACGACGCCGCGAAGTTTGGATACCTTTATTTGAACAAGGGCAACTGGAACGGAGAGCAGCTGATACCCGAGAAGTGGGTGGAAGCTTCCACAAAGCAGCAGGTCACTGCGGGCTGGAACCCCATTTTTCCGGGGTACGGGTCGATGTGGTGGACCACGCGGTTCGGCGGCTATGCGGCGCTTGGCTTCGGTGGGAATTACATTTTCGTCGTTCCCGAGAAAAATCTCGTGGTCGTTTTCACGGGCGGTATATTTGACAACAGCAAGCTGTTTTATCCGGGCGAGCTCATGGAAGAGTATGTCATCCCCTCAATCAAATCGGATACCCCGCTGCAAAGCAATGAAGCTGCCGCGTCTGAACTGAAAAACGCTGTTGATGCCGTACAGAATGCGCCCGCGCCCGCAGCGGTGACGCTGCCGGAAATTGCGCTGAGCATCTCCGGCAAAACATACGGGCTGGATAATGGGGGCACCGTGATCTTTCAATTCGAAGAGGGCAGCGATGAATTCACGATGAGCTTGGCCGATCAATTATACACAGTCAGTATGGGCGGTGTTTTTAATATCATGGATGTGGGCAGCAACGGGAGTCTGCCGGATCACAACCATCTGGCGCTGACGGGCGGCTGGTTTGATGAGGATACGCTGGATATTGAAGTATGGAGCCTTGAAGACGGGTACGTCAAAACATACACCGCGAATTTTCATGATGATTCGATTGATATTCATACCACGGCCAATATCGGGATGGATGAAAGCTATTCGGGCACGCTGCAGCCATAACGGGCACTGGATATACCAGCACGTGCGCTATGCGTACTGATGCAGTCGGCAACAGAAAAACGGTAAGCTATCACCGAATGCAGCTGGAGGGGTGCCAAAACAGATTCTTATCACTCTTATGAAGCGTAAGCGACAGGCTGTGCGGTGGATAAGAATTCTTCCGCGAAGTACTTTCATCGTATCCGCTCCTCGGCGTAGATAGACAAGCTCGAAATCGCAAAAACGAAAAAATTACTTATGCGGTCATTCTGAACCCGTGTCGCGGGTGAAGAATCTGTTAAAGAGCTTGGTCCACTTCGTAGTCGTCACGTCGCTCCTCACGACGCAGTGGATTGGATGGCCGAATGAGTTGCTTTCGTAGCGAATGATTAAACAGGCTTATCAATATTGGCTGTCGCCGAGAGACGACGAGAGGTATTGTTCGAGCCTTATGAAAAAACCTTTATTCATAGCAAAAAGTATTTTGGAGTTTCCGAAAAAGCTGGAATTTCGGCAAACAAAAAACCCGCCGGTTGACCCGGCGGGAATGCTTGCTTACGGGACGAGTGACGGCGGAGCATACACGCGCGTACCAAGCTCCTGATCGAGCAGATAGAGACCCTTGGAATCGCTGCCGAACAGTTCAAATTTGCGAATCAAGTCGGTGGCGTTCTTTTCTTCCTCGCCCTGTTCTTTGACGAACCAATCAAGAAACTGCATCGTGCGAAAGTCCTTTTCGTCGTATGCCGCGGCGTAGATGTTGTTGATCGATGCGGTGACCGTCTTTTCATGCGCAAGCGTTTCATCGAGCGGCGTTTTCATGTCGTCCTTATTCAGCTGAGGTGCTGCGATGGCTGTCAGCGTGATTTTCTCGTCGTTGTTGAGCATATATGTGCGAATCAGCATGGCGTGGTCGCGCTCCTCCTGCGCCTGAACATAGAACCAGTTTTCAAAGCCGCTTAAACCCTGCCCGGCATAATAATCGGCGATGTCGAGATAGAGGTAAGCGGAATAGAGTTCCTTGTTGATTTGCTCGTTTAAAAGCGTTGAAATTTTGTCGTTCATAACGATACCTCCTGTTTTTCAGATAGTATACCATATTGTCGGCAACGTTAAAGCAACTTAATCACAATAATCTTTTTCAGGATCATCGCAATGCGCCATTTTGCTTTCGCCAGTAGCGGGCGAAACGGTTCTTTCCCGGCATGGCCTGCCAGTTGTCAGCCGAAAATTCGTCTATCAGCGCCTGCTCCTGTGCGGCTGCTTTTTGGGCAAATGCGCTCAATTCATCATGGCTCGGCACACCTTTGGAAAACAGCTGCGCTTCTTCCTTCAGCCATGCGGCTTCGAGCTCGTCGCGCCGGGCACGCATTGCGGACGCATCGATTTTGCCTGCGAGCACCGCGCGGTGAACATGCTCGCGCCTGAGCCAGTAATCATGTGCCTGCATGTCGTTGTCAAAAACGGGCGCTTGTGTGATGCCGAAGAAGACGGGTTTAAAAGCCGCGATGCATGGGGTGGAGGCACCCGTCGCCCACACCGTCATCGGAGCGTCCCGCCGCAGCACAGCCACAAAGCTGCCCGTGGTATGGTCGCCGATGAGCCCCCCCGCGTGCATGCAAACGCTGTCCACGCTGCCTCGGGAAAACTCATGCCCCTCAACTTTTGGCGCGTGCGTACGAAGTGCCTGCATCAGCTGAGCCGCATCGACCGGCCCTTTTTCAATCGCGCAAAGCGATAATTCGCGGCGTCGGCGGCCCTTGGCAAAGTGCGAAAATACAGGTTCGGTGAAACGCCGTGCAAAATCCGCGCCTTCGGCCAGCCCGGCTGAACAATTATAATCGCTGCGGATAAAGAGCCGGTTGGAAATCGCGGCTTTGTCGGCAACCTCTTTGACGGCATAATTCTTGCCCGATGTTTCGAGTATGAACGCGCTTTGAGGGTCGGCAATCAGGAAGCTGTTGTCGTAGCGAAAATCCTTGGAGTAGCCGCAGTTGCCGCCCTGCCCGAATTCGCCGAGCAAGTCAGTAATAACAGTGAGTGCCGCTTTCGCCGTGCCTGCACGCTCGAGGCCGAGGCGCAGCAGATCCATACCCGTCAGCGCTTCCTTGGGGTTCTTGGATTTCGTAAAAACGGCTTCGTTGCCGATCGCCACACCGTGCTCATTCACGCCCATTTCTGCGCCCCATATCCAATCCGGCTTGAAAAGCAGTACCGCGTTGGTATGGAAGGCCTCGGGGATTGTGATATAGGTGCACGCAAGCTGTTCGTTTCCGGCATGGTCTTTTGCCGGGAAAAAGCGGACAATATGAGGCTCGTTGGGTTCGCGGTCGCTGTTCTTTGCGAGCATGGCTGTTTTTGTTTCGGAAAAGGAGGGCAATACGCATATAGTGTCACACATGGCAGCACCTCGTTGTTTTTGTTATTGATTATTATACCATTTGTCAGAGGCATATACCAATATGAAACTGCGCTGTTGAATTCATATCAATCATATCATATAATCAGAATAACATTGACGAACACGGAGGTATCCATGAAGATTTCTACGCGCGGGCGCTATGCGCTCCGCATGATGGTCGATCTGGCTATGGCGCCCGAAGGCGAATTCGTGACAATAAAGAGCATCGCCGTAAGACAGGAGATATCCGACAAATACCTGGAACAGATTATCACCATGCTGAGCCGCGCCGGGTATGTCAAAAGCGCGAGAGGGTCATCAGGCGGGTATAAACTGGCCATGCCTGCCAAAGACTATACTGTCGGCATGATACTGCGGCTCATCGAAGGGAGCCTCGTGCCCGTCGCCTGCATGGAGGACGATCCGAACGAGTGCCCACGCTGCCAGAAGTGTGTGACGCTCGATGTCTGGAAGCGGCTCAGCGAAGCCGTCAGCGGCGTGGTGGACGGCGTTACGTTGGCCGATCTTGCCGAAAAACAAACAGCCAAAAATAAAGAAATCAATACTGATATAAACGAAAACATCATTTGATACGGAGGAACTTCGAGCATGAGCGACAAACAGTATAAATTTGAAACATTACAGCTGCACGTGGGGCAGGAGCAGCCCGATCCGGCGACGGACGCAAGAGCCGTCCCGATCTATCAGACCACATCGTATGTGTTCGCGGACTGTGCGCAGGCCCAGCGGCGCTTTGAGCTGTCCGAGCCGGGCAATATCTATACGCGCATCATGAACCCGACAACCGACGTGTTTGAAAAGCGTATTGCGGCGCTCGAAGGCGGTATCGGCGCGCTGGCCGTGGCGAGCGGGTCTGCGGCTGTGGCCTACGCCATACAGAACATCGCGCATGCGGGAGACCATATCGTCTCGGCCAACACGCTGTACGGCGGCACATACAATCTTTTTGCGCATACGTTTGAGAATTTCGGCATCAGCGTCACATTCGTGAATCCCGATGAGGCGGGCGCGTTTGAAACGGCGATACGCCCGAACACCAAGGCGCTTTTTATCGAGAGCCTCGGAAACCCGAACTGCAGCGTGATTGATATCAAAGCCGTGGCGGATACGGCGCATAAGCACGGCATTCCGCTCATTATCGACAACACGTTCGGTACGCCGTACCTGCTGCGTCCCATCGAGTACGGCGCGGACATCGTCGTGCATTCGGCGACCAAATTTATCGGCGGCCACGGCACGTCCATAGGCGGCGTGATCGTGGACAGCGGTAAGTTCGATTGGGCGGCATCGGGCAAGTTCCCGTATCTGACCGAGCCGGACCCGAGCTACCACGGCGTGAGGTTCACCGAGGCGGCGGGAGCGGCGGCTTACATCACGAAGGCGCGCGTCACGCTGCTGCGCGATACGGGCGCGGCCATCAGCCCGTTCAATTCGTTTTTGCTGCTGCAGGGCATCGAGACGCTGTCGCTGCGCGTGGAGCGTCATGTGGAGAACGCGCTCAAAGTGGCGGCGTATTTAAGTAAGCACCCCAAGGTGGAAAAGGTCAACCATCCGTCGCTGCCCGACAGCCCGTATAACGCGCTCTATAAAGCGTACTTTCCCAAAGGGGCGGGGTCCATATTCACATTCGAAATCAAGGGCGGTGCCGAGGAAGCCAAGGCGTTTATCGACAGGCTCAAGCTGTTCTCGCTGCTTGCGAACGTGGCTGATTTAAAATCGCTCGTGATTCATCCGGCGAGCACGACGCACTCGCAGATGAACGAAGAAGAGCTGCTTGACTCGGGCATCAAACCGGGCTCTATCCGCCTTTCCATCGGCACAGAGCATATCGACGATCTGCTCGATGATCTCGCGCAGGCGCTGAATTAAGAAGCAGAAACAAAAACAACGGGGAACCGTTGTTCAGGCTACTGACAAAGTACTAAACGTCATTTTGAGTGAGCGTAAGCGATCGAAAAATCCCATGTTAAACGCGTTTAGCCATGGGATGCGTTCCACTTCGTAGTCACGTCGCTACGCTCCTCAGCATGACAGGGTGGGGGTTTTCATCAAGCTGAACAACAGGGAACCGTTGTTTTTTTATGTGGCGGTTATTCTTCCGCTGCCTTTTTGGAGCTCTGCAGCTTTTTGATGACGGGCTCAAGCTTCCTTTTGCGCATCAGATAAACCGCTGCCATGATGCATGGCAGCACAAATATAAAGACGAGTATCACATACGGATATACGTCGTAAGAGGTCAGCAGCTTCATGGTGCCCGTATTGCTCAATACGGGCAGCAGGCAGGCGAAAAAGCCGACCGCCGTAAACGGAATAACGAATTTTTTGTGAGATTTCGTTTTGAACATCACAGACATCATTCGGCATGCCATGAAATTGTAAATGGATAAGCTCAATATGGTGGAGGGAAACCAGGCCAGCGTATTGAGAGCCTGCACACGCTCCAAAAAGCTGAACGCATTGACCTGCCTTGTGTAAACATAATACGGGTTCCATGACATTCTCGCAAAATCGACGCCGAGGCCCGCCACCGTGGGCACAACAATCAGCAGAAAACAGACGCCGAAAACCGCAACGGACGTCACATAGGTTTTGTTGATGCTGACCTTATTGTCAAGATAATACGAAAATACGAAGAATATCAGTATCTCGGAAAAGCGCGCAGCGGTTAAAAACGCGCTTACATTTAAATTGACGAACGTTGAATCCGCAAGGACCGGCAGGAAAACCGAAAAATCCATGTTTGTCATGCCAAAGAGCAGAAACAGCAGTATGGTCAGTATCACAAAAGGCACAATGAATACCGACAGGCGACCGATGGTACCGGCGCCTTTATACGCCGCGTAGCAGACCGGCACGACGAGGAAAAGCAGCAGCACCCAGCGCGGTGTGCCGGGGAATAAAAATGAGCTCATAAAATGAACTGTGATCAGTGAGCTGGCGATGTAGTAAAAGAAGAACATCAGCACATACAGCATCACAACCGGTTTTCCGAGGCATTTGCCCAGTATCGTATCCGTGGCCTGATTGAATGTCAGCCCCCGGAATTTGTTCAGCAGATAAAGCATCGGTGCATTGATAATCAGCATATAAACCAAGGCCAGCAGCAAAACGATCCAAATATCCTGATTGGAATGAGGGGCATTGAGTATCGGCATAAACGTATAGGGAAACACGAGCGCGCTGCCCACAGCGAGCATGAGTAGCTGAACCGAGGTGATGATCGGTTTTTTCATTCTTACTCCTCCGAAAATTCCGACAATACGCTGTCTTTTGTTTCACTTGTCTGCACCACTTCCGATTCGACGGAAATTGTGACAGTCGCTGTGGGGAATATCTGATCCCATTGCTCTTTGATTCTTTTCCAGTCCTCAGGGTTTTGGGCATGAACCTTTTGGCCGAACCCGAATATATCGCTGCGGAATTCTTTTTGTGCTTTCTCAATAACAGCGGCTATTTGCGGCAGCAGATTCTGGTTAAACTCATTTTCAATCTTTTTCATGGTTTCGGGGTCGCTGGGGTCCTCGTCGGCGCCAAAACCGATAACACGTATCTGGGCTTTGATCTTTACGTCGACGGAAGCTGTTTCACCGTCAATCTTTGTTTTGATATCGGTTGACGCTTTGGCAATCTCGCAGACGGCGGCTGCGTCTTTATAAGGAACAGTGAGCACCGCCACACCGATTTTGCCTGTGATAAAGTTATACGCGCAAGTCTCCGCGCCGTCGTAAAACCCCACGAGCTTGTCGCCTTTGAAAGCCGCGAGGCCTTCGTAGAGTATGCGCTCTTTATCTTCACCCTCCTGAGAACTGCTCGTCTTTGTGTCCTGCTTTTCGGGCTTTGATTTGACGACCTGTACAACACCCGCAACGGGTTCCTTGCCGTCATTGAAAAAATCTCTTGTGAAATCGAGTGTTGTCACAAAAACGGATCGCGATGATGTTTTTTGCTGCGTCACTTCCATGCTGTCGATAAACACACCGACGGAATCGGAAAGGCCTATGGCTGATTCATATATTTTGTCCGGTTCGTCTCCCTTTATCACCACCATCAAAGGCGTCTCATCCGTCAGATGGTCCCTTAACAGGTAATCGATTGTCGCGGCCATATCGTCTTTTGCCGCCGATTCGGTAAAAAACCGGATATGGTTATGCCCGCCGTAAATTGATTTTTCAATCGAGGTGGAAACGTTGGCGAGAGCCTCTCTGTAAGAGCTGCCTCTTGCGGTTTCTGTTGTAAAATTCTTCGAAGAGCCTTCTCCGCCGCCGCCGCCCGTGCCGGATTTTTTGCCTGACCCTGTCAAATCCAAAATCTCCACGGTGACTTCATAGGTGCCGTCCTGCGTTTTGTTATAGATAATGCTGTTGACGATGGCCAAGTCCTTCGGTTCTTTTTTGTTCCAGCATCCGGCAGATATCAAAACGATGAGGATGCATATGATTAAGCCGATTCTTTTCTTCATGATAAGCTTGTCATATATCCTTTCTTTTGAGATTCCGCTTAGCAATCGAAGACGGGCGGAATTTCATTAACGTCAGCGGAAACCGGACAAAGCTGTCTTTCATTTCGTTTTTCGAGAAGGAAGAGAGTATGGGGATTCCGTAAGACCTTTCGGATATCAGCTGCGTCAGCATAATCACGTAGGCGGCACCGATGCCGATCAGCCCCATCAGCGTGCCCATAAGCCAGAAGAACCCGCGGTAAACGAGCACGAACTCGGTGAGGTTCGGCACGATAAAGCTGCTGACCGCCGCGATCGCCACAATAATGACGGAGGGCTCGCTGACGATACCCGCGTTGACGGCCGCTTCGCCGACGATCAGCGACCCGACAATGGAAATGGCTGAGCCGACAGCCTGCGGCAGCCTTGTCCCGGCTTCTTTAAGAAGCTCGAACATAATGGTCATCACGAGGATTTCCGCCGCCACCGTCATCGGCGTTTTCTGCATGGCGCTCACAATGCTCGAAAGAAAGACTGACGGAATCATCTCCTGATTGTATGTCATAATGGCGACGGCAAGCCCCGGCAGCATCACGGTGACGAACAGGCCGATGAGCCTTAATACGCGCAGTATCGACGAATAGACCGTCCGGTTGTAGTAATCCTCCGCCGTGTGAAGATTCTCGATAAACATCTCGGGTATCGTCAGCGCATGCGGTGTCCCGTCGATCAATATGGCCACGCGCCCTTCGAGTATGCGCGCGGCGGCGACATCCGGCTTTTGCGTCACACCGATGCCCGAAACGGGGGAGTACGGGTTGTCGTCGAGATACTGCTCGAGCTGCCCCGATTCGAGCATCATGTCCACATCAATTTTTGAGAGCTGCTTTTTAACCGCATCAAGCACTTCGAGGTTCACAATGCCGCTGATATACACAAGCTCCACATTGGTGTTGGTCTGTTTGCCGAGCGTCACGTTTTCCACAACGAGCTTGGTATTGTGAATCTTGCGGCGTATCAGCGACGTATTGGTCCGTATGTTTTCGTTGAAGCCCTCTTTCGGGCCGCGGACAACCGTTTCCGCTTTGGGCTCTTCAACGCTGCGTAGCGAGAATTTACGCAGCTCGATGAGATAAGCCTTAGCGCAGTTGTCATAAAACAGTGCGACAAAACCGCCGAGCACGCTTTGGGTGAACTTGGTGAGGTCCTCAGTCTCTGTGAATGTGGCGTTGATCACCTGACCCACATCGCCGTCAAAATGCTCGGATTTTAAAGGCCTGATCACATCTCTGTCGGTTAAATCCTTATCCGTCAGGCCGTCCACATAAACAATCAGCGCTTTGCCTTTATTGGTCTCAAAGCTCTGTATCACCATGTCGAAGCTGTTGCAAAAGACGCCTTTTATAAACGATTCACACTGATCAATATTGGAGGGAACAGATGGCTTATTGCTGCTGTCACAAGCTTCTTCCTGTGTCGCCGCCTCCGGCTCGCTTTGATTTTGAGCCCCTTTTTTATCTCTGCCCGATCTGTAAATGATGGTGCTCCTTTCGGTTTTGATGCTGCCTCACAATCAATATAACCAAAAGAGGCAAATCTATGCGGCACACAAAAATGGCGTCTTGAATTTGAAGCTGCTTAATTTCATAACTTTCCTTAAATATCATGTGTAATTTTCGTTCATATGAAGATGATAATAGACAGCCAATGAGATATTGAATGTTATATTATGTAAAAACTGATAATGGAGTTTATTGAAAATGAAAAATAAGCAAAGAGGGCTGTCAGCGGGTCATTTAACCATGATGGCGCTCGGAACGGTTATCGGAGGCTCATTCTTCCTCGGGTCTTCCGTCGCCATCAACGCGGCGGGGCCGTCGGTATTAATCGCCTATGCGGTGGGCGGTGTTCTTGTCTACTTTATACTGTTTGCACTTTCCGAAATGACGGTGGCCAACGCGGATGCAGGCTCTTTTCGCACATTTGCGGGAGAAGCGTTCGGGCGCGGAACCGGGTTTGTGGTCGGCTGGGTGTATTGGACGGGTATGGTGGTTGCGATGTCGAGCGAAGCGACAGCCGTATCGATTCTGATACAGCAATGGCTGCCCCGCATGTCACTGCCGCTGATGGGAAGCATCATCATCATTGCGGTGACGTTGCTGAACCTGCTCGGCGCACGGTCTTTAAGCAAGCTCGAAAGCGGGCTGGCCGCCGTTAAGCTGGTGGCCGTCATCTCATTCATAGTGATTGCCGCGCTATTGATTATCGGCGCTTTTTCTGGCAATGCACCCGTCGGAACCGGCGCGCTCTCAACTGAAACGTTCATGCCGGGCGGTTTGGGGGGGCTTGCGGGCAGCATGCTCATCGTGATGTTTTCCTACGCGGGGTTCGAGATTATCGGGCTCGCGGCCTCCGAAGCGGACAACCCCAAAAAGACGGTGCCGCGTGCCATTCGCAATACGGTGCTGAGCCTCGTCGGGCTCTACATGGTGGCGGTCGTCATGCTGACCATTCTGATACCCACGGCGGCCCTGAACCCGAGCACGAGCCCGTTTGTCGCGGCGCTCAATGCGCGCGGCTTTGGCTGGGCCGGAACGGTGCTCAACGTGGTGCTGATCACCGCGATCATCTCCACAATGCTCGCGGCGATGTTTGGCCTCGGGCGCATGATGCGCTCGCTGACCGATGAGGGGATGGCACCCGGCTGGCTGCGGGACAAAACGGATGTCCCGTACCGCGGCATCATCGTCTCGGGGCTCGCCATGCTCGCGGCACTCGGCATCGGCTTTTTGTTCCCCAGCGTTTATCTGTTTCTGGTGAGCTCGGGCGGTTTCGCGATACTGTTCACTTATGTGGTCATCATGGCGACGCATATCCGTTTTCGCAGGCGCAGCGGCTGCCCGCCGGACGGCAAATGTCAGCTTTGGGGGTTCCCATATACCTCGATCATAGTGCTGCTGCTTCTTGTCGTCGCCATATTGAGCATGCCGTTTGTGAAGGGGCAGGGCTCCGGGCTCGTTGCGGGCGTGATACTGATCGTGTTTTTTTCGCTGATGTATGCCGTGACGCGTCATTATCAAAAGAAGGAGCCGGCCGTCCATTATGCGCGCCTTAAGACGCATCTTTCCGTGGAAGCGTCCAAAGAAATCGGCGTATTGCGCAAGCGGGAGAGCCAGCCGCCCGATAAAGCGGACGGGATAAGCGGATCGGCGGATACGAAGGATTTTGATGACACGGACGATTCTAATCCATACGGGGACGGTGAATAGATATTTAGATAGATATTTAACATCGATTTATCATGAAAAGTCCTTGTATTTTATGAGCACATTCATTATAATGCATAACGTAGCAAAAAAAGAGGCGGGAGCCTTTTTAGGCAGAGCGGACGGTCCGCCTGCCGGCAAAGAATTTTTTGACCATGCCAAAAGGCATTAAGGCCATACGGACAGCCGGGTCAAAAGCCGAAACTGGCAACTTTGTTGCCTTATTGGTTGAGTCGGGACTCAATTTTTATAAGTTGGCTACTTAATAGCCGTGTGCGTGAAGCCGCACATCACACTTGTGAAACAATCAATAAGAGTAGTAAAAGTAATTCCTTGCTATATAGACTCTGCCCCTTAATAGACTCGTGATGTTTGGGCCCTGCGCCCAGGCAAAGGGATATTGAACGCTCAAGTGGATGCGGCATACGCTCATCATACTGAAGCGTTTTTATTTTTTGGCGGAACAGAAAAAGAAAGGCATGAATGAATGGAAACGAAACTGAAGCTGTACGGGTTTAACAACCTCACAAAATCTCTGAGCTTTAATATATTTGACGTGTGCTACGCCAAAAGCGAGCGCGAACAGCGCGAGTATATCGCGTATGTTGACGAGCAGTACAATTCCGATCGTTTGACGGGCATACTCGAGAACGTGACGACGATGATCAACGCGCAGGTGCTGAGCATATCCAAGCAGGATTACGACCCGCAGGGCGCAAGCGTCACATTTTTGATTGCCGAGGATTCGATTTCGGGACTGCGGACGCGCGGCGATGCGGTGGTCGCGCATCTTGACAAGAGCCATGTGACGGTGCACACTTACCCGGAGTTTCACCCCGAGACGTCAATAGCGACGTTCCGCGTGGACATTGATGCCGCGACATGCGGCGAGATCACGCCGCTGCGGACGCTCGATTATCTGATTGCCAGCTTCGATTCGGATATCATCACGATGGACTACCGCGTGAGAGGCTTCACGCGCGACCTTGACGGCAAAAAGCTGTTTATCGACCATGACATCACGTCGATTCAGGAGTTCGTCGCCGAGCCGACGCTCGAAAAGTACGACGCGATCGACATCAACGTGTATCAGGCGAATTTGTTTCACACGAAGATGCTGATTAAGGAGATGGATCTGCAGAACTACCTTTTCAACAAGGATGTTCACGAGCTGCCGCCGAGAGAGCGGCTGGAAATCACGAACAATCTGCGGCGCGAGATGATCGATATATTCAGCGGCAAGAACGTATACTAGAGACGGCGGATAAACGCAAATGAAAGAGCTGGATCAAACAAAAGCGCCTCTGCTCGAAGCGCTTAAAAGCCATAAAGCCGCAAGGGTGGTGCCCTTTGATGTGCCGGGCCACAAGCAGGGGCGCGGCAACCCGGAGCTCACCGCATTCCTCGGGCGGGCGTGTCTGGAGGCGGATGTGAACTCGAGCAAGCCGCTCGATAATCTCTGCCATCCCGTTTCGGTGATCAAGGAAGCGGAAGCGCTCGCGGCGCAGGCCTTTGGCGCGGCAAACGCTTTTTTTATGGTCAGCGGCACCACATCGGCGGTGCAGTCGATGGTGCTTTCGGTCTGCCAGCGCGGCGACGAGATCATACTGCCGCGCAATGTGCACCGCAGCGTGATCGGCGCGCTCGTGCTGTGCGGCGCGGTGCCCGTTTATGTGAACCCGCAGACGGACGCGCGGCTCGGCATTGCGCTCGGCATGTCGGTGCGGGATGTGAAAAATGCGATAGAGCAGCACCCGAACGCCAAAGCCGTGCTCGTCAACAACCCGACGTACTACGGCATTTGTTCGGATATCACACAGATTACGCAGATGGCGCATGCGCACGGTATGGCGGTGCTCGCGGACGAGGCGCACGGTACGCATTTTTCGTTCGGAGAGCACATGCCCTTAAGCGCGATGGCGGCAGGTGCGGACATGGCGAGCATCAGCATGCATAAATCCGGCGGATCGCTCACGCAAAGTTCACTGCTTGTGACCGGGCCGCACATGAATGCGGGGCATGTGCGGCAGATCATCGGGCTCACGCAGACGACGAGCGGGTCGTATCTGCTCATGTCGAGCCTCGATATTTCGAGAAAGAATCTGGCCATCAACGGCCGTGAGATATTTGCAAAGGTGTGTGATCTGGCACAGTATGCGCGCGACGAAATCAGCGAGATCGGCGACTACTATGCCTACGCGCGCGAGATCGTCAACGGCGATACGATATTCGATTTCGACCCGACAAAGCTGTCCATTCACACGCTCGACATCGGGCTGGCGGGCGTTGAGGTGTACGACATACTGCGCGACGAATATGACATACAGGTGGAATTCGGCGATATCGCGAACATACTCGCTTATATATCGGTGGGCGACCGCGAGCGAGACATCGAGCGGCTTGTCAGTGCGCTCGCCGAAATACGGCGGCGCTACAAGCGCAGCAAAAGCGGCATGATGGCGATGGAATATTTAAGCCCGCAGGTGGCCGCGACGCCGCAGGAGGCGTTTTACGCCGAGAAACGCTCGCTGCCGCTGGCGCAGTGCGCGGGGGAAATCTGCGCGGAATCGGTGATGTGCTATCCGCCCGGCATACCGATACTTGCGCCCGGAGAACGCATCACCGAAGAGATACTTGCGTATATCCGCTACATGAAGGAAAAGGGCGGGTCGCTGACCGGCCCGGAGGATCTGGCCGTTGAACGCCTCAATGTATTGACAGGGAGATAAGCCATGCATTTGACATTCACCGAAAAGCATACGAAACACGTTGGTCTCTGCATCGATGTGGACAAGCAGATTTACAGCGCGCAGAGCCGCTTTCAGCGCATCGATATATTCGAGACGCCCGATTTCGGGCGTATGCTGACGCTGGACGGCTTTCTGATGCTGACAGAGAAGGATGAGTTCATCTACCATGAAATGATCACGCATGTGCCACTTGCGGTGCACCCTGAAGCAAAGACGATACTGATTATCGGCGGCGGCGACGGCGGCGCGGTGCGCGAGCTGTGCCGGTACGATACGGTTGAGCATATCGATCTCGTGGAGATTGACGAAGACGTGGTGCAGGCGTGCAAGACATATCTGCCCGGCGTGTCATGCAGCCTTGGCGATGAGCGCGTGACCGTGCATTTTGAAGACGGCCTGCGCTTTATCCGCCGTTACACCGACCACTACGATGTGATTATCGTGGACTCGACCGATCCGTTCGGGCCGGGTGAAGGGCTTTTCACCAAGGAGTTTTACGGCAACTGCTACAAGGCGCTTAAAAGTGACGGCATACTTGTGAACCAGCATGAGAATCCGTTTTATCCTGCTGATGTGCTGTCGGTGCGGCAGATACATAAGCGCATTGTGCAAAGCTTCCCTTTAAGCCGGCTGTATCAGGCGCATATCCCGACGTATCCGTCGGGACATTGGCTGTTCGGGTTTTCGTCCAAGACGTATCATCCGGTCACGGGCCTTGACGCGGCGCGCTGGGAGGCCTTGGGGCTGAAGACGCGTTATTACAATACCAATCTGCATAAGGCGGCGTTCGCGCTGCCCACGTATGTGGAGGACATCATAAAGGATGTGGAAGATGCAGACGTTCCTCGGCTGTGACAAACCGTATGAGCAAGCGGATACCGTGATATTCGGCGCGCCGTTTGATTCGACGACGAGCTATCGTCCTGGCACGCGCTTCGCGAGCCGCACGATGCGTGCGGAGTCGTACGCGCTCGAGACGTACAGCCCGTATCTCGATGCGGACGTGGAGGACTTAAGCGTGCACGACGGCGGCGATCTCGAGCTCTGCTTCGGCGATACGCAGACGGCGCTCGGCGCGATCGAGGAAAAGACGGCACAGATTCTTGCGGACGGCAAACGCCCCGTGATGATCGGCGGTGAGCATCTCGTGTCGCTCGGTGCTGTGCGCGCCGCGGCAAAGCGGTATCCCGGTCTGCATGTGATCCATTTCGACGCGCATACCGATCTGCGGCAGGACTATCTTGGGGCAGCGCTCTCTCACGCGACGGTGATGCGGCGCGTGTGGGACATAATCGGCGACGGGCGCATCTATCAGTTCGGCATACGGTCGGGGCTCAAGGAGGAATTCGAATGGGCCAAAGCGCATACGCATCTGCAAAAGTTCGATTTCGCCGGACTCGGTGATGTCGTCAAGACGCTGCAAGGCAAGCCTGTCTATTTCTCGATTGACCTCGATGTGCTGGACCCGTCGGTATTTCCCGGTACAGGCACGCCCGAGCCGGGCGGCGTGAGCTTCATGCAGCTGCTGGAGGCGGTGTATACGGTCTGCAAGCCGCTGACTATTGTGGCGTGCGATTTGAACGAGCTGAGTCCCGTGTACGACCCGAGCGGCATAGCAACCGCTGCGGCGCTGAAAATACTGCGCGAGCTGCTGCTGGCACTGAGTGTTGGCTGACACAAGGCATTTTGAGGCGATGCCCCTCAGTTTGGTGAGACGTCCTAAAAGTCATGCTGAGGAGCAAAGCGACGAATGCATCCCATGGAATAACGCTTTAAACATGGGATTCCATCCGCTTCATAATTGATTGGCTGACGCTCTCTCGTAATGACGCTATATGTTTGTCAGCGGTCTGAGGGACTCTGACTCTGTGAGGTGGATATAGAAGTCATGTGTGTCATTGCTTATAATAAGTAATTTATACTGTCATGCTGAGGAGCGGAGCGACGAATGCATCCCATGGCATAACGCTTTAAACATGGGATTCTATTCCACCCCGTAGTCAGTCGCTTACGCTCCCTCAGAATGACATAAGTCTCTGAAGAGAGTATTGTCACCGCCCGGTGACTGGAGGAGAGAAAATAGCATGGAGTCAGTTTGCTTTGACACCCAGAATGGCTGATACTATTCGTTCAAGGCGCCAAAATGTCATTTGACTGACGGGGTTCTCAAGGGCATAACCCTTGACAGTCGGTTTGCAGGTAAAGCTTTTAAGATATTGCAAGGAGGAAACAGATATGGGAAAAGCGTTGATTATCGGATGCGGGGGCGTGGCGAGCGTCACAATTCATAAGTGCTGCCAGAACCCCAACGTATTTGAGGAAATATGCATCGCGAGCCGCACGGTTTCAAAGTGCGACGCGCTCAAAAAGAAGCTGGATGGCGGCAGAACGAAGATCAGCACCGCGCAGGTGGATGCCGACAACGTTAATGAGCTTGTGAAGCTGATCGAGTCGTTCCGGCCCGATGTGGTCATCAATCTCGCGCTGCCGTATCAGGACCTCACGATCATGGACGCGTGCCTCGCGACAAAGACGAATTATGTGGACACGGCGAACTATGAGCCGCTCGACACCGCCAAGTTCGAATACAGCTGGCAGTGGGCCTACCGCGACCGTTTCCAGCAGGCGGGCATCACCGCGCTGCTCGGCTGCGGCTTCGACCCCGGCGTGACGGGCGTGTTCAGCGCATACGCGCAAAAACACTATTTCGATGAGATTCACGAGATCGACATACTCGACTGCAACGGCGGCGATCACGGCTATCCTTTCGCGACCAATTTCAACCCCGAGATCAACATCCGCGAGGTGTCGGCCAAGGGCAGCTATATTGAAAACGGCAAATGGGTGGAAACGGAGCCGATGGAAATCAAGCGCGTGTATGATTTCGCCGAGGTGGGCGTGAAGGATATGTACTTGCTGCACCACGAGGAGCTTGAAAGCCTCGCGCTCAACATCAGGGGCATCAGGCGTATCCGTTTCTTCATGACATTCGGACAGAGCTATCTCACGCACTTGAAGTGCCTTGAGAACGTGGGCATGACGTCGATAGAGCCGATTGACTTTCAGGGGCAGAAGATCGTGCCGCTGCAGTTTTTGAAGGCGGTGCTGCCCGATCCGGCGTCTCTCGGGCCGCGCACGGTCGGCAAAACCAATATCGGCTGCATATTCAAAGGAATTAAGGACGGCAAGGAGCACCGCTACTACGTCTACAACATCTGCGACCATCAGGACGCGTACAAAGAAGTCGGCAGTCAGGCGATCAGCTATACCACGGGCGTGCCCGCAATGATCGGCGCGATGCTGCTCATGAACGGGACATGGAACGGTGCGGGCGTATTCAATGTGGAGGAGTTCGATCCCGATCCGTTTATGGATGCGCTCAATCAATGGGGCCTGCCGTGGCAGGAAGATTTCGACCCGGCCATGGTGGACTGATGGAAAGCTGGCTTTACGATCTGCCCACGCCGTGCTACGTGGTGGATGAGCGCAGGCTTGTTAAAAACCTTGAGCTGCTCTCACATGTGATGCAGCGCAGCGGCTGCCGCATATTGCTCGCGCAGAAGGCGTTTTCGATGCACAGCCTTTACCCGCTGGTCAGCCGGTATCTTTGCGGCACGGCGGCCAGCGGCCTTTATGAAGCGAAGCTCGGCGCGCAGCTGTTCGGCGGAGAAACACATGTCTACTCGCCTGCTTACAAAGAAGCGGATATGGACGAGCTCACGCGCATTTGCGGCCATATCATATTCAACTCGTTCGACCAGTGGCGGCGTTTCGGCAAAAAAGCGCTCGACGTGGGTGTGTCGTGCGGGCTGCGTCTGAACCCCGAGTGTTCCACGCAAGGTCATGCCATTTACGATCCGTGTGCGCCGTATTCGCGCCTCGGGACGACGCTGCAAAACTTTGAGCCGGAGTTTCTCGAAGGGCTGTCCGGCTTTCATATGCACACGCTCTGCGAGCAGAATGCCGATGCGCTGGCTGAAACGCTGCAGACAGCTGAAGAGAAGTTCGGCACGTACTTTCGCCGCATGCAATGGCTCAATCTCGGCGGCGGCCATCATATCACACGGCCGGATTATGATGTGGAGCGGCTAACCAAAGAGCTGATTCGGCTGCGCGACACATACGATGTGCAGGTTTATCTAGAACCCGGCGAGGCGGTGGCTTTGAACACGGGGTTTCTCGTGGCGAGCGTGCTCGACATCGTGCACAACGGCATGGATATTGCGGTGCTCGATACCTCGGCGGCCTGCCATATGCCCGATGTGCTGGAGATGCCGTACCGGCCCGAGATTATCGGCGCGGCGCAGCCGGGGGAGAAGCGGTTTTCATACCGCCTCGGCGGCCCGACCTGCCTTGCGGGCGACATTATAGGGGACTATGCGTTTGATGAACCGCTTCGCATCGGCGACAAGCTTGTTTTTTGCGATATGGCGCATTACACAATGGTCAAGAACAACACGTTCAACGGCATGCCGCTGCCGTCCATTGCGGTGCATACAGCAGACGGGGAGAATGTCATTGTTCGTGAATTTGGTTATGAAGATTTTATGGGACGTTTATCTTAAGATGTCTGGAATCCTCTTAATCTTCTTTTTTTGCGCTGTGACTTGCATTATTCAGTTTTTTAATAGAAAAACGATTCGACTTCTGAATTATAGTGTAAATATATGCTTATAAAACAGTATGCTTATCTTATGTTTTAAGAGGTGCGGTTATGGGGAAGGGAACAATATTCGGGCTTATATTAGGTTTCGGTGCAATCATATTTGGTTTTGTACTCGAAAAAGGAAACGTGGGCGCATTGCTGCTGTTAAGCCCGGCGGTTATCGTTTTCGGCGGAACGCTGGGCGCTGTCATGGTTTCATTTTCCGTTAAAGACGTCGTTTCTATGCCGAAAGTGATTGGGTCAGCCACGAAAAATACACATATCAAGCTCAAAGAAACAATGGATGAAATATTGGGATATGCCACGATTGTCAAGCGCGACGGCCTCCTTTCTTTGGAAAAGGTCACAACGGAGGAAGGCTTCCGTGAGTCTCATGATCAGCTGATGTCAAGAGGGCTCATGCTGCTGATGGACGGGCTCGACAACGAGTTATTGAAAGACGTGCTGGAAAATGACCTGTATTTATTCGAGGAAGTGAAGAAAAGAGAAATTGCCGTTTTTGAAGCGGCAGGCGGCTTCTCTCCGACAATGGGTATTATCGGCACGGTTATGGGACTCATTCAGGTTCTTGGAAATATGGAGTCGGCGGAAGAGCTTGCGGCATCCATCGCCGTGGCGTTTGTGGCCACTCTGTATGGTGTCTGTTTTGCAAACCTCCTTTACCTCCCTATCGCTAACAAGCTAAAGCTGATGCTCAAAATGCTGCGGCTCGAGAAAGAGATGATCATAGAAGGCGTGCTTTCAATCAACAACGTGGAAAGCCCGATCGTTATACGGGAAAAACTGGAGCCGTATCTGCAGATGCTCGAAAAGAAAAAGGAGACAAATAAGGAAACGGCTGAAGTAGAAAGCGAACAGGAGGGTCGCCGTTTATGAAACGGAGCGAAGAGGAAAAGCACGAGAATTCCGAACGGTGGCTCCTTACTTATTCGGATATGATCACACTGCTGTTGGTGCTGTTTATCATGATGTATACGATCAGCAAGGTGGATACCGATAAGTTTGAGGCGCTCGCCTATCAGCTGGGCATTACGCTCGGCGCAGAGGTATCGGTGGTGCAAGAGGCGGGCGATACGTCGGATATGGACAATGACGAATGGTCGGGGCTCGGCGATTCTCATACCTCTAAGCCGGAGGTGTCGTCGCCTCAAGCTTCGACAGCAGCGGCATCACAGCAGGTGCAGGGCGTTAAGTCCATTCAGGATCAGATTCAGGAACTCGTTGATGAAGCGGGAATTGAGACACTGGTTGGTATTCATACGGAACAACGCGGCGTCGTTGTCAGTTTGAAGGAGGCGCTGCTTTTTAATTCCGGCTCGGCGGATGTCAACAAAGAAGGCCAGGAAATGCTTAAAAAAATGTCGGGAATATTTACGACCGTTGATAACTATATCAGCGTGGAGGGCTCTGCCGACAATGTGCCGATTTCGAGCGCAAGGTACGCATCCAACTGGGAGCTGGCCTCTCAGCGTGCCATCAATGTGGCCAAGCTGCTCCAGAGCTACGGCGTAGATCCCGCGCGCCTGTCTTCAACAAGCTACGGCGAATACCGGCCCGTAGCGCCCAATGATTCCGAAGAAAACAAAGAGCGCAACCGCCGTGTGGATATCGTTATTATCGATAAAGACCTAAACGAATATCAGCCCGGCTATGAAAACGCAGTGGAGTAGGCCTTGATAAGGAAAAAAGCCAGCCGTTAGGATCTTGACTGAAAAGACAGTTTTCATATAAGACAAGAAGAGCCTGAGCGGCTCTTTTTTGCTGCGTCGGCAGAGCGGGCGGACTCGCGAAGGCTTAGAAAAAAAGAACGCCGGTATGGCATTCTTTAAACTTTTGGATAGATGATAGTTATATACGGGATGTATGAGGGGTTTGCTTTCAGCAGCATTTTGAACCGCAGCCGCCGAAGCCTCCGCAGCAGCACAGCAGCAGTATGGGCAGCAGGCAGCCAATGTCGTTACCGCAGCCGTTGTCGCAGCCGCAGTTATTGCCGAATCCGTTGCCGCCAAAGCCTCCGCAGCAGCACAGCAGCAGTATAATCCATATGAATGAGTTGTTGTTATTGTCAAATAAGCCGTTCATGTATTTTCCCTCCCTTAGAGTATTTATAATTTACTATATGCCAATGCGGGAATATGGTTCGTTTAATATGAAATATTTAATATCGGCTGTCTTTTCATCCCTGAGTCACCATATAATTTATAGAGAAAGGAAATAAGAAGGAATCAGATTATGGACTTATCCGACGTTTTTAAAGCGCTCGGCGACCCAATCCGCCTGAGAATACTGAGCCTTGTGGGCACCAAGGAGCTCTGTGTTTGCATGCTGGCAGAGGTTCTCAATGTGTCTCAGCCTTCCGTATCGAAGCACCTTAACAGGCTGCGCTATTCAAACATCATCAAATGCCGCAAGATTTCACAGTGGTGCTTTTACAGCCTCAGCGATTCTTTCCGTACGCACTGCAGCGAACTGCTCGATTTTCTCTTTAAGGAATGGGAGCAAAGCGAGCAGTATCAATGTGATGTTAAAAAACTCGATTACCTTAAAAATACGTATTGCTGCTGTCAGCAGCTGCTCATTGAAGCCGAAAAAAATGAAGAACCACCTCGAAACGGCGATTCTTCATATTAAAACTTTCCCTTGCTGTCTGTCTCAATTGTCTTGCCTGAGCTGCTGAACAATGTTGTCTTGCCTTATGCTGTCTCGCTGTGCTGCATAACCTGATGTCATACCAAGATGTCAAAATGTTAAGAACTTAATTTTTATCGGGCAACTCTGAGCGACCCTCTGATATTATTGTAGTGTTGCGAAGGAGAATATGTCAACAATAAAAGTTTGGTAATTAAAAATATTTTTTGCGAAAACAGGAACATAATTATGAAGAGGTGATTGACCCTGTTTTGTCTGAAAGTCCGAAGGCTGTCTTGACGGTGAATTTTGTATATGCTATATTAACAAAGTCACTTGCCGGTGTGTTGGAATTGGCAGACGAGACGGACTCAAAATCCGTTGTCCGCGAGGGCGTGTGGGTTCGAGTCCCACCACCGGCACCATTGAAAAAGACCGTCGCATTTGTGTCGCGGTCTTTTATTTTGCCCGTATTTATGCGGCTTAATGTAGCTCTCAATCTCAAAATAAATCAATAATAAAATATGCTTTATCAATTATATTAATTGCTACTACTGCGTTAAAAAACGCTTATTTAATCATGGTTTCGCAGATGTTCATTTACGAACACCCCGGCCATACGGAATGCCCTTATGGGATTTGCAAATGTCTAGATCATTTATAGTTCCGGGCACAAC
Organism: Bacillota bacterium; assembly: GCA_023408075.1. Lineage (GTDB taxonomy): Bacteria > Bacillota > Clostridia > Christensenellales > SZUA-584 > SZUA-584. The sequence goes on along the minus strand of JAEYKW010000025.1, from coordinate 95,328 downwards.
GGTTAAGCAGTTTTTGAGCTTTTGAGTAGCTTAAAATTGCTGTGAAAAAATGATATGATAGGTAGACAGAAAATTATATTTTCTTCATTTTCCCGCTTGACTCTTCCTTTGGGGAAGCGGTTATGCTTTGTGTATACCAAATAATTTTGAAAGGATAGCAAAGGGCAGATATTATGAGAAATATGATTAAAATAAAAGAGGTATCCTCTAAATACGACATAACAGCTCGGACGCTTCGTTATTACGAAGACATGGGACTGATAAACAGTGTGAGGAGAGACGATTGCGCGTATCGGCTATACGACGAAACCACCATAAACAGGCTTGAACAGATACTGATTTTAAGAAAGCTTAACATCAGCATAAAAGATATTCAACGTATTTTCAGTGCATCCGGCTCGGATGTCGTTCTAGAGATTCTGGGTAAAAAAGTGCAAAACATAGACGATGAAGTTGCGCTTTTACATGAGTTAAAAGAGATCGTAATAGAATTTATTCGTGAAATTGAACAGATAAATTTCAATGATTCATCCGATATCAAACTGCTTTTTGACAAGGCTAAGGAGATTGAAAATCATCTAACAAATGTTGATTATATCGGCAAGCCATCTCATATAGGCCGTTTAGTAGAAGTGACCGAAAAGCTCGAAAAAAAGCCTGATATCAGAATTGTTGAATTGCCTGCATGCCAAATGGTGACTTCCGGCGTGAAACAGGGTAACAATCATGAGAAATTTAATAAAATGTGGGGGGAGCTTGATGCAAAGAGAAAAGACCGATTCTTCCCAAGAGATTTTATGTGGTGGGATAAGGATGATAACGGCCCTGTTTGGTGGTATGCTGTTGAGAGTTGGGTAACCGAGGCGGATACGAATGGCTTCAAATTTGTGGATTTTGAGGGCGGCATGTATGCGACGGCAATTGTACCTGACTTTGATTATAGAGAGGCTTTGAGAGCATACAATGGCATTAAAGATTGGATTTCAAAACATGACAGCTTTGTGCTTGATGAACGCCCAAGACACGAAACCATGTGGCATGTCACTGGCCCTGATATTACAAATCTTCTAGGTTATACGCAGGTTGAGTATTTCATACCAATCTGTGTCAATAAAAATCGTACGAAATAAGCATCCCAGAATAAATCACAGAGATATAAAATATATTGCCGCGAAAAAAAAGAGGCAAACATTGTTTGCCGAAATAAATAGGGAGATGAGTCGTATCATAGTCGCGTTTTTTTAATTTTGTCGACGGATACGCTATTAAATAGCACATAAACGCACATTAACATTAATTATACCACATCACCGGCCGAATATCCTTTTAATTCAGCAAAAAAATTTGTTATTTTATCAGACAAATGCACTTTTTTCTTATGACGCAGTTCGCCAATGTTTTTTTGGGAAATACTTATAATAATAAAAAAGACATACGAGGAGAGCCTATGAATGATGACGCATACCGTTTGTTTCCGCTGCCTGTCTTTATAGTGAGCTCAAAAAACGGACAAATTCTCTATACGAATCCATTGGCTGATAAACACAGCTTCCATGTCCATGCAAATTTCTATGAAATGCTTGAGGATAAGACGGTTTTTGGCATGTTCGTGCAAAAAGGCACTGACCCATTGCATGTGAAGACCACCATCGTTATAGACAAAAAAGCTTTTTATGCCGAATTGGATGCGGCGCTCACAGAGCTTAACGGCGAAGCCGTCTTTCTGGTTGTTGTCAAGACTGTTCAGGATACGTCATTGATTGATGACGATGCGATGGCCGCGCAAATTGTTGACGCGTTTCAGAGCAACAAAAAAAATCCGGCGTTGAATTTTCTGCGCATCACTGCGAGAGGAACGGGCGCTTTTTGCGCATCGCTTTATGAAAAAAAGAACGGGCGCTTTACGCTGTGCGACGAATGGAGAGAAAGAAAAAGCATTTGCATCCCCATGCTGAGCGCGGATATTGAAGAATCGGTCGATCGCGAATTGTTAAGGCTGCAAAGCTTAAAGCATGCCGCCGATGTGGCCATCGCTGCGTATCAAAAGGCACACGGTACGGAGGGGATGCTTGTTTGCTTTTTTGACAGACTGGCTGACGAAACGCTGGACAAGCGTATTGAAAAAATGGCGGGTGTATATAAATTGCTGGCGGCAGATATGCAGGATAATGCTAAGACGGTGCTCGCAAAAGGCATCGAGGCTGTCGAGCAGGGCATTGCCATATGGGATGCGGATACAAAAGAGCTGCTGTATGAAAACAAGCCGTTCCGCGAAAAGTTCGGGATCGGCTCCGCGAAGCTGCTGCTCAGCCGGCTGCAAAGCGATGAAAAAAAGGCGGACAAGCAATGCATGCAAAAAATTGAAAGCGCAGGGCGCACCTACAGCGTCATTCATACAAAATCGCGGCTTGGCAGACGCTCGATCGTCACCACGGTCGTCTGGGATGTGACAAGATACAAGCAGGCTGAGAACAAACTGGAGATGCTTGCGAAAACGGATATACTCACCGGGCTTAACAACAGGCGCGCGGGCCTCGAAATACTCGAAACCGCTTACCTGAACTGCAAAAGAGATCACAGGCCCATCACCGTCTGCTTTGCGGACATAGACGGCTTAAAGCACGTCAACGATACGTACGGGCACGGCGTGGGGGACAATATGATACGCGCGGTGGCGATGATACTCAAAAAGCAATCCGAGGGGTTGGGGGAGGTGTGCCGCTTGGGCGGCGATGAATTCTTACTGATTCTGCCCGGAATGCAAAAGCCTCAGGCGATGCTGCTGGCTTCGCGCATCAAGCAGGCCGTATCGCGCACATTCGTCAGCGAAGCGCAGAGCATCTCAATGAGCTTCGGGTTCAAGGAAGCGGAATTTGACTCGAAAGAGACCGTCTATACACTGATTAATGTGGCTGATTCGGATATGTACAGAGAGAAAAGAAACAAGGCTTAAATAAGGCCGCTCATTTTTAAAATCTGCGCCGTTTCATCCGCCTTGTTCATCACATAGATGTGGAACTTGCGGATGCCGCCCGCCATCAGGCCTGTGATTTCCCCAACGGCGTAATCCATACCGGCTTTTTTGAAAGACTCGGGGTCTTCGCCGTAGCGGCTCACAAGACGGCTTAACGATGCGGGGATGGAACAAGCCGAAAGCAGCGTCATTCTGATGATCTGCTTGGGGTCGAGAATCGGCATAATGCCGGTGGCGATTGGGGCGGTAACCCCCGCCTTATAGGCTTCTTCATGAAACGCGAGCAGCGCGTTTTTATCAAAACAAAGCTGGGTCACAAAAAAATCCACACCCAGGTCGGCTTTCAGCTTTAAGTATTTTATGTCGTCGTATAATGAATCCGCCTCATAATGGGCTTCCGGGTATGCGGCAGCTCCCACGGTGACGCTGCTTCTCTTTTTAATATCAATAATCAGGTCGCTCGCATGGCGGTAGTATACAAACGCTGTGGCTTTATCCATGCCCTGCGGAATATCGCCGCGCAGCGCGAGAATATTTCTGATGCCTTTTTCCTCGAGAGAGTCAATAACGGCGTTGATCTGCTCGGGGTCTGCGCCCACGCACGTCAGATGCGCAATGGCTTCGAGGCCCAGCTCGCTCACGTGCGAAGCCACTTCGACGGTTCTTTCCCTGTTGCTGCCGCCCGCGCCGTATGTGATGCTTACAAATTCGGGGTTATGAACGGAAAGCTTTTCGATCGCACCGTATACGGTATCCAGCGGCATATCCTTTTTGGGAGGCGAAAACTCGAGAGAGAAAGCCTTTTCTTTTGTTTTCAGCTTATCGATAAGATTCATGAAATTGACTCCTGTTTTGAACGCCGGTTTTGGATTGATTCCCATTTAATCATAATGACAGCCATTTTGCAAGTGGTTGAATAATGGCAGTAAGTGTTGTATCATATCTCCTGAGGTGCGCAATGGAGCTTTTTTCATTTATACCGTTTGTTCCGGATAAAAAGACCGTGATGCGGCGACTGGGTTCGCAAAAAGCCGTGTTTCCGGCAGAGCTTAACCAGCAAATCGATGCGCTGCTTAAATCCGCTGAGTCTTTATTCACGGTCAAAGGCAAGGCGGCGGCAGTTCCGGCGCGTGTTTCGGCCGAGGGAATATTATATATCAACGGCACGCTTATTGAATCAAAGCAGCTCGCGAAGCTGCTGACGAGCAGCGGCGAAGCGTATCTGATGTGCGCATCCATACCGATGCGCGAGGTCGAGAGGATCAACGCTGCCATAACGGCGGGAGAAGGCCTTAAGGCGCTTGTGTACGACGCCTACGCGTCTGAATTTGTGGACGGCGCACTTGATGTCATCATCGCGCGCAAGAACGCCGCATTGAAGCGCACGGGGCGGCATCTCACGCGGCACCGTTTCAGCGCGGGATATGGCGATCTTGATATCAAGTATCAAAAGGTTTTCTATGATATGCTGGATATGGGGTCGCTCGGTGTGCGGATTAACGAACAATTTTTGCTGTCACCCGAAAAATCGGTGATTGCAGTGGCGGGAGTGGAATAGATGAAGAGAATCGACGGTTTAACTTTCTTAGAATACATTCGGCAGCGCTTTTTGATACTTGACGGCGCGACAGGCACATACCTGCAAAGCAACGGTATGTCTCCCGGCGTTTGTCCTGAGCTTTTTGCGATGCAGAATAAGCCGGTTCTTTTTGATATACAGCGCAAATATATCGAAGCGGGTTCGCGTGCCATCTACACATTTACAATGGGAGCCAATTCTTTAAAGCTCACCGAATTCGGGCTGGCGGATCAGACCGACAGCCTTAATGAGCAGCTCGCGGCACTCAGCGTGGAAGCGGCGGGCGGCAACGCGTTTGTCGGCGGAGAACTCAGCACCACAGGGTCTTTCTTGCAGCCGCTCGGAGACGTTGAGTTTGAGCAGGCGGTGGAAATTTATAAACAGCAGGTGAATGCGCTCGTGAGAGGCGGCGTTGATTTTATCGTAATCGAAACGATGATCGATATTCAGGAGACGCGCGCGGCCGTGCTCGCGGCAAAAGAGGCTTGCAATCTGCCCGTTGTCGTCAGCATGACGTTTGACGAAAGAGGCACAACGCTGACGGGGACGTCGCCGGAGGCGGCGGCGATCACGCTGATTTGCGCGGGTGCGGATGCGGTGGGGCTCAATTGCTCCACAGGCCCGGCCGAGATGCTGCCGCTCGTCAAACGCATGAAGGCGGTTTCCACCGTGCCGCTGATTGTGAAGCCCAACGCGGGGATGCCGCGCATTGTCGACGGGAAAACGAAGTTCGATCTTTCTTGCGACGATTTCAGGGCCTTTGTGAAGCCGCTCTGCGAGGCGGGCGCGAATCTGATCGGCGGGTGCTGCGGCACCGAGCCGTGCTATATCAAAGCGATTGAAGAGGAGATACAAGCGCTGTCCCCGCTGCCGTGGCAAGCATCGCTGCCCGGCGCGCTGACATCCGTTTCAACTATGGCCTACTTCGGGAAGAGCTTTCGCGTGATCGGTGAGCGCATCAACCCGACAGGCAAACCGAAGCTCAAGGAAGCGCTGAAAACAGCCGATTATGATACGGTGCTGGATATGGCCATCGAGCAGAAGGACTGCGGCGCGCACATTCTCGATGTCAATGTGGGCATGCCGGATTTTGACGAGAGCAGCGCGATGAAAAGCGTGATTGAGCAGCTGCCCGTGCAGGCCAAGCTGCCGCTTTGCATCGATTCTTCTAAGCCGGACGTGATTGAAACGGCGCTGCGTCTGTATCCAGGCCGGGCACTCGTCAACTCGGTATCCACCAAAACAGCCAGCATGGATACGCTGCTGCCTGTGATTAAAAAATACCGGCCGATGTTTATACTGCTGCCTATCGGCGACGACGGCATACCGCAGACGGCCGAGGGGCGCATACAGGAGATTGAAAAGGGCTGTGAGCGGCTGCTGCGGGAAGGCATCGGCAAGGAAAGCATCATCGTTGACGGCCTGGTGATGGCCGTATCGTCGGATTCCGGCGCTGCGATCGAGACGCTCAAAGTGATCAAATGGTGCAGCGACAACGGCCTTTTCACCGTGCTCGGCATTTCGAACGGCTCTTTCGGATTGCCCGAAAGAACGTTTATCAACGCCGCATATCTCACAATGGCGATAGAAAAAGGGCTCACCACGGCGATCATGAACCCCGGCGATAAGCTGATGATGGATGCTTACCATGCCGCCGAGGCGCTTGTGAACCGGGACGATAATTTCGAACGCTATCTTAAGCGCTTTGCGCAGGTGGAAACGCCCAAGGAAGACGCCAAAACCGTGGCCGACGCGGTGATCACAGGAAAAAAAAACATCATAACGGCGCTGATTGACGCGGAACTCGCGGTCGGCAGAACACCAAACGACATCATCAACAATATGCTGATACCGGCTTTACAGCAGGTGGGCGATTTATATGAGCAACGCGTCTATTTTCTGCCGCAGCTTATTTACAGCGCGGAAGCGGCGCATACGGCTTTTGATTATCTGGAGCGGCATTTTTCGACTGCCGATTCCGTCATGAAAAAGAAGATCGTGATGGCGACGGTGAAGGGCGATATCCACGATATCGGCAAGAATCTCGTGGCGATGCTGCTGCGAAACCACGGGTATGAGGTGATCGACCTCGGGAAGGATGTCGCTGCCGACACAATCGTGGATACAGCGGCGGAAAAGGACGCCGACATCATCGGCTTATCGGCGCTGATCACCACCACCGCGCAGGAGATGGCGAGGGTGATTGTGATGGCGAGAGAGCGCGGTCTGCGCGCAAAGATCATTGTGGGCGGCGCCGTTATAACGGAAGATTATGCCAGAAGCATCAGCGCAGATGCTTACGCGCCCGACGCAGCGGGCGCGGTAAAGAAGGTTGCGCAGCTTTTGGAATAAAATAGTTTAACTGGAGACAAAAAATGAATATCGAAGTGGACACGCATACGCACACAGTTTTATCGGGACACGCGCATTCCACGCTGCTTGAGAACGCGGCAGCGGCAGCCCAAAAAGGCCTCAAGGGATTTGTGATGACGGATCACGGGCCGAAGCTGCCGGGGGCCTGCCCTGAGTTTAATTTGGGCACGTATCCTTTTTTACCGAGCCATATTGAAGGGGTTCGCATCTATCCGGGCGTTGAATCGAATATTATCGACTTTTCGGGCACCATTGATGTGCGGAAAAAGTATTTGAAGTTCACCGATTACGTGATTGCCGGGCTGCATGAGGTGGTCTTAAAACCGGGTACAAAAGAGCAGAACACGCAGGCTGTGATCGGCGCTTATTCCAATCCGTACGTGGACATCATCGCCCACCCGGATAACGCCGCTTACGAGCTCGATTACGAGGCCGTGGTTAAAGAAGCAGCGAGACAAAACAGATTGCTCGAGGTCAACAACCATTCCTTCTCATACAGAAAGGGCGGCATTGCGAATGCCGCGATTTACCTGCCGCTTTGCAAAAAGCACGGGGTGAGGGTCGCCGTGTCGAGCGATGCGCATTTTGCGCCCCATATCGGCAAACATGATATCGCTGTCGGTATCATCAAAGAGCATGGCTTCCCTCAGGAGCTGATTGTCAACCTGACGATAGAACGGTTTGAAAGCTATGTGGCCGAGCGCAAAGCGAGGATTGAAGCGTCTTCATAAAAACTTTGATGACCAAACCATCTGTATGTGTTAATATTATTTCATATATCAAGTAATGCAGGTTGCTGACATCGTCCTATCCTGTCATTGCTGTATGAAAAATCTCATGTCGTCATCCATTCTGCTGCGCGGTTCCTTCGCAACGTTCGTTCATTGCAGCAGTGAAAAGAATGACCGATGGTTTCTGTTCTTTTACGATGCGTGAGTGCATGAAGGTTTTACAGCGGCAATGGCAAGCGGTGATGGAGCGGAGTAAAACTCATATTCAAAGCGATTTTGTCGCAATATAATTTCGCTCACCGCGCAAAGGCCAGTCATCAAACTGCTATGGCATCATTTATTTATTTATATCTTACGGAGGCTTTGTTTGAATGGACACGATCATTGAAAAATTAGCCGCCTTACGCGAGGAGCCGTCAATTAAAAACCTGTTCTCGCTGATTTGTGCGAACGGTGACGCAGTCGCGGCGGAATACAATGACGGCAGCGGCATTAAAAAGCTTACTTTTTCGGATTATGAACGCATCATCACTGCCGGCGCAAAAACACTCAATAAACGGCTTGAAGGGCTAGACAAGAATACTTTTGTGGCGCTCCGGTACGCCAACACCCCTCTTTGGCCCGCGGCCTTCTGGTCTGTGATACTCGCCGGCTACCGTCCGCTGCTGCTCGACGCAGGCGGGGACGATGCCCAGCTGATGCATGTGCTCCGGCAGGCGGGGTCGCGCACCATCGTGACGGATACGCCCGTCGATGTGGGCGGCATTACTGTCATCAATCCTGACGAATTCTTAAGCCTTAACGCGAAAAGCGAGATGTATATTCCGGTGTACGGCGACAGCATCGCGCTTTGCACCTCGGGCACCACAGCCACGCCCAAGGTTTATGTGTACAACGAAAAGGCCATCTGTGAGCAGGTGCTGCTTGCCGACTATGTTTACAGGAACAACAAAGAGATTATCCATAACGGGCCGATCAAACAGCTTGCATTCCTTCCGTTCCATCATATTTTCGGCCTGATCGCCGTTTATATGTGGTACACGTTTTTCGGAAAAACGATTGTGTTTATACGGAGCAGAACCGCAGACGTGATCATGTCGGCCTGCAAAGAGCATAAAGTCACACACATTTATGCCGTTCCGCTGCTCTGGAACAACGTGGCCAAAGGCATCGTCCGCAAGGCGAGGCTGCAGGGCGAAGAGACATACGACAAGCTCATGAACGCAAGCGACCTCAGCATTAAGCTGCAGCGCCGCCTCGGGAAAGCGGGCCGCAAGTTCGTCTCCAGCCTGTTCTTCAAGGACATCCAGCAAAAACTCGTGGGCGACAGCATCGAATTCTGCATCAGCGGCGGCGGGCATATACAGCCCGAGACGCTCAAAATCATCAACTCGATCGGCTATCCGCTTGTCTCCGGCTTCGGCATGACCGAAACGGGCATCGACTCGGTGGAGCTGTCCGCCAAGATCGATACCAAGCTTGATGCGAGTGTCGGCAAACCGTTTTATCCTATGGAATACCGCATTGTGAAGCAGGGCAGCGCCGAAACCGGCGAGCTGCAGATCAAGGGCGAAGCGATACATTCGGGGCGCATGGTGGACGGCGTTTACATTGCGCGCGAAGAGGGCTGGTTCTCCTCGGGCGACATCGTCCGCGAGGTGAACGGACGCTATTATATCGAAGGACGTCTTAAGGATGTGATCATCAACGAATCGGGCGAGAACATCTATCCGGACGAGCTTGAAGACAGCTTTTCGGAGCTGCCGCACGTGGAGCATATCTGCGTGACCGGCGTGGCGGCCAAAGGCGTTTACGACGACACGTCGCTGATTGTTTATATGGGAGACAATGCCGCGGATACGGACAAGGTTGATGAACTCATTGCGGAAATCACGCGCATTAATGGGCTGCTGCCGATATATAAGAAAATACACAAGGCTTATCTGTCGCTGGAGCCGCTGCCGCTTGCCAACGGCATCAAGGTGCGCCGCCAGAAGGTGAAGGAAGCGCTGGAGCGCGGGCAGGGCAGCTTTGAAGAGATCGATATCCGCAGCGGCGTCGTGAAGCATTCGATAAAAATCGAGGAATCCGCTGCGAGAGCCAGCTACGACGATACAGAGCTTGCCAGCATCATGGAAAAGATCAGAGGCATTTTCGCGGAGGTGCTGGGCCTTGATCCGAAGGCTGTCAAAGACACCGATCATTTCGTGGAGGACCTCGGCGGCGACAGCCTCTCGAGCCTTGGCGTATTTTCCAAAGCCGAGGAGATGTACGGCGTGATTATTCCCGATACCGAGTATTTCTCCTGTGCGAACGTGGAGGACCTTTCAAGGCTGCTCTACAGGAAAATCCATAATATTGAGGAGCGGCGCGAGGAAAGCAAGCCCAAGGACATCAGAAAAATCACGCGGTTTGACCAGTCGCGTGAATACGAGGAATATGCAAAACGTCGGCTGGGCATGCAGGACGCCGGTATCAAAGACCCGTATTTTGTCGCGCACGATTCGGTGCTCAGCGATACGTCGATCGTAGCGGGGCGTGAAATTATCAATCTCGCATCATATAACTATGTGGGTATGTCGGGGCATCCGCGCACGGGGGAGGCCGCCAAAAAGGCGATAGACAAATACGGCACGTCGGCATCCGGTTCACGCCTGATTGCGGGCGAGAAGACGCTGTACCGCGACCTTGAACGCGCGATTGCCAAATGGAAACACACGGACGACGCGCTTGTGCTCGTGGGCGGGCATTCCACCAACGTGACGTTTGTGGGCAACTTCTGCAACGAAAGAGACCTGATTCTCTACGACGCGCTGTCGCACAATTCGATCACGCAGGGCTGCCAGCTGTCAAGGAGCGATACGAAAGCATTTCCGCACAACGATTTTGATATGCTTGAGCATATGCTCAAAGCCGCACGCGACAAATATGAGAAGATATTGATCGTGGTGGAAGGCGTGTATTCAATGGACGGCGACATTGCCCCGATTCCCGATTTCGTGGCATTAAAGAAAAAATACGACGCGTTCCTGATGGTGGACGAAGCGCATTCAAGCTGTGTGATCGGGGCAAACGGCGGCGGTGTGGACGAATACTTTGACCTGCTGCCCGGCGATGTGGATATCAAGATGGGCACGCTTAGTAAGGGCCTCGGCACCTGCGGCGGCTATCTCGCGGGCGAGCAGAGCCTCGTCGATTTCCTGCGCTATTCGGTGCCCGGCTTTATGTTTTCGGTCGGCATCAGCCCGCCGCTCGCGGCGGCCTCGCTCGAAGCCGTTCACATTATGATGGAAGGCAACCCGCGTGTCGCGGCGCTGCATCAGAATATCAAGTATTTCGTGGAGGGCGCGCAGCAGCGCGGTTTTGACACATGCCTTGCCAAAGAGACGGCGATTGTGCCGATTATGGTGGGGAAGGACAACGACGCCTATGAGCTTTCAACGCTGATGCTGGAAAACGGCGTGTTTGTGCCGCCGGCGGTTTATCCCGCCGTGCCGAAGCATCAGGCACGCCTGCGGTTCTGCCTGATCAGCGAGCATAAGCCGCAGCAGCTTGATTACGCGCTCGATACGCTCGAGAAGCTGTTTGCGCAAAGAGGGCTCGCCAAACGCAAATAACGGTAAAGGGATACAGGGGCAAGCGGTTAAACCGTTTGCTTCAGGCTGTCGATAGACTCCATTTTGTCATTCCGAGCTTGTCGAGGAATCCCATGTAAAGCGCTTTGCAGAAGGGGATTCCTCAGTCGCTTACGCTCCGTCGGAATGACATAAATAACTTTTTTGATACTCTGGGACAAGCGGTTAATCCGTTTGCCCCTGTTTATTTTGCAAGAGTATCAACGGCAATACCATCAAAAAGCCTTATGCCATAGAGGGATCTCTTTCATCCGGTGCTGCGCGCTCTCTCTTTTGAGAAAAAGGCTTTTCCGGTCTGACTCAATCTATGGCTCTGTTCGGGTGTTTTTTATCGGCAGACTTTTGTCGGTCTTATCCCGCTTTAGTTTTTATTTTCCTTACCCCAATGACACATTGATTTTATAAGCGGAATAATGCTTTCGCCTTTTGGTGACAGCGAATATTCCACTTTTGGAGGAATCTCCGGGTACGATGTTCTTATAATAATGTGCTCTTTTTCTAATTCATTCAACTGAGAGCTCAGCATCTTATGTGAAATTGAATCAATATTTCTTTTAAGAATTCCATAGCGAACAGTTCCCAGACAAGCAAGGATAAAAATGATTTTCAGTTTCCACTTGCCGCTGATGATTGATAAGGTGTAATCAAAAGGCTCCTGATTTGAAACAAAGCATATATCTTGAGGCAAAACGCAAACTCTCCTTTACGTAAGTATATTACTGAAAAGTGCATACTTCCATAATTTACGTATCCTATTATAATAAATAAAAAATAAATACTCAAATTGTTTTGAAAGGATAGAAGAATGATTATTGACGGGCATTCTCATGTGACATTACCTGTTGAAGACCATATCAGAGAGATGGACGAAACCGGCGTCGATATAACGGTGCTGTTTTCCACATCATTTCACCCTGAGTTCGCAAGAAATGCAGAGGAAGCAAAAGCATCTATGGTCTATTTGAAAGAGATCCTCTCCGGCAAATGGGGGTCTGTGATTGAAATCCGCAAAAAAGCCGTTGATGAGCTTATGAACGCAATCAAGCTGTTTCCCGACCGGTATATTGGGTTCGGCAACGTACCCATAAACGTAGACTTAGAGACGACAAAGCAGTTTATTGAGGATAATATTATAAAAAACGAATTGGCGGGAATAGGCGAATTTACTTTTGGCGGCGGAGACGCTCACCTTATGGAGAATGTGTTCAAAGCAGCTGCTGATTTTGAAAAAATGCCTGTTTGGATTCATGGCTTTTTTCCAGTGACTTTGAGCGATATCAAAAGCATAGCGGGTTATGCCAGACAGTATCCTCAGACTCCTGTTATACTAGGACATCTTGGCGGCTGCTACTGGCTTGAGTCAATGGAACTTGCACAAGAGGTTCCGAATTTATATCTGGACACCTCTGCGTCTTACTCGTTTTATATATTGGGCATTATCATCAACGCATTGCCACGCAAGTGCATCTTTGGAGTAGACCGGCCTTTTGGAGATATCGGGCTGTCAATTGGAGCGCTGAAAAAAGCGGCCAAATCAGCTGGAATTGCCAACGCGGTACTTAGCGAAAATATTGCGACGATACTTGGATTATAAACATGGCTTCATATCATATTGAAGCAGCGAGTTCAAATATGCAGCTATCTTTTCAGATCAACGACGCCGATGGTGGGCATCATGCTCTTCACCGTTCTGCCTTCAACGAGCTGTGCGGGCACCACCACCTGCTGCGGGATAAATGTCTTGGGTGATTCAATCGCTTCAATCAGCCGCGCGGCAGCCTCTTTTCCGAGCTTCTCGGTATCCTGCTTGAGCGTCGTCAGCCGCGGGCGCAGCACCTCAGAGAGGTATATGCCGTCGTGTCCCACCACGCTGATATCGTCGGGTATCGTGAGCCCGTGGCGCTCGATCTCGTTCATACCGCCGATGAAAGAAAAATCGTCGGGATACATGATGCACGTGGGTCTTACCGGCAGCGCGAGCAGTTCGCGCGTGGCCAGCCCGCTCGCCTTGGGATCATGGTAAATCGCGGGCTTCACATATTCTTCGGGCAGATGTATACCAAGGTCCATGCAGGCCTTGTGAAAGCTCGCGAGACGCTTCTGGGTGACCGATGTGTCTTCACCGTGTATATACGCAATGCGCCGGTGGCCGTTCTTGAAGAGAAACCGGACCATATTGCAGATGCATTCGACATTGTCGGACAGTATCGCCGTTCTGTTGTTAAAGACGTGATCAATTGTGACGGTCGGTATTTCGCTGTTGACCAGCTCGATCACGTCGGGGTCATTAAAATTGACGCTCGCGATCACCGCGCCGTCGCAGTTGCGGTACTTGCAGTGCTCGTAGTAGCTCATTTGAAACTGGCCGAGGTTCTTGCTGATGAATGTGATGTCAAAGCCGCGGGCTTCCGCCTCTTCCTTTAAGCTATTGAGAACCGATGAAAAGTACTCGTGCGTGAGGCCGCAGTGCGTCTGATCTACAAACAGCACGCCGATGTTGTTCGACCGGTTTGTTTTGAGGGCGCGGGCTGTTGCGTTGGGCAAATACCCCATCTGCTTGGCCATTTTTCGCACATATTCGGCCGTATCTTCCCCGACATCGGTATACCCGTTCAGCGCTTTGCTGACGGTTGCGGCCGATACGCCGCATTTCTTGGAAATGTCTTTAATCGTGACCATAACTCTAATAGAACTCACAATCTGTTAAATCATACCTAATCAAATTAATCTATCAAAAAAAGTATACGAAAGCAATATGCTTCACGAAAAATTAACACGTTCTTTTATGAAATGGTTAAAATATCACACTAAAAAGATAAGAAAACCATGTTTAGTGTGCTTTTATCTCTATATTCCAAGGTTGCAGGCTTTGAAAGAAGATAGTAATGCCGGATTCTTTGTTTACGAATTATTCATTTTTCCAACAGGATGCTGTGAGACGGTGCTCTTATACTGAACACGATTTTAAAGCGCCAAGACGAAAGGTGAAAAATATGAAAAAAGCAAAATTGAGTTTACAGAACATCAATAAGAAAACAAAACGGACAGTGATTATCGTGCTGGCAGCCGTGGTGATTGTCGGCGCAGGGCTGGGCATCTATTTCGGCGTATCGGGCACATCCGCCAAGGCAAGCGCGAACAATGGCGACCCCAGCTTTGATACGATAGGGACGGGGGACATCTCGCTGACCGTTTCGGGCAGCGGCAATCTCGCGAGCGCCGAGACGCTCAGCATCACGGCAGACGGCCAGCTCGTTATTGACCGGATGCTTGTGAAAGAGGGCGATACCATCAGCGCAGACCAACCGATCGCGACACTCGACACCGAAGAAATGCAAAAGAACGCCGCCGATCTTGAAGCGCAGATCATGGCACAGCAGGTCAGCATCGACACGACGAACAACACGAGCACGTCGCTGTCCATCAAATCGCCTGCGGACGGCTGGATCAAAAATGTTGTGCTTGATGCAGACGACGAAATTCAAACGGCCATGGACGAATACGGGTATGTGGCGCTGGTCGCGACGCAGCAAAGGGAGATCATCAGCGCGGCAGACAGCACCCTGGCCGAGGGCGATGCGGTGAAGGTCAAATGCGAAAGCCGCACCTACGACGGCGTGGTCACGAATGAAAACGGTGCGCTCTATGTCAGTATCGATACGGTTTCCCGCAGCGTCGGTGCGGATGCCGTTGTTTACGATACCAGCGGCAATGAGCTTTTTACAGGCAAGATTGAGCTCGCGGCGTATGTGCCGGTGACCAGCAGCTACGGCATTATCGACGATGTGAACTTCTCGGAGAACGATGAGATCGAAGCGGGTGAGACCATCTACAGAGCGTCCCAGTACTCCCTCGATGTCAAGGAGATGTATGAGACGCTTGCGGATTTACAGGCGCAGTATAAAACCATGACGGCGCACATAGAGGCGGGCCAGATTGTATCGCCCTCGGCCGGTGTGGTCAGCGCGGTATCGGCTCAGGACGGAGCCACCTGCGAAGAAGGCGCGGCGCTGATTTCGATTCAATCGACGGACAGCTGGCTCGCTGCGGTTTCCGTGGATGAGCTTGATATCGGCTCCATAGCAGTCGGGCAGAACGTGGATGTGTCACTCGACAGCCTGCCAAACGAAGTTTTTGAGGGGACTGTGGCCGGTATATCGGATATGGGAACCGCATCCGGCGGTATCACCACCTACAACGTTGACGTATCGGTTACAGATGACGACAGATTCAAGATCAATATGACGCTGAACTGTGAAATCAAGGCGCAGGAGGCTACGGGTGCGGTGCTGCTGCCCGTTAATGATTTGCGGACATCGGGCAATAAGAGTTATGTCATGGTCAAGGCGGACAGGTCCGCTTCCGAAAAAGCCGCGATTCAGGCGCTGATCAACAGCGGAGATTATTCGGGCCTTGTCGCTTATATGGGCGAAGATGCGCAGACATTGGGAATCAGCGTGCTCTCGGATTGGTCCGAACTGCTCTATGCCGAAGTCCGTGCGGTGCAGACGGGCATCGAAAATGCTTATTATATTGAAATCACGAGCGGACTGAGCCAAGGCGATATGGTGCTGCAGTCCGACGATGCGGACGACAGTTCAGAGCAGCGCGGGTTCATGATGGGCGGCATGGGCGAAATGACCGGCCAGATGCCGAGCGGCGGCGGCCGTCAGATGCCGAGCGGCGGCTGGGGCGGCGGCCCGGGAGGAAATTAAGGTGACAGATATGGCAACCTGTAAGAACGGGCGGTGGCAAGTGTGGCATTGATTGAAATCAGGGACATGTACAAGATTTACGAGATGGGCAGCGAGCGCGTGCATGCGCTAGACGGCGTGAACCTCAAGATTGACGAGCAGGAGTTTGTGGCGATTGTCGGGGCATCCGGCAGCGGAAAATCGACGCTGATGAACATGATCGGGTGTCTCGATACGCCCACATCGGGGACGTATCTGCTCGACGGCGAGGACATCTCCAGGTTCTCGGACAAACGGCTGGCCAAGGTGCGCAATCAAAAGATCGGCTTCATATTCCAGCAGTTCAACCTGCTCAAAAAGATGACGGCGTTTGAAAATGTGGAACGGCCCGCAAAATACGCCGGAATCAAAAAACAGGAGAGGCGGGAGAGGACGCTTGAGGCGATCGATAAGGTGGGCCTTGGTGACAGAATGAAGCACAAGCCCGCCGCCTTGTCGGGCGGGCAGCAGCAGCGTGTGGCCATTGCGCGTGCGCTGATCAATAAACCGCCTGTGATACTCGCCGACGAGCCGACGGGCAATCTCGATTCCAAAAGCAGCAAAGAGATAATGGCAATGATGAAGGAGCTGCATGCGGCGGGCAACACGATTATACTGATCACGCACGACAGCGGCATTGCCGGGCAGGCGGACAGGGTGATACAGCTTTTCGACGGGAAGATTGTATCCGATGTGAGGAAAGAAGGAAGCAAAAATGAGAATTCATGAGATCATCATATCCGCCTTCGACGCGGTATGGGCACACAAGCTGCGTTCATTTCTCACGATGCTCGGCATCATCATCGGCATATTCGCCGTCACGGCGCTGATATCCGTGGGGCAGAGCTCGAACGCGGCGGTGACCGAGCAGATAGAAGGGCTGGGATCAAACTTACTTACCATCAGTATCCGGGACAACCGGGCGGATATGGATTTGGAGGATGTGCAGAACATCGGGCGTCTGCCGGGTGTGGGCGCGGTGTCGCCGTATATTTCGTCCTCCTATACCGTCAAGAACGGGACGACGAGCATAGAGGATACCAGCGTGCAGGGCGTCACCTCGGATTACCAGAGCATTCGTGAGTATGAGCTGGTATCGGGCCGTTTCATCACCGACCGGGACAATGAGAACCGCCTCAAGGTGGCAGTGGTCGGGTATAACGTTGCCGCCAGCCTGTACGGCTCTCTCAATGTGACGGGCGAGACGATATCAATCAACGGGGCAAAATATGAAGTTGTCGGTGTGCTGCAGCAGCAGGGAGACGATGAGACATCGTCAGCCGACGATAACGTGATGATTCCGTTTGTGACTGCGCAGAGACTGATGCAGAATACGACGATATCCACGATTTACGCAAGCGCGGCATCCGCCGATATGGTGGAGACCGCGCAGGCCAGCATTGAGAATGACCTGCTGCAGTATTCCACGGAGGACGACGGCTTTTCAGTCAACAGCCAGGACAGCATACTCGAATCGCTGGGTGAGGTGACGGCCACGCAGACGGCGATGCTGGGCGGTATCGCGGGCATATCGCTGCTGGTCGGCGGTATCGGCATTATGAACATCATGCTCGTGTCCGTGATGGAAAGAACGCGCGAGATCGGCGTGGAAAAGGCCATTGGGGCCACACGCCGGGATATTCTGCTGCAGTTTCTGTTTGAAGCCATCATCGTGAGCGGCATCGGCGGGCTGATTGGCATACTGCTCGCCCAGTTCGGGTCGGGCTTCGTCGGGTCGCTGATCGACACGCAGGTGACGGTGCAGACCGGCGTGATGCTGATGGCGCTCGGCTTCTCGCTGATTGTCGGCGTGGGATTCGGCATTTACCCGGCCATCAAGGCCTCCAAACTCAATCCGATCGAGGCGCTCAGGTACGAGTAAACAGCGCAGGACACACGATGGCAGCAGGCAGCATGTGATAGGGAGCATATGCTGCCTGCGCTGCGTGCCGATAGACTGTCAAGCCTCTCATCCCATCCCGCTGCGCTGCGCAAAATGTATAAGCCCCGGTTCGGCGGGAAGCATCTCTTACAGAATCACTCAGCTGCCGGAATCGAACCGTGATGGGCGTTCATCACGCCGATGCGGAAAGAAATTTCTGACCGTTGTGCAATCCGCCGCTCATCCGGCGTGACATAGATTTTTTTCATGTCCATTCTTTGCAGAAGGGGCTGTCCCCGACAGGTGATCGGAGGAGAAATGATTTAAACCGGTCACTCTCCAACGGCAATTTATCTTGTATTCAAGCATACCTCTGCGGGGACTGAGACGGCATGACAGGAGTTGATTGGCATTGTGACACGGCTGACCAAACAAACTTAAGATTCAAAGAATGTTAATATTCGCAGCCGCGCAGAATGATATAATAGCCCGAGAGGTTGGGACATGAAACAGGATGACATGGTAAAACGGACAATTTTGGTGGCGGATGACGAAACGCGGCTTCGGGATCTGCTGCGCATTGTGCTCGAAAACCGCGGCTACCGCGTGATAGAGGCAGAAGACGGAAGACAGGCGCTGCTGCTGTTTGACGAAGCGTCGCCCGATATGGTGATACTCGATGTGATGATGCCCGAAATGGACGGGCTCACATGCTGCAGCCGCCTGAGGGCGAAGTCGTCGTGCCCGGTGCTGATGCTGACGGCCAAGGGTGAAGACTATGACCAGGTGAAGGGGTTCGACTGCGGCGCGGACGACTATATCATCAAGCCGTTTACGCCCATGGTGCTCGTTGCGCGTGTGGAAGCGCTTTTCAGGCGGAGCCAAGGCCAACCGCGCACGGCTTTCGGCAATGTTCAGATTGATCAGGATGCGCGCGAGGTGACGGTGGAGGGCGAAACAGCGATGCTGAGCCGCAAGGAGTATGACTTGCTCGTCTATCTTGCGGAGAACGAAAACATATCCTTAAGCCGCGACCAGATACTTGAATTCGTCTGGGGATACGACTATCTGGGCTCGCCCAATACGGTCGATACGCATATCAACCGCCTGCGTACCAAGCTCGGCCCGTGCGGGGCCTATATCACCACGCTGCGCGGCTACGGTTACCGTTTTGAGGTGACGTCATGAAAAAACACAAAACGGGCATCACTAAACGGCTCTTTTTGATCATCACAGTGCTCGTGCTCGGTATATCCGCACTGATACTGCTTTCCAATACGCTGCTGCTGCGTCCGCTGTATTACGCCGCGATTAAAAACGCGATGCTGAGCGCTATGGATGCACTCGAAAAAATCGATTATACGCAGGACGAGGAAACGCTCCGCGATGCGGTCGGCGCACAGGATGTCGGCAATTCATACGACATCATGATTCGAAGCAGTACAGGTATTCTCTATTCCACATCTCCGGAATTCGGCCTGCAGCCCCGGACGGACAACGGCCCGACTCTGCCGGGAATTCAAGCGCCGTCCGACGATTTTTCACCGCGAAGCGGCGCATCGGGCTTCGGACAGTCCGTCGGCACGGACAGCCGGCAAGAGGATAATGACGGCAGCGATAACGGTAATTTGCCCGACACATTCCGAAGAGGCAAAACGGAGTTTGCAGAGGTTAAGGACGGCGTTTATATCGGCACGGTGCATGAACCGAGATCCGATATCGAGATGATGGTCTGCACGGCGACGCTTGACAGCGGGGTGACGATACTCGTCACACAAGCCATTGAACCGGTCAACCAAAGCGTTCAGCAGGCGAATATTTTGCTGCTGGCCTGCGCTTTGCTGGCGCTGCTGATCTCGCTGGCCGTGGCGTTCAAGGTGTCCAAAAGCTTTACCCGGCCCATCAGACAGATTCAGAACACGGTGGGAGAGCTGGCGGCGCTCAATTTCGGCAGCCATTGCGACGTCACCACCGGGGATGAACTGCAAAGCCTCGGGGAGGATGTCAACCGTTTGGGCAGTGAACTCGAAAACGCACTGAATACGCTGAAAAGACAGAACGAACAGCTCGAAAAGGATATCGCCGCCCAGCGGCAGTTTATATCCAATGCGTCGCATGAGCTGCGCACGCCGCTCGCACTGATTAAGGGCTATGCGGATGAAATGAATACGGGATACGCAAGCACCGAAACCCAAAAGGATATTTATATCGGGATCATTGCGGAGGAAGCAGCCAAGATGAGCCGCCTGCTCAAGGAAATGCTGGACTTAACGAGAATGGAAAGCGGACGCACAGAGATCATCAGCGAGAAGCTGTCCGTCAACGAACGGATTGTGAGCTTTCTCGAAAAATACGATGGCTATATCGCTCAGCACGGGCTGCATATTACGCTCGAAGCCGTGGAGGACCACCTCGGCCTGTTCGATGCGATGCGGTTTGAGCAGGTGCTTGCCAATTACGTATCGAATGCGGCGCGCTACGGGGACAGCCGCAAACAGGTGCGAATCTGGACGCGGGCGCAGGACGAGACGATACGTATCAGCGTTTTCAATACGGGGTCTCATATATCTGAAGAGATGACGGAGAACATCTGGAACAGCTTTTACAAAGCGGATGATGCGCGCACGCGCGTGCAGGACAGCTACGGCCTCGGCTTAAGCGTGGTCAAAGCGATACAGACGGTTTTAGGGCAGCGCTTTGGTGTGGAAAATATTGAGGATGGCGTCGTATTCTGGTTTGAGGTGAAACGCTTCAGGGAATAATGAGGGATATATAAAAGAGCAATTGCCCTCCAATTATTGCTCTTTTCATATAAATGAGCAGGCCAAAAGGCCTGCTCTTATTTTGTGCGTTTAAATTGAAAGCTGATTTAAGTCTTAGTGCTGTATTGGCGGCTGCTGCTGTACCGCTGGAACCCCGAAATTGCAGCAGCATTTCGCAAAACTTCCTCCTTATTATCGCTCAGCAGTCAATCGGCCCGGTGCATGATATCACACAATCGCTGACAGCAAACACGTTCGCCTGTTATGCAGGCGGGATAAGGCTTTAGCCCGCTTTGACACCCCTGAGGGGTTGTCCTTAAAGTCACACAATACGAGAAATAGAATAATATATGATATAGTGGCTAATCTATAACACTAATTCTATATAGGAGGCGTTTATACACATGGCTGAAGTGAGAATCCCGTTTTGCGCCACAGCAGAAATTTCACCGCCATTTATACTAGATGAGAGCTTCTCAGATCCAAACGGCGTGAAGAGCGTGCTGTTTGATAAGAGTAAGCTGCAAGTCGCGGGCAAGGAAGAAACGGTGGATGTGCCCAATATCGGTCCGGTGCAGATGGTTGTGTTTTATTTAGTCGGAACGATTCCATACATTTGTAATGCTTTCCCAATCATTCAAAGCGAACCAGCGTATAATGTCCAGGAGCAGGTGGTTCCCTTTAATAACGGTGCTCCGGCCGCAGCACTCGCAGCCACAACGGCATCAACCCCGCTTGGATGGATATCGGCTGCTGGAAGCCTCGATGTTAAAGCTCCGGTTGGAGGGAATACGACGCTGACCAATGTTCCTACGGTGGTAGGCGTATCGGTGGAAAATCTGGCGGTTGCCAATAACGTGACCCCGGCGCTGACTCCTTCATGCAACGGGACGGTGCCAAATTGCAGCGAGGAAGGCAAACGCGTGATTAAATGGAGAGGTACATTTGTGGTGACAACCGGCTGATGTTGGCACAAGAGAAAGGCCATACCGAAAATGGTACGGCCTTTGTTTTATATTTGTAATGCGAAAAAGCCAGCTTTATGCTTCCGCAGGCAGCAGTTCCTGCCTTTTGGCACGCCGGTCGAAAATGAGCATCAGCGAAGCGACGATTAAAGACAGCAGCTCTGAGAACGGGCCCGCGAGCCATACGCCGGACAGCTGCAAAAACTGCGGCAGCACCAACACGCCGACGATGACGAGCAATTGGCGCAGCAGGCTGATGAAAAAGCTTTTTTTGCCCTGCGCTGTAGACTGGAAATAGGCGGTGGACAGCACGCTGAACGACAGCACCGGCAAAGCGAGCATCGTGAGGCGAATACCGTAAGCGCACACCGGCATTGTCGGTGACGACGGGTCGAGAAAGAGCGATGCGAAAGCCTCGGGAAACAGCTCCAGCAGGGCGAAAAGCGTGAATGTGAATATGCAGCCCAGGCCGATTCCCGTCCAAAGTGTTCTCCAGACGCGCGACGGCTGGCGCATGCCGTGGTTATACCCCATGATAGGCCCGATGCCCTGAAGCAATCCGAGCACAGGCATCAGCACCAGCGTAAATATGGCGTTGATGGCGCCGTACGATGTGACAGCCGCGTCACCGTCATAAAACAGCAGCGCGCCGTTCGTGATGGCGGCGGATATGCCTGTTCCGACATTGATGACAAAGCTCGAAGCGCCGATCAGCATAATTTGGCGCACATATTGCCAGCGCAGCTTGAGGCTCTCCAGAGTGATTTTCAGCAGGCTTTTCTTGGATATAAAATAGAAGCGGAAAAGGATGCAAAAGCCGACCAGCTGTCCGATGACGGTGGCGATAGCGGCTCCTTCCACACCCGTTTTCAATACGGCAAAGAAAAAATAGTCGAGCACGATATTCACAAGCGCAGAGATTATCTGGCTGATCATAGACAAGAAAGGCTTGCCCTCGCTGCGCACAATCGCCGCCATCGTGAAGGAAGACAGCTGAAACACGAGCCCGATCAGGATGATGCGCATAAAGGATTCCGCGTACGGAAAATTAGCTTTGGTGGCTCCCGCCAGATGCAGCAGCGGCGTCAAAAAGATCTCGCCGAGTATTGTCATGAGTATGCTGCTGATGAGTATCAGCGTTGCCACATTGCCGAATATCTTATTCGCTTCTTCAGGCTTATGTTCTCCGAACTTGATGGAAATCAGCGTCGCGCCGCCGATGGCAAATAAAGTCCCTATGGCAAAGCCGACAATCATAAGCGGAAAGGATACGATCAATCCGCCAAGCGCAAATTCACCGACATACTGACCGACAAATACACGGTCGATAAGGTTGTAAATTGCGTTGATCGTCATTGCGATAATTGTCGGAACAGAAAATTTCAATACCAGCCTGAGAATGGGGGCTGTCCCCAGTTGCCTCGTATGATCCAAAATGATGCCTCTTTCCCGGATAATAAATGCAAGTATATACGTCAGTGCGTGTTTTTGTCAAGAAAACGGATGGTTAAGATTGCGCGCGTACATGGTTTCGCCAATACATGTTTAAAGTATTGCCCGTATAAACAAAAGGACCTCCGGGTGTTTTAAGCGGAGGCCCCTTTGCTTAAAAAAAGGGAATTATATGGATCGCAAGTTTATTATCAGTCTTCATCCTGAAGCGCCGCATAGCCTTCCTCACCCGTTCTGACCTTGATGACATTTTTTACGTCGAAAATAAATATCTTGCCATCGCCGACATTGCCGGTGTATAGAGCTTCCTTAACAGTTTTGATGAGCAGGTCGGTGGGAACCTTGCAAATAACGATGTCAACCTTGACTTTGGGCAGCAATTTGGTTTCCAGTTCAACGCCTCTGTATTTTACCGGATGGCCTTTCTGCATGCCATAGCCCATCACATTTGTGACTGTCACGCCGGTAACGCCGATAGCTTCCAATGCACTCTGCAGTTTTGCAAATCTGTTCTGGTTCGCAATGATTGTAACTTTGGTGATTTTCGCATCGGGATGCGCATTGTTGGAAACAGGAATGGCGATTTCAGCAGGCACAGCACCGGCGGGTATAGTTGTATCACCCAAATCAGCAGTGGGTATCGCGATCATAAAGTCGGCATAGGCGCTCGTGAGGCCATGTTCGGGAAGATCCAAACCGGAGATTTCCTCTTCGGCGGAGACGCGCAGGCCATTTGTTTTTTTAATGATGGCGAAAAGAATGATTGAGACAATAATCGTCCAGATCATTATTGAACCGGCACCCAGGGCCTGAACGCCAAGCTGGCTCAACCCGCCGCCATAGAATAAGCCGTTCACAGCTGAACCGGGAGCCGTTGTTGTGGCAAACAAGCCAACCGCAAGGCCGCCCCACAGACCATTGACGCCATGTACCGCAATGGCACCGACAGGATCGTCAACGTGCAGCTTTTTGTCGATGAATTCGACAGCAACGACAACGAGTATACCGGCTACCAAGCCGATGATTGCGGCTCCAAGGCCGTCAACACTTGCGCACGGCGCGGTTATGGCAACAAGACCGGCCAATGAGCCGTTAAGAGACATTGAAACATCAGGCTTACCATTCTTTATCCAAGTGAAAAGCATTGTAGCAACTGTCGCTACACCGGGGGCGATTGTCGTCGTGGCAAATACTGTGCCTAACTGTTCAACGCTCAGTGCAGCTGCGCCGTTAAACCCGTACCAGCCAAACCAGAGAATAAAGACGCCAAGTGCACCGAGCGTAATGGAATGGCCTGGAATTGCACGGGAGATGCTTTTGCCCGTTTTGGGGTCTTTCGTGTATTTGCCGATACGGGCGCCAAGAAAGGAAGCGCCGACAAAAGACATGATACCGCCGACCATATGAATCGCTGTGGAACCGGCGAAGTCAACGTATCCAAGATTGAACAACCATCCTTGAGCGTTCCATACCCATCCGGCTTCAACCGGATAGATTACAAGACTGATCACCGCGCTGTAAATACAGTACGCAGAGAATTTTGTACGCTCAGCCATGGC
Organism: Bacillota bacterium; assembly: GCA_023408075.1. Classification (GTDB taxonomy): domain Bacteria; phylum Bacillota; class Clostridia; order Christensenellales; family SZUA-584; genus SZUA-584. The sequence continues at coordinate 70,683 of JAEYKW010000025.1, read as the reverse complement.
ACCAGATACGATTGTGGCAGCCGTCGCACAGAACACGAGGTTAAATACGAAGCTGGACCACGGGAAGTTCGAATAGTCAGTGAAGATTTGAAAATCAGGAACACCAATCAGACCAAAAAGATAATTTTCTCCCATCATCAAGCTGAAGCCGATAATCATAAAGACAACCGTACCGATGCAAAAGTCCATGAGGTTTTTCATGATGATATTGCCTGCATTTTTTGCACGCGTAAAACCGGTCTCGACCATTGCGAAGCCGCCCTGCATGAAAAACACGAGCGCTGCCCCGATCAAGAACCATACCGCAAACGGTATACCTGCCACTTCGCCTAGAGCACTTGTCAATTCTTCTGTCATTTCTTATTTCCTCCTTAAATGATTTATAATAATTTTTGAATCCGAAACTGTATAAACCAGCAAAAAAAGTAACATAATATAAAGTATGCATAAAAAATAACATACAAAAAAAGACAAACAAAAAAGTGCATTGAAAAACAAATTTCAATACACCTCACTGTGCCACCGCGTTGGAAACAAAAAAGCGAAGACCTCAAAACTGAAGCCCCCACCCTTAAGCTCAAAACTTGAAAACAATTTCTAAAGAAATTGTCCAACCGGTAAATTTAAATTAAGTTTTAACTTGTGTACTAAGGTACTCCTTCTTTATTTAATTGTCAAGGGTTTTTTTATTATTTTGACGTTTTTTGTTGTTTAAAATAAAACTGGAGCGTGTATGAGACGCGTTAATGTATGTTCTTTCGGATATAATAGTTAAAAATGAAGGAGGCAGTACAATGGCAAAAGCAGGCATGCGGCGACCGGACCCGAGTGACCCTCACGGCACGGAGAGCAACCATAAGCCGCATTTTGAAAAAAATGAACAGCGGCCGGTTTCGGAGATTCAGGGCAAGGCCAAATCGGGCGGCAGAAAAGCGGACAGGGACAGGTAGACAGCGTCCGGGCTTTCACAGCCGCCATAATCGCGGGCTTGTTGGCTGCAAAATGGATTGGAATCTCATAAAAAGCTCTGGCAGAGGGGATGCTCTTCCGCGCAAAATGGCTGCGCAGCTGAATGGATGATGATTGCTTTTTGTAAACTTATACAGCAAAGATATAAGTCCCTTTATCGACGCTTAGAAAATTCGCAACCCGGCACCAGCCGGGTTTTTGTGTGCGCACGCTTTTCGGAATAAAGAAATAAGATAATATGAGATTTTTCTGTCAGGGGGAGAATATCATATGAGCGTGACATATTACAGGAGCTTTAAAACACACCCAAACAACAGCAAAGCGAAACAGCAGCGCGCTGAGCCCCGCAAAGAAGGCTTAAAGCTCATGCCGCCTGCGGAGCCGACAGCTGTGCGGGAGGAAAAGGCCGACGCCGCACCGCAAAAGCGCAACATTTTCGGATACATATTTCACAGCGGGCCGCAGGCTCTTTCCGTCACGGTGCCGGGAGACGCGGTTCCGTTCAGGCTCGGCAGCCATACGGTGTTGTCGGGTCTGCAGCATGAAGAAAATTCGCCTGATGTCAAAATTGAAGAAGCGGGAATCTATGAAATCGGCTATTCGGTGGTTATGCAGGCGGCCAACGCCGTGCATGCGGCGCTCTCTGTGCAGGCCGACGGGCAAACCGTGGAGGGCAGCGTAACGGCGAGGCTGATTGATACGCATGAGGCTGTTTACAGCGCCGTGATGCTTGCCGAACTCAAAGCGGGGACGACGCTGCGTCTCGTTATCACATCGGGGACGGCGGCGGGTGTGCAGCTCTCGGACAGCGGGGTGTCCGTATCGCTGCTCATAAAGAAGCTGGATTAGTACGTCTGCTTATACATAACGACAGAGAGCGTGACAGCCAGCGTGCGGCGCGCACATGCCGTATGCGGGCAATTCCTGCACGGTACGATCCGGCGTGTGTTAGCGCGGCATAGCATTTCCAAAGCCGCTCCCGATCATCCGTTGCGCTGTCTGTACTGCCGTATGCGGACAGCGTTTTGCTTCGCCAAAATCTCCTGACGAGTCCGACTCCGGAGGTTATATAGGCTGACCGACAAGTCGGCGATAAAGAATATTGTAGACTCATCAGATTGTATAAAAAAGGCGAGCTATGCCAACCGAATGAAGTAATCGCTTTAAAAAGCAAAAAGCCCGGCGGAAAACCGCCGGGCAAATGTGTTTTATTCGGCTTCTTTGGGCGGCCATATCTTTAACATGAGCTTAATGAGCCCCACAAATATAGCCAGCACGGCGAACACAACGGCCACGCCGATGCCCATATACTGTATACCTTGAACCAACATTTCACCTACGCTCATAACAACCTCCTGTTATACGAGTAACGAGATCAGGACTGCGCCTGCGATTATGGAACCGATCTGTCCGGAAACGTTTGCCCCGATGGCGGGCATCAGTATGAAGTTGGACGGATCCTCCTTCTGTGCCATCTTATGAACAATACGGGCGGACATCGGGAACGCGGATATACCCGCCGCACCGATCATCGGATTGACCTTCTTTTTTAAGAACAAATTGATCAGCTTTGCGAAGAGCACGCCGCCAGCTGTGTCGAAAATAAACGCAAGCAGACCAATAACGAGTATCAAGACTGTGTTCCACTGAATGAAGTTTTCGGCGGACATCGTGGAGCCGATCGTGATACCGAGCAGCAGTGTCACGAGGTTGGCCAGCTCGTTCTGAGCCGAATCGGACAGCCGCTTCAACACACCGCATTCTCTGATCAGATTGCCGAACATTAAAGCGCCCACAAGCGGTACGCCGTCCGGAGCGATGAACCCGACCACGATCGTGATCGCGATGGGGAAAATAATCAGCACCGGTCTCGGAATCGGCTTGCCGACATCCGAATCCATGTGGATACGGCGTTCTTTTTTGGTGGTCAGCAGCCGGATAATCGGCGGCTGGATGACGGGAACAAGCGCCATATATGAATAGGCCGCCACGGACAACGCACCGATATAATTCTTGGCAAACAGATTGCCGACGAATATCGTGGTCGGTCCGTCGGCCGCACCGATGATACCCACGGCTGCCGCTTCCCGCAGTGAAAATATGTCGGGAATAATGGCATTGGCACAGATGGCCAGCATCATAGCGGCGAAAATACCGAATTGTGCCGCAGCTCCGAAAAACAGCATCACAGGCTGTTTCAGTAGCGGTGAAAAATCGATCATGGCACCGATTGCGACGAATATGAGCAACGGGAACAGCTCGGTGACAATACCGGCCTCAAAGAGAACCTTCAAAAAGCCGGTTTCTCCGAGCGAGTTAGCCAGAACAGTCGCCAGCGGCAAATTTGTGAGCAGGCAGCCAAAGCCAATGGGTAACAGCAGCATAGGCTCATATTCTTTTTTAATAGCCAGCAATATGAGAATGAGACCAATGACGATCATAATGGCCTGCTGCCAGCCAAAATGCGTAAACCCCTTCAACAGTGCGTCCATAGGCATCCTTTCTTTAGTAAACTTTTTTATTCGAAGACATTATAAGATGAAGTGATAGGGAGTGTCAATAAACAGAAGTTCCTGTTGAATGAAAGACTGCTGATTTGTCGTTTTTCAGATGTTGATGAGTTTTTCTGGGGCGGCTTATTGTAAAAAAACAATCATTTTATTATTGACAAGACAGCCGGCTTGCTATATAGTTGGTTACAAGAGTAGATAACTAAGGAGGTGATTAAGTGCAACTCGATTTGCAGAGCGACGTGCCGATCTTCATACAGATTGCGGAACAGCTGGAGAACGCGATACTGACGGGAGCGCTCGATGAAGATATGCAGGCTCCGTCCACAACGGAGATTTCCGTGAGCTATAAAATCAATCCTGCAACGGCGCTGAAGGGCATCACGATGCTTGCGGATGATGGTATTCTCTTTAAAAAACGGGGGCTTGGCATGTTTGTCGCGAAAGGAGCAAAAGACGTGATCATGAAAAAGAGAAAACAGCAGTTTTTTGAGAAATTCATCCGGCCGCTGCTGTCGGAAGCGCAGAAGCTGTCAATTTCTCCGGAAGAAATCAATGATATGATAAAGAAAGGAATAAAAAATGAGCTTGATTGAGGTCAAGAACGTCACAAAATGCTTCGGCAGTACCATCGCGCTGAAAAATGTGACGCTGACATTTGAAGAAAACAAAATCAGCGGTTTGCTTGGGCGCAACGGTGCGGGCAAATCCACACTGCTCGGGCTGATTACCAACAAGCTGTTTCCCACGGAAGGCACTGTATTGATCGACGGGGAATCGGTGCAGGAAAATGATGCCGCTTTAAAAAAAGTCTATTGCATGACAGAGCAGTCGCTCTATCCCGATTCCATGACGGTCAAAGAGGTTCTGAAATGGACCAAAGAATTTTATCCCGATATGGACACGGAATACGCGCTGCTGCTGGCCGATAAATTTTCGCTCAATACGAAGAAGAAGGTCAAAGCGCTGTCCACCGGCTATAAGTCGATTTATAAGATCATTGCGGCGCTGGCGTGCAACGCGCCGGTGCTGTTGCTTGATGAGCCGGTACTCGGGCTCGATGCGAATTTCCGCGACGTGTTTTACCGCGAGTTGATCGAGAGCTACAGCCGGGTGCCCAAAACCGTTGTCGTATCGACACATCTGATTGAAGAAGCGGCGGGCGTTATCGAAAATGTCGCGATCATAAAGAGTGGGCAGATTATTATGAACGATACCACGCAAAACGCGCTCAGGGCGGGCGCGACGGTGACCGGGCCTGTCGGTCTTGTCGACAGCTTCATTCAGGGGAAAAAGGTGCTCGGGCAGGATTTGCTCGGCGGCATGAAAAGCGCGTATCTGCTCGAAACGCTGGAGCAAACCGCAGTGCCGCAGGGGATCGAGCTCTCAAAGCTCAACCTGCAAAGCCTGTTTATTCACCTGACAAATTCTTAAAGGAGGAAATGATTTTTATGAGATTGGCACCGGCATTAAAATACCAGCTTAGCGGCATCAAATGGCCTGTCATTATATACTATATCGTGATCTATTCGCTTTTTATACTGATGAGTGTTTCGTTGCTCACGTTCCGGCGTTATGACATAAACGTGTCTTTCGGCGGGTTCGATGTGGCATCCATGATTTTTCTGTTTGTGGTGGGCCTCAATGCGTACAGATCAACGTTTCATATGTTTGCCGCCAACGGCATATCAAGAAAAACGATGTTCACGAGCTTTGCGGCCACGGCCGCCGTTGTTTGCGCAGGGATGGCACTTATCGATAGCCTCAATGCGCTTATTATCAGCCAGTTCCTGCACTATGAGCCTTCTTTCGTGCAGGAATCCATGTACCGGTTCAGCAGCGGCTCCATGTTTTATGCCGAAGGAATTTTGTATATGTTCTGCAGTTACCTTGCGTGCATTATGCTCGGGTATTTCATCACAACGGCGTATTACCGCATGAACAAACCGTTAAAGCTGACGGTCTCCATCGGCGTTCCCGTGTTCTTCTTTATCTTGCTGCCGGTTATTGATGCGCAGCTGTTCTCGGGGGAAATATACAGGTTTATCGGAACGGTGCTTGCCTTCTGCTCGGGACGCTTAAGCGGCAGCCCGTATGTCGCGATGGCAATGGATATCGCGTTCGCGGCTGTGACAGGCGTGCTTGCGTATCTGCTTGCGCGCCGCGCAACGGTGAAGTTGTCGGCGAGTTAAGCGGTTCTCACGCAGTTGCGGCCGTCCCGCTTGGCCTTATAAAGCGCCGTATCCACATGCGTATACTGTTCAATCAGCGAGGCGTCCGCGTCCTTCATCAGGCGTGAGACGCCGATGCTGGTTGTAATGCTTACCGATTTATCATCGATCACAAAGGGCTCCGACGAAATCACATTCAAAAGCTTGTGCGCCACGGCCACAGCTTCATCCAGTTCAGTCTGCGGCAGCAGTATCATAAATTCTTCGCCGCCCAGACGGCATATCGTATCGTATTTGCGGATGTTCTGAGATAACAGTGCGCTGATTTGCACAAGCAGCTTGTCTCCCACGGGATGGCCGTGATTGTCATTAACATATTTAAAGTAATCAAGATCAAGCATAATCAGGCACGACTCATAATTCTTGCGCAGCATCAGCGCGGTTTCCTTTAGCAGTATATCGTTCAAATAGCGACGGTTCGGCAAATCGGTCAGCGAATCGTAATAAGCCATTTTATGAAGATCGACATTGGTTTTTTCCAGAAGCTTTTGCTGTGTGCGTATCTGATAGGCTTGAAGCACGTTCATGCGGTTATTGTGCCACATCATGACGGACAAAAAAGCGCTGAGCGCCGTCATGGTTAAGGCATTGATCATGTTGGATGTACGGATGACATCTGATACCGGAGCGCTTGAACATATCAATGTCAACCCGGCGAACGATGCGATGTATAATATAATGGAATGCACCGGGCGAATTAAAAACAGCACACCGCTGACAAGACTGACGATGATGTATGTGGTGATGCTGTTGTCGGTAACAAGCTGATCGTTCGCGGTTGAAACCAGGCTGAAGCCGATTAAGCTGATAAAACCGATATAAGGCAGCAGTTTCGCAAATAAGCCGGGCTCGTCCTTTTTTAATCCGGCTTTTATTGGAAAGAGCAGAACAAATACAAAAACCATCATGAGGGCGTTGATCCATATTTGCCTTGACTGCCACACCGTGTTTTGATTGGACAGGCTCAAAAGCATCACAATAGCGGCGGCATTCAACACAACGCAGCAAATACTCGCGGGAAATATTCTTTTTAAATTGATGTGTGTGAACTCTGCGGTTACGCTTGAATTTGCTTCACTCGCACTGCGCAAGGCCGACATCACTTTTTGCAGCATCTGCCCGGCTCCCAAAAAATAAATAGCCTTTAAATTATAACAGTTACCGATAAAAAAAGCCAATAGACTCAGGCACAAATTTGTTCCGTGTGACTTGTACACACAAATGGCCGACAATAATTTATTGTACCAGAAATATCAAAAAAAGTCACGCGTTATCCATGTGTCGCGCTGATATACTGTATTGACGCACAAAGAAGGATGGTATAAGCTCAAAATGCCAATAGATGCAAATGGTTGCTGTATAGTGACAGTTGCTTAAATAGAGAGGAGAAAAAATGAACAGTTATCATGTGACGGGACTGGGCTGCGAAGCCTGTGTGAAAAGGGTTGAAAAGGCTGTCGGCGCTTTAGACGGTGTTAATAAGGCGGTTGTTGATCTTGGTTCGGAGACACTTTCCGTTGAATTTGACGAGGAAAAGATAAGCTTTCAAACGCTCAAAGACGCCGTCGAAGATGCGGGGTACGGCTTAGAGGAAAAATAATGGCGGACACACAGGAAAGCCGGGAAATAAAAGAGCAAAGCTTTGATGTGACGGGCATGACCTGCGCGGTCTGCGCGGGCCACGTTAAAAAAGCGGCGGCAAAGCTGGAAGGCGTGCTGTCCAGCGACGTCAATCTGGCGACGGAAAAGCTGACGGTCAGGTTCGATACCAACCTCGTGGATTTTGAAAAGCTCAAAAAGGCGGTGGAGGATGCGGGTTATGGGCTCGCAGCACCAAAATCGGCCGACAAACAAGCGGAGTTGATTGTGGAAGGGATGACATGCGCGGCATGCTCGTCCGCCGTGGAACGCAGTGTGAGGCGGCTCAGCGGCGTCAGGGAAGCGGCTGTAAACCTCGCGACGAACCGCTTAAAGCTCGTGTACGACCCGGCGGCCGTCAAGCTGTCGGAAATCAAAGCGGCGGTGGAGAAGGCGGGCTACACGCCCCGGGACATAGAACAGACTGAGGATACGGATATCGGCACCAAGCGGCGGGAACGCGAGGTACGCATAATGCGCTTAAGGTTGATCGCCGCGATTGTTTTTTCCGTGCCCGTATTATACGTCGCGATGCCGCATATGCTGGGCATCAGCCTGCCGCTGCCCGAATTTATGAGCCCGCATATGAGCCCGGCAAATTTCGCACTCGCACAGTTTCTGCTGACGCTGCCGGTGATTGCGGCGGGCAGCCGTTTTTTCAGCCGGGGGCTGCGCACGCTGATGAAGGGTGCGCCCAATATGGATACGCTCGTGGCCGTTGGGACGGGTGCCGCGTTTGCCTATAGCACATATGCGATGATCCGTCTGTTCATGGGAAATGCGGATGCGCTCAAAATGCTGTATTTTGAATCGGCCGCGGTGGTCATCACGCTGGTGATGGCGGGAAAATACCTCGAAGCGGTCAGCAAGGGGCGCACATCCGACGCGATTAAAAAGCTCATGAAGCTGCGGCCCAAAACAGCTGTGATGCTGAAGGACGGAGCCGAGCTTGAGGTGCCGCTTGATGAAATCGCCCCCGGCGATATCGTGATCGTAAGGCCCGGCACGGCCGTTCCGGTAGACGGAGAGGTCACAGACGGGATATCGTCTGTGGATGAATCGATGCTGACGGGCGAGAGCCTGCCTGTGGAAAAGCATGCAGGAAGTGCGGCAACGGGCGGCAGCATCAACGGAGAAGGCTTGCTCAAGCTGCGCGTGACGCATGTGGGCGACGACACGGCGCTCTCAAAAATCATCAGGCTCGTGGAGGATGCCCAGAGCAAAAAAGCGCCGATTGCCAAGCTGGCCGATGTGATTTCCGGCTATTTTGTCCCCGCAGTGATGGGCATTGCCGTTGTGGCGGCGGTACTGTGGGCGCTGTCGGGCAAGGATTTTCAGTTTGTGCTCAACATATTTGTGACAGTGCTCGTGATCGCGTGTCCGTGCGCGCTCGGGCTTGCTACGCCCACCGCGATTATGGTGGGCACAGGCAAAGGTGCGGAGCTCGGTATACTGATCAAAGGCGGCGAAGCCCTCGAAACGACACACGCCGTGAGTGCGGTGGTGCTCGACAAAACGGGCACGGTCACGGAAGGCAAGCCGGTGCTCACGGATATGCATGTATACGGAGGATTTGAAGAAACACAGGCGCTTATGTTCTGCGCGGCGGCGGAGCGCGGGTCGGAGCACCCGATCGCGCGGGCTATCGTGAATGATGCGGAGGCAAAATCTATCAGATTGCCGCAGCCCGAATCGTTCAAGGCGGTACCGGGGCGCGGCATCGACGCTGTGGTGTCCGGCAGCCGCGTGCTGGCGGGAACCTCGGCGCTGATGAGGGAAAACGGTATTGATATTTCGGCGTCGGCCGGTGATGCGGCAGCGCTGGCGGGTGCGGGACGCACGCTGATGTATGCCGCGATAGACGGTAGGCTCGCCGCGCTCATGGGGGCGGCGGACACGCTCAAGCCCTCCAGCCAAAAGGCCGTTCAGGCACTCAAAAATCTTGGCATGTCCGTGTATATGATGACGGGTGACAATGAGAGCACCGCCAAGGCTATTGCGAATCAGGTGGGCATCGGCCATGTGCTCGCCAATGTGTTGCCTCAGGATAAAGCGGGCGAGGTGAAAAAGCTGCAGCAGCAGGGGTTCAAGATCGCAATGGTGGGCGACGGCATTAATGACGCGCCCGCGCTCGTGCAGGCGGATGTGGGCATGGCGATTGGCACGGGCACCGACGTGGCGGTGGAATCTGCCGATGTGGTGCTCATGCGCGGCGATTTGCAGGAGGTTGGCACGGCCATCGCGCTGAGCCGCGCCACAATGCGCATCATTCGCCAGAACCTGTTTTGGGCGTTTATCTATAATACAATCGGCATACCGCTTGCCGCAGGCGTTTTTTACGCGCTCGGCGGGCCTGCGTTCAATCCCGTTTATGCGGGTGCGGCGATGGCGCTGAGCTCGGTGTCCGTGGTATCGAACGCGCTGCGTTTAAAACGGTTCAAAGTGAAAGAGAGATAACAGCAACGGCGCTATAAACGGCGCCGTTTTTCGTATACAACGCCTTTGAAAAGGGAAGAAGTCAGAGTGACAAACATAGCGTCACACCTCATCAGTCGCCTGTTGGCGACAGCTTTCCCTCACAGGGGAAGCCTTAAAACACAGAAAAATATGCTTCAAAGATGTGGATATCTGTACAATGGTTTTAATACTTTTTGCAACTCGGCTTGACTGGGAAATAAAAATTACAAGGAAAGCGCTTGACATTGACGTAACGTCAACGTTTACGATGGGAACCAAGGAGGGAAAGCACATGGAATATACGGTCAGCGCCCTGGCAAAGCTCGCAGGCGTAAGCACGCGCACACTGCGGTATTACGATCAAATCGGCCTGCTGCGTCCGCAGGACTTCACAGACGCGGGTTACCGCATGTACGGTACGCGGGAAGTTGATACGCTGCAGCAGATATTGTTTTACCGCGAGATGGGTGTGGGGCTCGATGAGATAAAGCGCATTCTTACGGCACCCGCATTCAAGCGTCTCGAAGCGCTGGAGACGCATCTGGAAGCGCTGCAAAGCAAGCGAAAACACGTGGACGCCATGATCGCCACTGTGCAAAAAACCATCGCCTCCGAGAAAGGAGAAGCCACAATGACGGACGAAGAAAAGTTCGAAGGCTTGAAGGATAAGCTGATTCGCGAAAACGAAGAGACCTACGGCGCGGAAGTGCGCTCGCTTTACGGCAATGAGACGGTGGATCAGTCCAACGCAAAATTCAAAAGCATGACGCAGCAGCAATATGCGCGCATGCAGGCGCTCGCCGAAGAGGTCAGCGCGGTGCTTAAAGCCGCGATGGAGACGAAAGACCCGGCAGGCGAGCTCGCTCAGAAGGCCTGTGCGCTGCATAAGGAGTGGCTGATGTGCACATGGGGAAGCTACAGCCCCGAGGCGCATAAAGGCCTCGCGCAGATGTATGTGGACGACGAACGCTTCACCGCGTACTACGACAAAATTGCGCCCGGCTGCGCCGCGTTCCTGCGGGACGCGGTCATGATATTCTGCGGCTGAACGGGACGGAAGAGAAACAGGCGAAGGGGCAGAGCAGACTGTCCCAAACCCCAGCTTTATTTTCCCAGTCTGCCCAGCGAAATGGATAGGATTAAAAAAGTAATAGGTTAAAAATTCGCAGCTGAAAACATCCCATGGAAAACCCCTCTGACCATGGGATGTTCGCATGTTTAGGCTAACTCAAAAAAGATACGTTGTTGGGAATTTGCTGGCGATATTATATCCCGTTAACGGGATGGCTAAATAAAGCTGGTTTTTTGATAAAGTCTCCGGCGTCACGATACAGCGCCAAAATTATGACATACAGCTGTCATATTACATGTGATAAAATACCATTAAAACAGCATTGAGGTGTGATATGGATGTCAGCGCGGTGAAGAAAGATGCGTTTTATATCTGCGGATACTGCGTGGAGACGACGGCGGCGCAGAACGATGCGGATATTTCGGCCTTGTACGACGATTTTTTCGGCAGCGGCAAAGAAGGGGTGTTGCTGGCTCTTGATGGCGCAAAAAAGGGATACTGCGGGTTAAGCTGGTATACACAAGGACATGAAAAGTACTGCTATCTGCTGGGTATAGAAGTGGGGCCTGATAATGAAACGCCCGAAAACGCCGTCATCAAACAAGTACCCGAAGCCGTGTTCGCCGCAGCCCGTTTTACACGCGCTGACGATATCATGAAGGCGTGGAACGAGTTCTTTTACAATGAGATTCCAAAAAGAGGGTGGAGCGTCAACGGGGAACTCAATGTGTATTACGAATATTATCCGGAATCCGTCTCCGGCGATTATGAGCTTTGGGTGCCGGTGGTGAACGCCGATGTATGAACGACTGCTCGATAAAAACAGCCCGCCCGATGCGGATTTTATCAAAGTGTATATCGGCGCGGAGGGGGATGCATGGCTGCTTCACTTTGAAGAATTCCTGAATAGCAGCTATGATATCCGCCGCGAGCTTAAATTCCCGTTCGGCAGCCAGTACGGCTGGGGATATAAGTACAGCCACAAAGCAAGCCATCTGTGCTATGTGTTCATTGAACGCGGCGCCATCACGGTGACGTTACAGCTTGGCGATGCCTGCGTGGCGCAAATTGACAAAACGCTGCCAGGCCTGTCGCGCAAAGCGAACGAGCTCTGGAAGCACCGCTACAAATGCGGCGCTCAGGGAGGGTGGGTGCATTACCGGGTTTTGAATGCCGATGAGCTGAATGATGTGATCGCGCTTGTTAAGATAAAAAGAAAACCGATGCCCGTATAATACCCGCAATACGAAAAATGCATGTGAAGGGCATACAAGAAAAGTTGCATACGCTATTGGCTTGGAGAAGCGGCGGTTTAAAATTGGGTTAAAGCCGGTTGACTTGCATTTTATTTAATGCTTCCAACAGGGCTCGTTATTTGGCGGCAAAATTCAGTTCGGTGTCAAAAAATCATTATTTTTATATCCGGAAGCTGTTATGATGACTAGGCCATATACAAAAAGGTGACTGTCAGGAATATGATCATCAGCGATGACAGTATCAAGCTGACTTTGGAAAAGAAACCCGCCGGATGCCTTTTGGCGATGATCACCGCCGCAATGATGACAGGCAAGCTGAAAAACGGGGTGAAATGTGGCCCCGAATCCGCCGGTGACCAGACCGGAATTCCGAGCGCGTTTAGCAGATAATCTCCGAGGCAGGGGCTTTTGGCGAGGGACAGGCTCCACGCTGCCGCCGCAAGCACCAGCAAAAGGGACAAAGCGCTGAAAAGATGGTTTTTTCTTTCGGGATCCATCAAACACTCCGATCAGTGACAATTCACAATAACGCTGTATAGTTACTATTACAATTTTATCATATTATCACTGGCGGCGATATCGCCTTTTTTTGTGTTGCCGGTACGGTAAATTAACAATAGTTTTACACTGTTTTTTCCGCCTCCGTTTATAAAAAGAGGGAAAAAGTTTGAATAAGTCGAATAGTTATCTCAATAGAAAGCGTCACTGACGGCTGTAAGAGAAGCTGATATTGTCATTAAACAGGGAGGCGTATCCATGCAGGATTTTAAGGAATATATCGATACCAATGAAATCTACCTGTTCAATATCGGAGAGGCTCAGCAATCGTATGCCGTGTTCGGGTGCCATCATATCCCCGAACTCAACGCCCACCGTTTCATGGTTTACGCGCCGAATGCGAAAGAGGTCAGCGTCGTGGGCGATTTCAACGGCTGGGATCCGTCCGCCAACCCGATGGAAAAACAGGAGCAGGGCGTGTACGCGGCGTTTGTATCCGGCTTGAGGGACGGCGATACATATAAATATTACGTAGTGGGATACGACGGCAGGGCTGTCTACAAGGCCGATCCGTTTGCATTTCATGCGGAGGTGCGGCCCGCAACGGCGTCCAAGGTATGGTCGCTGGGCGGCTACGGCTGGGGGGATGCCGCTTATCTGGAAAGCAGGAAAAGGCGCGATGCGATGCGGCAGCCGATGAGCGTTTATGAAATGCATCTCGGTTCGTGGCGGACAAAGGAAGGGTACGAGTTCCCAAACCTGCGTGAAATCGCGGATGAACTCAGCGATTACCTCGTGGAAATGGGCTATACGCATGTGGAACTGCTGCCGATCACCGAATACCCGTTCGACGGGTCGTGGGGGTATCAGGTCACAGGCTTTTATGCGGTGACCAGCCGGTACGGCACGCCGCAGGATTACATGTATTTTGTGGACACCATGCACGCCAAAGGCATCGGCGTTATTGTGGACTGGGTGCCCGCCCATTTTCCCAAGGACGAGCATGGGCTCGCGCGGTTCGACGGCACCTGCCTTTTTGAACATCAGAACCCCAAGCAAGCCAACCATCCGCAATGGGGAACGCTGATATTCAATTACAGCCGTCCCGAAGTGGTGAGCTTTCTTATTTCAAGCGCGATGATGCTTTTCGATGTGTACCATATCGACGGCATCCGCGTGGACGCCGTGACGTCGATGCTGTATTTAAATTATGCGCGCAATGAAGGCGAATATGTGCCCAACGAGCACGGCGGCAACATCGACCTGCACGCGGTGGCTTTTTTAAAAAAGCTCAACGCCGTGATACTCACGCGTTACCCGGGTACCGTGACGATTGCGGAGGAATCCACCTCTTATCCCGGCGTGACGCTGCCGCCTTATGACGGTGGCCTCGGGTTCGTGTTCAAGTGGAACATGGGTTATATGCACGATACATTGAACTATATGTCGATGGACCATTTTTTCCGCCAGTTCCACCACAACAAGATGACGTTTTCCCTGCACTACACGTTTACCGAAAACTTTATACTGCCATACTCTCATGATGAGGTGGTCCACGGCAAAAAATCGTTGCTCAACAAGATGTACGGCACATATGACGAGAAGTTCGCGTCGCTGCGGACGCTGCTCTCCTTCATGTTTGCGCATCCGGGCAAAAAACTGATGTTTATGGGCAGTGAATTTGGTCAATTTATAGAATGGGACTACAAAAAGGAGCTGGATTGGTTTCTGCTCAGTTATGAGCGGCACGCTGAAATTCAGCGTTTTGTGAAGGAACTCAACGCTTTTTATAAGAGCTGCCCGGCGCTCTATGAGATTGACGACTGCTGGGACGGCTTTGCGTGGCTCAATGTGGATGACGCGCAAAAAAGCGCGCTGTGCTTTATGCGGCGCTCGGCGGGCGCGGAGCAGACTCTCGTCTGCGCGTTCAACTTCACGCCGATGCCGATTGACTGCTTTACCGTTGGGCTGCCGGGGCCGGGAGAACTTAAAAAGGTGTTTTCGAGCGACGAAAAAAGGTTCGGCGGCGAGGAAGCAGCAAAACCCCGCATGTTGGCCGAGAAAGACGAATTTGCGGGACTGCCGTACCGGGCCGGCATTTCACTCCCGCTGTTATCCGCCGTGTTCTATGATTTTTGCGATATAGCTGATAAAAAGAGGTAAGGACATATGACAAACAAAAAGAAATGCATCGCGATGCTGCTGGCGGGAGGGCAGGGGGCACGCCTCGGCGTGCTGACCAAGACGCGCGCCAAGCCGGCAGTTCCTTATGGCGGGAAATACAAAATCATCGATTTCCCTTTGTCCAACTGCACCAATTCGGGCATTGATACGGTCGGCGTATTAACGCAGTATCAGCCGCTTGAGCTTAACGCCTACATCGGCACTGGCGCGCCCTGGGACCTCGACAGCAACACGGGTGGCGTTTATATACTGCCTCCTTATGTCAAATCGGGTCTCAGCCAGTGGTATTCGGGCACGGCCAACGCCATCTATCAAAACAGCTTTTTCATTGACAAGTTTAATCCCGATTATCTGCTGGTGCTGTCGGGCGACCATATCTACAAGATGGATTACAACGCCATGCTCAAGTTTCATATTCAGACCGAAGCGGACGCCACCATCGCGGTGCTTGAGGTGCCCATGGAAGAAGCGCCGCGTTACGGCATTATGAACACGGATGAGACGAACCGCGTGATCGAATTTCAGGAGAAGCCCAAGGTGCCCAAAAGCAACCTTGCTTCCATGGGTATATACATATTCAACTGGCAGAAGGCCAAAGCGTATCTTCAGAATGACAACGACGACCCGAATTCCTCCAACGATTTCGGCAACGACATCATCCCGAAAATGCTGGCTGCCGAAGAGATGATATTCGCGTATCGGTTCAAGGGCTATTGGAAGGATGTCGGCACCATCGAGAGCCTCTGGGACGCGAACATGGAGCTGCTCGGGCACGACGAGCTGAACCTGCACGACCCCACATGGAAGGTGTTTTCGAAAAACCCGAATCAGCCGCCGCATTATGTGGGCAGCGATGCGGTGATCAACAAGAGCCTTGTTTCGGAGGGCTGCCAGATATTCGGTACGGTGGAGCATTGCGTATTGTTCCCCGAGGTCAGAATTGAAAAAGGCGCCTATGTGCGCGACAGCATCATTATGCAAAACACGGTTGTCGGCGAAGGCAGCGAGATTACGCGTGCCATCATCGATGAAGACGCGGTGATCGGCAGCGGCTGCCGCATTGGCGGAGAAGAACGCATCACCGTCATCGGCCAGGGCGTGAAGGTTAAAAACAACGCAACTATTGAAGAGGGCGAATCGATTGAGCCGGACAGCGTGTGTATACTCAATCAATGCGCGCTGGGCAGCGAGGTGGGCGTATGATTAAGGATGTATTCGGGCTTGTTTATGCGGGAGAAGAGAATCTCAATTTGCGGGAGCTTGTGCTGCTGCGCTCCGTCGCCGCGATGCCGATCGGCGGACGGTACCGCGCCATCGATTTTTCGCTGTCCAATATCGTCAACAGCGGCATCAGAAACGTCGGCATCATCACACAAAAGAACTACCAGTCGCTGATGGACCATGTGGGAAGCGGCAAGGAATGGGACCTGAGCCGCAAGACGGACGGCCTTTTTATGCTGCCGCCGTATGACAACGCGGAAAACACGGGCATATACCACGGTATGTCAGACGCGATAAAAGGTAACATGAGCTATATCAAGCGCGCGGCGCAGCCGTACTGCCTTTTGACGGGCGTCAGCAATGTCTACACGGCCACATACAACCAGATGCTCAAAAAGCACACGGAGAGCAAGGCCGATATCACGATGCTTTACTATACCGATAAAAGCGAGCGTGACGACTCGGGCCACGGGCACGATTTGCGGCTCTACACGGATGAAGAGGGCTGGGTCACCGAGATGGATTACAACTTTAAATACTCCAACTCGAACAAGATCAGTATGGACGCTTTCCTGATTCACAAGAGCCTGCTTGAGTATCTGATTGACAACAGCGTCGCGCACGGGCAGTACGACTTTATCAGCGATGTGCTCATGAAAAATATCCGGAATCTGCGCATACTCGCGCTTGAACACAAGGGCTATGTGGGGCGGCTCGATTCGATCGGGACATATTATCAGCTCAATATGGATATGCTGCGTGATGATGTGCAGCGCGATCTTTTTTATACGGGCAACCCGATTTACACAAAGATCAAGGACGAAGCGCCTGTGAAATACGGCGAGAACGCATCCGTGAAAAACAGCCTGCTTGCCAACGGCTGCGTGATCGACGGCGAGGTGGAAGACAGCATGCTGTTCCGCGGCGTCCATGTGGGCAAAGGCACCAAAATAAAGGGCTGCGTGATTATGCAGGAATGCGATATCGACGACAACTGCATACTCGAGCATGTCATCGCAGATAAGGACTGCCATATCCGTTCGGGACGGCATCTTGCGGGAGACTTAAGTTATCCGAGCATTATTCGAAAAGGGTCGGTAATTTAGTATGAATGAAATGCTTCAAAGCATCATGGAGAACAAGCACCTTGAGAAGCTGCCTTCTATTTTGATGACGGCGGCCGAATGCGCGCCGTTTGCCAAAACGGGCGGCCTTGCCGATGTGGCGGGGACGCTTTCGCGCAAATTGAAGGATCTCGGGTTCGATATCCGGCTGGCACTGCCTTTTCACCGCGTCATCAAAGATAAATACCGCGATCAGGTGACGCATATCGCGAGCTTTTCGGTGGATCTCGGATGGCGGACGCAATATGTGGGCCTCGAGCTTTTCGATTGGGACGGCATTCCGGTCTATTTTATCGACAACGAATATTACTTCGGGCATATGATATACCGTGGCGGCACCTTTGAAGGCGAGCAGTATGCGTATTTTTGCCGCGCCGTGCTTGAAGCGCTGCCGCTTGCCGAATTTGTTCCCGATATCGTGCATGTGAACGACTGGCACACGGCGATGATCCCGATGCTGATCAAAACGCAGTACAAGGGCCACCCGATCAGAGACTGCAAATCGGTGCTCGCGATGCACAGCCTTGGGTATCAGGGCCGCTTTGATTTCGGCTTTGCGTCGGAGCTGCTGGGGATCGACAGCCGGTACAATACGCCCGATTACATTGAATATTACGGCAGCGCGAACTTCATGAAGGCCGGTGTCGTGTTTGCCGACAAGCTGGTGACGGTGAGCCCCACCTATGCGCAGGAAATAAGAACGCCGTTTTTCGGGGAAGGGCTCGACGGCATTTTGAACACGCGTGAGAACGACCTTGTGGGTATACTCAACGGTATCGATACGCAGGTGTTCAACCCGGCGGACGATGCGCTGATTGCCAAACCGTATGACACGGGCTCGCTGGACGGCAAACAGGAAGACAAACAGGCGCTGATCAATCAGCTCGGGCTTAAAATCGATGCGTCAAAGCCGCTGATCGGCATGGTGACACGGCTGACCAAGCAAAAAGGGCTCGATCTTGTGCTGCGTGTGATGAAGGAAATCATGGACGAAGGCACAGGGTTTGTGCTGCTCGGAACGGGCGATGCCGAATACGAGAATTATTTCCGCGATGCGTGGCAGACCTTCGACGGGCGCGCCATCGGCATGATACTGTTCGATGAGGCGCTCGCGCACAAGGTTTATGCGGGAAGCGACTTTTTCCTGATGCCCTCCCGGTTTGAACCGTGCGGGCTCTCGCAGATCATTGCGCTGCGCTACGGCTCGCTGCCTATCGTCCGCGAGACGGGCGGGCTCAAAGACACCGTAAAACCGTACAACGCGTATACGGGCGAAGGAGACGGCTTCTCGTTTACAAATTACAACGCGCATGAGATGCTCGACGCCATAAGGCGGGCACTCGGCATATACGAAAAGCAAGACGTATTCCGCAAGCTGCAATTGAACGCCATGGAAAAGGACTTAAGCTTTAATAAGAGTGCGCTGGCTTATGCCGCGCTGTATCTCACGATGCTGGATTCAAATACCGCGGCAGACTGACCACACATCTTTCCTGCGGGGAGAGGCAAAAACTGCGGCGGCGGAGGGAAATGCGAATTGACAACCGATCACAAGAGGAACCGGGCTCAGATAAAGCAGGCCATTATTGAAAAGCTACAGCGCGATTACGGGCGGACGCTCGAAAACGCGTCGGACGAGGAGATGTTTCAGGCTGTCGCGCTGACTGTGCGCGACATGATACTCGAACGCTTCGTGAAGGCGGACCAGATGCTTGAAGAAAAGCAGATGAAGCGCCTTTATTATCTTTCTGCGGAATATCTGATGGGGCGCGCGCTGGTCAACAACATGATCAGCCTCGATGTGCTCGATGAATACAAAGCCGTGATGGAGGATATCGGGTATCCGTTTGAGAAGCTTGAGCAGGAAGAATTTGAAGCCGGGCTCGGCAACGGTGGCCTCGGACGCCTCGCCGCCTGTTTTCTCGATTCGCTCTCCACGCTCAATCTGCCCGTGGAGGGGCACGGGATCCGCTACGAATACGGCATATTCCGGCAGCGCATCGTGAACGGCGAGCAGGTGGAGGAGCCGGACGATTGGACGCAGAAAGGTGATGTCTGGGAAATTGAACGCACCGAGGAACAGGTGGAGGTGCATTTCGAAGGCACGATTGAAGAGAATTGGACGGACAGCGGCCTGACCATCGTGCATAAAAACTATCAAACGGTGGTGGCCGTTCCGCACGATATGATGGTGCTCGGCTACAAAAGCCATACGCCCGCAACGCTGCGCCTGTGGCGCGCGGAATGTCCCGCGGGTTTTGATCTGCATTCGTTCAACAAGGGCGACTACATGTGCATGATACGCCAGCGCGAGCTGGCCGAATCGATCTCCAAGGTGCTGTATCCTGAGGACGATCATATCGCGGGGCGTATGCTGCGGCTCAAACAGTATTATTTTCTCACTTCGGCGGCCATGCAGCACATGGTGAGAGACCATAAAAAGCGCTACGGCGATGTGCGGACGCTGCCCGAAAAGGCCGTGATACAGATCAACGACACACACCCCGCGCTCGCGATACCCGAACTGATGCGCATACTCATGGATAATGAAGGGCTCGGCTGGGACGAGGCTTACGGTATCGTGAGCCGTGTTTTCAATTATACGAACCATACGGTGATGCAGGAGGCGCTCGAGGCCTGGCCGGAGCAGCTGCTCAAATCGCTGCTGCCGCGCGTTTATACGGTGATCAGCGCTCTTAACGACCGCTTCAGCCAAACGCTGTGGAAAGCGTTCCCGGGCGACTGGGATAAGATTTCCCATATGTCGGTCATCGCCTACGACGAGATACGCATGGCCAATATGTGCATCGCCGTTTGCCAGAAGGTCAACGGCGTGTCGCAGCTGCACGGCAGCATATTAAAAACGCGCACCTTCCGCGATTTTTATGTGATCGCGCCGGATAAGTTTACCGCCGTGACCAACGGCATCACGCTGCGGCGCTGGCTGGCAGCCAGCAACCCAAGACTCACAGAGCTGATCAGCGATCATATCGGCGACGGCTTTTTAAGCGATTACAGTGAACTCGAGCGTTTGAAGCCGTTTGCGAAAAACAAAAAATTTCTTGATGATTTTGCGCTGATCAAGGCGCAGAATAAAAAGCGTCTCGCGGAGTCCGTTTTCAAAACGCAGGGCATCGAGATCAACCCGCAATCGATGTTTGATGTGCAGGCCAAGCGGCTGCATGAATACAAACGGCAGCTATTAAAGGTGCTGCATATTCTGCATCTGTATAACCGGCTCACCCAGGACGAGGCATTCAAGCTGCCCGTTCCCGTCACGTTTCTTTTTGCCGCCAAGGCGTCGCCCGGCTACCGCAGAGCCAAGGATATCATCCGCCTCATCAATGCCGTGGCCGATTTGGTTAACGGCCACCCGCGCACCAAGGACGTCATCAAGGCGGTCTTTCTTGAGAATTACAACGTGTCGCTTGCGGAGATGCTGATTCCGGCTGCGGATTTGAGCGAACAGCTCTCTACGGCGGGGCGCGAAGCCTCCGGCACGGGCAACATGAAATTCATGCTGAACGGCGCGGTGACGCTCGGGACGATGGACGGCGCGAATATCGAGATTCTCGAGCAGGTGGGCGAAGAGAACATATTCATATTCGGCGCGCTTGCCGCCGAGATTGCCCGCATGGAGATGAACCATTCGTATCAGCCCAAAGCGCTGTTTGACGCGAATCAGAGCATACACAGCGCATTATCGCGCCTCACGGACGGCACGCTGATGGCGGATGACCCGCACCGCTTTGACGGCATTTACAATTCACTGCTCTACGGCGACTTTGACAGAGCGGATAAATTTTTTGTGCTGCACGATTTTGAGGCATACAGCAATGCCTTTGATAAGGTGTTGACCGCTTATTCGGACAAACAGGGCTGGTGCAAAAAAGCCGCGATGAATACGGCTTGCGCCGGGTTCTTCAGTGCCGATCGGACGGTATCCGAATACAACCGGCTGATATGGCGGCTTTGATTTTATGGCAAAGGAGCTTAACGTCCGATGCTGATTAACTACAGGAACGAAATGATGCACGATTCGACACTCCAATGCTATCGGGAGCCTTTCGGTGCGGTGGCGCAGGGGCAGCCTGTCACGCTGCGTTTTAAAACGCGGTTGAGCCAGATCAACAGCGTCTACCTGCGTTTAACCGGCGACGGGTATCATCAGGATATCATGATGGCGCAGGACAACGGCTTTTGGAGCGTCGGCTTTGAAGCCCCTTCGGAGCCCGGCGTATACTGGTATTATTTCACCGTCAATACGGGCGAGAGAATTGTTTATTACGGCACCGAAGGCAAGCGCAGAGGTGGCATAGGCGTCGCGTATACCGATGTGCCGCCCGCTTATCAGCTCACCGTTTACCGCAAGGATTTTGTCACGCCCGCATGGTTCCGCGGCAGCGTGATGTATCAGATATTTCCCGACCGGTTTAAAAGAAGCGGCGAAAAAACGGTGAAAGCCGGGCTCGAATATCACCGCGCCAAAGGGCGCTGCGTGGTGGAGCACAAGCGCTGGAACGAGGAGCCGCTCTACAAGCCGCTCGCAGGGGAGGCGCATTACAACCCGTGCGATTATTACGGCGGCACGCTCAAGGGCATTGAAGAGTCGCTCGACAGTTTAAAAGCGCTCGGTGTGGGCGTGATCTATCTAAACCCGATATTCGAAGCGGCATCCAACCACCGCTACAACACGGCGGATTACAAAAAGGTCGATCCGGTGCTCGGCAGCGAGGACGATTTTATGTCGCTCTGTGAAGCGGCGCAGTCGCTCGGTATCCGCGTACTGCTCGACGGCGTTTTCTCGCACACGGGCAGCGACAGCATCTATTTCAACCGCGAGAAGGCTTATGAGGGCGCCGGTGCGGCGAACAGCCCAGAGTCGCCATATTACCCGTGGTATACATTTGAGCATTACCCCGATAAATACAAGAGCTGGTGGGGGTTCGAATCGCTGCCCGAGGTCAACGAGCACAACGCCGACTGGCAGCGCTTCATCATCACCGATGAAGACAGCGTGGTGCGCCGGTGGATACAAAAGGGCGCAGCCGGTTACCGCCTTGATGTGGCGGATGAAATTCCCGACGACGTGCTCGCAATGATGTACGGTGCGGCCAAGCAGCAGGAAAAAGATGCCGTGATGCTCGGTGAGGTGTGGGAGGACGCGACCACAAAATACAGCTACGGCCTGCACCGCAAATATGCGCTCGGAGGCATGCTCGATTCTGTGATGAATTATCCGCTCAGAAACGCGCTCGTCGCGTTTTTAACGGGCCATACCGACGCACGCGAGCTCAAGGACTTCCTCGTCGAGCAGGCTGCGGTTTACCCGAAGCCGATGTACTATGCGCTGATGAACCTGTTGTCGTCGCACGATATTGAGCGCGTGCGCACGGCTTTGAGCACGAAGATAGACCCGCACTCGCTCACGCGCGCGCAGCAGGCATCGTTTCGCCTCAGCGACAGCCAGAACGAAAAGGGTGCGGCGCGCCAGCGGCTCGCATCGGTGCTGCAGTTTGTGCTGCCCGGCGTGCCGTGCATTTATTACGGTGACGAAAAGGGCATGACGGGCTTTCTTGATCCGTTTAACAGAGGCCCGTATCACGAGGCCGCTTACGATCTGACGGCGCATTACACGCAGATTTCGCAGCTGCGCACCGGTGCTGATGCGCTCGTGGCGGGCCACGCGGCGTTCTATTCGCAGGATGCCGACTGTATCGGAATCCTGCGGTACATTCTGGACGGCAAAGACGCGTTCGGCACGGACGCGCAAAATGGCATCTATTTCGTCGCCGTTAACCGCGCCGGTGACGACAAACGCGTGGTCTTTGATCTCGCGGCGGACTGCGCGATGGTGCCTCAAGCGCATCTCTCGCAGATGCGTCCGATGCTCAACGGCAAAGCCTCGTGCCAATTGACGGGACGCGGCTGCGTACTGAGCGACGGGCTGCTCGACATCAGCATGCCGGGCGGCGAGGCCGTTTGGCTTAAGCTTGGCTGATTATCAAAAGAATAGCACAGCCCAGCGAAACATAAACTTAATATAATCGCGTGTTGACAAACAAAGCGATGTTTGTTAGTATAATATTACTAAAAGCGTAGATGGAGACAGGTCGGGCAGTCGTGACTTTCAGAGAGCCGGTGGTTGGTGGAAATCGGCAGCATGGCGCAGGGCGAATCCCTCCGGAGCTGCGTGTCGAACGAAGTAGACATTGCCGGGTCATTCCGTTATGATATGGGGGCTTGCTAGAGCCTTAAAGGTGGTCTTTGCTTAAAGACAAGTTGAGTGGTACCGCGAAGTTGGAATGACAACTGCGTCTCTTCATATAAGAAGGGTATGCGGTTTTTTTATTATAACGGGAAAGGGAGTTTAAGTTTATGCAGCGTGTGATATCGTTTATTGTATCGAATCAGCCCGGCGTCCTGTCGCGCATATCCGGCCTGATCAGCAGGCGCGGTTTCAATATCGAGAGCTTAACGGTCGGCGTCACGAGCAACCCCGCGCTCTCGCGCATCACCATCGTGATGCTCGCGGACGATGCGGTGACCGAGCAGGTGGTCAAACAGTTTGACAAGCTGCTTGACGTGAAGGCAATAAAGGAAATTCCCGCGGAAGACGGCATATTCCGTGAAATTGCGCTCGTCAAAATCAGCACCGACGGGGTCGATAAAAAGCGGCTGATGGCGGATATCGAATCGCGCGCGGGGATCGTGCTTGATATCGCCGAGCAATGCGTCACCATGCAGATCAGCGGCACAATCACGTTTATCAACGAGAGCATTGAGCTGTTCAAGCAGTATTACATCTTAGAGGTGGCGCGCACCGGTATGGTCGCTTTGGAAATGGGCGACACTCAGCTTTATAACAGCCGGGCGGCTGCGATGCAGAAGATTTGACGCTCGTTATCAATAATAATATTAAAATATCTATTTAAAAGGAGATTTTAAAAGTGGCTAAATTGTATTATCAGTCGGATTGCAACAAAGAGGTCCTTGCGGACAAAACGATCGCCGTGATTGGCTTTGGCAGCCAGGGCCATGCCCACGCGCTCAATTTGCACGATTCGGGATTTAACGTGGTTGTCGGCCTGTATGAAGGCAGCAAGTCGTGGAAAAAGGCGGAGGGGCTCGGCCTCAAAGTCGCGACAGCGTTTGACGCGGCCAAGGCGGCGGATGTCATTATGATTCTCGTCAACGACGAGCTGCAGCCCAAGGTCTATGAAGAATCGGTGAAACCGAACCTCACAGCCGGAAAATATCTCGTGTTTGCACACGGCTTCAACATACATTTTAACCAGATTAAGCCGCCCGCCGAGGTTGGCGTGTTTATGGTGGCCCCCAAAGGCCCCGGCCACACGGTGCGCAGCGAGTTCGTGGCGGGCAAAGGCGTGCCGTGCCTCATCGCGGTCGCGCAGGACCCAACGGGCGATACGCTGAGTGTCGGCCTTGCCTATGCGGAAGGCATCGGCGGCGCGCGCTCGGGCATTTTAGCCACAACGT
The DNA here is from genome assembly GCA_023408075.1 of Bacillota bacterium. Classification (GTDB taxonomy): domain Bacteria; phylum Bacillota; class Clostridia; order Christensenellales; family SZUA-584; genus SZUA-584. Next base: position 46,023 of record JAEYKW010000025.1, on the reverse strand, counting down.
TCCGCGAAGAGACGGAGACCGATCTTTTCGGCGAGCAGGCGGTGCTTTGCGGCGGCGTGACGGAGCTCATGAAGGCTGGGTTCGATACGCTTGTGGAAGCGGGCTACGAGCCGGAGAGCGCATACTTTGAATGCATACATGAGATGAAGCTGATTGTCGATATGATCAACAAAGGCGGCCTTTCCTATATGCGTTATTCAATCAGCGATACGGCTGAGTTCGGCGACTATTCCATCGGACGCCGGATTATTACGGATGAGACAAGGAAAGAGATGAAGAAGGTGCTGCAGGAGATTCAGGAAGGCGTTTTCGCCAGCCGCTGGATCTCGGAAAACAAAGCGGGCCGCCCCGGCTTCCTCGCAAGACGGCGCATCGAAAGAGAGCTGCCTGTGGAAAAGGTGGGCAAGGAACTGAGAAAAATGATGCCCTGGCAGGAAGAACCGGAGTTTTAGCCGCCCCATAAAAGGAGCAATAAAATGAAAGTAGATATATTCGATTCCTCGTTGCGCGACGGCGCGCAGGCGCGCGGAATCAACTACTCGCTGTCCGACAAGCTGCAAATGCTGGCGCTGCTGGACAGCCTCGGTGTGGACTATATAGAGGCAGGGAATCCTGCCTCTAATCCTAAAGAGCGGCAGTTCTTTGAAGAAGCCGTGAAGGTGCAGCTTACCAATGCGCGCCTTGTGGCCTTCGGGAGCACGCGCCGCAAGAATACGCCCGTGGAAACCGATCTCGGTGTGAAAGCCCTGATGGACGCGGGGACGGATGCGGTCGCGGTGTTCGGCAAGTCGTGGGATCTGCACGCGATCGAAGTGATCGGCACGACGCTCGAAGAAAACTTAAACATGATCTACGATACGCTGAGGTTCTTAAAGGACAACGGCAAAGAGGTCATATTCGACGCCGAACACTTTTTCGACGGGTATAAAGCGAACCCCGATTACGCGATTGAGGTGATCAAAACCGCGAGCCGCGCGGGCGCGGATGTGATTGTGCTCTGCGATACAAACGGCGGCACAATGACGGAAGAGCTCAAAAAAGCGGTGCGGGCGTCGCTCGATGCAGTGAATACCAGAATCGGCATCCACGCGCATAACGACACAGACCTTGCGGTCGCGAACTCTCTTGCGGCGGTGCAGCTTGGGGCCTGCCATGTGCAGGGCACGCTGCTCGGTTACGGCGAGCGCAGCGGCAACGCGCGGCTGTCGTCCATCATACCGAATCTGCAGTTAAAGCTCGGGTACGCGTGCATCGGCGACAATATCAGCAAGCTGTATGCCGTCGCGCGCGAAGCGGCGGAGATCACGAACCTGCCGTTTGACGAAACGCTGCCGTATGTCGGGCGCAACGCGTTTGCGCACAAGGGCGGCATGCATATTGACGGACTCTGCAAAGCCAAAGGCTCGTTTGAACATATCGAGCCGTCTATCGTCGGCAACAGCCGCGAATTCCTGCTTTCCGAGGTCGCGGGAAAAAGCGCGATGGCCGAAAAGCTCAAGGATATATTCCCGGACGTTGCCGAAGACAAAAATAAGGTCGCGCGGCTCATGGAAACGCTCAAGGCCATGGAGAGCGAGGGCTTCAGCTACGAAGGCGCGGAAAGCAGCTTTAAGCTGTTTGTGATGAAGGAACTCGGGATGCACCAATCGAAATTCTCTCTCGTGCATTTCAAGGTCAGCGACGAACCCACGCATGAAAACACGTTCGGCGCGTACGCGGTGGTTAAGGTGGATGTGGACGGCGAGAACCGGATGGCGGCTGCGGAGGGCAACGGCCCGGTCAACGCGCTTGACAAAGCGCTCCGGGAAGCTCTGGGAGCCTTCTTCCCGGCGCTTAAGGGTGTGACGCTGACCGATTATAAGGTGCGCGTGCTCGATACGGGCGCGGCGACGGCGGCCAAGGTGCGCGTCATCATCGAGTCGAGCGACGGCGAGCATTACTGGCGCACAATGGGCGTTTCCACCGACGTGATTGAGGCGAGCTTGTTCGCCCTGATCGATTCAATTGATTATCTGCTGCTCGATGAATAATTAAAGCGGCTTAATAAGTTTTAAAGAGGTGACACAATGGAAAAAAGGATTGCGGTGATCGCAGGCGACGGGATCGGCCCGGAGGTGGTCGGCGAAACGCTGCGCGTGCTCGATGTGGCGACAAAGGGGACGGGGCTTGAGCTGAGCTTCACGCATTATCTCGCGGGCGGCTGCGCGATAGACAGCGTGGGGCGTCCGCTGCCCGAAGAAACGCTCAACGGCGCGAAGGGCAGCGACGCGGTGCTGCTCGGCGCTGTCGGCGGCTGGAAGTGGGATACGCTTCCGTCAAATATGCGCCCCGAAAACGCGCTGCTCGACTTGCGCGCGGGGCTCGGACTTTTTGCGAACGTACGGCCCGCTCTGCTTTACAAGGAGCTTGCGGAAGCCTGCCCATTAAAGCCGTCGCTGACTGAGGGCGGCCTTGATATCATTGTGATTCGCGAATTAACCGGCGGCCTTTACTTCGGCAAGAAGGAGCGCGGTGAGGACTGGGCGTACGACACGATGCGCTACAGCGCCGACGAAGTGCGCCGCATCGCACATGTCGCGATGAAAACGGCGATGGGCCGCAAAAAACAGGTGGTCAGCGTTGATAAGGCGAACATACTTGAAACATCGCGCCTTTGGCGCAGCGTGGTGACCGAGGTGGCCAAGGAATACCCCGAGGTCGCGCTTTCGCACCTTTACGTGGATAACGCGGCGATGCAGCTTGTGCGCAGCCCCAAGCAGTTCGACGTGATCGTAACGGAAAACATGTTCGGCGATATTCTCTCGGACGAAGCCGCGATGATCACGGGTTCTATCGGCATGCTGCCGTCGGCGAGCCTCGGCGCGGGGACGCTCGGCATGTACGAACCCGTGCACGGCAGCGCGCCGGATATCGCGGGGCAGGGCGTAGCGAATCCGCTTGCGACGATACTCTCGGCGGCGATGATGCTGCGGCATTCGCTCGAACGCGACGATATCGCCAAAAGAATAGAAAATGCGGTAAGCCGGACGCTTAGCAGCGGCGCGCGTACCGGGGATATCGCGCTGGCGGGTGAAAGCACGTTATCCACCACGCAGATGACGGACACCGTCATCGGGTTTTTGGAGGCATAGTATGATCAGTGACAGTGTGAAGAAGGGCGCGGACAGAGCGCCGCACCGGTCTTTGTTTAAAGCGATGGGGTATACGGACGAGGAGATATCGCGCCCGCTCGTGGGTATTGTCCACGCGCAGAGCGAGATTGTGCCCGGCCATATGCATCTTGATAAGGTGGCCAAGGCGGTCGCCGACGGCGTCCGCATGGCGGGCGGTACGCCGATCATGGTGCCGTCCATCGGTGTTTGCGACGGCATCGCGATGGGGCATGCGGGCATGCGCTATTCGCTCGCGTCGCGTGAGCTGATTGCGGATTCCATAGAATCGATGGTGATGGCGCACGGCTTCGACGCGGTCGCGTTCGTGCCGAACTGCGACAAGATTGTGCCCGGTATGCTGATGGCTTGTGCGCGGCTCAACCGTCCCTCGATATTTGTTTCGGGCGGCCCGATGCTTCCGGGCAAGGATTTGAGCGGTGCGGATGCGAGCCTGACCACGATATTTGAAGCGGTCGGCGCGTACAGCGCGGGCAAACTCGGCGCTGATGAACTCGATAAGCTTGAAAACTCCGTCTGCCCGGGCTGCGGCTCGTGCTCCGGCATGTTTACGGCAAACAGCATGAACTGCCTGACCGAGGCGCTCGGCATGGCGCTGGGCGGCAACGGTACGATACCCGCCGTGCATGCGGCACGCATCCGCCACGCGAAGCAAAGCGGCATGCAGCTCATGAAGCTGTTCGATATGGACTTAAAGCCGCTTGATATCATGACAAGCGATGCGTTTGAAAACGGGCTGTCGCTCGATATGGCGCTCGGCTGCTCGACGAACTCGGTGCTGCATCTGCCTGCGATTGCGCGTGAATGCGGCGTTGCCTTGAGCCTTGATCTCGTGGACGCCATCAGCAAGAGAACGCCGAACCTGTGCAAGCTCGCGCCCGCGAGCCGCACGCATATCGTCGATCTGCACGCGGCAGGCGGCGTCTACGCGGTGATGAACGAGCTTAAAAAGCATGGGCTTATCAAAGAAGATGTCAAGTGCGTCATGGGCGCGACGGTCGGCGAAGCCGTGCAAAACGCGGCTATTCTCGACCCGAACGTGATCAAGAACTTCGATGCGCCGCATTCCAGAGAAGGCGGCATCGCGGTGCTGCGCGGCAACATCGCGCCGGATTGCTGCGTGGTCAAACAGTCGGCCGTTGCGCCCGAGATGATGGTGCATAGCGGCCCCGCGCGCGTGTTCGACGGCGAGGAAGCGGCGATAAAGGCGATATACGATAAAAAGATCAATGACGGCGACGTCGTTGTGATCCGGTACGAGGGCCCTTCGGGCGGGCCGGGTATGCGCGAAATGCTCGGGCCTACATCGGCGCTCGCGGGCATGGGCATGGATAAAACCGTGGCGCTGATCACGGACGGGCGCTTCAGCGGCGCGACGAGAGGCGCGGCCATCGGCCATGTGTCTCCCGAGGCGCAGGCGGGCGGCGTAATCGCCGTGATTGAAGAGGGCGATACGATCGAAATCGATATACCGGCGCGGAAAATCAATTTGAAAGTCGATCAGGCCACGATAGACAAACGGCTCGGCAGCCTTCAAAAGCGTGAGCTCAGCGTCAAGAGCGGCTGGCTGTACCGTTACGCGCGGTTGGTGTCCTCGGCGGACAAGGGCGCGATTTTGGAATAAGGGGGAGCAGATCATGCAGTTGACAGGCGTACAAATCATCATGGAGTGCCTCAAGCGTGAAGGCGTGGATACCGTATTCGGGTATCCGGGCGGCAAGGTCATCAAGCTTTATGACGCGCTGTACGACGAGCGTTCGAATATCAGGCACATCGAGACGGCGCACGAGCAGGGCGCTTCGCACGCGGCCGACGGGTACGCGCGCGCGACGGGCAAGGTCGGCGTCTGCATTGCGACATCCGGCCCCGGCTGCACGAATCTTGTGACGGGTCTCGCGACGGCGTACATGGATTCCATTCCGGTTGTGGCGATTACGGGCAACGTGCCCGCGGCGCTGCTCGGTACGGACAGCTTTCAGGAAGTGGATATCATGGGCGTGTCGATGCCCATCACGAAGCATAACTATCAGATCAAGGATATCACGCGCATTTCGGACGTGTTCCGCGAGGCGTTTGCGTTTGCGCGCTGCGGCCGGCCCGGCCCGGTGCTGATCGATATCACGAGCGATCTGTTCACGCAGCTTTGCGAATACACGCCGCCTGAAGAGAACTATGTGATTGCGTGCAAGTATACGGAGGTTCCCGCGGCACAAATCGCAGAGCTCGTAGAAAAGGCCGAAAGGCCGGTTATACTCGCGGGGGGCGGCGTGGTGCTGTCCGGCGCGGGGGATGAGCTATATGAACTGGCGGAGAAGATCGATGCGCCCGTCGCAAGCACGCTGATGGGCGTGAGCGCGTTTCCGTCGAACCATCCGCTTTACATGGGGCTGGTGGGTATGCACGGCACCAAAGCGAGCAACATGGCGTTTCAGAACTGCGATCTGCTGCTCGTGCTCGGCGCGCGCTTCAGCGACAGGGTGACGGGCGATGTGAGCAATTTCGCGTCCCACGCGAAGATCATACAAATCGATATCGACGCATCCGAGGTCAACAAGAATATCCCGACGCATCTGCATGTGATTCAGGATATCAAAACCGCGCTCGGCATATTAAGCCCGCATTTGCCCAAAAAACAGCATCCCGAATGGGTGAAGAGCGTGACGGACTGGAAGGCGGAGAACGATGCGCATATCCCCGAGGGCCATTTGCCGAGGCAGATCATGGAGGTCCTCGACGAAAATCTCGGCGAGGACGCGATCATCGTGACGGATGTGGGCCAGCACCAGATGTGGACGGCGCAGTATTATCCGTTTAAAAAGCACAACAAGTTCTTAACGTCGGGCGGCCTTGGCACAATGGGCTACGGCCTCGGCGCGGCCATCGGCGCGAAGGTAGCAAGTCCCGAAAAAACGGTGATTCATATCACGGGCGACGGGTGCCTGAGGATGAACCTTAACGAGATGGCAACGACGATGCGTTACAACATCCCTGTCATCACGATACTGTTCGACAACCGCACGCTCGGCATGGTGCGCCAGTGGCAGACGCTGCTTTTCAACAAGCGCTATTCGGAAACCACGCTGCCGTCGCTTGATTTCTGCGCGATTGCGCGCGGCTTCGGGTATTTCGCGCAGAAGATTGACGATGCCGCAGGCTTCCGTGAAGCGCTGCAGGCGGCGCTGGGGCACGACGGCCCATCGCTGATACAGTGTGTGATCGAGCAGGATACGATGGTGCTGCCGATGGTTCCGCCGGGTGCGGCGATTGACAATATACTGATGAATATATCTTAAATTAGGAATTAGTTTAGAGAGACTGCCGGTAATGAATCGGCGGTCTCTTTTTAGTACGCTCGATATGGTAATAGCTTGGTGGTGAAAATTCACTATGCGCTTGGTAGTAGGGAGTGTTAGCTGAACGGCAAGGGTGTTTACCGTGAGGTGAAACCCGAAGGAAGCCGAAGGCAAAATGCCGAACAGGCGGACAGAAACCGCCCATAAGGCATATGCAGGGCGGACGGGCTTGCTATACAAAACGAAGGCCAACACTGCCCGAACTCTGCGGGGTTAATGCGACAGCCATTGTAAAATCATTTTAATCAAATCAAATATACCGTTTTAGGGGAGCCGGTATTTTGGTATGAGCAAGGCATGCGGATGTTCCGCAAGCAAAAAGTATGGCGAAAGTTAAAATACCAATATGATAGCAATAAATGATTTTTTTTGATATCATATAAAAATACACTAAGAAAAAATACATTATTATTTTAATAATTGAAAAGTGAGACAACATGAAAGAGAAAAAATACATTGAATTTTTTGAGGATGTGACATGTTTCGAAGGCAAAGACCGATATATTAAAAATGTGAAATATCGGATCATTGATGAAACTGAAAGCAGCTATATTTTATCGAAAAGAAGAAATTTATTCAGCAAATTAAAAGAAGGGAAATTATTCACTACAGGGAAAATCTGATGGTTTGTGGGGTAGTGTTTTTTGGGATAATGAATAATGGACGGAACCAAAAGATGCCATATTAAAATTGGAGCAGCGGTGAAGGTTGTGCAAAAACAAGATCAAGGCACCGGAAAGTTCACTGAGGGGATCGTTAAGAGAATACTGACTCACTCAGCAACGCATCCTCATGGCATTAAAGTTATGCTCGAGGACGACACTGTTGGAAGAGTTAAAGAAATAGATTAGACCAGAGGCTATGAAAAGAACAAAATTAATAGACAGAAATGTTCCAAGCTATACGAGAGGTGAGGAAGTATTCAATAATGGCATCCCATATTGCAGGCGGTGCATTTGCTGTTCAAAAGAATTAAATATAGCCTTGACACAAAGAACAAGTTAGGCCCGTATTATGAATGACACGAAATGATAATATTTGAGAATAGGGTTATATCTTCTCTTGTGATATGAATATATTTGTGCTAAGCTTATAGAGCTTTAATAGCACGATGGTAATAATTATTTTTGAAAATGCCTCTGATTAAATAATATTGGAGATGTATGTCAAGAATGAGCTGTCCAAATTATAAAGGGGTATTTAAAAATGGCTGACAAAGTTTTAAAATGCAAAGATTGCAATGCGGAGTTTGTTTTCACTGAAAGCGAACAGGCTTTTTACAGAGAAAAAGGATTTGAAAACGAACCGCAAAGATGTGCTGACTGCAGAAGAGCAAGAAAGCAGCAGAAAAGCAATTATAACAGCGACAGATATTCCAATAACAGATATTAAAAAATTAGGAATCAGTTTGAGAGGCTGCCGGGGAATGAATCGGCGGTCTCTTTTTATGCTATCCTGAGTTCAAAGAAAATAAAAATCTATGGCATTTCTAATAAAATTTAAAATGAATTCGGATGAAAAAGCATGTATGAATCGTTAACGCACTTCATAGCGCCTGCAAAAGATCATCTATAATCCCATTGCGATGATCCAGATATAAACGCAGCTTTTGGGCAGCATTAGCATACCTATCGGCGGATACTTCTTTGACCAGATCACAACCGGCAGATAAAATGCGAAGCTCAGCAGTATGGCAAGCCACATATGCTCAAAACCCGCTGCGTTCCGGTACAAAAAGAACAGGACGCAATCCACACCGCCCAGCAGCAGAAACGGTATATTACGGTAAACAGTCCATGAAGCTGGCGAGCTGTCAGTGCTCCACCTGTTTTGCGGAAGCACGGATAGGATAATGCGCGCCGCGGCCAGCATATACACGGCCAGCGTCCAGTGCCATATTCCCGTCAAGGAAGAAGCCGTGACGCCAATGTGCCATAAAAACACATAGAAAAGCGTCATGCTGACCGACGTGATCATTTTGCCAAAGCCAAGTGACCGGGCAAAGCGCCGACGGTCGGAAGAAAAGCCCGCAGCGATGCGCGGAATCAGATGACAGGCATCCCCGGCCGCGAGTATAAGCGCCATAATGCCAAACAGCGTTCTTTGGACCGAGCCGCCGATAAGCAGCATGCGGATGCCAAGGAAAAGCGCCGCGCTCAAATAAAGGATATTGAACAGGCTCTCAATATAAGCGGGCAGCTTATGTGTTTTCATTGTTCTTACCTGATTTGTTGTTTCTGGGCTTTGAGACCATGAGGATATGCACAGTGACGCAGACGCCGACCATCCCAAGCAAAAGCGTGATCCAGACTGACTTCGTCAGAATGCAGGAAATCAAAAGCGTCCCCCACAAGAACGCGAGGCTGATGGTCACCGTTTTTCGGGGCAGCCCTGTTTTGTGCTTGTAATTTTGTATGTACTTGTTGAAAAGAGGGATGCGTAACAACTGCGCCCTCAGCCTCGGAGCGCAGCTGAAGCATGCCGCCGCGCCGATGACAAAAGGTGTCGTCGGCAATATGGGAAGAAAAATGCCGATCGTCCCGAGGCTTAGCAGGACGAAGCCGAATATAATAAGAATCACATTTCTAACGATCATGCTGCACCATCGCTGTTGTCGTTTGTTTGATGACCCAAGTGAATCATACAGCCGCAGCCCAAAGGGCGCAAGGGTCGCTTCATACCCCTTTGGGCGTTTGCATTTTCATGCCGCGGCTGATTCATGTTTGTTGCTTTTGCCGACCGCAAAGATTGATATAACCTATGCGGCGCTTGCAAGGGCGTTCATATCGTCGCCGAAGTCAGGCCCTTATGGTCAAGCTTTGCAAGCTCTTTAACCTTGGCGATATCAAGACCGGCTGCCTTGGTGAAGCGCTCGCCATATTCCGCATCGGCGAGGTAGCAATGAACCGCGTGACGGTACTTGATATTTTCCGTACACGGGGCAATGTCCCCGGCGGTATTCTCAATCAGTATCTGCTTTTTGTCCTCGGTGAGCACGCGCCATAAGTTGCCTCCGGCGCGGAAGCAGTCGTCGGTGGGGTCGTCCTTGGGGTCATAGCGGTACATCGCGCCGTCAAGATCAAGCGGCGGTTCCATCACCTCGGGCTGAGCCGTCCATGCGCCGTAGCTGTTGGGTGAATAGGCGGGCGTTCCGCCGTAGTTGCCGTCCACACGCATGGCGCCGTCGCGATGGTAATCGCTGACCGCGCATTTGGCTTGGTTGACGGGAATCTGATTGTGGTTCACACCGAGGCGATACCGCTGGGCGTCGCCATAGGCGAAAAGGCGCCCCTGCAAAAAGCGGTCCGGAGAAAACCCGATGCCCGGCACCACATGGGCGGGAGTAAAGGCGGACTGCTCAACCTCGGCAAAATAATTCTCGGGATTGCGGTTGAGCTCCAGCACGCCGACCTCGATGAGTGGGTATTCCTTATGGCGCCAGATCTTTGTGATGTCAAACGGGTTCTCATAATGATCTTTCGCCTGCTGTTCGGTCATCACCTGAATGTACATCGTCCATTGCGGATAATCACCACGCTCAATGGCCTCAAACAGGTCCTTGCCGTGAAACTCTCTGTCCATGCCGTTAATGCTCGCAGCTTCTGCGTTGGACAGGTTTTTTATGCCCTGCTTCGTTTTGAAGTGGAACTTGCACCAGACGCGTTCGTTATTTGCATTGTATAATGAGTACGTGTGCTCTCCGAAGAAATGCATATTTCTAAAGGAGGCGGGGATGCCTCTGTCGCTCATGACGACAGTGATCTGATGAAAGCATTCGGGAAGCAGCGTCCAGAAGTCCCAGTTGTTTTGCGCCGAACGGCGGCCCGTGTGCGGGTCGCGCTTGACCGCGCGATTCAGATCGGAAAAATTGTGAACGTCGCGGATAAAGAAAGTGGGCGTGTTGTTGCCGACGAGGTCCCAGTTTCCTTCCTCGGTATAGAACTTGACGGCGACCCCGCGTATATCGCGCTCGCAGTCGGCTGCGCCGCGCTCGCCCGCGACGGTGGAAAAGCGGATAAACAGCTCTGTGTCCTTGCCAGGCTGCAACACCTTCGCTTTTGTGTACTGCGAAATATCATGGGTGACTGTCAGCTTGCCGTAAGCACCCCAGCCTTTGGCATGCATACGGCGTTCGGGAATGACCTCCCTGTTGAAGTGGGCCATTTTTTCCATAAGCCACACATCCTGCATGACGACCGGTCCCCGGGGACCCGCTGTGATTGAGTTCTCATTGTCGGCGATGGGTGCGCCGACTTCGTTGGTCAGCCGTTTGTTTTCTTCCATGTTCATTGCCTCCTGTTCTTATTTGATGTCAATGATGAGCATCCGTAAAATGTTTTTTTATTGTATCATTTTCTTATCAATAACGCAAATGAATATTAATAAGGCTTTTGTCTTTTGTCATTCATTACGTATATGATAATTGATTCTTTTGTATGAGGAACAAGCCGGAGGCATGTATAGCGGGCAAAGGGCGGTTACGGCGCAAAAATGCCATAAAAAAAGAGCCTCCCGGGAAGCTCTTCTTGATTTATGCGTTCTGTATGCTTTTCGCGCCTTCGTCAAACGCTTTTTCGTTGACGGGGATCAGGTGGGCTTTGCCCTTGCCGAGCACGTATTCGACAGCTTCGATCACGCTCTTTTTGGAAACCGCGCCCGACGACGCCACATACGCACCGAGCATCACGATGTTCGCCACGCGTGCGTTGCCGACTTCGGCGGCAATCTCGTTGACGGGAATGTAATGCACCTCAATGTCGTCGCGCGTCGCTTTCTTATCGATCAGCGAGGAATTGATAAACAGCACGCCGCCCGGCTTCAAAGCGCTTTCATATTTATCAAGAGACGGCTTGTTCATCACGATCACCGCGTCTGCTTCCGTCACAACGGGGGAGCCGACCGGCTCGTCCGAGACGATCACGCAGCAGTTCGCCGTGCCGCCGCGCATCTCCGGGCCGTAGGAGGGCAGCCACGAAACGTTCTTTTCTTCGGTCATGCCCGCGTAGGCCAGCAGCTGACCCATCAGCAGCACGCCCTGGCCGCCGAAGCCCGCCATAATGATTTCGTTCGTCATATTATTTTGCCTCCTTATAAACGCCGAGCGGATAATAAGGAATCATGTTTTCTTTCAGCCAATTGATCGATTCCACGGGGGAGAGGCCCCAGTTTGTCGGGCAGGTGGAGAGTATCTCCACGAGCGAAAAACCTTTGCCTACGAGCTGCGCTTCAAACGCTTTGCGGATGGCTTTCTTGGCTTTGTTGATATTCGGCACGTCGTGCAGGGACACGCGCTCGATATAGGCTGCGCCCTCAAGCGTCGAGAGCATCTCGGACACACGCACGGGAAAGCCGCAGTGGCTTGCGTCGCGGCCGAAAGGCGATGTGGTGGTCTTCTGTCCCACAAGCGTGGTCGGGGCCATCTGGCCGCCCGTCATGCCGTATATCGCGTTGTTGATAAATATCGTGGTGATTTTCTCACCGCGCGCCGCGGCATGCACAATCTCCGCCGCGCCGATGGAGGCGAGGTCGCCGTCGCCCTGATATGTGAATACAAGGTTTTCGGGGTGAACGCGTTTTGCGCCCGTGGCCACAGCCGGGGCACGCCCATGCGACGCCTGATAGGTGTCGATATTGAAATAGTTGTAGGCGAAAACCGCGCAGCCCACGGGCACCACGCCGATCGCCTTGTCCTGCATACCCAGTTCTTCTATGCACTCGGCCACAAGGCGGTGCGCAATGCCGTGCGTACAGCCCGGGCAATAGTGAAAAGGAACATCGCATATCAGCGGCGTCTTTTTGAATACCACAGCCATCGCTATATTCCCTCCTTGATCTCTTTTAATTTCTCGATAATCTGATTCGGCGTTGGCACAATGCCGCCCGTCGTCCCGATGAAAGACACGGGGCAGGCGCCGTTGACGGCGAGGCGCACGTCTTCCACCATCTGTCCGGTGCTCATCTCGACCGCGAGAAAGCCCTTGACCTTTTTGGCGGCCTCCGCAATCGGCGCGGAGGGGAACGGCCACACTGTGATCGGGCGGATCAGCCCCGCCTTTATGCCAAGCTCATTGCGCGCTTTGGTGATTGCGTTGCGCACAATGCGCGCCGTGGTGCCGTAGGCCACAATGCCGATTTCCGCATCGTCCATCATAAATTCTTCGAATTTCGTCTCGTTTTTTTCGATCTCCCGGTAAACACCCTGAAGCCGCGCGTTGACGGCGCTCATCTCTTCCGCCTCAATGTAGAGCGAGTTGATGATTGCACGCTTGCGCTGGCCGTCCCAGCCGGTGGCGGCCCATGTTTTTTCCTGCTGTTCGCGCTTTTTGGGTTGCGTAAACTCAACGGGCTCCATCATCTGGCCGATCATGCCGTCGCCGAGCACCAAAGCTGGCACACGGTAGTAATCCGACGCCTCGAACGCTTCCATCACGCAGTCGGCGGCTTCTTGCACCGAAGACGGCGCATACACGATCAGGCGGTAATCGCCGTGGCCGCCGCCCTTGACCGACTGAAAATAGTCGCCCTGAGAGGGGAGTATGCCGCCGAGCCCGGGCCCGCTGCGTACCATGTTGACGATCACGCACGGCAGCTCCGCGCAGGCGATGTAGCTGATGCCTTCCTGCTTCAAGCTGATGCCGGGGGAGGACGACGACGTCATCACGCGCGCGCCTGCGCCCGCCGCGCCGTATACCATGTTAATCGCGGAAACCTCGGATTCGGCCTGCAAAAATGTGCCGCCGACCTCGGGCATGCGTCGCGACATGTATTCCGGGATCTGATTTTGAGGCGTAATCGGATAACCAAAGAAATAACGGCATCCCGCTTGAATTGCCGCTTCCGCGATAGCCTCGTTGCCTTTCATTAAAACTCTTGCCATTTTAAAGCCACCTTATCTTATAGTTGAAGCCAAAGCAGGCTCTATTTTTCCACAGTCAGCACAAAATCGGGGCACATCTTCGCGCAGTTCGCGCAGCCGATGCACAGTGCCATGTCCGTTATTTCCACGGGGTTGTAGCCTTTTGCATTGATGCTGACTTTTGAAAGCACCACGATGTTCTTCGGGCATGCCGTTACGCACAGCCCGCAGCCCTTGCAGGCGTCTTTGTCAATTGTCACTTTTGCCACAGCTTCATCACCTTCATGCGTTAAAAATATCTTATACGATAACACAAAAAAGAGAATAAAGTCAACGATTCGGCCATTTTGTCATATGAAAAGAATGTAGGGCACACACTCTTCAAAAAAAATCACAAGCCCCCAAAAAAGACTTGTGATGATAATTAAAATTTCTTGTTTCAGCATTATTACGTACAATGATACTCACATATCTTTGCCGTCATAGAATTGCTGACTCCCGAATGTTATTGCCCTATGGCCGTAAAATTACCACTTAATTGCGCATTTGTGCCGGAATTGGGATTATCAAATCTTATCTTTAATGAGTCTTCACTTTCAAAATCTCCCCAAACACCAAGAAATTCATAATACCCATCCAAATATACTGGCAGCGGAGTTCCTGCTTGAACGCCGCCGGTCGTCACGGATTTCCCCAAAATCTTTACATTGTTTGGCGATACAGAAGGTGTAAATGTTAACTTTGAAAGTTTAACTGCAACAGCACTAAAGTATGTGCCTTCTGTAGAAACTGAAGCAGCCGTTGTAAACCCAATTCTACATTTGGTTGCACTAAATGTCGCTGATGTAGCGAGCGCCACGCTAGTAACGCTAAAAACTAATACAATTGCGAGAATAGAAGTTATCAATCTTTTCTTCATTTAACACATCCTCCTTATATTTGTGAATATATATATTAATATACAAAGAGAGTGTAAATATGTCAAACAATTATGTAATTTAATAAAAAATATTACATAAAAACACATGAGCCTTAAAAGGCTCATGAAAGAGTCAATTTATTTCCTTTGTACGCATGGATAAATCAATACTGGAACCATCAATCGCATTGACTGCAAATACATAAACATACGGATCCATCTTTTTTTGAAAATATACGACCCAGGCAGGAAGAATATATTGGTAATCCGGCTCATCCTTAATCGGAACCATCACGCCTGTTAATGTGGTTTTCGTTATTAAAATCTCAGTTTTCGTCGTATTATTACTATCATCTTCTGTCCATGAAAGGCCTTGTTTTATACTGTCTTTGATTTTCGTTTTTATCTCTTCAAAGCTCAGTATGGAAACGTTTGCGTTGACTTCCTGAGTGATTTCCTTACGATTTGTCCAACTAAAACTGCGAACGCCCGTCTCATCAACATAAATAGTTATGGTCTCAGGCCACCATCTTGGCATAAAATCTTCTGTTAATAATTCCACCGGGCCTCCGGACCGATAGGTTAAAAAATCGATAGGAATATAATTGCCGTAAGTTCGAGAGAGAGTAAAAAACCATCCTTCAGACAATACAGCACTGGTATATCCATTAACAATTCTTGCTTTTGTTTTGTCGGCGATACCAAAATCACTGATTCTAAGATCACTCATAAGATATTGCATGACTTTTGTGGCTTCTTCTTCGCTAATCTTGACATTTTTCAACGTCGTCCCTTTCGGCTCCCCCGGAATAGCTTCTCCGTTTAAAAGCCAAGATTCAGGTTGAATAACACTAGATTTTGTATCATAAAAGTTAAATCTCGAGCCATCTGAAGATATATATCTCTTGGTATTATCGGCCATAAGGTATGTCTGTTTAAACGGTAACGTGACAGATTCTTCAGAGATTTTATCAAATGTTTCCTCCGGCACATTTTTAATTTGATCCTCCAGACGCTTTATATCATCCTCCTGCCCTTCATAAGATTCCCAGCGGCCACCGTCATCGTCTAGAACATAGGTGCCTTTCTTAGCAATAATGAGCTTTTCAGTTAATTCTTCTTTTGTATCGGAAGTTTGCCGCACACCGACGGCATCTTTAGAAAAATAGGCAAGCAATTCATTTGCTATATCTGCTGTAAAACCGGATTGCTGAATTTTCAGAACAGGAAAGACGTTATTCTCAGGAACAATAATTTCAGGTTCAATCGTGCAAACCACTGTGGGAAGAGTGTAGGTTTCTTTCCAAGGTTCAACGTTCAGAGTTTGTTTTGTTTCTTGTGGCGTAGCTTCAGGAGTCGTATGAATGATTTCTTCAAGTTTCCCATCGTTTTTGTTAACGACTATTGGGGTCTCCGGCGTTGGCTGGCAGCCAACGCATAAGAGTATAATGCAAATTATGAGAATACAACATAAAAGCATCCGTTTCATTTGTTATGACATGCCTTTCTAAAAAATGATACAAATATATAATATATCCTTTATTAACAGAATATAATGTCGATTTAAAAATGTCAACGGTTTAGGGTTCTGCAAGGAGTTGCCTATAATAACATGCCGCTATGTATTTTTCGCGTTTGGGAAAACGGTTGTCATTGTTTGAATGTTCATGAATGCTTCACACTTGAAACTGTTGAATAAGAGGGCCGCAAGTGGTAGAATGATACAGTATGTGCTTCGGGTTTATCCCGGCGCGCAAATGCCTGATCGGACAAAGAAGGGAATAATATGGGTCTTTTAAAAAATGTGATTGCCGGGAGCAACGATTCACGGCTTAAAAAAATACGCAAGCTTGCGGATACGGTGGAAACGCTTGAAGAGCAGTTTAAGGCGCTCGGCGATAAGCAGCTGGCTGCCAAAACCGACGAATACAGGAAACGGTATGCGGACGGCGAAACCCTTGACGATCTGCTGCCGGAGGTGTTCGCTCAGGTCAGGGAAGCGTCCCGCCGTGTGCTCGGCATGCGTCATTTCTATGTTCAGCTGATCGGCGGCATCGTGCTGCATCAGGGGCGCATCGCCGAAATGAAAACAGGCGAAGGCAAAACGCTCGTGGCGACGCTGGCCGTGTGCCTCAACGCGATTGCCGGCAAGGGTGTCCATGTGGTCACCGTGAACGATTACCTTGCCAAGAGAGACTCCGAATGGATGGGCAAGCTTTATGCGTTCTTAGGGTTTACAGTCGGGCTCGTCATTCACGAAGTCACGCCGGAGGAGCGCCGCGAAGCGTACCGCTGCGACATCGTATACGGCACCAACAACGAATTCGGTTTTGACTACTTAAGAGACAACATGGTGGTGCATAAAGACCGCATGGTTCAGCGGGACTTAAGCTTTGCCGTTGTGGACGAGGTGGACAGCATATTGATCGACGAAGCGAGAACGCCGCTTATCATTTCGGGTGCGGGCGAAAAGAGCACCGAAATGTATTCGACGGTAGACCGTTTTGTCCGCCAGCTCAAAGAGGAAGACGATTTTACGATCGACGAAAAGCTCAAAGCGATCAATCTGACCGAGCAGGGCGTTAATAAATGCGAAAAGGCATTCGGCGTCGGAAACCTCTCAGACATTGAAAACACCGAGCTTTATCATCATATCAATCAGGCGCTTAAAGCGAACAACCTCATGAAACGCGACATCGACTATGTCGTGAAGGATGGTCAGGTTGTGATCGTGGACGAGTTTACAGGGCGTCTGATGGTGGGCCGCCGTTACAGCGAGGGGCTGCATCAGGCGATTGAAGCCAAGGAGAACGTCAAGGTGGAGCGCGAAACGCGCACGCTCGCGACGATCACATTCCAGAATTATTTCCGCATGTACGATAAGCTCTCGGGCATGACGGGTACGGCCAAAACGGAAGAGGACGAATTTCAGGGCATCTACAACCTCGATGTGGTGCAGATCCCCACGAACAAGCCGATGATCCGCGATGACATGAACGACATGATCTACGCGACGGAGGAAGGCAAGTTCCGCGCCGTGGTCGAGGAGATCAAGCGCGTCCATCTCACGGGGCGCCCCGTGCTGGTGGGCACGGTGTCGGTGGAAAAATCAGAACGGCTGTCGGGCATGCTCGTGCGCACGGGCGTCAAGCACAACGTGTTGAATGCCAAACACCATGAAAAAGAAGCGCTGATCATCGCGCAGGCGGGCAAACAGAACGCGGTCACGATCGCGACCAACATGGCTGGCCGCGGTACCGATATTATACTCGGCGGCAACCCGGACTTTTCCGCGCGCGCCGATATGCGCCTTGAGGATTTCACCGAAGAACTGATTGAGCAGGCCATCGGCCATGCGCCGACGGATGACGAAGAAATACTGCGTGCCCGCAAGCGCTATGAGGAGCTGCTCGAGAAACATAAAAAATCGATGCAACCCGAGCATGACGAAGTTGTGGCTCTGGGCGGCCTGCATATCGTCGGCACAGAGCGGCATGAATCGCGGCGCATAGACAACCAGCTGCGCGGCCGTGCCGGACGTCAGGGCGACCCCGGGTCATCCGTGTTTTTCATATCGATGTCGGACGATTTGATGCGCCTGTTCGGCGGAGAGCGCGTACAGGGCTTTTTGACAACGGTCAGCAAGAACGACGATATCCCGATTGCGGCCGGGCTGCTGACGCGCCAGATCGAATCGGCGCAGAAACGCATTGAAGCGCGCAACTATGAAATCAGAAAGAGCGTGCTGCAGTACGACGACGTGATGAACAAGCAGCGCGAGCTGATCTATTCCCAGCGGCGCATGGTATTAACCGGCGCGGATGTGCGCGAAAACGTCGTCAATATGCTCGGTGAACTTATCGGGGAAATGGTCGGCGTTTATTGCCCGGCCAATGTGTATCCCGAGGAATGGAATCTGGCGGGGCTGACAGATTCGTTATCCAAGATATTCCTGCCGAGAGGCATATACTTTAAGCCTGAGGAAATCGAAGATTTAACCCCGGGCAAAGTCAAAGAACGCATGCTCGACACCGCGCTCACAGTATATGAGCTCAAAGAAGCGGAAATTGAGCAGGGCGGGCAGAGCATGCGCGAGATCGAGCGCATCATACTGCTGCGCGTGGTGGACGAGAAGTGGATGGCACACATCGACGCGATGGACCAGCTGCGTCAGGGCATCGGCCTGCGCGCCTACGGTCAGCGCGATCCGATCATCGAATACCGCAACGAGGGCTTTGATATGTTTGAGGAGATGGTGCGCGATATCCAGCAGGATACGCTCACAATGCTGTTCCACGTCAAGCTCACATCCAGGCCGCAGCAGCGCGAAGCGCCGCGCGAGGTCCCCAAAAAGGTGGTGGATTCCAGCGGCAATAAGGTCGGGCGCAATTCGCCGTGCCCGTGCGGCAGCGGCAAAAAATTCAAGAATTGCTGCGGACAGGAGCAGTAAGAGGAGACTATGCTGACAACAGACGAAGCCAAACAAGCATTGACGGAAATAAAGACGCTTGCGAAGGAGGCCGAGGCGGCGCTCGGCATTGAGGCGCTGAAAACGGAGCTTTCCGACCTGCAGGGTCAGATGGAAGCGCCCGGCTTCTGGGACAATGTCAAAGAAGCGCACAAGGTCAACAAAAAGGTGAAACCCATTGAAGATAAGCTCGAACAGTTTTCGAGGATTATGCAAAGGCTGGACGACGGAGCCGTGATGATTGAACTTGTGGAAGAGTCCGGCGATAGCGACATGGCCGAAGAACTGACGACGGAGCTTGCGGCGCTGCGCAGGGACGTGTCCGAGCTGCGCCTTAAGGCGCTGCTGCGCGGCGAATACGACGCGAACGGCGCGATACTCTCGCTGCATGCGGGGGCGGGCGGCACCGAAGCGCAGGACTGGGTGGAGATGCTTTACCGCATGTACACCCGCTGGGCGGAACGCAAGAAATATACGCTGCGCGTGCTTGATTTTCTCGCGGGCGATGAGGCGGGCGTGAAGAGCGTGACGTTCGAGGTGATAGGATTAAACGCTTACGGCTATTTGAAGGCGGAAAAGGGCGTACACAGACTGGTGCGCATCTCTCCTTTTGATTCATCCGCACGGCGGCACACGTCGTTTGCGTCGCTCGATGTGATGCCCGATCTTGAGGACGACGATGCGGATATCGAAATCGATTCGGACGATTTGCGCGTGGATACGTACCGGTCGTCCGGCGCGGGCGGCCAGCACGTCAACAAGACGGAATCCGCCATCCGCATCACGCACCTGCCCACGGGTATTGTGGTGCAGTGCCAGAACGAGCGCTCGCAGATACAGAACAGGGAAACGGCGATGCGCATGCTTAAGTCGAAGCTCATCGAAAGGCGTGAAAGCGAAAAGATGAGAGAGATACAGGAGATCAAGGGCGAATTGAAGAAGATCGAATGGGGCAGCCAGATCCGTTCGTATGTTTTTCATCCGTACAGCATGGTCAAAGACCACCGCACGAGCGAGGAAACGGGCAACGTCGCGGCGGTTATGGACGGTGAGCTGGACGCCTTTATCAACGCTTATCTGGCCAGCTCATAACCTTATGCATATGGCGGTTGTTTTTTACTTCAGCGGCACGGGCAATACATGGTGGGTGGCGGATCGTATTATCAGACACCTCGATGCGGGCAACATCAACGCATCGGCTGTTTCTATCGATACGCTGACGCCCAAAAAAGCGGATTGGTGGATAAAAACTGCCGATCTTGTTTTGTTTGGCTGGCCGGTATACGGCTCCGATCTGCCGGAGCCCGTGAAGCGCTTCATTGATGCGCTGCCGGTTAACGAAAAGGGAAAGCATGTTCATTTGTTCTGCACACAGATGGGGTTTTCGGGAGACGGTGCGTGGACGGCGCATAAACGCCTCAAGGCCAAAGGCCTCATTGTGGATACCGCCGAGCATTTCACGATGCCGTCCAACATGAGCATGTTCAAAGGCTTTTTGGGTACGCCGGACGAAAAAAGCATCAAAAAGATTATATCCAAAGCCGAAACGCAGGTGGAGGACTATGTGCGGCGGCTGCTGATGGACAGGGCGCGCATCAAAGGGCGCTACAGCCTGCTGCTCGGGCTCGTTCAGCGCGGGCCATACCGCCTGTATCAGGGCGCGGCGCAAAAAAAGGTCGGCGTAGACGCAACGCGGTGCACACACTGCGGCCTTTGCGAGAGCCTTTGCCCGGTTCATAATATCACAATACAATCGGTGCCGGAGTTTGCGGGGCACTGCGCACAGTGCCTGCGGTGCTATTCCTTTTGTCCTGCAAATGCCATCACTTTTTACGGACGCGCACGGGATGTTCAAAAAGAGGGGAAACCCTATTCCATGCCGGACAAACATTTCAAACCTTCACTGCTTGTCAAATAGACTTTTGTTGTGAAAAGTATACATGGCTTTGCGGCTGCATATATTTTGATATGCACGTTACGCAAAGGAGTATTGCCATGTATATAGAAGAACCACGGGAAAAACCGGTCAACAACGCGCCGCACAAGGTTGTGATTGATTCGCGCGAGAAAATCATCATCACCGCCGTTGAGGATGTGGACAGCTTTAACGAAGTTGAAATCATACTGCTGACCAATCACGGATTCATCACGGTGACGGGAGAAGACCTGCATATCAACAAGCTCAATCTCGAAGACGGCCAGCTGGTGGTGGAAGGAAAAATACAAAGCATCGATTACGCAGATCATGAGGAGCAGAGAACAAAGCGCGGCATGTTTTCCAAGATGTTCAGGTAGGTGGCATTATGGAAACGACGGTTCCTCAAATTTATATCTTTCTGATTACGTTGTACGGCGGCATGATCTCGGGGTTCGCTTACGACATTTACCGGGGTATCCGAAAGTCGTTTAAAACCGGGCGCTGGGTGACGGCCTTGCTCGACACCATGTTCATCATTACGCTCGGGGCCATTGTGGTGGCTGTGATGTACGCCGCCAACGCGGGGGAACTGCGGCTGTATACGTTTATCGGCTTTGTGCTTGGCTTTGCGCTGTATATGGCGGGTATCTCGCCTTTCCTGTCGTACCTCGCGCGGAAGCTGAGCAAATGGTCATCCAACAGAAAAAACCACGATAAATGAGAGATTATGAAAAGGCACAGGAATCACCGGCAAGGCGTCGAAAATACACTTAAGATGTTTAACCGGTGAAATTCGGTTTAAATATGAAACAGAGATGTTAAAACATCCGGGTCATTTTGTGAGGATATATGAGGAAGAGAAAGGTAAAGCTTAAGTTCAAGCTGTTGCTCTTATCTCTCTTTTTGGCTTATGTAGGCGTTTCGTTTTTCCTGCAGCAGGCGGATATCGACGCTCTGCTTAAAGACCAAGAGGGGTTAAACGCGAAATATGAGCTCACGCAGACCGAGCTTCAAAGGCTTGAACATAAAAAAGAATACATGGCGACACAGGATTATATCGAGAACGAAGCGCGGGAGAAGTTCGGCTTTGTTTACGGTGATGAATATATATTGACGCCGTCTGAGCAGCCGTCACAGCAGCCATCGGAGTCGCCGCCGGAGGGGCCATCCGAATCACCGTCGGAATCCCCGTCGGAGTCACCGTCTGAGCAGCAGACGCCAGAGCCATAAATTTGCAGAAAGCATACTGACAGGTTAAGAACTTGTTCAATTTCGAATGAGTTCTTTATTTTTGCGCTGCATTGCGCCGACACTTTATCTTGCTGGTACAAGCCATCGGCGATATAATATGATGTTCAAAAATGACAGATGATAATAAAAAGCAGCAAAAAGTGAGGAATCGGATGAGAAAATATGCGGTGGTGGATTTAGGGACAAACTCGGCGCGGCTGATGATCGCCCATGTGCAGGATCATCAAATTATTGCGGAATATAAAACGCTCAGGCTGATACGCATGGGCGAGGGGATGGTCGGTAAAAGGGTCATTGTACCCGCGGCCATGGAACGCGCGAAAGACGCGCTCAATGATTTTTTGAGCATCAGCGGGCAATACGGCGTCAATAACGAAGATTTTTTCGCATTCGGCACCAGCGCGATTCGCGACGCGGAGAACCGCGATGCATTTGTTGATTTTATCAAAAAAGAATGCGGTGTAAAAATCGATATTATATCGGGCGACAGGGAAGCGCTGCTCGGGTTTGCGGGCAGCATTGACGGAAAAGGCTGCATGTTTGATATCGGCGGCGGCAGCACCGAGGTGATGCAGGGCAGCCTTGCCGATGTGGGCTTCCGGCACAGCTTTCAAATCGGCACGGTGCGCATGCTGCAGATGTTCCCGGGCGGCGACGATGCGGACCCGCAGGCATTTATTGAGGCGCATGCGCACGCCGCGAAGACGTTTTCCGGCGTGCCCCAAATCGGCAGATACGTCTGCACCGGCATCGGCGGCACGGCCACAGCGCTCGCGATGCTCGACCTTGATTTGGCGGAGTATTCAGCCGCGCACGTGCAGGGGCATGTGATCACGTTGGAGCGTGCGGCGGCGCTTTGCGATATGCTCAAAAGCAAAACTGCGGAGCAGCGCAAGCAGATAAACGGGCTGCCGGAAAAAAAGGCCGACGTGATTGTGTTCGGCGCGATTCTTTTTGTGGAATTTATGAAAGCCGTAGGAGCGCAAACGGTAACCGTCAGCGACAGCGACAATCAGGAAGGGTATCTCAAATTCAAGCTCGGCCTTATTCAGGCGACTTCGTGTTAATGCCGGACTGAAACTGTGCCACTTTGTCCTTGTTGAGCGTATACTTGTTCACAAAAACCAGCGCGAGCACAAAGCAAATCAGAAACCCCACCGGGAGTATGAGGCCAAGCTGCAAATAAACAGACGATTCGTGGCTGATATGGGCGGTCATTTGCGCAATTTGTTCGTGGAGCTGATCTATTTGAGGGGTGGCTTGTCCGATACCCAAAAGCTGATCCAGCTCTGTCTGTAATTGATCAATCTGTATTTTGAGCTGCGGCAGATCGACACCTTTTTTAAAACCGATGATATCGAGCATTGTACCGGCAAATATGGCGGCAACAGACTGCGAGAGTTTAAACATGAACGTGGCACAGCCGTAAAATACGCCTTCCTTGCGTGTGCCCGAATAATAAGCGTCTTTATCAATGGTGTCGGTAATCATCGAATACGGAAGCGCGATGCTGCCGCCGATTGAGAACCCGGTCAGCATAGCGAGCGGTACAACCGAAATAAAGTGCGCCGATACCCATTCGTTTGCCATAACATACACAAAGAACAAAGCGGTTACGCCGATATTGATAATCAGGCTGGCCTTAAGCGCTGTTTTTTTCTCGTATTTATTAGCGAGGTAGAGCCATACGGGCTGAGCGACAAGAGCCATGACGAAAAGCGCCCCGAAAACAATCGCAATCTGGCCGGACTTGAGGCCGAAGGTATATGTAAAGATGTGCATGCCGATAGCGCCCACAATGCTCATTGCCATATTCACGAAAAGCAGACCGAGGCTCACATTGCGAAAATCGTTGCATTTTAACGCTTCTGCGGTTTCCTTGAATACCCCGATAATCGCGTTTTTCTTCTTTGTCGGCGGGGCACTGACGGGCGGTTGATGTTTTAAAGTCAGCGCGATACAGACAGCAGCACAGATAAGCGTGATGATGGCTATCACAAGCGCAAGCGACGCGTATGCCTGTGGGTTAAGCTGCCCGTCCGCAAACTCAGGTGTCGGCTTGAAAAATACAGCCATCCCCAGAATCGTCGGGAACATGAACCCCAGGAAAAAGAATGCGGTCCGGTAAGACTGAACCGCTGTTCTCTCGGAATAATCGCTGGAAAGCTCGGCACCGAGAGCCATGTAAGGCGTGGTGTATATCGTCGAGAACGTTTTAAGAAGTATCAGCAGCGAGCCAAGCAGCACCGCTTTTGTGATATACGGAAGCTCCGGGCTTACCTGCCACAGCAGCATGGTGCAAAGTGCGAGTCCAACTGCGCCGATCAACACATAAAACAAGCGTCGGCCGAGGAAAATCTTATTGTTGGTATGGTCGGAAATATAGCCCATGACCGGATCGGTCACCGCGTCCCATATGGTGCTGATGGAAACCAAAAGCCCTGTCAGTGCGCCCGATATGCCGAGCACCATGGTGGCGTAGAAAACAAAGCAAGCGGAGACGAGCTGAAAAGGAATGCCATAAGAAAGCGTCCCGACTCCGTAGCCGATTTTTATTTTTGAACTGAGTTTATTCCCCATACATCCCCCCAAAAGTTATATCATTATATCAGTTATTTCGTTTTCTGGCATACATCTTTTTGCTGAATTTGATACCAAACAGGCATACGGCGGAATAAACCGCGAATATGGCAAATGTGACGATATAAAGCCACGGCTTGTCGTCCACCCAGGCCGATACCGGAATGCTGATGACCATCATGAGCGGTATGCCGATGATCGCACCGAACCCGCTGCCGAGTACGAGGCTTTCGGGCACGCTCGTTTTGCCGTCAGGGTCAAGCTCTTTAAGCAGAGCCATCGCCGTGACCACGGTACCCGTCCACATACCGTACAGCGCCACCGCGTGTTCCATCTTTTCTTCTCTGTATATCCATTTGGCCATTTTTGCCGAATAAATCATCGTGAATATTCCGCCGACTGTTGAGAGGATCATGACGGGAACCAGATACTGCGAAAGCACACTCAAGGAAACGGCGCATACGGAAGCGACGATCATGATATCGAAAGCCGTGGAGGAGATACGCTGCAGCAGATAATTGTCGGCATAGTCGTGATGGATGACTCCCTTTTTATAAAGCTTATTAAATATGATGCGCGCAATCATGGCAATCAGCGTGCCGAACAGGAACTGGAATCCCCAGAAGAGCTTCATCAGCGTGCTCTGAGAGCCGAGCAGCGCCTCAAGGCCGAGCAAGAGCAGGTATGTCAGCAGATAACAGACGCCGATTAGCACCGCCTGTATGGTTAAATCGTCAAGGTAATGCGTGATGGGCACCCGGCTCGTATGCTCCTGTACATCGGGGGAAATGTCTGTTGTGGTCTCGGAAGACGAAACGCCTGCAGATTTATCTTTTTTGTATATTTTTCTCATGAAGTACATAAACGGTATACCGCCGATGATGGCCCACAGAAAGCCGAGATTTGCCATGGTGAGGCCGATGTTGCCGCCGTTGGCAAGCGCTTTGGAGGCGGGTTCAAGCATCTCGAAAGATCGTCCGGTGGAAAAAGCCTGCCCGGGACCCTGAGCGTAGGATAATGGCAGCAGCAGCCCGAAATCCGGAAAAAGCTCCGGCATCACTGTAAAGAATAACAGCAGCGTGATGCCAAGCCCCAAAGCAGCCTGCCATATATATGTGTTCACGATTGCGAATCCGGTGTTGGTGATATTCTCACTGGATTTTCGGCTGCGCTTTTTTAATGCCATCGCAATAAAGCCGATGGCCATAAAATGATAGACCATATTCTCAAGCATTTTCTGGTCAAAAGGTATCACACCGAGTATCTCCGGACCAAGCAGCAGGCCGAGGAAACCGCCAAACAATGCCGTCGGCACCAGATGACGGCTGAAAAAAGGTATTACCGACTTGATAATCAGCGACACGCCGAGCAGCGCAAAAAGAAACCCGAATTGTAAAACGGAATCCCAGCCACCTTCAGTACCCATGTGTTAAATCTCCTGTTGTTGTTTTTTCAGCGCGTCGAGCGCGCAGTTCCATTTGTATGCCGAAACATTTTCTTCTTTAAACCCAATCCGGTAATCCAGCCCGTCATAGCGAAATTCCAGATGGCTCTTAAAATAAACCGAAACACCTTGTATACGGGCTGTTTCAAAAACGCGGCCGCCAATGCTCATGCTTTGTTTTGTGAGAATAAGCGTTCCTTGCGTTTCGGGCGTAAATGGCTGGTCCGCTGCTTTTGCACAAAAAAGGCTTGCGTTTTCATCGGCCAGCAAAACCGTTTCGCTGTCCGCGTGGAAAAACCGTTCAGCCAGCAATTCTTGCTGCCAGTCGCTTATGTCGGGAATGCTTTTCGAGCACAGCGAGCCGTTCACCGCATATAAAAAGCCGTAAGCATCCAGCCGGTAAGAGGCGGCGCATGTCTGGCAAATCAAGCGGTCGTCGGTGGAACTCATCGTGCCGATACGTTTGCAGGCCGGGCAGGTAAACAGCAGACGGTCAAGGCCCTTGGCCAGCGATTTCCCTTTAAACGGGACAGGCCTCTCTTCCTGCCACACGGCTTCATTGTGCGCCAGCGCTTTTTTTATTGTATCACCGGCAGCCTCGATACCGGGTATACGGCCGTCTGCAAAATGAATCTGAAAGTCAATCTCCACGATGCCGCGCCGTTTGGTTTCCGCCCAGCGGGGCTGCGAGAGGTGTGAGCCTTTGATGCAGGCGGTGACCACCGGGATGTTCAGCATCTTCGCCAGGCGAAAGGTGGCGGGGGAGATAGAACCTGTTTTTCCATCCCAGTTGCGCCCGCCCTCCGGGAAAATGCCGATGATGCCATTTTGCTGAGCCGTTCGGATAATCTGCCGAATGGCGCCGCCGTCCGCAACGTGCTTGCGCTTGGGGATATAGCCGACGAAAGACATAAGCCTGCCGAGCGTTTTCTTTTTAAACATCGCATCCGTGACCACAAAGTTTATCGGCCTGTTGATATAATATTGAAGAAACAAGCCGTCAAAGTTGTTGCAGTGGTTTGCGAGCAGCAGGTAAGGGCCTTTTTGGGGAACGACGCTTTTGTTATGGCAGCGGAGCCTGTAGTAAAGCCTTAAATAAAGGCCGTAAGTGGCTTTAAACAAACCAAGAAGAAAAGCAATTATGAAACGATGCACCGGCGGCTGCCTGTCTATACTCACGTCAAGCTCCTTTTGTTTGCTAACATTATAGCATTGCCATATTAAAAATATTGTTAAAAAAATATAAAATGCTTGTTTACTTGCTATTATAACGGTTCACCGGCAAATGATGATCACTTGAACTTTCATAAACGGGCAAGCTCTCTTTTTCAGGCACAGCCGGAGGTGTACGTGAGTAAGTGCTGATTCATAAAGAACGCTGTATTGACGGCTGCTTCCGCGCTCTGATGTGTCGCTGAAATTTCGAAACAGCAGGGCACAGTCGGCAGCCGCAAGCAAGAACTGCCGACTGTGCCCTGCAGCTTGCCGGTTACAGCATTGAGCTGGCGCGAATTGATGGCATCCCATTGGGTAAAAGCTGTTGCTGACAGACGACTGAGGAGACATTAATTATACAGGCTGTCATCACGCGTTCTGCGCAGCCCTCTCCAAAGGAGACAGTATAACGCGGGAAGATCAATATCAAGTATTACTCTCAAAAGTTGAAGTCTTTTAAAGCTTCCCGGCATTGCTCAAGATGTACAAAAAAAGCAGAGTGGAATCCACTCTGCTTTCTTTTAACAATTGTATTATTTGCTGACCGCGTCTTTAAAAGCTTTGCCGGGTTTGAAAGCCGGAGCGCTGGAAGCGGCGATATCGATCTGTGCGCCGGTCGCCGGATTGACGCCCTTTCTCGCGGCCCTCTCTCTTAATTCAAAGGACCCGAAGCCTGTCCACTGTACTTTGTCGCCTTTGTTCAGTGTATCGGTAATCACGCCGATCAGAGCAGAAAGGCAAGCATCTGTGTCTTTCTTTGTGAGATTGGATTTCTGGGCAACGGCTTCAATTAATTCGGTTTTGTTCATTTCTTAATCCTCCTGGTAAATTAATTTAAGGTTTATTTGTCCCTTTCAGATTGATGAGAATCAATTCCCGCCAATCTGCAGTTTAGCTTTGTCCCAAAGCTCATCGAGCTTTTGAATGCCGCAGCTGAGCATGTCCACATTTTCTTCAACTGCGATTTTTTCCACGACCGCAAAGCGTGCAATGAATTTGTCAGTCGCTTTCTGGAGCGCCGTCTCCGGCTCTACGCCGAGCAGCCGCACCACGTTCACGGCGGAGAAGAGCAGATCGCCGCATTCCTCTGCACGTGCGCTGCCTTCGCTGCTCTGCCGGACTTCTTCGATTTCCTCAAACAGCTTGTCGAACGCCTGAGAGACGTCGGTGAAATCAAATCCGACATGGGCGGCTTTGTGCTGCACCTTGCCGCTTCTCATCAGAGCGGGCATGCTTTTTGGCACGCCCTGCAGCACTTCGGTCTGTGTCTGCTGGCCTTTTTCGCCCTTTTTTATCTTTTCCCAGTTATTTATAACCTCATCGGGCGAGTTTGCAACAGCGTTTCCGAAAATATGTGTGTGGCGCGAAATCATTTTTGAACAAATGGCTGTCGTCACATCGGATATATCGAATTCGCCCTGCTGCTGCGCAATCCGTGCGTGGAACACCACCTGCAGCAGCACATCGCCGAGTTCATCATACAAAGCGTCCATATCTTTGTGATCAATGGCCTCCAGCACCTCGTAGCTTTCTTCCACGAGATAACGCTTGAGGCTCTCATGCGTCTGCTCTTTGTCCCAGGGGCAACCGTTGCGCGAACGCAGCCGCTCCATAACAGCCACAAGATCGGCAAATGTGAAGCGTTTCCTCAATTCCAAAGGGCAGGAAAGTACTACCACGCTAGTATAATAACCGTATGAAGGCTCCGCGTCAAGCATGCAAAGTGGAATTATTTTCCCTTTAAGGCTTCTTATATCCGTAAGAAACACCTTGTGCTCATCATCGTAAACCCGAGACAGCTGCAATTTGATCTCCGATGCCTTAAGCCGCGTATCGATTTCATCAATCACAACGACGGCACTCGTGTCCCAAACCTGTGTGAATGATGATGCGCTCATCGACAGAACGCCGTTGGTGCCGTCCGCAGCACCTGCCGCAAAAGCCGCGCACAGCGCAGGGGCTCCGTCCGGAATCACGCTGACAGTTCCGCCCGCTTCTCTGGCGCGTTTCACGGCAGCCGCCGCAATGGTATTGCGGCATATATCGCCAAGCACGATGAACAGCGTATCACCGCTGAGCAGCTTTTCGCAGGCAAGGCCCGAAAGCTCATCAAAATCGCTTGCGGTTTCATACAAACCGTCGAGTGATTCATACGCAATTGCTGTATTTTCGAGAGTATGTCCAATTTTGGTCTGTAATATAACACGGCTTGCCCGGCGCGCGGCTGCCAGCACATCCTCGTGGATATCGCCGTTCGCGTTCATGCCCGCTATTGTTAAATGCATGTCAATCCTCCCAGAACCCCAGTCTGTTCATCAAACGTGTGATGCGCCCGCCGCCGGGTATGTATTCCATATCCTCTTTCCTCACCGATCTTGTTATAAACAGCATGACCACATAGATGATCACGGCGGCGGCGATACAGATCAGCGCGGCTTTGGCGCTGTCCAAGGCAGGCAAAACCGCTTTATACATAAAGGCAACCGCACAGCCCATCACAGCGGTGGACAAAACCGGCATCAGTATTCCGGAAACCGGTTGGATAGACGGGCGCGCATGCTTTATGACAAAACCCACGTTCAGCAGTGCGGCAATGGCGTAACAGGCCGCCGTGCCGATTGCCGCTCCGTTAATATTAATCGAAGGAACGCGTATCAGCAAGATGCTGATAACAATTTTTACAATTGCGCCAAGAGCGAGGCTGAAAAGAGGGATGCCGGGATGCCCGGCGCCCTGCAACACGCCCGTCATCGATTGCAGCAGCGTTAAAAACAGCACGCCCACGGCGAGCGTCTGCAGCAGCTGCGCACTGACGGCCAGTTCATCGGGCTCGAGGCCGGTGGAATACAGCAGCGATATGATGGGCCCGGCCAATATAAACATGCCGACCGCACACGGGAGACCGATCAATATGGAGAGCTTAAAGCCCATCGCCGAGCGGGCACTCACGAGTGCCGGGCTCTTTCTGGCCCGCGCTTCCGAAATGGCGGGCACGAGGCTCATGCAGAGCGCAAGCGACAGCACGGCAGGCATGTTGATCAGCGGGTTGACCGAGCCGGTCAGCACGCCGAAGCTCGTTTTGGGTGAGAGCGGGTTGAACGCGGAATAATCGATACCGGCCATCGTATTGGTGACGATGAGCGTATCGAGAAAATTGACGATGGGCATCAGGCAGGCGCCGATCGTGACAGGGACAGCCGTATAAAGCAAGTCTCGCATTGTCGAACGCCCCGAAATGACAGCGAAGCTCTTTGCCGGGCTTCGATCCAGCTGAAACCTTGTCTTTTTTCGATAGTACAGAATAATGATGACAACGAGGGCACAGACCTCGGAAATGGTGACGCCGAGCAGCGCGCCTGCGGCACCGAACTGCTCGCCTCTCGGGAACCACAGCCAGGCAAAATAAAGCCCCGCTCCGAGCTTGACCGCCTGCTCGATGAGCTGTGTGGCCGCCGTGGGCGACATCATTTGCAGCCCCTGAAAATAGCCCCTGTACGCCGAGAGTATGGAGACGAAGAAAAGCGACGGCGCAATCATAATGAGAGACAGCCTGGCGGAAGGGATTTGCGCGGCGTTTGCGAGCGCACCGGACAGCGCGTACATAAGCACTGTGGATAATACGCCGATAACGAGCAGCAACTTAATCGCGGTTTGAAAAACATGGTGCGCGCCGCGGTAATCGCCGAGCGTGACGCGTTCGGAAACAAGCTTGGAGATGGCGGCAGGCAAGCCTGCCGTGGATATCACGACGAGCGCCGCGTATATCGGGTAGGCCACCTGATAGTTCGCCATGCCGTCCGCGCCGATAATATTGGTCAGCGGTATGCGGAATATGGCACCGATGAATTTGACAATCAATCCGGCGGCTCCGAGTATCGCCGCGCCTTTTACAAAACTTTTCTGTCCGTCCGACATGGCATCTCCGTTCGATCATTAAATTTGGTTGGTCTTAGAAGATTTAAGCATTATATTATAAAATAAAGTTATTGCCAATATACACCTGTTTTTAATCGGCAGAGCGTCAAAAAACTCTATTATCGTAGTCCCCTCTGACAGCCCGACAAGGGTGGATCGGAGGCATTTTAAGTTTTATCGACAGCCTGCCGTACCCGCTTTTAAAAACGGTACTGATAATTGCCTCACACTCAGACATTATGTATAATAGGACGGTATTATTATCGGCAGGAGCTTATTATGCGTTTAAATATCGTACTGGTTGAACCCGAAATTCCTGCGAACACCGGAAATATCGCGCGGACATGCGCGGTGACGGGCGCGCAGCTGCATCTCGTGGAGCCGCTCGGCTTTTGCATTGACGACAAGCAGCTCAAGCGTGCGGGTCTTGATTACTGGCCGCATCTGAACGTGATCGTGCATAAAAGCCTTGACGATTTTTTTGACGCGACAACCGGCGGTATATACTATTATTGCTCGACAAAGGCCAAACGCAGCTATCATGAGGTGAATTACGAGGACGGCTGCTATTTGCTGTTCGGCAAGGAGACGAAGGGGCTGCCCGAGCCTTTGATATTTTCGAATCCTCAGCAGAGCATCCGTATTCCGATGAAGGAAGGCCTTCGCTCTCTCAATCTTTCCAACTCCGTCAGCATTGTGGTCTACGAAACGCTTCGCCAGTGGGGTTTTCCTGACATGTTATAATACATATTTTTAACTGCAACACATTCCGAATAGCTTTGTGAAAAAGATAACTTTTTCTTGCTTTTTGAAATCTTTTCGAATAAAATTATCCGAGATAATTATACTCTTTGAGTATCAGCATATTTGCAATAAAGGAGCCGTATATGAACAAAAAAACAGTCAGAGACATTGATGTCCGTGGGAAAAGAGTGCTTGTCAGAGTGGACTTCAATGTGCCCCTCAATGAAAAAATGGAAGTGACAGACGATACAAGAATCGTGGCGGCACTGCCCACGATCGAGTACCTGATCAGCGAAAACGCAAAAGTGATTCTTTGCTCTCATTTGGGACGGCCCAAGGGCGAATTCAAACCGGAATTTTCGCTCGCGCCCGTCGCAGTTCGCCTCGAAAAGCTGCTGGGACGCAAAATCGTATTTGCAGCCGACGTGATCGGGCCGGAAGCCAAAGCGGCTGTCGAAAACCTTCAGGAAGGCGAAGTCGTTCTTCTGGAAAACGTCCGGTTCCATAAGGAAGAAACGAAAAATGACCCCGAGTTTGCAAAGCAGCTTGCCTCGTATGCTGATATTTTTGTGAGCGATGCTTTCGGCACATGCCACAGAGCGCATGCATCCACCGCCGGCGTGGCGGCGTATATTCCCGCTGTCGCAGGCTTTTTGATCGGCAAAGAGCTGGATTTCCTCGGCAATGCGCTCGATAAGCCGGTTCGGCCGTTTGTGGCGATACTGGGCGGCGCGAAAGTCGCGGATAAGATCGGCGTCATTGATAATCTGATCAGCAAGGTTGACGCGATTATCATCGGCGGCGGTATGGCCTATACATTCCTCAAGGCGAAGGGACTTGAAGTGGGCGATTCTCTGGTGGACGAGGAGAGCCTCGAGCTTTCGCTGAACCTGCTTAAGAAAGCGGAAGAAAAAGGCGTGGATATGTTCCTGCCTGTGGATGCGATTGAAGCCGATAAGTTTGATGCCAACGCAAAAACACAGGTGGTTCCCGTTGACCACATGTCGGCAGGCTGGATGGGCCTTGATATCGGGCCGGCAACACGCATGCTGTATGCCGACAAGATCCGTACCGCAAAAACTGTGGTGTGGAACGGGCCGATGGGCGTGTTTGAAATGGAAGCGTTTGCGGAGGGCACAAAAGCCGTGGCCAAAGCCATGGCGGAATCCGAAGCGGTCACCATCATCGGCGGCGGCGACAGCGCGGCTGCGGTCAAGATTTTTGGCTATGCGGACGCAATGACGCATATCTCCACCGGCGGCGGCGCAAGCCTCGAGTTCCTCGAAGGCAAGGAACTGCCGGGTGTGGCGGCGCTTCTGGATAAATAAGAGAGTATAAACAAGTCATAATGAAGGGTTACTCTCTTTGGGGTAACCCTTTTTTAAAGAATTAATAAAATTACTGGGAGGATAAAGACATGAGAAAACCGATAATTGCCGGGAACTGGAAGATGAACAAGACAGCCGAGGAAACAACGGCGCTGATTGAAGGGCTGAAGCCGCTGGTCAGCGATGTGGACAGCGTGGATATCGTTGTCTGCCCGACATTTGTAAATCTGTCGACGGCTGCGCAGGCGCTTGCGGGCTCGAACATCAAGCTCGGCGCACAGAATATGCACTTTGAAAAAAGCGGCGCGTACACGGGAGAAATCTCGGCGGATATGCTGCTCGCTTTCGGCGTGAAATATGTGATTCTCGGCCACTCCGAGAGACGCCAGTACTTCGGTGAGACAGACGAAGGCGTCAACAAGAAAACGAAAGTGGCGCTCGAAGCGGGCCTTGTTCCGATCGTATGCGTGGGTGAAACGCTCGACGAAAGAGAAGCCGGCATCACATCCGAAACCGTGTGCAAGCAGACGAAGCTCGCGCTACTCGGGCTCAGTGCCGATCAGGCCGCAAGCGTTGTGATCGCATACGAACCCATCTGGGCCATCGGCACCGGCAAAACCGCGACGGCTGAAGACGCCAACGAAACAATCGGCGCCATCCGGGGCGCAGTCAAAGATGTGTTCGGCGACGCTTGCGCACAGAGCGTGCGCATACAGTACGGCGGCAGCATGAAGCCTTCCAACGCGTCCGAGCTGATGGCGAAACCCGAAATTGACGGTGGGCTGATCGGCGGCGCGGCACTGAAGGCTGAGGATTTTGCCGGCATCGTTAAATTTTAAGAGAGACTATTATGAGCAAAAAACTGACGGCATTGATGATATTGGACGGATTCGGCTTCAGCGAGTCAAGTTATGGCAACGCCATAAGAACCGCAGGCATTCCGTTTATATTGGGATTGAAAAAGGAATACCCGCATACGCTGGTGGGCGCTTCCGGCATGGATGTGGGGCTGCCGCAGGGGCAGATGGGCAATTCCGAGGTCGGGCATTTAAACATCGGCGCGGGGCGCATCGTTTATCAGGAGCTCACGCGCATCACCAAGGATATCGATGACGGCGGTTTCTTTGAGAAACAAGAACTCATCGATGCGATGGAAAGCGCGAAGAAAAACGGAACGAAGCTGCATACGTACGGCCTTGTTTCGGATGGCGGCGTGCACAGCCACAACGGGCATCTCTATGCGCTTTTAAAGATGGCCAAACAGCGCGGCCTTGACAATGTGTATATCCACTGCTTTATGGACGGGCGCGATGTGCCGCCGGACAGCGGGCTTGGCTTTATTGAAGAGCTCGAAGCAAAAATCAAAGAGATCGGCATCGGGCAGATCGCGACGGTGATGGGCCGCTATTACGCGATGGACCGTGATAACCGCTTTGAACGTGTACAAAAGGCGTATACCGCGATGGTAAACGGTGAAGGCCTGCATGCGGCGTCTGCCGTTCAGGCGATGCGGCAGAGCTATGACAAAGGCGAAACGGACGAGTTCGTAAAGCCCACGGTCATCATGGACGGCTCAAAGCCTGTGGCGACAATCGGCGCCGGGGATTCCATCATATTCTTCAATTTCCGCCCGGACAGAGCGCGCGAGATTACGCGGACGTTTATTGACAAAGACTTTAACGGCTTTGAGAGAGCGTATTTCGATGTCCGCTACGTCTGCATGACCCAGTATGACAAGACGTTTGAAAACGTGTCTGTGGCATACAAGCCGCAGTCGCTGGAAAACACGTTCGGCGAATATCTCGCGAAAAACGGCAAACGCCAGTTTCGCATCGCGGAGACGGAAAAATACGCACATGTGACGTTCTTCTTCAACGGCGGCGTGGAAAAGCCGAATGAGGGAGAGGACCGGTTCCTGATACCGTCTCCCAAGGTGGCGACTTACGATTTGAAGCCGGAGATGAGCGCGTATGAAGTGGCGGACGAAGCCGTGAAGCATATTGAGTCGGGCGAGTACGACGTGATGATACTTAACTTTGCGAATCCTGATATGGTGGGGCATACCGGCGTGCTTGAGGCCGCTGTCAAGGCTGTCACAGCCGTGGACGCGTGCGCCTCGCAGGTTGTCGGGGCCATACTGAAAATGGGCGGAGAAGTGCTGATAACGGCCGATCACGGCAACTCGGAGAAGATGTTTGATGAGAACGGCGGGCCGTTTACCGCGCATACCACAAACCCCGTTCCGCTGATTTTGGTGGGTGAGCGGTTTAAAGACGCGCAGCTCAAATCCGGCGGGCGTCTCGCGGATCTTGCGCCGACGCTGCTCGATATGATGGGGCTTGCAAAACCGTCCGAAATGACGGGCGCATCGCTTATTGAAAAATAGCGCGTAAGATCGGGAGCGCTCTTGTTTCGCGCATGAGCGTTCCTTTTTGTGTTGTTTAGCGCGCCGGAGCAAATGGTATAATTGCGTTAATTGCTTGAGTTTTTTTTGAACGTCAAGTAAAATGATATGCATGTGTGTGTTTACTAAAGTTTTTATATAGAAGGAGCTTTCAATGACAAAGATTAAAATGCCGGTTCCGCTCGTTGAAATTGACGGCGATGAGATGACGCGGATCATGTGGAAAATGATCAAGGATTATCTGATCGAACCGTTTGTGGAGCTCAATACCGAATACTACGATCTCGGGCTCATTGAGCGCGATGCGACGGAAGACCGCGTCACGATGGAGTCGGCGCTGGCTATCAAGAAATACGGCGTGGGCGTCAAGTGCGCCACTATCACGCCGAACGCCCAGCGTGTTGAAGAATACAACCTGAAGAAAATGTGGAAGAGCCCGAACGGCACCATCCGCGAGGTGCTGGACGGAACCGTATTCAGAACGCCCATCATTGTGAAAGGGATTTCCCCGTCAGTGAAGACGTGGCATCAGCCCATCATCATTGCAAGACATGCCTTCGGCGATATTTATAACGCTCAGGAATGCGTGGTAGACGGCCCCGGAAAAGCCGAGGTGGTGATTACGCGCACGGACGGTTCGGAGGAAAGGCTTCAGATCGCCGAGTTTAATGAAGCGGGCGGCGTGGTGCGCGGCATGTACAACACGACCAGCTCGATTGAGAGCTTTGCGAAGAGCTGCTTTAACTATGCGCTCGATATCAAGCAGGACCTTTGGTTTGCCACTAAGGATACGATTTCGAAAAAATACCATCACCGGTTCAAGGATATTTTCGCCGAGGTTTATGAAACGGTGTATAAAGATCAGTTTGAAAAAGCGGGAATTGAGTATTTCTATACGTTGATAGACGACGCCGTGGCGCGCGTGATACGCAGTGAGGGCGGCTTTATATGGGCGTGCATGAACTATGACGGAGACGTGATGTCCGACAT
Organism: Bacillota bacterium; assembly: GCA_023408075.1. GTDB lineage: Bacteria > Bacillota > Clostridia > Christensenellales > SZUA-584 > SZUA-584. The sequence goes on along the minus strand of JAEYKW010000025.1, from coordinate 9,468 downwards.
GGTCGCGACCGCATACGGCAGCCTCGCCATGATGACATCGGTGCTTGTTTCGCCGCAGGGCTTCTACGAGTTTGAAGCGGCCCACGGCACGGTGACGCGCCATTACTACAAGCATCTTGAAGGCAAAGAGACCTCGACCAACTGCATGGCCACGCTGTTTGCCTGGACAGGCGCGCTCAAAAAGCGCGGCGAGATTGACGGCAACGATGATCTTGTCACATTCGCGGAGAAGCTCGAAGCCGCATCCATCGCCACCATCGAACAGGGCGTGATGACGGGAGACCTCTACCTTTTAAGCGAGCTCGAGCATAAGGAAAAGGTCAGCACCGAGGCGTTTATCAAGCAGATCAAGCAGACGCTTGAACAAATGATGTAGGGGAGAATTGAATGAGCTTATACAGTCAGTGGCAGGGCATGGCCGAGACCCAGCGGACGCCGCAGGAGAACGAGGCGTTCTGGCAGGAGTATTTTGATATTGAAACGCAAGGGTATAAGAAGATTCTTGCGCGCAAAGAAGATTTTATTGCGGGCAAGCTTTCTGAAATTGCCGAAGATTTTGGCATGTCTGCCGTCGTTTTTGCGGGCTTTATGGACGGTATTAATACCAGCCTTGTGAAGGAATACGATCTTGAAAAGCTTAAAGAGGGAACCGACATTACTCTTCAAGTCGATTTCGAGAAGCTTTATTACAACATGCATGAGTGCAAGGCGAAGTGGCTTTACACGCTTTTGGGATGGGATGATATTTTTACCGAACAGCGTCGCCGCGAGATCAGAGACAAATGGCGCCTTGATAGGCAAGCCGTATCCGACAAGATTGGAAGAAACGAGCCGTGCCCGTGCGGCAGCGGCAAAAAGTATAAAAAATGCTGCGGAGCGGGTGAATAACCCGCTCTTCCTTTCACCAGAATCATAGAGAGTCTTGCCCGCGAATATGAATTGTAAAACGGCTGTGACAATATGAGAACCGATGAAAAACGCCCGCTGTTTCGCCCGAATATTTTTCAATAACTTTTGCGAAATAGGTTATTGACTAATAAAGACCGAGGTGTTAGAATACCAAAGTGCCTGAAAACAGGGGTGCTGAAAAAGGGTAAGACTGGCGGGCGTGGCGGAATTGGCAGACGCGCTAGACTTAGGATCTAGTGCCCTTGCGGCGTGGGAGTTCAAGTCTCTTCGCCCGCACCAGGTAACTCCGAGCGGGAGTGACTCAGTGGTAGAGTGCGACCTTGCCAAGGTCGAAGTCGCGGGTTCGAATCCCGTCTTCCGCTCCACTTTTTTTGCGGGTGTAGCTCAACGGTAGAGCCCCAGCCTTCCAAGCTGGTTGCGTGGGTTCGATTCCCATCACCCGCTCCAAGCTACACTTACACAAGGGCGATTAGCTCAGTTGGTAGAGCACCTGACTCTTAATCAGGGTGTCCGGGGTTCGAGCCCCCGATCGCCCACCACACCACAGACCCCTTGAATGTAATTTCAAGGGGTCTTACAATATTCCAAGAGTAAAATAAGCTGGCATCAGCAATGAAGTCAATTGTACAGAATTACTGAAAGTTTTCTTTCCAAATTCTCAAGATTAATCATCGCCTCGTTCTATATCTAATTCTCCTAATCTTACAGCTTCGGCAAGTTTATAATAGCATTTATCACTATGTTCATGAGTAGAATAAATAACGCTAAAATGATTGTTTGTGAATGAAAAAATTTCGTTATCGAGTCTTGCCCATGCCCTCCTATAAGCTATTGAACGCTTATTTGGTTTTACAGCAAAATTTATAATAGTGAAGGTTGCAGCAACAATAGAATAAATAATATATTCGTCTTGTCCACCAATATTTTTTGAGGATATATACAGTACTAACATAGAAGCTAAAAATGACATACCTGTCACATAGTACGAAAAAAAGGACCACCACAGCAAAGCTACCATCCATCCGTCACTACGCATCCAATATGGATGCAAACCGTTGAAAACATATTCCGCGCGAATCTTTTTAATTTTTAATTTATGCGGGCAAAAACGTGACTTGCTATCAAAATGCATCTTTCTAAGCTGTTTAATATGATCGCTATTTTTGTTAGATCTCTTAGCATCGTAATTATAATATCTTTGCATGTATCCCTTTATATATTTTCTCCTTGAATGTATAGTAGGGATTTCGTATATGGAGAAAAATATAAAGAATAATATAATAACCACTCCCGTTATAATGAATAGTACATAATTATGCATAATTTACACTCCTTAATAGAATCTGTCTGTGCGAGAAAATGAAAAACAAGTTGAAAGTTAGAATATTGAGGGAGGATATTGCGCTATAGTATATGCCTCAATTTACTACTCAAATCACCCCTTTCTTATGTCACGTTTACGGTCAATATTTGCCGATAGCATAAACGATAGCTAAGCAACCTCCATTACTAAAAAATATGGAACTAAAAACATGCTTGCGGTTGGCTCAAGATGCAAATGTGAAATGAAGGCCAAAACAGCCTTAATCTTCTAATTCGACAGTTTATGACATGAATCCTGCTTGCAAACAGAATGTCATTGTTTCCGTCAGATTAAAAAATAAATTTCAAGATTCAAAGCAAAGGTGCCGTTGAAGAATAGAATAATATTATCGGCGAAAATATTATTTAAATCGTGCATTTCAGGCAAAATCTCTGTTTCTGGCGCATATATATCCGTATATCGCCAACAATTTAGCAATTCATAAATAAGTACAGGAAAGCGAGGACATTTAAATGGATGTATTGGTCGCGGTGACGCTGCTGGCGCTGCTTATCGAAAGGCTGGCGGAGGTCGTCAAAACAGCCATATCGCCCGCAAAGCTTCCCGCTTGGGGCTGGTTCGCCACCACATCGGTCATTGGCATGCTGCTCTGTGTGCTGTTCAATGTCGATATTTTCACGGATCTTGGATTCACAGCGGATACGACTGCGGCGGTGATCGTCGGACAGCTGATCACCGGAATTGCGGCAGGCAGCGGCAGCGGTTTCGTGCACGACTTGATCCACAAATTAAAGCTCGATAAGAGTTCGTCGACAGGGGATACGAAATAACGATACGATTTGTTTAAGATAGCCCATAAGCGTTTGTGCTGCTACCCTTATCAAGGAAGCGGCACAAACACTTTTTATTTGCAAAAGCCCAATGAAGCCTCAATTTCGTCAAGCTTTCAAGCGGGACCGCATAAAACGGTCTAATACCGTCACCCATACATAGTAGCCCATAATGTCAGCCAAAGCCGCAATGATAAACCAGCCTTCTTTCACTTTCATGAAGCCGATGGCGAAAAGCCAGTATTGCACCAGAACAAGCATAAGCAAAATAAGAGCTTTATAAACAAACCGCATACCGGCTTTATGCAGCAACATCAATATGAGTATCAGCGCGGGGCCGTACAGCTGTGAGCCGTAGAGATGATCGGTCGCTGCTTCGCCGGTGATTGGAAGATTAAACATTTGTATTTGCGTCAGATTCAATGACGTAATAATGCTGTTGCCCGCAGCCGCATAGACCGCCAGAAACAAAGATGCATTGGTAAGCAGCTTGTGATCCCTTCTTTCCTGCAACAGCGCAAACCACTTGGAGATGATAAGACTGTACACAAAAAAGCCCGGAAGCGAAAAAATCGATTCATACCAGTTGTGCGTGTAGATGCCGATATGCGAAAAGAAAAGATCGACCAGAAAATATACGATTGACAACCCGATGCGCCAATAGGCCGACAGCCTGAAAACACAGATAATAAGAGCGCTGGAAGAGACGGAAAACTGCGAAAAGAAGTTTCCGATGATGGTGTCTTGAATCTTATCTTTCACAATAAGCGGCTGATAAGTATACGCATTCAGCCCAAACACCAGTATGATTTCCAGGAGGTACGTAAACCCCAATACACCCGCCCAGAAAGCAAAATTAAACCTGCGGTTATGGGATTTTATAAAGGTAATCAGCAGAACAGAGATACTTGTGACGCCAAGAAGAATATACCAGATGGTGTTGTGCCAAAAGCTGCTCATATTACACCTGCAAAAAATTTTGCTTTAAGTTTTACCCAATATGCCGATTTTTAAAAATGGGTATGCCATAAGTGTGTTCTGAACAGTTTGCGATTCGCCGCTGTCGCACTGTATGATCAGTACAACCTGCGCATTCTTACCCTTTGCCTGCTTCTTTTTTGTATCTATGAGCTTTATGCCAAAGCCAACGAGAAAACCTGCTCCCGTGCCGATCAGCGCCCACAACACAGGCCCCAAGGAAAGCAGAAAACCGTAAATCAACCCGAAAAGCGAGAAAAGGGCTGCCAATATCATAGGCAGATCAAAACTATTGTAGCCATCCTGAGTGTGTGAGCTGTCCAGCAAAGCTGTTTGATCTCCGCTCTTGTTCAGAGGAACCGCGAAAATGTGGTCTTTCGGGATGCCTGTCGTCTCAATGGCGGTAATTGCCGTTTCGAGGCTTCTCGAGTAATCAAAAGTGGTTACGATAAGCATATCATCACTCCTGTCTTTAAGGTCGTTATTGATTGCCGGCAGCATAATGCCGCTGTATTCTTCCCGCAGAAAGCGCGCCTGTTCCCATTCGTACAGCTTGTTGATTTCAATGGCGCTTACATATGCGTGATAGATGCTGAAAAAATATATCGACGGGATATTGAGCACCCAATGGATATCCACAGTCTGCTTGGCCTTCTCGAACAATCCGATCATTGTAAAATGGACGGCAGGGAGCAGATGAGACAGGTAAACGCTGGCTGCCCACAATGTGACGAGAAAAAAACCAAGCAAAATCTGATGATTGATCATCTGCCCGGCTCCGGGAACGATCATCGACCAAAATGCCGGTTGCAGAGGCTCTTTTTTCTCCAAAGAATTGATGCAAACCTGGCTCATTGCAAAAGGTTTTATCGGCAGATCGTCTCTTCTGGCCAGTATGAATTCTTTATTCATGTTGATGGTGGTCCTGTAGCTGTCCCATATAATAAAAACGTACGTCGGGCAGTAAAGCAGCAGCCATTGTGTATCCAGAGAATACTTGGCCGTTTGAAATTGGCCAATAAACGAATAGAAAATACCTATATTGAGATGAGACATAAAATTGATAAAGATCTCCCATGCAAAGAGAGCAAAACCGATCAGGTATTTATCAAGAAGTATATGGCCCATGCCCGGGAAAATGGCTGACCAAAGCGCCACCACCACCGGATTGCGTGAATATAGTTTTGTAATTCCCAGCGCATGCACATAGGCCTTATATCGGCTTCGATTGGGGCCGGGAGAATGGGTTTGACTCAAAATCAAAATCTTCCTTTTCGGTTGGACTCAAAAATTAGTATCTCTTATAAGAAAATTATAATTCAATTAGAAAAAAATTGAAAAATAAAAAGCAGCCTGCCATTTTAGAGCAAGCCGCCTGAGGGCTTAAGTTTTGAATCTTAGTATTCGCCTCTTTCATGATGAGGCTTTTTTTTGACGACTTCAATGGCTTTCAATATGGTCGAGGTAATATTGGCCTGCATTTGGTCGTCCATCGATTGTATGCGCGCCATAATGTCGCCGCCCGGGCTGCTGACGTACCGCGAAGGCAGCTTGTTGAGCGAAATGGCAATGATATCGGTGCGGCATCTGTCGCATTTGCATACCCCTGTTGCATCGATCAATTCATCCAGCTTGTAGGTTATCAGGTCTTCCAGTATGTTTTTGGGCAGTTTTTTCGCAGCCATTCACATTTGCTCCTTATTGCAAAGGTATATGGAAATTATTTAATTATTATAACATATAAAATATTCTCATGGAAAGAAATATTATTGCGGTTATTCTCGGTTATTCTCGATAATACCTTTATCTTCCTTAGTGGTTTAAGAATCCATCGCTTTTTTTCACAGATAATTTTATAGGCTATGTTTTTTTGCAGCTTAATTGCAGATGATAAAAAAATAGAAAAAATCAAGTAAATAAAGGCAGGTCATTTTGCAGACAAATCACTGGTCATATGGCGAATTTGTTGTATAATAATCAATGTAGTTTAAACTGGGGGATAAGGCGGAAAATTTTTTGCATATAAACTAAGTCGTTTATATAGAATATTTTTAGGAGGCATTATGGATCTTATGATTCTCGCCCCGATCGGGGCGGTCTTGTCACTGCTGTTTGCAGGATATCTTGCATATCGCATCAAGACTTATTCAACCGGCACCGAGCTGATGACAAAGATTTCCGCGGCAATCAAAAAAGGCGCAAAAGCCTATTTGAAACGCCAGTACACGGGAGTCGGCATATTTTTTGCCGCTATGTTTGTCGTTTTGCTCGTTCTTTCTTTCTTGGGTTTTGTCAACCCATTTGTGCCATTTGCCTTTATTACCGGCGGATTCTTCTCCGGTATGTCCGGTTTTATCGGTATGAGCATTGCCACTTCGTCGAATGCGCGGACCGCATATGCAGCCAGCGAGAGCCTTAACAAGGGCCTCAGGGTCGCGTTTTCGTCCGGCGGCGTTATGGGCTTTACGGTGGTGGGCCTTGGCCTGCTTGACCTGTCCATCTGGTATTATCTGCTCGATCTCGTTTTCGGTCTCGATATTCAGGGAATCACATCGGCGATGCTGACATTCGGTATGGGCGCTTCGTCGATGGCTCTGTTCGCGCGTGTCGGCGGCGGTATCTTCACCAAAGCGGCTGACGTCGGTGCGGACCTTGTGGGCAAGGTGGAAGCCGGTATTCCCGAGGACGACCCGAGAAACCCTGCCGTTATTGCCGACAACGTGGGCGACAACGTGGGCGACGTGGCCGGCATGGGCGCCGACCTTTACGAATCGTATGTCGGTTCCATCGTTTCGACGGCTTCACTGGCTGTGGCGGCGAGCCTTGGGATTCAGGGCGTTCTGATTCCGATGACGATGGCAGCCGTCGGCATTTTGGCTTCCATTATCGGCACCTTCTTTGTGCGGTCGGGCGAAAAGGCGGAACAGAAGGTATTGCTCTCCGCGCTGCGCAGAGGTGTGTACGTAAGCTCGATTTTAATCGTCATTATCGCTTTTCTGCTCGTTTATTTTGTGCTCGGTGCAGACAAAATCGGCGTATTCTTCGCGATACTCTCCGGGCTTGTCGCGGGTATACTGATCGGGCTGTTTACAGAGTACTACACGTCGGATACGTACAAACCCACACGCAGAGTCGCTGACGCTTCCAAGACCGGCCCGGCCACGGTGATTATCGGCGGTATATCGCTGGGTATGAAATCCACGCTTATGCCCGTTGTGATCATCGGCGCATCGGTGCTCATATCTTTCTTTGTATCGGGCGGTACCGCAGACTTTAACATGGGCTTGTTCGGCATTGGCCTCTCGGCTGTCGGCATGCTGTCCACGCTCGGCATCACGCTGGCAACGGACGCTTACGGGCCGGTTGCCGACAACGCGGGCGGCATCGCTGAGATGAGCCATATGGCTCCCGAAGTACGCGAACGCACAGACGCGCTCGATTCGCTTGGCAACACCACGGCGGCTACCGGAAAGGGCTTCGCGATCGGTTCGGCTGCTTTAACGGCGCTGGCGCTTATCGCATCGTTCATGAACGAAGTGCAGATATTAAAGCCCGACTTTGTTTTTGCACTCGATATATTGAACCCCATTACGCTGACCGGTCTGTTCATCGGCGGCATGCTGCCGTTCCTGTTCTCTGCCATGACGATGAACGCCGTAGGCCGCGCGGCACAGGGGATCGTGGTCGAAGTGCGGCGCCAGTTCCGCGAAATCGTCGGCCTGATGGAAGGCAAGGCGGAACCGGACTATGCACGCTGCGTGGATATCTGCACACGCAGTGCCCAGAAGGAAATGATACTGCCGTCGCTGACAGCTATTATTTTCCCCGTCGCTGTGGGCCTCATACTTGGGCCTTATGCGGTGGCGGCGATGCTGGCGGGTGCAACGGTCACAGGCTTCATACTGGCCATCATGATGGCGAATTCCGGCGGCACATGGGATAACGCCAAGAAGTATATCGAAGCGGGCAACCATGGCGGCAAAGGCAGCGATTCACATAAAGCGGCGGTTGTGGGCGATACCGTGGGTGACCCGTTCAAGGATACGTCAGGGCCCTCCATCAACATTCTGATCAAGCTGCTGTCGATGGTGTCCATCGTGTTCGCGGGGCTGTTTATCAACGGCAACCTGCTGGGGCTGTTCTTCTAAAATGTATTTCATGAGCAGGCCGTGCGTAACGGATTGCCTGCTTTAAGACAAAACAACTGAAAGCCATACGGCTATGCCGTATGGCTTTTCTTTTTGGTAAGTTGTAAAATGAATTGCCCAAAATAGAAAAAAGAAGACCCATCAAGGTCACGAACCAGTTACACTGAAGTTGCGACACAAACAAAGCAACGGGGGTGAAATGATGGGTCAAAAACAGGATAACAAAAGTATAGGGAAATGGGAACAGTTAAGTGAGAAAGAGCGGTATCAAATTGAAATATTGCAAAGGGAGAAACGGACAGCCAGTGAAATAGCAAAACGGCTGGGACGCGACCGACGAACAATTGAGCGCGAGATTGCGCGCGGGAGCGTCATTCAGTTGGATTCGGAATTACGAGAGCATATAAGGTACTGCGCAGACGCAGGGCAAAGGATCCATAACGAAAGGGCTGCTAACAAGGGCAGACCGCTAAAAATCGGACATGACCATAAACTGGCGGAATATATCGAAAAGAAGGTCGGAGAAGACAAGTACTCGCCAGATGCTGTCATCGGAGAAATAAAGGCAAAGGGAATAATGTTCGATACTCAGATATGCACAAAGACGGTATACAACTATATCGATAGCAACGTATTCCTGAATATCACAAACAAGGATTTACCGGTAAAGAAGGATGGAAAGAAGCGAAAACATCGGATAACACGCGCTGTTGCGCTGAACAACCTAAAAGGCCGAAGTATTGAAGAACGGCCTCAAAGCATTGAAAAGCGGGGAGAGCAAGGTCATTGGGAGATGGATTGCGTGGTGGGAAAGGGTAAAGCCTGTCTTCTCGTAATGACAGAAAGGACGAAACGGCAAGAACTAATATTCAAGATGAAAGCAAAGAAACAGGAGAACGTAAAAGAAGTCATCGATCGACTGGAGCGCAAACATAAAAACCGATTTCGAGATATGTTTAAAACCATTACGATGGACAATGGCAGTGAGTTTTTAGATCAGGAAGCCTTGGAAGCTTCATGCCTGAGGGCTGGAGAGAAACGGACGACCTGTTATTATGCGCATCCATACAGTGCGTGGGAGCGTGGCAGCAATGAAGTGGCAAATAAACTAATCCGGCGATTTGTTCCTAAGGGAACAAATATCAATAAGTTGACGAAGGCAGAAATACAAAGAATTGAGCACTGGATGAATAACTATCCGAGAAGGATGTTTGGATATAAATCTGCCAACGATGTGTACCTGGTATAATATGGTGGGCAATTAAACTTGCATTCTTCA
>JAEYKW010000020.1 GCA_023408075.1 Bacillota bacterium | reverse complement strand
GCCGTCAGCTTATAGTTTGCAGACTTTCTTGTATGTGTGCGCTGTTTGGATGTTCTTCTCTTTGGTACCGCCATTTATCTACACCTCCTCGTCATCGTACAGTTTTGAAAGACCGGCAAACGGATTGTCCGGATCAATGTCTGGCCGACAGCCGCATTCGCCTTCGTTTAAGTCTTTCCCGCAGTGGCTGCAAAGTCCTTTGCAGTCTTCCCGGCATAAAAAGCGCGTGGGAAGATTGACCACCACATTGTCTTCCAGCATCCGGTCGAGCTCAATGGTTTCGCAAGCGAACTCATACTCGCCTTCTTCCGGCTGCTTTTTATAATACTCGGCAAAATTAAAACCGATCGTATACAGAAAGGGTTTCAAGCATCTTGCGCAGTTCACGGTCGCCTTTGCGTTAAAGCGTCCGGTCACAATCACGCCTTCTCCGTCGTAGCGGTAATCCGCCGTCACGTCAATGCCCTGCGGAAAATCATAGCGCTCACCGAGAAATTCAATCCCTTCAAATGAGCCGTGATATTCCGACGAATAAAGCTCGCCCTCGCCGAGCAGAGCTTCTTTTAAATCAATTTTCATACCTTTACCTGCCCCTAGGCAATCGTCAACGTGTAAAATTATATTTTAAGCGAGCCTTTATGTCAACTTGTTTTTTTAATTGCGGCTCGCCCGTAAACATCTTGTTATGAGTCCGGTTCCTCAATACCGTTAATGACATACCATTGCGGCGAAACAGGGGATAGTTTGATCACTATGCTGTCCTTCGTTTGGGCTATGCTGCCTTCTTCCGGCCACGGCGGCATGGCTTCACTCCGCTTTAAACCGCCCACTATCTGCTCTTTCGACGGATACTGCAAAGAATACCCTTCCGCCTGCAAAAAGTCAACCATACGCCGTATATTCCCGCCGTCCCAATTAAAAAACGATCCGGTCGCAGGCCCGTAATCCGGAATCTGCGTTTCAGGCCTGTATTGCCCAATCAGCACAATCGCTTTTCCGCTGCCGTTATATCCTTGGGCGTCAATCCCGTCTGACAAGCTTTGCGCAAACTGTTTGTCTTTGATGTAAGATTGATGGCTTTCATAAAAGTAGAGGTTAAGGCTGTACACGTTGAAGGCAAGCATGAAGCAGACGATCACGGCAGACAAGGCCTTCGCCCATTTCAAGCGGACGGCATTCAATACCAGAAAAACAATCATCGCGCAGACAAGCGGAACCGCGAGATATGTACGGCCTACAATATTCGGCATCGCAAACACGAACTGAAGCGAGAACATGGACAGCAGCATCAGCAGTAAAAATACAAGCATAAGCACTCTGCGGGCTGCTGCTTGGCGCAGAGAAGCTGCCGCGCAGACGATGAACAAGCCTGTCGTCAGCAGCATGGATAAGCCGCCGACAATGTCCTGACCGGCCAGCACATAAAGGCTTCTTTTTGCCGTTCTGAGCAGCGGAACGATGACGCCGGAGCCGTTGTTCCACCCGATATAGGCGCTGCTGAAATAGCCCTCTCCTCCCGGAGCCGCGTACGTTGTGATGATCAGATTGGCAATGTAATAAAGCCCGACCCCCGATATAAACACGGCTGCAGCCCGCAGAATATCCATCATCAAAGGCCTTAATTTCAAAGCCGGGTCTTTGAGTATCATCAGCAAGCCATATATCACAGTCGCCGATATAAATACCGCAGGAAATGCCTGATAAAACGATGCCGCTGCAAAAAGCAATAACGCGCTGATTACCGGCAGTCCTTTGTGCCGGTATTGAAAGTATATAAATAAGAAGCAAACTGAAAGCGCCATGAGAACCATGGCAAGTGCCTGCTGCATATTAAACATAGAAAAAGAAATAACCTCTCCGACAACAAAGGGCACGGAGGCGAACACGGCACAGAAAGCGAACACCGAAAAGCGGCTGAATCTTTGTGAGAATATTGATATGCAAAACGAGAAAAGGATGCCTGCGAACGTCCAGAGGATGATTGCCAGCGCATCCCACAGCAGCGGGATATACCGGCCCAGGGGGGTGAAAATCAGATCGAACACGTATAGGCCAAAGCGGCCCTGCTTGAGCCATAAATTGATCAGTGACGGATCAGTGTTTTTTATCCACGTTTCTTCGTCGATCTTCAGAGAATAATGGGTCAGCATAAACCCGTAGCAGGCGAACGCAAACACGAAGGACAGCAGAATGGCTTTGTTCCTTTTGAGATAGCCGCCAAAATCCCTGCAGGCAACAGCGATTGAATGGCCCATGTCGTGGCTCCTTATTGATTATTCTTAAATAAACAATGATTAAGTAATAGCCATGAATACGGCGCTTAGATAATCAGCGTTTACCTAACATAAAGTGTCAATAGATCAAATCAGAGCTGTCTAAACCATGTTGTCAAAAAGCCCACGTTTGGCGTCCGCCATTTCGGCGCACCGACCGATATATCCCTTTAAGTCCTTCACATTGGCTGCGCGCTCAATACGTGCGCCGCCGTTAAAAAGCCGCTTTGAGATTGCGCCCGCGCCGAAAGCCAGCACATCGCAAAGCTCTTCCATGTTGTCGATATTGTAAAGGCACGCCTTGCCCTGCCGCGTATAGCCCGCGTTTTCAAGGCTGCCCTTCATGTACTTCTGGCGGTACATGTAATAGGCGTGATAGCCCGCCGCTTCAAGCATCGCATGCGCTTTTTCGAGTGACGCTGCCGTCTGCATATCGGTGGGAAACGCGCCCACATTGGCTTCCGCAAACTTGGACGCGCGCTTCACGGCGAGCGTATGCACCGTGATATTTTCGGGGCTCAGTGCCATCACCTGCCGCAGCGACTGTTCCATGTGCGCCTCCGTCTCGCCCGGCAGCCCCGCGATCAGATCCACATTGACGGCATCAAACCCCGCCTGCGCCGCAAGTTCATACGCGGCGAGAAACTCGGCTGCCGTATGCCGCCGTCCGATGCGCTGCAGCGTTTCGTCGAACATCGTCTGCGCGTTCACGCTGAGCCGCCGTGCGCCCGAAGCCTTGATCATATCCAGCTTTTCAGCCGTGATGGTATCGGGGCGGCCCGCTTCCACCGTGAATTCATCCGCATACCGCGCGAGCTGTGCCGCGCGGGACAATACTTTTTCCAGACTGGCCGGAGAGAGCGCCGTCGGCGTGCCGCCGCCCACATACAGCGCGCGCACGCGCCTGCCGCTGATGATCGGCTCCGCGCAATCGAGTTCCTCCAGCAGGGCTTGCACATATTCTTCTTCCGCACCTCTGAACACTTCGGGCGTATATGACGCGAACGAGCAGTATGCACAGCGCGTCACGCAAAACGGTATGCCGATGTACACATCGAGCTCTCCGTCTTGGGGAAAAAGCCCGGCCTGCGCGTCCACGATGGATTTGGCCAGCGCGTATTTCTGCGGTGACACGTCAAAGGTATTCAAAAAAAGCGATCTCGCTTCATCAGCGCCGAGCAGCGCTTCGCTGTCGCGCAGCAGCTTGGTGGGGCGTATGCCCGTGAGCGAGCCCCATGGCAGCGGCGTTTTAAAACAGGACAGCAGTGCCCTGTAAACGCTGATTTTGGACGCGCGCTTGGCCTCGCGTTTTTTCTCGAGTGCGCCTGCCGGTATCGCGCCCGTAAACGTGTTTTCCGATTTAAAAGCGCCGTCTATAAAAAAACGGGCCGTACTCGTCATCATGCCGCCGTTTTGCTCCAGCGTGTGGAGCACCGCGCTGCCTTGTGCCGGAGCCTCGGGCTTCTCGAGAAGCTCGATACGCCGCGTGTCGATAAACAAACGCACCGATTCACAGACGTCATTGAAGTATTCGGGGTGGGTGGTATAGAGCGCCGTCATGGCTGAAGAAATGGGTTATTGCGCAATTCCGCAAAAAGCGTCGTTTTGATGCCGTGTCCCGTATACACAGTGTAGTCTCTTTTAAGGCTGCCGATCACACCGTGCAGCGAATGGTCATATTCGCGCGCATCGCTGCCCGGAAAATCCGTGCGTCCGCAGGACATATAAAAAAGCGTATCTCCCGAAAACATTGCTTCGTCCGCAAGATAGCAGACGCTGCCGCCCGAGTGACCTGGCGTATGCAGCACTTCCACCTCAATATCCGCCGCGACGATGATTTCGCCGCCTTCGAATAAGACATCAGGCTCCACAGGCTCGATGGAAAGGCCCACCATCACCGCAAGGCTTTGAGTATCGCTTTGCAGCATTGCGGCGTCGCGCCGGTGTATGCACACCTTCGCGCCGGTTTCGGCTGCGAGCCGCGCTGCAGCACCGATATGGTCAAAATGGCCGTGCGTCAATAATATATGCGTCACCTCGGTGATGCCGTTATCGTCGAGGCGCTCTTTGACGCGCGCATAATCCGCACCCGGGTCCACCACGAACGCCTTGCTTGAGCCTTCCTTATATACCACAAACGCGTTGGCCATCAGTTCTCCCACCGCTGTTTGAATGACTTTCATTTTTCCTCCTAGAATCGTCTCTTGCTGTCAAGCAGTATCGTGACGGGTCCGTCTCCGCACGCTTCCACCTTCATATCCGCGCCGAATTCGCCCGTTGCCGTATGCAGCCCTTCGCCCCGGAACGCCTCTATAGCCGCTTCATACAGGGCTTTTGCATGTGCCGTCTGCGCCGCGCCGCCGAAATCGGGCCGATTGCCCTTGCGTGCGTCGCCGAGCAGCGTGAACTGCGACACGACCAGCACGCCCGCACCCATATCCTTTACGCTCAGGGACATTTTGCCGTTCTCGGGGAAAATCCGCAGATTGGCCGTTTTGCGCACAATATAATCAAGGTCGCTTTGGTCATCGCCCTGCGCCACACCGAGCAGCACAAGTAGCCCCTTGCCGATTTCGCCCACGATATCACCGTTTACCATTACACGCGCGCTCAGCACGCGTTCCACCACCGCGACCATCGGCTATTTATGGATGCGGTAGACGTCCCGCACGCCCGCCACGCTTTTCAGCGATTTGATGATCGCATCGAGCTGCGATGTTTCGGAAATCTCAAAGCCAATCACCATGTTGGCCACACGGTTTTTGCCCATGCGCGCATTGACCGACGTGATTGAAAAGCCCATACTGAAAAGCTTGTTGCTGACCTCCGCAATGAGGCCCGTGCGGTCTTCCGCAGTCACCTGAATCTCCACGTTATAGCTCGATTTATCGCCGGTTGACCAATTCACTTCGATCATCCGGCCGGATTCAAAATCCTCCGTTGTCACGTTGGAGCAGTCGCTGCGGTGCACGGATACACCGCGTCCGCGCGTGATATACCCTACGATGCCGTCACCCGGCACCGGGTTGCAGCATTTGGCAAACCGCACGACCATGTCGTCATAACCCGTGACGATGATGCCGCTCGATTCACCCGTTCTTGCGCTGCGCGTCTGCGTTACAGGCTTTTCAAAGGCCGGTTTGTTCTCTCTGCGGTATTCTTCAATCAGCTTGTGCAATATCTGCCCTGTCGTGATGCCGCCATAACCGACCGCCGAATAGATATCTTCCGGGGTTTGCAGCGTGAATTTCTTGTATATATCCTTGAGCCACTCGGACTTGAACAGCGTTTTTAAATCGTAGCCGCGGCGGCGCGCTTCCTTCTCCAGCATGTCGCGGCCTTTTACGATGTTTTCTTCCTTATACTCTTTTCTGAGCCAGTTCTTTATCTTGTTCTTGGCCTGCGAGGTCTTCACAATTTTCAGCCAGTCTCTCGACGGACCCTTGGAGGCCGACGACGTGATGATCTCCACGATATCGCCCGACTGCAGCTGGTAAGACAGCGGCACGATCTTGCCGTTGATTTTCGCGCCCGTGCACTTGTTGCCGATCTCGCTGTGGATGCCGTACGCAAAATCAAGCGGTGTCGAGCCTTGCGTAAACTCCTTGACATCGCCCTTGGGCGTAAACACGTACACCTTATCGGAAAAGAAATCGATCTTGAGCGTTTCCATGAACTCGCGCGAGTCTTTGGTGTCCGTCTGCCATTCGAGCAGCTCGCGCAGCCACACAAGCTTGTTGTCCATCTCGCTCTGCGATGTGCCTTCTTTGTAATGCCAGTGCGCCGCAATACCGTACTCCGCCGTCGAGTGCATTTCCTTGGTGCGTATCTGAACCTCGAAAGGCCGCCCGTCGCGCCCGAGCACCGTGGTGTGGATCGACTGGTACATGTTCTGCTTGGGCACGGCGATATAATCCTTAAACCGCCCCGGTATCGGCTTCCATACCGTATGCACCGTGCCGAGCACCGCATAGCAGTCGCGCACGGTTTCTACCACAATACGCACGGCAATGAGATCGTAAACCTCCTCAAAAGCCTTGTGCTTTTTGTGAATTTTCGTATAGATGCTGTAGATATGTTTGGGACGCCCTTCCACATCGGCGTTGACCTTGATCTTTTTTAAATGCGCTTTGATCTCTTCGACCACCGCGTTGATGTACTCGCGGCGCTCCGCGCGCGTGTCCGTAATTTTCGCGGCTATCTCATAATACGCCTTCTCGTCAAGATACTTTAAGGACAGGTCCTCAAGCTCCCATTTGATTGCGTTGATACCGAGGCGGTGCGCAAGCGGCGCGTAAATTTCGAGAGTCTCCTTGGATTTCTCAATGCGCTTCTCCTCGCTCTGGTACTTGAGCGTCCTCATGTTGTGCAGCCTGTCGGCCAGCTTCACGAGTATCACGCGGATATCGCTGGCCATGGCGAGAAACATCTTTCTTAAATATTCGGCCTGATGCTCCTCCTTCGAAGAGAAGCTCACCTTACCGACTTTGGTCACGCCGTCCACAATTTGCGCCGTTTCCGGGCCGAACTTTTCTTTGATCTCCTCGAGCGTCACATCGGTATCTTCCACGATATCGTGAAACAGCCCCGCCACCACGGTGGACATATCGAGCCCTAAGTCAACGAGTATGCCGGCCACCTCGTAAGGATGCATAAAAAAAGGCTCGCCCGAAAGACGCATCTGCCCCTCGTGCGCGTTTTCCGCGAATGCATAGGCTTTCTCAAAAAAATCCTGATCTTCTTTTGAGTAAATATCCTTGACTTTTTCGATCAACGGCTGTTTGCTTCTGCTTTTATCATCCATTTATTAAGTCCTCAAATTTTGCGTAACAGCGGCTCTGTCTGAGCTCTTTTCGCGGCTGTCCCTCGTTTAATGCCAGTATTCTACCACTTTTATCGACAGCGAGCAACTCAAGCTCGTGAAGCACACGAACCGCAAAAACAGCCGAATCCAAAGAGAGTGAAAGCTTGTGCGCGATTTCATATACCGTTCGCGGCCGTTTGAGCAGTGATCCCAACGCGCGGTAAACACCGAGCAGGGCATCACGGTTCATAAAAATGCCTGTCGCGTGGTTTTTATAGGCCCTGAGCATATCCGCGTCAAGCAGGGACGTGTCAGGATGCGCTCCCGCATACAGCACGCGCAAATGCCCCGCAGCCGTACCGCAGGCGACGCAGTTATCGGGCGAGAAAGATTTATGGTCCCACAGTATCAGCCGCCCCTGCTTCATAGCCTCCCTGACAGATGCGAGGCTCAGCACGCGCTTCAAAGCGGGAACCGTCTGCACGCTGATGCATAGCCCGAAACGGCTCTGCGCAAGCGCCTCTCCGAGGGTCTTTACAAACGAAGGCTCGCTCTGCATATTGACGCCCGGAGCGTCA
The DNA here is from genome assembly GCA_023408075.1 of Bacillota bacterium. Taxonomy (GTDB): domain Bacteria; phylum Bacillota; class Clostridia; order Christensenellales; family SZUA-584; genus SZUA-584. The sequence goes on along the minus strand of JAEYKW010000020.1, from coordinate 20,357 downwards.
AGCGCCAAAACCTCATCCAGAAACCCTTTTGCCAGGCTCTCTGCGTTGACATCCAGAAAACTGCGGATCAGCGCATCGTCCTGGCAATAAACGATATCGCGCACAATCAGCTGCGGCCGGTTTGTCATGCTGTCGATACCCGGCTCACACAGAAAATCGGCGCGCCCGGGTATCAGCGCGTGCGCATCCTTATAATAAAACGCGACGGCGTCTATTCTTCTTCCGCCTTGCTCTATGACAAGCTTCAAATGCGGCTGCTCATTTTTGCCGACAAATCGCGGTGACCGGACGTCTGCGTCCAGCATTGCCACGGCGGGCTTTTCATTGCTTTGCCCGAAAGGTTCAAGGCGCCTTATATCCTCCACGAGCTCACGCGTCACCTCTGCCGCCTTGAGCGCCATATCAAAAAGCTTCCGCCGCACAAAAGCGGTGTCGTCATAATGCGAGCGAATATATTCACACACATCGCTGCGCAGGCCGTCCAAAACCTCGGGCGTAATCGTGAGCCCGGCCGCCTGCGCGTGTCCGCCGAATTTTATGTACCTGTCTGCAAAAACGCTGAGCACGTCATAAATATTGATGCCCTCTATGCTGCGCGCCGAACCGACGAGGTTTTCTTCGCCGCCGAACAGCACACAGGGCCTCGTATACTTCTCCGCAATCTTGGCCGCCGCGATGCCGATAACGCCCGCATTCCAGCTGCCTTGCGCCAGCAATATGGCCGGGTCGCTGTGGTAGCCGCCTTCGTCAATCATCGCTTCCGCATCGGCCAGAATATCTTCGACATCCTTTTTGCGCGCATCGTTGAGCCCGCAAAGCCGCTGTGCGTGACGGCTCAGCTCCGCGCCGGGCCTCGTGCTTTTGAGAATCTCGATGGCAGCCTCAGCGGTATCCATTCGCCCCGCAGCGTTGATGCGCGGGCCGAGCCCGAAGCTGATATTGAACGACGAAATGTCTTCGAGATTGATGCCTGCCGCCTCGGCCAGCGCCGCGATACCCGCCGACGCGTTCTTGCGCATCTTGCTAAGCCCCATGTATGCGATGACGCGGTTTTCACCGAGCAGCGGCACGATATCCGTGATGGTGCCTATCGCAATCAGGTCAATATAGCGCATCGCTTCGGCCAGCGATGAAAGAGCGTGAATCAGCTTGAAAGCCACACCGCAGCCCGCGAGGTTCGCATCCGGGTAAACGCTGTCGGGGCGCTTCGCGTTGATGATATACGGCGTTTCCGGCAGCACATCCCCGCATTCGTGGTGGTCGGTGATGACCACATCCATGCCAAGGCTCCTGGCCAGCTGCGTCTCCTCGGTATTCGTGATGCCGCAGTCCACGGTGACAATCAGCTTACAGCCGTCACCCGCCATTTGCTCCACCGCTGCCGCATTGAGGCCGTAGCCTTCCTTGTGGCGGTTGGGCGTCAAAACAGCGACATCGGCGCCCGCGCTTTTAAGATACAGATAGAGCGCACAGCCGCCCGTTGTGCCGTCCGCATCATAATCGCAAAATACGGTGATCTTCTGAGCTGTTTCGATGGCATGGTTAATTCTTTGGACGGCTTCGCCCATATCCGGCAGCAGCAGCGGATCATGAAACTGCTCGGGGCCCGGATGCAAAAACCGCTTGGCCGCTATCGGTGTGTCAATGCCGCGGCGGCACAGCAAAGCCGCAACGGGCTCACACAAGCCTGTCGCCGTCTGAATGGCTGCCGTTTTTTCACGTGTGCATTCGGCGAGTGCCGGACGCTCTAAAAAGCTCTGCAATGCGGCTCACTTTCCTTCGCTCAGCCCGATATACTGAAAAGCCTCTCCCTTTATAAAAGGAAAGGCTTTTGCATGTCGGTTCCGTTAAACCGTTATTTCTTTTTCTTTTTTGCCTGTTTTTTGGAGGCAATTTTCTTGCTGTTACGGTGGTCTCTCGCTTCAAGCAGCCACGTCCAAGTCGGGCTCGCGATGAATATTGACGAATAAGTACCCGAGATTAAGCCGACGATGATAGGCAACGAGAATTCTTTGATGGACTGTACACCGAAAATATAAACCGCCGTAATTGTGATCAACGTTGTTAATGATGTGTTGATCGTTCTCGGGAGCGTCTCGTTGATGCTCAAATCCACCACTTGTCTGCGCGTCCTTGTACTGCCGCCGTACTTCTTGTTGTTTTCTCTGATTCTGTCAAACACCACGATGGTATCGTTGATCGAGTAACCCACGATGGTCAGGCACGCCGCGATATACGAGCTGTTGATCTGCATGCGCGTGATGCACATGAAAGCTGTCATAATCAGCACGTCGTGGACGAGCGCAATCACCGCCGCGATACCCGAGAATAGTTCGAACCGAATCCAAATATAGATCAGCATCAATCCGGAAGCGATAAGAACCGACAAAAATGCGTTCCGGATGATATCGCCTGTTGTCGCACCGCCGACGTGTTCAATCTGGCCGCTATCGGCATTCGGATACGTTTCCTTAAGCGAGCTGACAATTGCCTCACGCACCGCCGCATCGTCGGTGCTTTCGGGCAGTTCCTGTATACGGATAACAGCCTGCGTATCACCGCTGCGCAGCACCTGCGCCGTTGCGGGGTCAATGCCATTCGCCTGCAATGCTGCGTTCACATTGTTCATATCGAATGTCTCGCCGAGATCAACGGTCAGTATGCTGCCGCCCGTAAAGTCGATACCGAGATTGAGTCCGCCGGTAAATAGTCCGACGACCACCGCGATCACGATGAGCGCGCATGAAATGAGTATGCATACCTTTGCTTTATTCATAAACTGCATGCTTACTCACCTCCTTTCTCAGTTTTAGCAGGCGCAATTTTTCTTATTGTATAGAGCTTCAAATTCTTCACGTTAAGCGTAACTGCCAACTTCAGCAGCGCCCTCGTCACGACTATCGCCGTGAACATCGAGGTCAGAATGCTGATGATCAGCGTATACCCGAAACCCATCACCGTGCCCACACCGTAAAAAGCGATAACCGCCGCGGCGATAATCGTTGTGATGTTCGAGTCGATAATGGTGCTCATCGCCTTGGCAAAGCCCGCGTTTAAAGAAGCGCGAAGCGATTTGCCGGTGGCAAGCTCATCCTTGAATCTCTCAAATATGATGACGTTCGCGTCCACCGCCATGCCGACGCCGAGGATGATACCCGCAATACCCGGCAGTGTCAACTGAATGGAAGGAATCGCCGCGAGCAGGAGTACTATAATGAATATATAGACGCCAAGCGCGATATCCGCCATTAAGCCCGGCAGACGGTAAAATACGATCATAAAGATAAACAGCACGCCGACGCCGATTAATCCGGCTAGCAAGCTCCAATTGAGCGCGTCTTCACCGAGCGATGCGCTAATCGTGCGGTTTTCAATTTCTTGCAGCGTCAGCGGCAGCGCACCGGACTGGATGTTGACCGCGAGCTGCTTTGCCTGTTCCTGCGAAAAACCTGAAGACCCGCCCGAAATGATTGCCGTGCCGCCGTATATCGGCCCTTCTTCAACAACAGGGCTTGATATCGTCTGTCCGTCAATGACGATATCGAGCGTGCTGCCCTTTTTGGCATAAGCCTCAGCAGAAATTTCGCCGAAGATTTCGCCGCCCTCGGCATTAAGCTTCAGTTCAACAATGGGCTCGTTGGTGTCACTCAGAACCATTGCTTTTGCGCTCTCCACCATATCGCCGGTAATTTTCGTGTTACCGTTGATATCTTTGATTTCGAGCTTCGCAGGCGTGAATATCGCTTTGAAAACCGCGGTGGCATCCTCTTCCTTGCTCGGTATCTCCACACGGATTCTATCGCTGCCCTGTATCACCACGGTGGCTTCCGTATAGCCCTTTTCGTCGAGCCTCTTTCGAAGCACGCCCAATGTGGTATCCAATTTACCCGCGAAATCGTCTGCGGTCATGTCTGCCTGATCGGCCTGATAAACCGCATAGCCGCCGCCTGTTAAATCGAGGCCGAGGCTAACTTGTTTGTAGAGCGGTTCCATCTTGTAAACGCCGATTTGAAAGCCGGTCATTCCAAAATAGACCGCAATGCTGAAGATTAGCACAATAACCACCAGCCATATGATGCTGCGCCTTCTCATATCTTAACCGTTTCCTCCTTGATTTGGATGAACTACTGTAAGAGCTTTTGAGCTTGTCCTTTTACGATGGCATAATACAATGATAACACTGAAAACAAGCTTATCTTAATTCTGCCGTTCAGGCAAAATATTGACGGAAAAACTCATTTCATTATATACGTGAGTAAAATAATAGTCAACGGAAAAAAGATCGGTTTATAACGCGCAAAAGTACCGCTTGAAGCGTCGGATTTTTATCGCCGCAGACAGCGCATTTTCCCCTGTCTGCCTGCAAAAAACCGGTTCGACCGACGGCGCTGCAGGTATATGTCTGCGCGTTTCCCTCAGCCTAAGCTTACGTCGGCGGCAGGGGGCTGCGAATGCATGGTCTGTGATTCTGATACACCTCTGTACCAGCGGTATTGCTTGCTGTTCGCTCCGCAAAATACTCTGTATCACAATGTCCGATTCATACCGGCAAAGCCGCAGGCCATAAAAAAAAGAATCCGGACAGAATTCCCGGATTCTCAAAAAAAAGTATGTGTATCTTTTGCTGGCTTAATTAAATTCTGGCGACGCCGGAATCACGCGCGGCTTTGGCCACAGCCTCCGCCACTGCCGGGCCCACACGCGGGTCAAACGGTGCCGGAATGATGTATTCGGGATTGAGCTCGTCCTCAGCCACAAGGCTCGCAATCGCATAAGCGGCGGCAATTTTCATCTCGTCGTTGATGTCGCTCGCGCGGACATCAAGCGCACCGCGGAAAATGCCCGGGAATGCCAGTACGTTGTTGATCTGGTTCGCAAAATCGCTGCGGCCCGTACCCACAACAGCCGCACCCGCCGCCAAAGCTTCGTCCGGCATGATTTCCGGCGTGGGGTTGGACATCGCAAAGATGATCGGGTCTTTCGCCATTGTCTTGACCATCTCTTTAGACAGCACATTCGGTGCGGAAAGGCCGAAGAACACGTCGGCTCCCTTGATGACGTCGGCCAATGCTCCTTTTTTCATCTGCTTGTTCGATATCTCGGCCATCAGTTCTTTTTCGCTGTTCAGGTTGTCGCGGCCTTTGTAGATCGCGCCCTGTCTGTCGCAAAGCACCACGTCGTTAAGGCCCATCGCCATCAGCAGCCTTGTGACCGCAATCGCCGCAGCGCCCGCACCGTTGACCACGGCGCTGATCGTTTTTAAGTCTTTGCCCGTCAGCTTGAGCGCGTTAATCATCCCCGCGAGAGACACCACGGCGGTCCCGTGCTGGTCGTCATGGAAAATCGGGATATCGCAGCATTCTTTGAGCCGGCGTTCGATCTCGAAACAGCGCGGAGCGGAGATATCTTCGAGGTTCACGCCGCCGAAGCTGCCCGCCAGCAGACGCACGGTATTGACGATCTCGTCCACGTCCTTGCTGCGGATGCAGAGCGGAAACGCGTCCACGCCGCCGAAGGTTTTGAACAGCACGCATTTGCCTTCCATAACGGGCATACCCGCTTCCGGGCCGATATCGCCGAGGCCCAAAACCGCCGTGCCGTCCGTCACAACCGCCACCAGATTCCAGCGGCGCGTGTAGGTGTACGACAGGTCAACATTGTCGGATATTCTAAGGCAGGGTTCCGCCACACCGGGTGTGTAAGCCACGCTTAAATCGTGTTTGTCTTTAACGGGCACCGTGCTGATCACTTCGATCTTGCCCTTCCACTCTTCATGCAATTTCAGGGATTCCTCAATAATGGTCATAACATCTCTTCCTTTCAAAAATTACAAAACTTCTTTGATAACACCTTTGAGCTTTTCAGCCGACAGGCGAAGCTGGTCGAGTTCATCCTCCGTCATGCGGATATCGAGATACCTGTCGATACCGCTGCGGTTCACGACGCACGGCAGGCTGACGGCCACATCATTGATGCCGTAGTTTCCGCTCAATGTCGTCGAGACGGTCAGCACAGAATTTTCGTCGCCCATAATCGCGCCGAGCAAACGGGTTGCGGCCAGAGCAACGCCGTAGAACGTGGCCCCTTTGGCCTTGATGATCTCTGCACCGCCGTCGCGCGTTTCTTCGAATATCTGCTGACGGTTGATCTTCTGGCAGCGGCGTGTGCAATCCTCACAGTATTCGTCAAACGGCTTTGATGCAATCGAGGCGCGGCTCCACACCGGCACTTCGCTGTCGCCGTGCTCGCCGACGATATACGCGTGAACGTTTCTGACATCGATCTGGCAGTGCTGGCTCAGCAGATAGCGGAAACGTCCGGTATCCAGCATTGTGCCCGATCCGATAACGCGCGAAGCGGGCAGGCCGCTTTCCTTCTGAACCATGTAGGTGAGCACGTCCACCGGGTTCGAGATCAGCATGATGATCGGATTGCTCGCATACTTCATGATCTTCGAAAGAATGTCGCGTGTGACGGCCACATTGGTGCGCGCGAGATCAATACGAGTCTGCCCCGGCTGACGGCCAATACCCGCCGAAATGATGATGACATCGGCATCGGCGCAATCCTCAAAATCTCCATCCCTTATGGTCAATTGCTTAAAATAAGCAATACCATGACTGATGTCCAGCGCTTCGCCGCGTGCACGGCCCCTGTCCACATCCACAAGCACGATCTCGGATGTCAGATTGTTCATCATAATTGTGTAGGCCACTGTTGAACCTACTTTACCCGCACCGATGACGACAACCTTACTTTTGTTTGATGCAACGTTCATAATAGTCCTTCCTTTTCATAAATTTTTTATTTCAAAATTAATTGAAGTCATTTTTATTCTGAAAAATTTCAGAAATTCTTTAGATGTTATTACATTGTGAAAATAAAATCAAACATCTAAATGACCTGAATTTCCAGTGTTACTGTTGATTATTAAACTGAAATGATATGAATCCCTTCAAAAACGTTCGTTAAGTCGTATTTTCGTTTATTTGCTGTTTATTTATCCGATGAATAAGAAAAAGGCCATAAAATGGCCTGTCAATATATCCCCATGCTGTTCAATTAATCAAAAAAGCTCAGCTTATTGCTGGTGCCCGTCCTTTCAGGGCGTTATGCGGCAGGCCACCGCTTCGCTTTCCAATTCGCCGGAAATGATGTCCGCGTACTCGGTTTTGTGCTTTTTCAGCCAGGCATTGGCGTATGAGCAGCTGGCGGTCACTCGTACCCCCTTCTCGCGCATCAGCCCTGTGAGCGCCTTCATCATGTCGTCCGCAATGCCTTGTCCCCTAAAACGGGGCACCACATAGGTATGGTCGATATCGAATTCGCCGTTCGCTTTTTCATGAAACGTCGCTTCGGCGATTAATTCACCATGCTCGTCTTTGCTGCTGATGCGCTCAGTCTCAAATGTCCATTCCGTATTCATAAGGCTCACTGATCTCCTTTACCGTTATGTTGCCCCGGTTAGCCCGAAAACGTGCATCTGTCCGCGTTGATCATTAACGTCAATCAAAGAGGCTCAGCTGATTGCTCTTGAGCAGCCCCTTAAGGCAGCCGTTTTCTTCGAGCTTCGTGACCACCGCGCTCGATATGCCTGACCGCTTTTTCAAATCCTCCACTGACAGGAAGGCTCCGTTTTCACGCGCCCTCACAATGCCCTGCGCTGCCGAGGCGCCCGTGCCGCCGAGCGCTGTAAAGGGCAGCCTGATTCCCTCGTTCTCAATCACGCAGTTCGTCGCGTCGGATTGATACAGATCGCACGGCAGAAATTCGATGCCGCGCTCAAACATCTCAAGCGCGACTTCCATCACGGTCAGCTGCGACTGTTCGAGCGCCGTCGCGGCCTTGCCCTGCGCCTCAATATGCGCGATGCGCGCACGCACTGTCTCGCCCGAATGCAGGTAAGCCGCATCGAGGTTATCGGCGCGCACACTGAAATACGTCGCGTAAAACGCACGCGGGTGATGCACCTTGAAATAGGCGATGCGCAGCGCCATCATCACATAGGCCACGGCATGGGCGCGCGGAAACATGTACGCGATCTTTTTGCACGAGTCGATAAACCAGCCCGGCACGCCCGCTTCGCGCATGTGCGCTTCCCAGTCGTCCTTAAGCCCCTTGCCCTTTCGCACCGATTCCATGATGAAGAACGATTCCTTCGCGTCCATCCCCTTGGCCACAAGGTAGTTCATGATATCGTCGCGTGTGCAGATGACTTCGCGCAGCGTGGCCGTGCCGTCCTGTATCAGGTCGTGCGCGTTGTTGAGCCAAACGTCGGTGCCATGAGACAGCCCCGCGATGCGCACAAGCTCGTCAATCGTTGTGGGCTGCGTTTCCACGAGTATCTGGCGCACAAACTTGGTGCCGAATTCAGGAATCGCGATGCTGCCCACCTCGCAGCCGAGTATCTGCTCGGGCTTTAAGCCAAGGGCCCGCGTCGTGGAAAACAGTGAAAGCGTATCGGCGTCGTTGATCGGCACCTCTTTGGGGTTAATGCCCGTGATGTCCTGCAGCATGCGCAATGCGGTCGGGTCGTCATGCCCGAGTATATCGAGCTTCACGAGCCGGTCGTGCAGCGAGTTGAAGTTGTAATGCGTGGTGACGCTGCCTGAGTCCGCGTCGTTCGCGGGATACTGAATCGGCGTAAACTCATGGATGTCGCGGCTTTTGGGCAATATAACAAGGCCGCCCGGGTGCTGGCCCGTGGTGCGCTTGGTGCCCGATACGCCCTTTGTGAGCCGGTCAATCTCGGCTTTGCTCGCCACGATGCCCTTTTCCGCGAGGTAGTTCTTCACAAAGCCGTAAGCCGTCTGGTCCTTAATGCTGCTGATGGTGCCCGCGCGGAACACGTGGTCTTCCCCGAAGAACTCCAATATGAACTTATGCGCTTCGGGCTGGTAAACACCCGAGAAGTTAAGGTCGATATCCGGCACCTTATCCGCGTTGATGCCGAGGAACGTGGCAAACGGTATCTCGTATCCGTCGCGCAGGTAAGCCGTGCCGCACTCGGGGCAGTCTTTGGGCGGCAGATCGGGCCCGCAGGCGTATTTTTTTGTGTCCACGTTAAAATCGCTGCGTTGGCAGTTCGGGCACACATAATGCGGCGGCAGCGCGTTCACCTCGGTGATGCCCGCCATTGTCGCCGCGAGTGACGACCCCACGCTGCCGCGCGACCCCACGAGGTAGCCGTCGTCGAGCGAGTGCTTCACGAGCTCGTAGGCGATATAATACAGCACGCTGTAGCCGTGATGGATGATATTATCAAGCTCATACCGCAGGCGCGTTTCCACGTTCTCGGGCAGCGGGTCGCCATATTTGGCGCGCGCGTTTTCAAAGCACATTTGCTCCAGCTTTTCGGCAGCGTCGGGAATCTCGGGCATCGCGGTGTCGTCCGGCAGCAGCACGATGGATTCCACCTGCGCCGCAATCGCGCGCGTGTTGTCAATCACGACCTCGCGCGCCTTGCCTTCGCCGAGATAGGCAAATTCGCGGAGCATCTCGTCCGTCGTGCGGAAAAACAGCGGCGCCTGATTGTCCGCGTCCGAAAACTTCTGCCCGTGCATCAGTATGCGGCGGAAGTATTCGTCCTGCGGCTCAATGAAATGCGCGTCGCATGTAGCGAGGACAGGTTTATCGAGCTTCTCTCCGAGCGCCACGATGCGGCGTGTGATGTCGCGCACGGCTTCCACATCGCGCAGACGCCCCTCGCGCACCATGAACATATTGTTGCCGTCCGGCTGCACTTCGAGATAGTCGTAAAAAGAGGCAATTTCCTCGATTTCACCGTCCGAGGCATAGCGCAGTATCGCCTGAATCAGCTCGCCCTGCTCGCATGCCGACCCGACGATGAGCCCTTCGCGGTGCTGAATCAGCAGTGACTTCGGAATGCGCGGCCGCCTGTAAAAATGCCGGATATGCGATTCACTGACAAGCTTATATAGATTGAACAGCCCCTTTTTGTCTTTGCAGAGCAGCACGACGTGGTTCGTCTTCATCGACTTTTCGTCGGTCGCTTCGATCTGTATACGCGGATTCTGCAGCTGCTTGATCGCCATCGCCATCAGCTTGGCGGTGCACTCCGCGTCGTCGAGCGCGCGGTGATGCCGCAGCTTGATATTAAAATCCGCCGCGAGATTCCCGAGGCTGTAGGATTTGTGGTTCGGGAACGTGCGCTTTAACAGCCCCACCGTATCAAGGCACGGGTTGTCGAAACGGATGCCGTTGTCCTCACCGTGCTTTTTGATGAAGCTCATATCAAACGGCGCATTGTGCGCGGCCAGCGGCTTATCCCCTATATAGAACTTGAACATTTCGAGCGCTTCACCCATCTTGGGTGCGTCTTTAACCATGTCGTCCGTGATGCCCGTGATGTCGGTAATCTGCTGGCTGATCGGCTGCTCGGGGTTCACAAATGTCGAGAACGTGTCCACAACCTCTCCCCGGCGCAGCCTCACCGCGCCGATTTCGGTGATGCCGCAGTACCGTGGGTTCAGCCCCGTCGTCTCAAGGTCGAACACCACGTATTCATCCGCGAATTCCTCGCTGTATGAAAAGCCGACATCGTCGAACATGTACGCTTCCATGCCGTATATCACTTTGATGCCGAGCTTCTTTGCGGTATCGAACGCACGCGGAAACGCCTGTACCACGCCGTGGTCCGTAATCGCCACGGCCTCATGCCCGAACGCGGCGGCGCGTTTGACCACATCCACCTCGTCGGCACAGCCGTCGAGCGCGCTCATATTCGTGTGCATGTGCAGCTCGACGCGCTTGATTTCCGCATGATCCTCGCGCCGAACCGCCTTTGCTTCCTCGATGCTTTTGACCGTAATGGTCAGCTCGCGCGAAAAGCTGTCGTATGCCGCCGTACCCGCCACACGCAGCGCCGAGGCCTTTTGCATGCGCTCCATAATCTCATCGCGGTTGTCGCGCCCCACAAACGCCTTGCAGGTCACCGTCGAAGATAAATCCGTCACGTTAAAAACGATGATGGACTTCTTGCCGCGCGTTTCGTTCTTGATGTCGAACGACTTTAAATCCATCATCTGCCCGCTGATCACGCATGCGCCCGTGAGTTCGGAGAGCTCCTTGATGGGCGTTAACTCGCCCAGCACATGCTTGCCGTGTATAAGCGGGGTATGCTCTTTTTTGGGCTCCTCTTTGACGGCTTTGGCCGGTTTATCAGGTTGTTTGACCGGCTCCGGAGCTGATTTTTCCACCGCCACACTTTTCGCCTTCGCGGCCTTTTTACGCACGGGCACCGGCAGCGCATCGGGCGCACACCGCCCGATTCTCACCGAGGCGGCATCTCCGAGGCACCGCTGAATATATCCCGTGAGATAATCCTTCACGCCCATCGAGGAAAACAGCTCCGGCGCGAGATCGTCCGCAAAATCCACATGCAGTGTGTTGCCCTTAAGCGATATCCGGCAGCGCTGAAGAAAGGGCGCGAAGGCCTGCCTGTACGCAAGGCACAGCTCCCTTACATGCGCTTCAAACTGCGCAGTGTTATTTTCGTCTATATCCTTGTATTGAAAAAAAACCTCGGCGTTTTTATCGACGTTTTCTTTGACGTAATTTTCTATGGACAGGCAGGCATCTGCCGGCAGCAGGTTGCAGCAAAAGTGTATCAGCAGGCGCGAATTTTTCACGTCGTGCTGTGCTTTTTCAAACTGCAGATCATAGCGTTCATCCACACCGACACTGTTTTTCAGCGCGGCGAAAAAATTATCCGGTTTCAACCGTTGCCCCCTAGTCAATCCTTATCTTAGAAATGAGTATCCAGATAGTGAACAAAAGCGTTTAAAATGTCCTCTTCGGCGAACGTGCCGATGAGCTCGCCCTTGGCAAACAGCGCCGCTTTTTTATCGCCGCCCGCTATGCCGATGTCCGCGTGCTTCGCTTCGCCGGGCCCGTTGACGATGCAGCCCATTACCGCTGCGGTCACAGGCCGCGGCCTTTTTTTAAGCATATCTTCCACGCTCTTTGCGAGCGCCGCCACATCAATCTTTGTGCGCGCGCACGTAGGGCAGCTGATCACCTCGGGATAAAATGTGCGCACACCCGCGCTTTGCAGAATGCGTCTGGCAGCTTCAATCTCGCTTACCGGGTCGCCCGTGATCGACACGCGCACCGTGTCGCCGATGCCCTCAAGCAGCAGCGCGCCCAGCCCCACCGCCGATTTGACAATCGCGTTCTCGTAGGTGCCCGCCTCGGTGATGCCGATGTGCAGCGGTGCGGTGCACACAGCGGAAAACGCGCGGTTCGCCGCGACGCACGTGGGCACCGAAGACGCTTTGATGGATACCACGACGCGCTCAAACCCCATGTCATAGACGCGGTTCACCCAATCTGTCGCGCTCTGCGCGAGCGCCTCAGGCGTCGGCCCGCCGAACTTATCGGTCAGCCGCTTTTCGAGAGACCCCGCGTTCACGCCGATGCGCAGTGCGGCTCCCGTCTCTTTGGCCTTGTCCACCACCGTTTCGAGCGCGTGCTCGCCGCGCAGGTTGCCGGGGTTAATGCGCACCTTGTCGGCGCCGTTTTCCATCGCGAGCACGGCCAGCCGCGCATCAAAATGCACGTCCGCAATAAGCGGCACGTGCATGTGCTTTTTAATCTCACGGAACGCGGGCGCGCAGCTCTCTGCGTAAAACGCGCAGCGCACGGCTTCGCAGCCCGCCTCTTCGAGGCGCCCGATCTGCGCAATGGTCGCCGCCGCATCCGCCGTATCCGTGTTGGTCATCGATTGTATCAGCACGTCCGCGCCGCCGCCGATGCGTACGCCGCCGAACGTGATTTCTTTGGTTTGCCTGTTCATAAAATCAGCCGCTGAACATCTTCGAGATATCCTGATAGGTGATCAGAATAAAGACCACAATCAGCAGCGCGAACCCCACGAAGTGGATCATGCCTTCCACATTTCTCGGCACGGGCTTTCTGAACACCTTTTCAATGCCGATAAACACGAGCCGTCCGCCGTCGAGCGCGGGCAGCGGCAGCAGATTGCATATGCCAAGGCTGATGCTGATGGCAACACCGAGGCGCAGTACGCTCTCAAAGCTGCTTCTGATCGCCTGGCCGAGATAATCTGCCATACCGACGACGCCCATCGCATTTTCCGTTCCTCGGCCCGCAAACAGCCCGAGTATGGCGAGTATCGTTTCCTTGACCACAAGGAACATCCATTTGAACGACAGCGCCAGCACTTCGCCGAAGTCAAATGTCTTGCGCTGGCCACCGATGCTGATACCCACGATATAAGCGTTATCTTTCTCGCTGTATACATACGGAATATTGTATTCAAGCGTCTGATCGCCGCGCTGTACCGTAATCGGCATGCTGACATGGTCGGACGCGCGCTTGGCAGATTCGATTTCCATTTCAAAATCCATTTTGACGCCGTTCATCTCGAGTATTACGTCGCCCGTCTGCAGCCCCGCCTGCTGGGCCGTGCTGCCCTCCTGAACGTTAACGATCATCGGCGCAAAATCGCCGAACGCTCCCAGTGTGATGATGACAAGAATAAAGGCAAAGAGAATGTTAAACACAGGCCCCGCGAAAATCGTCAGCGCGCGCCGTCCGGCGGGCTGGTTATTAAACGCGAGCCGGTCATTGAGGTCCTCATCTTCGCCGTAGAATTTCGTGTATCCGCCAAGGAAAATCCAGCGGACAGAATATAAAATATCTTTTTTGACCCACTGCGCAATTTTGGGGCCAAACCCGACCGAAAATTCCATGACTTTAATTTTACATGCGCGGCCGACGCTGAAATGCCCCAGCTCATGAACCATAATGATTATGCCGATGACCAGCATCGCGCCGACAATGCTCAGTACTGTTGCTAATATATCCAAGCCTTGTTCTCCCTTTTTTTATCATTATATCATGTCTGCTGTCCCAAAATACGTAACAATTTATTAAAACTTCAAACCGACGCGAAGCTGTCTCGCTTGGGCGGCCTGCTTGTGCCTGAGCACAGCCAAAAACCCTCAAATATTGCGGTAAACGTAATCCTTAACTTCCCTGTCGGTCGTGTAAATCTCAATCAGCGTGTTCGCCTTGAGGTGAGAAAACTTGTTCATCGCGAACGCCACGCGTTTTTCAATGTCGCCGAACGTGATCTTTTTCTCAAGGAACAGCTCCACCGCCGCTTCGTTGGCCGCGTTCATGATGATGGGCAGCGCGCCGCCCTCTCGAATCGCGTCCTGGGCGTGCTTGAGGCACGGAAATTTGTCCGTATCCGGCACATCGAAGGTCAACGTTTTCAGCGTCTTGAAATCAAGATGCCCCACCACGCTGTCAAGGCGTTCGGGATGCCCGAACGCGTATTGTATCGGCTGGCGCATATCCGTCGGCCCGAGCTGCGCAATCACCGCGCCGTCGTTGTATTCAATCATCGAATGGATGATGCTCTGCCGGTGCACCACCACATCAATCATACTGGGGTCCACATCAAAGAGCCATCGCGCTTCAATGATCTCAAGCCCTTTGTTCATGTACGTTGCGCAGTCCACCGTAATCTTTCTGCCCATGCGCCAGTTCGGATGTCTGAGCGCCTGATCGACCGTGGCACTGCGAATCGCTTCTTTGTCCCAATCGAAGAACGGCCCGCCCGACGCCGTGAGTATGATGCGCCTGAGGCCCGTCGTATCCACGCCTTTGAGGCACTGGTATATCGCGCAAAGCTCGCTGTCCACCGGGAACAGCTCTGACTTGCTCGTTTTCTGCTTCTGCTTCACGATGTGCCCGCCGCAGACAAGCGACTCCTTGTTTGCAAGCGCCACATTGATATCGCGGTCGAGGCATTCAATCAACGGCGGCAGACCCGCGATGCCCACCACGGCAATCAACACGATATCGGGAGTGCCGGCCGTGCACGATTCGATGAGCCCCTGAATACCAAAGCCCACCTTGATACCCTTGGGAACCTTTTTTTCAAACTCAGCATCGCCGCTGCACCCCGTCAGACCGATGTAGCATGCGCCGAGCCTTTTGGCTGTGTCCAGCAGCGCGTCAGAGCTGCTGTGCGCCGTGAGCGCCGTCACCTGAAAACGGTCGGGAAACTGCTCAATAATATCAAGCGCCTGCCGCCCTATTGAGCCTGTTGCGCCGAGTATTGCTATCTTTTTCATTGATACGTCCTTTTTATGCCACTAATACAAAATAAAAAGCGAATACCGCCGGGCTGATGAACAGCACACTGTCGAGCCTGTCCATCGCGCCGCCGTGCTCACCCATAATATGCCCATAATCCTTGATGCCAAGTCTTCGTTTCACCAACGACGCCGCCAGATCGCCGATCTGCGTCATCACGGAGAGAATCAGCCCGAGCAGCCCGTACCACAGCGGATTCATATAAACATGAAAGCTCTGCTGGAGCAGCACACCGAGCAGTATGATCGCACAGGTGCCAAAAACGAGCCCACCGATCGCGCCTTCCACCGTCTTTTTTGGGCTGACCTTCGGTATTAATTTGTGTTTGCCGAACAGCCTGCCGCTGATATACGCAAACGTATCGGTTATCACTGCCGAACCAAACGCAATGATCACGAGAAAACGCGATATGTCCGGCTTTGAGATGCCGAGCATCGCAAACAAGAATACGAAAAACAGCCCGGGGTACAGCATGGGCAGCACGGTAATCAGCCCGTCCATCGCGTCACGCCCTGTCAGAACCAGTACCGTAAATACGGCCATAATCCCCAAAGCGGTGAGTATCGCAACGCCTGTAAAGCCGCCCGCAAACGCATAAGCCGGGTACAGCAGCACCGCATACCCGTATCCCAAAGCCCTCATCGGACGCCCCATGGATGAAACCGCACCCATCATCTCATGAATGCAAAGCACAGCCACAGCCGCAACCACGAGCTGCGCATACAATCCGTGAAAATATATAACGGAAAACAGCAGCGCCAGTGCCGGTATTGCGTAAAGTGTACGTTTGCCCAATCAACTTCCTCCAACTCCGCCAAAGCGGCGGTCACGCTTTGCAAAACAGTCGAGCGCTTTTAAATACTCCAGCTCATTAAAATCGGGCCAGAGCGTATCCGTGAAATAGAACTCCGCATAGGCAAGCTGATAAAGCAAAAAGTTGCTAATCCGCATCTCGCCGCTCGTGCGGATGAAAAGATCGGGGTCCGGCTGATCCGCCGTGCTCAAATACGACGAAATCGTCTCTTCGTTGATATCCTCTGCATTGACGCCGGCGTTTATCATACGCTTCACGGCATCCACGATATCCAGCCGTCCGCCATAATTGACCGCCATGTTGAGCGTGAGACCCGTGTTGTTCTTCGTCTTCTCGACGGCGCGGTCAATCTCCGCTTTCACGTCTTTCGGCAGCTGTGAAATATCGCCGAACGTCCTGATGCGCACGTTCTCACTGTGCAGCTCATCAAGCTCTTTGGCAAGGTATTCAAGCAGCAGCTTCATCAGCGTCCCCACCTCGTCGGCAGGCCGCTTCCAGTTTTCCGTGGAAAACGCAAAAAGCGTCAGATATTTCACGCCGATATCTGAACTCATGCGAACAATGGTGCGCACCCGCTCCACACCGGCTCTGTGGCCGGCGCTTCGGGGCAGCATCCTTTGTTTTGCCCAGCGCCCGTTGCCGTCCATAATCACGGCGACATGCCGGGGCAGCCGCTCTTTGTCCACACGGCTGTACACATCCGTGTTTCTGCGGCGAAAAATAATATCCGCGATTACGCCCAATTGTTACCCACCCGTGTTTTAAAATGAGACACTGTGATTTCAACCACGTTTTCGCTTATATGACGCTGGCGGATCACGCGTGTCGAATCGGCATCCTCGATGCCGCGTTTGGACACGTACAGGACGCGGCTGACCGCATACCCTTTATCCTCAAGGAAGGCGGCTGCCTGCGCTTCGTCCCAGCCGATCACATTTGGCATCATACTTCCATGATCTCTTTTTCTTTTTCCTTCACCATGTCGTCAATGGTTTTGGTATGTTCATTCGTGCTTTTCTGCACTTCATCTTCGAGTATATTAAAATCGTCCTCGGTGATCTCGCTTGCCTTCTTGGCCTTTTTAAACGCCTCGTTGGCATCCCTGCGGATAGAGCGAATCGCCACTTTGGCATCCTCACCCTTTTTGTGGATCGACTTGGCAAGGTCGCGGCGGCGTTCTTCCGTCAACTCCGGCACAACAAGGCGAATCACTTTGCCGTCGTTGGCAGGATTGATACCGAGCTCCGATTTTTGAATCGCCTTCTCCACATTCGGAATCAGCTTGGTATCCCAAAGCGAAATCACGAGCATGCGCGGTTCGGGTGCTGAAATATTGCCGATCTGACTCAGCGGCGTCGGTGTGCCGTAATAATCGACCATAATGCCGTCCAGAAGCTGCGGGTTGGCCCTGCCGGCGCGAATATGTGTCAGGTCTTTCTTGAAAACCGCAATCGTTTTTTCCATTTTGACCGTCGCATTTTCCAATGCTTCATGTTTGATTTGCATTTTTTCTAACCTCCCGAATTTATTTTTTAAGGCTTAGAGTTGATGCGTGTCCCGATGTTTTCGCCCATAACAACCCGTTTAATGCCGTCCGGCGCATTGAGGCCGAAACACACGATCGGAATGTTGTTATCCATACAGAGCGACACAGCCGTGGTATCCATCACCGAAAGCCCTTGATTGATCACATCGATATAGCTGATAAAGTCGTATTTCTTTGCATCGGGATTGAGCTTGGGGTCGCTGTCGTAAACGCCGTCCACGTTCTTGGCGAGCAGTATCAGTTCTGCCTCAATCTCTGCCGCACGAAGCGCCGCTGCCGTATCCGTTGAAAAATACGGGTTGCCTGTGCCGCATGCAAAAATGACCACACGCCCCTTTTCCAGATGCCGCATCGCTCTGCGGCGTATGTACGGCTCGGCAATCTGCCGCATCTCAATCGCGGTTAACACGCGCGTCTGCATGCCTTTGCCCTCCAGCGCGTCCTGCATGGCCAGTGCGTTGATCACGGTCGCCAGCATGCCCATATGGTCGGCCGTTGTTCTGTCCATACCCACACCGCTGCGCCCGCGCCAGATGTTGCCGCCGCCCACAATGATGCCGATTTCCACACCCAATTTCGCCACTTCGATGACCTGATCGGCCACTTGACCCATCACATCAAAGTCGAACCCTGACTTCTCATTGCCTGCAAGCGCTTCGCCGCTGATCTTGAGAATAATCCTCTTGTATTTAGGCATAAGCTGTCTCCTTTTTCGATTCCTGTCAAGGCATTTTTCGGGGCGATTATCACCGCCAAAAGCACCGCTTTTTCAAGCGGTATCTGCTAAAAAAGGGAGAGCTCATGCACCGGCTCTCCCCTTCTATCTCGCTTATAAATTCGCCTGTTTCATGACCTCATCGACAAAATCGTCTTTTCTTTTTTCCAAGCCTTCGCCCATCTCATAGCGGACAAAGCGTTTGATGGAAACCGGTGAACCGATTTCTGTGATTTTCTCTTTGAGTATGTCCTTCACGGCCTTATCCTGATCCTTCACAAACGGCTGTTCCATCAGGCAGACATCCTTAAAGTACTTTTGAATGCGCCCTTCCACCATCTTGTCAACGATCTGGGCGGGTTTGCCTTCGGCCAAGGCCTGCGCCCGCAGGATTTCCTTTTCCTCGGTTATCACGCTCTCGGGCACCTCGCCCGGCACCACGAACAGCGGATTGGAGGCCGCAATCTGCATCGCCACATCCTTCACGAACGCTTTGAGCGCCGGGCTGCCCGCTGCCGAGCTCTCGCAGCTGACTTCCACGAGCACGCCGATTTTGCCGCCCATGTGAATATAGCTTTCCACCATGCCCTGCTCCGCTTCAAAGCGGGTAAAGCGTCTGACGGAAATTTTCTCGCCGATCTCACCGATCTTCTCGTTGAGCATATCGCTGATTGACTTGCCCTGCGCGTTTTTCTGTTCGAGCAGTTCATCCACGGAAGCGGGGCTGCCCGTCTTAATCTGTGCCGCAACTTCCTGCACAAACGATTTGTAAGCGGGCGTCTTGGCCACAAAGTCGGTCTCGCAGTTCACTTCGACAACCACGCCGAGATTTCCGTCGATCAGGCTGTCCACAATGCCTTCGGCCGCAATACGGCCGGCCTTTTTGGCTGCGGACGCAAGGCCCTTTTCACGCAGAATCTTGATCGCTTCTTCCATATCGCCGTCGGCCTGCACAAGCGCGTTTTTGCAGTCCATCATACCCGCGCCTGTTTTTTCTCTTAAATCTTTCACATCACATGCTTGAATCATATCTTAAATACTCTCCTTGTTATCTCGCTTTATTGCCCCTCTTCTTCCGACTCGTCGAACCCCAATTCTTCGCTGAAGTCTTCAACGTCATCGTCCGCGGCCGGTGCTTCAGCCGTCGGGTCCACAAGCTGCTCGCCCTGCTTGGCTTCCAGGCACGCGTCCGCTATCTTGGATGCGAGCAGTTTGACGGCACGAATCGCATCGTCATTGCCCGGGATCACGTAGTCGATCTCATCCGGGTCACAGTTGGTATCCACGATACCGACCAGCGGGATATCAAGAGTTTTCGCTTCGGCGATCGCAATACGTTCTTTGCGCGGGTCCACGATGAAGATCACGCCGGGCAGCTCCTTC
The DNA here is from genome assembly GCA_023408075.1 of Bacillota bacterium. Lineage (GTDB taxonomy): Bacteria > Bacillota > Clostridia > Christensenellales > SZUA-584 > SZUA-584. The sequence goes on along the minus strand of JAEYKW010000020.1, from coordinate 746 downwards.
ATGTCACGAATGCCGCCGAGATTCTTCTGGAGCTTCTCATGCTCGTGGCGAAGCTTAATAACTTCTTTCTTAGGCAGCAGGGCAAACTCGCCGTTGGCTTCCATCTGCTCGATCTTTTCGAGTCTTCTCACGCGGCTGCGGATCGTTTTGAAGTTGGTCAGCATGCCGCCGAGCCATCTCTGGCTCACATAATACATGCCGCAGCGCTTCGCTTCCTGCTCAATAGACTCCTGTGCCTGTTTCTTTGTTCCCACAAAAAGAACGGTCTTTCCTTCCATCACGGCATCGCGTACAAAAAAATACGCATACTCGACCATCTTCACTGTTTTCTGCAGATCGATGATGTAAATGCCGTTACGCTCTGTGAAGATATACTTCTTCATCTTGGGGTTCCAGCGTCTTGTTTGGTGTCCGAAATGAACACCCGCTTCTAAAAGCTGCTTCATTGAAATGACTGACATAGTTTCCTCCTCGTTTTTATCCTCCCATCGCGTCACCTTTTTGCACAACCCATTATATGGGCACGAAAGCAAAAATCGGCGGTGGTGTGACATACATTTGAGATTATAGCATAGGGGTTTTTAATAATCAACAGGTTTGTTGGCCTTAAACAGTAATCTGAAGAATGCAAGTTTAATTGCCCACCATATTATACCAGGTACACATCGTTGGCAGATTTATATCCAAACATCCTTCTCGGATAGTTATTCATCCAGTGCTCAATTCTTTGTATTTCTGCCTTCGTC
>JAEYKW010000017.1 GCA_023408075.1 Bacillota bacterium | reverse complement strand
CTGTTTCAAGATTGTAGGCCCAGATGGATATGGTCCTCTCCTCAAACATCAGCTTAAATTGATATGCAACCTCTTGAGGTGTAATCACATCACCGGTAGAAATATCGACTTTAAGTGGTGTCCTCATGGTATCAATCTTCGCTTCAAGGGCTGCACGGATACCGCCGTATTCAGCTTCTTCTAAAATGGAGGCGACGTTCTTAATAGTAAATATAACGCCATCATCTATTGGCACTGATATGATTTTCTCAATAATATCTTGGGCTGTTTCCATGGTTAACGGTAAATTTTTAATAGTTGCATCAATATCCATGGTTGAGCGTGTATCAACCCTACCATGGCGGAAATAAGCATGCCGCCTTTCAGAATAAAATTGTCCCTATATTCTGATAAAGAAATGCGCTCCAGGAATCTCTCCATGATATAGTTGCCGATAATGATTTGGGCTTGTGTGCTATTTCCTTTTGATAAATTGCGTACAAACGCTTTCAGTTGGCGCGATGTGCGGATCATGGTAATAATACCTCCAGATACTGACGCAGGATTCGTTCGACACGAAACATTTTTGCGTATCTCATAAGCAAGGGTAAATTCTTATCTTTTCGTTTTACATACTCCTTCATAGCCGTTTGCAAGTCTTGAATTTCAACATTGCTTCGGCTGCGAATCACATCACAAAGCGTTCGTTCTGCGTTGTATACTTTAAGTTCATGGTTATTGGGCGAAAGAACGTTCACAACACCTAATTCATACAGTTCAGGTTTCACTGAATACACTTTAACGCCTTGGGCTTTCAAGTTGTCGTTATGATATCCATGTTTAACGGTAATAGTAAACTGCAAAGGTTCACGATTAGCCATGTCTAAAATATACAGCGCTGTTTCATGCGAAAAAATAGCTTGAGAAAATCTCGCTTGTAACAGAAACATTTCATCATTCCATGCATCTGTTGCAATGTAGATTCCCTGAGCAGCCTTTTCTAATTTTGTATTACGCACATATTCTGAAAAATATGATTTAGAGATGCCTGCGTTAATGGCATCAGTGGTTTTCAAAATACCATTATTAGCTTTAAGCAACGCATCCAACAATTCTTTTTTACTCATAGCCGCACCTTACTTTCACACTAAAATTATAAATTATTTAAGTGTGAAAGTAAAGTTCGGACTCAACCTTTAATTTTTTAACCCCTTATAAAACAAAGATGCCACCTTTTTGGCGACATCTTTTGCGGATTTCGAATTGACACCCTTGCAAATTAGCTGGACTTGTGATCGGACTGTTTTCGCGATTCTGCTAATAATCTGCTAATACGAGCCCAAAAAACGGGGTAAAACGGGGCAATATTGCGCAATGCCAAATAATAAACGAATCGGGAGAAAACCCAGTATTCATGCGGGTTTCAGGGCATTTAGGGTATCTGGCAATACCCTATAATAATCGTCAGTGTTTTCTCCTAAGCGAAAGGCCGCGCGTTCGAATCGCGTCGGGAACGCCAGAAGCCGCAAAACAAAGGGTTTGCGGCTTTTCTCTTCCACGGTATTAGTCGGCGCATAGGAACAGAAAGATGCCATCAACATGAGCTGATAAAGGCGCTTGTGTTGCAATGTCAATGAACTGCTGGACAGCGGGCAAACCAGCCTAACTTTGCATATAGGGAAGTGTTACACTTTCTCGGTTTATGGTACATATATAGTATCATCATCTTAGGAGTGTGGCATCATGGGCGATCATCCGGCCATTATCGGCTATTTAAAATTTTGTGAATACCAAAAGAATCTTAGCAGTAAAACTCTTAAAGCTTATAAAATTGATTTGATACAATTTTGTTCATTTAACAATGACGAGAAAGAAATAAATATTAACAAAACAAGTATTACAGAGTACATCGCTTTTCTTCACACTAAGTATAAACCAAAATCCGTGAAACGCAAAATAGCAAGCCTTAAGGCCTTTTGCAGTTACCTAGAGAATGAAGAGAAAATTGAGTTTAATCCTTTTTCAAAGATAAGACTTAATTACAAAGAACCTTTTCATCTGCCCAAAGTTGTTTCACTTAATAACTTACATAGGATACTTACTACAATGTACAAAGATCTACAAAACTGTGATACGAGTTATAAGCTCGGCACAACGCTAAGAAGCATTGCAGTTATAGAATTGCTTTTTGCGACAGGAATAAGGGTTTCGGAATTATGTAGTTTAGCGGTAGCTGATGTTGACCTTAGTAATAAAACAATCCGCATTTTTGGTAAAGGTGCTCGGGAGCGAATACTGCAGATTGAAAATTCTGATGTACTTAATAGCTTGCAAAAGTATTTTGAATTTTACCGTGAAACAATTGAGAAATGCGGCTTTTTCTTTGTTAACAAGCTGAGGAGACGTCTTTCTGAACAGTCCGTTCGGATTATGCTTAATGATTATACGAAACGGGCTCAGATTAATTTGCATATAACTCCACATATGATAAGGCACTCGTTTGCAACACTCTTGCTTGAAGAAGATGTGGATATCAGATATATACAGCAAATGCTCGGACACAGTTCAATCACAACCACACAAATATATACGCATGTCGCATCTTCAAAGCAGAAGCAAATACTCCTGACAAAGCATCCACGTAATAAACTTGTTTGTATTTGATATGATTAGGAACAGCTCTTCAACAAAGGATAATTAGTTATTATCCAGCATACCACCATCAAAAGACTGAGCTATGCCAGACTTTTAGAACGGGCGGAGGGTCTGCATTATGAACACTTTTGACTGGAGAAATATAAAAGGGGGGTTTGCTGGATTTGAATCCTTTGCACTTCGTTTCGTAAACAGTCAATTTCCTTCTTCCTCAGGCTGGAACGCAACTGGCACCACAAGAGATGGCAACAGGGATGCCTATACTGTTATAGTTGGATTTCAACCGTATCCTACAGCGGAAGAGCAATGGTGGATGGAAGCAAAATATTCCACTGAAGCAGACCGGCTCACTCGGTATCGTCTTGATGCTACAGTAGTAAGTGCCATTTTATGCGGCAATGTGTCTAAAGTTATTTTTGTAACCAATATAGTTGTTAATACAAAAACGATTTTAGACATTCGTATGGCACTTTATAATGCTGTTCACTGTCGTGAAGTGTTCTTTTGCACTAAGTATACGCTTGAGTATTGGCTTTCGCAAAACCCCGAAATAGCAAACGAATTTTTCGGATATGGAGGAAATTCTCATTTCGAATTCCCTGAGCTATTTGTAATCGGAGATATGGAGTTTTACTCAATTATAAGTCAAAACTTATCTTTTCAGGAACCAATCCGGCTGCTTCAACGTGGGAAAAGATATTGTGCCTGTTTTAGTGTTTTCTGCACCAGAAATAGAAGAATCCGAGTTAATCTCGGCCGACATATAAAGGGAATCACATTTTGCAGCTCACGCTATTTTGAACTGAATGAAAGAGAAAATCATCTTCGGGTTGAGTTTAAAATTGATCTCAATTATACTGGTGGAAATGGGCAGAATGGCAATTCAGGCCCAGTGTTTCAGATCGGTGGGCGTGAAGTTGTCTCTAAGTACATTGTTGAAGTAGCCAAGGATGAAGTTATTATAGAACTTGAAGTTCAGCAAAACATTTTATCAGATTTAAAAACGCAATTAAAAACTTTCCAAGCACAAAATTTTTCATTTTGCTATTGCCTTCAAGGAAATTCTGGTGTTGGCAAAAGCTTTATTCTTGATCAATTTGTTCTGTCTTTAGAGACTGGTAAATTCCCACTTTTTTCCCTGCGTATTTCAACCTCAGTTGCTGATACCAATCGGATGTTACTTGAGATGCTTTTATTTATTTATTTCCCGTATTTAGCGCCGGAGACGATTGATGAAGAGTATTTATTAAACCTAAAAGGTTGCTATTTAAGCAGTCTGCTCAAAGAGCTTGTCGCTTCTAAAAATTCTTTCGATAAATTATGCGCAATTTTCTCATCTGTACAAGAAGATTCTTTTTTTCCTACTGTCATGTCCATAAATCAAAGGATTGTCATCCTTGATGATTTACATAAACTCGGTCCCCCTCAGAAACATTTTTTAATTCAATTACTTCTGAATGCACTAAATCGCAAAATACCTTTATTTTTTATTCTATGCGGACAATCGTCTTTCTTTTGCGGAGAGTTTGAAATCCTGCGTCAGCATGCAGTTTTAAAAGAGCAAGAGTGTGTTCTATCTTCTGCAGATATTCTAAAAAGTCTACCATTGATTGAAACGGAACATTGCTTAATTGATCCTCAGTTTTTCAGTGAGATATTTCCGAACCTTGTTGAATTGCTTTCATTTAGGAGATACATAGCAACATTGAAAGAAGAAATCAACGGACCGCAATCCTTTATTCTTGCGGGGCAGTCTTTTTTTAAAAGCAGGATTTCTGAACAAGAAATTATCAACCAATTTAGCACCGTACTAGCGGGAAATGAAGAGCTAAATGAACTATGCAACAGTATATACTGGTCGGAAGATGGTATACCGCTACCTTATCGAGACTTTCAAAGCATCCGAAATGCAGCGACTCTGTTAAGCATGAAATTAGTTCGATACAGAGAAAACAATTATATAGTACCATATCACGATATTTATCAACGTTATTACAGGCACCACTTCCATCGGCCGACCTTGCTACATTTTGTTCAGCTTTCATCAATACAGACCCTCCAGGAAACGTTGGATTGGCAATCCGACAGAGGGCAGCTATGGAATTTGGTTGAGCAAACAGAGCAGATGATTAAGGAGCATAAATTCTATTCTGCGCATTATCTTCTTGAATATAGCTTTACGCAAGGAAATCGCGATATGCTAATAAGCAGACTCGGCGAGCAGATTTATTATAAGTTGTATATGTGTTTCGCAATGGCTACAGCAAACGTAAGCGTCATGCAGTCGGGGCGAGAGATTTTCAAAAGAATCAAAGAAGAGACTTGGTACAGCACTGATGCAGTGATATTGGAAGTATGTGAAGATGCAACATGGGAGCTGGTCAACAGCCTATATGAGTGGCTTGAATTTGACAAGTCTATCTCCTGTATTGAGGACCTGTTTTCCATAATACAACGTCTTCAGCTATTAGGACGAAGGGATAACGAGCAAAAAAAATGCAATCATTATCACGACGCTATGGTAATTCGCACATTGATTAAGTCAGAACAGCGCTTACCCGATGTTGAAGCAGACTATCAAACTCATTGCAAAAACATGTTGGCTTATGATTTTATTTACCGCTACCACACTTTTAAAGTACGCTATGGACTTACTATAATGCGGGAAGACATGAAGCAAGCTCATACAATTATGTTGGAAAGCGTAAAAGAGTTAATGGAAACGCGCGGTCCTGAGGATCGATATTATCTTTGGTCGAGTTTCGCAGCTCACTACTTAGATTTGTTACTGGACGAAAAACCCGGGACACTTCAACTTGTTCTTAATTGCCACGAAAAGCTTAAAAAAAATTTTTTTAACGATTATCGAAAGAAAAACTTTGCAATTGCTGCATACTACTATTGCCACCACGACATGAACAGCGGAAACCGTTACCTCTTTCAAGAAATGAAAATTGAACGAGAACTTAGATCAAGGCAAAAGGCCTTTTACTATGAAACGATAGCTTTATATGAATATTTATATGGCTCTCTTGAGCAAGCATTAGATGCTTTGTATAATGCATCATTAGTATTCAAAGATTTAATGAGCTATCTGGACATTATCCGACATAATGAAATATTAATTAAATCAGGAAAAGGTGACCGAAAAACAGCACAATTTTGCTGTAACTATGTGCTTCAAGAGAATATATATTATGTAGATCCAAGATGTGCATGGTGAGACATCAATACAGAGTGGTATCGTCAATATGAGGCTGTAAATGGCAGCGCAGTTTTTCAGCTGATGTATATTCTAAATATTCATGTACATTTACTACTTGCTTGAGAGCATCAAAAGAAGCGCAGATGTACCGTTTTTTTTCATTCTCATCCGATACAAATTGAAATATCTCCCGTATGATAATATTATAAAAATGCTCACAAAGCTTATAATAATTGAAGCAGTATCGCTCATAAATACCTTCAGCTTTCAGAAAAGAGGAAATAAGAGTAAACAATCTGCAAAAATCGTCAATATGCTTTTGATCAAAGGATTGTATAATGGAATTTGGGCGACGGAAGTGATGATATCGAACAGAAGGAATACAAATCAAACGTTCAGCACGTAATATCGTTTGGAAAGCGAAAAAGACATCTTGAAAATACATGTGTTCTTCAAAATGAAACTCGTTTATTGCTAGAAAGTCGCTTCGATAGATTTTATTGGTTGAGGATGGAATAACTTTGATACCGGCATCAAATTGATAAGTCATTATTTTTATAGTCATGTCTGGTGTCATTTTTATTATATCATCATATTTACATTTAAAAATCTTATCTCCACGTATTCCATTGGTCTCACGCATTAGAGAACACATTCCAATATCTGCGTTATATTGTTCCATATATTCTACAGCTGTTTTAAAGTAATTTAAATCAACCCAATCGTCACTGTCGCAAAACGCTATATAGCAGCCTTTTGCATAAGATAACCCCGCATTACGAGCTCCTCCAGGTCCTAAGCATTGTTCCAGACGATAACTATAAAAGCGCGGATCATCCAAATAAAGCTTTAGCACTGGCTTGAGATCTTGTTCAGAGTTATCGTCAATAATTAACACTTCAATGTCTTCCAATGTTTGTGAGCGCAATGTATCTAAACAAGTAGGAAGGTATTCCTTTGTATTATGTACAGGCACGATTATACTGAGGATAGGGTTTTTTATAACGCTCACCTCTCACATCCTATTTTTTATATTTAACCATTCAACTCGATGCCCACTAATTGCTTGCCCAAACATTCTTTTTTTACTTTATAAATATTGTACAGAGTAGGAATGTACACTGTGCTGCCAATTAAGTTGCCATAATGAGATCGAAGGGTATCGGAAAACAATAACTTAAAGAAAGTTAAATAGGCGTATTCACTGAACCTAACCTCCAAACTTGGATAATAACTAATTATCCTTTGTTGAATTATAATATATTTATGTATATATGTAAACAATCAACCATTAATAGATGAACATAGATATTAGCCCACATAATACTTGAATTAATATACTTATGACTTTTAAGCGGATTGTTCCGCATACTCAATGTCATAAAGGTATATATGTTCTTAAACGATCATAGTATGTCAGTGCCATATATCCGCCTGAACACAAAAAGACCAAAAATGAATATTATATTATGAATCGGATAATATATATCCGAACAAATGGACACGGGAGTGATAAACACGTGAGTGCGATGCAATACAGGAAAAGACCTGTTGTGGTTCGTGCATACAGAACGAACGAAGAAGTGATCATTCACACGCTCGAAGGCGACATGAAAGCCGATGCGGGAGACTATATCATCACAGGTGTTAAGGGCGAGCAGTATCCCTGCAAACCGGATGTGTTTCAAAAAACCTATGAGCCGGTTGAAGAGGGCTGACCGTGGCAGGGTATCTTTGCGGCCCAAATATGTGTTTCTTTCATCATATAACTTTCGCACAGCTCAACCAGTAGTTTTTCGGGTTCCGGGCTGTTTTTAAATTCTGCGCAGCTTGAGAAAAACCGGTACAGTATACTTTTTAAAAATTCACATTGGGTACGGTATTGGATCCACAATTCACGGAACCGGCAGAAAGCACTGATTGATGAAATGGCGGTGACGCTCCAGCCAAAAGCCGTGATGATGAGCCGGTACGAAAATGAATCCATCTCCGGGCTCATAGCCGGAGTCAGCGTTATAACAGGTATGAGCGCACTCATGGCAATAGAAAATATAACCGTCATCAAGAATCCGTATCTGTTTCGTCGGCTCTTCTTGTCGTACCAGTTTATCTGATTGAGCAGACGCTCTTTAATGTAATGCTTTGTTGAACAGCCCTCCATATCTGAAAGATATGGGAAAAATTCATCTCCAGGCTTAGAGCCCGTTTTGCGCTGATTAACCATAACACATTCATCCGCTGACGGCAAAGCGCGCAGCGTGTGCCTCCTCAATATATTTTAACGGGTCTGTAGCAAAATCATCCCAGCGTACCAGTGTGCAGCCATCTTGGGAGCAATAGGTGCGGCTGAATTCGCGAACGACAGTTTTGTCGTTCATTTTAACAATACCACAGTCGTAAATACGGGCATACACAGCCGGGAGCACGACACCGATAATCGCGTTGGGCAGGCCGTCTCGGGACGGGAGCCCGGAGGCCTCCAGCTCACGCTTTATGAATATTTGATGGCCCTTGCCCAGGTCTTCGGCGCTGAGGGAACCAATCAAATGTATCGTGACAGTGGTGTCCGCGAGAGAACCGTTTCGCAGTTTGGCAACGATACTCTCGTCATCGTAGTCAGCGGAACTGTCGTATACGCTAGCCACCGTATTCACCCCCATTTTGGTTATTTCGTTTCGGTAATGAAGGTCTATTGATTTATACGAGACAAAGCATTTCGGCAGCATGGCGTCCCTCCTATCAGTTGTCCATATATTGATATATACGCACAGATTCAGTTGAATATTATTGCGAGCACATCTTGATTGGAACTGGCAATATTGCAGAAAATTATTTAAGAGGAAATATTTAAGCTTATAGCGATAGCTCAAGCGAGCTAATAAGTCATTGCGGTAAAGTTTGATAGGGCCGTATATATCGCTAAAAGTAAAAGAACAGTTGCGGTCAAAGGGAATTGTGGGTCAATTTATCATAAAACGTATGACAGAAATGTGCTTCATGTGTAAAACGAAAACGTAAAAACAGCCGGAATTAAGACCCGGCTGTCTGTTTTTTCAATAAGAGCAATATTACAAAATCGTAATTAAGCCGCGTTCGATTGCTTGGCCGAGCGCAGCTGGTGCGGCATGCGGCTTAATAGTGGCGTGATGGTGGTCCAATTGACGCGCAGCATCATCACGGTGGTGATGGCGGCGCCGACATAATTCGAAAAGAGGTTGCCCCAGAACACCGAGTAAACGCCAAGAGCCCTCTCAGTGAGCAGTATGAATAGATAACGCAGCAGCCAGATGCGCAGCACACTCGCAACCAGCGTGATGCGTGTGCGCCCAAGGCCAATGAACGCGCCGAGCTGTGTCATGCAGACACCAAAACCGACAACCGAATAGGTATAAATATGCAGCGCTTTATCGGCGACGTTCAGCACGCTTGCTTCACGCGTAAACATCACGGTGAGTGACGACGATGTGGGGACGATCACTGCGATGAGCAGTGCGGCGGTAATCGCGCTCATCAGGCAGCCGACCCATGTGACGGTGCGCGCGCGGTCGCCCTGACCTGCGCCCACATTCATGCTGACCATCGTGGTGACGGCCGAAGAAAACGCGGACGGCAGTATGAAGCAGACCGAGGAGATGTTGTTTGCAATGCCCTGCCCATTGAGCACATCCGGCCCGTACTTTTGTACTTCGTTGTTGATGAGGTAGAACCCGAGATACAGAATCAGGTTGGAGAGCATGGAGGGCGCACCGATGCGCACGAGGTCGCTGATGGTGGCGCGGTCGAAGCAAAAGCCTTTGAGCGAAAGGCGGCTGTCGCCGCGGCGTACAAACAGTTCCACGTACATCCAGCCTGTGATCAACACATTGGCGGCGAGCGATGCCATCACTGCGCCCACGATGCCCCAGCGGAACACCGCGAGGAACAGCCAGTTGAACGCGACCTTTAAAACGAGCAGCAGCACCATACGCACAAAAGCCGCTTCGGGCTTGCCTTCGGCGTTTTTAAGCGCGTTGTAAATCGCTTCGAGAAAAGAAAATGGGATGAGCAGCGCGCTGTAAGCGAGGTATTCGAACACATCGCCTGCAATTGTCGGGTCTACTGTGGCCGATATCGGATAAGCGAGACCGAAGAGCACCGGAGCGAGCGCGACACCCAGAGCGGCGGAAAACATGACGAGCTGCGTCGCGATGCGGCAGCCTTCACAATAATCCTTGCGCCCGTTGGCCTGGCCGATCATCGCCATGCCCGCGGAGCCCAGGCCCTGTGCGAGGCCCACGATCATGCCTGTGATCGGGATACAGAAGGTGACGGCACTGGCCGCCGCGGTGCCTGCGATGTTGTTGATATAAAGCCCATCGATAACGGGCAGAAGCGCCTGTACGATGCCCATCAGCAGCGTGGGCAGCGAAAGCATCAGTATTGTTTTGGGTATTGGCCCGGCTATGATGAGGTCGCGTCGGGCTCCGACGTTTTGTTTAAGAAAGCTGAGTTTCATGTTGCGGATTATAAGCCTTGTATCTATGGGCGTTTGAGCACCCGGTGAATGCGTAGCTATTATATAGCCTTTCCATTATTATTTACACACAAACAATTATTATAGGCATCTGCTGTCATTTGGTCAACATACGAAACGGCAATGATAAAGCGACAATAAGCGCGTTTGGGCAGGTTGGCGGGGCTATTCGCGCGCGAATGCCGCTCAGGCGGGGGTTTGAACGCGTATAGGCAAATGAGCGTTGTTTTAGGAATCTGGCAGAAGTGGTTTGCGACTTAACATAAAAAAGGCTGTTTCGAAAAACAGCTCAGGCTGTAGATAAAGTCTAATAGCCTCTCGCAGTTGAACTGTGATGAGTGCGACGCGCCGGAAAAGGCGACTACTTTGACCGATTTATAGCCACTATCTCTCCTCCAGTCACTAATCGGTGACAGCCTCCTATTCATCCGATGGGTAGTCGTCAGAGGGAGCCGCAATAATAGAGTTTTTTGACACTCTGGACTGTTTTAAAAAACAGCTTTCAATTGTATATCAACAACGCTTTAACTTTCTTTTTTTTATTATAAAAATCAAACACAGAACCGCCCCCGCCAGCAGAACGGGGCCCATAACAAACTTCCAGCTCGTGACATTATGCGACACGGCAAAGCCTTTTTGTACGATCTCAATGCTTTTTGCATGGATATCCATGTCTCCGCCATGCTCTGGGCAGGCTCGGTTGAAAACGCCGGTCATTCTGACCGTATCTCCGTGCGTCGTATAGCCGCCAAGCATATCAATATCACTTATAGCATCGCTTTGAACCCATACACCCATAGCATTGCTGCCATCAGATACATTGATCCATGAATACTTTCCGCGTGACAAAATATCCCCGATGACTTCGCCGGTATATATGATGTCTTTTCCGTCATAATTTTCGGCATGATTGATTAAATCATTGCTCGTTACGGATACTCCGCCGGCAAGAGAAACCGTGGGGAAAATGCAGATAACAACGGCTATGATTACAGAAATCTTCTTACGCATTTTTTTCTCACCTTTGTGGCAATATAAACGCCGAGTGCGAGTATCGACACAAACTCAAGGCGCGCCAGCCACATGATCAGTATATAGGTTGTTTTCAGAACAGCAGGCATAGCGGCATTCGTGAGGCCGATACTGAGGCCCACGTTGCCTGTGACGGAGGCGGATTCAAAAGCCGCCTCTCCAAATGGGTAGCCGCAGAGCATCCCAACCAGAGTTCCCATTGCGAAAGTGACAATATACGCAAACACGATCAGAAACGCGCTGCGTACCACTTTATCCTCCAGCACGACGTCCTTGATATGGTGATACTTTTTAATGGATATTGCAGATTCGGGCAATACCATCTGATGGATATCTTTTTTGAACGCACCCGCTATAATGCCGATGCGCAGTGCTTTAAAGCCGCCCGCTGTCGAGCAGGCGCTGCCGCCGAACAGCATTGCGAGCATGATGGCGAACAGAGCGATATCGCCCCATTCAAGGTAGAACTGCCGTGCATAGATGGTCATAAAGCCGGTCGTCGTATGGCCAGAGATGAGCTGATAAAACCCCTTGCGGAACATGGAGACCGCATCGGTGTATATGCCATTCTGCAGCAGCCCCAGTGTGGCGATAAGGGTCAGCACGGTCACCGTGATGGTAAAGGTCACCGTCTCAATATTACGCCGCAGCTCGCCTTTTTTATGCGTCATAACGGCATAATGGAGGGCAAAGTTAAACGAGCCGATGATAAAGAACACCATTGTGACAATCTCATAAAACGCACTGTGGTAGTAAAGAATGTTCTGAGACATCGGCGCGAAGCCGCCTGTGCTCCATCCTGCCATAGATATCCACAACCCGTGAAGAAACGCCCGGTCAACAGGCATTCCCGCGACAATGCCGGCGAACCATTGCACAAGAGTTCCCGCGCCAAGATATATAAGGCTGATGAGCCAGATATACCGCGCCGTACTGACGGCGTTTGGCATCAGCCGCTCATCCTTCGCCTCTCCGACATACATTTTGTATGTGCCATTCGTACCTTTGACCAAAAATGTCAGCGCCAGCACCACCATACCCTGTCCGCCCACAAAGGTGAGAAGGTGCCGCCACATGTTAATGCCATACGAAATGTGGTCCATGTCCTGTATCAAAGCAAGCCCGGTGGTGGTAAAGCCGCTCATCACGTCAAAGCAGCAGTCCAAATATGAGAGATAATTGCCGCTTAAATAATACGGCAGGGCGCACAGCAGCATGCCTGCAAACCAGGAAACGGCGGCAACAATCATGCCTTCGCCCCAGCTCAGCCGCTGATGCCTGTATTTGCCGAATCCCAGCATCATGGAGCCGCCGAGAATCAGGGCGACGGAGCTGCTGATAATGAAATCGTACAGGATATCCCATTCGGCATAAATTGCCGAGACCAGAATCGGGACGTATTGTATAGCACCGAGCCCGATGATGACAATGCCAATATAATAGCCAATTGGGTACAGATGGCTCACATGCTTTTCTATCATAAACACCTCACAAAGCCAATAGTGATATCAGCAATCCGATTGCTATCAGGATACCGGCAAATATGATTTCGGCAATGACGCCGGATGCATAACTCGTTACTTTTTTCATAAAAGCTCTCCTGTTAACCAATGAAATATGATGCCACCCCAGGCATATTTCCTTCGTTCGTCAATGCCACCACGATATCACCGGCCAGAATTTTTGTCTGTCCGTTCGGTATGATTGCCTCTTTGTCTCTGACGACCGAAATTAATATGGTTCCTTTGGGCATACGCAAGGTCTCAACATTTTTGCCTGATGCCTCCGACATCTCCGCAACAGTGAACTCTCGGATACGCACATCCCCGACTCTTTCCGCCAGCATGCGGTTGACACCCGCCCAGTCCACTTCCTGTTCGATGATATCCGCGATATGCGCGGTGCTGCTGACAGTTGAATCTACACCCAAATGCTTAAAAACATTAATGTTTTTCGGGTTGTTCACGCGGGCGATTGTCCGGGCGACGCCGAAATAATTCTTGGCCAGCTGACAGGCGACGAGATTATTCTGATCGTGTCCCGTGACTGCAATCAGCAGGTCCGCTTTTTCTATTTCCGCGTCCTTGAGATATTTGATATCCGTTCCATCCCCATGAATCAGTCCGACGCCAATATCAATGAGTTCACAGGCGATCTTTTCACATAGCTGAACGTCCTCTTCAATCAGCACGATTTGGTGCTTTTCGGGTGCCAGCGTTTTGGCGAGATAATAGCCCACCTTACCGCCGCCCACAATGATTATAAACATGCTGCTTCACCTTCCTGATCGGCATATTCAGGGATCACAAGAAAATCGTCGGCTTGAATAACTGTTTTGGCACAGGCAATTTGAAACCGGCCTTGCCTGATAACACCGAAAATAACGGACCCATTTGCTTCGGATACACTCGTGCCCCAAAGCCGCCTTGCAGGCTTGATGAAACGAAATTGGACTGCAGTTCCTTCGATATCAATCGCAGCGGTCTCACTCGGCGGAAGCAACATTTTCTTTAGCCTGTCAACTGCAAGCGTTGTTGGGCAGATTGTTGTGAGCCCCATTCTTTTAAAAACAGTCTCACGTTCAGAATCGTATAATCGTGTAATCACAGCGGGAACATGAAACAGATCGCGTGCGATCTCGGACACCATCACATTCATATTGTCATCGTTGGTGACTGCTGCAAGCGCATCCGCATTATCGATACCGGCGTTTCGAAGCACATCCTCATCGATCGGCAAACCGGCAATGGTGACACCGTTAAACCCGGAACCAAGCAGGTCAAAATTATTCGGGTCGCTGTCTATAACCACGACATCGTGGTTTTCTTCCGACAGCATCAGTGCAAGATTTGAGCCGATTTTTCTGCAGCCTGCTATGATGATATACATAAATTTTTCTCCTTTAAATTATGCTGTTCCAAAACCTTGGCGGCTGAGGTGGGCACGGTGCTTTGCGATTGCTCGGTTTCACCAGGTTCTTTTGATTCAATACCGAAATCATATTTTCTGCTGACAGGCTCCCAAACAAAATCTACAAGCCTTTCAAGGTTGCGGCATGCGGGCTTATAGGTTGGATCAAGGGCATATGCCGCTCGATAATGCTTGCGTGCTGTCCCGTCGTCACCTTTCATTTCAAAATATATCCCGAGCAGATTATGCGGTTCCGGCGCCTCCGTGTTGAGGGTGAGGGCACCCTTGATATGAATCAGCGCTTCATTCATGCAGCCCTTTATCAGGAAGTCGGCCGCTTTATTAACCTCGGCGGAATAAACTTCCGGCAAGGCGTCATTCCTTTTCATTTTTGGCCCTTCTTTCATTTTTTTGGCTGATTTCATGATAGGACAAAAAATATAAAAACGGTGTGATGATATATGGGAGGCGTATAAAGATTGTATAAAGAAAAAACCGCCTTGGCGGTTAGCTTGACGAAAGATCCAGTCCTGTTGTGTTGAGGAGCGATGCAACGTGATTGCGTAGGGAATCGTATCCGTTATAAGACGCTATGTACATAGGATTTTAGTTCACTGTGGAGTCGTCGTTCCGTTTCACACGACGAGTTGACATGGATTGACCGAATGAGCTGCTTTTATAGCAATGCATTTGCTATTCTGTCAGCAGCCTTATTGCATGAGCAGTTGTCCGTCATTTGTCCGGAATATAAGGCTATTCATCAACCATGCGGTAGCCCACACCCACCTCGGTAACAATGTACCTTGGCTGTGCCGTATCAATTTCAATCTTACGGCGCAGATTCCCCATGCATACGCGAAGAGTCTGCGCATCATCCGTACCGGCTGTTCCCCAAACCTGGCTGATCAGGAACCGGTGCGTGAGGACTTTGCCGCAGTGCTTTGCCAAAAGGGTGAGCAGGTTATATTCCGTCGGCGTCAAATGCAACATATTCCCGCTCAGCGTGACACGGCGTTTTTCAAAATCTATTTTCAGCTGATCCAATTCAAAAACAGGCTCAGCAGAATGGGTAACAAGTGTATTGCGCCGCAATGCCACGCGAATGCGCGCGAGCAGCTCCGGCACGGAAAAAGGCTTGGTCAAATAATCATCCGCTCCCGCGTCCAATGCCTGCACCTTCTCGCGCTCGTGACCGCGGGCCGATACAACGATCACGGGCACTTGTGACCATTCCCTGACCTTGCGGATCACGTCAAGCCCGTCCATATCCGGCAGGCCAAGATCGAGAATGACGACATCCGGATGATGGGACGCAATGAGCAATATAGCATTTGAGCCGTCCTGTGCTTCCAAACAGCTGTATTTTTGCGTTTCCAGCGAAACCTTAATAAAGTGCCGAATCGGTTTCTCGTCTTCCGCAATGAGAATCAGCGGTTCCATGGGCTACTCCTTTTCCGGCAGAGTGAAGCGAAATACCGCCCCGCCATTTGGGTCGTTGAATGCGGTGATTTGTCCGCCGTGAGCGTCAATAATGGATCTGCATATCGCAAGGCCAAGGCCGAACCCGCGCCGGCCTTGTTTTGCCGACGTATAGAATCTGTCGAAAACAAACGGGAGGGCTTCCTCGGGGATGCCCGGCCCGTCATCGTGGACGGAAAACGCCATAAACTCATTATCCCTTTCGGCAACGACGTGGACTTTTGCGTTGTCGGGTGTGTATTTAACGGCGTTATCCAAAAGATTGACAAGTACCTGTTCAATCAGTATGCCTTCTGCGGGAATCATGATCAATTCGTTCGGTATCGAAATGGTGATATCTTTGTTTTGCGTTCTTTTTTTGATACGCTGCACCGCACCGGCAACCAACTCTTCGACGACTTCCATTTCCTTTTTCAGTACGACAGTACCTTCATTGAAACGCGACATGCTTAAAATATTATCCACCATATGGTTAAGCCATTCTGCGTCGGTGCATATCCCCTGCAGAAAATCCTTGCGCACATCGTCCGTTAACTGGTCGTAGTTCTCCAACACCGTGCTGGCAGCACCCAATATACCTGCAAGCGGCGTTCTTAAGTCGTGAGAAACCGATCGAAGCAAATCACCCCTCAGTCTTTCACGCTCAGCTTCCACTTGAGCGCGCTGCTGTTTCGCATACATCTGCTCACGCTCGATAACCAATGCAATTTGTGTACCGACGGTTTCCGGGAATATGCGCTGGCCCTCGGACATCTGAAAACCGTTTGGCAAAGCAATGCCGATAACACCCAATACCCCGCTTTGGCCTTTGATAGGCTGAAAATATGCGCGGCTGTCTTCGAAAAGGGACGTCCCTGTTCCGCATGCGATGCCCGAGCGGAACGCTTCCACACATGCGCTTATCTCCTTGGCAGAGTCAAAAACATTTTCACCTGCTATATACCCTCTGCCCAATTGGCTGTTCACATCCGAAACAGTCACCAAAACGGAAGTTCCGAAAAGCAGCGCCGCATCCTTTGCGGCAACCTGAGCCACTTCGCTGATGTCTTTAATAGCCAGCAGGTTCCGCTCAAGCTGATAAAGCATGCGCATCCTCTTTTCACGAAGCTCTGCGCGCTGCGTTTCATGCTTAACGCGAGTGGTCAGTGTGCTGGTAATCAGTGAGACAATCATCATCACAATAAATGTGACCGGATATTCGGGGCTGTATGTCATGAGGGTATAATAAGGCTCTGTGAAAAAGAAATTGAAAACAAGCACCGACAGAACGGAAGCTGCAATTCCGTATAAATAGCCCTGGGTCAGATATGAGACGAGCAGTACGCTCAGCATATAAATGATGATATAGCTGGATTCGTGCAGATCCAACGTTGCTCTAAGTGCAAAGGAAACAAGGGTTGCCAATGTGACAACACTTACTGTGGTCGCTGTGTTTTTCAGCACTTGCTTTATCATATCCGAATTATCTTTTTCAACGTGCTGAAAAGAAGAGAAATCGTCATTCAAAAAACTTTTCATAACAGAGCCTGAAGCATTTTTTTGTATTATAGCACAGAAGTGCATATTCAAATCACATTTTTCTAAAATGCTGCCGGATGAAATATTGCAAACGGTCAGGTGTTTCGCTGATGTGTGTCACAAAGTGTATTTAAAAACGTCGGGCTCAAGGTGATACAGATCGGCACATTTCTCAACAAACCGCCAGCCAAGCTTCCGGTAATAGCCGCTGGCGTGCTCTGTGCGAAGATACAGCTCTTTATACCCTATCTGCCGGGCGAGCTCTTGCACGAAAGAAATCAGCTGCCGCCCGATGCCCCTGCCCCTGAAATATTTGTCAACAATCAGGGCGGCAAGCCAGGGCGTATATTCGCGGCAAGCCAAATCGTTCTCCACGAGCGAAACGGTGCCCACGCACTGTCCGTTCAACACCGCAACGAGCCGAACCGGCAGCGTCTCCTTATGGCAGGCTTTGATGCGCACCGTCAGGTCTTCAAGTGACAGGTCGTCCCGGATGTCCTTGATAAACGCGTCATAAATCCAGCCGGAGACGGTACTCGCAAACTGCGGGTTTTCACTGAGATAATTGATTTCAAGGTTCTTGGTATTCATAGTCGGTATCTTTCTGATACATAATCATTGACATGGTACTGCAGTGTTATCTGTTTCATTATACTATGAATATAACACATATATATAATTAGCTTGTTCAGAACCGGCACAAAAGCCCGTACGGTCACATTCCTAATCGGTTGCATCTGCAATTAAGGTATCCTTTTCTCGGAAATGAATCACTCACTTCATCGGCGTAATCGGCTTTTGGCGGTAGAAATACTCGTTGCCAAGCTCAAGCGCGCCGTCGTAGAGATAGAACCACGTGCTGTTTCCGGTGCTCTGCTCATAAATTTCGCCTTCAATATAACCCGCTTCTCTGTATTCAATGGCATACATGAAATGCACCCGTTTGATGTCGCCCGAGCTGCCCGATACCGTCATGCCCTTGCCATTTTGCAGCATGATCAGCTCCGTGCCGTTTTGGCTGTACCACCGGCCCGCGACGGGATCGGCAGCAAGCGCCAAAACCAATATGAAAACAGCCACCACAACCGCGCAGGCCGCGATGAAAAGCGCGAGGCCTCGTTTGCGCTGGGGCTGCACAGGCGCTTTAAATACGCCGGGCGCGGCGGTATCCACGAGGGGATATCCGCATTTCGTGCAATATTGATAGCCGTCGATATTCTGATATCCGCAGTTTTTACACTTCATAAAGCGCCTCCGTGTGAATGTTCATATTTATGTGTATCGACCAAGTGACGCCGTTATTTATGGCAGAGCGGCTTTTGACAAAATTATATAATATAATACATGGGTTCACAATGGGATTATTGATTGAAACAGCCGATTTTCGCAAAGCAGTTGACGGTCCGTAAGACTGACACCATATAAAAACAGTACGGAATTGCCAAAACCACCCTGCGTTTTGTGCAGAGGCACAGTGACAAAACCAAAGGCCGGTGGTATAATCACACCGTATAAAGAACGATGACGCAGAAGTCTTATCGCATTCGGTAAGGCTTTTTTTATTGGAAAGACTGAGGATTTATAGCCGCCGGATGCGCAGCAAACGGTTTGCTGTGTGCAAGGCCTGCTATTAATATGATGCGACGCCCTACCATATTAACCTTATTCCTGCCGTAAGAGCAATGAGCTTAACCTGTTCATTGCTCTTGCGCTTTTTTTCTGATTTTTGATACAGAAAACAAAAAACAGCCGTATATTGCGTATTTGTTATGGTTTTGAAACAGTTTCGGGAACATTATTGGCCCCGGATACGTTATATTTAGGACAAAAGAATTGCGGCCATAATATATTTTTGGACGGATTTGTAAAATATTTTGTACGGGGTTGATAGCTGTGTATTTTGAGGTTATAATGACATCTGTAGTAGCTGGACAATCTCTTGTCGTACCCTTTTTCACAACAGTGGTTTGATTTCGAACGCTTCTTTGAGGGCGTGGATATATTAGGAGTGACCAAATGAGCAAAGATAAGAACAAAGGAAGCGATTCCGAGAGCGATATCTTGTCTGAAGAAGGCAAGCCGCAAAACGGTTCAGCGCCCGAAGCACCAAAAAAACCCCGCAAACGGCTTTGGGGCAATAAAAAAGGCCAGGTATCGTTTTTTGATGAGGACAGCGATATCGATCAGGACGACGTGCCTGACCGGCAAAGCGGCCTAAAGGGTATGATCGAAGCGGATCAGATTGAGGATGCGGCATCAGGCGGCAATAAGAAAAAGGCGAGGAAGCCTTGGAGCACCAAAAAGAAAGTCATATTATCGGTCGTGGCTGTGGTTCTGGTTGCAATCATCAGCGGCGGCATCTATGCTTACACGATATGGAGCAATCCGATGAGCCAGTTCCAGACGGCGCTGCAGCAGATTACACCGCCGCCTTCGTCCTCCGAATCGACAGTGGCGGACCCTGAAAATCCGGCGACGCCCACGGTTAACCCTTATGACGAGCTTGTCAAAAAGGCGGACCAGAGTTTTCTCGGTCACATCGTCAACATCATGCTGATCGGCGTGGACCATGCGACGGAACGCGACACATGGAGCGGCAAAAAAGCATTTCATTCGGACGTGATGATCGTGCTGTCGATCAACACCGAAACGCGTGATGTCAGCATGATTTCGCTGCCGCGCGACACGTATGCCAATATACCCGGTGTGGACGGCATATACAAGCTCAACGCGTCAATTGACTGCGGCGGCGGTTGGCCGACCGAAACCGGATTCCAAAAGGTTTGCGAAGCGGCTGAGTGGATGCTTGGTGGAGAAATTCCAATCGACTATTATTACGCGGTGGATATGAACGCGGTGAAGGGCCTTGTGGACGCGATTGACGGTGTTGATTTCGACGTGGACATCGATTTCACGATTCAGGGGCGCTCGTATAAGAAGGGCATGCAGCATATGGGCGGCCAGGGAGTGCTTGATTACCTGCGTGTGAGGAAACATATCGGTAAGGGCGAAGAGGGCGATTTGAACCGCATCAACCGCCAGAAGAAGATGCTGGTCGCGATATATGACAAGATCAAGGAGCAGGATCTGCTCGCCAGCATTCCGGATTTATTGGCCGCATTCGACGGCAACTATAAAACCAATACCTCGTTCGGGCAGACGGCAGCTCTTGCGGCATTTGCGTATCAGGTGCCCAGCGATAAGATTCAGATGTATTCGATGGGCGGCCACTATCAAAACATATTCAACTGGAACTTCGTGCTGACGGATCAAAAGGCGCGTGTGGAGCTCATTAAGAAGATTTACGGCGTTGATGCGAAGCAGTACCCGAAATTTACCTCGGCGGCGGCAAATGCGCTGTGGGAAAACATGCAGGCTGAGGACATTCAGGAAAAGGCGAAGCCGCTGCTTCAGCAGATAAAGGCGGTGCTTGATGCCGACATGCTGCTGCCGCCGGTCCCCACGCCGACACCTGTGCCGACGGAGGGGCCGACGCAGGCACCGACAGCGCCGCCTGAGTCCACACCGCCGACTACGCCGCCTGCATCAACACCGCCTGCATCAACGCCGCCTGCATCAACGCCACCGGCTACGTCCGATCCGGTAACATCTTCACCGACTACGTCGGAGTCGTCTACTGTCTCGCCGATGCTGGCCTTTGCGACGATCAACAGGGGGAACATTGCCACGACAGTCGGGCTCGAAGGCGAGTTCAGGAAGTTCGGCGACGATATATGGGCGCTGTATAACAAGACGGTGAATGAGGTGGATCAACTCGATAACATCGATGCGACGGATGCGCTCAAAGCCGCGAACATACAGGCCAAAGCGGATATCCAGACGCTCTGCGGCGTATGCGCCGTGCCCACGCCCAAAGCTGGATGGATCAAATACTGGCGTGTCAATTATGAAACAGAAGACAACCAAATGGTCATTGACTTTAACTGATGGACGTTCAATAAAACCTGAAATGCGTAAGCTCCTTGCCAGCCGGCAAGGAGCTTTTTGGTTGCTTCGCACACTTTATACGGATTCATTGCGATGGGTTTATTCTCATCTGGTGCAGAGCGCTAACTATTCCCATAAAGGCATAGGGGCTTGCCTTCTGTTGTGCACAGACTGCAAGCCCTCATAATTCCCGTAATATACCCTATCCAGATATTCGGTATCACTTTGCGGAATGTCGCAATTGGTTGGTCTTATTCCGCTTCCGATACGAAAATCTCGCCGTTTTTGCACTCCATGATAGCCTGATCGGAATACGCCACGCGGCCGAATACATCCGTCATGATATACTGGTAAAGGTATTCGCCGTCGAAAAGTTTGCTTTCCTCCATCACGGGAGCGCCGCTGACGGTGAAGCTGCCCACTTCATATGTTGTCTCCTCGCCCGTATTCCAGTTGACCGCGTCGAACAGTAACGTGACGTCATCGCCGTCTTTGAGCTGAATGATGTTCTTGGCGCTCATGCCCGTATCCGAATCGATACCGTTCCACGCGCCATAGATTTCAAAATGGCCGTCTTCCTCCGTTTCCCAGATGTAAGCCGCGCGCAGGTTCGTCTTTTCTCCGTTGAGCAGTATCGGTATGGTATAGAGGTTGTAGGTATCCGTCTCGGCCAGCAGCGTCGGGGCGCAGTAGCTGCCGTTAATCGTCGGCCAGACGCCGCGGAAGTTATCCACGAAGCTGCCACTCTCCCAGTCGCCGTCGATATCGTTGTCAACGCCGAGCAGCATGTACTCGTTGTAGTCGTAGTCCATGTAATAGATGCTGAACGTAACCGACGCGACAGACTCCATACCGCTGGTGACATCGAGGGCGAAATCCCCGTCGTCCGTGATATGGGTTGAAAGCTTCACGCTGTAGTCGTCCTGCGCTACGGGTGCCGATACCTCGGGCACGGCTCCGGCTGCGCCTTCGGGCACCTGCCAGTCCGTCACGGCTTCGATGAACCGGAGATAACTGTCGCTCGTGGCGGCGGTATTTGCGTAAGCGGTGAGCTCGTCATTATTGATCGCGAGCGGGAAGTATACGGACAGGCCGTTGGCCTCCGCCCGGCTTTCTCCCTTCACGTTGTACTTCACCGCACCGGAAAGCGAATCCAGCAGCGCCTGTGCCGTGTTGCTCAGCACATTCTCGGTGTTAACCGCGAGGTCGCCCAAATCCACCATGTTCGTATAGCCTTCGTCGTCGTTGTTGCCGCCGTAGTTTTCCGCGCGAAGACTTCCTTGAATGAACGACTGCAAAGATGAGATGTTTTCCGTCACACCGGTCATTTCGCCCGCCATGGCATCAAACTTGCCCGCAAGATCGGGAATCGCAGTCAGGTCGGTGACGGAAAGCGTCGCCATCGCGTCTTCCTCGGTGAGCGCGCATTTTGTCATGTAGCTGTCGCAAATCGCTTTGCCAATCTCAAGCCCGCTTTGGCCGGGGTTGTCATACAGATACTGCAGCCAAGCCGCGTAGTCCCAGCCGCCGCCCGGTTCCGTTTCCTCCGAGGCCACCATGTAGCTGCCGTATGGCGCAATGGCTGCCGCGTTTTCGAGCGAAGCCATGAGGCAGGTATCAAACCCGATGATTTCAAACGGCGCGCCCGCCGCATCAAGGCCCTGCGACAGTTCCGTCAGCGAGAGGCTGTCGCTGCCAAACAACTCGTCGAACTCCACGCCCGTTGCCGACCCGCCGCCGTGGTTCCAAAGCACCGCCATGTATTTATCTGCCGGATAGCTCTGTACGCCCCACGAAAGGAAGTCGCCGAGTGTCTGCGCGTCGCCCATGCTCGCGAGCGGCTGCTCGTCCACAAGCGAGAGGCTGCCGTCCGCCAGCTCCCAGCGCTGCAGTACTTCGGGATTGATGCCCTCCGTCTGCCACTGGGCTGTACCGCCCGTTTCGATGATGACTTTGACCTTGTCGGATGCACCGACCGACATGATCTCTTCAAGGTTCTGGGTGGCCGCCCCGCCGTCGGATTCAAGGTCGGTGCCGCACAGGTATAAGAATACCGTCCACGTGTCGCCGGAGGTGCTTGGCGCGTTTGTGGCAGAAGGCGTGTCAGCCGACGGTGAATCCTGTGGGCTGACTGTGGCCGATGCGGGCGCGGCGCCGCAAGCCGCCGCAAACAGCATCAAAATTGCGATAAAAAAACCAAGAACTTTTATCTTCATGTGATAATCCCCCTTTATATTAGAAAATAACATAAACGTGTCAACGGATAGTCAACCGCATTGTGCGGTTCAGGCTGCTGACAAAATTTAAATCGTTGTCCCGATTGAGCGTAAGCGATCAACGATACAGCGGACTTCGTCCCATGTTTAAAGCGTTTTGCCATGGGATGCTATTCCACTTCGTAGTCACGTCACTCACGTTCCGTTCAGCATGACAGGTTGGAGTTTTTTCATCAAGCTGAACCGCTTTTTTATTTTTGCCTGTAGTTATGGAACTGGCGGAATAAGAAATAAGAAATATAACCCATCGAGCTAAACCGATTTCGTCACATCATCAAATGTCACGCCGCAGATGGATTCGGACAGCTCAAAAAGCTGCGCCGCGCTTTGCATATCATGGCTGCGTTTGGACGAACGCCAGATTTTGCATCGGTAAAAGTACTCGCCGCTGATGTTCTTCACGCTCTCGTCCGTGGCCAGATAGACGGCTGTGCGCGCGCCCTGCTCGGGCGTTAAGAAAACGGGGCGCAGAATCCGCATGATGGTTTTGCCGAAGCCCGTGTCCCGGTCCACGCCCATCTGCGTGCCGACCGCGCCCGGGTGGGCCGTGTTGACCGTGATGCCGCTGCCCGCTTTTTTCAGGCGTTTGGCGAGCTCGCGCGTAAACAGCAGATTGCACAGCTTAGACTGCGCGTACGACCGCACGACGTTGTATCTCTTTAAGTTGATATCGTCAAAGTGGATGCGGCCCACATTGTGCGCGCCGGAGCCGACCATGACGATGCGCCCGTGAGGGGCCTTGGAAAGGGATGCGAGCAGCAGCAGCGTGAGCATAAAGTGACCGATGTGGTTCACGCCGAACTGCAGCTCAAGGCCGTCCGCCGTTTCCCGCCGCCCAAGCGTAATCACGCCCGCACTGTTGACCAGCACGTCGAGGCGGTCGTATTTTGCGGTGAACGCGTCCGCAAAAGACCGGATGCTTTGCATGCGGCCAAGGTCGCAGCGCATCAAATCAAGGCTGCGCCCGCCCGTTTGTATGAGCTCGTCGAACGCGGCCTGCCCGCGCTCTGCGCTGCGGCACAGCATGACCACATAGTATCCTTTATCGGCCAGCGCCGCGACGGTGGCCTTGCCCATACCGGCATTCGCGCCTGTGACCAATGCGATCTTTTTGTCCATAAATAGGCACCTCAATGTGTATTTTAACTGAGTTTAACACATCAAAGGCACTATGCCTATACACGCAGATTTCATTTATACGTTACCATTCGCCCTGCACCACGGCATCCTTATGGTCAAGGTCAAAACGCGGCCTGTCGAAATAATTGATGCCCGAGCTGCCGAACGTCGTGTCCACGTTAATCCAGCCGCTTTCCGTATCAACCTGATTCCACGCATGGTCGCCCCAGGCGGAGCCGGTATACCCAAGGCCGGTTACGAATCTCACCTTCACGTCCACAGCCCGGCACATCGCGATATAAAGGCACGCATAATCAAAGCAGACGCCTGACCGCGCGGTGTATGCGACGACGGCCCCCGATGACACGCCCGCTGTGCTTTTCCCGAGCTGTTCGGCTTTGCCGTTGTCGTATTGAATGTTGGCGCATATCCAAAGATAGATCAGATAGGCTTTTTGCCTCTGATCCGTCTCTGAGCCGACAATGTCTTTGGCCTTCGTGTCAATCTCGGCATTGGATGCAATCGCCTCGTCGAGCGTGACGCCGTTGAAATATTTGATGAGCTGAGCCTGGCCCGGCTCGCCGTTGATTTGGTCCTGCGCGAACTTGAACGAATCGTTAAAAATGACCTGAACGTTTTTCACAACGCTGCTGTTGAGCAGCGGCTGAATCACGCTTTGCTGGACGAGCTGATACGGCGCGGACGTATTCGCATATTGCGTAATCACGGGGCTGTTGAAAAGGCCCGTATAAAAATTCAGCAGTATCGAGAAGACAAGCACGAGCCACACCGATGTGGGCAGCCGCCAGAGCCCGCCGACCGTCCGCCTCGCAAGGCCGCCCATGTCATCGACCGCTGATGATATTCTGTTGGACAGCGGCGGCACGGCATACCGGCGAACCGGCCATGTGACCAGCGTGAGCGCCCCGTCAATCAACAGCCCGAAGACAATGGTCAATATCACGGACACCCATATTTGCGCGTTGGCAGTGGAGCTCTCGAGTGCGGGGAAAATCTTATAGAGCGTTGTCAAAACAAAATTATCGGCATCGGAAAGGATGATCCGCGTCAGGTAAATGGACAGCAGCACGGATGCAAGCAAAATCAGGTTGCTGAGCAGCGACGTGAACGAGCGGTGAATGCGCTCGTGTGTCAGCGGCCGGATGATGCCGATCAATATCGGAATCACAAAAATCACAGCGATGACAGCGGTGATAATATTGATGTTGCCAAGCATGTTTATCAATCGTGAAGGCCCCTTATTTTCGCTTTTTTCTATTGATTATACCACCAAAACGCATTTTCTTTCAGAGGAGGCTTCATGGCCTTGTTAAACGATAGCCGCAATCAGCTGCGCTTCGCACGGGGTGTGCAGAAAATCGAGCGCGAAGGGAAGATCGTAAAGCCAGCTGTCGATGCGCTCGGGCGGCAGTATCAGCGGCATGCGGTCGTGGTATGGCGCCATCGTCTCGTTCGCCTGAGTGGTGATGATCGTGTAGGCGGTATCGTTGCCGAACGTATCAAAAATGCCCGCCATATAGAGTGTCTTCGTCTCGGGCAGGCGGAAAAGGTATTTTTGTTTCCTGCCCGCTTCCTGCCGCCATTCGTAAAAGCCCGCGGAGGGAACGACGCAGCGGCGCTTCATGAGCGGCTGGCGGAACATCTTTTTGTCGAGCGCGGTTTCGCTGCGCGCGTTGATAATCACGCCTTTGCCGTCCCATTTGGGGAAGCCCCATGTCATGAGCAGCGGCGCGGCCTTTCCCGGCTCGGGCACGAGCACGGGGGAGATGTTCGTGGGGAACACCTCGGCTTGCGCAACAGCGCCAAGAAGCTCAGGTGCGTCTTTATAACGCTCGTTGATTTCGTTGATGATTTCGCGGTATTCGACGATTTCGCCTTCCATGATGGCGAGGTAGCGTCCGCACATGGTTATGCCCCCTTTCGCGAATTTAATCGCGTTTGCTTAAGAAGCGTTTTATAATAATTAAGCAATTCTCTTGAAATTGAACTCAAGCCTAAACGATCTGCAACTTCTATTGAGGATGAATAATCTTCATAATTCATATATTTTAGTATTAATTCTTCTTTTTTTGCGTTTGAGCATTTTGAATAATAAATAGCCCATACCAATGTATTATTGCTTACTTTAATAAAAGCTGGTATGTCTTCGTCAATTAATATGCCTATTATTTCTGACAATCTATCAGTTAATTTATTATTCTTATAAACAGCAGTGGCCCAATCGGTTATAAGCGTGTTCTTGAACGGATACCTTAGTAATCTATTTACAATGTGTTCGGATTCCTCAGAGTGATTTATCAACCACTGTATTTGATTATTATTGAGTGGTTGGTTTTTTATATATATACTAACAGCCCATTGGATTTCATCGTTACCATTGAAAATATACTTTTGATAT
This sequence comes from Bacillota bacterium, assembly GCA_023408075.1. Classification (GTDB taxonomy): domain Bacteria; phylum Bacillota; class Clostridia; order Christensenellales; family SZUA-584; genus SZUA-584. The sequence continues at coordinate 130,937 of JAEYKW010000017.1, read as the reverse complement.
AAATAAAATAGATTATCAATCAAAGATTCACTAAAAGGATTATTTATAATGTAATTTTTAATTATTCTTTTAATAACTTTCAAACATTCATATCGTTGAAAGCGGACATTATTTTTCAAATCGCATACTATTAATCCAACGAGATATGCTATGGATTTTTCATTAAAGGTAATTGTCTTAAGAAAATTTCTTTTTATATATATGTCTCTTGTGCTTTTTATATATTTTCTTAAGTATCTATATGGTTCATAATGCATACGTAACATTTCAAGATGCATGACTTTATCCTGTGTCTCATTTATCATTACAATAAACCTCCAAATAAATTGATTAAATTAGATAAATGCGTTGAATAAAGTATTCAATAAAAGGTCTAACTCTCTCCAATTCTCAAAATCTTTGACGCCATTCTTTTCTGCTTCCTTAAGTTTTTGTTCAAATCTTTTTTGTATATTAGATTTGTTTATTATTTCGCCCTGATATATTCCTATTTTGTCAATGTAACCTTTCCACATAATCGAAGAAAGTCGATTTTGATCGGCCAGAACATCTCCTCCGAGATATAATTCAATGGAACATGCTTTCCCGTTAATATTTAATGATTCATCTTTCGTAGGGCCAATAGTAGGATAATTCTCAGCCAACGCAATGTCTGGTAAAGTCATAATTCTAAAATTATCTGGCAATACAATATTTTTAAGGCTATCCATCTCATTGTGCCCTGCTGCGTCGTTATCATAAAGTGCAATTACTCTATTTTGAATTCCAGCGCCTATAAATGCTTTTACGTAGTGCGTTAAGAAATTCGCACTTCCTTGTACATTGGCTACAGAGAAATCAATAAAAGAATAGAATTTACTCATGAATGGGTAAAGGAGGCGCATCGATTTTGATATTACTTCTGCATCATAACTACCCTCTGTTAAAATGATTGTTTTAGAGTCACAGAAATCACTGTCTTCTGGGTAATCATAACACCATCCACCATAGTAAAGATTTGAATAATCTAAAGCGATTTCTTGGTTGGGTTGAAATGAATCAAGTAATACTCGAAATACTTCCCAGGTTGATTCGCTGTGTATCCCAAAGAAATGAATACTATGATCAAATGGTAATGAATCCAAAACTATCTTTTCGGTAACAGTAAGGTCTTTTCGTTGACGTTGTTTCTCCAAATTTTCATATTCACATTTTGATGTGAAACAATCTTGAGAAAGTAATAGAGCATATTTTTGCGCTGCTTGACACCATTTTTCAAAGCTAAAATGCCTCTTAAGCGTTTTACTATCATAATCGCAGTATCCCTTTTCATAAAATTCATCCAGAAATTCTATATCTTTTTGTTTGCTATTCTCAAAGGACTTTTTAGCCATTAAAGAAGTGTAACCTAAACAATCTAAACATTTCTTAGCTCGTTCTACAGTCGTGATATATGCATATTGGGTATACGTTTCACCGTCTTCTGTTTTTTCACTTACTTTTAAGTCTTCTGGACTGTAGATTGTTAGCAAGTCACCAAAAGTGTTTTTGTATGAAATGAAGTCATAGTTACCAATATTGATACTAGCCATCGAGCCCATCTGCGTTACCTCACATTTCGAATTGAAACCTTGTAACTAGAAGCTTAAATAATATCTTTGTACTATATTATAGCATATAACTTCGGGCTATCTTTATTATCCTGTTTTCCGTTCCATGAACCAGCGGCCTTCCTCAAAAAACAGATACGTCTCATGCCCGCGCACCACGCACGTGTACCCGTATCCCAATCCCGCCCGCCTTAAGGCTCACCGCACGGCATATCTCGGTCACGCGGTCAATGCTGTACCGCCGTGAATCTTCCCACCAGAACGCGACAGGCTCGAGCCGTCCGTCCGGATAGAAAAGCGCTTCCACCTTGACATACACCTTATTCTCGTTTTCATAACGTCTTCAATCATTTTACCATACCATCCTTAAAAAAGCCCACGAAGTGAATGATATGATCGCCCTTGGAGCTGATGCCTCCGAGGGGCTTGCCGTCTATTTGTTCTTATCGTCAATACCCAGGTCGTTACCCAGTATACTGCCGGGCAGGATACTGTCATGACCGAACTTTTCCCGGATACCGTCCAGAGTTTTTTCCAGGCGCTCACGTTTCTCCCGATCGGGCCCGGTGTCCTCGAACAAGGAAAGCTGCTCGGCTGCCATGTCCTGATGCACCAGATTGAGGGCAGTCACGGTCAGCATGCGGATGGGTGTTCCAATATTCCATGAGGTCTCAACGAGCTCTAAGACTGTTCGGGCCAGATCGGCTGCGAGGTAAGAGGGCTTTGGCAGCGGCTTTTGCCGGGTGATGATTTTGAGATTCTGGTCTTTGATAGTCACTTGAACGGCAGTCCCTTTAACGCCGTATCTGCGCATTCGGGACGCCACACTGTCGCTAAGCGCGGTCACCGACGTCAAAATGTCCCCCCGGCTGACAAGGTTGCGGCTGAAGGTCATGCCATTGCCCACCGATTGAATATCATCCTCCTGCCCAACCTCAAGCACCGGGCTGTCGTCCAGCCCGTTGGCATAGGCGTGAAGCTGATCGCCCAGCTTGCCAAAGTGCCTGTTCAGCAGCGCTACATCCATGCAGGCCAGATCGCCAATGGTACGGATACCCAGCTGCCCAAGGCGCTCATCGGTTTTGCCGCCTACAAAGAGCAGACTGCCCACCGGCATGGGCCAGACGACCCGGCGATAGTTTTCCCGGCTGATGACGCTGACCGCGTCGGGCTTTTTCAGATCGCTGCCCAGCTTGGCAAAAACCTTGCACCAGCTGACGCCAACCGAGACGGTCAGACCCGTCTCCTGAGTGATTCGCTGCCTGATTTCGTGGGCTAAAGCCACGGCGTCGCCGCCAAAAAGATGCAGGCTGCCCGTCACATCGAGATAACTCTCGTCAATACCGAAGCGTTGCACCTGGCTGGTGTACTGCTCATAGATGGCGTTGACTTTTTCGCAATATTCCCGGTAGAGGTGATGGCGGGGCGGTCGCAACACGAGTTCCGGGCACTTGCGTCGGGCCTGCCAAATCGTTTCTGCTGTTTTGACGCCATAGCCTTTGGCCAACTCATTTTTGGCCAGGATGATCCCTCTTCTTGCTTCGGGGTTGCCGCACACCGCCATGGGCACCTTTTTGTACTCGGGGTAAAGCAACGCTTCCACACTGGCATAAAAAGAATTGCAGTCGATATGATAGATGACCCGGTCACTTTTCGCCATTGTCGCCGCCCCTTTCTAAAGCTCTTTATATATCTCCGTCATTTCTCTTCAACTGCCCGTTGAATGTTTTCTTTCTGAAAGCGCCTGCACTCTCTTTTTAGTGACATGACGACGACGCGATGATACATGGCACATTTCGAACATATGTTCGTATCTATTATATTCATTTGACTTTTAAAAGACAACAGGAAAATGGTAAGGAAATTAGAAAAAAATGTTGACAAAAAGCAGATTATCATCTATATTGAACATGTTCAAATAATGTTCAATATTTGGGAGGCTGGCTATGCCGGACGGCGATGCAAAGGAAAGAATAATAAGAGCGACGATGGAGCTGATGGAGGAAACGCAGGACACCGACAAGATCACCATACGCGAGATCGCTGCGCGCGCGGGCGTCGGCATCGGGCTTATCAATTATCACTTTGGGACGCGTGAAAAGCTTTTGTACACGGCCATAGGGGATTTTATGGTGAAGATGATCGAGGCGATGCAGGGCGTTCCCAAAACATCATCGCCCGCGGAAAACTTGAAGGAAATGCTCAAAACGCTGTGCGATGTCGGCATGCGGTACGAAAAGCAGATTCGCATCGGTGTGCAGTATGATTTGATGCAGGGCGATATGGATGCGGTTAATTACCTGCTGCCGCTGCTTCGTGAGATGCACCCGAACGACGAAACGAAGCTGCGCGTCATCGCTTTTGAGATCATCGCCGCGATTGACCTCGCGCTGTTTCGAAACGACGTGTTTTTCAGGCTGACAGGGCTCAACGTGAAGGAGAAAGCGCAGCGCGACCATGTGATCGATATCATTGTGAATAAATATCTATAAAATTTAAAGGAGATAAAAAATGAATACAGTGACAATTATAGCGGCTTCCCTCTCGGCTTTGCTGCTGCTCTGCCTGCTCATGTGCGGGCTATGGATCAAATCGCACGGCGCGGACGAAGCGGGGAAGAAGTTTCACGCCAAGCTGGGCATTTTCAGTGTACTCACGGGGCTCTTGACTTCGGTGCTCGCGATCATCGCGGCGGCGTAAAGGAGGGCGAATCATGAGAGGGCTGACAAAGACGATGGCAATACTCACGATTACGTTGCTGATCAGTCTGCTGATCTGCGGGATGTGGATCGGCGCGAACGGCACGGACGCTGAAGGAATCGCTTTTCACAAGACGCTTGGCATTGCTTCCGCAGTATGCGGCATTGTGACGAGCGTGCTCGCAATTAAGGCGGCGGGGAAAAAGCCTAAGAAGGCAAATTAAAGAAGAAGCATACAGGCACTGCATATGCGGCGCTCGGGCTGCTGAGAAGTACATTTAAACTCCCCCGGTTACCCTGCTGGTGACAGCTCCTTTGAGGGGACCTGACAGTTAATCTCAACTTATGTCATCATAAGCAACTGTGGCGAGAATCGAATGGAATAGTGTACCATCAAACTGGCACCGCTTTTCAGCGGCGCTTTTTTTATTCAGCAATAGCCATCAATTGCCCGTGATGCCTTGCGACGGATGTACATTTTATAGTCATTCGAATGAATTCAGGAAAAAGATTGAAAACAATCAATTATGAGGTTGACAACCGGACAAACATCTTCTATAGTGAAGATAAAGTTCTTCACATATGAAGATAAACGGGGTGAGCAGAATGAATAAACCGCTTTTGGACGCGGAATGGATCATTATGGAGGCGCTATGGGACAAGCAGCCGCAGACGCTGGGACAGATCATACAGACCATTCGGCAAGACCGGACAGATATCGAGTGGGACTACAAAACATACCACACGCATTTGAGACGGATGCTTCAGCGCGGCCTGATTGCGAGCGATGCCAAGAATCTGCGGGATAAGCTTTATTACGCGTTGGTGACAAGGGACGACGCGTTGGATGCCGAGGGGCAGGAACTATTGCGGCGCAGTTCCCGCTTCGGTTCTGTCGGGCGGCTGGTAAAGACGCTGGGGCAGAACGGCCAACTTTCCGCCGACGATAAGCTGGAACTGCTGGCTTTGGCGCGTGAACTGGAAGAGAAAAGCGAGGATTAGGGTATGAATACGATTCTTCCATTTCTCATAGAAAATTTGCTGCTGTTTGCGCTGCTGTTTGCGGGCGTCTGGCTCATCAAACGGATATTTGCAAAGCGGCTTTCCGCCGCCATGCACTATCTTCTCTGGGGCGTGGTGATGCTGAAGCTGCTCATCCCTGTGGGGCTGCCGAGTAACTTAAGCCCGCTGAATCTGTTTTCACAAACAGACGCGCCTGCCACGGCACAGCCGCTATCTCACGAACCAACAACCACGGCACCGCGGTCTGCCGTTTATTCAGAGCCGGATAAGGCACCTTCCGGTGTACCCGCTACACAACAAAGCTCGGTTGTCACAAAAAGCAACAACACCGTTGCGGTGCTGCCGGGCAAAACCGCAGATTGGGCGCTCATCACGCTGGCCGTTTGGGCGGGCGGCGCACTGGGGGTGGGCGGCTGGCTGGCGACCGGTGCGGCGCGGCTCAAAAGGCTGGCGATTGCTCAGCGGCATGCGCCCTCCGCGCGGATGCAGGCGCTGCTTGAAGGCTGCCGAAAGCAGATGCGCATTGAAAGGCCGGTACGGCTCATGTTGCAAGCCTACCTTACGGTGCCTGCTATTATGGGTGTCCGCCAGCCTGCGCTGCTGCTTCCCAAAGCTCTGGCGGATGAGCGGGACGAGGAGAAGCTGCGCCACATCTTTTTTCACGAGTTGTCACATTATAAAAGGGGCGATATCGCCGTCACGTACCTGCTGAACGTACTCAACGCCCTCTACTGGTTCAATCCGCTCGTCTGGCTGGCGGTCAGGCTGATCAATAAAGATATGGAAACGGCATGTGACGCGACGGCGCTTCATTATATTGGTCTGGAGAAACGGCAGCGTTATATTGAAACCATTATCGAGTTTGCGGGGAACGGCGGCGGAAGGTATCTGACGCCCGCGCTTTGCATGAACGATGGGAGGATAAAAATTAAGAACCGCATCAGGGGCATGTTCCTGAAGAATAAAACCAAGGCGGCTGTTAAAATACCGGTGGTGGCATTGGCGCTTGTGATGGCGTTTGCGTGCTTCACGACCGCGTGCCAGCCGACGCCGGAGAAAGCGGTTGTGGTTAACAAGGGTGATGACACATTGGCAAATGAAATCAATGACACACCGGCCCCAACGGAAAAATATCAAGCGCCCGCTCAATACAAGCAGGAAACGCAGGGCTTCTATGACGGCAAACTGTCGGTTGCTTTTGATATGCAGGTGGAAACGCCTGATGTCCGCGCTTATCCGGTTTATACCGTGCAGGATGCGGATTTAACACAGCAGCAGGTCAACCGCATCGTTTCGGTACTGACTCAGGATAAACCGCTCCAATATGACGACGAAAGGGCGACCAAGCAGGAAATCACCGATCAGTTTCTTTTGCCTGCAAAGAAGGAACTATCGGATGCAAAGAACGGCAAAACGTATTCTGATGAACGCGGAAAGATAACGATTGATCAGTTGCAGGACAACGTAGACAATATTGAGGACTGGATTGCGGATGCGCCGGAGACAAAAGATGAGCGTGGTATCACCGCGGAAGAATATACAACGTCAGGCGCGCTGTCAGCCAAGGCAGATCTCGGAAAATCCAGCCCGGCGACGCTGAAGATAGCAAGAACAGGAGAGACTTTTTTCTATGTGCAGTTTATCAACGGTACCGAGTATATATACAACGGTTTTTGGGAGCCTGCGGGTGATTTGCCGCTGAAAACCACAAAAGAGCAGGCTATTGCCATGGCGACACAACTGATCGCGGATATGGGCGCGGAAGGCTTCGAACTGGCTGCTGTGGGTAAAACGACGCGGCTTGGGAGCGAGTACGACATTTCTTCCGAGGAGTATCAGAACACAATGGCCTATTCCGTGGTGTTTACGCGTACGGTGGACGGCATACCGCTGACCTACACGCCTATCGACAGCGTCAGCCTGTCGATAGAAGATTCGGACAAGAAAATGGATGCTGAGACATGGAGCTACGAGCGTATTATGGTCAACATTGATGATGACGGCATTGCCAATGTCTTCTGGAACGGAAACACTCAAGTTGGTGTGTGCGTCAATGAAAATGTACAGCTTATGCCGTTTGAGGATATCGCGTCACGCGCCATGGATCAGATAAAAGTGCAATCCGCATTCCTGACAGAACAAGGTGAAGATGGCGGTGGAATTCATATGGAGAGAATTGAGCACAGCCTTAACAAGGCAAAGCTGGGGTTTGCCCGCATTCGCGTTAAGGACTCCGGCGGATATCAGATTATACCGGTCTGGGACTTTTACGGTACGTCAACCTATTACTTGAATGAGGATGAAGTCAACGCCTTTAACAAAGAGAATGAAGAGAAATTACAGTCTACTGAGTCCTCAGACAGCGGGTACAGAGCGATCGTAACCATCAACGCCATCGACGGCAGTGCGATAGACAGAAACATGGGATATTAAAACACAAGGTTTTATAGCCTATAACCAATCAATCGCCTGATTTGCTTGCGCATTTCAGGCTTTTACTTATCAACAGACTATATAAACTAGCGAATGCTAGTATAACTATTTACAAAGCGAAGCTTTGGGAGTATAATTTCGCATATAAAGGAGTGACATCATGGGGAATTCAACAAAAGATAAGCGAAAAAGAGGCATTGAGACGACCCAGAAGATATGCGAAGCGGCGGCGGCGCTTTTTGCGCGCAAGGGCTTCGACGCGGTGCCGATGAGCGAAATCGCGAAAGCTGTGGGCATCAAGGAAAGCTCACTCTATAACCACTTTTCCGGCAAGGCCGCGATACTCGATGCGCTGTTTGATGTTTTTGCGAGGGACAAGAGCACGTCCCGTCCGTCTGAGCAGGAGCTTGACATGATGCTCGGTATCATGCAGCCCGAGGAGATATTCAAAAATCTGCTGATTTATTTCAGCAATCATATGAGCCCGCTGTTCACGCACACGGCGATGATTGTGACGAATGAAAAGTACAAGAACGCAAAGGCTGCCGATATGTATTACCGCTATGTGGTGCAGGATTCGGTGGACTATTATGAACGGCTGATCAATAAGATGATAGACAAAGGGCTCGTGAAAAAGGTGGACGCGCGGCGGTTTGCGCGGCAGTATAATTACGGCTATATCGCGCTGACAAAGGAATACTTCATGGCGGAAAACGGGTTTGCGGATAAGCACAGCGTGATCGTCTCGATGGTGGAAGCGTCTGACTTTTTTTGCGAATTGATGAAAGCCTGATTTCGTTTTATGCGGAGGTCCCGGCATGAAGCAAAAGCGCAGTCTCTCAGAGCGGTACCGGCCGTCGCAGCCGTGCAGCTGCGGCACTTGCGTGGCCTACTGCATGCGCCCCGGCTGGTGGACGGTCGGCGAAGCGGAGGCGGCCTTTGCCGCGGGGCTCGCGAACCGCATGATGCTCGAGATGGCGCCCGATCTGTCGTTCGGCGTGCTCGCTCCTGCCTTCAAGGGCTGCGAGGGCCGCTTTTCGCAGCAGGACGGCTGGGGGCGCGGCTGCACGTTTTTGCAGCAGGGCCTCTGCGAGCTGTTCGGCAGCGGGTATTCTCCGCTCGAGTGTCTTTTTTGCCATCACGACCGCGCGGGCCAGGGGGCGCTCTGCCATGCGGCCCTCGAGAGAGACTGGCGGCTGTGCGGCCAGAGCCTCGTGAAAAAGTGGGTCGGCTTTATGGGGCTCTGGGAGCCGTATGCGCTCGTGAGCACTTATGCGCATATGGAAACCGCCATCCGGTAAATCCCGTTTGCGCAAAGCGCCGATCGGGTATAGAATGCCCTTATGTATATCAATTCCATTGCCAAAACGCAAGAACCTATGGGTGAGCGCGATCAATATCTGCTTAAGATTCCGGCTATTGCCGCGCTCAATACGCTGACGCTCAAAAAGCCCGTCACGTTTCTCGTGGGCGAGAACGGCTCGGGAAAATCCACGCTGCTCGAGGCCATTGCCGTGAACTTCGGGTTTAACCCGGAGGGCGGCTCGCGCGATTTCAACTTTCATTCGGTGGAAACGCATTCGGGGCTGTACGCGCTGCTGCGCCTTAATAAGGGCGTACCGCGCCCGAAGGACGGATTTTTTCTGCGTGCCGAAAGCTTTTACAACGTTGCGTCCGAGGTGAACCGTCTCGACGATCACCCGCACGACGGATTTTTAGATTCCTATGGCGGCAAATCACTGCATGCGCAGTCTCACGGAGAGAGTTTTTTGTCGCTCGTGCTGAACCGTTTTCGAGGCAGCGGATTGTATCTGCTCGACGAGCCCGAAGCCGCGCTGTCGCCGTCGCGGCAGATGACACTGCTCGCGCGTATACACAGCCTTGTGCAGAGCGGGTCGCAGTTCATCATTGCCACACATTCACCGATGCTGATGGCGTATCCGGGCGCGCAGATACTGCTGCTGGACGGCGGCATCAGGCCGGTTGATTATAAGCAGACGGAGCACTACCAGATTACGCGCAGCTTTCTCGAAGCGCCCGAGCGTATGCTGCGCATTCTGTTTGAGGATTAACAAAAAACTCAGCGGTCTTGTGTCAGCACGTCTAATGCCTCTTCAAGGCTGGCCTTAAAGAACACCAGATTGCCTTTGTTGCTTTCATAGATAAAATCGCGCAGCGCCTTGCTGCCGTATACGCTAAAGTCGCCCACGATGGCAAGCTTGAAGCGGTAGTTCGAGAACTTTTGCAGCACCTCACCGGCAAAACCCGTTTTGAGATCGAAAAAGTCCTCGGCAAGGCTTTCTTTGTAAACCGCCATCGCGGTGGAGCCGCCCGAATATCTCGCGTCAGCCATGAGGTCGAGCACCGCTTGCACATCGCCTATTTTAAAAGATTTATCAATCACGGCCACAATCCGGCCGTTTCTTGTGATGAATTCCATTACTCCTTCTCCAGTAAAAACGGCATCACGGTGTCCATTGCGCCGATGATCACGTGAGCGGCGTTTTTAATAATCTTTATTGCAGCTTGCGGCGCAAAGTGCTGCAGGCGCTCCGCCGCCTTGGCGGGGTTCATCGTGATATCTTTTTCTCCCGCCAGCAGCAGTACGGGCATGATGAGCGCGCGCATCTCTTCATCCTTGAGTACGGGCAGCGCGCCCGTGACGGGATTGAAGTTCTCCATGATCAGGTTGAGAAAGTCGCGCACGGGCTGCGGGACATCACCCATCACCCATTCGCCGAGCGTGTCCGTCTCGCCGCTTAGGGACGCAATCGATTCCTCAAGAAACGATTGATCGGGTTCAACGATGCCCGACGGGGCAAACAGCACCAGACGCGCCGTGCGCGTCGGGTATGCGGCTGCGAAATGCAGCGCCAGCCAGCCGCCCAGCGAATGGCCGATAATCACGGCTTTCTCAAGCTGCAAAACGTCGAGCAGTTCATTCAGCCATTTTGGATAGTCGCCAAGGTCGGGGCGGATATCCTCGCTGTTGCCCGCTTCGCCGGGTAGATCCGCCGCGAAAACGTGAAACCGCTCTGCCAAGGCGGGGATATCGCCGAGCCATATCGCGCCGTTGCTGCACGAGCCGTGCAGCAATATCACGGCAGGGTTTTGCGCGCTGCCCGCTTCAAGCAGGAATGTGCTGCCGTAAGACGTTTGCTCGTACCGCTGCGCGAGAGGGAAGTGGCTCAATATCTGATTGTAATAGGCACGGACTTTGTCGCGCCCCTGTGCCGATTTAAAAACACTGCTCATAAAAGTTTCTCCTCGTTTTCGTCTGTGAGCGCTTCCACGGCGCTTAAGATGGCCGCCATGAATTTTACGCCGCTCCACAGCGTGATGCGCACCTTGAATTCGGGCTCAATAAACTGCGCCTGCATGGAGGACGGGCCATATTCGGGCGGTTTTGAGTTCATCAATGCGGTGAGCGTGTTCACAATGCGTATCGCCTCATCGCGGCTGACGACATCGATATCAATCACGCTGGACGCTTTGACGCGCTGCGCTGGTACCGCTTCGGATCTATCGGGAAGGTTCGCGCCTTCGGTAAACACGCTCAAGTCGTGGCCCGATACGCGCCAGCCTTTGCCGATTTTGACGGCGCGCAGCTTGCCCTCGCGGATATAGCGCTGCACCGTTTTGACATGCATGTGCAGCATGTCGGCGATCTGCTCAACCGTATAATACGTCTCTTTCATACGAAACGCTCCCTATAGTTGCTTATAAAGTAATAATAAGTAACAATAAGTAATATGTCAAGCGTTTTTTGAGCAGCCGGTGTTTTTATTTGTAAAATAAAATGATAGAATGCTGCTAAGGCAAACAAGGAGGACAACGGTATGAGATTCAACGGTAAAATCTGCATCGTCACGGGCGGAGCGAACGGCATCGGGCGCTGCATCACGCAGGCGTTTATAGATGAAGGCGCGCGCGTGACCGTGATCGATACCGATGCGGTTTCGGGCGGAAAGCTCACTCAAACGTATGGGGACAAGCTGCTGTTCTTCAACGGCGATATCGCGGACAAGGGCACGCTCGAGCGGTTTGCGAAGACGGTGCTGGACACATTCGGGCAGGTGGACTATCTGATCAACAACGCGTGCGTCAGCAAAAAAGGGCTGCTCTCACACTGTTCATATGAGGATTTTAACGAGGTGTTGCGCATCGGTGTGGCTGCGCCGTATTATCTGACGCTGCTGTTTGCGGGGCACTTTGCGCCGGGTGCATCGGTTGTGAACATTTCATCCACGCGGCATGCGATGTCCGAGCCGGACACCGAGAGCTACACAGCGGCCAAGGGCGGCATCAGCGCACTCACGCATGCGCTGGCTGTCAGCCTTTCGGGTCGGGTGCGCGTCAACACGGTGAGCCCCGGGTGGATCGACACGGGGGCGTATCAGCAGGAAGACGGCTATAAGCCCGCGTATTCTCAGGCGGATGCGGCCCAGCATCCGGCAGGGCGCGTCGGGAAACCGGCTGACATCGCGAATATGGTGCTTTACCTTTGCAGCGACGAGGCGGGCTTTATTGACGGGCAGAACGTCATGGTGGACGGCGGCATGACGCACCGGATGATCTATCACGGCGATCACGGGTGGGAATACAAAGGCTGAAGCGGCCTATCAATAAGGGGGGACGGTATGGTCACACAACACATCCCCGGCGCGGACACGCTTTACAAGCTGGGTAAAGAGGACATTTCAAGGGCACAGAAAGTGCTGGCAGAGGCGTTTGCGGAGGACCCGTTTGTGGCTTCGCTGTTCGAAGACAGACCGGCTGAGCCGCAGAGGGCCGAGCTGCTGCAAAGGTTCTCTTTGGAATGCGCAATAAAGTACGGGCACGTTTATGCGTCGAGCCCACGGCTGGAAGGCATCATTATTTTCTACGCACCCGAAAAGATGTTCATGAGCGACTGGGAGTATTTAAAGCTCGGTGTGCTTTCGCTTAAAAAGAAGATACACAAGAATATTGTGGGGCTGATGGATGAGTACGGCGGCTATTCGAAACAGCTGCATAAGGCGTATGCGGCGATGCCGCATTGGTATCTTTACGAAATCGGCGTATCGCCCGCTCACCGGGGTGAGCATGTGGCCACAAAGCTTTTGGCACCGTTTCTTGACTACTTCGACAGCCATGAGCTGGCGTGTTATCTGGAAACGCACAATGAAAAGAACGTAGGGCTGTATAAGCATTACGGTTTTGAAGTCGTCGGAGAAGGCAAGCTGCCCGGCACGGATAGGCCGCAGTGGTGCATGCTGCGCGCGCCAAAACGGTAGCCGCAGAGATATGTCATCGCTCTTTAAAAACTGAGCCGCTGGGAGAGCAGCGGTCTTCTAACACACTAACAAGTCATTTTGAGCGAGCGATAGCAAGCTGACTGCGCAATGGACTAAAACCCCATGCTGATAAGCGTCTTGACATGGGATCCTTCGTCGTTTAGCTCCTCAGGGACAACAAGGGAGTTATCCAATATACAGAGGCGGCTCTAATAATGAACGGCCTTTTATAATCAAATCTTACGTTTAGCTGAAGTAATCCGCGATGCCGTTTGCGATACCTTGCGCGCAAAGATTCTGGTAATCGTCGCTGACGAGCAGATTGTCTTCATCCTTGTTTGTCATATGCCCCATTTCAATATTGCAGACGGGCACTGTGCTCCAGTTAAAGCCGGTCTGATCGCTGCGCGGCTGCAGCTCCAAATTCTTCGCGCCCGTTGCGGCGCAGAACGCGTCGATAATGCAGCGGCCCGCCTTCTTGCTCGCGTCGTTGATCGATGCCGTGCAGTCGTTGCTTGGAATCAGCACGAACGCACCGTGAACGGATTCGTCGTTGTTGCCGTTGCAGTGAATGCGAATCACAAGATCAGCACCCGCGTCGTTCATCATCTCCGCGCGCTCTTTATTCGATATGTTCACATCGTGCGACTCGCGCGACATCACCACGGTTGCGCCGAGGTCGGTCAGCAGCTTTTTGAGCTTGAGCCCCACCTGCAGATTCACCTTGTACTCCGCGACACCCGTATCGCGACCCTGCGTGCCCGACGACACTTTCTTTTTGGTCTCGCTCGAGTCGGGCGCGACAGGCTCCGGGTCCGAATTCGCGTGCGCCTGATGACCCGGGTCAATGCCGATCACGAGCCCCGAGAGCGGCGTTCCGGTCGCATTGGAAACGGACGGCTGCGATTCTTTCGCGGGCGTGGCCGACGGTGTCGGCGTGGGTGCTGTGGTGCCTGTGGGCGAAGGCTCCGCAGATTCCGTCACATCGGGCGGCGTTGTGGGTATGGGTATGGGTATGGGTGTGGGTGACGGCGTGGCGGCGGGAGTTGCCGTTGCGACCGGGGTGGGCTCCGTCGTGGCAGAGGTATCCGCGGCTTGTCCGCAAGCGCCGAACAGCAGCAGCACCGCTGCAAGTATGGCTAACAGCTTAAAATGCTTCATCAATTCGTTTATCCTTTGTATTCGCCCAAAAGGGCTGTCATAGAAATCATGCAATTACATAATAAGTTTGTATGAAGCGAATGTCAACCAAAGCCGTATTCACTCGGAATCCAGCAGCTCAGGCGAGAGAAAATCAAGGCCGGGCGGCTGCCGGTATTTTTGGGTATCAATCAGGTGCGTGACGCCCTCGTCAATCAGACGCGGCCTTCCATTGTCATACCGGTATAAGCCGCCGCGTTGGTCGCCGTTATCTGCAATAAAGACGAGCCGGTCGTTGATCAGAGCCGCCGTTGATACCCCGTATGCGATCCGTTTCGTGTCGCCCTTGGCGTATGCCATCAGCGTACCGCCGTTTTCCGCTTTGAAATAATAGAGCGTGCCGCCGTTATGGCTCAGCAGCATGCCGGATGGGCTCACGCCGCTGTCAATTTTCACGCCGCTTCGGTAAAGGTTCCCGACGCCGTTTTGCATATCCTTTATGTAATAGACGGCGTTGGTGCGGACATCGAGCGCAAATGTACCGACACCCCGGTCCACTGTCTGCGGGGTGGAAAAGCTGCCGCCATGTACCGTAATCACCTGCAAGGTACCGCTGGAATTCGCCGTGTCGTAGCTGTCAAGGTAATAGAGCTTGCCGTCTTGGGGTGCGTAAACAAACGAGTTGTCGGTAGCCAGCGCGGGTGTGTCCGCAGCGACGATCTGCGTTTCCTTACCGTTCAAGGCTGCGTACACATCGCCGTTCTCGTATTGAAAGCCGTTAAACAGCGCATACAGCTCATCAATATCCCGAATTTCCGACAGATTGGCCTTTTTGGGCGGCGAGAAAACAGCCTTCTTATAGACGAGCAGACCGTGACCCGAGGCGGCGAGCGTGTACGCGAAATCATCCGTCACCTTTGTTTCTTCGCCGTTCATATAGGCCCAAAGCGTATCAACGCTGAAATCCATCGTGAATGTGTCGGCGAGAACACGGATCTCGTCGCGCCCGAGCTTTTCGGAAAAGGCGCTTAAAGCGGCGTTATAGGCTTCTTCGTCCGTGATCACTTCATACAGCGTGGTGCCGTCAGCCTGCGCGGGCTGCAGCGTTTGGTAATCGGCGATATCGGGCTGCTTCATTGCACTGTCGGCCTCCTTCATATCGTCGTTCAGTATATCGTCAAGCCGGGTTGTCCGCTCCTCGGATTTTGTATAGTACACTGTGCCGTCGTCCATGTGCGCAATGAAGCCGGATATATTGGACGTGATTCTATGCTTCCCGGTGCCGATTTTGTGCTCGTACAAACTGCCGTTCTTGTCATAGTAAACGGCGGAGAAGTCGTCACTGATTCCCAGCAGCGTGGCGTTGGACGCGATTTTCTCTCCGGACAGAGTATCCGCAAAGAAGATATCACCGTCGAGGCTGGTGTACACGAGCTTTGTGCCGTCTGCGCTGAGCTCGAAATAACTGATACCATCCTCAATTTTTTGCTTGCTTTTGCCGTCGCTCACATAAAGGCCGCCGCCCGGCTCCTTGATATAAACCGCCCTGTTATCCGGTGTCACCTCAAAAGGATAGCCGATGCCACGGTCGATTCTGACAACGGCGTGCGGATCTTTTGCGTCCGCAGATAAATCACGCCGGTATACGGCGGCCGAATCGCCATCCCGCTCCGGATAATACAGATACCGCCCGTCGGGGCTGCAGACTGTATAGTAGTCGAGCAAAAAGCCGTCATCAGAGGCAGGCATGGTGTTTGACAGCTCGGTTGTCTTGAGAGAGTCGAGATCGGCAGTGAAGACCGTACCCTGCTTGAAGTAAACCACCGGCGCAGCCGGCGCATCAAGCACCGCGGCGAGCAGCAGGACAGCCGCAATAACGACGGCGGCAGCGGCAGCAGCGAGAAACCGGCGCGGCTTATACGCTTTCGTGCCGTATATAAAGCCATGACGCGGCAAATTAAACGAAGGATAGAAGTTTTGATAAAACCGGCGGGGCACGCCGCAGTAGTAACAGAATGCCGCATCGTGCGGCACTGGCCTGCCGCATAGAGAACAAACATCGAGGCCCGGCGGCGCGCCGGAGGGGGCTGCTTCATCGGTTTTGCCGCCGCAAACGGAGCAAATAATCTCGCCGTTTTTTATTTCCGCACCGCATTGCCTGCATGTCATCATCTCATCCTCCTGACAACTTTCCTTTTTGTGATAACCGCCCGTACACATCATACGCGCAGGTGCCGGTATTCATGACTTTCTTATACCGTTCATAAACTGTACATGCGCAAAATGCAGAGCGGGATGAGATGCGGCGCTTGCAATGGGGCTTCTTCCGGCAAAAAGTTCAAAGATGATTGTATTTTTGCGGCCGATTGTGTGGAAATGAAAAATAATTTAAGTTTTTTTGTTTTTTGATAGCACTTTTGCGTTTCCAAAGCGTCTTATACATGTACGTAAAAAACGTGCAAAACCAAGCGCTATACCCCGTGCGAGCCGTATTCCCATGATATGCGGCTCGCCATCTCCCAACAGATAAGGCGAAAGCCTTGCCTATAGAATGCCTGAAAGTGCTATTTTCCGTGCAGGCCATGCAGAATCGATCTGCGATTCCCGGTTTTGTATGGCCTGCCATCTCCCAAAGAAAAGGGTACAGCCTGACCCAACATGCTATTTTCCTGTGCAGGCCATGCAGAACCGTCCTGATACCCCCGGTTTCGTATGGCCTGCCATCTCCCAGCGAATAACGGCGGTCTGCCGTTTTTTAATGTCATCATTTGCAAATCCCATTATTTAATATATGATAGGAATATATCTCATCAAGGAGGGCGTTATGAAACCAAGACTGAAGTCGGTTTTTGTCATCGTTTTCTGCCTGCTGCTGATTTTCCTCGCTGCCTGCGCGGCACCGTCGGCACCGTCGGAATCTGCAGCGCCCAGCGCCGAAGAACCCGGCGTGCAGGAGATCGGTCTGCCCGCGCACATGAAGGAGCCGAACGCTCCCAAATATGTGTTTTTGTTTATCGGCGACGGCATGGCATTCGCGCAGGTGAACGCGGCCCAGATTTTCAAGGGCAGCGCGCAGGACGTTGCGATCGGCAGCTTAAGCTTCACAGAGTTTCCGATAACGGGTATGGTTACAACGTTCGATGAAACGTCGGTCTGTCCCGATTCGGCCTCGACGGCGACGGCGCTATCCTGCGGTATCAAAACGCAAAGCGGCGTCATCGGCATGACGGGGGATAAAGCCTCATCGCCCGAGAGCATTACCGAGATGCTTAAACGTGACGGTAAAAGAATAGGCATCGTATCAACGGTATCGCTCAACAACGCCACGCCGGCGGCGTTCTATGCGCACGCGGCATCGAGAGGGGATTACTACGACATTGCGGTGCAGATGCCGGACAGCGGCGTGGACTATTTCGGCGGCGGTTCGCTGGTGGATCCGGCGGGTTCCAAGAGCGACGAGCCGGATGTGTTTGAGATGCTTGCGCAAAACGGCTATACCATTGCGGATACAAAAGAGGAGATGGCGGCGCTTGACGGCGGTTCCGGCAAGGTATATGCGGTGAGCCCCGCGCTGCAGACAAAGGGCGCGATGCCGTTTGCGCTCGATGCACCTGAGGACGCTTTGAGCTTAAAGGATTTTGTGCGCACGGGCATTAATGTGCTGGACAATGAAAACGGATTTTTTATGGTCTGTGAATCCGGCATGATTGACTGGGCGTGCCATGCCAACGACGCGGCGGCGGCGATTGCCGAAACGCTTGTGCTGGAGGATGCCGTGGCTGAAGCGGTCGATTTTGCAGAGGAACATCCGGACGAGACGTTGATACTCGTGACGGGAGATCACGAGACGGGCGGCATGGCGCTTGGCTATGCGGCCACCGGCTATAACACGGATTATGCGCTGCTCTCCGGGCAGACGGTTTCGTATTCGGCGTTTGATACAATTTTTGAAGATATGAAAGAAGACAAACCGCAGCTGCTGATGAGCGATATGCTGCCTGCGATTAAGCAGAATTTCGGGCTTATCGCGCCCGACGACGCGGAGGCGGCTTTGGAGGAGAACGCGGGGCGCGTGCTGACCGCGGACGAGTATGAGAGGCTCACAGAGGCGCTGGATGCATCGCTCGGCGGACAGACGGATGCTGCTCAAGCGCAGCTGCTGTACGGCGGGTACGAGCCTCTGACAGTGACTTTGACACATATATTAAACAACAAGGCGGGTATCGGCTGGACGTCGTATGTGCACACCGGTGGTTTGGTGCCCGTCTACGCCTATGGTGCGGGTGCGGAAGCGTTCAGCGGGTCTTACGACAACACGGATATATTTAAAAAACTCGTGGATACCTGCGGGCTTAACGGCTGAGCCTCAAAAAGCCGAAACGGCAAGGATAGAATTGCACCTTAACATCACAAGTCAAAGCGGTGGAGAATACGTATGCTTATTGAAAAAAACAAGGATTTGAAAAACTGTCTGAACGGCAAAACGGTGTTGATCACGGGTGCGGGCGGCGGTATCGGCTATGAGGCGGCCCGCTCGCTCGCGTGGATGGGCGCAAACGTCGTGATTGCCGAGATTGATGAACAAAAGGCACAGGATGCGGCTCGGCGCATTAACGATGAAACGCAAGGCAGCAAAGCGTTGGTCTGTGCTGTCGATATCGCGGATGAAAAGCAGGTCGAGGCGCTTTATGACGGCCTCAAGGGGCGCTATGGGTTTGTGGATGCGGTTTTCAACAACGCCACCATCACGCCGCTCGGCGCTGTGGACGAGGTGAGCATTGCCGACTGGGACGCCAGCTACGCGGTGAATCTTCGCGGGCCAGTGATGCTTGTTCAGAAATTTCTGCCCGACATGAAGAAGCGCAATTCGGGCGTGATCGTGTTTGTGCCGTCTTCGGGCGCGGCGCCCTATATGGGGGCCTATGAAACGTTTAAGACCGCGCAGGTAGAGGTATCCAACACGCTCAGCGCCGAGCTGGAGGGCACCGGCATATACGTTTTCAGCATCGGCCCCGGCCTCGTGAAAACGAACACGGCGCAGCGCGCGATTGAGAAGGTGGCCGCGCAGATGCAAATGAGCGTAGACGCGTTTTATGAGATGAACGCCAAGCACATACTGGATGTGGAATCTGCGGGCGCAGGGTTTGCGGTGGCGGTGGCCCAGGCTGAAAAGTATGCGGGGCAGGAGGTGAGCTCCATACAGGTGCTGCTTGCGGCGGGGCTGATGGAAGGCGAAGACGCGGGTGAGCCGGAAGCCTTGAGCGGTACGGACGCGGCCGAACTTGGGGCGCTGGTGAGCAGCGTGATTCATACATACAACGAGCAGTATCAGGGGTGGCTCAGCCGCAACGTGTTCGAACGCCAGTGGGTGCTGCGCGATTTTAAAAAGGTGGTCAAGCAGGCCGCCGACGAGTTTAAATACGCACTGGAGGGCACCGCGCGGCTGCTCAGCCAGCAAGGGGCAGCGCAGCTGCGGCCGAAAAAGGATTTGTTTGCCCGCCTGAAGAGCTATTATGAGCACCAGTATGACATGCTGCAGGGGTTTGAGAAAAACGCAGCCAGACTGGAGGAGAACTCGCGTATCATGCGAGGCTGGATTGATGAGCTCTCGCGCATTATCGCCCTGCTGTGAGATAAGTTTTCACTGAAAGAAGGGATCGTTTTGAAGTTTGCATTTGTTGTTTATGACGGGCTCACGCTGCTGGATTTTGCGGGTGTTTACGATCCGGTGACACGGCTCAAAACGATGGGGTTTATGGAGGAGCTTGAATACAGCGTATGCGCGATGAAGCAGACGGTGCGCTCGTTCGAAGGGCTCCAGATCGCCGTTGATCAGGTGGAAGGCTGCCTCGACGGCTATGACTACATTTTCATCCCGGGCGGCAACGGCGTCTCTGCGCTGTTCAGTGATGCGGTGTTTATGAGCTGGATCAAGAGTGCGGCACCGCATGCCGTGATGACGGCGGTATGCGGGGGGACGCTTGTGTTCGGCGCGGCGGGGCTCCTGAAAGGAAAACGCGCCACCACGCACCCGGCGCTCATGCAGCACCTTGCCCGTTTCACAGAGCATTGCTGCGAGGACCGCATTGTGGATGAAGGCAGTGTGATTACGGCGAGAGGCGTGACTTCGGCGATTGACTTGGGGCTTTATCTCTGCGAAAAGATTGCGGGCAAAGAGGTGCGCGAAAAGATACAAAAGCAGATGGATTACAGCGCATACTGCTGCGAATGAATAAGAAACGGCCTGCGATTGCGGGCCGTTTTATTGTCAATAAGGCTTCTGACAGTCGTTCTGAGAGTGGTAAGCTCGAGGAATCTGTGAGACCATTTTATCAGACATTGTTCCTCTGCGTAGTCGCTCACGCTCAGCATGATAAAACAGTTCTTCAGTAAAGATCAGATTTTCTTTTCTTCGTTCACTCTCGCGCTTCCGGATTTGTGGTAAGTCCCTTTGTAGTCCACTGTTCCGATATCGCAGCCGTCACCGATTGTGATATGTGTGCCGCGGACGGTTTTTGCCGTGGTATTCTCAAGTATGATGCGCTCGCCCTCAATGAGATCCGCTTCAAGGCGCGGGCTGTGCGTGCCGAACGTTACGATGGAGATGAGGCTAAAGCCCTTGGTTCCGTTCATCACGGTGATGGATTCGCCGCCGATCTCCTTGGCTTTGCTCGTGCTCCAATCGAGGTGGATGTCAACGTTTTCGGCATTTAGCAGGCCGTCCACTTCAAAACGCCCTGTCGAGCTGAAGTTCTCCGCACTGACATCACCGGTAATTTTTACGGAACCGCTGACCTTCACGGTTTGCGCTTCGAGCCCATTTTTTACGGTGGCTGAGCCGGATATCGATGTATCGCTTGCTTTGACTTTGTCGCTGAAGGTGGCGGACCCGCGCACTTTCAGCTCATCGGCAGTCACCGCGCCCGTCAAATCACCCGAGCCGTTAACGATAATTTGCTTGCAGCTCAGCGCGCCGATCACATCGCCCGAGCCGCTGATCACAAAATCCTCGCAGTCAAGGTTGCCTGTGATTTTGCCGCGCCCGAGAATTCTGACGGATTTAAACTTTCCGCCCGGCACGCTGCCGTATCCGCTGATCTGAAGATCAGCCAGGTCTTCATTTTGGTTCATCTATTTTCCTCCTCAAACATTTTTAATTTCAATTCTTCGGTGATGGCCGGCAGGCTGATACGGCTGAGCAGCCGCATGTCTTTATCAAGGCATACCTCGCACCCGGCCGGGACTGCGAAACAGCAGAAGCTTCCGAGCTTGCGCGCCAGAATTGCATCAAACGACGCGCTGCTAAAGCGCAGCAAGCCGGTGCGCAGCAGGTCAAGCACGAGCCGCCCTTCATCGAGATTCACGCTGCCCGAGACGAGCAGATTGTTAAAAATATAAATCAGCCGTATCTCGCCGAAGTCGAAGCGGGTGATGTCGCCGCAGTCCGCGAGATAAATATCAAGCACATTCGCCGAAACGAGCCCTTTGGCCTTCAATTCATCAAGCGACAGCGATGCGTCGCCTTGGGCGGGCGAAAACACATCGGCAATATCGTCAAGAGAGACGTCTTCTTTTAAATTTTTGATTTTATCAATGCGCGAGAGCACCTTGGCCCGCGGGAAAAAGGTCTCTTGTCCGGTAAATGTGGACTTGCGGATAAACCAATCCTCGGGAATCAGCCCCTTGCGCTTCCAGCGGTACAACTGGCCGTATGAAATATCGGCGCGTTCCAGCAGTTCCTTCTTTGATATCAGTTCTTCTTCCATTTGCCATTCCTCCTGTGCAAATAAAACGTAACATAACATTGTTACGCTGTCAATGAAAAAATTTCTGCTATCTTCCAACAACAGAAATCAAAAAGAATGTGATATTAAGTAAGTGAAGAGAAAAAGATGAATAATGGTTTCCTAGTAACCAGGAATCGTCAGAAATAATAAGGATATAAGGACCGGCGACCAGAATTTTTTCAAAATCAGTACCACCTTATGTTGTTTACAAATCCATCATACCATGCATGCTTCGATAGAGAACGCACTATTCTTACCGTAAATCAGTACTTTTTTTACCTATATCGGCCTTTTTGGTGCTAAATCCACGAAAACACGAAAAAACACAGCCCTGATAGCGCTGTGTTCTGTGTGTTAAAGAAGGGATTTGCTTCATTCCAGATGAAGCGATACGTCATTTGTGCAGTGGATAGAAATCCCCTTCTATACAGAACTGACAAAGGATTTCTATTGACTATTACCCGCAGTTTGAATCTTTGTGCACTGACCTTTATAAATGCTTCAGCAATACCGTAGTGAACGAGCTGTTACAGTGTGAGTGCCCAAGTGTGTAAAGCTGTTGCTGATATCAATTTTTTTTGCTTTCAAATAAGTGACAAAGGGCTTTTATACACACCGAAACAGCCTCCGCAAATGCCATATTTTTCTCGGTATTGTGAAAGACCGACTGACTATATGTAATACTGCCCGTCGATGCGGACGGCGGCACTGCCGCCGAACAGCAGCTTTCTCTCGTTCATCTGCAGCCTGACGGTGTTGAACGCGCGGTTGTCGCCGCCCTGCTCAAGAGAAATAGCGCCGCCGTTCCAGAGCCCGTGTTTCCTCATGTAATGCCCGAGCGCACTGTTGCCCGAGCCCGTGGCCGGATCTTCAAGGTACCCGAAGCGTGGAGCAAAAACGCGCGTATGCGCATGAAAGCTGGCGTACCGAGTCTGCATGCAGAAAATGAGTACGATGTCGATATCGAAGCTTTCGCAGAACGCTTTTAAATGGGCTTCGTCCGGATAGACACTGATTTCATCCGGGAGTGAAAAAACCGGCACGATCAGCGTTCGAAGCCCTGCGTCGATCACATCGAGCGGATAATCGTCGGCCAGCCGGTTTTGCGCAAGACCCAGCGCCTGCGCGGCCTCCCTTTTTGTCAGGGTCGTGCCTATAAAAACGGGGTCGGGTGCCGCGATATAGACCGCGTCTTCGTCAATGATCCGGTTATAAACCGTGAGCGCGCCCTTCTTGTGCGTTTTGAATGGTGAACTTACGTTGGGAAAGCAGCTGCGGCGTCTGTTGAATGAGGCTGTGCATACAGGCGATGGTGCCGTGGCCGCAGAAGGTAACTTCGCATTCGGAGGAGTAATAGAAAAGCGTGTATTCCCCGCGCGATTCGCAGCAGAAAACCACCTCGGAGACAAAGCCCTTATGCTGAGCGGCGATAAACTGCATTTGCT
Organism: Bacillota bacterium; assembly: GCA_023408075.1. GTDB lineage: Bacteria > Bacillota > Clostridia > Christensenellales > SZUA-584 > SZUA-584. Next base: position 107,545 of record JAEYKW010000017.1, on the reverse strand, counting down.
CTACGCTGAGCGATTCGCCTTCACTGAGGTACAGGCAGGCAGCCGGGTTGCCGAGAGAATCGCCCGATGTGAATGCATCGATTTTTTTGTAGGCATATGAGTTCATGAGCGGCACCTCTCATGCGTTTTGCATGATAATACCATAAACGGGGGACACCTGCAAACCGAGCATTATGTTTGAGTCTGAAAACAGCAACGCCCGTTTGCATTGCGCAGCTGGCCCAAAAAACTGCGCATCAATGGTAAAAAGAGATGATTGATCAAATCGAGCGAAAAATGAGTACGCATTGCTTTGAAAATAAAAAACGGCGGGCATCTTTGCCTGCCGTCTTGATCGGTATTTAGAGAACCTTGGCGAGAAAGCTTTGGAGCCGCTCGCTTAGCGGATTTTCAAACAGCTCTTTGGGCTTGTTTTCTTCCACAATTTTGCCTTCGTCCATGAATATTGCGCGGGTGCCGACCTCGCGCGCAAAGCCCATTTCATGCGTGACAACGACCATGGTCATGCCGCCCTGCGCGAGCGATTTCATTACGTCGAGCACCTCGCCGACCATTTCGGGATCGAGCGCGGAGGTAGGTTCGTCAAACAGCATCACATCGGGGTTCATGCACAGTGCACGCACAATCGCAATGCGCTGCTTCTGTCCGCCGGACAGCTGGGACGGATAGGCCTTTGCACGGTCTGCGAGCCCCACGCGCTGCAGCAGAGATATCGCGCGTTCGTCGGCTTCCTGCTGGGAGAGCTTTAATAGCTTAACGGGTGCGAGCGTCATGTTTTTGAGCACGTTCATATGCGGAAACAGATTGAACTGCTGGAACACCATGCCCATTTTCTGCCGATGGATGTTGATATCCACCTTGGGGTCAGTGATATTAATGCCTTCAAAAAAAACATGTCCGCCGGTAGGGTCCTCCAGCAGGTTCAGGCATCGAAGGAATGTGGATTTGCCCGAGCCGGACGGCCCGATGACCACTGCGACATCGCCTTTATGTATTTCCGAATCGATACCGTCCAGCGCTTTGATGGGGCCGTAGTGCTTTTCAAGGCTTTCGGTGCGTATCAAAATTTCGTTATCGTTCACTGCGTCTCAGCCTCCTTTCGAGCTTGCGGACTCCCCATGAGAGCAATATGACGAGCAGCAGATAAATGAGAGCAATGGCAATCAGCGGCAGCGTATAGTTGTAAATGGCGCCGCCGATCGTGAAGCCGCTGCGCGTCAGATCTTCCACGGCGATGTAGCCTGCGACCGACGTTTCTTTGAGCAGCACGATAAACTCGTTGGCGAGTGCCGGGATGACGTTTTTAAACGCCTGCGGCATTACGATGTGCCACATGGTCTGCGTATAGTTAAAGCCGAGGCTTCGTCCGGCTTCAAACTGCCCCGGGTCAATCGCGTTGATGCCGCTGCGGAATATCTCCGCCACATAAGCGCCCGAATTGATGCCGAAGGAAAGGATTGCGATCGGTATTTTTAAGCTGGGCGGCGCGGCGGCGAATATCACGAAATACATGATCATGATCTGCACCATCACCGGCGTGCCGCGAATCACGGTCAGATAGACCTGGCATATCGCGTTGCCGATTTTGAACTTGCCGGTTTTGTCGTGCGTGGTGCGGATGATTGAGACGACAAAGCCGATCATGATACCGATGATCACGGCAAAAAACGTGATAAGCAGTGTGTTGCCAAGACCCTCCAACAGGGATTTCCAGCGGTTATGATCGATGAAGGCGAGCGTAAAATCTTTGACAAATTGCTGCCACCACTCAGCCATATGGATACCCTCCTTTGCGGGGAATTTTGATTAAAAAAGGCTGCCTGATAATCAGGCAGCCTTGTCGTTATCGTATCCGTTCTGCCCTTTCAAAGGTAACAGCGGACAAGGGCTTTGTCAAGCGTTATTCGGCTTTGATGTACTTATCTAATATCTTCTGCACCTCGCCCGAATCGATCAATTCTCCGAGAGCGGTGTCGATCTTTCCAAGCAGTTCCGTATTTTCCTTCGCCACAGCGATGGCATACTGCTCGGTGATGTATTCGGTTTCGAGTATCTTCAGGCCTTCGCTCTGCGCCACAAACACCTTGGCGGGTTCGTTGTCAATAACGACCGCGTCGATCTTGCCCTGAACCAGCGCCTGCACCGCATCGGCACCCTTGTTGTAACGCTCGATCTGGGCCTTTTCAGTATCAACGAGATCCCATGTGATGTAAAGGTCGCCCGTGGTGGAAAGCTGCACGCCGATCGTTTTGCCTTCAAGATCGTCCGCAGAAGCGATATCCGAATCTTCGGGAACGATGATGACCTGTTTGCCGGTCGCGTAAGATTTGGTGAAGGCCACAGCTTCTTTGCGCTCATCGGTCACGGTTAAGCCGGCCATGCCCATATTGACCTTGCCGCTCTGCACAGAGGGGATGATCGAATCGAATTCCATGTCCTCGATTTGCAGCGTCATGCCGAGCTTGTCGGCAATCAGTGCCGCGATCTCCGCATCGATACCGACGATGTTGTCACCCTCGGTATATTCATACGGCGGGAAAGCGGCGTTGGTACCCATTGTTAATGTGCCGCCGGCAGCTTCGGTTTCAGCGGCTTCTTCGCTCGGAGAGACGGAAGCGGATTCGCTCGGTTCTTCGCTCGCTACAGAAGATGCGGTTTCGCTGGCAGACGGCTCACTTGATGCCTGCGGCGCGCAGGCCGCAAATGCGAACATCATGCATAATACAAGAGCCAGAGAGGCGATTGTTTTTAAAGATTTCATGATAGATTCCCCCGGTTATTTAAATTTAATTTGTAAGTTATTATATTATATTTAAAAGGCTTGTACAACAAATATTCATTTTTCTTTCCAAAATAAAAACCCAACACAACTGATTCATCAGTGTATTGGGCTGTGGCACAGGTCAAACTGACTTAAACGCTGTCCTATTCGGCTGTAATATATGTATTAATAACGGCCTGAATCTCGCCTGAAGCTTTGAGCTCGGCCAGTGCGGAATTGATTTTTTTAAGCAGCGAGGTGTTGTCTTTATTCACCGCTATTGCATATTTATCCAACTTGTATTCGGTATCAAGAATCACAAGGGTTTCGCTCATCTGCGCCAGCACCTTGGCAGGGCCGTCGTCAATCACAACGGCATCCAAATTTGCCTGCAGCAGCGCCTGAACAGCCTCTGCACCTGTGCCGAAGCTTTGCACCGCAGCAGTTCCGAATTCTTCGGTGCAGTATGTGCTGCCTGCCGTGTTTTGCTGGACGCCGATTCTTTTCCCCGTCAGGTCGGCAGGTGCCGCAACATCCGAATCTTTTATCGCGATAATCACCTGTTTGCCTGTGGTATATGGGGCGGAAAAATCAACGGCAGCGAGCCTTGTTTCGTCGGCGGTCAGTGCCGCCATGCCGATATCGGCTTGCTTGTTCTGCACGGCTGCAACGATGTCGTTGAAGGGAATGTTTTTTATCTCAAGCTCAAAGCCGAGCTTTGCTGCAATCTTGTTGGCGATATCAATGTCGATGCCCACAATGCCCTGATCACCATTATATTCATATGGCGGGAAGGTGGGGTCGGTCGCCATCACAAGCTTTAGAGGCGCGGTTTCGGTCCCCGTGCCGTCACCCGCTGCGGATTCATCCGTTTCATCCGATGTGATGGGTGTACAGGCCGCAATGACGAGCAGGAGACAGAGCGCCAATACCAGAGCCGTTATCTTTCGTGCTTTCATAAGGGTTCTCCAAATCATTAGTTTCAAACCGCTTTAATTATATCATGAAACCCCGCAATATTAAAATGCATCACAATGGTTTCAAAGGCGGAAGCGATTCTACGCTGACAGAGGCACTATCGGGGCAGCGCTTCAGTATCAGCGCTTTGAGGAGAGGATACCCTTTGAAATCGATTCGTATTTTGATGCGTGTGATTTTTGACTGGAGGATAATCAGTTCGTGCTGGGGCTGACCGGATACCATGATCGAAGTGACATCCTCCCACCGCATTGACTTTTCGCGAAAGAAAAGCGTGCGATAAACAAGCACATCATCTCTGATATAAAGACGGGTGAAAAAGCCATACATCAGCATCAGCAGACCGCCAACGATAGCCGCAGGAATGCAGACATAAAGAGCGAAATCTGTTTGCGGATTCACAAGATAGCTGTATACCACGCCCGACAATGCAAGTGCAACCATACTGAAACCCAGGATGACACTAAGTTTCTTGAGCTTGAAAACGCCTGCCCCATATTCTTTTTGAAGCAAGCTGCTGTCGCCCGCTTCTATCGCGGCCTGCGCGTCAAACGAAGCTGGAAACCGACCGAGGAGCAGTTTCCTGATTTCGGGAAAACCGGCAAGATAGGCGAAAATGCGGATTCGACCTTGACGGCCGCTTATCAACATATCTCCATATTCTGCGGACACAACAGTGACAGACTCAACATCGCGCCAGAGCATCTGTTTTTTAAGCCCGAACGGGCCCCGGTATACAATGCGTTCGGGGTCAAGCGTCAGGCGCATCACAAAACCGTAGAGTATGATCAGCACACCCAAGATGCCAAAAATTCCGCTAAGGATCAGTTTGGGAACCAAGTCGGGGATAAAGGCGCAGCCAATACTCGCGGCGGCTCCGAAGATACCGACCACACCGTATGACGGGGTCGCACGGAAGGTCACACTCATTCCATCTATCTTGTATTTATCGGAATTGGCTGCATTGCCTGAAATCCATGCGGTAATGGCCTTGGCCGCAGAGTCTGATATCATATTGCAACGCCCTCGCTTTCGGTTAATTTAAACGTTCATCAGATCAATTCTATAGTCTTCATTATATTTCCTTTACGGGACATTATTTCATGACAGGTTTGTGGTTATCATTGAACAGAGACAATAGCTGCCATAGCGGTGTATGGTGCGAGTATGATATACTCTTGATATTAACGATAAAGGATAAAACATGAAAAGGCACGCCGCCAATATCATTACGCTGCTGCGCTTACCGTTCTCTCTAGCTCTGCTGCTTCCTTTGAGCACGGAGGTCTTTTTGGTGCTGTATGCGCTGGTGGGTATCACCGATATGGCAGACGGCATTGTGGCCCGGCGGATGAAAACACAGAGCCTTGTTGGCGCGCGGCTTGATTCTATCGCCGATATGGTGATGATGGGCGTTATTATTTACAAGCTTTTTGAGATCGGCGTCGTGGCTTTGGTTTGGCCGTGGATCGTCGGCATCGGCGCGGTCAGGATTGTGTCCATACTCGTGGTGTATTTTAAGCACAGGGTTTTTGGCATACTGCACACATGGGCCAGCAAATTGACCGGGCTGCTGATTTTTCTCGCGCTGCCGCTAAATCTTATCATCAGTCATCCTGTTGTCTGGTGGACGGTGATTGCGGTGGCTGTATATGCCGCCGTTGAGGACCTTGCCATCAACTTGAAGGAAAAGACGTTTGATCCGGATAAAAAGCATTGGTAATCAAAAAACGCGCTGATGGAAGCGGGTCCGGAATGTTAAAGAAGTAATTTATGTCTTTCTGATGGAGCGTAAGCGACTGAAGAATCTGTTACAGATATTCGCCCGCGTCGCAGCCGTCGCTTGCTCATCACTGCACAGTGGACTTGTATGACCGAATAAGTTGTTCTCCATAGGCGGGGCGTATTGACAACGTAAGGAATACGAATCAAAAAACGCGCCTGATCAAAGCGCGTTTTAGAATAACTGTATAATAGTGTCCCCTTGTCCGCCGTCTCCGACAGGTGACTGAAGCGTGCCTGATTGGCTCTTTCTATAACCCGTAGAGATGATCGTCGTCTTCCGCGCTTTCATCGAAGCTTTTTTGCAGGCCTTCGCCAAGGCCTTCTTCGAGCGGTTCATCCGTCAAATCTTCCAAAACTTCATCGAGAGTTTTCTCGTCGTCTTCGGTTTCTTCCGGTTCCAAAACATCAGGCGCATCAACTTTTTTGCGTTTCACGCCGAGCAGCCCGATGGCATACATCACGGTAAACACCAGAAACAGCGCAAGCGCTGCCCAGCCGACCAGCGCGAACAGTTCGAAACCGGCGCGGTTTGCGAGTGAAGCGCTCTCAACGAGATAGGCCGACATACCGCCCGAGAGCATGTACCACGCATAAACGCCGCCTGCGGCGCAGGTCAGCACGGCGGCCGCAATCGTCGCGATAGGTTTTTTGCTGCGTTCTCGCAGTTTAAACACCGCATAAAGCGCGCAGAGCACTGCCGCCGAGATATAAAAAGCGGCTGAAGCGATATAGTGATACGGCGCGACGTTGAGCGTGAAAATACCGTGAGCCATCGCGAGCACGCCCGTGAGTGCGCCGAAAAAGCCGAGCACGGTCGATAAGACGGTGTCTTTGTAAAACGCGTCTGCCACCATAAGTGCGCCGAAAACAAGGCCGAGCAGCACGAAGCAGAGGTTGATCAGCATGGCAAAAGAGGGCACGAAGTAACCGCCCGAAAACAAGCCGAGCTCGTTATAAAACGCATTGAGCGGCGAAAAGCCGCCGGTGTCGCAGACAACTGCCGCCGTCAACGCGCCAGCCATCACAGCTGCGGCTAAAATTCCGAGTATCCCAAAAAGTCGGTTGGTACGGTTCATGCGTTCCTCCTTACAGTCTCCGCTGACGGTATTCGTCTAATTATGGGAGTATATTCTATATTCGTTGCAGCTATTCACCGTTCCTGCCCCAATATAAAAATTTTGTCATGCGGGGCGGTTTTCATAAACAAAGAAAAACAGCGGATAATCATGGGAATTCACAGCCGCAGGTCACTTCGGCGGTATATTTGTGCGTTTATGAATATATTTGATTAGACAGCGTGAAACGGCGGCTTTGAGAGGATACATAGAATTTGATATAATTTGGTAACGGAAATATCGGGCGGTAGTTGTATGAACGGACTTTTTCGGTTTCTGGTACGACATAAGTATTTGGTCATAATCTTTATGTTTCTTTGCTGCGCGGCTTCGTTGCTTGGCATACCGCTCGTAAAAACGAGCTTTGAAATGTCGGCCTTTATGCCGAAAGGGGCCAACTCCATAGCGGGCAGCACCATAGAAAACAAAGAGTTTTCCGCCTCCGCACAAGGTTATATTCTGATTGAAGGCAGAGAAAACTGGCAGACTAAGGAATTAAAGCAGCGCATCGAAGCCGTTGAGGGCGTCAAAGATGCTCAGTGGATGGACGATGTGCTCGACATTTATAAACCCGAGGAATTTCTGTCTGAAGACGCGCTGGCGCAGTTTAATAAGGGTGACGCCACGATACTGATTGTGTCGTTTGAGGGCGAGGACCAGAGCGACTTTTCCGAATCCGCTGTGAACCAAATCTCCTCGATGATGGAGGATGGCGAGTATTTCGGCGGGTCTCCCGTGGTTTTAAGCGAACTGCGCGAGACATTACAGCGCGAGCAGGGCCTGTATCTCGCCATCGCGGGCGCCATACTAATCGCCATACTTGCGATTTCACTGTCGTCATTTATCGCGCCGCTGCTCTGCATCGTCAACATCGGCATTGCTATTGTGCTCAATTACGGCACTAACTTTCTGCTGCGGGACCAAATTTCATTCCTGACCGTGGCGATTGCCGCGATTTTGCAGCTGGCCATCTCCATGGACTTTTCCATATTCCTGATCCACCGTTTTGAGGAAGATCTAATAACGGCAAAGGGCGACATCAATGCGGCAATGGTCTCATCCATGCGTTCCACATTAACCGCGATTTCTTCGAGCGCACTGACCGACTGCGCCGGATTTATCGCGCTGATGTTTATGCAGAACCAGATTGGCGCGGATATCGGCATCGTGCTTTGCAAGGGCGTGGTTTTCAGCCTCGTGATCAGCATGACGTTTCTGCCGTGCGCGATACTTGCAACATACCCGCTCGGCAAACGCAAGCACCGCGTGCTGATGCCGTCGCTCGAAAAGCTCTCCGGCCCGCTGATCAAATACCGCTTTGTGCTGCTTGCGGTGGTGGTGGCTGCGCTGATTCCGGGTATTATCGGCAGCGCGAACCAGCAGTATTATTACACCTCGGACAAATTCATGCCGGAAAATACGCAGCCCATTATCGCGACGGAGAAGATCAGCGATACCTTCGGCATCACGGATACCGTGCATGTGCTGTATCAAAAGGCGCTCTCCGGCAAGGAGCTCGAGGCGGTCGCACAGATCAAGGCGCTCTCCGGTGTGCGCGGTGTGGCGGCGTATTCGGACAGCGCGGCGGTGGTACCCGATGCGTTTATTCCTGATGCGCTCAAAGACACCTATGTGGGCGATACATATCGCCGGTTTACCGTGACGATGCAGCCAAGCATGGACAACGACACGCTGTTTGCCGCAATCGGCGATGTACGCGCCGCCGCAAAAGCATATTTCGGGGAGGACAGCTATGTGACGGGCTCCTATGCGAGCGCGGCGGATATGGCCTCCACGGCGGATACCGATAACTTCATTGTGGACATTATCTCAATGGCCTTTATATTTTTGATCATCATGATCGCTTTCCGCTCGCTGCTGATTCCCGTTTTCCTCGTGGCCGTGATCAAAGCCGCGATATATATCAACGTGGGCTGGGACTTCTATTTCGGAGACGATATGATATTTTTAACGCCCGTGCTTGTGAACTCGATTCAGCTCGGGGCAACGGTGGACTACGCGATACTGTTCACATCGCGCTACATCGAATTCAGGCGCGTAACGGACAGCCCGAAAACGGCGATCAAGCAGGCTATTGCCACGGCCACAAAGCCGATGATGACCAGCGTGCTCACATTCTATTTTGCGACGCTCTCGATTACGGCGGTCAGCTCAATCAAGGCGACGCGGGAAATTGCGTCGGTGGTGGGGCGCGGCGCGCTGATCAGCTTTGTGGTGATCATGTTTGCGCTGCCTGCGCTGTTCATTTTGTTTGACAAGCCACTTATGTTCACAACGCTGGCATTGCGGAAAAAGAAGAACAGGGGGATGATGAAGTGAAGCTTATTACCCTTTCAAAAAATAATGCGTTGCGTTTTGGCGCGCTCGTGACAGCGGCGGCTGTATTTGCAGCCGGATTCTCGGCCCCGGCCCCGGCGCAGGCGGTTGCTGAAAAGCCCAAGAGCGAGACGGTGTATGCCGTGCTCGCAAACGACGGCACCTATTCGGGCGCGACCGTGGTCAACCGCTTTTTTTCGGACGGCGAGATTGTCGATTATGGCACCTATACGGAGGTAAGGAACCTCTCCGGCCCGGATACGCCCGCGATTGACGGGGATAAGATCACATGGCCGGCGGGGCTGGCCGGCGATGACGGTTTTTATTATCAGGGCGAAACGCAAAAGGCGCTGCCCGTAAGCTTTGATATCACATATTATCTGAACGGCGAGAAAACCCCGCCGGAAGATATTGCGGGGAGGACGGGCGAGCTGAAAATCGAGATGACCGTAAAGAATAATTCGGGAACAGCCGAATTGGATGAACTGACGGACCGCGAAATCATGACGCCTTTCGCGGTGCAGGTGTCGTTGTCTCTCGACAGCAATATGTACAGTGTGCGCGAAATACCCGAGAATGCTTCCGCGGTGCTTGCGGGTTCGAGCTATACGGTTGCCTACTCGGCGTTTCCGTTGCCCGAAAGCACGTTTTCATTTACGCTCTTCGGAACGGAGATGGCTTTAGAGCCGATCAGCATCGTCGTACTGCCAAAGGCGCTGCCCGGGCTCGATACCTTCGGCGACGTCATCGACATAGACAGCCTGACGGACGGTGCGGACGACCTGCTTGCGGGTGTCGATGATATGCAGTCGGGTGCGGACGCGCTGCTCAAAGGCCTTAAGGAGATGAAAAGCGCCGCAAAGGATATGCAAAGCGGCCTGAGTGACCTGGCATCGGGCGCATCGTCACTTGAGAATGGCACGGATGCGTTAAACTCAAATGCGAAGGCGCTGAAAAAAGCAGCGGACGATTTTTACGCGGGGATGTCGGCGTTCGCCGCATCGTTCGCAGCGTTGGATACGGGCGCGGGTACGCTGCAAACCTCGGTGACAGACATGACCAAAAACATCTCGGATTTGAAGGATCTCGCGGTGGGTGTGGACAGTGGCATAGGCGGGCTCGGCACGGGTCTCGGCGGCCTCTCGACCTCGAACAACACATTGGCTTCGAATGCAGCCGCGCTTGCGGGAACGGACCCGGCTGCCGCGCCGATTGCGGCAGGGCTCAGCGCGCAGCAAGGCATTATCAGTGCGCTTGTGAGCTCGGCGGCCACGTTGAAAACCAATTCTGCGCTGCTCAGCGGGGGCATGCAGCAGCTTTACACAGGCTTCTCCACGGACTTTACAAACAGTGTGAATCAGCTGCGCGGCGGCAGTGCGGCACTTTATGCCTCGTGCCTGCAGCTGCTGGACGGCGCTTACCAGCTGCAGTCGGCCTGTGCGGCGCTGAGCGGCGGGGCGTCTCAGCTGGCGGGCGGCGCGGACGACCTTAAGGGAGGAATGGCAGACGCCAAATCTCAGGTGCCGCAGCTCATCAGCGCGCTGGATGAACTCATAAGCGGCATGGCTCGATTGAAAGGCGGCATTGACGATATGGATGAAGAGGGCCTGCAACCGCTCAAAGACGAATTTGACGGCATGGAAGCGTATCTCGACAAGCTTTCCGATATGGCCGAAAATTACACCTCGTTTATGGATAAGCGCAACGACGCGGCGGTGCAGTTCATACTCAAAACGCAAGGGTTTTAAAACCGGGAATATCAGGATGACGGCCGCTGCGCTGCTTGCCAAAAATCGGCATGGCATGCGGGCAGCCGTTGTGATATAGTGGCATCAATCCATACTGGGAGGACAACTGATGCTTAAAAACTTTTACTTTCATATGTCGGATTCGGTTTGCCCGTGGTACAATCTCGCGCTCGAAGAGTATATATTGAATACCCTGTCCCCCGGGACGTGCGTGCTGTATCTGTATCAGAACCAGAACACCGTTGTGATCGGCAAGAACCAGAACGCGTGGAAGGAATGCCGCCACGCGCTGCTCGAAAGCGAGGGCGGCAAGCTCGCGCGGCGCATATCGGGCGGCGGCGCGGTGTTTCACGACATGGGCAACCTCAATTTTTCATTCATTGTGGATAAAAACGATTACGATTTGAACCGGCAGCTCAGCGTGATACTCGAGGCGGTCAAATCGCTCGGCATCGAGGCCGAGTTTTCGGGCCGTAACGATATTCTTTCGGAGGGCGCGAAGTTCTCGGGCAACGCGTTTTGCTACAGGAAAACGGGCGCGTTTCACCACGGCACGATATTGATTGATGCCGATATGACGCGGCTCGCTCGGTATCTCTCGGTTTCGCAGGACAAAATTGTCTCGAAGGGCGTCGAATCGGTGCGCGCGCGCGTCTGCAATTTAAAAGAGCGCAACCCTGAGATCACCGTTAAGAAGATGATCGGCGCACTTTGCGAGAGCTTTGAAAAGATATACGGCAAATATGAGCCGCTGGTCATAAAGGATAAAGAAGCTGTGGCCGCGCTGGAAACGCGCAACGCGTCGTGGGAGTGGAAGCTCGGGTGCTCGCCGAGTTTTGACATCGAGACGGGCGTGCGGTTCCCGTGGGGGCGTGTGGATTTTTATTTCTCGCTCAAAGATGGCAAGGTGACGGATGCGCAAGTGTATTCGGACGCACTCGACGCGGATTTTATTGAAGCGCTGCCGTGCGTGTTTATCGGCGTGCCGTTTCATTCAAAGGAGCTCGCACAGCGTTTGACGGATATGGAAGTTTCGGAAGAGCGCAAAAAGATGGCGCAAGATATGACTGAGTTCTTCATTGAAAAAGCGTATTAACCTTTATAGAGATCGCAGCCCGGCTCGTGGCCTTCGATAGCACCCACGCTGCCGAGGAACGATTCGCAAATGGTGGGCCCGAGGAAACGGTAACCGCGTTTCTTAAGACCACGGCAGAGCGCGCTGCCGTCCGTGAACCCGTAGACATAGGCGGCAAAGCTGCCCTCTTCCGGAAATTGTATCAGATGCAGCCGCGCATTGTGAATTGTAGCTTCAATTTTGAGGCGGTTGCGGATGATGCCGCTGTCCTGCATCAGCGTTTCCATGTCGTCCTGCGTCATCAGCGCGATCTGACTTGGGTCAAAGCCGTGAAACGCGCGGCGGAACGCCTCGCGCTTAACCAGCACGGTGCGCCAGCTGAGGCCCGCCTGAAAGCACTCAAGACACAGCTTTTCAAACAGCGCAACGTCGCTGTTTTTTCTTCTCCCGAATTCGTTGTCGTGATAATCGCGCATCAGCTCGTCGCTTCCGCTGGCCCAAAAGCATCTGTTCATGGTTCGATTTTATCACAGACTGAAAAAACTGTTAATCTTTTTATTCTGCTGTGCTAATATGAAACCATAAGGAACATTTCGGGAGGTTAGCTGTGATACAGTTTTTAAGCCGCAAGGCCGCAACGATCACGCCGTATGAGGCCGGAGACCAGCCGCAGGGCAGCGGCATAATTAAGCTCAATACCAACGAGAACCCGTATCCGCCGTCTCCGAAGGCGCTCGAGGTGCTCCGATGCTTTGCGGGTGAGCGGCTGCGCCTTTACCCGAGCCCTGACGGCGGGAAGCTCAAAAGCGCCGTGGCGCAAATCTATGGGCTGCCGGAAGACCATGTGTTCTGCGGCAACGGCTCGGACGAGGTGCTGGGGCTTGCGTTTCAGGCGTTTTTTGACGGGGATGTGGTGTTCCCCGATATTACATACAGCTTTTATCCGGTCTGGGCAGAGCTTTACGGTATCAGCTGCAAAGCTGTACCGCTCAATGACGATTTCACGGTGCCGGTTGATGAGATGACGGGCGGAGGCGTGGTGCTCGCCAACCCCAACGCGCCCACGGGCATTGCACTGGGCCTTGCCGAGGTGGAACGCATACTGCAGCGCAACGGCGAGCATGTGGTGATTATTGACGAGGCGTATGCGTCGTTCGGCGCGGGCAGCGCGGCATCGCTGATTTCGAAATACCCGAATTTGCTTATCGTATCGACGATGAGCAAATCACACGCGCTTGCGGGGCTGCGCGTGGCTTTCGCGCTCGGTCAGCCGCATTTGATTGAAGGACTGATGCGCATTAAAGACAGCTTCAATTCGTATCCGCTTGATATGATTGCGCAGGACGCGGCGGCGGCCGCGATACTCGATACGGCATACTGTGCGGCGATGAGCAGGAAGGTGATCGCGACGCGCGAGCGCACGGCGGAGTGTCTGACTGAACTCGGCTTTAAGGTGCTGCCGTCCAAAGCGAATTTTGTGTTCGCATCGCATCCGGGTGTCAGCGCGGCGGCGCTCAAGGCGCATCTCGCGGAGAACAATATCTATGTGCGGCATTTTAACAAACCCCGCATATTCGATTATCTTCGCATCACGATCGGCACGAATGAGCAGATGGATACGCTGCTTGCGAAAACAGCCGAGTATGTGCGCTCGGTATCGTGCTAAAATTTGCTTGGAGGATTTCTTTTCAACTGTTTGTCAAGGGAAGTATAATATATATCAAATTTCTTGGTCTGCCTTTGGAGTGAGGCAAATGGATAGTATTAATAATTGCTGTGGAGGAAATCAATATGGCCAAATTTGGTTTTATAGGTTTTGGCAGCATGGCAAAAATGCTGATACACGGTCTTGTGGAATACGCCGAGGTTAATGTCGCAGATATTATCGTTACAAGAAAAGATAAGAGCAAATTAACTGAAATAACCACAATGTATCCTGATATTCAAATTAGCCTAGCATTGACTGAGGTCGCAGATAATTCCGAATATATTTTTATTTGTGTGAAACCTGCTGATTTATTAAGTGTTCTGTTAGAAATTAAACCATCTATTAGAAATAAAACTCACATTATATCTTTAGCAGGAACCGTTAATCTTAAAAACATTTTAAGCATAGTTGACTGTAAGGTAACAAAACTAATGCCCACAATAGTATCTGAAATTGGAGAAGGAATAAGTTTAATATGCCACAGCGAAAAAGTAACAGAAAAAGATGAGCAATTGCTAAACCAATATATTAGAAAGTTAGGAGCATTAAAGATTGTAGCTGACAAAGATATTGGGTTCGCGGCTGAACTCACCAGCTGTGCTCCCGGTTTTATTGCATCCATATTTGACAATATGACAAAGATTGCTGCTTTGCATACTTCATCATTTACAATTGATGAGATTAAAGAAATGGTAACACACACGCTTTATGCGACATCGAAACTATTGTTGGATAAAAATTTAGATTATACTGATTTAATTGGCAGAGTAGCCACTAAAGGTGGAATAACCGAAGAAGGCATATTGGTTTTCAATGAGATGCTTCCAGCTGTTTTTGAAGCTATGTTTAATAAAACACTCGGAAAAAGAGCTATAGTTGAAAAACGTATCAGTGATGATTTTTCTTTACTATAAACATGAATTGACTATTAACACGGAGTATAAACATACTGAAGGTTCGAAAACCGCTGGGTTCGTGCGCTCGGTATCGTGCTGACGCGGTATGCTAAATAACCAAAATTAATGAGAGGCTGTTGCTTATCTTTTTTATTTTCCCGGTATGATGAAATCGATATGGTCTTTAACTTTTTTAAGCAGAATAAAGTTGCTTGCCATTCGATCAATATCGTAGAAATTATCGATGAAATACCGGATAGACGACCGAATGTCCGTATGATGAATGCGCAAGGCACCCTTAAGAGAATTGAGCCTAAAGCAAAGATTCCGTTCCGCCTGTGTTTTCAAGCGGCCCGTCAGCAGCGTTTGACAGCTCAGCAGATTATCCGACAGTATCATGAGCGTGTTGTCTTCATGTTTCGCCTCAGCTTCCACTTCAAAAAAACAGTTCGGATAATCGCTGCCCATAATCTCGATTTTCAAATCCGCGAGAAAGCTGAGGTATGCGCTGTCAATTCGCTCGTAGACCAGCAGCGGTTTATAAATTGCGGCTTCGCTCGGGTTTTCGCCGAACATCTTGCGGAATGCGCGCGTAAAAACCTCGTGCGACTGGAAGCCGTAGCGCAGCGCAAGATCGAGTATACGCGGCGCATCGGCAAAAAGCGTTTTGTACGCTTCCGAGAGCCTCCTTTTGAGAATATAATCATAAACGGAAATATGGGTGCCAAGCGAAAACTGCCGCGAAAAATAGAACTGCGAGTAACATACGGCGTTTGCGACATCCGCCACGCCGATATCGCTGTGAAGATTGGTCTCGATGTAGTCGATACTTTTTTGAATCACACCGGTCATCGTCATGGCTCGCTATGCAGCAGGGGGATATAGGCATCGAGTGCCGATTCATCAATTCTGTCCACGCCTTTGAAACGCTCATCATACGCCTGTATGATATAGCCGTAGTTTCTCGTCACGCCTTTTTCCGCCGAAATGATAGCATCAAGCTCCTGCCACCAGTCGGAGACGATCTCCTGACCCGTTAAAGAGATCTTCAGATAGTCGGATGCGGGGATGAATTTTGCGCTTAGAGCGACGGGCAATTGCGCGGTGCGGACCTCCTCTCCTGCGAACACCTCAAAATAACCTTTGGTCAGCGTTTCGCTGCCATATATATGCACCTCATAAAACAGCGGTTTGCCAAGCGAATAAGCACGGAAGGGATTTTCGGCAACGAACTCGGTGAACCGCTGGCACGTCTTGCCGATCTCATTTTCCGCATCCCAGCTGCCCTTTAAGCTGATCGGGTCTCCGTAAAAACTGACGCCGCCGAGCAGCAATGAATCAAGATAAACGATTTGCGTTTTCATACAGCCCTCCCCAAAAAGCAGGATTCATCAAAATTTGGCCGTGCATAGCCGGTGTTTCCGGCCTGTACAAGGCAAGACGTATCAAGATGAAATGATCACCGCCATGTATAATATACCAAAAAACAAGGAGGTTTGACAGATGGTTAGTTTTGACCCGATCGGAAAGGTCGTCACAGAAAACGGGCGGTATTTTATTGAGCTTGACGCGGAGGTTTTTGCGGCCGTTTTGGGGCTTGAGGATTTCAGCCACATTCAGCTCATCTGGTGGTTCAACCTTTATGACAGCGAAGAGGTGAGAAAGTACTACGTGATGGATAAGCCGTATAAAAAGGGTCCCGACAAGGTGGGCGTGCTTGCGTCGCGGGGGCCGGTTCGGCCCAACCCGATTGCCGTCACGGTCTGCAAGCTCATCGCGGTGGATGAAAAGGCCCACAGGATTGAGGTTGCCTATACGGATGCGGAAAACGGCACGCCTGTGCTCGATATCAAGCCGTACCATCCGAGCGAAGACAGAGTGCGGGATGCGAAGGTGCCGGATTGGTGCGCCCACTGGCCGCAATACATTGAGGACAGCGCGGAGTTTGACTGGGGCGCCGAGTTCAATTTTCCCGAATAAGGCTTACAAGATAAGGACATAACCCTCTTGAAATTCGTAAAAAGCCACGCAAGCGGCTTTTTATGCTTTAAAAAGAGCCATGAAAATAGCTTCAGTCAACTGGCGGCGGGGCAAATCAGGTTGTGGTATCGGCGAGTTATAAACGACAAAGTTTCAATTGTTATACTGATTGAGCATGCGATTGACTACCCAGTGGTCTGGCATCCCATGCTTAAAGCGTTTTACCATGGGATGCTTCACTTCACTCACGTTCCGTTCAGCATGACAGGTTGATGACAAAGCCCCAAATGTCATTTCGAGTGAGCGATAGCGAAGCGAGAAATCCCATTTTTAAGCGTTTGCCATGGGATGCTCACTTCACTCACTGGTTGATGTTCTTCATCAAGCTGTGCCACTCAGGTGTTTTTTAACTCTTTATTAATTTAATTATGTCTTATCTTGAGGATTTTCTCCTAAAACAGCTTCGTGCTCAAATACTTTTCCCCGCGGTCGGGGAATATGCAGATGATTACGCCCTTGTCAATCTGCTCGGCAACCTTGAGCGCTGCAAGCATCGCCGCCCCGGACGACATGCCGCAGAAAATACCCTCTTCCCGAACGATGCGGCGCACCATGTCAAACGCCTCTTCCGAATCGATCATGATCGAGATGTCGATCTTTGTTGGGTCATAGATTTCAGGCACGATGGCCTCCGTCATGTTCTTAAGCCCCTGTATGTAATGGCCGCGCACCGGATGCGCTTCAACGATGCGGATTTCGGGATTGAGCTCTTTCAAGCGCTTGGCTGTGCCCATCAGCGTGCCTGATGTCCCAAGCGCCGATACAAAGTGCGTGATGCGCCCTTCGGTGTCGCGTATCATCTCTTCGGCAGTGGTCGAATAGTGCGCAATCTTGTTGTAGCGGTTGGTAAACTGGTCCGGCATGAAATATTTTTCAGGATCGGTCGCCACGAGCTCACGCGCCTTGCGGATTGCGCCGTCGGTGCCTTCCTCCGCCGCCGTGAGTATCACCGTGCCGCCAAAAGCCGTGATCATCTTCTGGCGCTCTTCAGATACCGCGCTGCTCATCACGATTTCCACAGGGTAGCCCTTCACCGCGCCGATCATCGCGAGCGCGATGCCCGTGTTGCCCGAAGTGGGCTCAATAATCGTCTTTCCTGCGTAAAGCGTGCCTTCGGTTTCGGCCTGCTCCACCATTTTGAGCGCAATGCGGTCCTTTATGCTGCCTGTCGGGTTGGTGCCTTCGTTTTTGGCGTAAATTTCAACGCCGGGCTTACAAAACAGTTTATTGATCCTGACCAGAGGTGTGTTGCCGATCGTGCTTAATATATTGCCATAAACATTCATGTGATGCGTATCTCCGTTCCCCTGAAATTTAGGCCCTTATTATTATAGTGTATATGGGCGTCAATGCAAGTGTTACAGCCATTCGGGCCGCGTATAGATTGTCAGCGCAATGCGCTCTGATGTATCTTTCGGATGCTGCGCGGCGAATGCCGAGAGCGTTTCTTGGGTACCGCTGATATATTTGAGCGGCGTGCCCGTCAGCGCGGACAACTCCCGAACCGCACCAAAGCCCTCGCTGAGCTCGTTTCCCGTGGTGCCGTTGCCAAGATTGGTATTCAGCACAAGGCCGTCCGCTTTGAGCCGTGCGCTGTGCTCAATGCGCTTAAGGCTCTCGGCCAGCTGCTGCGCGTCGGCCTGAAACGGCCGTCTCGTATTGATCACGAACAGCGCCTCCACATCGCCGCGTCGGGCGTCGAACTGGGGCTTTAATGAGCCGAGCGCCGCGGCTCCGACCGGATCGCCCCCGCAGTCGAAAATGGCGTGGCTGCCCTGAAACGCCGCATAGATGTCGGGCGGCAGCGAAGGCAGATCCACCGCAGTGTTCGCGTACACGGGTGCAATCACGCGGATGCCATGCTCTCGCAGCATCGCGGTGTGTTCGGATGAACGAAAATACGGATTCACGATATCAAGGTCAACCAGAGTCACATCCGGGTACTGCGCAGCCAAAGAAAGCGCGATGTTCAAAGACAGCTCGGTTTTGCCGCTGCCGTAATTGCCGAAAAGCACGGTGATTTTCTTCATGTGTTCTCCTTTGTGTTATGGCCGCGCATAAAGGCTCATCATGGCCTGCGCGCATTTGATGCCGTCTACCGCGGCGGAGACGATGCCGCCCGCATAGCCCGCGCCTTCGCCTGCGGGGAACAGCCCGCATAGTCCCTGCGCCTGACAATCATCGCCGCGCATCAAACGTACGGGTGACGACGTGCGCGTCTCGACCCCGGTCAGCACCGCGTCCGGCATTGCAAAGCCTTTGAGCTTGTTATCAAAATCTCTGAGCCCTGCTTTGAGCGCGTCGGTGACGGCGGGGGGCAGGCAGCCGTGCAGATCGGCCGGAACTGCGTGCGGGCGGTACGATGGCGGCACGCCGCCAAACTGGCTTGAGGCTTTGCCGTCAAAAAAATCGCGCAGCGTTTGAGCGGGTGCGCCCTGTCCGCCGGTGAGCGCGAATGCCGCACGTTCGAGCCGCTGCTGGAAATTGACGCCGCCCAGCGGGCCGCTCTCAAAATCGGCGGCGGATACGCCGACCACGACCGCGCTGTTGGAGTTTTCCATATCGCGCGCGTAATAGCTCATGCCGTTGACCGCGATGCCGTCCGGCTCGGTGGACGAACAAATGACTTCGCCGCCCGGGCACATGCAAAATGTATACACGCCGCGCCCGCCGGACGACGATGTGAGCCGGTATTCCGCCGCGCCGAGCATCGGGTGCCCGAGTGCCGCGCCGTACTGCGCTTTGTCAATAAAAGCGCGTAGATGCTCAATGCGTACGCCGACCGCAAACGGTTTTGGAATGACAGATACGCCTTTTTGCAGCAGCATGCGGTAAGTATCGCGCGCGCTGTGGCCGATGCAAAGCGCCGCCGCATGCGTCTCAACCGTCTCTTTGATGCCGTTCTTGATATATGCGATGCCGGACAGCTCGTCGCCGTTCAGGTGTATATCCGCCAGGCGGCTATCAAAAGAGATCTCGCCGCCGAGACTCGCGATTTTCTCAATAATTTCCGATACTGCCGTGCGGATATGCTCGGTGCCCGTGTGCGGCTTGGCGTCGGTGAGTATGTCGGCAGGCGCGCCGCAGTCCACCAGCGTTTGCAGCACGTATTCGCTGCGCGGGTCCTTGATGCGCGTGGTGAGCTTGCCGTCGGAAAACGCGCCCGCGCCGCCCGCGCCGAAGCAGACGTTGCTCTCGGGGTTCAAAATGCCTTTGTTCCTCAGATGCTGTACATCGGCACTGCGCGAAACAATATCGCGCCCGCGCTCAATCAGCAGCGGCTGGTAGCCGTGGGTCGCGAGCGTCAGCGCCGCAAACAGGCCGCACGGCCCCGCACCCACCACAACAGCACGCCCGGCTGGTTTGCTGCCGTAGGCGATGTCCGGCTCGCGGTAGCTTTGGGCGCAGCCGTGAATATCTTCCAGCGTTTTCTGGCGCTCACCGTCGTGCAGCTCCACAAGCACCGTGAGCGCAAGGCGCAGCTGTGCGCGCCGCGCATCGACGGACTGCCTTTTGATGCGCAGGCCCGAGATTTCGGCTGCCGGTATGCGAAGCGCATCGGCGGCGGCCTGCCTGAGGTCCTCTTCGCTGGTTTCGAGCGGAACGCTGATGCCGGTCAACAATATGGCCATGAGTGGTTCCTTTCCAAGACTTTAAAAGGGGACGGTATCCCGCCCCCCTCATAGTATACGCCAAACGTTTTAATATATCGTGACTGTGACCGTACCGGCACTTGCGGTGAAGTTCTGCTCCGAGAACCCCTTGGGGATTTCAAACAGCACATCGCGGCTATAGGTGCCGGGTTTCAATCCGTCCAGATCCACGTACGGCACGATATCCGAGCGGCTGAGCTTCGACATCACGGAGACGCCCGCCATCACGGTGGCATCCACCTTGGGCTCGCTTAAGTCGGCACGTAGCCCGCTGCCCAGATCTTTTGTTTTTATCGCAACATCCTTGAAGGTTTTGGTTTTTGTCACTTCGCGGATGTTGATGCTCACCTGCGCTTTTTGCTGTGTCAGCACGGTGACACCTTCGGGCGGCTGGTAATCAAGCGCGACGGATTCGCTCGCGCTTTTGCCGCTGACGCTGTACGGCACAAGGCTGAGGCTGCTGATGCCCGCGAGTGTCTTCGCGTCGCCCGCGATGGACACCCTTTGCGGAATGCATGTCATATCTGATACCTCATAACCGGTTGCCACCTCGTTCTGACCGATGATTGAACCATTGACGTCAATCGGCACGGTTTTCATCGACTGTACGTCGAGTTTGACAATCACAGACGGCAGCTCGCCCGGGAACAGGCTTTTGTCGATGACATTGCCGTCGTAATCGAGCAGATCAATATCCATGTTTCGGTTGTAGCCTTCGGTAAGCCCCGTTAAATCCACATTGCAGACGGCGCTGGCCAGCTTTTCCACATCTGTCTGAGCGCCTTTGATTTGCACAGTGGTCGGCGTGAGTTCCGGTACGCTCGCGTAATAACCGCCTGGAACGCTGCCGATAACGTTAACCGTAACGGGAACGGTTTTGGATACAGACCAGTCCACATGCAGCTTGACCTTCGACGGGCTGATTTCCACCACCTGACCATTGAGGCCTTGAGGAACGGCGTCAATTTTGAGCTCGTAGTCCCCCGGGCTTTTGATGCTGGACAGATCGATAAAGGCGTCAATGTTTTTCTCACTCAAGAGCTTAAGGTCACTCTGTTTGACAACGATTTTCACGTTCACCTTGTGAAGCACATCAGAAAGGCTTTCGGTGATTTCAAACTTACCGTTGTTAAATTCGGCATTGCCCGTAAAGTTCACAGGGACGTTCTCTACCACGCGCGCCCTGTCCGGATTGATGATAGAGAGCACGTAGCTCCAGAGAATCACAGCGAAAAGCACGGCCATAATCTTCATGACAAGGTTGCTTTTAATCACATTCCATATCGTTTTAAGTACGGTCTTCATCTTTATCACGTCCTTTTCGTATGATGCGAAGACCTCTGAATTTCTGCGGCTGCTTGTTGATCATATACATATCTTCGAGCAAATCACGTATGGCTTTGGAATCGAGGTAACGAATCAGCGTGCCGTCCTGCGCGACCGAAATGACGCCTGTTTCCTCCGATACGACCAGCGTGACACAGTCGGACACCTCCGAGACGCCGAGCGCCGCGCGGTGCCGGGTCCCGAGCTCCTGGCCGATCTGTTTGTTGTCGCTGAGCGGCAAAAAGCAGCCCGCCGCCTCGATCACGTCATCGCGGATGATTACGGCGCCGTCGTGCAGCGGTGAATTCGTAAAAAACAGATTTTCCAGCAGCTCCGGCGAAATCACGGCCCCGATGCGCGTACCGCTCTCGATCACGTCTTTAAGGCCCGTTTTGCGCTCGAACACGATCAGCGCGCCGACGCGCTTTTTGGAGAGGTTCAGCACGGCTTTCAAAATGCTTTCCACGTTCTCCTGCGCGTTGCTCGATTGTGACGGCGATAGGTCGATATGACCACGGCCGATGCGCGCAAGTGCCCGCCGGATTTCAGGATGGAATATGATCACGATGACAATCGCGCCCGCGTTTAGCACGTAATTTAACAGCCACGTGGTGCCCACGAAGCCCAAAAAGTCCGTGACCCAGGTGGCAAGCAAAATGATGCCGAGGCCCTTTAATACCTGCATGGCACGGGTTTTGGATGTCAGTTTTAGCAGCCAATAAATGATGACAGCCAAAAGAATAATATCAATGAGATCAACGATTTCGAAATCGGTTAGGCTGTTGATAATGCCATTGATAATACTTTCCAATACGAATCACCTTTCGAAAATCATTCCCACCACGAATAACAAGCAAAGGATGAAAAAATGTCAATGTCACTTTTTTATATTATAAACGATTATCGAAAAAAAGCATACCCGTATCTAATAAATCCCAAAAAAATTACGATTTATGGAGGAATTTTATAGCGGATACACATGATGACAAATAAGAACTCGAACGGTTGCGGCTTGAGAAAGACGGCTCGCTTTGGTATAATCATCGCATGTATACAAGCCTCACACAAATCATGAAAGATGTGGCGCAGTGCGAAAAATGCGGCCTTTGCAAAACCCGCACGAACACCGTGTTCGGCGAGGGCAATATTCATGCGCGCATCATGTTTATCGGCGAGGGACCGGGGCGCGATGAGGATGAACTCGGGCGTCCGTTCGTGGGACGCGCGGGGCAGCTGCTCGATAAAATGCTTAAAAGCATTGAGCTTACGCGCAACGATGTCTACATCGCCAATGTGTTAAAGTGCCGTCCGCCGGGCAACAGAGACCCCGAGCCGGACGAAGCGGCCGCGTGCATCGGGTATCTGCGCGGGCAGGTGGCACTGATCAAGCCGAGGATTATTGTGTGCCTCGGGCGTATTTCGGCGAAATACATACTGAACCAGGATGTGCGCATCATGAGAGACCGCGGTGTGTGGCACGAGGTGAAGGGCTTTTCAATCATGCCGACGTATCATCCCGCCGCGTTGCTGCGCAACGAGATGCTTAAAAAAGATGCCTACAAAGATCTGCTGGCAATAAAGCAAAAATACAGCGAGACGGACAGGGGAAACGATGAAGCTTGAAAGCATCTATGCCGATGTGCTGAAAACTGCGCGCGCTTTTGGCAGGACTGAAAAGGACCTTGTTTACGGAGAAGGCGATGAAAACGCCGCCGTTGTGCTGATCGGTGAAGCGCCGGGCGCTGAGGAGACGCGTCTGCTGCGCCCGTTTGTGGGCAAAGCGGGCAAGAATCTCGATGAGTTCTTGTTTGCGCTGATGCTGCGCCGTCAGGATATCTACATTACGAACGTGGTCAAATTCCGGCCATATAAGCAGGGTGAGAAAGGAACGCTCTCCAACCGTCCGCCCGAAAAAGAGGAGCTTGCCGCGATGACGCCGCTGCTGCTGCGTGAGATTGAAGCGATTGCGCCGCGCGTGGTGGTGACGCTCGGCAACGTGCCGCTTAAGGCGCTGCACAGCAGCAACGCGACTATCGGCGAGAGCCATGCCGTGCCCGTGGCGGCACATGCGCTGTCGCACCGGTTTATGCTTTTTCCGCTCTACCACCCCGCGAGTATCATATACAACCGGGCGCTTAAGGCCGTTTACGATGAGGATTTAAAAAAGCTCAGGGGCTTTCTGGACGCGATTGGGATTAAGCCCACATTCAAAAGAAATCTGTAAACATAGTTTAAATGATATCGCTTTTAGTAAAAGAATACTTTTATATTCCGATTGCATAATATACAAATTCAGATCGAACGGCATCTTGGGACATGTTACAAAAATATTAAATAAAGTCATAAAAGCGTAACAAATCTTTGATACTTGTTTTTTCTGTGCTTTCCTTCTTCTTTTGTGCACGGACGACGTTTGTGTTTTGCTGCGTGATCATTGGATAATGAAATCAGTAAAAACGGTGGAGCGGTGAAGAAGGTTTTAAGGCAGCAGCTTATAAACGCCGGCAGCTTGGCGCTCAGATACCTGCAAAGTTTATACTGACCTCCTAACCACGCCCCGGTCACGGGGAAGCTCGAAGCGGCGCAGCTAGCGCCGTTTTTCTTTTTCTGGTCAGCTCTTATTAAATTGATCCGTTGCCTTGACGGCTGATTTTGCATTATGCAGCGTCGCGAGAGCCTTGAAATCGTGCCGTTACCCCTGCGGTTTCACCCTTACAAAACCCCGGTTCATCGCGTTCGATCATCCCACCTCATTCAGTCAGCTCCTCCATTAGCAGATGGAATGAGGTTAGATGTTTTTGATAACAAAATGACTCTTTTGATTTATACCCTGACAAGCTCCCACATATATGGCTGAAACACCCGCCTTATTCTGTCTTACAAATGAACCATTTGAACAATATTAAGCTTTTCCTATCCGGTCATTCGGTGTATGATCACAGAAGAAATTGCATCATAGGAGACACATAAAATGATTGATCTTTTGGAAGCTTTGATGATTATCTGCTTTGGTCTGTCGTGGCCGATTGCCATTTACAGGTCGTACAAATCGCGCACGGCAAAGGGCAAAAGCCTGCTTTTTGAAGTGTTTGTCTGGATCGGCTATATATTTGGGATTGCGAGAAAGTTTATACAGTACGCCGATGCTTCGGGGACAGGCTTGAGCTTTCTGTTCTATATGGGCTGGGTTTTTTATATGCTGAACATCATCGAAATCACCATCGATATATGTCTCTATTTCAGGAATGTGAAGCTGGATAAAGCGCGGGAAAGCTGTCTGACAGAGGCACTGATTGGCCCAACAAGTATTGACTGAGTCAATACTTGCCCGTATACTTCTTCTAGACCATACGACTGGCGGAAGTGGGGTTACCACAGGGGAGTATGGGGGAACAGATTGTCGGCCGCCTGGGCATAAGCTTGTCCGGCGGTTTTTATTTTTTGAGTATGCGGAGGTTATCAATGAAACAACCCATCATCATGGACGGCAGGGTGCTCGCCAAGGAGATCGAAGAAGATTTATCGGCGCGTACCCGGCGGATTATTGAAAAGACGGATAGGGTGCCCGTGCTCGCGACGATACTCGTGGGGGATAACCCCGCGTCCGTCACGTATGTGCGCATGAAAGGCAACGCGTGCAAACGCGTCGGCATCGATTCGCTACGTGTGGAGCTGCCGGGCAGCACCACGACGGAGGAACTGCTTGCCAAGATTGAAGAGCTCAACGCGGATGAGAACGTGTGCGCATACTGCTGCAGCATCCCGTACCCAGCCAGATTGACGAGCAGCGGTGCTTCAACGCCATCGCGATGGACAAGGACACGGACGGCGTGAACACGGGCAGCTTCGGCGCGATGACGATGTACCTGCCCGCGTTTAAATCCGCGACCCCGCTCTCGGTGATGGCACTGCTCAAGCGGTATGGGATTGAGCTTTCAGGCAAGGAGGCCGTGGTGGTAGGCCGCAGCCCGATACTCGGCAAGCCGGTGGCAATGCTGCTGCTCAATGCGGACGCGACGGTGACGATTTGCCACAGCAAAACGAAGAACCTGCCCGAGATTGTGAGGCGCGCCGATATTATCGTCGCGGCGGTGGGGCGCGCGAAGTTCATTCAGGCGGGCTGGGTGAAGGAGGGCGCGGTGCTGATTGACGCGGGGTACAACGAAGGCAACGTGGGTGATATCGATCTCGAAAACGCGGCGGCAAAATCGAGCGCGTATACGCCGGTGCCGGGCGGCGTGGGGCCGGTGACCATTGCGAAGCTTATTGAGCAGACGGTGGAATCGGCGGAGAGAAAAGCATTGATATGAGATGAGTTAAAAGTGGCGTACAGATGTTTATCCTTTTGATCGATTTAACGCTATTTGAGATATGATCTTATAGCCAATTTTCATTTCTATATTTATAATACATTATTGACAAATATACATTATTTAACTATAATAAACAAATAAATTTATTTATGGAGCGTGTAGATGAATTTTCGAAACTTCGGCGAATTCCTACACCAGAAGCGAGCTGAGGCAGAGATTACTCAGAATCAGCTAGCAGCCGCTATTGGCAAAAGCGGGATGTATATTAGTAATATTGAAAAAGGAAAAAATCCTTCACCACCTAACCGTGTTGATCTTGATTCTTTAGCCAATGCTCTAAAACTGGATTTTTCCGAAAAGCTTCTTTTTTATGAGCTTGCTGCAGCAGATCGAGGAACGCTCCCACAAGAGATTATTAATTATATAAATAAATGCTGTTCACTAAAATCACTGATTCATGTTGGCATGAATCAACAGTATTCCGAAGAATTCTGGCAAAAATTACTTAGGCAATTTTCAGGAGGAAACAATAATGGCTAACGAAAGATTGACTGAAAGCTTAATTAGGGAGCATTTTAAAAGCGATCCGCTTTTCACTTCAATAAAATTTGAAGAACAAAAGTCTACTAATATTCGCATAGCAGATTGTCTTGCTAATGCATCAAAAAGTGGTAAAGAGCGACCGGGGAAGCCCGAGTTTATAATTACTTTTCCAACTCAAAGTATGGATTATCTTAATTGTAATTGAATGTAAAGCTGATATTTCAAAACATGAAAGCAATAAACATGATAAACCTAAAGATTTTGCAGTCGATGGAGTATTGCATTATGCAAAATATCTAGCAAGTGAATTTAATGTTTTAGCAATCGCTGCAAGTGGAGAAGATGCAAACGAACTGATTATAAGTAATTTTCTACAGATAAAAGGCAAAAGTAAAGCGGAAAAGCTTGGCGATAAGAAATTGCTTAGTATTTATGATTATGTCAAACTATTTAATAATGAACAACTGAATTACAACTTAAAAGATGTAAACATTGTAGAGAAAGCTGTGAAATTGAACGATGATTTTCATAGTTGTTCAATTTCTGAGAGCATGAGGAATACTTTGGTTAGCGGGATTTTGCTTGCATTACAAGATAACATTTTTAGAAGATCATATCCTGTTTCAAAAACCTCACAGGACTTAGCTAGAGACGTTTTAGTACCAGCAATAAAAAGGGTTCTAACTGAAGCTTTAAAAGATAAGAAAACAAAAGAGCTAAGCGCTGACAATGTCAGAAAAATTGATGATATGATGGGAGTTTACAACAAAATCCTTGATGAGCCACTTGTAAAAGACCTGAGCATCAAGAAAAAGAAGAAACCAGTTATGACTATTGATTTCTTCAAAGAGACAATAAAATATATTGATCAAAAAGTATTTCCGTTGACTAAATTAGAAGAAAGCGGATATGACGTTTTAGGAAGATTTTACACTGAATTTGTGCGTTATGCGGCTAGCAAACAAAAACAAGGTTTAGTCCTTACGCCTTCGCATGTAACTGACCTATTCTGTGATTTAGTTGGTATTAAGGTAAGCGATATTGTATATGACCCTTGTTGTGGTACGGCAGGTTTTTTAATCGCTGCTATGAAACGGATGCTTATTTTAGCCGGAAATGATGAAGTAAAGAAAAAAAAATACGTGAAAGTCAATTACTTGGAGTCGAAGTTAGGCCAGAGATGTTTACATTTGCCTGCTCAAATATGATGTTAAGGGGTGATGGAAAATCCAATATTGACCGGGGAGATTGTTTTGATGAATCAACCACAAAGAAAATTATCACAAAGAAACCCACAGTAGCTTTCTTGAATCCCCCATATGACCAAGGAACAGATGTACAATTGGAGTTTATAGAGCAAGCACTAAAAGTGGTATCTCCTCAAAATGGTAAAGTTGCGGCTATAGTGCAAATGAGTTGTGCATTGAAAGATGATAATGAAACAAAAGCTGTTCGCAAGAGACTACTTGAGAGCCATACATTAAAAGCAGTTATTTCAATGCCAGATGATTTATTTTATCCTGTTGGTGTTGTAACTTGCATAATGGTTTTTGAAGCAAATTCACCAAATAAGGGAAAGAAAACTTGGTTTGGATACTTGAAAAACGACGGATTTGTAAAACGAAAAAATAAAGGTCGCATCGACCATTTTTCAAAATGGAAGGAAATAAAAAAACAGTTTCTAGATGCATATGTAAATAGCGATAAAGTAGTTGGACTCTCGGTAAAAAAAGAGATAACAGAAAACGATGAATGGTGTGCTGAAGCATATATGGAAACCGACTATTCAAAAATAACATCTGCCGATTTTGAAAGAGAGATTCGAAATTATGCAGTATTCAAATCAGTCGGAATTACTGGGTATTTAGAGGAGGATATTGATGAAGAAGATTGATGATATATTTAACGTAGAGTATCCTCGAACTCTGGTTTTTTCAAACATGATACTCAATCCTAATGGGATAAATTTTGTTAGCTCAAGAGGTGAAAACAATGGTGTTGTTGCTAAGGTACAACGTTCATTAGAATTCAAAGAGTATCCGCCAAATGTAATTACAGTTCCTCTAAAAGGAACTGTATTAATGGCATATTTACAAGTTGAGCCGTGCTATGTTGCACATCAGATAGCTGTTTTATCTGCCAAAAAGGCACTTACTGAAAATCAATTGCTTTACTATTGTTTATGCATAAGACAAAATCAGTACCGTTATAATTATGGACGACAAGCCGATAATACGTTAAGAAGACTTATGATTCCAGATGTTTCAGAAATTCCAGAATGGGTAAATTCAATGAAGATGCCGCAATATAATGGAATGGCAAAACCACTAAAGAAGAAGAATTTAGCGTTAGATATAACAACATGGAGACCATTTCGATATGATCAATTGTTTGATATTAAGAAAGGAAAACGTATTACGAAGCTTGACTTGATGCCAGGTAAAACACCTTTTGTTAGCGCTATCGATAGTTCAAATGGAATTCGAGAGTATACAGGAGTTGTGCCACTTTTCAAAGCAAATACTATTGCGGTTAATTATAACGGAAATGGTGTTGCAGAAGCCTTTTATCATGAACAACCTTACTGGGCATCAGATGATGTTAATGTGTTATATCCAAAATTCAAGCTTAATAAATACGTAGCGATGTTTTTAATCACGGTTATTCGACAAGATAAATATCGGTTCAATTATGGTCGAAAATGGCACAAGGAACGTATGGAAGAAAGTTTTTTATATTTACCTGTCACGCTAGATGGATTGCCTGATTGGGTATACATGGAGGAATATATAAAGACTTTACCATTTAGTGCAAGCATATAATAAACTTATAGGACATTATGACGAACCGAAAAAAGCCTTCGGCGTTTGCCGAAGGCTTTCGTGCGTTAATGAGCTTATTTGCCAAGCACTTCAATGGCTTTTTGCGCCACGTTGTCCACAGTGAGGCCAAAGGCTTCATAGAGCTTCGGAGCGGGGCCGGACGCGCCGAAACGGTCGAGCGCAACGATGGTGCCGCCCGCCGCATACTTGTGCCAGCCGAACGATGCCGCCGCTTCCACAATCACGCGCTTGTCGAGCGAGCTCGGCAGCACGCTCTGCTTGTAAGTGTCGCTCTGTTCCTCGAACACATCCACACACGGCATGGAAACCACGCGCGCGCTGATGCCCTCGTCAAACAGCTTCTGGCCTGCTTTGTAGCAGATCTCGACTTCGCTGCCCGTGCCGATGAGAATCACCGACGGCTCCGCACCGAAGTCCTTTAAGACGTAGCCGCCCTTGAGCGCGGCATCGCCGGACTCGGCATAAAGCGGTAGTGTCTGGCGCGAGAGCGCAATCACGGACGGGCCGGTGGCTGTCAGCGCGGAGATATAGGCCGCTGCCGTTTCCTTGGAATCGGCGGGACGCCACATATAGGTGTTGGGTGTGGCGCGCATGCAGGCCAGCTGCTCGATGGGCTGGTGCGTCGGGCCGTCTTCGCCCACGCCGATGCTGTCGTGCGTCATCACATAGATCACGGGCAGGCCCATGAGTGCGGACATGCGCACCGCGTTCTTTAAATAGTCGGTAAATACGAAGAATGTGGCCACATACGGAATCACGCCGCCATGCAGCGCAAGGCCGTTCGCAATCGCCGCCATCGCGAATTCGCGGATGCCGTAATGGATGTTGCTGCCCTCGGGGCAATCGGGCGCGAAATACGGCTGGCCCTTAATTACCGAGACGTTGGAGGGGCCAAGGTCGGCGCTGCCGCCGAACAGGCCGGGCAGCTTCTCGGCAAGGCGGTTCAGCATGACGCCCGAAGACTGGCGCGTGGCCAGCGGCTTGTCAAAGTCATAAAGCGACTTGTCGCTCAGTATGCTTTCGGCTACCGGGCTGAAGCACTGCTTCCAAAGCTCGGCCATATCGGGGAACTTCGCGCAATAGTCCGCGAACAGCTTGTTCCATTTTTCTTCCGCTTCGGTGTAGGCCTTCTGGCGCTTGTCGGCTTCGGCCTTCACTTCGTCCGGCACAAAGAAGCTTTCTTTGTATGTCCAGCCGAGCGTCTCTTTGAGAACACCGATGTTCTCGTCGCCGAGCGGTGAGCCGTGGCACGAGGCTTTGCCCTGCACGGCGGGGCAGCCGTAGCCGATGGCCGTATTGATGATGATGATGGACGGCTTGCCCGTTTCCGCTTTCGCGGCGGCAATCGCTTTGTCGATGCTGTCCAGATCTTCATTGCCGTTTTCCACATTCAGCACCTGCCAGCCGTACGCATCAAAACGCTTCGCGACGTCCTCGTCAAACGCGAAGTCCGTCTCGCCCTCAATCGTGATCTTGTTGCGGTCGTAAAGCAGAATCAGCTTGCCGAGCTTCAATGTGCCCGCAAGCGAACAGGCTTCGGACGCAACGCCTTCCATGAGGCAGCCGTCGCCCGACAGCGTGTATGTATAATGGTCAACCACGTTGTAACCGTCTTTGTTGAACATCGCGGCGAGATGCGCTTCGGCCATCGCCATACCGACGGCGTTCGCAATGCCCTGTCCGAGCGGGCCGGTGGTCGTCTCAATACCTCTGATGTGGCCGTATTCGGGGTGGCCCGCCGTTTTGGAGCCGTATTGACGGAAGTTCTTGAGCTCTTCGATGGTCGCGTCCTCATAGCCGAAGGTGTGCAGCAATGCGTAAAGCAGCATCGAGCCATGGCCGGCTGAGAGCACGAAGCGGTCTCTGTCCGCCCAAGACGGGTTTTTGGGGTTGTGTTTCAAATGCTTGGCCCAAAGCGTATACGCCATGGGAGCAGCACCAAGGGGCAGGCCGGGATGGCCGCTGTTTGCTTTCTGTACGCCCTCAACAGCCAGTATGCGGATGGTGTTGACGGACAGCTTGTCCACGTTGATCATAATGTCCTCCTCAAGAATATTATACGGATAAACCGTGAGTTTCGTAATATTTTCGTTCGTTTCGAACATATCAGACCCATTATAGTGTTTATTTGGGCAAATCACAATATCGAAAAAGCTAATTTCTTATCTGCGCCGGGAAAGCATGGTGAAGCGCAGCACATTGAGCAGCGCGACCAGCGTGGCGGCCACATAGGTCAGCGCCGCCGCTTCGAGCATTTTTTTCGCGCCGTACTGCTCTTCGTCCGTCAGCACGTTTTGTGCCTGTATTGCGGCCAACGCGCGTCGGGACGCGTTGTATTCCACAGGCAGTGTGATCAGCTGAAATATGAAAATGGCAAGGAAGATGTACACAGCGATATTGATCGTTTGTGCAAAGCCCATCATCAGCCCGAGTATCAGTATCGGCCAAAGCAGATACGACGCGGCGCTCACGACGGGCGCGATGGCGCTGCGCAGGTTCAGCGCCAAGTACCCCGTGCTGTGCTGAATCGCGTGGCCTGATTCATGCGCCGCGACAGCCACAGCGGCCACGGAACTGCCCGAATAGTTGTTTTCGGACAGGTTCAGCGTTTTCTTGCGCGGGTTGTAGTTGTCTGACAGCCTGCCGCTTGTCGGAACGATCTCGACGTTATTGACGCCGTTGGCCGCGAGTATGCGCGAAGCCGCTTCACGGCCCGTGATGCCGCTTCTGACCGGTATTTTGGAATACGTCTGGTATGCGCGGTTCACCTTGGACTGGGCCCACATCGCCACGATGATGCCGGGAATGATCAGGAATATCGTCCAGTCCATATAGTAATTATTTGCGAAATGAAACATAACAGCATCTCCGTATCACTTTTATTATTATCTGTGTGTTTGCAGCTTCAATGCGCCCGCGGCTCTCGGGAAAACAGCGTGCGCCACAATGCCGGTAATCGTACCCGAGACGGCGCCGATGATCAGCAGTATAAACGCGTAATAGAACAGCCGCACTTCTCCCGTCAGCAGCACGGCGACGCAGACCTGCATGAGGTTGTGCGTACACGCGCCGATCATCGATATACCGACGATGGTCAGCGGCTTCACCGCTTTCATCGCGGCATACATCGTCAGCACGCTTAAAAGCACGCCCGGCGCCGAATACAGGAACATGCCAAACCCGCCCGTGAAGAATGATGCGAGCAGCGACCGCAGCAGGCCCACCGTCAGCGCGGCGGGCAGCGAAAAATAGCTGAGCAGAAACATCGAAATGATGTTGGCGAGGCCGAGCTTCACGCCGGGGATGGGCAGCGGCACGAGCGCGCCCAGCATGCTTTCCACAACCGAGAGCACGAGTGATATGGCGAGCAGTGCGCCGAGCAGCGCAACACGGCGGGGCGTCATCTTATTCCGCAATTACATCCACCTCGCTTTCCCCTGTGAGCGTGACGGAGACTTTGTTCGGCAGGCAGGCCATGCTGCTGCCCGGAGACGAAAGCCACCCCGCATGGATGCATTCTTTGCCGGGGCAATCGGATTCGACAAAAGCGATTGCGCCGTTTTTGATTTCAAAACGGACATCGCCCACCCAGAACGATTGATCCACATCGAGCTTGACTTCCCTCACGATCTGGCCATCCACTCGGATCAAAGCCGTTTGCGCGCTGCCGCTGCCGGACAGCAAAAGGATGCCCGTTATGGCGATTGCGACGATGATGATAAATAATATGATGTCAGCTTTTGAGAGTATATGCTTCATTGGTAATTTCTATTTTATCCTCCAGTCCGCTTGTGGCGTAAATGCTCTGGTCATCCGCAAAAAACACGGCTTCCACACCTGAGGTTTGCTCCGCATATTCAAGGCCGGCCTGAAGCCCCATCACAAAAAGCGCGGTGGACAGTGCATCCGCTTCGGTGCTGCTTTCACAGACCACGGTGACGGCAAGCAGATCGTTGTCTGCGGGATACCCCGTTTTGGGGTCGAGCAGGTGATGGTATGTTTTGCCGCCGCTTTCAAAAAAACGCTCATAAACGCCCGAGGTGACCACCGACGTATTTTTTGCGGGTATAATGGCCGCATAGTCGTTTTCGGTGCCGAGCGGGTCTCGCAGGCCGATCCGGTAATCGCTGTCGTCCTGCTTGTCGCCGTAGACGTAGACGTTACCGCCGAGATTGACAATCGCGCTGTCGATGCCGTGCTTCTTGTAAATTTGCACCGCGAGGTCGGCCGCATACCCTTTGCCGATACCGCCGAGGTCCAGCTGCATGCCGCTTTTTTTAAGCGTGACGGTGCTGCCGTCCACCGTGACATCGCGGAAATTGACGAGAGGCAGCGCGGTATCAATTTCACCCTGCGACGGGACGCGCGGGTTCTCCGATATGTTCCATAGCGAAGACAGTGCGCCGATAGCCGGGTCGAAAGCGCCGTCCGTATCGGCGGCGAAACGCAGCGCATCCGAAATGAGCTGCGCCGCCTCTCCGCTGACTCTGGCTCCCTTTTGCGCGCTTTGGTTGACTTCGTAAATATACGAGCCTGCCTTCGTGGAAAATTCTTTTGTGATGCGCGAGAGCATTTCATTCACCTCGCCGATGGCCGCGTCCGCATTAACGCCGGTGACCTGCTGTGTGCATATCGTGTCGAGCGCGAATGTCTCGCTCGTTTTTTCGGCAGGCGCACACGCGCCGATGAACAGCATCATGGCTGCCGTCAGCACAAGACAG
Organism: Bacillota bacterium; assembly: GCA_023408075.1. Lineage (GTDB taxonomy): Bacteria > Bacillota > Clostridia > Christensenellales > SZUA-584 > SZUA-584. Next base: position 73,703 of record JAEYKW010000017.1, on the reverse strand, counting down.
GCAGTAATCCTTTTTTTCATGCCTTTTATTATAGTGTTTTACGCCCGAAGCCGCAACCGGTCGTATGAGGGACTCTTACATTTATCAGGTAAATAAAGTTTGAAATAAATGTGAACAATCATTATCGTAATTGACAACCGAATTGTCCAAGCGTATAGTGAACAAACGAAAGTAAGTACTTACTTAAAAAGTTTGCAGTTTACAACACAAAGGAGGGGAGCCAATGAAGGATACACGGAGCAATATCTTAGCGGCAGCGCGGGAGCTGTTTGAAAAGCGCGGATTCGCCGCAGCGACGACCAAGGATATCGCCGAGCTTGCCGGCGTGAGCGAGGTTACATTGTTCCGGCATTTCCCGACCAAGCGGGCGCTGTTTAACGAAACGCTGCACAGCTGCCTGCATCCTTACACGCTGGAGGAATATCTGAAAAACGGCGTGACATATGATCTTGAGCGCGATCTCAAACACATTGCCCGCGAGACGCGTGACAATTTCAGAAAGAATGCACCCATGATCCGCATGATCATGCGCGACAAAATCAGAGATTCGGTGCCCGAGAAGGACATGAGAATCAAAGAACATCATATGCAAGCGAGCTTGCTCGCGTATTTCAACGCGATGAGAAGCTCGGGTGCGCTCAGTGTACCGCCCGATATGGCCATGAAATTCTTCATGACGAATATCACGGGCAGCATCATGAAAGATGTGATGACGGTTGGGCAGATTGAGAATGACGATACGTATTTTAACTGGATGCTCAATCAGGTCATCAGAGTTTTGAGTACAGAGTCAGGGAAGGACAATTTATGAGAAAATTATTCAAATACATGCGGCCTTACAAATGGCCGGCGATTTTGGTGGTGCTGCTGACGGCGGGGCAGTCGATCAGCCAGCTGTATCTGCCGGATCTGATGTCCGACATCGTGGACAAAGGTGTGGTGGGCAAGGATATAGGGCTCATCATACAGACGGGGCTCATTATGCTCGGATTTTCGCTCGTGGTTACCGCCTGCACCGTGATCGCGCGCCTCTACAGCTCGCAGGTGTCGGTGGGGTTTGCGCGCGACCTGCGCGCCGACATTTTCAAAACCGTCACGAATTACTCGATGAATGAGTTTGACAAGATCGGCACGGCATCGCTGATCACGCGCTCAACGAACGACGTCACGCAGATAATGAACGCGATGGTGATGATACTCAGCATGCTGCTGATGGCCCCCATCATGTGTGTCGGTGGCATCATCATGGCGGTCAGGGAAGGCACCGGCCTTTCGTGGATCATTGTGGCCGCGATCGTGCTGATGTCGGCGTTCATACTCGTGGTGGCGGGCAAAGCTCTGCCGCTGTTCAAATCGCTGCAAAAGAAGGTAGACCGGGTGAACCTCGTGCTGCGCGAGGGCCTCACAGGCATCCGCGTGATCCGCGCGTTTAACAAAACGAGCCATGAACAGGGGCGCTTTGATGAAGCGAACAAGGATCTGACAGATACATCGATTAAAGTATACCGTTGGATGGCGGTCATGTTCCCGGCGATCATGATGGTATTAAACCTTGCGACAGTCGCGGTTATTTGGTTCGGCGGTATTCGCGTGAACAGCGGCGACGTTCAGGTGGGGCAGCTCATGGCGTTCCAGCAGTACGTGATGCAGGTGATGTTTGCGGTCATCATGGCGACGATGATGTTTGTGATGCTGCCGCGCGCGTCCGCATCGGCCGACCGTATCAACGAAGTGCTCAGCATGAAGCCGTCTATTACCGATAAAGCGAGCACTGCACCGCAGACGGTGCTGCATGGCCATGTGGCGTTTAAGAATGTGAGCTTCAGCTATGAGGGAGCCAAAGACCCGGTGCTGACTGACATCAGTTTTGAATCAAAGCCCGGGCAGGTCACGGCCATAATCGGCGGTACGGGTTCGGGTAAATCGACGCTGATCAAGCTGATCCCCCGGTTTTATGACGTATCGAACGGCCAGATTCTTTTGGACGGCGTGGATGTACGCGATTACCCGCAGGCTGCGCTGCGCGAAAAGATCGGCTTTGTGCCGCAGAAGGCGAGCCTGGTGAGCGGCACGATTGCCGACAACTTAAGGTTCGGGCTCCCCGAAGCAACGCCGGAAGAGATGCAAAAAGCGCTTTCCATCGCGCAGGCGGAAGAGTTCGTCAGCACGCTCGAGGGCGGCGTGGAGGCTGCGGTGGCGCAGGACGGCATGAATTTCTCGGGCGGGCAGAAGCAGCGGCTTTCGATTGCGCGCGCACTGATCAGGAAGCCCGAGGTGTATATTTTTGACGACAGTTTTTCGGCGCTCGATTTTAAAACGGATGCGAAGCTAAGGCAGGCGCTCGCCTCTGAAGTGAAGGAAGCGAGTGTGTTGATTGTGGCACAGCGCGTCAGCACCGTAATGAACGCCGACAGCATACTTGTGCTCGACGAAGGCCAACTGGTCGGCCAGGGCACACACCGGGAACTGATGCAAAGCTGCGGCACTTACCGGGAGATCGTGGAATCGCAGCTCTCAGTGGAGGAACTCGCATGAGCAACGATAATCAAAATACAGCGAAACAGGGCAGAGGCTCCGGGCGCGGACGCGGCCCGATGGGGGGCGGCCCAATGGGCGGCGGCATGCCCGTGGAGAAGGCCAAAGATTTTAAAGCGGGATTGAGCCGCCTGATGACATACCTGACAAGGCACAAAGCGGCTCTCGTGATCGTGATTGTGTTGTCGGTGATATCAACGGTGTTTGCGATATTCGGCCCCAAGGTGCTCGGTGAGGCGACAACGGAGCTGTTTAAGCCCGTTGCGGCTCAAGGTGAAGCCTTTGCGCATCTTAAAGAAGCGCTGCCGGACGATATCAAAGTGCAGCTTGAAAACGGCACGCTGACGCCGGAACAGGCGATAGGCGCTGTGATGAATTCGCCCGATAAGGATGTGGTGGCGAAAGCGATGCCGGCGGTGCAGGAACTTAAAGAGGCGAAAGCACTCACAATTGACTTCGGGAAAGTCGGCGGCATCATTTTGACGGTGCTCGGGCTGTATCTCTTGAGCTCGCTGTTCAGCTTTGTCCTGCAGTTTGTGATGGCCAAAACATCGCAGACAATTGTGTACGATATGCGGCGCGAGGTGGATACAAAGCTGGCAAAGCTGCCGCTCAAATACTTTGACGGGCGCACGCACGGTGAAATTCTCTCGCGGGTGACGAACGATATCGACACAATATCGACATCTCTTCAACAGAGTCTGTCGCAGGTGATATCCGCAGTCACGATGCTGCTCGGTATCATCGTCATGATGTTCACGATATCGTGGATCATCACGCTCGTGTCGCTCGTGGTGCTGCCGATGAGCTTTATCGTGACGAGCGCCGTCATCAAGAAATCGCAGAAGTATTTTAAAAAGCAGCAGGCGGAGATCGGGCATATCAACGGCCATGTCGAAGAGATGTATTCGGCGCATACCGTCGTGAAGGCGTTTGGCAAGGAAGAGGAAAGCGAAGAAAAGTTTAACGGTATCAACGAGCGCCTGTACGGCGTTGGCTGGAAGGCGCAGTTTCTCTCGGGCATCATGATGCCGCTCATGAACTTTCTGAGCAACATCTCATATGTGTTTGTCTGTGTGATCGGCGGTGTGCTCGTGATCAACGGACAGATTTCGATCGGCGATGTGCAGGCGTTCATTTCGTATTCGCGCCAGTTCACGCAGCCGATTATGCAGGTGGCGCAGATTGCGAACGTGATGCAGTCCACCATCGCGGCGGCGGAGCGCGTATTTGAGGTGCTCGACGAGCCCGAAATGACGCCCGATTTGCTGCTTGCGGAAGTGCCGCAGGCGCGCGGCGCTGTGGACTTTGAGCATGTGAGCTTTGGCTATGATCCGGGCAAAACGGTGATCAAAGACATGAACCTCAAGGTGAACCCCGGTGATGTGGTGGCCATCGTAGGCCCCACGGGCGCGGGCAAAACCACACTCGTGAACCTGCTCATGCGGTTCTACGAGGTGAATGAAGGGCGCATCAGCGTGGATGGCGCGGACATCAGCGCGATGCCGCGCGAGACCTTGAGGCAGCGTTTTGGCATGGTGCTGCAGGATACATGGCTGTTCGGCGGCACGATCCGTGACAACATCGCTTACGGCCGCGAGGGCGCGACGGAGGAAGAGATTATGAAGGCGGCGAAGATGGCGCACGCGGACCACTTTATCCGCACGCTCCCGGACGGCTACGACACGGTGCTGAACGAGGAAGCGTCCAACATATCGTCGGGCCAAAAACAGCTGCTGACCATCGCACGCGCGCTGCTGGCCGACCCGGCCGTGCTGATACTCGACGAGGCGACGAGCAACGTGGACACGCGCACCGAGGCGTATATTCAGAACGCGATGATCGCGCTGATGAAAGGCCGCACGAATTTCGTGATTGCGCACCGGCTCTCGACGATCCGCAACGCATCGACGATACTCGTGATGAACGAGGGAAAAATCATCGAGCAGGGCACGCACGGGCAGTTGATGGACAAAAACGGCTTCTATGCCGATTTGTACAACAGCCAGTTCACGGGTGCCACCGCGTAAAGCACAATGGTACAAAAGCCGTATTCGGGGTTTCCGGATACGGCTTTTTGCATTTTGGCTTGAACAGCGAAAAGCCTTCTCCTTTGAGGAGAAGGTGGCGCGAAGCGGCGGATGAGGTGTTGATCGAAAACGGTCTGCTATGAACACCTCACCACGCGCCTGTTGGCGACGGCTTTCCCGAGCCTCTGTCGGCGTGACCGGGAGGCTATTATGTGTCGGGGAGTTAAGTGTGTTATCAAGGCTGAGCCTGCATGAGTTTTTCCAGATGATCCAGATAGTCCTGCTCCATCAGCTGAAAACCCTTGTTCGGGAAGTTCTCGATCTGAACCTTTGCCTTTTTTAAAGACTCTCCCGCTTTTTCGCGGTCGCCGCAGACGAAAAATTCATAGGCCGCCAGCGTTCTCGATACCATCGGCAGCGGCGCGCTCAAGTACTTTTTCATGGCGCGCTGCGCGTAAAGCTCTCTCGCTTTGTCATAATCCGGCCGGTGAACACAGTAATGATAAAGACAATCGAGCCGGACCGAGTTTTTAAAATAGCCCGGCAGCTTGTCTAAATCGAGGATGCTGTATTTTTCAATGCACGCGTCATATTGCCCGCTGTCGTAAAGCCGGGCCGCATCGCAAAGAAGTAAATAAGCCGTAAAATGATTGCGCAGGTTCGCCTGCGCGGGCAGCGTGAAAAACTGCTCGTCGTAGTCGCGGAACCGTTTGCCGTTCATCATCTCTTCGTTGACAAACATCATGATGTAAAGCCCGTGACGGGCCTCGGGCGACTGAAGCGCCTTCATCACGTTCATGCCGTCGTTGGGCACCTGAATTGTCATCGGGATCAGGTTCATGAGCCCCGTGACAGCGCTGGCCGTGATGCCCGCGATCCATACGAGCGACAAGCCGCCGGTCAGCACGGCGATGCCGATGAGTATGGCGACGGTCAGCAGATTGAATAGCCCGCCGCCAAGGTTGTAAAGGACGAAACGGAAATCCGCTTCATCCGCCGGAGGCGACATGAGGCACTGGCCGAGCATAAACCGGTTGCCCGACTTTTTAAACAGCAGTTGCCCGTTTTCCTTGTACCAAACGAAGGATAGCAAGCGAAAAGAGCTGAACCGGCAGCCAGAAATCAAGCCGAACACCAGATGCCCGAGCTCATGAATCGGTATACTGATAATATAAAACGCGATATAAACGATCAAAAATACAAATAAATCCATTGGTGCTCCCTTCACAGCCGAAATATGTCAGGCTATATTCAATTTTAGGAAAAACGGCGGGAAAAATCAACTGGCGGTTTGCGTTGAGGTATTATGATTATTTTGTATAAAAATCGGGAATGTGAGTATGAGCAGCCGTTGACTTTGGTCAATCCGGCTTGCTATCATAGCAGTTGTAAACAATGTGTGAAAAAGGCGGTTTGTTTATATTTTAGACGCATGTTTTTAGTATGATAGTATCGAGGTAAGACGATGAAGCTTTACCAGTTTGAAACGCATTGCCATACGGCGGAAACGAGCCCCTGCGGAATTTTAAGTGCCGCGCAGGCGGTGGAGGGCATAAAAGCGGCTGGATATACGGGCACGTTCATCACGGACCACTTTTATTCCCGCTACTTTGAAAGGCCGGACATGCAAGGGCTTTCGTGGCGTGAAAAGGTGGGGCGTTATTTAACGGGTTACCGGGCGGCAAAAAAACGCGGCAGCCAGGTGGGGCTTAAGGTGTTTTTGGGGCTCGAGGTGCAGCCGGAAGGCTCGCCGTACGAGTTTTTGATCTACGGGCCCGATGAGGCGTTTTTGATGGAGGCCGGTCCTTTTTACCGGCTGCCTGTGGAGGACATCTACAGCCTGATGCATCAGCACGGTTTCCTTGTGTTTCAGGCGCATCCGTTCCGGTTTGGCCTATCGCCCGAGAACCCGCTTTACTATGACGGCATTGAGATCGTCAATTCACAGACGAGGAACAAAAGCCGAAACCCGCTTGCACTCAAATTTGCAGGCGAACACGATGTGATGGTGATTGCGGGCGGAGATGTGCATATGAGCGAGGACATCGGCAAAAGCGGCATTATGCTGCCAAGCCGTGTGAAAAATATATCGTCGTTTATCGATTTTTATAAGGAGGTCAGGACGCCGGAACTCATAGTTACCTGCGAAGCCTGACGGAGGACGGAAATGAAGGTGGTGCAAAATGTTTAACAAACTGTTTATCGGGCGCAACGGCCCCGACCAGCTTTCGCTCGCGCTGATCATTTTCTCGCTGTTGCTGAGCTTTGTGCCGTGGATGTATATGTTTATCATTACGCTCGCGATCACGGGGCTTGCGATACTGCGCATGTTTTCGCGCAACATCGCCCAGCGGCAAAAAGAGAATTTATTCTTCATGAATGTGGTTAATAAAATCAAATCGTGGTATTATAGGAATAAAGCAAAAGGCCAGCAAAAAAAGCTGTACAAAATTTTTAAATGCCCCAAATGTTCGCAAAAGCTGCGGGTACCCAGAGGCAAAGGCAAGGTATCCATCAAGTGCTCTAAGTGCGGGCATAAAATGATCAGAAACACATAAACGGAGAGGTATGAACATGGCACAGATTACAAAAGATATGACAATTGCCGAACTGCTCTCGCTCGATCCCGGATGCGCCAAGGTGCTGATGGAAGCCGGCATGCACTGCATCGGCTGCCCTGCGTCCGCCGGAGAAAGCCTGGAAGAAGCCGGTGCGGTCCACGGCCTTGATGTGGACGAACTTGTAGCGAATCTTAATGATTATTTTCAAAATAAATAAAGTGAGGAGATGCCCATGAAAAAATACGAATGCACTGTTTGCGGCTATGTTTACGATCCCGAAGTCGGCGATCCGGATAACGGAATTGCAGCCGGCACGGCGTTTGAAGACATCCCCGATGATTGGGTTTGCCCGCTTTGCGGCGCATCCAAGGACATGTTTGAAGAATCTTAACACCCGGAGAGAGGTATGCTGCCTGTAGAGATCACGAAGGGTGTGTACTGGGTGGGCGTTTTGCACCCGGGCCTTCGCGTGTTTGACGTGATTATGCACACGCGGTGGGGCACATCCTACAACAGTTACCTTGTAAAGGGTAGCGAGAAAATTGCCGTTATCGATACGGTGAAAGACGGTTTTTCAGACGAGCATATCGAAAAGATATCCGGTGCGTGCGACGCATCGTCTATCGATTATATCATCTGTAACCACACAGAGCCCGACCATTCCGGCGGGCTCTTAAAACTTCTCAAAATGGCGCCGAATGCGGTGGTGGTGTGCACAAAGCCCGCCAGCGTGTTCCTCGGCAACATATTAAACGACAAATTTGAGTGCAAGGTTGTGGAGGACGGCAATACGCTCGAGCTTGGCGGCAAGACGCTCAAATTTATTTCGGTGCCGTTTCTGCATTGGCCGGATTCCATGTTTACCTACATCACCGAGGACGCGATATTGCTGACGGGCGATATGTTCGGCTTCCATTTTTCTGCGGAACACATTTTTGACGATTTGACGCCGCTCACAAACGAGATGGCGGAGGCGCAAAAATACTATTTCGACGTGATCATGGGGCCGTTTAAGCCGCAGGTGCTTGATGCGGTGAAGAAAACGCGCGCGCTGCATATCGATGTGATCGGCCCGTCGCATGGGCCGGTGCTGCGCAAGGACCCTTGGGCCGCGGTGGACCGTTATGAGCAGTGGGCTTTAGACGGACTTGCCGTTAACGACCCGAAGAAGGTATATATCGGGTATGTGTCGTGCTACGGGTTTACAGGTCAGCTGGCGCAGCGCATCGCTCAGGCGGTTGCGGACGCGGGCTACGACGTGGAGATCGAGGATGTTTCTGCTGCGGACGCCGCGCAGTGTGCGGCCAAAATTCATGCGGCAGACGCGTTTGCGATCGGCTCACCGACGGTGAACCGCGACGCGATGAAGCCTGTGTGGGATGTGCTGACGTCGCTTTCGGTGCTGATTGTGCAGGGCAAGGCGGCGGCGGTGTTTGGGTCGTTCGGGTGGAGCGGCGAATCGATTAAATACATGAGCGAGCGGCTGCGCGCGCTCGGAGCAGAAGTGGTGGGCACGTGCAGTGCCAAGCTGCAGCCCGACGACAAGGAGCTGGCCGAAGCCGATAAGCTCGGCGAGGCGATATGCGCGGCACTCGATAAGAGAAAATAACAAAGATCAATCGACCGTCGGGATTCCGGCGGTTTTTTAGTATGCATTTAAGACTGTCAACCGTACCTAAAAAGCACGCAGCGCTGGACGACGCAATCAAAAAGGGGGTTGATGAACGTTCCCGCCGCGGTTAAGTATCGTTACTTTGGAAAAAATTCGTTTGACAAATGCATAAAAAGGTGCTCTACTGTATATAACGTATATATACAGTAGATTAAGCGATGTCAGGGGGAATTGCCGGTTGGACATCATCATCAGCAACGCGAGCGATAAGCCGATCTATGAACAGATCACGTCGCAGATCAAAAATCTGATAGTCAGCGGTACGCTGAACGAGGGGGATCTGCTGCCGTCCATGCGTCTGCTTGCCAAGGAGCTGCGCATCAGCGTGATCACCACCAAGCGCGCCTATGAAGACCTCGAACGCGACGGATTCATAGAGACCGTGATGGGCAAGGGCAGCTATGTGGCGGGCCGCAACATCGAATTTATCCGGGAAGAACAGCTTCGCATGGCGGAAGGACATCTGCAAAAGGCCGTGGAGATTGCCAAAAGCAGCGGTATTGCGCTATCAGAGCTGTCGGACATATTGACACTTTTGTTCAAGGAGGAATAAGGCATTGGAAAACGTGCTCGAAGTCAGCGGGCTTTGCAAAGATTACGGAAGCTTTTCGCTCAAGGATGTGAGCTTTACGCTGCCCAAGGGCAGCATTATGGGGTTTATCGGTGAAAACGGGGCGGGCAAAACCACCACGCTCAAGCTCATACTCAATATGATTAAAAAAGACGGCGGCGACGTCCGGGTGCTCGGCATGGACCATATCGGGCAGGAGAAGCAGATCAAGCAGCAGCTTGGTGTGGTGCTCGACAACTGCCATTTTCACGAGAGCTTGAAGCCGGACGATATATCTGCGATGATGCGGCATATTTACACCGGCTGGGATGACGCTTTGTACCGGTCTTACTTGAAACGCTTCGGTGTCCCCGAAAAGAACACGGTCAAGCAGCTGTCAAAAGGCATGAAGACGAAGCTCTCGCTCTCGGTGGCGCTGGCACACAGGCCGCGCGTGCTGCTGCTTGATGAAGCGACAAGCGGGCTCGACCCCGTGGTGCGCAGCGAGATACTCGATATATTCCTTGATATCATACAGGATGAGGAACGGTCGATATTCTTATCGACGCATATCATCAGCGATCTTGAGAAAGTGGCCGATTATGTGACGCTGATCAAAGACGGGCAGCTCGTGTTCTCGCAGTCCGCGGACGATTTGAAATACGGCTATGGGATTTTGAAATGCGGCCAGAGCGATTTTGCGCGCCTCGATCGCAGCGACATTGCGGGGCAGAGGAGGGGACAGTTTGGCCATGAGGTGCTTGTGAAGAGCCCTGAAGAGGCGCGACGCAAATACCCGGGGTGCACCGTTGATCCCGCACACATTGAAGATATCATGCTGTTTTATGTGAGGAGTGATGCGTCATGAAGGGACTGATTTTAAAAGACATATACAATCTGAGAAAGTACGGGAAAACACTGTTCCTGATTGCGGCGCTCTACTTCATGCTGTCGTTCATGCTGGATGACGCGGATATATTTGTGGGCATGATCGTAATTATGTTTGCCATCACAACGGTGACGTCGTTTGCATACGACAATCAGTCGGGATGGGACGTGTATGTGAACACAATGCCCGTTTCGAGGAAAGACGTGGTGCTGAGCAAATACCTGCTGTCGCTGCTGCTTGTGTTGGCAGGCGGGGTGCTAGCGGTGCTGATGGGATGGTTGGGCGGCCTCGTCAGGAATGTCGGCAACTTTTCGCAAACGCTCGTCACGGCCTATGCCTTGTGCGCGGCGGGCTTGCTTTTCGTCAGCATACTGCTGCCTCTCGTCTATAAATTCGGTGTGGAACGCTCGCGTGTCATCATCATCGCGGTGGTAGCCATTCCGGTGGCGGCTGGCGTCGCGATGAGCCAAGCGGGAGGGCTGCCCCAAATCAGTGAGCAGACAATCAGGCAGGCGCTGCTCTTATCGCCGTTTGTTGTTGCAGCCTGCTTTGTGCTCTCGTTTGCGGTTTCGTGCGCGGTATACCGCAAGAAAGAAGCTTGAAACGGGTACAAAAAAGAGCGGTTTTATGGAACGGCCCAATCAAACGGTAGCGGAGGGAGCGGAAAGAGGCAGTCAGACCGGCCGAAACAAAAATCGGAAGGGGGCCTGGATTCTGTCCGTAGTATTTTTACTATATGTTATGATATATTAACAATGAAAACAATTCACATGTAAACAGGAATTTACCAATACAAAAAGAAAGCGTGGGATTATTTGGAATGTTCCGCTATGCACATACGAATATTATCGCTAAAGATGCAAGCAAACTGATTGGCTTTTATAAGTCTGTGCTTCACTGTAAAAGTATTAATGAAACACGTGATCTTCGCGGGCCGTGGGTAGACAGACTCACAGGACTAAACGAGGCGCATATCACAGGAGAACACCTCCTTTTGCCTGGTTACGGAGAAGATCACCCGACACTTGAGATATTTTCATATGACTTGCTGGATGTAGCCACAGCTCCAGAGATTAACCGCCCGGGTATTGCGCACATCGCTTTTGAGGTCGACGATGTGGAAACAACTTTAGCAGAGGTGATTAGCGCGGGAGGGAGCAGCGTCGGAGAGCTGGTTACTGCGTCATATCCAAACGGGAAAAAGGCGGTATTTGTTTACGCGAGAGATCCGGAGGGCAATATTCTTGAGCTGCAAAGCTGGAGACAGCTTAATCCGGCCGCTAAAGAATGAGGCGTTAAATCCCAATTTCCCGGCAGGATTATAAGAACAAAAAAACAAGGGCTATTTTGTAAATCCCCTTGCTTTTCGTTACAAGCAGTTTCCCGGCTATCCATAATCAGTTCGTAATCGCTGTTTTATGGATAGCCGCTTTAAGCCGCTCTTTTGTTATGTTTGTCTTAGTCCTGCGAATACGGCAGCAGTGCCATCATACGCGCCCGTTTGACAGCCATCGCGAGATCTCTCTGATGCTTGGCGCAAACGCCGGATGTCCGTCTCGGCTGAATCTTGCCGCGTTCCGTCAGGAAGCGCTTTAATTTCATGACGTCTTTATAATCAATGCTCTTTGATTTATCCGCACAAAACGCACAAATTTTACGTCTGGGTTTTCCGCGCCGCATTTTCTTCTGCGACTTATCGTCGTTCATCATAACTCCTCCTCATTTTGTCAAAAAGGCATCTGTTCATCATCCAGAGGCTCAAAATCGTCAGGCTCATCGCCGAAAAGACCTGCGTCATCCGGCGGCGGAGGAACATCCTGCATGCGGCTGCCGCCACTGCCGCCCCCTTCGCCCTTAGGCGATAAAAACTCCACATCATCCGCCACGATTTCGGTTACATAGCGTCTCTCACCGTTGTTCGCGTCGTAGCTTCTGACTTGTATACGCCCGGATACACCCACCTTGCGGCCCTTCGCCAAGAACTTGGAACAGTTGTCCGCAAGCCCGCGCCACGTCACAACCGGTATATAATCAACATCTTTTTTGTCTCCAAACCCTCTGTTGACCGCAATTGTGAAGCTGCATACCGAGATGCCCTGCGGTGTTGTCCTCAGCTCCGGATCTTTGGTGAGATTCCCGATTAAAATAGCTCTGTTCATAATACAAACCTGCCTTTACAGTCTTATCACATTGTATCTTAGCACACTGTCGCTGATGTTGTAATTACGTTCAAGCTCTAAAGGCAACTCAGACGGTGCTTCAAAAGTCATGAGCACGTAGTAACCTTCTTTGATGTAGTCGATTTCATAGGCCAGTTTTCTCTGGCCCCATTCGTCGACGTTTTCTATTTTGCCGCCGTTTTCAGTGACGATGCCCGAGAATTTTTCAATCAGCGCTTTGCGCGCTTCCTCGGCTAAGTCGGGCTTCAAAATATACATGCTTTCGTACTTATTCATTTTCTACCTCCCTTATGGACTCTCCGGCCCAAAAACGAACGTTTTAACGCCGGATGTTGGCCCTGCATCAAACGTGCAGAGCAAGAAAGACGCTATATCGCTTGATTATACCATCGTTGTTTTGTGCTGACAACATAAATTTGCGGCGGAAAAACGATACTTTTTTGTCAATACGGGCCAAAGTATGAAAGGCCGGGTTTTGCAAATACTAATGAGCAGCAATAAGAAAGAAGGATTTGTGATGTCGAAAATGAACTGCTCAGGCTGCAAAAAGCCGATGGAAGACCGCTCGATGCAGCACTGCAGGGGCTGCAACGCCTACATGTGTCAGGACTGTTACGATTTAAACAGCGGGTACTGCAACGACTGCCAGAACAGCCTGGAAATGTACGAATAACACTACGGCTGGCTGCGCAGATACGCTTTCATGGCTTTGACGGTCTCGGGAGAGATCACATGCTCCATGCGGCAGGCGTCGGATTCGGCCACCGCGATATCGATGCCGAGAGACTTGACAAGAAAATCCGTAATCACATGATGAAGCTCGTGAATGCGTGAGGCTTTCATGCGCCCTTTTTCCGTAAACGTCACATCACCGTACGGCTCCTGATGGATGTACCCCTCTTTTTTCAGATTGCTCATGGCTCTGTTCACGCTGGGCTTTGTGACGCCCAAAAACCGCGCGATATCGACCGAGCGCACCACGCTGTTTTTCGCTTCGAGCTCCAAAATCGCTTCCAGATACATTTCCAGAGATTCGCTTACATCCATGAACGCACCGCCATTTCATGTAATTTAATAGATAATAACATAAATAACCAAGCAAATAAAGGATATATGCCGGTTATTTTAACGACATCAGGAAAAAGACAAGCGCCGCAATCAGAAAAGGGATGAAGAAAAACAGGCGCGTCAGATTCATGCGCTGGGTGAATTCCTTTTCGTGTTCATCACGCTGTGGATTGCGTATTCTCTCAAGAATTTGACGAAGCTTTTCCTTCATATTGTATATAACCGTTCCTTTTCATCATAATGCAAATACGTTTCAGGCAGCGTTGTTCTATTCAAGGGGCCGTCCAGCATGCTGCGGATCTGCGCGATGGGGCGCATAGCCCCGATGGCATCGTATGTGGTGCAGCAGAGCGCCCCCGAAGCACAGGCGATGCGCATGCAGTCGTTTAAGCCAAAGCCTTTTATCATGGCGGCGAGGAAACCTGCAATGGCGGTGTCACCGCCGCCGAGCGCCGACTTGAAATGCTCCACCACGTATGACGGCTGAAAGATTTCCCTGTCCCGAAAGCTGCCGTCGGAACTGGACGACGTTTTGACATAGATGCCGTGAACGCCGCATTTTATAAGAGCAAGCCTTGTGCCCATGTTGAGAATTTTCGTGCCAAGCGCCCGGATGACCGCAAAATCGAGCGAGCCGCCTTGGGTGATTCTTTCATATTCGGGACGGTTCAGCATATACAGCGCTTCTTCCACGCTGGGCATGAACAGATTTACAAACGGCAGCGTTCTTTCCAGCACCGCCTGCCAGTCAATCCGTCCGGATTCGCTCGCCGCATCGGGCAGCGTAAAATCAAGCGAGGTTACGGCGCCCGTCTCTTTGGCTGCCGCAAATATGCGCAGAAGTTCGCTGCCGCCTTCCTGATAGACCTTTCGCATGAGCGGCGGATACCCGTAATGGAAAAAGCCGGCCTTCTCCACTTCGGAAAAATCAATATCATCCGCGCTGAATTCATTGTTTCCGGCAGGGTCGTGCAGTATGATACGGTCGATTCCGGGCGGCGAAAGCACGATGGAATATGACGAACGCGCGCCGGGCTGCATGGCAATGCGGCTGCCGGTTTCTTTTTCCGCAATGCCGGCAATCAGCATGCCAAACGCATCGTCGCCGATTTTGGCGGCGGGCAGCACGCGAAGTCCCATTTTGGCCAGAGCAAACCCAGTATTCGAAACGGAGCCGCCAGTGGATATCGTGACTCCGTCCATATTAATGAGCCTGCCCGGGCGGAAAAAGGCGCTTATATCCTGCGTTTGATTGGTTTCAAAAGCGGGACACAAATCAAGACAAATATGTCCTGCCGCCACAATGTCGTAGTTTTTCATCATTCACCAATTAAGTTCCGCACGATTGAGATATTTCATTATACCATAATTTCTTTGTGTTTTGCGCCATGGGTTTTTCCGCTTTTTCTTTTTGATTTTCTGTAATGAATAAATATAAGTCAAAATTACATCGACAAGAATCGACATTATTTTCTTTATTCATTTTTTAAAAAAAGCAGGAGATTTACGATCTCGATAATGGTCTTAAATGCTCGTTTTTTCACACAATGTGGACAACCATGTGGATAAGTGGGATAGTTTTATGCATTTTGCCTGATGCCCTTATGCAATACATATAGGAGTCAATACGAATTAACGGTTTCGACGATGCTCAACGCAGCGAAAGATTATGCAGCAAAAGATAAAATATATTCAAAAATGCGTGTGCGCAGCGCCCAAACGAAGGATAACTTATTAAAAAATGGGAAACATAGGATCATCCTATAAAAAGGCGGTACGAATATGATGAACGACACGCTGGATTCGATCAAAAGGCAGATGCGCTCAAGCAAGGGTGTCCGCGTGACGCTGAAGACGCGTTACGGGCGGCGGGGCGGCGTTGAACTGGGCGGCATTATCGAAGGGCTTTATCCTGAAGTTTTTACCGTTCTTGTCAAGGAGCATGGTTATAAAAGGCGCTACTGCTTTTCATATTCTGAGGTGCTTACGCACCATGTGGAGATAGACCCATGTCCAGAACCTCTCCTGTCTCTGCGTCCTGAAACATGAGCCAGTAACCGGCTGCCTCGGGAATGGCGCTGTGCATGTATGTGCCGAATCCCTCCAGCCAAATGGGAGGCGCCATGCCGTATTCTCCCGGAACGCCGAGTACCTTGATGATGACGGCTTCACCGCTGCGAATTTTGCCGGAAATATAATGCCACCAGCCCGACGGCCCCGGATAGGAGATTTTAACCCACTCGCTGTCGGGGAAAGCCAAGGGGAACGGATTGATCTTGTCTTGCCGGATCACATGAGGGCATGTGTCGCAAATGCGGGGCTGGCTTGGCATAGGCGGCTCTCCCGGAGCTTTCAATGATTCTTCCGGCGGCGGTGGAATTTCAATTGGCTCCTGTTTCTTTATCTCGGGTTTTGGCTGCGTGTATTTGAATTTAAAGCGCGCGGCGATATCCGCCCAGTTCGGGCCTTGTGACTTGAGTAAAAATGTGAATGTCGTGGCGTCGGTCACGGCGGCACCTGTAATGGTATCCAGCGATAGTGCGCTGAGTTCAGTGTGCAGGCCGCCTTCTTTGATATTGCCCGTGAAATGATCGTTTCCTTCTTGATCAAAGAGGTATAACGAACAGGGTTCAGAAGGAAGAGACGGCACCGACAGATCAATAATAAGGCCGTTTCTTGCCGACTGGAGCTTGAGCACAGCCTTCATATCGTGATCAATTTGTACGGCGCTGTCGCTTTTGAGCACCATGACGCTGCGCTTGATGCTTTCCATCGTCTCCTCGCTTTCTCCCTCTATATATATGGCCAAATTCGCGGGAACATGTGAGTCTGACCGAAATGATAATTTCTGATAAAAAAGCCCACGCAATGCGACAATTCCTAACAATATTAGAAATTGACGCTAGTTGACCCAATGTTAGAATTATTTTGAGCAGGCAAAAATAATGCAAGAGGTCTGTGAAAGGCCTGAATATTGGGGAAATATTTTTAAGGAGTGTGCTGTTATGGTTAGACCGCCATAAACAATTCTGGTGCTGTTCTGGTAATGGATTTATCACATATGAGAAAGGCAAACCTGCGCGAAAGCCGGGGACGCAAAGCTATGAAGTCTAAAGCGCTGCGGCGCTATGACCGTTCGGCCGCCTCAATCAATACGCGGCTTTTTATTTTGCTGCCGATTTAAAGAAAGGAATAAAGGAATGAGGAAGAAACTAACTGCGCTGCTCGTCGTTGTGTTGATGGTGTTTGCTTTGATACCGACAATAGCGCTTGCCGAAGAAGAGCCTGAAATGGTTGTCCAAACGGTGGCTCCCCCCACGCTGAGCATAACGGTCGTAACAAAATTGGGCGATCAGGTTCTGGATGGTATTCAGGGCGGAAGCGTGAGCCAGCAGGTGTCCCCGCATGGCGGCAGGTGGTATATTACCCCGTCTGCCAATTATGGGTTTGATTTTGAAGGGTTCGAAGGCCCGGTGTACCGGGACAGCGGACAATATTGTGTTGACCGGAATGGAGATAAGGCCGTGACGGCTGTCTTCAAGATGAACCTGGATTATTTCAAAATTCTCAAAATCCAAACATTCGGAGATGGCTCAGTCGGTGCAAGCCCTGCCGGAATCACGATTGGCGGAAATACGTATTATGCTAAAAACACCAATGTGACGCTCACTCCCAGTGCCGCGCATGGATGGCGTTTTGACAAGTGGGGAGGAGATACAGACGACAATACTGTCAAAATGAGCGGAGACAAATGTGTTGAAGCACATTTTGTAAAATGTGTCTACCCGATCAAGTTTAAGGTCGGCGCACACGGCACATGGACGAACAATCAAACATATCCTGTTTCCGTGAACACGGCGTATGGTGAAATGCCCAATGCGCCGACAATCAAGCCCCATACGGGATATGAATTTACAACTTGGTCGCCTGCGCTGGAACCCGCAGAAGAGGGGGACGAATACACGGCGCAGTACGCACCTATAACCTATCCCATCACCTATGATCTGGACAACGGCAGCGCCACGAACCCCGGTTCGTATACCATCGAGACGGATACCTTTACACTCAACAATCCGACCCGGCCCGGCTATAGTTTTGCCGGATGGAGCGGAACATCTATTTCAGACGGTGCGATGATCGTCACAATCTCCAAAGGCTCCTGGGGTGCGAGGTCGTACAAAGCATTGTGGACGCCTATCGGCTACACCGTAACCTATGACAAAACCACGGGCGACGGCGGCACCACTGCGGACAGCCTCCATAAGTATGATGTGGCGGCGGATCTCACCGATAACGGATATTACAAGGCCGGGTATACGTTCGCGGGCTGGTCTGCGTCAGCTGAAGGCACGACTGTGGATTATACGGATGGGCAAAGCGTTCTCAATCTGACGGATGTGGACGATGATGTGGTGAAACTTTACGCGGTTTGGAAGATCAAAACATTTAACGTGAGCTTCTATCAGCAGGATGGAACCACCAAAATCGGCACCACGCAAACGGTCAACTGGAACACGGCTGCGACCCTTGAAACAGCTCCGGCTATTGTCGGCTACACGTTTGACAAATGGATTCTGACGGGTGATGATGCAACGCAATCCGACAGCCTTACAAACGTCAAAGAAAATATCAAGGCTGTGGCAAGCTACGTCAGGAACGCATACCTTGTGACGTTCCTTGACAGCCAGGGCAAGACCATCGGCACACAGACTGTGCTGCACGGCGATCCCGCCACGGCGCCCGCCGCTCCGGCAGTTGTCGGCTATACGTTTACAGGCTGGGATAAGGCGTTTGACAAAATCACAAGTGCTCTAACCGTGACGGCTCAGTATAAGATCAATACCTTCACCGTCAAGTTTGTGGATTTTGACGGCAAGGTGCTGAGCACGCAAACGGTGAACTACGGCTCACCTGCCGTTGCGCCCGTTAACCCGGCACGCAGCGGATACACATTCACGGTCTGGGATAAAGATTACAGCAAGATCATAAGTGATCTTACCGTGACGGCCCAGTACAAACAGAATGTGAGCAGCGACGACGAGGATATTCCGGGCACATTCGACAGCGGATCACAGCCCTTCCCGTGGCTGTGGGTCGTGGTGGCCTTCGTGCTGGCCGGTGCGATCGTCACGATTCTGGTGACTCAGGCGAAACGGCATAAGAAGGCAGACGATGCTGTTTAACAGCTGATCTGAAAACAGGCCGGATGAAAACTCCGGCCTGTTTTTTTGCATAAGAGCTGCCATACCCGGCGTTATTTTAAACTTTTTCGAAAAGACAGATCTTATATTTCAGTCAGTTTAGGCGGCATAAGCGCTGACAACAAGGATGGACATACGCCGTTGACTGAAATCGGTTTGTACGCAGATCATTATGGCATTGACAACAGGCGCAGCTTTGGATAACCTTTTATTAGCTTGCTTAACAGGAGAACGCATATGCTCAATTGCTTAATGGTGGGGGCGGGGGGATTTATCGGTTCGATATTCAGATACCTGCTCGGGCAGATTCCCTTGCCGGAAAAAACGGGCTTCCCGTTTATGACCTTGCTGATCAATGTGACGGGCGCGCTGTTGATCGGCTTTATCGTGGGGATCACAGAAAAAACAGGCGGACTTAATCCGCAGGTCGAGCTGTTTCTAAAGGTCGGTATCTGCGGCGGATTCACCACGTTTTCGACATTTGCGCTTGAAACAACTCAACTGCTGAGTGGCGGAAAGACCGCAGTGGCGCTGCTCTATATCATTTTAAGCGTTGTGCTCTGCGTTGGGGCTGTGATGCTCGGAAAGCTGATGGTGAAGGCTTAAAGCTGATGTGTGATGACGCGATTGCGTCCCTGATTCTTGGCGTCATAAAGCGCGGAATCCGCGGCGGCCAGCAGCTCGTCCACAGTGGTCTTGTACATGCTGCAGGCGACACCGATGCTGACCGATATGGACAAAGCGCCGGACCGGGTCATCAGCCGCGTTTCATCAATCTGCCGACGGTATCTTTCAAACCGCGCGCTCATCTCTTCTTCGGAAGCGGCTGTGGTGATAATCAGGTATTCCTCACCGCCGATACGGCCGATATAGTCCGAATCACCGATGATCTCCTCCAGGATATTCGTGAGCTTGCATAAAATATCGTCACCGGTCTGATGACCGTACGTATCGTTAATGCGTTTAAAATGGTCGATATCCAAAATGCCCGCACACAGCACGGTATCTCCGATGCCCGTATGAGAAAACAAATCGCCGAGTTTCTCAAATATGGCTCTGCGGTTCAGCAGGCCTGTCAGCGGGTCGTGGGTCGCCTGATAATTGAGCTTCTCGTTGGTTTTCATCAACGCATCCTGCAACTCAATGATACGCCGACCCACCTGCACACGGGCGCGCAGCTCGTTCGGATCAAACGGTTTAATCAGATAATCGTTGGCGCCCGCATCAAGCCCCGATATGATGTCTTTTGTTTCACTTTTTCCGGTGAGCATAATGATATACGGCGGCCGCTCGGAATTCGCCTCACGAACCTTTTGAATCAGCTCCAAACCGTCGAGCTTGGGCATCACCCAGTCGAGTATCGCAATCGATGGCGCGTTGGGTTTGCTGAGTTCCACCCAAGCCTGCATGCCGTCAACTGTTTCGAGCACGTCGTAACCGTATTCCTTTAACGCGCCTGAGAGAATCATGCGGCACGTTTGGCTGTCATCGGCAATAAGTATTCGCATTTTTTGAACTCCCGACTGTTAAAAAAACTTTTATAGAACCTGCTGTGAGTGAGTGTTGCTTTAATTGATAAAATTCATTGATGCATTGATGTATATTATAACAATTAAATGAAAATAAATCATTACTTTTTTTCATATTTATATTTGAAGCAATATCTACCAATAAATATTCGGATAAAAGCGAGCGGTAAACATCTGTAAGAGGATATTGACATTCGGATGTCTTGGTAGTACTATAACCATAGTCAAAGCTGGAAACGTTTCCAGTAACGTTACCGGAAACGTTGCCGGTCATACATGGGTGAAAGGAAGAAGTCACTTGAAGCAGCAAACCATAAAAGACATAGCAAAGATATGCAATGTCAGCGTCAGTACCGTGTCGCGTGTGCTCAACGATCATCAGGATGTCAGCGATGAAATGCGCAGGCGCGTGATGAGTGTGATTCAGGCAAACGGCTATATTCCGAACAACAGTGCGAGAAATCTGGTTCGCACCAGCTCCGATACCATTGCGCTGATCGTCCGCGGCGTGTCCAACCCGTTTTTTACGCGCATCATCAAGGGAGTTGAACACGAAATATACCAAAGCGGGTATTCGATGGTGCTGCATCAAATCGGCAGCGACGACGATGAAATCAAAACGGCAGCCATGATCACCAAGGAAAAACGCCTGCGCGGGATACTTTTCCTCGGCGGGCGCTTCAATTATTCGCCCGAGGAGACCGACCTTTTGAGCATACCTTACGTATGCTGCACCTATACAAATACATTCGGGAGCCTTGACCCAAAAATGTATTCCTCAGTCGCCGTTGATGATAAGAAGGAGGCGTATGACGCTGTGGTGCGGCTTTATAATAGCGGTCACAGGCGTATAGCGGCGCTCGTGGCCAGCACAGACGATAAATCCATCAGCGAGCTGCGTTTTTCCGGATACAAGCAAGCGCTGGAGGACTGCGGCCTGCCGCTTGATATGTCGCTTGTGATATGCACCGACAGCTTCAATATGCCGGATGCGTACGAGGGCACAAAGCGGCTGATCGAAAGCGGGGAACCCTTCACGGCGGTATTCACCATTGCGGATGCGATGGCGATGGCCGCCATCAAAGCATTAAACGATCATAACCGGCGCGTCCCCGAAGACTGCTCGGTCATTTCAATCGACGGGCTTGAACTGTCGAATTACACGATCCCGACGCTCACGACGCTCGAACAGCCCGCTGATATCATAGCCAAAGAAAGCACGGATATTCTGATCAATCTGATTGAAGGCAGCGGAGAGAACCGCCATGTGGTGCTCGGCACCCAGCTCCGCCGCGGAGATTCCGTGCGTGAAATCCATTCCGACAATTAGTTTGCACGGGATACTCCGTGCAATGAGAACAAATCTTTGAAAGAGGTGGAATCAATGAAGAAAACCCTATCGCTCCTTCTCGTTATTCTCATGTGTATCGCAGCTTTTGCAGCATGTTCTCAGCCGGCTGCTGATAATTCGCAAAGCGCAGAGCCCGAACAGAGTGAATCGTCGCAAGCACCGGCCGACGAATCTCCTGCCGCGGCCGGAACGGAAATCTATTTCCTGAACTTTAAGCCGGAAATCGCCGAAGTGTATACGGAGATTGCAGCGGCATATGAAGAGGAAACCGGTGTCAAGGTGAAGGTGGAAACCGCTGCGGCCGGAACGTACGAAGCCACATTGAAGAGTGAGATTGCCAAGACGGATGCGCCGACCATTTTCCAGATCAACGGGCCCGTGGGCTATCAGACATGGAAGGATTACTGCCTTGATCTTTCCGATTCGGAGCTTTACGGCATGCTTTCCGATAAGAGCCTTGCGGTCACCAGCGCAGACGGCGTTTTCGGCATACCGTATGCCGTTGAAGGCTACGGCATTATCTACAACAACGCCATCATGAGCAAATATTTTGCGTTGGACGGTGCCAAAGCAGCGTCGATGGATGAAATCAACAGCTTTGATAAACTTAAAGCCGTAGTGGAAGATATGCAGGCAAAGAAGGGCGACCTTGGCATTGAAGGCGTTTTCGCTTCAACCTCACTGCTGTCCGGCGAAGACTGGCGCTGGCAGACCCACCTTGCCAATGTACCGATGTATTACGAATTCTCGGAGAATACGGCTTATGACAACTCGATACTTGCAGGACTGGCCACACAAAATATCGAATTTAAATACGGCAGCAACTATAAAAACATTTTTGACCTGTACCTCAATGATGCCGTGTCGGAAAAAGGCGTGCTCGGCAACATCTCGGTGAACGATTCGATGGCTGAATTCGCACTTGGCAAATGCGCGATGGTGCAGAATGGCAACTGGGGGGCTTCGCAGATACTCGGCGTTGAAGGCAATACCGTTGCGGATGCGGATATCAAATTCCTGCCGATTTACACGGGAATGCCGGGTGAAGAAAACCAAGGCCTTTGCATCGGTACGGAGAACTTCTTCTGCATCAACAGCCAGGTTTCCGCAGACAAGCAGAAAGCCTCGATGGACTTTCTCGTATGGCTCTTCTCAAGTGACAAGGGCAAGGCGTTTGTGAAGGATTCTCTCGGATTCATCGCTCCGTTCAATACGTTCAGCGATGCCGAAAAGCCTTCGGATCCTCTCGCGAAGGAAGTGCTTGCGTGGATGGCGAAGGACGGCGTGAAGACGGTGCCGTGGACGTTTGCTTCGTTCCCGTCGCAGGAGTTTAAAAATGCGTTCGGTGCGGCGCTGCTTGAGTATGCGAACGGCACAAAGACCTGGGACGACGTTGTGACGATTGTAAAAGACTCATGGGCTTCGGAATGGGCCAACGTGAATTCGTAATTCGGCTTTTGTATTGATGCGATTTGTGCTGCTCCGCTTGAAAAAACGGGCGGAGCAGCTACAGAATGTCAAGAAGACCTCTTATCGGCGGCCCCGTTTGACGCAATCTAAAGTGGATCGGCGGCTGTCACCGACAGGTGACTGAGGCAGGCCTTAGAGGCTTTATCGACAGCCCAAACTGCGCCGCCGCAAATGGCGGAGCCGCATATAAAGAAGGGATCATGATATGCAAAAAGCGCTCTCGAAATATTTCGCTGTCTTTGCATTGCCGACTCTGATTGCATTTGTTATTGCGTTTGTCATTCCGTTTTTAATGGGCATCTACCTGTCGTTTGCGAAATTTACAACGGTGACCAACGCGCAGTGGGTCGGCGTTTCCAATTATGTTAAAGCGTTTTCTGCCAATGATGAGTTTATTAAAGCCATTTGGTTCACGGTCAAGTTCACGGTCGTATCCATGATTACCATCAATGTGCTCGGGTTCGCGCTCGCTTTGCTGCTGACGCGCGGCTTAAAGGGCACCAACGCGTTTCGAACCGCGTTTTTCACGCCGAACCTGATCGGCGGCATCGTGCTCGGGTACATCTGGCAGGTGCTGCTCAACGGTATATTGAGCGCCTTTGGCGTCACGCTGACCTACAGCCCCGATTACGGTTTCTGGGGCCTTGTGATACTTATGAACTGGCAGCTCATCGGCTATATGATGATCATCTACGTGGCGGGCATACAAAACATTCCGGGCGAGCTGATTGACGCGGCAAGAGTGGACGGAGCGGGAAAATGGGGCGTTCTCAAAAATGTGACGATCCCCATGGTGATGCCTGCGGTGACGATCTGCACGTTCTTAACGCTCACCAATTCGTTCAAACTGTTCGACCAGAACCTTGCGCTGACAGCCGGTGCGCCGTCTAAGCAGACCGCGATGGTCGCGCTCGATATTTTCAACACGTTCTATACCCGCAACGGCTGGGAGGGCGTGGGGCAGGCCAAAGCGGTTGTCTTCTTTGTGGTGGTCGGTCTGCTTGCACTCATACAACTGCTGATCACAAGGCGCAGGGAGGTGGAGCAATGATGGGGATGGAGTCAAGAAGAAAACAGGTCAACCGTTCGATTGCGTCTTTGCTGATTGGGGTTATCGCGATTGTCTTTCTGCTCCCGATCGGCTTTGTGGTGATGAACTCTTTTAAGGGTAAGCTGTTCATCAGCTCCGACCCGTTCTCTTTCCCGTCGGCATCGCAGGGGACGCTGGTGGGGCTGGACAATTACTTAAGCGGCATTGACAAGACCGGTTTTTTTAACGCCTTCGGGTGGTCGCTGTTTATCACAATATTTTCAGTGATCGCGATTGTCCTGTTCACATCGATGACAGGCTGGTATTTAACGCGTGTGAAAAAGACCTACACGAAAATCATCTATTATGTGCTCGTGTTTTCCATGATCGTGCCGTTTCAGATGGTGATGTTCACGATGTCCAAGTTTGCCAACATGCTGCATCTTGATAATCCTTTCGGCATCGTTGTGATTTACCTCGGGTTTGGCGCAGGCCTTTCTACATTCATGTTCAGCGGTTTCGTCAAATCGATACCCGTTGATATTGAAGAAGCCGCATTGATAGACGGCTGCAGCCCGATCCGCACCTATTTTAAGGTGGTTTTCCCAATACTGCGGCCCACAGCCATTACGGTGGCCATACTCAACACGATGTGGATATGGAACGATTATCTGCTGCCGTATTTGCTGCTGGACAGCGACCACAGAACGATACCGATCGTGATACAATACCTTAAAGGCGGGTACGGGTCGATCGACATGGGCGCGATGATGGCTATGCTGACACTCGCGATCATCCCGATTATTGTGTTTTATCTCTCGTGTCAGAAGTATATTATCAAAGGTGTCGTCGCTGGTGCGGTGAAAGGATAGAAACAGGAGGTTACATATGCAGCGCAGCAGCGGCATATTGATGCATATTTCGTCCCTGCCCTCTCCGTACGGAATTGGGACTTTGGGACGGGAGGCTTACAAATTCGTCGATTTTTTGCGGGAAACCGGCACGAAAATCTGGCAGGTGCTGCCGGTGGGTCCCACAAGCTACGGGGATTCGCCTTATCAGAGCTTTTCCACCTTTGCAGGCAATCCGTATTTTATAGACCTTAATCTGCTTAAAGAAGACGGTATACTCAAGGCAGCCGACTATGCTCATCTCGACCCCGAAAAGGACACAGAATATATTGATTACGAGTATCTTTATTTAACGCGGCACGCTGTGCTTCGCTCGGCATTTAAAAATTCCTATTCGAAATTAAAGGACAGTGTGGATGCGTTTTCGGCACAGAAACCGTGGCTTTTTGATTACGCGTTTTTCTCCGCGCTGAAGGACCGATTTGGCGGCAAGGCCTGGAGCGAGTGGCCCGACGACGCGATACGCTTCCGCGAGCCTGAGGCGATGGCAAAGTATGCGAGCGAACTGAGTGAAGACATCGCGTTTCACTCGTTCGTGCAGTATCTTTTTTACGGGCAGTGGTCTGCTCTCAAAGCCTATGCGAATCAAAACGGCATATCAATTTTCGGGGATATGCCGATCTATGTCGCGATGGACTCCGCCGATACGTGGGCAGAGCCTGACTTGTTTTTGCTTGACGAGCACCGGCGGCCGCTCTGCGTGGCAGGCGTGCCGCCCGATTATTTCACGGAGGACGGCCAGCTTTGGGGCAACCCGATTTACAACTGGCGGCTGCATAAAAAAACGGGATACGAATGGTGGATACGGCGTATGCGCGCCATGTTTGACTATTGCGATATCATGCGCGTGGATCATTTTATCGGCTTCGCGAACTACTATGAAATTCCGGCAGGCGCCTCCACGGCCAAGGTCGGCAAATGGAAAAACGGGCCCGGCAGCCATTTCTTTGAGGTGCTCAGCGGCGAAATACCGTCACTGTGTATTGTCGCTGAAGATCTCGGCGTGGTGACGGCCAAGGTCAAACGGCTGCTCAAAGTCTGCGGCTATCCGGGTATGAAGGTGCTGCTCTTTGCTTTTGATTCGGATGAGAAAAACATGCACTTGCCGCACAATATCAGCGCCAATACCGTGCTGTACACGGGCACGCACGACAACGATACCGTGCTGGGCTGGTGGCAAAAAGCCGGAGAAGTCGAAAAACGCTTTGCATTAGAATATCTTCGAATGGATGATGACGCAGATATCTGCAAAGCGCTGATTGAAGCGGCCTATGCGAGCGCTGCCGGTACGGTTGTGATTCCGATGCAGGATCATTTGCAGCTCGGAAGCGAGGCCCGGATGAACACGCCGGGCACGGTAGGGCTCAACTGGAAATGGCGCATAAGGCCTCAGCAGTTGACAGAAACTCTCAAGGACGATATTTTAAGTATAAATAAAGCGTACCACAGAACAGGAGACACATCTTAATGACCGACAGCAATCAGATATTGCGCATGACGGAAGAAAACCTCAAAAGCAGCTGCCAGAAGGACCTGAAAAGCGCGAATGCGGCCCAGCTGCATGACGCGCTCTCCAAAGCCGTGATGACATTGATATCGGACAACTGGATCAGCAGCAAAAAAAAGCATAGCATGGCGCGGCGCGCCTATTATTTTTCCATCGAGTTTTTAATCGGGCGCATGGTGTTCAACAACCTTTACTGTCTCGGCGTGCTCGATGAGGTGCGCGAGCAGCTGCGCGAGCGCGGTGCGGATTTAACAGAACTTGAAGATATTGAGGACGCGGCGCTCGGCAACGGCGGGCTTGGCAGGCTCGCGGCGTGCTTTTTGGACAGTGCGGCGGCAATGGAGCTGCCGCTTGACGGCTACGGCATCCGCTACAAGTTCGGGCTGTTTAAACAGCTGTTTGTGGACGGTATGCAGTGCGAAACCGCCGATGACTGGCAAACCGGCGGCGACCCGTGGAGCTGCCGCCGCGACGACAGGGCCGTGACGGTGGAATTCGCAGACCAGACCGTGCGTGCGGTGCCGTACGATATGCCCGTGATCGGATACCAAAGCAACCATGTGGGCACGTTGCGGCTCTGGCAGAGCGAGGCGATGCAGGAGCTGGATTTTGCCGCGTTCAACAATCAGGATTACGCGGAGGCCGTTCGAGAGAAGAACGACGCGGAGGATATCTCGCGCGTGCTGTATCCGAACGACTGCGACGACGCGGGCAAGCGCCTGCGCCTCAAGCAGCAGTATTTTCTTGCGAGCGCATCGCTGCAGGATATCATCGCGCGGTACAAGCGCGCGCACGGCAGCGACCTATCGGGATTTGCGTCGCATTGCGCGATGCAGCTTAACGATACGCATCCGGTCATCTGTGTGCCCGAGCTGATCCGGCTGCTTATGGATGAGGGAATCAGCTTCGACGATGCGTTTGCAACGGCGCAGCAGACATTTTCCTACACGAACCATACCGTGATGGGCGAGGCGCTCGAAACATGGCATCTCGCGCTGATGGACGAGGTGATCCCTGAGATCGGTTCGATCATATCGCGTATTGACGAGCGGCT
Source organism: Bacillota bacterium (assembly GCA_023408075.1). Taxonomy (GTDB): domain Bacteria; phylum Bacillota; class Clostridia; order Christensenellales; family SZUA-584; genus SZUA-584. The sequence goes on along the minus strand of JAEYKW010000017.1, from coordinate 46,165 downwards.
TTGCATTGCGCTCCGCGAGGCGGGCGTCCCCGCGGAAAAGACGGGCTGCATGCGCATTATCGACTGCGAAACGGTGCATATGGCGCGGCTTGCGGTGTTTATGTCCACCTATGTCAACGGCGTGGCCGAGCTGCATACAGAGATACTCAAGCACGATTTGTTTAAGGACTGGTATGCGCTGTATCCGCAGCGGTTTCAGAACAAAACGAACGGCGTCACGCAAAGGCGCTGGCTCGGACTCTGCAACCCGGAGCTTACGGCGCTGATAGAAAGCCGAATCGGCAGCGGCTTTTTGACTGACTTGGGTCAGCTCGAAAAGCTCAAAGACGGCATAGACGACGATTTTATACGCCGTTTTAACGAGATGAAGCAGCACAAAAAGCAGCAGCTCGCCGCATTGATTGCCGAACGCGAAGACATGGAGATTCCGCCCGAATTCATATTCGATGTGCAGGTGAAACGGCTGCATGAGTACAAACGCCAGCTGCTCAACGCGTTTTCGATACTCGATATCTATTATGGCCTCAAAGACGGCAGCCTTAAGGGTTTTCATCCGACGGTGTTTATTTTCGGCGCGAAAGCGGCGCCCGGGTATTTTCGGGCCAAGGCGATTATCAAGCTGATTAATGAGATTGCGCGGCTTGTCAACGCGGACGCGCAGACGAATGACAGGCTGCGCGTGGTGTTTGTGCAGAATTACAACTGCTCGTATGCCGAAGCGATTATACCGGCGGCGGATGTGTCCGAGCAGATATCGACGGCGGGCACCGAAGCGAGCGGCACGGGAAACATGAAGCTCATGCTGAGCGGTGCGGTGACGCTCGGTACCTACGACGGCGCGAACGTGGAGATTGTGGAAGAGGCCGGAGAAGACAACAATTACATTTTCGGTGCACGCGTGGAGGATATCCGTCGCGAAAGCGCCTGCTACAACCCCAAAGCGATATATGAAAATAACCCGAGGGTGAAGCGCGTGCTCGATACGTTGATTGACGGCACGCTCAGCGATGAGGGCTTTGGCTACTTCAAGGAGCTTTACGACGCGATACTCGAAGGGGCCTGCTGGCACCGGCCGGACCATTATTTCCTGCTGCTCGATTTGATGCCGTACGTAGAAGCCAAGCTCCGCGTGAACCGAGATTACGCCGACAGGCTGAGCTTCGGGCGCAAGTGCCTCAATAATGTCGCTTCGGCGGGCAAGTTCTCGTCCGACAGGACGGTGAAGCAGTACGCGCAGGAGATATGGCATCTGTAACCTGTGAGCTGTAAAAGCTAATAGATTCATCCGGCGCAGACGGCATTGACGGCTGCGCTTTTTCATTTGCCGCGTTTCTGTTTTGCCGCCATGATATTTTTTTATTTTTAGATATTGACATTCGTGCCAATAAAGAATATTATAACGTTGATAATAAATTAATAACAATGTTATTAATTGAAGAAAGGTTTGGCAAGCGGCGCATGAAAGATACCGACCACGATGATAAGCAAAGCGTTAAGGTCCAAAGGGTGAAATCATATTTTATTGAGGCTGCGAAGCAAATCATACTCAGTGAGGGTGTGGAGAATGTTTCTATCAGGAAGGTTGCGGATCGCGCCGGATACACATTTACAACGATTTACAACTACTTCAAAGATTTAAACGAGCTGCTGCAAGAAACGAAATCCATGATGATATCGGATGTTATGGCGCATATGCAAAAGGACGCACCCGAAGAAATAAACGAAGTGAATGATGTCAAAAAAATAAACCGCAAATATATTTCTTACTATTTTGACCGTCCGAATGTTTTCAGCTTTTTTTATTCATACCGTCTGCATCCTTCACAAGATACGCAGACACAAGCGCTCGATTTCAGCGATTCTTATATAAAAACCTACCGGAGCTTTGCGGCGAGAGGTGTTATAGCAGAAAAAGAAATTCCCATTATCGCAAAAACGATCATCTATACGCTGCATGGATTGCTGGCTCTTTACTTTTCCGATAACGGTATGACAAAGGATATGCTTTATGGTGAGCTTGATACGATTACCGGGTATTTGCTCGGAGAAAGGCCTTGAATATGAAAGTAGGAATGATTATTTACTCCCGCACCGGCAATACGCTGTCGGTCGCGGAAAAGCTTAAGGCATCACTGCTGGACGCCGGACATACCGTTTGCTTGGCGCGCGTTACAGCTGTAAATGAGGATCCTAATGCCAAAGGTCCCGTCAGGCTTATAAACGCCCCCGGTATTTTGGGCTATGACCATGTGATTTTTGGCGCTCCCGTGCAGGCTTTTTCTCTGTCGCCGATTATGAAGGCTTACTTGGCGCAGCTGGCAAAAATGGACGGAATAAAAACAACCTGCTTTGTGACACAGCATTTCCCTAAAGCGTGGATGGGGGGGCGGCAAGCCATCAAGCACATGTTAAACCGCATTGGCGAAAGAGGCGGAATCGTGACTGAAACAGGTATTGTGAATTGGACAAACAAAGAACGGGAGCAGCAGATTGCCGAGGTTGTGTCTGCTTTGGGAACAATCAGCGGCTAGCAGGGAGGATGGAGAGTGTGAAAAAATTTTTCAAATGGGCGGGAATTGTGCTGCTTGCGCTGATCGTTATTTCTCTGGTCTACAGTATCCTCGGAATGGATGACGTGCTTAAGGTTCAAATAGAGGATGTTGATATGGCGGATATCGCTGACGGTATATATGTCGGCAGCTACGATAATTACCGCTGGAGCAATATGGTTGAAGTCACCGTGACGGGGCATCAAATAACAAGCATTGAACCGCTCAAAATTCAAAACGGTGGGGAAGACATTGTGCGGGACCTGACGGCCAGAATATTGGAGCGGCAAATGCCGAATGTGGATGCCGTATCCGGCGCGACGGCAAGCAGCAACGGCTTTTTAAAGGCGGTGGAAACCGCTCTGAAAAGTGCGGCGAAATAACAGAAGGGTTTTTATGACTATGAACGGATTCCGCCTTATGGGCGGTTCTTTTTTTGAGTATTTCAGATCAATTCGCCGAGCCTTTCGATACCGATACCAAAGGTCTTAAGACCGTTTAGCGCTTGCTGCGTGAGCGTATACGCTTCGCCGTTGATTTCGCCATGTTGTCTGATGTATGCAAGCAGCGATGCCTGCTCAAACGTGAGCACCTGAACGTGCTCGCTGCGCGCCTTGATAAAATCAAGCAGCGCGCAGAGGGCGTCAAGCAATATCGGGTTGTAGCCGGTTTCGCTTTTGAGCCGCTCATCGTCGGCCTCTTCGGGCGTGAGTATCACGGAGTGGCCCGAGAAAACGAGCGGACGGTTTTCCGCGATGCACTGCTCGACTGCGGTCAGCATATCTTTGAGCGGTATGGCCGTTTTGATGGCAAACCATATGGAATGCGCGAGCGTGTTGCGCGTTTCGAGATGAAACGACCGTGCCATCGCAAGCGTTTCCTGTGTATAATCGTGGTACGGAAACGCGAACGTCGCGGGGTATACGTGAAAAAGCTCCGCTATACTCTGCGCCGCATGCCGCAAATTATCCATCGCGGCATCCGGGCCTATATCGGTAAGATTGTTGTGCACATACCCGTGGCTGCCGATTTCGAAGCCTTGCTTTAACAGCGGCAGATAATGACCGAGGTGATTCTCGGCAAAGCCGCTTTCTCCCGGGTTCAAGTAAAACGTGCAGCGAAAGCCGCGCTGCAAAAAAACGGGAGCGATATAACCGCTGTGACGCGCAAAGTTATCGTCAAATGTAAAGCAGATCGCCGTTTTTTCAGTATCGACATGATTAAAGCGCAGCTCTATTTGATCCATAAGCCCTCGAAAAAACAAAATTAATGAATTTATTATAGTCCGTATTTTTGACGGTGTAAACTTTCACACTGACGGATGTCTGCCTTTGAGTTGCGGCGGTTGCGATCTATTTGACCAATGTCATGCCCGCGTAGACTCCCGCGAGAAATACCGTGGTGATCAGTATAAAATGCACAATAAACCAGCCGGTCTTGCCGTATTTGAGCCATTCCTGATCGAGGGGCTTTCTGGATTCGGCCGGGACGATAATGCCGCCTATCCATTCGAATACGAGCACAAATATCCACCACCACGTATAGGATGCCCAAAGATCCCATGGCGCGGTGTATTTGATAAGCTGCGTCTCGTTTTCGGCCCATGCCTCAATCAGCACACCAAGGTGAACAAGCACCCAGTAAAATGGGATTTTATATGGCCATGTCTTTGGGCTGTATCTGACGCCGAATAAAATGAGCGAGGGAAACATGGTGAGAATCAGCGCAACGGGCATGATAGAAAGGCCCGGGAACAGATTGAACGGATAGGAATACAGATTCAACTTCACAAAGATATAGCACAGGACGTTGCCGATGACGGCGCACAACAGAAAGAGCGCGCCGTATGCCTTCCAGTTTTTCCTTATAATAAATACGCAGATGGCGACTGATACGGCAATTGCGGCGAGTGAGAGGTATGTTTCAATGTTCCAGCCAATAGTCATATGCATCTCCCGGTAAAGCCAGATGAGCTTAGCATGAACGGAATGCCGGGAGATTATTCTGACCGTCTAGATATTGGCTTCTTATTGTGCAGAACAGGCGGCCCTGGCTGGCTTCAACGTACAATTCAAATTAAAACAGTCAGCATATATTGAAGAAATTTCATATATTATATATAATTTTGCTGATAAAATGTAAAATCCCGCTGATTCAAAAAATATTTGCAGCATGGTGTCCTGCTGTGAATCCACAATAAATTATACCCTTAAGAATATTTTAAACCGGGGGCGGGAATGGATACTGACGAACCGTCTCAGGCACGGACTGAGAGAAAAAAGATAAGAACACTGCTGAGAAGCGCCGGATTGGCATTGCTTTTCGCGGCATTGTCTTTGCTGCCCGGCGCAGCGGTGTTAAATTTATCATCGGCTGCGGATGTCTTTACAGCCGATGCAGCCCCAACACAAACCGTCAGTGCCTCTCTGGAAAAACCGGAATCAATACCAGTGAAGGTCGATTCATTCGCGCATGAAACCTCCGAAATCCAAATTCAGCCCGAAATGAAGCCGTTGGATTATCGGCTGCCGTGCTTTTCTTCGGACGAGCTTTATACTTACGATATGCTTGTGGCGGACATAACGGGGACGTTTGGGAACTATGAAGGTATCGTTAAATATGATGTGATTGGCAAAAGCGTGCAGGGGAAGGACATATACGCGCTGACGGTGGGCAGCGGGCCCATTCATGTGCTGGTCACAGCAGGGGTGCATGCCAGAGAAAACGCGAATACGCCGATGGTCATGCAGTGCCTGTTTGATTTTCTATATGCAAGCGCAGCTGGTGATGAGAAAAAAGCGCAGATATTAGACGAGGTGACGCTCATCATTGTGCCGCTTGTCAATCCGGACGGGTATCAGTACTGCATCGAAAACCGTAACGGCAAGAAAAAGACGAACCTCAACAATGTGGATATAAACAGGAATTTTCCGTGCAAATATTGGGGCAGTAAAAAGAAGACGCCCGGAAACTTCTATCCGGGGCCTTATCCGGGGTCAGAGCCCGAAACGCAGGCCATCATGGCGCTTTTCGATCAGTATGCGTTTGCATTCGCGGTCGATGTTCACTCACGGGCACGCGAGATCATATGCCAGAAGGGCGGCTACACGGCTGAAGATTTGAGCACCCATGAGGACCCCGAGACGCTCAACGCCATCAGCATTTCTCTTGCCCGGTATTTGCTTGAGGATATCAATTACGACTTGGTGAAGGAACTCAAAGTCAAATTCGGAGAAGAGGGCACGCTGACCGATTACGCGTTTACGCGCGGTGTGCCGACGATTACGTTTGAAACGCTTAAATACCGGAAAAACCGTCTTGCCAGCCCCGCCGAGATACAAAAGGAGTACGCCTATTTTGACTGGCCGGATGCGCTTTACAAGATTGCCGCGTTTGCAAAAGATTTGACCGAATAAGATTTATTCGCATAATATCCGTCTTTAAATGGCCCTAAACACATTAATCATATCAATTTGTGTGCTGTCATCAAAACTTTTTGACATATTTTCTGTTCTGTGCATATAATGATATAGATAAATGTCTATATCATAGATAAACATCTATATTCGAGGAGTGAACGTATATATGTCATATGATTATGCGGAATATGTGCCGGTGCTCAAGGCGCTCAGCGACGAAACGCGGCTGAAAATTGTTGATATGCTCTCCTGCGGGGAAATGTGCGCCTGCAAAATACTCGAGTCGTTCAATATCACGCAGCCGACACTTTCGTACCATATGAAAATATTGACCGAGTGCGGCATTGTGAACGGACGGCGCGATGGGGCGTGGATGCACTACAGCCTGAATATAGAGCGCGAAGATGCACTGCTGTGCTTTTTAACGCGTCTGCTCAATGACAAGGACGACTGTGTCTGCAAGCGTTGCAGCAATCATAATGAAAAGGAGCTATTGTGATGAGCGATAACAAAGGCATCGGATTTTTTGAAAAGTATCTCAGCCTCTGGGTGATACTCTGCATGGGCCTCGGGATCGTGATTGGACTGTGGCTGCCCGGTATTCCGAGCTTTTTGGGGCAGTTTGAGTATTACAATGTCTCCATCCCCGTCGCAATACTGATATGGCTCATGATCTATCCGATGATGCTCAAGGTGGATTTTGCAAGCATCAAAAACGTCGGACGGAATCCCAAAGGCTTGGTGATCACATGGGTCACCAACTGGGCGATCAAACCGTTCACGATGTTCGGGTTTGCGTATTTGTTCTTCTTTGTGATATACCAAACGGTCATGCCCGAAGAAACGGCGAAGGATTATCTCGCGGGGGCGATACTGCTCGGAGCGGCGCCGTGCACGGCGATGGTTTTCGTGTGGAGCCATTTAACCAAGGGCAACCCGGCCCATACGCTGGTGCAGGTGGCCACGAACGATTTGATCATACTGCCCGTCTTTGCCCCGGTCGTCGGCTTGCTGTTCATGTTCGGTGGCATCAGCGTTCAGGGTGTCGGTGTGCCGTGGGCCACGCTATTTCTGTCGGTCGGGCTTTTTGTGGTCATCCCTTTGGCCGCGGGCTGGCTGACGCGCAGCATACTGACAAAAAAGAAGGGCAAGGAATATCTGGAGAAAAAATTCATACCGAAGTTCAACAACATTACAGTCATCGGTTTGCTGCTGACGCTCGTGATCATATTCTCTTTTCAGGGCCGGACAATCGTTGAGCAACCCGTGGATATTATTTTGATTGCGATACCGCTCACGATTCAGACGTTCCTGATATTCTTCATCGCTTATTTTTGGTCGAAGGCGTGGAAGCTTCCGCATAACGTGGCGTCGCCCGCAGCCATGATCGGCGCGAGCAATTTCTTTGAGCTGGCTGTGGCGGTAGCGATATCGGTGTTCGGGCTGCAGTCTCCGGCGGCGCTGGCCACCATCGTGGGCGTGCTTGTGGAGGTGCCGGTGATGCTGACCCTGGTCAAAATAGCGAACAGGACGCGTCACTGGTTTCCAGCCGCACAATAGAACAGAGTATTCGTTTGACAGGGGGGTACAGCGTTGTTTGAATGGCTCAACAGCCAGCTGCTGAAAATGCAGTGGCTCAGCGATATCGTAAAATGGCTTGTTCACGATGTGTTCGGGCTTGATATCAGCGAGCGCGTTGGTGCAAGCCTGCACTTTTTTCTTTACGATACGATAAAGATTTTCATACTGCTGTCGGTGTTGATATTTGTGATCTCATATATCCAAAGCCATTTTCCGCCCGAACGCACAAGAAAAATACTCGGTCGATTTCACGGCATCGGGGCGAATACGCTGGGTGCGCTGCTCGGAACCGTCACGCCGTTTTGCTCTTGCTCGTCAATTCCGCTTTTTATCGGTTTCGCGGGCGCGGGGCTGCCGATTGGCGTCACATTCTCTTTTCTGATATCGTCGCCGCTTGTGGATCTTGCGTCCGTGCTGCTGCTCGCGAGCATATTCAACTGGAAGATCGCGATTGCGTATGTGCTGGTCGGCCTTATTCTCGCAGTCGTCGGCGGTACGCTAATCAGCAGAATGCGGCTCGAGAAGTATGTGGAACCGTTTGTTTACCAGAATCAGGCGGCGCAGATCGACGCGCCGGACATGACAAGGCGCGATCGGCTCAGATTCAGCCGCGATCAGGTGACATTCATCATCAAAAAGGTCTGGCTGTATATACTGATCGGTGTGGGCATCGGCGCGGCGATTCATAACTGGATACCGCAGGACATCGTTCTGGCCGTGCTCGGTGCCAACAATCCGTTTTCGGTGCTGATTGCGACGGTCGTCGGTGTGCCGATGTACGCGGATATTTTCGGCACATTGCCCATTGCCGAAGCGCTCGTGCTCAAAGGCGTGGGCATCGGCACGGTGCTCTCGTTCATGATGGCGGTAACGGCGCTCTCACTGCCGTCGATGATACTCTTAAAAAAAGTTGTGAAAACAAAGCTGCTGCTGATATTCGCGGGCATCGTGGTGACCGGAATAGTCATTATCGGTTATGTGTTTAACGCGATAGGATTTTTATTGATATAATGGTGTCATGGTTATAAGATGTCGGAAAGGGGTTGGCGACATGGAAATCAAAGTGCTGGGCGGCGGCTGCGCATCGTGCAAGAAGCTGCATGAAACGGTTCAGGCTGCCGTCAAAGAGCTCAATATCATGGCGGATGTCCTTTATATCACGGATATGTCAGAAATCATGCAGACGGGAATCATGAGCACACCGGGGCTGATCATTAACGGCAAGGTCAAATCAACGGGCAGGGTTCCGAAGCTCAAGGAAATCAAACAGATGATTTCAGGCGAGGCATAGGGTCCAAGGCGTACAGGTGGCTTGATGCGAAAGGAGTACCATATGCGGCTTTTGGTTATCGGCGCTGTGGCGGCAGGCACGTCTGCCGCGGCAAAGGCGCGCAGAAACAGCGAGGAATTGCAGCTTGTTATCTATGAAAAGGACAGCGTTATCTCATATTCGGGCTGCGGCATGCCCTATTACCTCGGCGGTGAGGTTGAGAGCGCGGATGAGCTGACGCCGCGTGACCCCGCTTTTTTTAAGGCCAAATACAACGTGGACGTACGGATCCGGCATGAGGTGCTCGCCATTCATCCTGATGAGAAGACGATCGATGTCAGGAATCTTGAAACGGACGAAGTCTTTTCCGACAGCTACGACAAGCTCGTGATCGCGACAGGCGCCACCGCCATTGTTCCCCCGATTGATGGCGTACACCTGCCCCATGTTTTTACGCTGCGCAATATCGGCGATATGAACCGGATCAAGGCATTTATCGACGAGCGACGCCCGAAAACCGTCGCGATCATCGGCACGGGCTTTATTGGGCTCGAGGTCTGTGAGAACCTCAAAAAGCTCGGCATCAATATCACACTGCTCGAGAAGCTGCCGCAGGTGACTCCGGGGCTCGACAGCGATATGGCGGTGTATGTGAGAGAGCATATTGAAGAGCATGCGGTCAGCGTGCTGACCGGAGTCATCGTGGCCGGGATTACGCAGGGCAGCGTCCGGCTGTCTGACGGACGTGAGATCGGTGCTGAGATGGTGCTGCTTTCCACCGGCGTCCGTCCGGATTCGCGGCTTGCGGCACGGGCCGGCATTGAGCTTGGGGCCGCGGGCGCAATCCGCGTGGATACCAAAATGCGGACAAGTCTGCCGGATATCTACGCCTGCGGCGACTGCATTGAGCATTTTGATGTGGTGACGGGTCGTAGCGTCTACCGGCCTTTGGGGTCCACGGCGAATAAAACCGGCCGAATTGCGGGCGACAGCGTGACCGGAGGGGACCTTGAGTTCAGAGGGATACTCGGCACCGGCATATTCCGGATATTCGATATGACGGTTGCTCAGACCGGGCTCTCGGAGCGCGAAGCGCGCGAGCTCGGGTTCGATACGGTGGTATGCCACAACATAAAGCCGAGCCGCCCCGAATATATGCACGGCAAGGAAATGGTGATTAAGGGCATTGCCGACAGGGCCACGGGCAGGCTGCTCGGCGCACAGATCGTGGGCTACGACGGCGTGGATAAACGGATCGACGTGTTTGTGACGGCGATATCGTTCAAAGCAAACGTAGAAGACCTGTTTCATCTGGACCTTGCCTACGCGCCGCCGTTCTCGACCACCAAAGACCCGGTGATGTACACCGGCATGATACTCGACAACGCGATACACAGGGGCAGGCCGCTTATCACGGCACAAGGGTTAAATGAGATGATGCAATCGGGTGAAAAGGTCACGCTGATTGACGCGAGAGCGGCGATGCAGTATGACAAGAACCATATCGAAAATGCGCAAAACATCCCGCATGCGCAGCTCAGAGATTCCGTCAGCGAGCTGGATAAAGACACGGTGGCCGTGACCTACTGCAATAAGGGCGTTACCGGAAACGCGGCGCAGAACATACTGATCAACAGCGGGTTCAAAAAGGTGTATAATCTGTCGGGCGGGCAGAAGCACTACAGCAGGACAGCGCGGGACAGCTGACAAGCTGTCCTCAGCGTGTCAAAGAACCTCTTGTCGTGGCCCTCTGACAGCTATCCTTCTGGGTAAATCGGAGGCTGCCCATATCATAGCATTGTCGATAGCGCAGGATCGTCATGCGTTATTGCACCACAACACAAAAGTACTGCAGCGGTCATTCTTAATGAATAGGGTCTATCGGCAGTCTGGGAACAGCTGAAGCGCTGTCCCTTTTTTTGTACGCATCATTTAATATGTTAACAGTGGTATTGTATGCGTGGGGTGGTATCGTGAAAGGCCGCGCTATGGTAAAATGAGATAAATTTAAGGCAAGGCGGTGAAAAAGGTGGACAGCATTCTTGACGGACTCAATGAACAGCAGCGGGAGGCCGTGACGGTGACCGAAGGCTTTATCCGCGTGATCGCGGGCGCGGGTTCCGGCAAAACGCGTGCATTGTCTCACCGGTTCGCGTATCTCGTGAACGAGATCGGCATCATGCCGTCCCACATACTCTGCGTCACATTCACGAACAAATCCGCAGGTGAGATGCGCCACCGCATCCGCCGATTGACCGGAGATAACGACACGGGCTATATCAGCACATTTCACAGCTTCTGCGTGTCGGTGCTGCAGGAAGACAGCTACGCCGTGCAGTACCCCAAGAGCTTTCTCGTGCTCGACAACGCCGATATCGATTTAATGCTCAAAATCATATACGAGGAGCGCGGCCTCACGCTACGCCATATGACGTTTTCGGATGCGCGCGACATGATAGAAATTCGCAAGATCCAAAAAGACCCGCAATACTACGAGCATATGATTGCGATGCCGCTTGACGACCTGCATCAAAAGTATCTCGACGCGGCGGAAACGAACGATATCATATTTTGGGGGTATCTGTATCAGCAGAAGAAATGCTTCGGGCTCGATTACAACGACCTCATCAAATACACGCTGCACATTTTTAATATCAACGAGGATATCCGCCTTAAATGGCAGCAGCGTCTTGAATATATCATGATCGACGAGTTCCAGGATATCGACGAGCTGCAATATACGCTGATGAAGGTGCTCTGCGACCACCACAAGAACCTTTTCATCGTGGGAGACCCTGACCAGACGATATACACATGGCGCGGCGCGAGCGTCAAATACATACTCGATTTTGACAAGGCCTTCCCAGATGTGCGCACCATCATGATGATGCGCAACTACCGCTCCACACCGCAGATACTCGCCGCCGCCAATTCACTGATCGATAAGAACAGGGTTCGCGTGAAGAAAGAACTGATTCCGTGCCTGCCGGATGGTGCGCCCGCGGTTTACCATCACGCGAAAACGGCGGAAGCCGAAGCCGGATGGATCGCGCAAAAGATCAAAGAGTTGGCTGACGGCGGCGTGACGCTCAGTGACATCACGATACTGTACCGCGCGCATTTCGTGTCGCGCTCGCTTGAAGAGGTGTTTTTAAAGCAGGAGATTCCGTACACCATATACAGCGGTGTGCAGTTCTTCTCGCGCATGGAAATCAAGGATGCGCTCTCGTATCTGCGGCTTATCGCCTACCGGGACGACCTCTCGTTCATCCGCATTGCGAACGCCCCCAAGCGCAACATCGGCGAGCGGCGCATGCGCTGTTTGCAGGACTATGCTGCGCAGCACGGATGCTCGCTTTACAGCGCGCTCGAACGGACGGCGGACGACGAGATATTCAAAAACACAAAGGCCAAAAAGTTCCTCGCGCTGATCGAGCGGTTCTTGTCGCTCTGTCAGGATAGCCCCGTAAGCGAGCTGCTAAGCGCCGTGCTTGATCAGAGCGGTTACGAGGAGATGCTGCGCACCGAGGGCAGCCAGGAGCGGCTCGATAATCTCGCGGAGCTCAAGCAGTCGGTTTATGAATATGAAACCTCGTGCGGCGAGGAGGTGACGCTTGAGCATTATTTGAAACACGTGGCGATGCTGACCAATACCGATGCGGCATCCGTCAAAAACGCGGTGAAGCTGATGACCGTGCACACGGCCAAGGGCCTTGAGTTTCCGCATGTGTTCATATGCGGGCTTTCGGAGGGGATTTTTCCGTCCAAGAAGACAGCGACGCTCGAGGGCATGGAGGAGGAGCGGCGGCTCGCTTTCGTCGCGCTCACACGCGCTCAGAATTCGCTTTTTCTTACCGATGCGGAGGGCAGGAACCTTGACGGCTCGTTCCGCTACCCGTCGCGCTTTATATTCAATGTGGACAAGGGGCTGCTCGAATACACCGAGGACTTGAGCGAGAGCCTTGTGTCCGAATCGGGCTGGCACATCGGCAGCAGCGAAAGAAGCCTCGAATCGGCGGCAGAAAGAGAATCCTTTCATATCGGTGACCGCGTGGTACACAGCGTGATGGGCGCGGGCGAGATTGTGGAGATCGATCTCGTGAAGCTCGCGTACATCATACAGTTCGATGAGCTCGGCACGGCGCGGAGCATCAGCTTCAAAGCGAAGCTGATGAGGGAATGAAGAAATATAATAATTTATCTTTTGAGTGGTATAGTCACAATTTGTCGTTTCAAAATGAAAATAAATCTGGGATCATATGAAATGTTCAAGAGATACGATATAATCATACAAGAAGAATATTACTACTAAGGTTTGTTATTAAGACCGCAGATAGAGACTATCAACAGCAAAAGAACTTCATCTCGTAAGAACAACTTTGAGCAATTTATTAAAATGATAAGTGGGGGAAAACGATGTCTGATATTAAACTGTTTAGTATAACTGATACGGTAGTTGAATTGCCCGCTTCTTCAGTGGCCCTTGAAAAGGAACTACAAACGTTAATTGAAAGGAATATGACTGTCTTTTTTGGTGTTACATTTTTGAAGACAGAATATATAACTTCGAATGGTGGGCGGATTGATAGCCTCGGAGTTGATGAAAACTATTGCCCTGTGATATTTGAGTATAAACGTTCAAGTAATGAAAATGTAATTAACCAAGGGTTGTTCTATTTAGATTGGTTATTGGATCATAAGGCCGATTTTGAATTGCTGGTGATGAATGCGCTTGGTAAAGAAAAATCGAACATGCTCGATTGGACTATGCCTCGTTTGATTTGCATTGCCGGCGACTTTACTCGATATGATGAATATGCTGTTAAGCAGATAAATAGGAATATTGACTTGGTTCGATATAAAAAGTTTGGGAAAGCGCTTATTATGTTTGAATTGGTCAATTCCAATATTGTGTCTCCATTAAAAGATTTCGGACAAGCGGTTTCAACAAAGAAGAATAGCAATATAAAAACGTTTGAAGAGCAACTAACGACAACAGACCCTATGTTGCGTGATCTATATGCCTCAATCAGAGATTTTATTATATCACTGGGCGATGATCTAACAGAAAACCAATTAAAATTATATGTGGCGTTTAAGAAAATGAAGAACTTTGTCTGTATTGAGGTGCGAAGCAAAAGCATAATGCTCTATTTGAGAGTTCATCCAGATGTCATTCAGCTAGAAAAAGACTTTTCTCGGGATGTCAGCAACATTGGACATTGGGGTACTGGGGATTTGGAATTAACAATAAAAAACAGAGAAGATTTTGAGAAAGCCAAACCGATTATTGAATTGGCTTATAACAATAATTAGTTTAAGCAATGATGATTCCTAATGTATGTTTCACAGTGATAATTAAAAAGGAGCCGGCTGGCTCCCTTTTGTTCCGTATTCTATCGCTGTTTTGAAAAAATTCCTTTTCAGGCTGCATCCAGCGCCGCTATAAAATTGAGATGGGCATACGTCATTCTGTGTTTGTAGGATACCCACGTGTCGCCAAAGGTCAATAGTGTATTGCTCGTACGGCCCGCATCGCTGAAATAGATGGTATCGCCGTCATATTTGCAAGCCACAACCGCGTGGGCCTTGCTGCCCTTTTTGAAATAACAAACCACGCCTTCCGGATTCCGGTCAATGGCCTCTTTAATCGCGGCCACACCATTGGCCCCCGGATCGACAACATAGGTTTTTTCCCCATCAAAGCGTTTGAGGTACGGCGAATCGCCGCTGAGTGCGCACACAGGTGTGACGCCGAAATTAGCTGTCAGGCCCGAAGATTTCATAGAGGTGTTTCTGCGGTTTGATTCGTAGATAAGCCGCGGATTCGCCGGGATGCCCATGTTGTTGATCATTATGGCATACGAGGACATGATGCAGGCTTTCTTTTCAACAGAGCGGGAGAATTTCCATTGTGAATCGCCCTGATAATACATCGTATAGGTTCGGTCTGTTCCCTCGGATGTCAGGCTGACCCCCGGGTTTGCCGCAAAGACGAGAGACGAGTTGTCTCCCCATGCCATAGCGCCGTTGTACTCAACCTGATACCATTTGCCTTCCTGTGCGTATACCTTCACAAAGGTACGGGCCGGAAGTTTCGCGACGATACCGGATGAGGAAGAGGGTTCGCTGCGCAGGTTCATGGTTTTTTTCGCGATGCAAACCGCCGTGCCGATCGGGGAACCATCATCTGCCTTGACCGTAACTGGAGCAAGACATAGCAACGCCGCTGTCATAAGCGCCGCAAGGATAGCGGTAATACGGATAAAAGGTTTCGTTTTGCTCATTGAAAGTGTCCGCCTTTCCGTCTGTTACTTTATATATATGCTGGTTAACGTTCAATGGTAATAGTACTATAACAGAAATGCAAAAAAAAATAAACTATTACGTAACAATATTTTCGCGTGTAATGTCATAGCCGGGTTTCAGAGGCTCCGAACGAAGCTTTTCAATTTAAAATCCGCTGTTCATTCTATACATAAATGACGCCGTAACAGGCTGTTTCGCCGTCTGCAACCGCATTGAGTACCAGTATGCTTTTGGAGTTATTTTTCTGTATTGCTCAATTGTATCTGTTTCATAAAAACATGAGCAAACCGGCTTATTTACCGTTATTCACACGGGTTAATGGCGCAGGGACAAGCCGGAAGTAGTAACAAAAATGTTATAGTAGAACAAAATAGTGCGTACTTTACATGTCAATTGCGGTGAGTTATTGTATACACACGAGATCGGGATATTATTCAAAATTCTTAAATTTCATAGTTCAAACAAAGCTCTTTAGGTGCTTCAAATTTATGAGGAGGTCTTCCAATGCCGGGTGACTACAGAGTGGAGATGCGAAACATTGTCAAGCGTTTCGGGGGTGTTCACGCGCTTAAGGGTTTTTCATTCAGCGTGGCTCCAGGGGAGATTCATGCGCTGGTTGGAGAAAACGGCGCGGGCAAATCAACGCTTGTCAAAATACTTTCCGGTGCGGTAAAAAAAGATTCCGGGACTATTCTTATTGACGGCAACACTGTGGAAATCAATTCACCCCGTATGGGCAAGGAACTGGGTGTCAGCATTATTTATCAGGAGTTTGCGCTCGTGCCTGATCTGACGGTGGCGGAGAACATATTCCTCAACAGCATGAGCAACGCCAAAGGAATTATCAATCGCAACAGGCTGAACAAGAAAGCGCAGGAGATTATCGACAGCATCGGTATCGATATCAGCCCCAAAAGCCTTGTGAAGGATTTGAGCGTTGCCTATCAGCAGGTTGTTGAGATTGCAAAGGCGCTGTCTGAGAATTCGCGGATACTCATACTCGACGAACCGACCGCCGTGCTGACGCCTCAGGATGTGGGGAACTTGTTCAATATACTCTATAAGCTCAGAGATAAGGGCGTCAGCATCATCTATATTTCTCACCGTCTGGAGGAGGTTTTCCAGATAGCCAACAACATCACTGTGCTGCGCGATGGCGAGGTAACGGGTACGCTCAAAACATCCGAAACATCGATGAAGCAGGTGATGGAGCTGATGATCGGCAGAGAGCTCACCACGCTTTTTCCTGAACGCGACAATGAAGTCGGCGAAGAGGTGCTGCGGGTCGATGGTTTTTGCTCCAACCGGTTTGAAGACATCTGCTTTTCTGTCCGCAAGGGCGAAGTCATCGGGTTTTCGGGGCTGGTCGGCAGCGGTCGTACGGAGGTGGCGCGCGCGGTATTCGGCGCCGATCCCAAGCGAAGCGGCAAATTATATCTGGAACAGGTCGAAACGGCAATCAACTCTCCGAAGGAAGCTGTGAAGAAAGGCATCGGTCTGGTACCCGAAAGCCGGAAAACGGACGGGCTGATACTGTCGATGCCCATCCGTATCAATATCACGTTTGCCAATCTGAAAAAAATCGCGGGTAAAATAGGCTGGATCAAGAAGGATAAGGAACTGGATATCTCCAAAAATTTGATCAGCGCGTTGTCTATAAAAACGAGCAGCCCCGAAACGGCCGTGCAAAACTTAAGCGGCGGCAACCAGCAGAAGGTGGTTCTGGCCAAATGGTTCAATGCGAACAGCAAAGTGATTATACTCGATGAGCCCACGCGCGGTGTTGATGTCGGCGCCAAGGTGGAGATATACAATCTGGTCAATGAATTTGCGAAGGCCGGTCTGGGCGTCGTCATGATATCGTCCGAAATGATGGAATTGATCGGTATGTGTGACCGGGTTTATGTATTTAACGGAGGAAAAATCAAGGGTGAGATTGCCCGTGATGATTTAAGCGAACAAAGCATCATGCAGATGATAATGAGGGGGATATAATCATGAACAACAAGACGAATCGGTCAGGGTTGACCATCAAAGGCTTGAGCCCGCTGAATTTGCTGATTAAATACAACACGCTTATCATATTTGTTTTGCTGATAATTGTGTCCAGCATCATGTCCAGCTCATTCTTCACATTCAAGAACATATCGAATCTGCTGAGGCAAAACTCCGGCATTGCGATCATCAGCATGGGTATGCTGTTTGTTATACTCACCGGCGGTATTGACCTGTCGGTCGGGTCTCTGGTGGCGCTCGGGTGTGTGCTCGCGGGCTTTTTCTTAAAGACGATGGGCCTGCCGCTGGCCGTACTGCTGACGGTGCTGATTTGCGGCGCAGTTGGTGCGGGTTCCGGGTATTTTGTGTCCGTCAGGAACGTGGCGCCGTTCGTGGTGACGCTGGCATTTATGACGATTGCCCGAGGGGTGGCGTTTATCATCTCCAAGGGCACGCCGATACAGATTACGAATAAGGACCTGATATTTTTCGGCAAAGAGACGTTTCTCGGGCTGCCCTGCCTCGCCTATGTGATATTGATCGTGTTTGTCGTGTTTGTGCTGCTGCTTAAATACACGGTGTTCGGCCGCCTGATTACGGCAATCGGCAGCAATGAGACAGCGGTGAAGCTTTCGGGCGTGAATGTGCGCGTTTACAAGTTCATTGTCTATGTGATTTCGGGTGTTGTCTGCGCACTGGCCGGTGTGATCAGCGCGTCGAGGGCGGCTGTCGGCTCTCCGGTGGTGGGTGAAGGCATGGAGCTCGATGCGATTGCCAGCGTGGTGATCGGCGGCGCGGCGCTCACGGGCGGCAAAGGCACGGTGCTCAATACGCTGCTGGGCGTATTCATACTTGGTATGATCAGCAACATCATGAACCTGATGAACGTGGCGGCATATCCGCAGCAGGTCATTAAAGGCGTTATCATCCTCGTCGCGGTGCTGCTGCAGGGCGCGGAAAGCAAAGACAAATAACAAAACGCGGTGACATTAAAACATAGCGACTATGTTTTCATGTAATAAGAACAAATAGGAGGAGAAAATGAAAATCAAGAAGATCTTGGGCATGTTGCTGGCATTAATGCTCGTAGGTGTGATGATGGCTGGCTGCGCGGAACCGGCTGCGTCTCAATCCGACACACAGGAATCCCCGGCAACAGAGGAATCAGCGCCGCAGGAAAGCGCTCCGGCCGAAGTCGTGCTGGATGAACCGTTGGATGTCAACAATCTGACAATCGGATTGTCGATGCAGACGATGGGTGCGCCGTACTTTGTGGCACAGTCGAACGCGATGCAAAAGCTCTGCGATGAGAAAGGCATCACCTTCTACACGGTCGATGCGGGCGGAGACATGACGAAGCAGGTTTCTGATATTGAAGATCTGCTCGCAAAGGATATCGACATCCTGGTTATCAACCCGACTGACCCCAAGGGCCTTATCCCCACCACAGAGTCGGCAACCACTGCCGGTGTCCCGGTATTTATCATGGACAACTCCATTGATCCTTCTGCTTCCTATGTTTCGATGATCCAGTCTAACAACCTCAATAACGGTGAGATGGTTGGCGTATGGCTCGCACAGCATATGGGCAATGAAGAAATCAGAATGGCTGTTCTGAGCGGCAATCAGGGCAACATGCTCGGCGTTGACAGAAGAATCGGCGTTGTTAAAGGCGTGGTCGAAGAACAGCTGCGTCAGTCCAACAAAACCAACTTCAAGATCGTCACACAGGGCTGGGGCTCGTGGTCTCAGGAAGGCGGATTGGCGGCAGCCGAAGATATGCTTCAGGCAGCGCCGGACATGAACTGCCTCGTGGCCGAAAACGACAGCATGGCGCTGGGTGCGCTGATGGCGATTGAAAATGCGGGCAAAGCCGACCAGATTCTCGTGCTCGCTGCTGCTGACGGACAAAAAGAAGCCCTTGCGTTGATCAAGGAAGGCAAATACGGTGCAACCGGTCTTAACAATCCGGCGGCTGTTGCCGAACTGACACTGAACACCATTCTCGACTATGTTCAGGGAAAACCCGTTCAGAAGCTTATCAACACAGCACCCGATGTGATCAGCTCGGAAAATGTCGACAAGTACTATGACGCGAACAGTGATTTCTAAAAAGTGACTGGCTGGCTATAGGGACGTTAAGGGCGTTCCCTATAGCCAGTACAACCTTGGATGATATTTATTAAAAAATTATACTATGTCATTAACCCTATTGCAAGACCCCGAAATGGCGAGACCGCATAGGCTTTGTTTAGTACATAAATTTATAAGGACGTGCAAGATATGAAGATGTTCATTGGAGGAAAGGCCAAGGATTCAAGTGATCACAAAACGATCGCGATATATAACTCTGCCACACAGGAACTGATTGATGAGGTTCCGAGCGCGACGGAAGAGGATGTCAATGAGGCAATCAATATCGCTAAGCAGGGCAGCAAACTCTGGTCCGCCATGCCCACTCACGCAAGGGCCCGTATACTGCTGAAGTGCGCCGATGTTTTGGAAGCGCATATCGAAGAGCTTTCGGTACTGCTGAGCACCGAAATGGGCAAGATCATCCGTGAGGCAAGAGGTGAGGTAGACTGTGCGGTACAGATATTGCGCAGCTATGTGGAAAAAGCCAAGCACTTTTACGGCAAAACGATGACGGATGCGCAGCCGAGCTGCGACAAGGACATCATATTTACGCGCCGTGAACCCTTGGGCGTGATCGCGTGCATTGCGCCGTTTAACTACCCGGTGGAGCTCAGCATGCACAAGGTGGCATCCGCGCTGAGCGTGGGCAACAGCGTGATATTAAAGCCCGCATCGGAAAACCCGCTGACGCTCATACGCGTCGTCGAGCTCATGCTGGAAGCGGGCGTGCCCGGCAGTGCGCTGCAGATCATTACCGGCCGGGGATCGCTGGTGGGCAGCATTCTCGTGGAAAGCCCGGATATTGATGCGGTCAGCTTTACCGGCAGCACCGAGGTGGGGCAGGCCATTGCGCAGAATGCATCGAGAACGCTCAAGCATCTTTTCCTTGAGCTCGGCGGAAACGACCCGTTTATCGTGTTTGATGATGCCGATATGGAGCTTGCGGTAAGCGAATGCGCATCGGGACGCATACAGAATGCGGGACAGACATGCTGCGCACCCAAACGCTTTTTGGTGCAGAACAGCATCAAGGATATTTTTGTCGAAAAGCTCATTGGCAGGCTCAAGAGCGTGAAAAGGGGCAGCCCGCTCGATGAGCAAACGGAGCTTGGGGCGCTGATCAGCCCGAAAGCGGCGCTCGAAGTGCAAAAGCAGGTGGAGCAAACCGTGAGGCAGGGAGCGAAATGTGTGTTTGGCGGCACGCTGAGTGCGCCGACTTATTTTGAACCCGCCGTATTGCTCGATGTGACGACCGAAATGAGTATTTGCAAAGACATGGAAGTGTTTGGGCCGGTATTCCCGATCATCGGGTTTGATACGGAAGAGGAGGCGGTCAGCATTGCCAACAACACGCCGTTCGGGCTCAATGCGGGCGTCATGACAAAGGATATGAAAAAGGCCTTTCGTGTGGCCTCCAAAATGGAATGCGGCAGTGTCATCATCAACGGATCGGGCAACTACCGCAACATTGATCAGCCGCATGGCGGACGAAAAATGACAGGGCTTGGCCGCGAGGGTGTATCCTATACACTTGAGGAAATGACACAGCCCAAGGCATATATTTTAAAATCAGTGTTGAAGTAAACCGGCTCAGTGAGTAGGCGATTCATAGATATCTTTCCTTGTATTATTGGCATGAATCCACTATAATGATCATGGCTGAAGCCAATATATACGGTGAGGAGAGGATATTATTGCCTATTCAATTAAGAGCAGAAATTGAGCGTCGTTTAAACAACAACGAGTTTAACTGCGAAAAAGAATTAACAATGTCGATTATCAGCGGCAAGTATAAGATTGTGATCATCTGGCATTTGGGTAATGAAGGTCCGCACCGGTATGGCGAATTATTCAGACTGTTTAAAGAGATCAGCAACCGTATATTGACCAAGCAGCTGCGGGAGCTCGAACAGGACGGCATTATCTCCCGGCATATCTACCCGGTGGTGCCGCCCAAGGTGGAGTATTATCTGACGGATCTCGGAAAGACCATACTGCCGATCGTCAACGACATGTGGCGCTGGGGCAAAGAGAATATGGCTTATTATTACGAAAAGCTTCAGGCCAGAGATAATACCGAGACTGTGAAGGCAAAGAGCGAATAAATCACGGCTTCATTCATTTCCATAAGCCGGATACCCATAATCGACATTGTTTATCAAAGCAACATGATGCGGCAAGCAGGGTGTTTTTGTCGTATCAAAAAGCTTTATAAAATCGTATGATTTTCATCATACGTTAATTTCCTGCAGTTAAATGACACAAAAAAGGAGAAACGTATGGATGATATTCTTCGCAGGCTTGGGTTTATCGGTTTGATTCCGGTCGCGGTCATAGAGGATGAAAACATAGCGGTGCCCGCAGCGCAGGCGTTGTCAGACGGCGGTATTGACACCATCGAGATTACGCTCAGAACACCTCAGGGCATACCGGCAATCAGCAAAATACGGGAGGCCTGTCCGGATATGCTGGTTGGCGCGGGCACCGTGCTCTCGGTGGACAGCGCCAAACAGGCTGTTGATGCAGGCGCTCAGTATATCGTGGCGCCGGGGTTTGATGCCAAGCTTGTGGAATGGTGCCTGAAAAACAATATGACGATCACACCCGGGTGCGTGACGCCTTCGGAAATCAGCCTTGCGATGGCATACGGCTTAAAGGTCGTCAAGTTTTTCCCGGCAAACATTTACGGCGGCGCGAAGGGGTGCCAGGCTCTCCATGCGCCGTTTGGGTCAATCAGCTTTATACCGACAGGCGGCATCGGTGAGAGCAATCTCGCGGAGTATGCCGGTCTGCCGTGCGTCCACGCCATCGGCGGCGGATGGCTGTTCAATACTGCGTATGTAAAGGCCGGCAACTTTGAGGCTATCACAACCGCTGCCGCGAAGGCGGTCAGTGTGCTGCTCGGCTTTGAACTCGGCCATGTGGGCATGAACTTGAGCAGCGACAGTGAAGCCAGAGCCGCGGCAGACAGGCTTTGCACCGGCTTCGGGCTGGCGCTTAAAGAGGGCAGCACATCGTATTTCACAGGCGGCATCGTCGAAATCAATAAGAGCAAGGGTCGCGGCGCGATGGGGCACATCGCAATCAGGACGAACAATGCGGACAGAGCCGTTTACTATCTGCAAAAGAGGGGATTTTCTCCTGACTGGACGAGCGAAAAGAGTGAAAACGGCAGAACCACGCTCATTTATTTTGAAGATGAGATCGGCGGGTTTGCCGTGCATCTGCTGCAAAAATAGAAAGAGAGAACGCAATGAAAAAAGTAGTCACCTTTGGAGAGATCATGCTCAGGCTGAAGCCGCCGGG
The DNA here is from genome assembly GCA_023408075.1 of Bacillota bacterium. Lineage (GTDB taxonomy): Bacteria > Bacillota > Clostridia > Christensenellales > SZUA-584 > SZUA-584. Next base: position 23,600 of record JAEYKW010000017.1, on the reverse strand, counting down.
GCATGAGCGGCTTTTTCAATCTCCGGTTTTTGAAGCCACCTTTGGCGGCGGCGAAGCCAATGTCGCTGTGTCTCTTGCGAACTTCGGCATGGACGCGGCGTTTGTGACCGCTTTGCCAAACAACGCGGTGGGCGACGGCTGCTTGGCGGAGCTGCGCCGATGGAACGTTGAGACCGGCTTTGTTTCCCGGAGTGCCGGAAGAATGGGCATATATTATCTCGAAGCCGGCGCGGCGCAGCGTCCCTCGCGCGTGGTTTATGACAGGGACGGCTCTGCCCTTGCGCTGGCATCTGCCGATATGTTTGATTGGGAAACCATTTTTCGGTATGCTTCGTGGTTTCATATCACCGGCATCACGCCCGCGATATCATCCGGTGCAAAGGAGCTGTCGCTTGGGGCTGTCAAAAAAGCGCATGAGATGGGCCTCACAGTGTCCTGCGATCTCAACTACAGAAAGAATCTATGGAAATACGGAGAGAAGGCATCCGATGTGATGCCGGAGCTTGTCCGTTATTGTGAGGTCGTCATCGCGAATGAGGAAGACTGTCAGAAGGCTCTCGGCATCAGCGCGGATATACAGGTGGAAAAGGGTGAGCTGGATACAGATGCCTACCGTTCACTGAGCAGTAAGGTATTAAACGATTATCCGAATCTCAAGGCCGTTGCCATCACACTGCGCGAAAGCGTGAGCGCGGACATCAACGGATGGTCCGCGTGCCTCAACGACGGCATCTCGTTTTATTTAAGCCGCAAGTATACGATCAGTGATATCGTGGACCGTGTGGGTGGAGGAGATTCGTTTGCGGCGGGCCTTATTTATGGCTGGAACACCTGCGAGAGCAGACAGGAAGCGCTTGAGTTTGCGGTGGCGGCGAGCTGCCTGAAGCATTCGGTTTCCGGCGACTTCAACAGGGTATCCGCCGGTGAGGTGGAAAAACTGATGTCGGGTGACGGGTCGGGCAGGGTGCAAAGATAGGGCCTGTACCGCCAACGGCAGTAAAACGTGCATAACCGCTATTGTTATGATATTTCGGCAATACGTGAACAGGGGATTCCTCATTCATCATGATGTCGGTAAAAAAGGAAGCAATTTAAAATTCGCTTCCTTTTTTGCTTTGCCCGCGCCGGGTGCGCAGGCCGCCAATGGCAACGTCGTCTGGTAATGACACATTTAATTCATCTGTGAATGATTTCCTGCATGTGATTATTGCAATATGATGATCAATATTGTAAACTTTCTGTGAAGTATTTAATGCTCGTGCACAATAGGAGGAAACATATTTTGGATTCAAGCACAATTCAAATTCTCATCGCTATGTGTATCTACATGGCCACCGTCATCGCGATCGGCTTGTTCTTCGCAAAACGCGCCAACAAAAACTCCGAAGCCTTCTTCTTAGGCGGACGCTCGCTCGGCCCGTGGGTCGCGGCCATGAGCGCGGAAGCGTCGGACATGAGCGGCTGGCTGCTGATGGGCCTGCCCGGCGTGGCCTACTGGTGCGGCCTGGCTGATGCGATGTGGACAGCAATCGGCCTCGCGATCGGCACATATATCAACTGGCTGATCGTAGCCAAAAGGCTTCGCCGCTACAGCGTAAAGAGCGGCAACGCCATCACCATTCCGGACTTTTTCTCAAACCGTTTCAAAGAGAAGAAAAAAATCATCATGACCATATGCGCCATATTCATATTGGTCTTCTTCTGCGTTTACGCGGCCAGCTGCCTTGTGACCTGTGGCAAATTGTTCTCCACGCTCTTCGGCGCTCCCTACATCACCATGATGATTGTGGGGGCAATCTTCGTTCTCATCTATACCGTCGTTGGCGGCTTTCTCGCCGAGAGCGCGTCCGACTTTATGCAGGCGATCATCATGATATGCGCGCTTGTGCTCATACTTGTGCTGGGCACGAATGCCGCGGGCGGCGTCAGCGCCGTGATCAGCAACGCCCAGAACATGCCCGGGTTCTTCGAGATGTTCGGCATCGCCACGCCCACTGTGGTGGACGGCGCTCAGCAGATAGTCAACGGCGCGCCTGTTTTCGGCGATGCGGCACCGTACGGCTTGCTGACCATCATCTCCACGTTGTCATGGGGCCTTGGCTACTTTGGCATGCCGCAGGTGCTCCTGCGCTTTATGGCAATCCGCAAAGAAAAAGAGCTGACAAAATCGCGCCGCATCGCCACAGTATGGTGCGTGATCTCGCTGTTTGCTGCTGTTTTTATCGGGCTGATTGGGCGCATGCTTTTCCCCGCTGCACTGACCACCGCCAGCCAGGCGGAAAGCGTGTTTATACTGATGTCCACCAATCTGCTCCCTGCGCTTTTGGCCGGTTTCACCATGGCGGGCATACTCGCCGCCACCATCAGCTCGTCGGACTCTTATATGCTGATTGCGGCTTCGGCCTTTGCCAAGAATGTTTATCAGGGTTTGTTCAATAAAAAAGCCTCCGAGAAGAACGTCATGCTGGTCTCGCGTATCACGCTTGTCGCCATCGCGCTGATCGCCATCGTCATTGCGCTGGACGAGCACAGCGTTATATTTACGCTGGTGTCCTTCGCATGGGCAGGCTTCGGCGCTACTTTCGGCCCGCTGATGCTGTTCAGCCTGTTCTGGAAGCGCATTAATCACGCGGGCGCCATCGCGGGTATGATCGGCGGCGGCGGCATGGTTTTTGTTTGGAAACTGCTGCTCAATCCGCTCGGCGGCGTGTTCGGTATCTACTGTCTGTTCCCCGCCTTTGTGTTCTCCTGCATCTGCATTGTTGTGGTTTCGCTTCTGACCGAAAAGCCCTCCGAAGAAATACAGAGGGAGTTCGAAGAAGTCAAGGCGGGCATTTAGCCCTCCTGCCCCTTGGACAAAAAGCGGCGGCACGGCAGTAAGCTGTGCCGCCTTTCTTTTTCGCCGCGGCTCACAATGATAGCAAGCGAATCAAGCTTGGCTCCAATGCCAAACTTGGTGGAGTTTTGTAAGCAAATAAAAACGGAGCAAAGCGAACTTTGCTCCGACGTGGTCGGGGTGTTTGTAAAGGAACAACGGCAGACACACGATTAGCTAAACGTTTTCTGACGGTCAGTAGTAGCGTTTAAAACAAAACATCATACTTGTATAGCCTCGTATAGTTGTAATAAATCAATCCAATGATATCTGTTATAGGTCTCTACCTGATAGAATTAAGAGTATTTTTTTAAAACATGAAAAGCAATATATCTTATTAAATCAAGCTCCTTTTCTATTTCTTTGTCAGTTAAACGGGGAATAGCAATATACTCATCTATATCGCCTTTTGCATGTGCTATTGCACATCTAAAAAAATAAATTCTTTCTGCTAAATTACCAAGTACTTTATCATTAGATTTAGTAATATCAATTGCATAATTTCTTTTCCCATACTTTAACTCTTTCGTATATTTTTCTTGTCTTGTTACGTTACTCGTTAGCCACTCATTAAAATCAGATATTGTTAATGATTCTTGTATTATAATTTTTAGTGACGCTTTTTCTTTGGTAGAACTATTGTATTTCTTAAGAGTAAGTCTAAAATCAGAATGATCGATGTTATCAAAGTCTAACAATTTCAAATCCTCAATAAGTTGATTGTTTTGAGCTCGTACATAGAAAAATTCAATTACCTGATAGTAGCTTAGAAAACTCAATCTAACATCTTTATTTTGGAACCCGTTGTTAAAGTATATCTTAGGTATTCGTTCGTAAGTATTATTAGTGGTCTCTAAATTGTGAGACTCTGCTTCGCCCTTATCATTCCAATTTGAATCAGTCTCCTCCAATCTAAAATTCATACCTAAAGACACAGAGCAATCTAGCAAGATATCATCAACTAATTGGTATAATGTTTCAAGATTAAAACCATAGATATTCCAAAGCTTTAAAGAAAGAATTTCATCATGATCAATGTAATGTTTGATGTAATTCTCGTCTTCTCCAACAAAATCATGGTAAAATACGTGCCAAAACATATCGCTGAATCTACCAATATTCCCAACCGTTGTACCCTCATGAGTTAATGTTATTTCTCCAAACTCTTTATTATCAAGTTCATATCCTGATATTATTTTTTTCTTTGTTTTTATGTCGCTAGGCTTTATTATACACTCAAAATAATTAGCAATTAATATTGAACTATTATCAACCCTGAAAAACAACTTATAAAGCATCTCACTAGACATACTAAGAAAAAATCGATACCATTCTTCACTAGGCAGTAAATTGGCAAAGCGTTTAAATATTTCAATACTATCTCGAGCAAAAGACTCGTCTTGAATATCTATACTGCTAAACATTTCTCTCAACTTTACAATATGGTCGGCATCCAATTCCCAATTTAAAATCCATTCTTTTAACTTTTCTTGATCGATATTATTTACAAAATACATATTGTTACTCACTTCTTTATTTGACCTAGAATATAGTTTCATCCACGCTTATATAACACTTCCTTGCATATTATATTATTACTCCCAATATATTTCAACTAATGACAAGCCCCAACATTCTTATGCTTTCCCTTTCTCCCTCTGGGCAAAAAAAAACCCAGTTGAATTTCTTCAACCGAGCTTTGACAAGTGGTCTGGGTGACAGGAATTGAACCTGCGACCTTCTGAACCCCATTCAGACGCGCTACCAAACTGCGCTACACCCAGACGACGAGTATTATTCTAACAACGAAAGCCCATGCTGTCAATTAAAATAATACTATTCCGCATCGGTATTCGCGGGTGAACCGCCCAGTTTATTGTTGAGCCAGTTTTGGTCAATCAGCAAAAACGCCTCGCCTTCCTTTTGGTCGTGCAGAAACGAGAAATCCGCAAGCGTTTTCTCATAAATCTCGCGCGGGACGCCGAATGAAAAATCGTCCTTTTCAAGAAACACGTCGAAGTTGAGCTCGCCGCTCTCGCCGATGCCCTCGAAAATGATGTTGTACACATCCTCAACCCATGTGTCGCGGTGAACGGATGCATAAATCGCCTTGACGGCCTCGATCACACGGTCATCCAATTTCGCTTCGAGTATCCTGATCTTTTCGGCAAAATCCACAAACCCCGCGGTAACGCGGAGTATGCTGTTTTCCGTATCGTAATCCTCGTCGGTCTTGATCAGCGTGGGAATCGGCAGCGTGTCCTCGTCGTATCCGGGCACGAGGTAAACCATGAATTTGTGCACATCGTCGTTGTATAAAAAAACATCGTCAATGAAAAAATGCTTGCCGCACCCCGGGCATATCCACTCGAAATACGAGCCGCTCAAAATATCGTCTTTGAGATGCGGGTTTTTCATGACGCATATGCGTTTTTCCATTGTGTGCTGCCCGGGCGACTGGCACTCGGGGCATTCGAACTGTTTTGTCTGGCTCATTTTTCCTTCCTTATATATGTGATTGTCTTCAAGCATACCCGTCGGGTCGCCCGCTGTCAATGCCTTACTCGGCTGTGGCAGCGTCTTCCGTCAGCACGTCAATCGTGCGCTCGCGGGAGCTTGTAAGCGCATCCGCCTTGTCGCTTTGAGATATGGACACCGAATCGGCCGGGAGGATTGTATAATTGGATGCGGAGGAAGAGACGCACAGTGTCGGCGTATAGGTCAGCGATACGCGCGAGGTATCGCCCGTGGCCGGATTCTTCTCCAGAACGAGCCTGACGAGTACGCCGTCTTTGTGCATCGTCTTTGACATGCTCGAAACGAAGTTGCCAAGCGAATAGAGCACAGGCACATCGCCGTGCTCCGTTTCGATAACCTCGAACGGCTGCGTGCAATGCGGGTGAGACCCGAGTATGATATCGGCACCGGCATCGGCAATCTGCGCTGCGATTTTCCGCTGCTCCCGGTTCGGCTTATGCGTGTGTTCAACGCCCCAGTGCACGCAAACGATGACATAGTCAGCCCCGGCTTCTTTAGCCGCAGCGATGTCATCGGTCGCGCGTTCATTGCTGTAGACATCAATCATATATGCACTGTCGCGTCCCGGCTTGTGATTCAGTATGCTCGTGTACGCAAGCACAGCGATATGAATGCCGTTTACCTCGGCGATGAGCGGCGTTTTGTCCGTTTCCTTGGCATATGCGCCCGTATGCGCAAACCCGTATTCGTCGAGCTTGCCGAGCGTCTTTGTCAGGCCATCCTCTTGGTAATCAAACATGTGGTTGTTGGCCGTGGTCAGGACGTCGAACCCGCTGCCCTTCAGCGCCGCAAGGTATTCTTCGGGGGCGTTGATGCGCGGGCTGGGACGTTTGGTGGGAGTCGGGGACGCACCCGGATCAGCGGCGGGGTCGGCAGCAACAGGAGCAGCAGCAGGGTCGGTGGGCGCCTCAGCCGATGTGCCGTCGCTCAAACCCTCCTCCTTCGGGTTCGGCTGTGTCAGCCTGTGCCCGTCGGCAACCAGCGTTTCGAGGTTGCCAATCGCGAGGTCGGCAGCGGAGATTTTCTCCTTAATCTGTTCGAAGGATGCGTCAAAGTTATAGCCGTCGCCGCAGTCGGCATCAGATATCTGAGCGCTCAGGCAAAGCAGATCGCCCGCTATCACGATGTCGGCCTGCACCGGCTCAGGGGCTGGCGTGGGTGACGGCTCGGGCGGGGTCGTCTTGATCGGTATCGGTGTGGGAGACGGTGAGGGTGATGGCGTTGCCAGAGCAACGGCTTTTTCGGTTTGAATTTGGCATCCTGCCCCAATCACAATAAGAAAACAAAAAAGAAACACAAGAAACCGTTTCATAACATATATACCTTATATTATTATTTTTAAGGATATCATACCATGTACGCACAGCCGTCAACAATATCATATTCACATATTTTTCTTTATATACAGGAATACAGTCTGTTATAATAGAGCTAATGTCGAAACGAGGAGGCTGCTATGGCCAAGAAGAGATGGACGATCGTGATCACCTTATTGCTGTGTACAGTGATGCTGACGGGCTGCCAGTTTGGTTGGCATTTCAACTGGCCGTTTGAGACCGAAGAATCAAGCGAGCCCAGTGAACTGCCCACGCTGCCCGTTGAAACTCAGAGTCAACTGATTCCGCTCGATGTGCTGATGGGTTACGACGAGTATTCGGCACCGCAAATATCATCGGACGGCAGCAAGGTGCTCTATCGCCATTCGAGTGATTATGAGGACAACTACATGGTGCTCAATTGGCAGACAGGCGCTTCGTCCGCTGTGAATTGGCCCGATGTCTACGGCGTGCCGTATGCGCTTTGGGCACCCGACGGCGAAACGGTGCTGTTTTTTGTGGACGATATGGGCGACGAGAATTATGGGCTTTATACCTCCAACGTGAATACGGGCGAGACGGGCACGCTGCTGACGGGCGGCGACAACAACTGCTATTACGTGTCCGACAATCCGGTCAGCGATGAGGAGATTTACCTTTGCGTATTTAATAATCAGACGGAGCTTTTCGACCTTTACCTGATGAACTACAAGACAGGCGAAAAAAGCCTTGTTCTTAAAAACCCGGGCGATGTGACCGGGTATCAGTTCGATCATCAGGGGAATTTGCGCATGGTATCGCGCAACGATGACAGCGCGGGAGATCATGTGTGGCTCAAGAAAGACGTGAAAAATACCGACACGGAGTTCAGCGAGAGGGACTGGCAGCAGATATTGAGCTGGGACTATGAGGATGCCGATACCAGCTACGTGCTCGGGTTTATGCAGGACGATGAGCGTTTGCTGTATATGGACACATCCGCCAGCAACACGGCCACGCTCGCCACGTATGATGTGAATACCGGCGCTGTGGCCACGATTTTCAATGATCCCAATTACGATATCTACGGGACATGGACCGATCTTGACCTCGATCAGGTGACGGCGGTTTCAGTGGATGCGGATTATGTGGAATGGCATGTGCTCGACGCGAGCTTTCAGGACGATTACGATGTGCTGAGCAAGCTCGATACCGGCGTGTTCAATATCGTGGATTCGAGTGAAGATGACGCATACTGGATTGTCTCCTATACGTCGGATACGAAAGAGCTTAATTATTATGTATACGATATGGCTGCGCACGAGGTCAAGGAGCTCTATAACGCGCGCCCCGAACTCGAAGACTACGACTTTGCGCCGATGGAGCCGTTCAGCTATACCGCGAGCGACGGCCTGAAAGTAGCAGGGTATGTGACGTTCCCGCTCGGTTCGGATAAGACCAATCTGCCGACCGTCGTGCTTGTGCACGGCGGGCCGTGGTCGCGCGATAGCTGGGGCTACAACGAGGAGGTGCAGCTGCTCGCTAACCGCGGGTATGCGGTAATACAGGTGAATTTCCGCGGCTCCACGGGCTACGGCAAGAACTTCATGAACGCCGGAGACAAGGAGTGGGGCGGCCTTATGCATCAGGATATTCTCGACGCGGTGAACTACGCCGTGGACCAAGGGTGGACCGACAAAGACCGCGTGGGAATATACGGCGCGTCATATGGCGGCTATGAGGCGCTGATCAGCGCGGCGTTTTCGTCCGACGTGTTCAAATGCTCCGTCGATGCCTTCGGTCCATCGAGTCTGCTGACATTTGTGGATTCGATCCCTGCCATGTGGTCGGTTGAGTATCAGGATCTCATCCGCGCCGTGGGAGACCTGGATACGGAGCAGGAATTCATGAAATCGCGCTCGCCGCTCTATTTTGCGGATCAGGTGAAAATTCCGATGCTGATTGCTCAGGGCGGCAACGATGTGCGCGTGCCGCAGCAGGAGTCTGACCAGATGGTGGAGGCGCTCGAAAAGGCAGGCGTTGATGTGGAATACCTGCAGTTTCCGAACAGCGGGCACGGGTTTAATTCGCAGGAGGATATGACGCAGTTCTATTCGACCATGGAAACGTTCTTTGCCAAATATCTCGGCGGAGAATCGGAGAGCAAGATCGACCCGAACCGGGACTGAGGATTGGGTGTTTGAAAGTATAAATATGAATGAAAGAGGCTGCAACGGCTGGCTTGTTGCAGCTTTTTTGTGTTTTGACGCGAAGCGCCGGACTTACCGTCGCTCAAACGGCATTCCATCAGCACTTGTCCGCGACAGATTGACTTTTAAGGGGAACGCCATGAAAACAAGCTATTTCTCACTTAATGGATATTAGAATCTCAAGCCCAAAGCCGACATAGGGACATTGCATGAGTCCCTAAGGCTTGTGATTGCCGCCGGTTGATCATTCGGTCCGTCTTGAGATGATATCGGCATGATACTTTTCAGTCAGGCGCATATAGCCAATATAGGTTTAGCGGCTTATGTGGCACAGTTGTTTTTAAAAATAACATGCCAAAAATTCCTTGACAAACCATCAAACAATATGTTATTTTGTTTGAAGAATAGAGTATTAGAGGTGATTCCATGGAGACGGACAAAAAAACGGAGATTCTCAACGCGGCGGCTAAGTGCTTTGCGCGGTACGGCTATGAAAAAACCACGCTCGACGACATCGGCAAACTCGTCGGGCTTAATAAAGCGTCGCTTTATTACTATTACAAAAACAAGGAAAGCATTTATACGGAAGTGATCTATACCGAGGCCAAAGCGTTTTTGACCGGTATCATGGCGCATGTCGGCAAGGCCGAAAGCTGCAAGGAAAAGATACACGCATATTTTCAGGAGCGTATGGTCTTTATCAGGGATTCGCTGAACTTAAGCCAATTGAGCGAGGACAGCGCCCAAAAGATCGCGCCATTGTTTGGTGACATGTATGCCGGCATCGTTGATATGGAAATTGAGAATCTCTCGGGCATACTCGATTGCTGCATCTCGGCGGGCGAGCTCAAAGCCTGTGACAGCCGCAAGGTGGCATCGAGCATGCTCATGTATGCCGAAGCGGTCAGAAGCAAGGTGGACTGCCATCTGTCCACGCCGGAGGCTTTCTCGGAGGTTCTGTCCGAGATTGAGTTCACATTATCGCTGATACTAAACGGTTTGGCTGTGTGAGCCGAACCGGTAAAAAGGAGTTCATATGAAAAACATCATCTACTATTTCTCGGGAACGGGAAACAGCCTGGCACTGGCGAGGGATATTGCGGAAAAGCTCGGCGATGCACGCATAGAAGCCGTCGGCATGGCTCCGGCGGCTGTCGATGAAGACTGTGGGAGTGTCGGAATCATTTTTCCGGTGTACTACTATTGCCCGCCGTCCATGGTCAAGCGTTTCGCGGAAACGGTGAGTCTGAAAAACGTGCCCTATGTTTATACCGTGGCCACTTACGGCGGCAGTGTGGGCACATCCTTCAAACATCTTCAGCAAAGCATAGGCAACAATGGGGGCAGACTAAGCGCCGCCTACAGCGTGTGGATGCCGGGAAATTATATATTCAAATACGGCGCTTTCCCGGAGGCGTATCAGAACTTTGTATTGAAGCGCTCACATAAAAGAGCGGCTGATATCGCCCGGTGTATTGAGGAGCGCAAGCTCACAAGCATTCCGAAGGGCGGCGCATTTGCGCGGCGGACGGAAGCGGGCAATCTGGCAACGGTTGAGGGTTTTGGGAGCACGGGAGCAGGCTTTGTTGTGTCGGATGCGTGCACGGGCTGCGGAATCTGTGAGAAGGTTTGCCCTGTGGGCAACATTAAGCTTTCAGCCGAAAATAGCACACCCGTTTGGGGCAGCGCCTGCGAACGGTGCGTTGCGTGCATTCAATGGTGCCCCGCTCAGGCGATTGAATACGACAATCTCACCACGAAGCGGAAAAGATACCATCACCCCAAGGTGAAGGCTGCGGATTTGTTCCGGGTTTAGGTCTGCTGTTCTTGCAGCCAGCTCAGCGAAGTCGGCATTATGAAAATTGCGCCGTAGTGAACTGGTTTAAGTGATTAAATGAAATTTGGGCAAGTTATTGGAGGAGGTCAATGATAAATATTAATTTGCATGAATACTTTAAAAAACAAAAAAAATTTAGTGGGAGTGTATTGTTATCAAAAAATAATGAAATTCTATTTAATGAATCATATGGGTATTCAGATAAGGAGAAAGGAATAAAAAATACACCTCAAACAAAATTCTTGATTGGCTCTATGACAAAGGCAATAACTGCATTATGTATTATGCAGTTATCAGAAAAAGGGATGCTTTCAACACAACAGAATATCGAAGATTATATTCCAGACTTCTATAAGGGTCATGGAATTACAATTCATCACCTTCTCACTCATACTTCTGGGATACCTAACTACATAATGCTAAAAAAACAAATAAAATGGGGAGAACGTCATACCCCCCAAGAAATACTGCAAATTGTAAAAGGTTATAAATTGAAATTCCCTGTTGGTGAAAAATTTTCATACAGTAATACCAATTATCTTATTCTTGGCTTGATAATTGAAATGGTTTCTGGAATGAGCTATCATCAATATGTTAAAAATTATATATTTAATCCTGCTACAATGAATAATTCAGGTTTTATTGATGAAGAACAAAAAAATGTAGCCAATAATTATATTAAGGATGAGAAAGGGTTCTATTTGGACCCATCATTGTTCTTTGCTTGTGGTGATATTGTATCAACAGTTGGTGATTTTTATTTGCTTGACAGAGCCATTCAGAATGGAGATCTATTGAAAACTCAATTGGTAAAGGAAATGCAAAAGCCTCACCATGACGGCAAATATGTAAAGTATGGGTATGGATTGCTTATAAAAAGCCATTTTGATTGTAAAAGTATATGCCATGGCGGGTCAATTCCAAACGGTTACACTTCTCATTTTGAGAAATATATTGATGACGATATTTTCATAGTTGTATTAAGCAATGATTTTGTAAAATACTCATTCTTATCATTGAAAGGGGCTGGTGGTACATATATAAGCAGAGAGATTGCTTCATTAATTTATGGTAAAAAGTTAGGGGCTTTAAAGAAGATATTCTAAAAGAGATTCTTAACATGGGCAGTGACTGCACATCTTTTATAATACGTAAATTAAGGGAAGCTTGGCGGATTGCGGCAGCACGGGGGCACGCTTTACCGTGTCGGACGCGTGCACGGGCTGCGGAACCCGTGAAAAGGTTTGCCCTGCGGGCAACATTAAACTCTCAGCCGAAAACAACAAACCCGTTTGGGGCAGCGCCTGTGAACGGTTCGTGGCGTGCATACAATGGTGCCCCGCCCGGGCGATAGCATACGGCGGCATCACCGAGAAGCGGAAAAGATACCATCATCAAAAGGTGAAGGCGGCGGATTTGTTTTGGGTTTAAAACTATTGTTCCTGCAGCCACCCGTCGAAAATCTCTGCGGCGTTTTCCACGTAAACAAGGCACGGGCGCGAGGCATAAGGCTCTTCGCTGCTCGAGCTTTGTTCATTTCGCGCCAGCAATTCGCGGCAAATCAGCGAGCCAAACCGATCAGCGAACTTCTGCGCAAAGCTTTGCACGCGCGCATAGTGGGCGTCCTTCGTCGCCTTATCCGCCGGGTTGATATCGCCGTAAAGCAGCCCCGCAATCAGCGCCATGCCGGATATCACGCCGCAGACCTCTTTCATATGGCCCACGCCGCCGCCGAACGAGGAGGCCATTTTCAGCACGGTTTCTTCATCCAGCGCCGTCAGGTCGGCAAACGCCGCGGCAACGGCCTGCGCGCAGTTGTAGCCGCGAAGAAAATACTCTCTCGCTTTTCCCTTCCTGTCAACCGTAGTCATAATGCATTCCGCCCTTTCGTAAAAGCTGTCAGTTCAGTATACATCTTCAAAGCAAAGCTGACAACGAGTCATATGGAATAAAGAGGCAGCCCCTTAAGCCCGGGCCGGTCAACATAATCTTGAATACAACCCTCAAGTGTGTTATATTGACCTATATGCTATTTTTAACGACTGGGAGGACCGGATGGACAACGCAGATCAACTGGGTATACTATTCCCTCAGATACTGATTCCAGACAAGAAGGTCAATAAACAAAAATGGTCGGTTATTGCCTGCGATCAATTTACCTCCAACGAGGATTATTGGATAAAGACTGCACGGAATGTGGGAGGCGCGCCTTCAACATACCATATCATCGTCCCTGAGCTGTTTTTAAAAACCGGCGATGCAGCCGACAGGATATCTCATGCAAAGCAGACAATGCGCGATTATATTGAGGATGGTGTGCTCGTCAGCCTGCCCGAAGGCATTGTGCTGGTGGAGCGTGAAACACCGCATGGAACGCGCGTGGGCATCATGCTTGCGGTTGACCTGGAGCAGTACGACATTGACGCAGCCAAAAAGCCGCTGATTCGCGCGACGGAGAAAACGGTGACCGAGCGGCTGCCGATACGGATCAGTCTGCGGGAGGACGCGATACTCGAATGCCCGCACGTGATGCTGCTGCTTAACGACATCAAAGATACGGTGATTGCGCCTGTCTATCAGGCCAAAGATAAGTTTTCAAAGCTCTACAGCACGACGCTGATGCAGAACGGCGGCCATGTTCAAGGTTGGTTTATCGATGATGCGGCGGTGCTGGACGGCGTCAGAAACGCACTCTCTCAGCTCAAGGCGAAGAGCAGCGACAACATGCTTTTTGCAGTGGGCGATGGCAACCATTCTCTTGCCGCAGCCAAGGCTGTTTGGGATAAGCGCAAAACGGCGATGAGCCCTGAAGAACGCGCCGAGAGCCCGCTCCGGTATGCGCTCTGTGAGGTCGTGAACCTTTATGATCCAGGCATCAGCGTTCACCCGATCCACCGTGTGCTATTTAACGTATCGGATGCGTCGAGCACGCTGCGCACGCTTGTTTCCATACTGAACCGCACAGGGCAGGAAGCGCATATGATGTATACGCGCGGCACGCGCGCCGTAAAAAAAGACGGCGTGCATACAATTCTGTTTGAATCCAAAATGTCCAAAGGGCATATCGAAGTGAAGAAACCCAAGCACCCGCTCGTCAGCCAGACGCTGACCGAAGCGCTTGACCAGCTCGCCGAAGAGATGCCGAGAGTGATTGTGGATTATATTCACGGAGACGATGAATTTCATGAGCATACGAAAACACATGCGTGTCTTGGCTTTTTCATGGAGCCCATGCAAAAGGACGAGATTTTCGATAACGTCATCCAGTATGGCGTGCTGCCCAAAAAGTCGTTTTCTTTAGGGCTGGCAGAAGAAAAACGGTATTATTTCGAATGCCGCCTACTCGTTGAGGCGGACGATGAAGAACCCGAAGCGCCTTTGCAGCCTGAGAAAACGGATGCGCCGGATGGGGAGTATGAAGAGACGGTGCAGGCGGACGAATCTTATGAGGAGCCGTCTGAAGAGATGGATCTTGACGAAGAAGATTTACGCACAGCGCGCAAGCCGCGCCGGGGCTTGTTTGGACGAAAGCGGGACTAGTCGATGAAGGTATGTAAATTTGGCGGCAGCTCGCTTGCGGATGCCGGCCAGTTCAATAAGGTCAAACAGATTATAGAAGCGGACCCGCAGCGCGTTTTTATCGTGCCGTCGGCACCGGGGAAACGCAGCGCGGATGATACGAAGGTGACGGATCTTTTGTATGCGTATCATGCGGCAGTCAACGCGGAGAATGACGGGGAAACCATCTTCGACGATTTGCGAAAGCGCTTTACAACGCTGCGCGACGATTTGGGGCTCAGCACGGATATTGAATCGCAGCTCGATATCATTTATACCAACGTGAAAAACGGCGCAAGCGTGGATTATACGGTCAGCCGCGGCGAATACCTGAACGGTGTTTTGATGGCCGACTATCTCGGTTTTGATTTCGTCGATCCGGCCGAGGCGATTTTCTTCAATGCGGACGGCATTTACGAATCCGAAAAGACGCGCACGGTGATGCGCGGACGGCTGCGGCATACGAAGCAGGCCGTGATTCCTGGGTTTTACGGCAGCATGCCGGACGGACAGATCAAGACGTTTTCACGCGGCGGCTCGGATATTACGGGCGCCATCGTGGCCAGATCCGCGCGGGCGGATGTTTATGAAAATTGGACGGATGTCTCGGGCGTGCTCATGGCCGACCCGCGTATTGTGGAAGACCCCAAAGTCATCAAGAAGATCACCTACCGCGAGCTTCGCGAGCTTTCCTACATGGGTGCGACTGTGCTGCATGAGGACGCGATTTTCCCGGTGTTTAAGGCGAACATCCCGATCAATATCAAAAACACCAACAATCCTGACGATCCGGGCACGATGATCGTGCCGAATGTGGACGACGGCGACACGGATATCATCACGGGCATTGCGGGCAAAAAGGGCTTCTCGGTTATTGCCGTGGAAAAAGCCAATATGAACGCCGAACTCGGCTTTGGCCGCCGCATGCTGACGGCTCTTGAGAAGAACAACATGCGGTTTGAGCATATGCCGTCAGGTATTGATACGCTCGGCGTGGTGCTGGCCAACAGCGAAATTGAAGGCAAGCAGCCGCAGCTGCTCGACGATGTGTATAACCTTTGTGAGCCGGACTCGCTCGAAGTGTTTCGCGGGCTTGCGCTGATTGCCACGGTGGGCCGCGGCATGATCAGCAAAATCGGCGTGGCCGGGCGTCTGTTTACGGCGCTGGCCGAAAACAGTATCAACATCCGCATGATCGATCAGGGCTCGAGCGAGATCAATATCATCGTGGGTGTGGATGAGAAGGATTTTGAAAAAGCGATTCGTGCCATTTACAGCGCTTTTTGCGGTTAAGAAATAAATGTTATTAGATTCTCTGGAAGCGGTATTCATTATATTTGCGATCATTGGTGCGGGCATTTTCGTATCGTGGCGCAAATGGGTGTCTCGTGAGACCGCCAAAGCATTTCCGAAAATCATCATCAACATATCGCTGCCGGCCACAATTGTTGTGAGCCTCTACAATAATTTTTCGCGGGAGCAGCTGCTCAGCGCATGGCTGCCGCTGCTGATTATATTCACAACGGCGGTGCTTGTCTATTATATCGCGAAAGTCTTTGCAAGATTGCTGCGCATCCCTAAGCACAGGCGAGGTGTTTTTGTCGTCGCATTTGCATTTTCCAACTCAAGCTTTATCGGTTTTCCGGTTGCGCGTGCGCTGTTTGGCGACGTGGGAATGCCGTATGCCGTGTTTTACTTTCTTGCGGGACATGTGACGTTCTGGTTGTTGGGCAACTACGCGATTGAGCGCGATGCGGACGTGTTGAGCGGTGAGACGCACCGGCTCAGTATCGGAAAATCGTTAAAGAAGCTCGCACAGCCTCCCACTCTCATCACATTCGTCATGTTTGCTGTGATATTGCTCGGAATCAGATTGCCTGATTTCGTACTGACGACAGCGAAATATATCGGTGATCTCACCACGCCGCTGTCGCTCATTTTCATCGGGTGCATGATATACAATATGGGGCTCTCGGGGATGAAGTGGGAAAGAGAGCTGACGCCCGTGCTGCTGGGCCGGTTTGTTTTGGTGCCGGTGTTATGCTACGCGCTCAGTACGCTGGGACTTGCGCTGTTTGCGCCCGCGCTGACGGCTGACCATATACTGATGAGAGAGGTATTTGTCGTGCAGATCGGCCTGCCTGCGCTGATGCAGACGGCGATATCCGCCGAGGTGTACGGTGCTGATTCCAAATTTGCGACCAAGTGCGTTTTCTACACGACCGCCCTTTCACTGATTACCATCCCTGTTTTTATGCTGCTGTTGTCAGCAATATAATCAACCGCCGCCCTGTCTGGATATGCGGATGTTGTACTCGTACATGTCCGTACGGTAGGCTGCGCGCTCGTAATAGAGCGTGATGCCGCTGGAGGAGTAATAGAGGCTGTTCACCTTGAGCACCGGTGTCTGGCGTGTGATGCAAAGGTCTTCCTGTAGGCGCGGTCCGGGCAGGTCTGCCGTCATTGAGCTGTCCGCGCTGGCGATTTTATGGCCATAGACATCTGTCATAAGGCTGTAAAGCGAGCCCAAAAGATCACTGCGGCGCAGACCCGGGCAGATATGCGTCGGTATAAATATCTCCTCCACCGCCACGGGTGTGCCGTCGGCCAGACGGATACGCACGGCGCGGTACACATCCGCTTTTGCACCCAAGGCATCCGCTGCCGCAGTCGGCGGCTCACAGACGCAAAAAGCACTGACCTTTGTTTCGGGCGAAAGTCCCCGAAGTTTCACGGTTTCGGTAAAGCTCGAGATGTTGCGCTGCTGCATTCGGGATGCCGAGACGAATGTACCCCGGCCCTGCTCGCGGTAAAGCAAGCCCGCCGTGACGAGCTCTGTGAGCGCCTGACGCACCGTCATGCGCGCAAGGTCGTGTGCAGCGGCAAGGGCTCTTTCGGAGGGCAGCTTGTCGCCCGGCGCAAGCTCTCCGCTTTCAATCTGGCTGCGTATGATATCTTTGAACGTCACATAAACCGGCATTTTTTATTTCTCCCGAATATTTATCCAAAGCTTAGCACGTCGCAGCAGGTCTGTAAATATTTGCGCGCATTTCGGCACAAAATAGGCGTAAAAAGCAGCGGTTCAACCGGTTGAAGGGAGCAATCAAAATGAAAAAAATACTGAAGAAAATTGTGCTATTGACACTCGCGCTGTGCATGTTGACGGTTACGATGACACTCGCGGCCTACTCGTACACCGTCAAATCTGGTGATACGCTTTCAAAGATCGCGAAAAACAACAATGTGACGCTGAACGATCTTCTTGCGGCCAACCCGACTATCAAAAACGCATCATTGATTTATGTCGGGCAGAAAATCACGATACCCACCACCAAATTTGTGAATTATACGGTGAAGAGCGGCGATACGTTCTGGGGCATCGCGAAAAAGTATGAGATCAGCGTTGATGAGCTTAAAAAAGCAAATCCTCAGATTACCAACACCTCGGTGATCAATGTGGGGCAGATCATCATGATACCCGATACGCAGTCGCTTTCGAGCCACGAGCAGCAGGTTTTTGAGCTGGTCAACAAAGAGCGCGCGTCGCGCGGGCTGCCTTTGTACAAGCTCAACACGGAGCTGTCACGCGTGGCGCGTATCAAGAGCCAGGATATGATCGATAAGAAGTATTTCTCGCACACATCGCCCACATACGGGTCTCCGTTTGATATGATGCAAAGCTTCGGTCTCAGGTTCAGCGCGGCGGGCGAAAACATCGCATACGGGCAGAAGACGGCTGCGGAGGTCATGAATTCGTGGATGAATTCGGCGGGGCACAAGGCAAACATACTCTCGGAAGCGTACACAAATATCGGCATCGGCGTCGCGAAGACATCGAGCGGAACACTGTACTGGACGCAGCAGTTTATGAATCCATACTGAGTAAACGCTGATTCATTCAAGACGCCGTCTTAACGGCTGATTCTGCGTTCTGCTGTGTCGCAGAAATCTTCAATGGAACGACACAGAGGTCGTTCCCTACAGCGCTCAGGCAAGTAACACTTTGGTGTAGTGATGCCTTGAAGAAAAAAGAAACCTGTGTGCCCCGGAGGGGGCATAGTCTATGCAAGAAGCAGGGAGTGACTCCTTCGTCGCTCTCTGCTTCTTGTTTGCGGATTATAGGGCCAGCTGAAGAAGCAACTTATCTGTAGAGTGTGTTCGCGAGCTCGACGAGCTGTATGAACTGCGCGCGGTAGCCGTCCTCATCCGCGCCGCGCGAGGCCTTGGCGCGCTGAATCGCGCTTGCGAGATTCGCATTGCCCTTGTATTCCGAATTTTTGAGCACGAGCGCGAACTCCGCCACGGCCGATGCAAATACGAAATCGCTGTCGGGGTTTGCGGTATAGTTATCGATACCGCCCATCGTGGTTAAAAGTCGGCTTTCGCTGCCTTCCGGCTCCTTGTAGCGGAACTTGACATAGAGCCAGTCGCTTGAGGGCTTCCTGGTTTCGGGTTTCACATTGTCCTGAAACACGAGCGGGTCCACACTGTTCCACGCCTCGGTGGCATCCACAAGCACGAGTTCGTAAAACGCGGTGACGCAGTGTCCGGCGCCCATCTCGCCCGCATCTTTTTGGTCATTATTAAAGTCCTCTGCCGCGAGGATACGGTTGTCGTAACCGACGAGCCGGTATTCTCTGACCGCCTCCGGGTTGAACTCCACCTGCACCTTCACATCTTTGGCAACCGTGAACAGCGTGGAGCTGGCCTCGCCCACCAGCACCTTTTTGGCTTCCATCAGCGAATCGATATAGGCGTAGTTGCCGTTGCCTTTGTCGGCGAGCGTTTCCATGTGGTTATCCTTGGTGTTGCCTGTGCCGAAGCCGAGCACGCTTAAGAAGATGCCGCTGTCGCGCTTGTTTTCGATCAGCGCCTCAAGCTCCTCGTCGGAAGACGGGCCCACGTTGAAATCGCCGTCGGTACAGAGAATCACGCGGTTGTTGCCGCCTTCAATAAAGTTCTTTGCGGCGAGCGCATACGCCAGCTCTATGCCTTCCCCGCCCGCAGTGGAGCCGCCTGCGGACAGCCATCCGAGCGCATTGTCGATCGTTTCATTGTCATCGCCGCGGCAGCCGTCCAGCACGACGCCCGACGCGCCTGCATACACGACGATTGACACACGGTCGTTCCCGCTTAAGTTTCCCGCCAGCATGCTCATGGCCGATTTTACAAGCGGCAGCTTATTCGGTTCATCCATCGAGCCCGAGACATCGAGCAGAAACACGAGGTTGCTGCGAGGTGCTTCGCTCCTGTCGAGCTCGGCCGCCTTGAGCGACACACGCGCGAGGTAGTGGTCAGTGTTCCACGGGCAAGCACCGATGGCCACGCCGACATTGACGGGGTCGGAGCCGTGCGGCGCTGCGTAATCGTAAGAGAAGTAGTTGATGCATTCCTCCACGCGCACCGCATCGGCGGGCGGCAGCCATCCGTCGTTTAAGTACTGCCGGATCTGGCTGTACGAGGCGGTGTCCACGTCGATTGAGAATGTGCTTAAGGGGTCTTTGAGCGGGGAATAGAATATGCTCTCCGCAAAGCTGCCGTATTCCTCGGTGCCTCTTGGCGCGTTCACAAAGGGCGCTTGGCCATTTGAGCCGTCGAACCCGAGGGATTCCTCCGCAGAAGCTCCGGCCGATTCTGCAGGGGCTTCGGCGGGTGCGTATGAGGCGTTGGGTTTTGGGTCATAGTTTGGCGCTTCGGATGCAGATGAAGCGGCTGGTGCCGCGCAGCCTGCCAATGCGCCGAGTGTGATCACCACTGCCAGCAATATCACAAGGGCTTTTTTCGTCGTTTTCATGAGGGGGTCCTCCTGTTTTGTTATTACACACCAAAGACGAACGCTTTTTGGAGGAAGTTCCGAAACAGGGAAATAATACAAATTTTCGTAACGGAAATCATGGTATTTGAAACAGAATTGTAAAAATGATGGCGATTCTCGCCAGCGCGCAGCAATCGCAATCTATAGGCTTGATCTTATGAGGAACTAAACTTAGAAGAAATGCGTCATATGAAGGGTATAAAACATGAATGCGAATTTTTAACATTGAGGTGTCATATGAAAACCGTGCTGACGAGAATCATGGTCTTTATAGTCCTGTTGGTTCTTTGCTTAACAGCATGTTCAGATGATGTGAATGATGGAATCAGTATACGATCTGACGGCTTTTCAAAGCCCGGATTTGCTGCTGAGACGGGTGACTATACGTTCGTCACAGATTATGATAAAGTTTACAAAATCAATAACAAGACTAATGAAATGATAGAAATTTTTTCGTCGGACGATGACGATAACATAAGCAACATACTCTTATACTCAGAATATATATTCATTCAAGACGACGGCAATACAGTTTTTATAACAGACTATGATGGTGAAATCCTCGGCGCACGTATAGATATAAGTATTATCTTTATTGCAGGCGGATATATCTATTATGAAAATGATACAGAAATAAGACGGGTACAAGGCTTGAGTTATGATACCGAACTAATAGCCGGTAAAAATGAATGGGGTGACCATGTGGCTTGGACCGACTACATTGGTTATTATGGTGAGAAAATATACTTTCAGCTAAACAACGATTTGGTTTTTACATTGAACAAAGACGGTGAAAAACGCTACTATTGCGACGGTGAATTTATTACACTACATGAAAACAAATTGATACTTTTGAAAGAGGATGCATTATATTCGAAGGATCTGATAACAGGCAAAGAGCGACGAATCAGCTTTGCCCCAAGTTCGGAACATTCCGGGGCCTATACGAAATATATAGGGTACTATGCGGACAAAGAGTATTATATCATCGGCGGAAAAATTTTTGCCGACGGCAAAGAAATAACGGTGAAAAACGGGACGCCGATTGAATCCGTTTCCAATGCGGTGGTTGTGAATGAGTGGATATATGCGAATTCGGGAGTCCTTTTTAGATATAATATTGAGACGCAGAAAAAAGAATTGATTTCATACTTAGACGGTTCAGACACCGTATTCTTGTGTAATCATCATCTCTATTATACACATGTTGACGAAGACGAAGTAATCTATGGCATATACCGGATTGATTTGGATGACTATTCATGCAAGCAGATTTATGACGGCTCAATATTCTATCCGGAAAATCCAACATTATTTGATTGACACGATATGGATGCAAGCTATGACCTTTACAATCAGCGATTCATCGCTCCACTTCTCAGGATGATGTAACTCGAATGCACACGGAAAATTAAAAAAGCGGGCATAAAGCCCGCTTTGAGTGTACTTGAAAAATTATTCGCTGATCAGCACAGCCTTGATACGGCGCACACCCGCCGAGCTGCTCTGCTCCTTCTGAATCTCAAACTTACCAAGCTCGCCCGTGTTGCCCGCGTGCGGCCCGCCGCAAATCTCTTTGGAGAAATCGCCCGCGGAATACACCTTCACGATGCTGCCGTATTTGCTGTCGAATATACCGATCGCGCCCTGATCCTTGGCCTCGGCGACGCTCATTTCCTCGCAGACAACCGGCATGCTTTTCTCAATCGCTTCGTTGACGAGGCGCTGCACTTCTTTGAGTTCGTCGTCTTCCACCTTGCGCGAAAACGCGAAGTCGAAACGCAGACGGTCCGCCGTGATGTTGCTGCCGCGCTGTTCCACCTCGGTGCCGAGCACCTGCCGGAGCGCCGCGTGCATCAAATGCGTGGCCGTATGCAGACGCGCGGTGGCTTCGCCCGTATCGGCAAGGCCGCCCTTGAAGCGCTGCTCCGCACCCGCGCCCGAAATCTCCTGATGCTTCTGGAATGCGGCCTCAAAGCCCTTCTGATCTACCTCGAGCCCATGCTCATGCGCAAGCTCAAGCGTGAACTCGAGCGGGAAACCGAACGTATCATAAAGATGGAATGCATCCTGACCGGAGATCACCTTGCCGTCGAGGCGCGCTTCGAGCTTTTCAAACTCTTTAAGCCCCTGCGTAATCGTGCGCGAAAACCGCTCTTCTTCAAGGTTTAATTCGCTGATAATGCGGCTCTGGTTTTGCCCGAGTTCAGGGTAAAAGTCTTTATACTGGTCGATCACGGCCTGCGCGACATATTGCAGCGACATGCGCTCGATGCCGAGACGCAGCGCATAGCGCACAGCGCGGCGGATCAAACGGCGCAGCACATAGCCCTGATCCACGTTGGAGGGCGTCACGCCCCGCTGGTCGCCCATGATGAACGTGGCGCAACGCACATGGTCCGCTATGATGCGGAAAGCGCGCGTGGTATCCGGATCGTCGTTATAGTTTTTGCCCGACAATTCGGAGATTTTGGCAAGTATGCCGGTAAACGCGTCGGTATCGTACACGCTTTTTTTGCCCTGCAGCGTGGCGATGGTGCGGTCGAGCCCCATGCCCGTGTCCACGTTTTGCTGCGAGAGCGACTCAAACGTGCCGTCCGCCGTTTTGTTGTACTGCATGAACACGTCGTTCCAGATTTCAAGGTATTTGCCGCACGAGCAGGCCGGGCTGCAATCGGGCGAGCACGCGGGCGCACCCGTATCGATAAACATCTCGGTGTCCGGGCCGCACGGTCCGGTGATGCCGGCGGGGCCCCACCAGTTGTGCTTTTTATCAAGGAAGAAGATGTGACTGGCTTCTACGCCGAGGCTCATCCAAATCTCGGCGGATTCGGTATCCTTCGGGGCGTCCGCATCGCCTGCAAAGCAGGTGAAGTAAAGCCTGTCCTTGTCGATGCCGAGCCAAGCTTCCGAGGTTAAGAACTCAAAGCTGTAGGCAATCGCTTCTTTTTTGAAATAATCCCCAAGAGACCAGTTGCCGAGCATCTCAAAGAACGTGCAGTGCGACGCATCGCCCACCTCGTCAATATCGCCGGTGCGCACACATTTTTGCACATCGGTTAAGCGCTTGCCCTCAGGGTGCTTCGCGCCCAGCAGATACGGAACCAGCGGGTGCATGCCTGCCGTGGTGAACAGCACGGTAGGGTCGTTCTCGGGTATGAGTGACGCGGAGGGGATAATTTTATGGCCCTTCGACGCGAAAAAATCCAAATACATCTGCCGAAGCTCGTTACTGGTCAGCTGTTTCAATGTCGTGTTTCTCCTTTAAAACGGTTTATGACAATTAAACATTATAGCAATAAAGCAGGCTTAAAACAAGGGAGAATAGAGTCTGCACGTGAAAAATGAAGAATGCAAGTTTAATTGCCCACCATATTATACCAGGTACACATCGTTGGCAGATTTATATCCAAACATCCTTCTCGGATAGTTATTCATCCAGTGCTCAATTCTTTGTATTTCTGCCTTCGTC
>JAEYKW010000014.1 GCA_023408075.1 Bacillota bacterium | reverse complement strand
CAGGGCTAAACAATTGAAAAGAGTGGGTTTTTCCCACTCTCCTGTAAATCAAGCTTGCTTTCGAAAATTATCCTATCATATTTCACAAAAATGTGCAAGCATGGGATAATTATTTTTATCCGAGCTCGAGATTCCGGTCCATAGGCAAAGACACGGTGAATACGCTGCCTTTTCCCACCTCGCTGCTCACGGTGATATGGCCTTCGAACAGCTTGACAATGTGCTTGACGATAGCGAGGCCAAGGCCCGTGCCCCCCAGCGCGCGCGAGCGGCTTTTATCCACGCGGTAAAAGCGTTCGAACAGCCGCGGAATGTTCCCCTGCGGGATACCGATCCCCGTATCTTCCACCCGCAATATGCCAAAGCCGTCTTCCTGCGTAACCGCGACGGTCACCGTACCGCCGGACGGCGTATACTTTATCGCATTGTCTATCAGATTGATGGCCATCTGTTTGACCCTGTCTTTTTCGGCCGCCGCCATCACGGGCTTTGCATCCATGCTGACAGCCAGCGTGATCTGCTTGCCCTTCGCCTTGGAATCGAGCAGCGCGAGCGCTTCGCTGACGCCTTCACGCAGATCGGCCACAGCTGCGGGCACATACGACGAATTCTCGATGTCCGACAGCAGCAATATATCGTCGATCAGCCGTGACAAACGCTCGGACTCTATCGATATGATGTCGATAAACCGGTCCGCATCCTCGCGCGAAATTGTTTTGTCTTTGAGCGTATCGGTAAATCCGCGAATCACAGTCAGCGGCGTTTTTAATTCGTGAGAGACATTGGCCGCGAAATCGCTGCGCAATGTTTCGAGCCTTCTGAGCCGCGTGATGTCCTGCACAAGCAGTATCACGCCGTAGGCATAGCCTTCGCTGAAAACACAGACGGCAAACACCTGCAGGGTGATATCCTCAAGGCCCCTGACAACCGTCATTTCTCTTTCGATCACGCCTTGTGATTTTGCCGCTTCACGAATGACCGATTCGAGCTGGGTGTGCTGTGTCACCTCCAGAAAATGCCGGCCCTCGGGCGCCGCCGACATCGAGAACATGCCGCGTGCCGCCGGGTTCGCCATAATGACGTGCATATCGTTGTCCACGGCGACGATGCCGCCCGGCACCGCACGGAAAACAGCCTCCAGCCGCGAATTGTTTTCTGTGATTTCGTAGAAATTCCGTTTCAGCGTGCCCGCCATGTCGTGGAGCGATTGAGACAGCTCTTCGATTTCATCGCCGGATTTAATGACTTTCAGAGCGTTGTACTCACCGCGCGCGATGCGCGCCATGTCTCCCTGCAGCGCAATGATGGGTTTGGTGATGCGCCGGGAAATGAACAGCGCGATGCCAAGGCACAACAAAAACGTGACGACAAGAACAACAATCAGCGGTATCCAAAGCTCCGCCGAATATGCCGAAACGCCCTCAAGCATTAAGGCGACACGAATCACCAGATTCAGGCTGTCTGATCGTATCGCGAGGTACATCATATTCTGCCCGAGCGTGCTGCTGTGCCGGATATTTGACCCCGAGCTGTCCTGCATTGCCGCAATAAACTCGGGCCTGTCCGAATGGTTTTCCAACGATCCCGTATCCGCGCGCGTATCGAATACAACCTCACCGTCGTAATCGATCAGCGTGATGCGCATATCCCTGATACGGTCTATGCTTCTGAGTGTTTCGGCATAGTCATCCATTTTGATCAAAATGTTTTCGATCTCTCTGGCATTCTGCAGCAGTGCCGCACGCGTGTCTTTTTTGTAGGTATCGTCCAGATGCACGGCTGTGAACACGCCTGCGGCGGTGATCACAACCAGAAACAGCGCTGTGATTCTCAGCGCAACTTTTCTAAATATTCTGTTCATTTTGCGTATTGAACCGGTATCCCACGCCTCTGACGGTTTCAATCAGGTCGCCGTATTCGCTGAGCTTGCGCCTCAGGTTCGTGATGTGAACATCCACGGTGCGGGTTTCTCCGAAATAGTCGTAGCCCCAGACCTTGTTCAGTATCGCATCGCGCGTAAACACCTGCGACGGGCTCGACATCAGCAGCACGAGCAGATCGAATTCCTTGAGCGTGAGCAGCAGCTTTTTTTCGTCGATGCTCGCGATATAACCCACCGTATCCACCTTGAGCTGCTTAAAGCCAAGCACCGCCGGCACCGGCGTATCGGGCCTTTTCGTGCGCCGGAGCAGCGCCTTCACGCGCGCCAGCAGCTCGCGCATACTGAAGGGCTTCGTGATGTAGTCGTCTGCCCCGAGCTCGAGGCCGATGATCTTGTCGATTTCTTCGGAGCGCGCCGTCACCATGATGACAGGGATGTCCGACAACGCCTCGTTCGCGCGCATTTTTTTGAGAACGCCGAGCCCGTCGAGCCCCGGCAGCATCTGATCAAGCAGCACGATATCCGGGCGTACTTGGTCCAGTATGGATACGGCCTTCTCCCCGGTATCCGCGCGCGTTACGTCATAACCTTCTTTTTTGAGATTGAATTCGAGAAGCTCCAATATATTGAGTTCATCGTCAACAATCAATACTTTCTCGTTCATGTCATTTTTCCTTTATCAAAATCACGGCGGCCATAGCGCCTGTTTTTCCTTTGTCTCTGCGGTGCGAGTAAAACAAGCCGTCATTGTCGAATGTGCAGAGCGCCGCATCGTCCACATTCGCGGGGCTGAGCCCTGCGTTCACCATATCGGCAAAGCACGCTTTGTTGAGGTCCACATAGAGCCTGCCGCCGCGTTCCTGCACCACCGAGCCGCCAAACGTACTTATGAAGACGTCCCTGACCTCTTCCCCCACCTCGAAGTTCTGCACGCTGATGCACGGGCCGATTGCCGCGAGAATATTCTCTTTCCTGCACCCAAGGCTTGCGAGAGCTTCCACGGCATTGGCTGCCATATGCGCCGCCACACCGCGCCAGCCCGCATGGCACACCGCCGCAGCGCGCCTGACCGGATCATAAAAAAACAGCGGCGTACAGTCCGCATGAAACGAGAGTATCGGTATGCCCGGCTCATCGGTATAAAGTCCGTCGCAGATTTCCGGCAGCGCCTCCTTGAAAATACCCCGTCCCGCATCCTCACGCGTGACGCGGTAAACCTCGGCGCTGTGCGCATAGTTAATCCCAACGGCTTTGTCCGCATCAAAGCCCACGGCGCAGGCGAACCGCCTGAAGTTGTCTTCGAAGTTTTCGTCGCTCTCTTCGCGCTTCCGGCTGAAGTTGAGGGTGTCAAACGGTTTGGGGCTGACGCCGCCGATGCGTGTGGAAAACGCACACGTCACACCGCCCGCTTTTTCAAAAGACGGAATCGACAGAAATTTGACTCCGCTGTTTTCTTCCAGTATCATTCCCTAGCTGCTCCATTCGTTATTTCTCTTCCAGCAGTCTTTGCAGCTCTTGCATAAAGGTATCCACGTCCTTAAACTCTTTATAGACGGACGCAAACCGGACATAGGCCACATCGTCAAGGTCTTTAAGGCCGCGCATAACAAGCCCGCCGATTTCCTTGGAGGAAATCTCCTGCCTCAAAGAGTTGAATATGCTTTTTTCTATGTTGGAGACGAGTTCTTCGATATCCTGCACAGGAACCGGACGTTTTTCGCAGGCTTTGATAATGCCGATTTTGATTTTATCCGAATCAAATGGGACTCTTTCTCCGTTCTTTTTCACGACGAGCAGCGGCAGGCTGTCTATCTTCTCGTATGTGGTGAAACGCTTCTTGCAGGAGAGGCATTCGCGGCGGCGCCTGATGGAGCTGCCTTCTTCCGTCGGCCTTGAGTCAACAACCTTGCTCTCCGGATATCCGCAAAAAACGCATTTCATACCACAACCCCCAAGCCTTTTTGCCATTATTATAACATAATCTTGGATAATTACAATTGCGGAGTATGATGCGCGCGGCTTAGCCCTGAAAGCTCGGCATAGAATTGATATCGACTTCCACAAGAATCACATCTTCGCCGAATTTGCGTATGTTCTGCCACGGGATTACGCTGTCCTTTTGCCCTCTGAACAAAAACGAGAGCCTCGACGGGCCCGGCACGACGATACCGATAATTTTCCCCGAGCTCATATCAATCATCAAATCACACAGGTATCCGAGCCGCGCGCCGTCCAGAATATTCACCACTTCCATCTGCCGGAGTTTGGTATACCGAGTCATAAATATCACCTCTATTTATCCTATGACCGGCAAAATAAAAATAAGACCGCTGCGCAGATTGTTTTACAGACGGTCTTTGATTGCACAATTTCTTATATGCTTCTTCTCATGCTTTTGAGCGCGTTCTTCTCCATACATGATCATGTTTTTTGTTAATTTTATCTATAATTATTTATTATCACGAATTAACAAAGATGCCTTTACTAAATTAAAAAGACTACCCATAATATCTATTAAGGAGATAAACGTTAAAAGGAGAAAACTAATTTCACAAGTTGATATTATTTGTTGTTTAGAAATACCATTTATATTCAAGCTGACCAATGGAACATCCATTTCTCTTATTATAATCAAAAAGAAACAGAAAACTAAAGCAATAAAGATTGTAACTGTATCATGAAACAATTCTGAAAATACTCTTAGTATCTTCTTATTAATTTCGGCATTTTCCACTTCTTTGTTTTTACTTTTCAATGATTCTCTTATTCTTTCTATACATGAATAAAGGAATGTTATAATAGCAATTGAAAAACCTGTAAATCCACCAATAAAAGGTAATATAAACTCATCTTTAATAATCACAGCAGCCCCATCAGATAATGATGGAGTATTAATGGTAATAAAAAAGGAGCTTAATATTATGAAGATAATGGATATTATTAAAACTGCTTTTTTAATTATTTTTGAAATAATTCTTTTAAACATAAAAATTAATTAATCTAACAACTCATCGATATTTTTGATTTTTTCTAATATACCATGTTCAGGGAACATGGTATATTCTTCTTCAAAACGAGTGACTTCAATTGTTTTTACACAACATTCACTTTTTACTACTGTTTTTCGACTTCTGCCTTTACGTTTAAGTTTTAACTCCCAATGTCCTCCTCCTGAACTTGCATATTTCAGGGGATCATCAAGAGTTTCGTGATTAATTGTTAATTCACCTTTACTGTTTTTAACTTTTATATCAGTCTCCTCGTTATTCAACTTTTCCTTTACCTTTTTAAGAAAACTATTTGTTTCAAGTATACCTCCGAATAAATTGGGGGACTTTAAATTTAAAGTCAATTCATAGATTTTTTCCGATCTCTCTATATTACTCCAAAATGATGAATTGTCAGTAATCTCATCCATAGTAAAGGTATAATTGGGATCAAAATAATATGAATCAACAAATGTTTTAAATACGTGTTCACTTTGTTTTATCGTATTATATACACTTGTTTTCTTTTCAAGCAAAATCATCTGTTTTGAAGTATCAATAAATATAAAAATAAATGGATAATTTGATTCTTTGCTCTCAATAATGTCCGAAGTTTTTTCATCAAGCATGAATTTAGTTACTGGTATATCTTTACTAAATTTGAATAGTTGAACGTTATCTGAGAAGGTTCTGGCGTGAATTAATAAATGTTTTCTATTTTCAATATTAATTTCTAATTTTCTTTCTAAAATGCATCTATCAACAAGCTCTTTGATTAATTCTCTTTTTTCTTTGAACAGACTTTGCTGTCCGCTATGAATAATAAAATATCTATAGGCGTAAAACAATGTTGATCTTTCGTCTTTCATCAAAACCCTCCTAGGATTATTAGAAAAAACGCACGACCATATTATACATTTATATACATAAAACTACAAGGTGTATTTTCACACATTGATTTTGTTTATCAATAAAAGAAAGATTCAACTTAAGCAGCAGGTAGAGTCGTTACCTGCTGCTTAAAATTAAAATCATATGCTTCTTCTCATGCTTTTGAGCGCGTTCTTCTCCAGACGCGACACCTGTGCCTGACTGATACCGATCTCGTCGGCCACCTCCATTTGCGTCTTGCCCTGATAGAACCGCATCGTGATGATGTTCTTCTCTCTCTCGGAGAGCTTGTCAATCGCTTCCTTGAGCGCAATGCCCTCAAGCCAGTTCTCGTCGGCGCAGCTTTTGTCCTGCAGCTGATCCATCACGTAAATCGCGTCCGCGCCGTCGTGGTACACGGGCTCATAGAGCGAGACCGGGTCCTGAATCGCGTCGAGCGCAAACACCACATCCTCCACGTTCACGCCGAGCTCCTCGGCAATCTTCTCCACGCTCGGCTCCGTGCTGTCTTTCTTAGACAGCGTATTTCTCACCTGCAGCGCCTTATAAGCGATGTCGCGCAGCGACCTTGATACGCGGATCGAGTTGTTATCGCGAAGGTATCGGCGCAGCTCGCCCGTAATCATAGGCACCGCATAGGTGGAAAACCGTACACCCAGCTCCACGTTAAAATTATCGATGGCTTTTATGAGTCCGATGCACCCCACTTGAAAAAGGTCGTCCATGTTTTCGCGGCGTCCTGTGAAGCGCTGTATCACACTGAGCACCAATCTCAGATTTCCGCGTATGAACTCCTCCCTCGCGCGCTGGTCCCCCGCTTTGACCCGCATCATCATCTCCTTCATTTGCTTTGGCTTCATGACTGGCAATTTAGACGTGTCAACGCCGCATATCTCCACTTTGTTTATCAGCATGTCATATCTCCTCGGTCGGCTTTGATATGACTAGCTTTGCCATGCCAAAATTCTTTTATACTGCCAAAAAGGGCGTTCTTTTGGCCTGAAACTCTCTGTGTTATGTCACAGAAAAGATGCTTGAAACGGTGTTGCCGCGCTCTTAAGCAACCGTATAAAGCTGTGTGACACTAATGATGAGTATAACGCTTCCAAAAAAAATAAAAGCCGCGATACCGCAGCTGTTTTTCTTTATTTATAAGCTATCTGTCACGCGTTAGCATGGCCTGCGCAAGCGCTTTAAGCCCTGACGCGCGCATGCCGAACCGCAGCAACGCATCCACCGCTTCTTCGGTTTTTTCCTTTGCGATCCGGCGCGAGGCTTCAATGCCGTAAACACGCGCAAAAGTCATCTTTTCGGAATCCTTATCCTTGCCCGTTGATTTTCCGAGCTTGCCCGTGTCGCCTTCCACGTCGAGAATATCATCAACAATCTGAAATACGAGCCCTATGCAGCTGCCGTAGATGTCAAGCTCACGCAAATCATCTTCCGACGCATGCATCAACGCCGCGCCCGACAGCACCGAAGCCGTGATAAGCGCCGCCGTTTTGCGTTCGTGTATGTAATGCAGCACCTGCTCGTCCACATCCTTGCCCTCAAATTCCAAATCGGCCGACTGCCCCGCAATCATGCCTTTCACGCCGGCCGCACCCGCGATGACAGCCATCGCGCGCACCGCATTGAGATGCTTCTCTTTTTCCGCAAGCGCGAGCATCACCTCAAACGCGCCATTAAGCAGGCCGTCTCCCGCCAGCAGCGCCTGCGCCTCACCGAACACCACATGATTGGTCGGTTTGCCACGGCGCAGCACATCGTTATCCATGCAGGGCAGGTCGTCATGAATCAGCGAATACGTGTGGATCATCTCTATCGCGCACGCGGTATCGAGCGCACGGCCCATATCGCCGAACAGCCCCGCCGACAGCATGCACAGCACAGGGCGCAGGCGTTTACCTCCCGCCTTTAAGCTGTAGCTCATCGCGTCTTTGAGCAGGCCTTGTTCACACCGTTCATTGAGCAGCGTTTCCAAACGCCGGTCAACGAGATCGACAATCAATTTGATGTCCGCCGCTATTTCCGGCATGTCGCATCCACCTCGGCATCCAAAATATCGATTTTCGTTTTGTATTCCTTGAGCCTCTTTTGCAGCGCATCGGCCAGCTTTACGCCCTCGGCATAAAGCGCCATGCTCTTTTCAATCCCTTCCTCGCCCGACTGCAAAAGCTGCGTGATTTCCTCGAGCTTTTCAAGATCCTTTTCAAACTCAGCCATTTTGATTCCTCTTTCTTGATACGGCCACGCGTCCGTCGGCAAACTCGATCTCCATATCGTCCTGCGCTGCGGATGCCGATGTCACCACGCCCTGCTGACCGCGTATCACGGCATAACCGCGCTCGAGCACGCGCATCGGGCTTAAGTCTTCCAATCTGTCACGATATCTTTCCAATCTCATTTCACAGCGCTCAAATACCGAAGCCGCACTGCGCTTCATCATCTTTAAGTCCGCGATCAGCGCTTCTTCGCTTCGCTTCAGCATCAACCGCAGCGCATGCGGGCTCACGGCGCTGCTCAGACGGCTGAGCTTGGCTTCCCGTGTCTGTATCACGCTCACCAGCGCATCCAGCAGCGTTTTCTTCTGCCGTTCGAGCGCCTCAATCAGTGCCTTCTTTTCCCGCACAACAATTTCGGCCGCCGCTGACGGTGTGGGAGCCCGAAGGTCTGCCGCCATATCACAGAGCGTGAAGTCTGTTTCATGGCCGACCGCAGACACAACGGGAATTTTCGACGCATAAACGGCACGCGCGACGCTTTCCTCGTTAAACGGCGCAAGGTCTTCAAACGAACCGCCGCCGCGCGCCACGATGATCACATCCACATCGGCCTTTTCATTGAAATAATCAAGGCCGCAGCAGATGCGCGGCGCGGCATCCGTTCCCTGCACGGGCACGGGATAAACCGTGAGACGGATGCCTTCAAACCGCCTCGTCGAGACGTTGATGATGTCGTGCAGCACCGCCCCGGACGGCGACGTGATGAGGCCGATCCTCAGCGCAAATTCGGGCAGCGGCTTTTTGTGAAGCTCGCTGAAAATGCCTTCCTTTGCGAGCTTTTGCTTGGTGCGCTCAAAGCGCGCATAAAGATCACCCACGCCGCCGAGCACGGCGGATTCCACAATCAGCTGCACCGACGCGTTTTTTCGGTAAAATGAAATGCGCCCGCCGATTTCGAGCAGCGCACCGTCCGCAATCACGTCCATATCCGGATGGTGATTATAATCGTATACGATGCAGTCAAGCATCGCGTTTTCGTCCTTGAGCGAAAAATAGGCATGGCCCGCCGATGAAAAGCTGAAGTTCGTCACCTCGCCCACCACCTTGACCATGCTCAAAAACGGATCGCTGAACATCTTGCGGCTGATATATTCCGTGATCTGCGTCACGCTGAACGCGACGACGACCGCCGCTTGATTCCTCGATGAATCGGCCGGATGCTCAGCCATACAGCCGTGCCGCCTCCAGTGTGTTCTCCAGTAGCATTGTGATCGTCATCGGGCCGACGCCGCCCGGAACCGGCGTGATATAACCGGCCTTTTTGACGGCTTCTTCAAACAGCACATCGCCCTTAAGCTTGCCATCCACCTTGGTCGTGCCGACGTCAATGACAACGGCACCCGGCTTGATGAAATCGCCCGTGATCATCTCGGGGCGTCCGATTGCCGCAACAAGAATATCCGCATTGGCGCATATCTTATCCAAATCGCGCGTGCGCGAATGGCAGATGGTCACCGTCGCGTTTTCACCCATAAGCAGATGGGCCACCGGCTTGCCGACCATATTGCTGCGCCCCACGACGACGGCATTTTTGCCGCTGATTTCAATGCCCGTGCTTTTAATCAGGTGCATAATGCCCTTGGGCGTGCACGGAATAAAACCTTTTTCGCCGACGAATAAGCGTCCTGCCGTCACGACATGCAGCCCGTCTACATCCTTATCGGGATTGACGGCGCGCAGCACGGCCAGCGGATCGAGCGGCTTGGGCAGCGGCAGCTGAACGAGTATGCCGTGTATCGCATGATCCTCATTGAGGCTTTTAATCAAAGAAATCAGGCTCTCCTGCGTGGTCTGGGCGCTGAGCCGGTGCACCGCCGAGCGTATGCCGATCTCCTCGCACGCCTTTTCTTTGTTGTTCACATACACAGCAGAAGCCGGATCGTCACCGACCAGTATCACCGCGAGCCCGGGCATTGTGCCCTGAACCTTCAGCGCGGCAACCTCCTTTTTGAGCTGTTCCCGTATTTCTGCCGAAATGGCTTTCCCGTCAATGATGCTCAATATTATTCTCCTTTTCCGTACATCCGCTCCGCTGCGAGTGCCAGGCCGCATGCGTTGTCGCTGCACAAGTTTTTTTGCGCGAAAATACAGCCAAGGCCGTTTCTCGCACACATATTTTCTATATATTCTCTGATTATGGTATTACAGATTACGCCGCCTGTAAACAAAAAGCTTTTCAAACCGCATAAATTTGCCGCATTGACAAGCAGCCTGGCAATCGTTTCGGCCGCGCAGTCTATCGCACTGCTGCAGACCAGCGCCGCGTCTTCGCCGTTTTTCAAACGCCGCTGTGCCTGCGTCTCCGCGCCCGAGAGATTCGCATTGAGCCCCTCTACATGAACGGAGAGCCTGTCCGCACCCGGACGGTACAGCTTTTCCATCTGTGCGCCTGACGGAAACCCGAGCCCCGCCGCGACGCCCACCCTGTCGATAAGCTGCCCGCATGTTAAATCAAGGCTGCCTCCGAGCGGCCGTATTTCTTTGACAATACCGTTTTGAACGGAAACGCGAAGCAGATCGAGCGTGCCGCCCGACACATGAAAAGCGCCGTAGACGCCGTCTTCAATACTGTTGCCGAAAAAGCAGGCGTAGATATGCCCATGCTGGTGCGTCAGCGCATAGATATCGGCACTTGCCGCCGCGCCGACCGCTGCCGCATGCGATGCGCCGACACAAAAAACAGGCATATACGACCCGTCTCTCGGGCACGGCTTTTCGCTGTATGCCACAGCCCTTATACCGGCCGGTTCAATGCAAATGTCTTTAAAAAGTTCGGGGAAGTTCTTGATATGCGCAAAAACGGCATCGGATTGCCGAAGGCCGCGTGACCCCGGCGGCACCGCGAGCATCTTTCTTTTATCGATCAGTATGTCACTGCCGGATACGACGGCGACCGATGTGGTGTATGCGCTCGTATCGATGCCGACAAAAACATCAGACCGGCTCATCCGCAGGCTCTTTTTCACCGATCACGGCAGCGAGCACCCCGTTGATGAAGCTGGAGGACTTCTCAGAGGCATATCTTTTTGCGAGCTCCACGCACTCGTTGACGGTAATGCTTTCATGGATGTCGTCGCAGTATTTAAGCTCGCAGACGCCCAGCCGCAATATGGAAAGCTCCACCTTGGCCATATGCGTCAGGTTCCATTTCTTCGAATTCGCCTGAATCATGTCGTCCACGTCTTTTTCGTGTGCTTTGTAAATGTCGATAAGGCGCCTCACGTAGTCCCACGCGTTTTCATTCATGCCCTTATCAAAACAATCCCGCATCACATCCATTGTGGCGGGATTGAACTCTCCGTTTATCGAATATTCGTAAAACAGCCGAAACGCTGTATCTCGTGCCGATCTTCTGCTCAAACCATTCCTCCGATGTCTATCTGAATAAGTCCGGTAATATCTTGTCCAAAATTTCAAAAAGTTTTTTGCGCAATTTGTTCTTTGTACCGAAAAAAGCGCCGATACCGACGCAAATCGCTAAAAACAACGTTTTAAAAAAGCCGATTGCGAGTATGAGAACACCGATTAAAAACCCAACGCCGATGCCTGTGATAATGCCTCGATGTTCTTTTATAAATTCAATGAAGCTTGTTCGTTCATCCACTATTCCACACGCGCCTTTACAACCTGGGCCGTCTTATCGACGTACAGTGTCATTTTATCAACCGCAATGCCCGAAAGCGTCTCGATGTGCTCTTTGAGGCTTTTCTGAAGGCTGCTCAGCACTTCGGGTATGCAGGTGCCTTCCACCACGGTCATTCTTGACGTAAAGCAGGCTCTCCCGTCTCTGACCGTCACGCGAACGTTGACGCTTTTCACCGCGCTGTGAGACGCAATATGCCGCGTCGCCATGTCTTCGAGCGCGTTTAATGTTACGAAAATAGCGCCGCCCTCCGACGCAGCGATTTTGGCCGTTTTGGGCTTGCGCTTGCGGATTCCTGAAAACATCAGCATGAAGCTGACGATAGCCACGACGATGCAGATGACCGATACGACCCAAATCACCGCTGTGCTTTCATACAATTGCGACAGCCAGTATTTCGGAAAAGCGATATCGATCAGATTCCATGCGCATCCGAGCGTCATGACCACCACAAAGAGCACCATCAATATAT
Organism: Bacillota bacterium; assembly: GCA_023408075.1. Taxonomy (GTDB): domain Bacteria; phylum Bacillota; class Clostridia; order Christensenellales; family SZUA-584; genus SZUA-584. Next base: position 82,856 of record JAEYKW010000014.1, on the reverse strand, counting down.
AGAGTGTCAGCAATAATCTTGTTAAAAAACGCATTATCTTTTGTTTCCCCCAATTTTAGTGCACGCGCTTAATATCCTCCGGCGCCTCTTTATCGACCCTGACGCCTTGAATATGAACATTGATTTCCACGGCACGCAAGCCGGTCATCGTTTCGACAGCCTTTTTGACATTCGTCTGAATCTTCTCACACATCGTGGGAATCTCAATGCCGTAGTTGACAACCACAAACAGGTCGATCGCGCACTCTTCGCGCCCGACTTCCACTTTAACGCCCTTGGTTAAATTCTTGATGCCAAGAAGCTCCGCAAGGCCGCCCGAAAAGCCGCCGCTCATACCCGCGACGCCTTCGATTTCTATCGTCGCAAGCCCGGCGATTGTCGCAACCACGTCATTTGCAAAAGAAATGCTGCCGTTCTGTTCTTCCCGCATGTTGATATCGTTCGTGCCCAAATATCTCACCTCTTCAAATAATGCTTAAATTATAACAGATAGGGCAGCGCAATTCAATCTGCTTCAAAAAGACTTTAACACTTTTCTACAGTTTTGTTATTCCTGCAAGATAACCTTAATATTTTGCGGCGATTCGCCCGTTTCCTGACGCACAATTTCCAAAACCTTGGCTGCTTCTTCCTTGGAAATCTGGTCCGCCTTCAATACCACGTTGACCGAGCCCTCCTGCACCGTGACGATTGCATCGTCAAAACCCGCCGCCATCACAAGGCCTTCAATCGTCAGCTCGGATTCCATGCGCTGCACAATCTCGATCTTCTGATCCTGAGCATCCTGCACCGTTTCGGCGTCGCTTTTCTCGTTGGAAATAATGCTGTCAAGATACGCGACCTCGGTGTCTCTCACGCTCTCCCTGTTGGCCTTGTAATCCTCAAAATAGTTTTCCGACGACATCACGGCAAGATCGTCCGAGCTCAGCGCGCCTTCCACTTGTTCGCCCGGCTGCGCTCCGGCCGACGCGTCCACCACATTGTCACCCTCGCCGGGGTTGCCGAGCGCGTAGTTTAAATACCCCACACCCGCGAGCAGCACGATCAGACCAGCCAGCAGCAGATACCTGCCTGTCTTCTTGTTTTTCATTATACCACTTCCCTTACTCATTATACTGATTCACTTCCTATTCATTTTCCATTTTATATACATCAACCTGATCCGGGCTGATGTTTAAAATCGTTTCCACTGCGCTTAACAGGCTCAGCTTCACGCGGATATCATCCGCGCCCTGCGCCACCACGATAACGCCTTTAACGGGCGGGCTCTTCTCCTTGAGCACAAGCGCGCTGCCGCCTTCGGTGCCGTTTACCGTCACAACCTCGCTCTGCGTGTTCTCCGTATTCGTTTTGCTGGTGCCGTCTTCGCTCTCGTCCGTCGTGGTGGAGACCTGCGTATCCACGCTGATGGCGGGCACGATTTCGGCGCTTGAGTCGTATGTGATCATCACCTGCACCTTTCCTGCTCCCTCAATCTTCGACAGCGTTTCCTGCAGCTTCTCTTCAATGCTGCTGGAACCGGCCTCAGACACAGGTGCCGTGTTCTCGCCCGGTGTTTGCTGTTTGACAGGGCTTCCGGCAGAAGCAAAATAGATTGCGAGTATCACAATCACAATGAGCAATACCGCAAGATACTGCAGTTTCTTTTTAAAATCCAGCTTCATGAATTTTACGATGATGCTTTGCTTCTTTTCTTGTGTTTCTTCATTGACATGCGTCATTTATCTTTTCTTCCTTTCATTACTCATTTTTATTTTCATCATTGACCATATATACCTGATAAAGATCGTAAATGTAATCTTTGTATTGTTCACCGTTCACCTCAAAAATGGCCTCGCTGTCCGCCTCTTGAAACGCGCCGTTTATTTCGCTCTGTACATCCTTCCCGCTGAAAAGCGTCACAACCGGCGCCAGAATGATGATGGTGACCACGATGCCCATCACAACCGACGCATACTTTTTGATGCCGCTTTCGGGCAGCAGCATGGAAACCACGGAGCTGAACAGTATCGCCACGGCCACCGATACGGCCCACGATGTTAAAAAGCTTTCCATTTCTCACCTCAGCATCACATTGGCGTTGCCCGCGCCGATAATCACCGCGGTTGTGATAAAAAACATGATCGCCGCTGCCATGACGGCGGCGAAAAGCAGCAGCAGTACGTCCGCCGCTTCCTGCGCGAATTTGCCCATCTCACTGCCCGCCACGGGCTCCAGCACCGCGCCCGCGAGCTTAAACAGAAAATAATGCGCCAGTATCGCAAAGACGGGCGTGATCACGATGCCCACAATGATGATTATGCCTGCGATCCCCACCGCATTCTTGATCAGCAGCGAGCACGAGAGCAGCACGTCCACGGAATCCGAAAACATGCCGCCGATGATCGGAACAAATTTGTCTATCGTATACTTGGCCGTTTTGATGGACAGGCCGTCGAACGTGGAGCCGAGCAGCCCCTGAATCGCAATGATGCCGAGGAATATCGTGAAGCTGATGCCGATGCCCCACTTGATCACGCTTTTGATCAGCGAGCAAAACCCGTTCAGTTTCACTGAAGACGAAAAATGATTGACGATGGTAAACACGGTCAGCACGATGATCAGCGGCAGTATAAAGCTTTTGAAGAATATGGATACGCCGGACGTTAAAAACACGGTGGCGGGGCTTAAAATCGTGGAAGACGTGATGCCGCCGAGCGCCGTGAGCAGCGTAAACATAAGCGGGAAAAAATCAGCTGTAAAGGAGGTCATGCCTGCGATTGTCTGCGTGCCGGTCGCAAAAGCGGACACAAGCACACCGATCGTCATGGTGCCGATAATCACATACTGTGCCGTCTGCGCCGCTTTGGATACGCCCGAAGACCCGAAGGACGGCTTAAAGTGCGTGATGACCGAAAAAACGAGCGCCACCACAATGATCTGCACGATCACGGGAATGCTGCTTTTCACGCCTGCAAACAGCGCCCCGAGCACCATCGAAAGCACGTTTGTGAAGTTAAGCTCAGAGCCGCCTTCCACCAGCATGGCCATAAAGCTGCGGATATCGGTACCACCCGTGACCGGCGACAGCGTCTGCGCGTACGCGTTGTAAAACGACTCAATCTCATGCAGATCGGCCGTGTCCAAAGCGCGCTCAATATTATCCGCGATTTCATCCTCAATGGCCTGCTCCACATCGTCTTCCGCGAGCGCCGCGCGCGGCACCAGCAAAAAGCAAAGCAAAACGGCCACAATGACAACGATTTTTCTCATATGTTATTCCAGCATCCCGAGCACCATGGTCATGAACGAGCTTAGAATGGGCAGCGACAGCACCACGATGAACACGCGCCCCGCGATCTCAACCTTGCCTGCCAGGGAATTCTCTCCCGTATCTTTCAGCACCTGTACACCGAATTCGCAGATATAAGCGATGCCGATGATTTTGAGCACCACCGTGATGCTCTCATAAGGAATGTTGTACTTGTTGACAAGCTCCTTCACATAATCGATGGCGATCACAATGTAATCGAGCACATAGATGAATATGATAAGGCCGGCGATGATACTGACCTGAAGCGCAATTTCAGGCTGCTTTTGCTTGATGGTAATCACCAGCACACCGGCCACAATTCCGATCAGCGCTATTCGAACAATCTCCATGGCTAATAAAGGTTGAATATGCGTTTCACGTTTTCAAACAGGTTGCTGACGAGGTCAACAACCATCAGCAGCACGAGGATAAGCCCGGCGATCGTCACCATCGTCGCAATTTCCTCACGCCCCGCTTTGGTGAGCAATTGATTGAGCACGGCAATCAATATACCGATTGCGGCAATCCTGAAAATAAGATCAATATCCATTTCCTTCATCCTCCCTTATATCACCAGCAGCGCGATCATGAGGCCTGCCAGCACACCGGTTGTGTTGTAAAGCTTGCACTTCTTTTGTTTCTCGGTTTCGAGCACTTCCGCATACGCGGAGAGCCTTTTCAAATAGATTCCCGCCTGCTTTTCGCTCGGGTTCATGCATATCGCTTCAATGGCGCTGCCCCCCTCGCGCAGTATCTTCCAGTCGTCCTTCGTCAGGCTGCCGAATGACGGCTTCATGCGGTCTAAATTCATTTGCCATATCTGCTGAAACGCCGCCTGCGGCATCCTTTTTAAATCGAAGGCGCATTTTAACAGTAAGCCGTGTAAAGCTTCCGACTGGCAAGACCTGAGCGCCTGAAAAAGCTCCAGATTTATGCCGATCATACGGTCCGTCAGCTGTGTAAATATGAGATGATATTCTCTGAAAAAGGTCAGCCTCTCCGTCATGCGTCCCGCAAAAATCCGTCCAATCGCGGTGCAGACGGCGACGATCATGACGCACAGTATCAGGTTCATACAGCCTCCGATTCCCGCAGCCTGATCGGCTGCCTTAAGCGTTCTTGTCCCAAACCGTCGTGGATTTGGGAAACCGTAATGCGCCCGAGGGCCGCGGACAGCACCACGAAAGACTCGAACATTCTTTCCTCGCATATCTGTTTAAAAAAAAGCTTCGCTTTCAAACCCTCAAAATCGGGCGCGTGGGCCGTCGCCACCATCACAACACCGCTGTTCGCCACTTCTCTGAGCGCTTCCAAATCGCTGCTCTTGCCGATTTCATCCGTTACAATCACGTCGGGAGAGAGGCTACGCAGCGCCATAAAGACGCCCTCGGCCTTGGGCACGCCCGATATCACGTCCGTTTCGCGCCCCACATCAAACAGCGGCCTGCCATAAAGGCTCGCGGCGATCTCCTGCCTCTCGTCCACCACCGTCACGCGCGACGGCTCCATGCCGATGCCGCTGCCCGCACAGCGCGCAATATCCCGCGCGAGTGTGGTTTTGCCGAGCCTTGGGGGTGAAATCACGAGCGTGCTTTTGAGCCTGTTTTGCTGCGTGATCAGCGAGAGCAATCCGTTTGCGACGCCTTTGGCTTCGCGCGGTATACGAAAATTGATGCCGCTCACCGTTTTGTATGTGCGCACACTGCCGCCCGAGAGCAACGCGCTGCCCGAGAGCCCCGCTCTTATGCCGCTCTCCAGTGTCAAAAACCCCTGTCTGATCTCTTCCTCGTACGCATAGGGCGACTGCCCGGTCAGTGCAAGAAAGGTATTGCTGACGTCGTCTTCCGACACAAATAGGCCGCTCTCCAACGAAAGGCCGCCTTGCGCATCCACACAGTAACCGTTGCCGCAGGTGTACACCATCAGCGGTCGCTGTGTTCTGAGACGTATTTCTTCAATTTCCGGTGCGATATCGCCGTTGATGGATGCCAATGCCGTGAATATGGGTTTTGGCATATACTTTTGTAACGCACTGTTCCAAGCTATCTTTCGTTCCATGGTTCATGTATATGTGGCAGTGAATGTGATCATGTGTGCTTTTGATGCCGTTATTATGAATTTATCTTTAACAAAGGGGTATTCCGTTAAAGAGCAATATAACTTTTTATTACGATCCAAAGCGTTTATCTATGTCCGCGACCTTTCCATAAAATACATAATTCGATATAATAAACGAGGCAATATCGTATAGAAGTGACAAGGAGACTATATGAAAAAGATTATGATGCTTTTGTGTATTTGCTTACTAATACTCACTTTCAGCGGCTGTATGTCATCAGAAAAACGGATATTTGAGATTGTTAATAATGAAGAAGATTTGCTCAATACTGCTGTTGAAGAATACCCGGATACGGATTACGACAATCTTAAAAAAATAGGGATTGATTTTATACAAGATTATCCTGATGGTTATATCAATTTTTGCTGTGGAAACGGCTATCAAGAGTATACAGGTTTTTATTATTCTGAAGCGGATGCTCCAATGGGATGGGAAGGCGAAGATATGACCCTTGAGGAGCACGGCGAAGGTTGGGCTTATAATGGTTGGTGTGATTACTATACCCAACGAATAAGGGAACACTGGTTTTATTACATTGCTTTTATTTAATATTACATAAAGATTCGCTTGGCAAGATTAGAAAATTCAAATGAAGCGCATGTGCTGTCAATACAAAAGAAGCGGCATTGCCCGCTAAGACAATCTCCGCTTCCCTTGGCTGTCAACCGAAGCTTTTTAATATGTAATTCTTAATTGTTAATTGTCACTGTTTCGCCCACCCGAAGGACCGCTCGACCGCCCGTTTCCAGCCCGCGTACAGCGTCTCCCTCTGGTCTTCCCCCATTTGCGGCTCAAACACACGCGCAACCTTCCACTGCGCCGCAATCTCGCTTTCATCCTTCCAGAAACCCACGCCAAGCCCCGCGAGATACGCCGCGCCGAGCGCCGTCATCTCCGTGATCGATGGCTTTTGCAGCGGTATGCCGAGTATGTCCGCCTGAAACTGCATCAGAAAATCGCTCGAGGTCGCGCCGCCGTCCACACGCAGCGTCAGCGTTTTCTGGCCTGCGTCCTTTTCCATGCACTCCAGCAAGTCGCGCGTCTGATACGCGATGGATTCCAGAGCGCTGCGCGCAATGTGCTCCGCGCTTGTGCCGCGCGTGAGCCCGACGATCGTGCCGCGCGCGTACATATCCCAGTATGGCGCGCCAAGGCCCGTAAACGCGGGCACGAGATAGACGCCGCCCGCATCGGGCACCTGCATGGCAAGGTCGTTGACCTCCGCGGACGAGTTGATGATCCGAAGCCCGTCGCGCAGCCACTGTATCGTCGCGCCGCCCATATACACAAGGCCCTCAAACGCATAGCGTCGGCATTCCGGCAGCACCCAAGCGAGGTCGGTCATCAGCCCGGTATGGCTCATCTTAAACGTATCGCCGATATTCATCATCACGGCCAGCGCCGTGCCGTAAGTGTTTTTCGCCATGCCCGGCTCGAAGCACGCCTGCCCGAACGTGGCCGCCTGCTGGTCTCCGGCGTCGCCCGATATCGGCACCTCCTGCCCGAAAAAAGCGGCTTTGCCCGTCATCGCGAGTAGGCCGCTCGAGGGCTTGAGCTGCGGCAGTATGTGCGGCGGAATATCGAGCGCGTCCATGATTTTTTCATCCCACCTGAGCGTATGGATATCGAGCAGCATGGTGCGCGACGCGTTGGAATAGTCTTCGACATGTGCCGCACCACCCGATAGCTTGTAAATCAGCCATGAATCGATATTGCCGAACATCACTTTTTTCGCATCGAGTTTTTCCCTGACGCCCGGCACATTGTCAATAATCCATTTGATTTTGGACCCCGAAAAATACGCGTCGATCGGGAGTCCCGTCTTTTCCCTGATATAGCTCCAAAGGCGCTGCTCTTTGAGCTGCTCACAGATCGCCGCGGATTGACGGGACTGCCAGACGACCGCGCGGTACAGCGGCTCACCCGTATCCCGGTCCCACAGTATCGTGGTTTCACGCTGGCACGATATGCCGATACCCGCGATCTCGTCCGCGCCGACGCCCCCTTTTTGCATGGCTTCGGCGGCACAAACCATCACCGTATCGATATACTCGTTTGCGTCATGCTCCACCCATCCCGGGTGCGCATAGATCTGCGTGATCTCCCTGTAGGCCGATGAATGCACCTGCCCCTTTTCATCGAACAAAAAAACGCGTGTGCCTGTGGTTCCCTGGTCAATGCCCATGATGAAGCGTTTCTCCATAGTGCCCCTCCCGCGCTATATCGTTTAATAAATGATATTAATATGTTCTATTTACGAGCTGGAATTCCTGCAAGCGAAAGTTATACGACGCCAAAACTAAGACTGTATTTCAACAATAACGATTTCATTTCCATCCGGATCTTTTAGCCTGAGTTCATAGGTACCCCATTCGAATCTGACGGGAGAATCAATGGCAAGTCCGTTGTTTTTCAATTCATCGCAGGCTGTATCAAGATCAGTGCTGGTAAAAACAAAAGAAGTCGTTCCGCAGACAGGCGCACCCCATTTGTTCGCATCCCATATGCAGATTGTCGGCGCACTTTCAGAAAACCCCAAATTGACGCCGTCAAGCTCATCGACGATAACATTGATGATCGGGATGCCGAGTTTGTTATGGTAAAAATTAATCAGCATGCCCGGATTCTTTGAAAACAGGTTTGTGCATAAAAAACCATTAATCATCTTCTTGCTCCATTAAAAATCACTTCACAAAGCTGCTGAAGAAATCGAGTATCCTTTCGTTGGCGTCAAAACCGGCGCTGTCTTTCACCGGCCATGAATGGCTGCCGCCTTCAATTTCTATATAGCATACCTGATTATCATTTGAGTCGCTGGAATAGCAATAAGCCGTGGCCTTCTCAGATATTTTAACTTCCTCGTATTTTTCAAGCTTGTTCGCGTTTTTCCAGAACTCTATGACTCCGCCGATGGCGGGTGCATCCCCGTAAACGCCGTCTTTTTCAATAGGAACGACATCGTCAGCGGTGCCGCTGATCTGCAGTATGCCAACCGATGCCGAATCGGGCCGCTCTGCCCATGCCCCTCCGCTCATCGTGCCCGACACACTCGCGACCGCCCGGAACGTATCGGGCGCTTCGTATGCGAGCTTATACATCATGAACGCACCGTTGCTGAAGCCTGCTGCAAATGTGGCGCTGCTGCTGAAACCGTAGGTTTGCTGCAAATACTGAGCCAGCGATACAAGAAAGCCCGTATCGTCATTGGGCGAATCATTGAGACCGGAATTCCAGCAAGCGCCGCCCGTGCTGTTTTTCGCGTCGCGAATGCCCTGCGGATAAACGACGGCATACCCCTTGCTTTCAGCCGCGTTGTTCATATCCGTGCTGTCCATGAAGCCTTTTGCGCTGCCGCCATAGCCGTGCAGCATGAACACAAGCGGTGCGTTCTCCCCGGCTCCTTCGGGCTTATACAGTATGAATTTTCTCTCCACGCCGTTATAATCGCATGTGACATATCCGCTGTCGTCGGGCTCAGACGCACTCGTAAAAATGTCGACGCTTTCTTCAGCCTTCGTTGCACCCGATATAGTGCCGACAGTATCCGAAGAGGCACCGCTGCACCCGAAAAGCGATAACAGCAGGATTGCCGTCAGAATCAATACAATAAGCTTCTTCATGATCTTCCTCCCTCTCGGGGACTGTGCCCGGCGGTAAATTCCTATACCAAAAAACACTATGGCTGTGTTTTTTAAATTTTATAAATTATAGCATATTATTGAATGAATGTGTAGTTCTTATGATTATGCGCAATCAGCGTGCTAAAAAGTTCAAGTATAAAAAACATCCCCTTCCCAGCCAAGGCCGGGAAAGGGATGCCTATTTCTTATGTTCTGGTTTTGGTTAATGCTTAATTATTTCGCGTCAACTTTCGCCATGTGCTCAATCAGGCTGAGCACCTTGTTGGAATAACCCCACTCATTGTCGTACCAGCTAATCAGCTTAACGAAGTTCGGGTTGAGCATAATTTTGCCTATTTAAAGCCATTTTTGAGAACTTAACTATATATACAATCTCAAGTTTTCAGGCTGTTTTTGCTAGTTCGTTGTCGTAGCAAACGAGCATCAATTATCTTAACTGATAGCATATTATCATAACTGAAATGTTAAGTCAATTTAACTGGGCATAAACCAAATTCATAATGTATTTGTACCCTTTCACTTCACGTATGCTCTTTAGTCACCCCTAATCACCTATGAAATTAGGCTGTTTCAAGGGGGCATATCTACCTGATATCCAAGTTTCGCATTCTATTTAACATTGCTCATAATCTTATCTACATTAAAAACAGTATTATCTTCACTATCCCAATAGCCATAGATTGCAAGTCCGGCAAGCTGATCCAATAATTCATCAATATCGGTACTATCACTATTATAATCTTCATTTGGGTCGAAAAACCCCTGCAAGCTCCAATCTTTAAAAGTAGCATAACTTGAATTAGTACCACCAAAACCATTTTCAGCGCCGAAATAAACCATTAAATAATTGTCTTCAAAATCTGATTCCTTACTTTCGTCTTTGGCATGATATTGTATCTCATAGACTTTTAAAGAATCTGGATTTTTCAATCTATCTTTAACCTCTTGGACACAATTTACTACTTGTTGTTCTGTCTCTGTAAGTGTATTCAGAAATATAAAGGCTCCAACACACAACACCACCAAAACAGCAGGAACAAGAATTAATAAAAGCTTTCCCTTCTTGGATATTTGTTTTTTAGCTCTAATCCCGAAACCACAATGAGGACACTTTTTTACTGTATCGGATATTTCTTTTCCACATTCAGGACAGTTGATCAATGCCATATTAATTTATCTCCTTTGTTTTTATAAATTTGAAGAGTACATATGCTATGGCACTATGATACGCCATTAATTATCCGTTTTTTGGGACTACATTATTGCAACTAGCTTAATAGGCTTATCATATATATTGTACCACATTATTGGTTATTGTGTTATAATTTGTTGAATGTATTACAGGATTTCGTATCGGAGGTGTCTATATGTATTACTTTAGCAATGAAAGCGAGAAACTAGGAATCGAATGTGATGGTTGCGGCAAAATATATATGTTTAACAAAAGATACTTCTCCAGTATTTCAAAAACCTATTGCATTAATAATACTCTGATTCAATGTCCTAATTGCAAGAACTCAATACAGCCAAATACCAAGATAGAGGCCAAAGAAGGAACTGTATCTGCAAAGGGAGATAACAATTCTATTAAATGCCCCAAATGTGGATCAACTCAAATAGTCGCTGGAAATAAAGGTTTTGGTTTAGGAAAAGCCGCTGCCGGAGCTGTTCTTCTCGGGCCAGTTGGTTTACTTGGTGGGGTTATTGGCTCACAAAAAGTCATGGTTGGCTGTATGAAATGCGGTCATAGATGGCAAGCCGGAAAGAAATAGGATGGGTACTTTTTATAACTAATTTTCTGAAGAATTAAGGTAAGGGAAATATGTTTTGGCAATTCTTAATTGAGTATCAAGCTGTATTTGCTTCAATATTAACTTTAATTGTTACTCTTTTTGCAACTCATATTCTTCGTAATATGGGAAAAATTAATTTTACATTCTCAAGTGTACAATTCAATATTCAATATAGAAACTCGTATGGTGAAATTATTGAAGTTGAACGAATAACAGATAAGACTATAGAAGACTTACATGGTGCCGTTTTAAGATTTGAATTGATCTTATATAATAAATCTGAGACTTTAAAATCTTTAAGCAATTTTCAAATTGAATGCATTACCAAAAGTAACAATATAAAATTGCCAATTAGATACATGCTAATGTCAAAGCCAAATGAAAACACTACGATTACCTATGGATATGAATTGAAATTAGTCAATCTCATACCTAAAAACATGAGTTATTATATATTAGAATCTTATCTATCGACCGATTATATAAACAAAGAAGAATATTTTATCTACTTAATATGCAAAAATAATAACGGAAGGGCAATCAGAAAAAAGATTTCTCCACATCCATTTATAATCTTTAAATAAAAGCACTATTTTATTGTTTTGCTTAATACTGTGATCCTAATTCGCTAGATTTTCTTTCCTCTCCATGAACCAACGGCTTTCTCCAAGAAATAAGAATGTTTGATGTCCTCGAATCATGCAAGTATATCTAACCCTATGCCACCGGCCTTTAGGCTAGCTGCTCGGCAAACATCAACGACTTGATCAATCTCGTATCTTCGTCCGCTTTCCCACCAAAATGCTTTAGGCTCGATCTGCCCATTTGGAAAGAAAATCGCTTCTACCTTGACGTACACCTTGTACTTGTTTTCATACTGTCTCTGAATCATAGCGTTATATCTCTAGGGACATTTGTCCTGTAGAAAGTATATTCGCATTTTTTCTTTTTAGCAACAGGAAGAATTTAAGCTATCAAGGAAGTTCAATCGATTAATGTTTTTGATATAATAACCGTGATATGGTTGTGATACAGAGTTTGGTTTGATAAATATAAAAGCACCATCTATTGATAGAGCTTTTAAACTATTTTGTGCGAGCGCGCTCTAGGCATTTTGTTTGAACTTTTATGCAACGTTATTTTATCAAGATGCACTCTAAAAACATATGAGAATAAACGGAAAGCCCTCAATAATAGAGGGCTTCCAAGATCGACTTCACTTAAGAAGTTAGCGTGGACGTAATGCCACTTAATTGGCTATATTGTAACTCATGCGTTATAATTTGTCAAGCATTATTACTTATGATGTAAGAATTTCTATATCCCTATAATATTCATCTCTTTGATCGCGAATCTCATTAAGTTGAGACGTTATATGATCTACTTCCATATTTAAAATAACCATATTAGAGATTAATCGATTGTTCTCTGTTAGAAGTTGCTCTATTCTAAGTGCTTGTTGTTTAACTAATGTGTATTGAGATTTAAAAATATCCTTGAAAACTCGTTCATATATTTTATCAAATAAATCTGGATGTACTCTCGGCGGACGGTTATTGTCTTTTACTCTTGTTTTACTTATCCATTTTGCTTCTTTAATGTGTATAACTGTTTCTTTCGGAAAACCCATCGCTGTTGTCCCCAACATATAGTCTTCGTCATTTTTACTCATCCGTTCTTTTGCATTATCACTAGACGAACAAGGCACAATAAAAACTTTATCATTGCCCGATTTAAGTACCACTGCTAAATGTTCATAGGACATTTCATTACCAATATTGGTTCCCAACTCTACATAAACGATACTCCGTATTTTATAATCATAATGTTTATGTTCTTCTTTTAAAGTAATATACCAATTTATTGCATTTATCCACTGAGCTAATTCGTGCTTTTTAAATCTGTTTGTTATTAATGTTTTAAGTTGAATTATAATCAATTCAAACTCGCTAAGTAATTCTTCGCATTCAGTACAAGGAGTTGTCTTATCCTTTTCTTTTAAAGCTTCTTTAATTAACTTATAATTCAAATTCCTCATACTATCCTCCAACAAAATATCGCTCACATTATATCACATTATTGGATAAATTGTTGAATAATATAATCTATAAGGGATATAATGTATGTAGAATATATTTTGGAAGGGAGAATAGAACTATGCCAAAATCAGACCGTAATAGTGGTAAGCCTTGGACACCAAATGATGTTAAAAACCTAAAACAACTCGCGGATGACAATACACCCACTAGGGTTATTGGTTTAAAACTTGGCCGTACTGAGGACGCAATTTATTCAAAAGCATCGGACGAGAATATATCATTAAAACCTACAAATCAATCACCCTATAACCGATCAAAGTAATTTAGATAATCGTTACACAAAAAGCCTACCACGCATTTATCTTCATCCCCATGCCTTGAAGCATCATACGTGGTAGGCCGTAAAAACATTACCTTTTAAATATGGTCTAGTCGAATCTAACCTTAAGGGTTATATTGTCCAATATCTGATCAAGCGATAATCCTTTATCGATCAAATGTTTTATTCGCTGTCTTTGATCTTCGTTCAACTTAATCTTAGTTGCGATTTGTATTTGATCCTCTGTTTGACACGCCCTTCTATTTTCCTCTGTCATGCGTCTCAAACTTTCATAAAATCCATCAATCTTTCTCATAAAATTCGCTCCCTTGTAATTATTAATTATTTCTATGATTGCATAGATAAATTTGAATTCCCATTAAACCATGTATTGAAAACATTCATAGAGACGAGTTTTCTACAACCGACCTGACGTGTTGGAAATTCGCCGGAATTGACCAACTGATAAGCCTGATTTTTGCCAATTCCTAAAATCTGTTGAATATCTGAAACCGTATAAACGGCCTTCTTATAATTGCTATTGTTGTTTTCGTTCATCAAATAATCATTCCTCCTCTCTTTATGGCCTTATCACAGAACTTGAGTCTATTGAAACTCTTGTTACGGCTGTAGGCTCCGTCCCCAATAAACCCAAGGTTGAATTTTCTGATATAGAGTACAGTAGGTTCAAGCCGCCACCAGTATTGTTCTTGCAGAATATGTTTGACATATCGCTTGCGTTGATAAACGTACCTATCCTTGTTGATTCATCTGGATCGCTGCCGGTACAGTTTTCCACTCTCACATTACTTCTTCGAGCAGTTACACAATAGTTCCCATGATGAGTTGAAGGATCAACAAACATTTCGCAGCCTTTAACGGTAACATTACGGCAATTGTTAAAGTCAAATATGCTTGCGGAATCAAGATATCCCCCTAAACTCCATAGGTTCTGGAATACAAGCTCAGCTGAACAATGCTCAAATGACATACCTAGAAACTCAGATGAATATCCAGCATGACCGCTTATTGTTAATGTGCCGCTATGGAAACCACCCATATTAACCACGCTGCCATAACCTACATCCATTAGATATATTGTTATCTTTCTATTATTCAGATTCTTTGGTAAGAGAGATAAAGCATATTCAGGTGTTTTGAATGGAGCTTCAAGTGAACCATATATATTACCATTTGAAGCGTTTCCGTAAGTATCAGTTCCATTTGATTTAACATAAATCGTATCCAATTCTATTGTTTTTCTGAAATTAATTATCTTGCCGCCGTAGACCTCAGAAACATAAATATGGTTGTTAAGCTCACAAGGGATCTCATTCGGGTTTATGACATTAAATGTTTTTGTTTCACCTGAATAGTGAGCCTTGATTGTGCCGGAACCAACACTATCTACTATCGCTAACTGGGGAATAGGTTTATTTTCTCTATAATATTTCTTAACTCTAGAGTCTACATAAGGGGTTAAATACTCATCTACAAATCTTGGATCGTTTATATCATTTATAAGAATCACTTCCTTAAAAATTATTATTTATAGTCGTTAGTTTCATTTGCGTCTATCTCACAGCCGAAAAATCAGCCGCCAAATAAGCTAGGTAAATGGCCTTGGCACTAAACCTCACCTCACTTTCCTTATTACTTTAGAATTCAATCTTTACCGGAGTGTTTTGTGTCCTGAAAGCAAACGCTCTCTGTCCTGATTGTGTTCTACGTCCCCATACCAGACAGGGTATCCCCCTGCTTTTCAATTGAAGAGCAATATGTGGATCATAGGTTAATCTCATATCTGGCAACTTTCCATACTGTCTTGGATTGAAGCGTTTTCTTTCATATGGGTATTTCTTCTTTATCTCAAGAGTAGTCAGTGAATGCCCATATACATCGTAAATCAGTTCTTTATTTTGGCTTAATAGTTCAATCATTAATTATAAGTGCTCCTTTCTTTTACAACATTTAGTATGTAC
The DNA here is from genome assembly GCA_023408075.1 of Bacillota bacterium. Classification (GTDB taxonomy): domain Bacteria; phylum Bacillota; class Clostridia; order Christensenellales; family SZUA-584; genus SZUA-584. The sequence goes on along the minus strand of JAEYKW010000014.1, from coordinate 67,671 downwards.
TTGTCTTTATACGTTTCCACTGAAATCAATATTGAATCGGGATTTCTTCGATATCTGGACTCAGCCTCATCCCTTGATACTACTACCTTCGTGATAGGGAGTACTAAATCGAATTTGCATTTTGGGAAGTCTTTATTTGCTTCGCTATATAAATAGCCGTGCTCATCAATATAGATTTTTGCATTAAGTGAATTGTCCAGAGCGAAATCTTTAAAATATTGATCATTCTTTGCATTGAGTAGAGGCAGAACATAATCCGTATAACCAAGCATATCAAACCATTGCATATTTATATCGCGGTATCTTCCGTTGCTCTTGTAGTATCCAACATACCAAGAGTCAATACATAGAATCGCTGATAATAAATTATTGTCTAATTGTCCAAGTTCATTGGGGGAATATATGCTTTTCAGTAATGCCAATGTAGATCCGTTATATTTCTTGTAATATTCGGTTGGGCTTACAAAACGATTTGGATTTATAGACAATGGGTTCTGGATGAAGGTAAAATGATTATCAAAGGTTTTGCCTTTAGTAATGCTCAGATCAATATAAATCGGTTCTTTATTACAGGTTAGTTCTTCATTGAGATATAATCCTTTTTCAAAACTGTAGAAGCCACCAATTTGAATTCCGAATAATCTCTTGAGATAATTGCATGAATAATAGCTGTCAAGATCGTCAGTCAGAACTAAATACTGCTTTTTAGAATCAATTTCTTTATACCAGTCTGGAAACCAACATAGGATAGATTCTTTCATAGAGAGGTTCATCACCTCCCTTCTATTTAAAATGTCACATGCGTTCAAATACCTCCTTGCTTTAATATTTAATGGATTTAAAAAATGATATCTAAGTAGAAATTTTGCCAAGCGTCAGCGAAGGCTAATTTCTACTTAGCCCTTAATAATTAGAACGAAGCGCAGCGAAGTAATAATTATTAAGGGATTAAGTTTCTGGCGAGCGCAGCGAAGCAAGAAAGACAGTTCAATTCCATTAATATCTGACGTTCTGCGCTTGAACGCGCCCTGATGAGCAATCCTACGTTTGCTTACTGCGTAAGCTGCACTACGGATGCTCATATATCATTTTTTTTATTTATGGGTTTGTAGCATGAGGATTTAAAAGTTGTAGGGATCTCTAATAAGAGTATATTATATAGAAATGGATACAACTTTTTCAGTTCTAGGGATTTTAATATACTGCCCTTGAGTTAAGATGCCACGAATTTTGTTATACTCAATAACCTCTGTTTTCTCTAATACTTGATGATTGAAATTTGCGGCGGTGTTTCCCCCTAGATATTCTCTTACACTCTTTTTCTTAAGAATCAAGTAATTTATATCCTCATCATAAATAAGATTTGGATGGTTTCCATAAACAATTTCTGTAATCAAGGTCTTATACTTATTTGCATATGAATTGCTTTTGAGTTTTGTAATATACTGATTTTGCTTTGTTTCCATATACTTGAATCCTATCTCATCTATGGTCTCAAATTTACAGCCTTTTAAATTATCTCTGATAAGATTAACCACCTGTTCATAATTACACATCAAGATCACTTTAGATTCTCCATCCATGCGGCGGTTTATACGCTTAATTGCCTGATATATCTGTTCAGCAATATACCTTACTCTATATGACTCCATCTCATCATCTGTAAATTGATATAATGATGTTAGGTCTCGTCCCGTTTTTTGGGCTGTCCATTTGCTCTTTGATCCAAGAAAGCCTCTAAAGTAGTGGAGATATTTTAGTAAATAATCGACATCACTAATATTCTGTGTATGGATAATCGCAACATTCTTAATTTCAGACCACTCATTTGAGCCAATAAGATTTCCAAAGTAAGCTCTATTTTCTTTTTTCACGGTAGTAATAAAATCAATATCTTTCTTATTACCGATTATTAGAAGATCATCAACATCAAAAATATTAGCAAGATATTTATTAATCACATCATAGAAGTTCTCAATTTTATCCTTGTTACTTGATATTGTATTAGCAAGGATATTAGTAATTGTCCAATGTGAATGATCTAATACTTTTTCATTAACGATTATCTTGAATAATTTTGGCCTTTCTGTATATCCAGTTTGTAAATCCGCTGATGCATCAAGAATAATATTATTATCCAAAGCCCAATAGCCGATTCTACTATCTGGAGCGTACAAGGTATTATCATGTAAAATCACCGTTTGGCAATAGAATTGTTGTATATCCTCAATTTCACGGCACAAATCCCGAACACTTGAGATTGTTTCCAAAAAGTTTATATCTAAATCATCTCTATCTCTTAATATCATAGAAGATTCAAGGATTTGCTTTAATCCATCATCAGTAATATTTATCCTTATAAGTCTTATTAGTTCGTTTATTGCCTTGTCTGTAGGTATTTTATGAGCAATTCTTACGCGGATATAATCTCTGATGGAGTATTCCCTTAAGGATAAATTCTCAACTGGTTTAATGAGTGTGGTATACTTGTCATAAATAGTTGAATCAAATCTTAGAATAGCCTTATAAGTTTCAATCCTCTTAAACGACAATACAAGCTTTTCCACATCATTAATATACTCGTCAATCACCAAAACATTTCTATTATTGGTGAATATGTGTTTTTGGGTTGAATCCCTTGACAATTCAATATATCGCTTATGAGTAATAATAAGAATTCTGTATTTTGGAAAGTCCTTTTGTCTTATAAATTTAGTTTCCTTTGAAAATCCTTTATTATAATATGCAAGTGCCACTTCTTCACCAACCATGTCATTTATGAATTTTGCAGATTCATCACAATCATTATTAAAGGTTCTTACAAAAATGGCATTCCGATTAGTTTCTTTAATCATCTTTGCCAGCGCAAATTCAGCGGTTCTAGTCTTCCCTGTACATGCCTCAAGTGCATAAATCTTAAAATAATCCGCTGGTTCACCAAAGACGATATCATTTATAAGGGCTTGTTTTTGCTTATCAAGTAATTTATTATCGCAATTTTCAATTTTCGTTTTATACATTCGCACACTCCAAAATTAAGACTTGCCAGTATATTCTTTTATGGCTTGTTGGATTTCTGAAGTATTTCGAAAGTAAAAAACATTTTTGTCTGGTGCTTTGGTGTTTGGCCTTAAGTCAACAAGGACATATCCCTTGCACATTAGATATCCGGCCAATCTTTGAAGAAACACTGGAGTTGTAGCTGCCTTTTCATATTCTTTAGTTTGTATAAATCATCACTTCCTTAATAAATTTGTTTTGAATGGTACTCTAATTAGGCTGCCAAGTTTAAATTGGCTAGGCCATTAATCTGTTTTTTCATATTCGGTTTTCAATGTTCTCTTCTTGCCACGTTTAGCAAGTGCTCTTCAAAAGAATCAGGCCAAGAGTTTAGTCTTTTAAACAGCTTTCCTTATACCTATAGAGAAAATGGATTTTCAGAAATTAGGTTAGGTTTGATGAAACATATTGGTATTATGAATTGATTTGAGAAATTGATTTTTATTTCTTTCATTGTTCAATATACAACCACCCCTTCATTCAAAAACTTTTCTACGTCATCCTCAAACATATCAAAATGTTGGCCCGAAACTGTTACGTTACTTGAATCTACAATCATGTAGCCGCCGCAATGGTTAATATCTAATGTGCTACGAGATTTTATTAGGTTAAATCCCTGAGTTCTTGCTCTCCTGCGTAACCGCATATCCAAGTTCTTCAGTTCTTTCGCATCATTCGTCATTTATAAAATACCTCCTTAGATAAATTATGATTTTTCATTTCGCCGCATTTATTCATTAATAAGTGCATCTATTATTTCTTTCTGATATGCAGCTCTTTTTTGTTGAAATTCATGCATGAATTCTTTGTCATAGCTGATATCTTCGGACTGTTCGTCAAACAAGGAGCCACATAAATTCGGAGGAATAACAACGACTTCCTTTTCATTTGTGTCTTCTAAAACATCTAAAATATCTGATACATCTACTTGCGCTGTAAGAATCTGAGGTCTTTTTGTAAACCCCACGTCTACAAATCTTAAAGCAAACCATCTTGCAACATCTTTGTCATAAGTCCAAGAAAGCGCATCATCAGAACTTAGACTATTTTCTGTTGATCCTCTGAAAACCGTAATCATGTTTTCGTTAAGCAAATGTCCAATTCGTTTCCTTGTTGTATTAATTCGAGCATCAAATTGTTCCTGCGTTTCATTTTTCAGAATATCCTCAAGATACTCAAAGAATTCTTCGATATCAAATGCGCGATAGCTGTATATCTCGTCAAGCAAGATCTTCAGACGGTGTCTTGGCGGGATATTTCCATATACTTTCTTGTAATACTCCCAAGCGTGTAGCGTGTGTTTTCCATGTCTAATTGCCACCGAAGCAAAAGGGGCATGATATTTCTTATAGTCAAGATATTTTTCAACATCTTCTAGAGACATATTATATTTATCGCCAGCTTCAGCCCGTCCGTATTGACCACGAATTACTCTGTAACCTCCCAAATTATTACCACTAATAGCCGCTCTGGATTTCTCAATGCTATATCCTTGGTTATGTGCTAAACGACGAATACGGCTTTCTCTGTTTTTTTCTTCTTGTATCATTGCAACAACTCCTTCCTTTTATTATCATTCAAGCCTCTCTTGGCGTATGGCTCCCTTCCAGTTACTAATGCCAACTATTTTTCTTCATTTTATATTGTATCACAAAAAATTAATCGTCAAGCACATTTTTAATTATTTTTTATTAACTTTTTAATCTGTTGCAATTTCGAGTTAATTCGTCTATAATTAACTTAAAGGAGTTGATATTATGTATAATATGGTATTTACGCCAAGCTTAGATAAAATTAAATTCGATATTACAGACAAATTGACAGATTATTTAAAAAAGTTAAGGCTCGAATACAAAGTGAATGCAAATGTACTAGCAGGGAAAATAGGAAAATCCAATGCGTACATTTCCAAATTCGACAAAGGCGATTATAAAAACATCTCATTAGAAGATCTTATATTAATGATAGAATCTATTTGTGGAGATAAAGATACCGCATATTCTCATCTAGATAAATATGTTATAGAGTATTTTTCTGATCCAGATAGATTGAAAGATACTGGAATTAAAACTTATGATGATGTCATACGACAAATTGATGTTCCAGAAACGTTAGTGGATTTTATCAATTCTGAAATAGAGCGTCTTGGTTTTACGGTTGACGAATTGATAAATCGTATTAATGATAATAAAGATTTGGACGGACTGCCCAAGTATGATTACAATTTATATACAGAAGATGATAATGGTTATATCATTTATATTAATCTAGATATCGATACCGTAAAAAGAATCTTGGCAAAAGAATTATTAACGTCAAACTGGATAACCCTAAATTCGATATTATATACATTAAGCCGTATCGACAAGACATCCCCAGGCAATTTTTCATTTGGTATAGCTGCATTGATTGCAGACAATGAAATGATCGAATATAAAATGTACAATCTTCATAGTTCTATTGTTGCCAAATTAACGAATGATAGACGAATTAGCATAAATCAAAAATTAGATGAACTGCCGGACATTACATTAAGAACAATATATGATTTTGTTGATATGTTTAGTATAATGAGTAAAAAGCACTTACATTATATTATTTATAAATCATATGGCCTTAACGAAAATTTAGGCGAAGATCCCTCTATGCTTTTAGCTTTATTGGGGCTTCCTTATGATAAGACGAAAAGTATTTCTACCGACAAGAAGAAAGAGTTGCTTAAAGATATCGCTGATCTATTTGAAAAGTATTCTAAGATTGAAGATTCCGATAAATATCAGCTTTTATAACAAAACCTTAAGGATAACGACATCGGTCGAAAAATCGGCCAATCTTTTATGAAGGCATGTCGCTTCTAGTCAATTTGGTTTCATCTGAATCCGAGTCGGTTAACTGGTAATCTATTTACTAGTTGAATATGACCAGCCGAAAATTCGGCTCGTTTGTTAACCTACGGAAAAGTCCGTCCGTCCGTTCCTGTACTCAACGGATAATTTCGTTAAGATATCAAATACCAGTATGGGTGTACGGGGTTCCTGTAGACTCTTTTCTTCTATATAATATGGCGAGTGGGAAACCACTAGCGAAATTCATTGTAGAAACAAATCCCAACTGTTGCCGTATCAACAACATTTCGAATGAACAACATCTGCCCAACCATTGATAATACTACGTTCCTTAAAATAAGAGTGCATCATATTTTTCAACAGCGAATCTTCGCTGATGAGATTTTCTATTTGCAAATTATATTTCAGCCGGATTTTCTGCCATGAGGCTTAGGTTTAACATAAAAATCTACAATAATATTCTTAACATTCAATATATCTTCAGCTGAATGGCTCAAGAGAAAATTTATTGCCTCTTTATCCAATTCGATTTTTGTACCCAACTTAAAATCGACACCCTCATCTTTTTTATGGAACTGAGCTGGCACCATTTCTCCATCAGTGCTTCTTACTGCAATAATATAGTGATTATCCGTCTCATGGATTATAGCGTGTACAGAATTAAAGAAAAGATATGCTTTAGAATGATCTGGGCGCACCATGATCCTATCTTGGAGTACAAGCATATATTTTCTATTCTCATTGGCACTCTCAGTTTCATTGTTCATTTGCATCGTTCCTCCTTTTACTGGTTCTTTGGGTATTCTGTTTATCACAAGAGTTTGATATCATTCGATCGTATATGCTCGTTAATACATTCTGTCTTTCTTCAACACTTAAGGATTTTAAGTAATCTACAAACGTTTGTTTCTCTTCGTCACTCAAATCTAGCATAGCGGCCTCTAAGAAGACTTTGTTAATATTTTCTTTAGTTTTTTCAGGGTCTTGCGAAATAAAGAGCGCAAGCATTTTATTTTTATCCGCCCTAGTTGCAAACATGACCTGATACGGTTTTTCTGCTACTTCTGGACTATTCATTTGGTTATTTCCTTACTTTTAAAATATGTTACTATAACCACATTGTAGTCTGGTTTCTTTAGAATATCAACTACAACTATAGCTATACATTTGACTTGATTAATTCCTTTGACTTACTGATAATCAGTTATACTAGCTTGGAATTTTTCAACTTTACCATCAGACGGCTTTTTAATCATAATGTCAAATTCTTGGCTATCTCCTGCATAGAGTCCATTTGAATCTACTGCATATGTCCAATCTGATGTTAAAACCTTCTCATCTGCATCTAATAATTTAACAGTAACTTCAACATAAGAAAATGTATGATATTTACTATTGTTTGTTATCTTATAAGTTAAAGTTATATAATCTCCAGAATGATCTTGCTCTAATAGTTTTAAATCTAAATCCTTTGCCGAATAGCTTTTTGTAGGTGTCGGTGTTTTGTAAGAAGAATAAGAACTGCTTTTGGCTTCTGCAACCATTCTGTCATATGTGGATTCAAGTTCGTTTGATCGCTCAACAGCTTTATATATTCCGAATATAACAACTGCGCAAACCAATACTACCATAATAATGATTCCGGCCTTTTTCATAATATCCCTCCAATTATAAAAGTAATTACACTATTTATTATATTTTGTATTATTCCAATGTCAAGTGTATATACTCTTTTAATGTGTTAAATAAAAACCTATTTCTTGTTAACTTGGTTATATGGAAATTGATTATAAGTTGTTTGGTCAGCGTATCGCTGAAGAACGAAAAAAGAATAATTTTACTCAAGAGCAGCTAGCCGAAAAAATAGGGATGAGCGGTAATTACATCTCTAATATAGAGAACGATTATTCAATTCCTTCTCTTGAAACACTTATTAAGATATGTTCGGCCTTAAATGTTACGCCTGACTTTCTTTTGCTTGGCGCAGTATATTCCTCTGAATCTTACCTCGAAGGTGAGATAGCTCATAAGATTAAGGGCTGCAACGATAAGGAAAGAAGGCTTCTGGTTCGATTCATCGATTGGTTGATTGACGAAAGATCAAAATAGTTATTAGTAGCTGTCCGCCATCAAAAACCGCATCAATAAAGGGTTTTAACGATTTTGACTCCACAAAACGGGGCATTAGTGCCCGCCCTTCATTGTCTCTATCTTTACCTCTTCTGTTCGAGTGTTCGTTCCAATGGCCTTCTGATACTAAACTGAACCGTTGATATTATTACGTTCATGCGAAATCAAAATCATTCCTTAACCCACATAATTCTATATCCGATTATTTCGGCTATCTCCAACACTTCGCTGTATTTAATAGTGCCTCTGGTCAATTTATTAGAGATATTCTGTGTTGTCGTTTGTTCTTCTTCTGATCTGTGAGAATTTAATTCGTTAACTATATTGGTTAAGCTCCAACCACTGTTTGCAATGTACCCCTTAATTTCATTTCTAATTCTATTATCATTTGGATTTTGCATGATATTTAAAATCTCCTTTTTTATTAATTATACTATGCCGCAACATTATATTCAATTATAAAAATTTTGTTTCATTATAGTGTTGACTTATGTTGCGCTATAGTGTAAAATTACACTATAATAAAACAATATATTTTGGAGGTAATTAAAATGAGAACCAATACTAAGGAAAAATCCAACGTCCTTGAATTCCCGAAGCCCACGACTGAAGAACTTACAAAAAGCACATTATGTTTTGAGCAACTTTGTAATGAACTTGAAGAATTATATATCAGCACAAATGGTGAAATTAGTTTTTTTGCCGATATATATACACCATCAACAGTATTTCAAAATATCTATTTTTCAAGATTTGAGAGATATGAAGATGGATATTTTAAATTTGTAGCTGATATGTATCATGATGAAGAATCTTGTGTTAATTTTATCTTCGACGCCAATCAGATTATAAACATTAAAAAGAATTCGAAAGAATCATGTTATTGGGAAACCGGTGAAGCAAGATACGGTATTGAATTAAAAGATGGTTATTCAATTATTATCTACATTGAAGATTAATCTATTATCTTAATTGCAAGGGGTATGCCCATGAGCTACCCCTTTTTTACTTTATAGCGTCAATATAATCCTTAAGATTATATAGAATAAGGTAAAGCTTAATGCAGTCTTTTCTTAGAACCTTGCGCATTGACATACCATGAAAAATATAATTCCGATTATAAGCATTAGGTTCATTTTCAAAATTGTTGCCATCATATAATCTATACAAGCACTTCAATAGATTTTTACAACTCAAGTATGAAAAACAGGTATTACTATTCCACGTTTTAGTTAATCTTTTTTCAATTCCCGAAATTGCCTTTTTGCCAACCTTTAATCTTATTTCGTTATCGTGTTGCAGTTTTATGCCAATTCCATCTATTAATGCGCAAATGACCATGGTACATGCTTTATAATTTTGGTATTTAAAACAGTTAATTGATTCATTTATATCATTTATTTCTTGTTTAGAGAATGGCATCTCTTTTAATGATTTCCACAATAGTATTAAATCTTTAATTTTAAAAAATCCCAACGCTTTTTTATCTGCATCAATTTGATCTTTTGGAGGATTGAAATGGAATTTGATATAGGCATGACCGATTACTGCCCATCCATAATCACCCCATAGCTCATAACTTTGAAGTAACGCATCCCAATCTAATTTTTTCTCAATATGTTCAAGGATACTTTTATATTGCAACAATTCATCATTAATAGCAGAAATCCACTGAGGTATGGATGCGTAATAAGAATTTAATGCCCTTTGATATTCTTTATAAATTGGATTTAATGCTTTTGCGAGTTCAAGGTGTTTGGGATCAATTAAAAGACTCTTTCCGATTTCTTTGGCAATATTATTCTCATCTATACTATTACTCATTTTAATTATTCAGCTGCCTTATCGTATAACCAAGCATTAAATGTCTTTTTCGCAATTAGTATTTTCTTGCCCATTCTCCTGATTGGGAATTGACCGCTATTAACAAGCTCATAGGCCTGTTGTCTACCAATGCCAAGAAGAGCTTGAATATCGGCTACCGTATAAACTACTTTTTCAACATTCGTTTTTGAAGGTTCCATTAACAATCTCACTAACCGTAATACTTTCTATCGCCATACTTTAATCGAATGCGTTCTTCTTCTTCAGTCCAAGCCTTTAAAGCCTCATGCCCCTTATCAGACGCAGACCATTTATGACTATTTTCTATTCGTTCTTTAGTACAACTGTTTGTATAATTTCCAACTGAACCATATATTCCTTGAGCGATACCCGATAAAAGCAACCAAAGAAACGGCATAAATAGCACATCCTTTCATCACTTTTAACATGATTATAAGTTACTACTATAGATGTTCGCTTTTCAGGACATTAAGATGTATTACCAATTAATTTATATTTTAAGATAAAATAAGCAATAATTCAATCTAATTTCTATATTTTTATATTTTTTCTTATTATTCAGAAGAATTTTGAATATCGAACCGAGAAGAAAACAGGTATATTTAGATATCAGATATAATACACTGAATGCGGCGGACAGTACCGTGAGCCTAGTATTATCAAGGGTTCGCAGTACTTTTACTACTACTATTAATAACGATTATTAATAGTAAAATATCGTCTACCGAAGTGCTAATCGAAGACATTATAATAATGTATCGTCAGGCCAGTATTATCAATGGTTCATGAAAGTAACATAATCAATATTTTGTTACATTATAATGACATATATTGTTATTGTTCAAGCCTAATCTTCAGTTTCAAACCAAATAATTTAAATATGTAACTTATTGTGTTTACTTGTTACCTTTTATGTATTATAATGATTACATAAAACAACAAAAGGAGAATTCATTATATGGAAATTGTGCAACCAATAAGAGACAAAAAATTTATAGAGTCAATGAAAAGGGAATTGCTTAAATCAGGCTATAGAAATTATATGCTATTTCTTTTTGGGATCAATACCGGCTTACGAATTTCCGATATATTAAAATTGAAAGTCTCGGACGTTAAGGAACAAACTCATATTAATCTAAAGGAACAAAAGACAGGTAAAGAGAAGAAAGTTAAGATCAATGGTATCATTGATGAATTAGCCAATTATATTGAAGGTATGCCCGATAATTCCTATTTATTTGCATCTCAAAAAGGCGATAACAAACCTATTACAAGAGTTCAGGCTTACAGGGTATTGAATAAGGCTGCTATTGCCATCGGCTTAAATGGGGAGATAGGAACCCATACACTAAGAAAGACGTTCGGGTATCATTTCTATCAGAAGACAAAAGATATCGCATTACTTCAAGAATTGTTTAACCATTCTTCGCCATCAATTACACTCCGTTATATAGGAATTAATCAAGACATTATGGATAATGCTATGGACAATTTTATTTTATAGTATATAACCTTTTAAAATCGATTTTGAGGCCAAAATTATTATTTATTTATTTAATTTTTAAGGCTAAAACCTTTTAGACGATACTTTATACCACTTGGCTATAGAATCGGTTATATAATGAACCTGTGCTATCACAGAGCCGTTTAAATCGTTACTATCTATCGGGGATAGTTTACATTATTGATTCCGTCTTTTTTGACGGAAAACCCTACAGTACATCCTTCTCACTGTTCAGATGAAAATTGAAGATCGAAGATACCCATAATAAATACTCTAACAATCAATATTTTTCCATCGCAATAAAGGTGTTTCAAATATATGTATAGAATACTTAAAGCATTATTTTTATTATTTTTGTGTTATAATTTCCGTTCTTTATTGCGGGGTATTCAAATGGCTAACGAGATTACAGTTGATTTTGAAAAGTACTATAAGGAATGTACAAACCTTGAGCCAAACCAAAATTTATTTCGCAAATATATTGACCACATAATTAATAGCGCTAAGCCTCCAAAAGATGTTTCAAAATCTAGATACTTAGATGTAATAACTAAATTTTTAAGGGAGAATCAAAAACCAATACAAGAAATCGACAGGTATGTAATTAGTAACTTCTTAAATTCTAATGCAACAATATCAGTAACTCCAAGTGCACTTAAGCATTTTTTCGGTTTCGTCAAAACTCAGACAAATATATCATTCGATATCAGAATAATAAAAAAACCTGATAATGCACCAAATCCAGAAAAAGCAAGCGGACTATCTTTCGATAAAGTTTTTGAATTAAGGCAAGCCTTGAAAAATGAGTATTCATTACTTTTTACATATGAAATGGTGTACTGCTATAAACTCTCTCTTGATCAACTGTGCGAATGTAACTATCAAAGTTATGACGTCAAGCAACACTGCTTCAATTTAACTAATAGAACAATCAAAGTAAATAATAAAATAGCAGAGTTATTAGATCAAAACCATCAAGATATTTTAAAAGGTAGAAAAGGCGAAGGTGAAGGTAAAACACGGAATGCATATCAAGCTCAATTTAATCGTATGGGAAAACTTTTAATTCCAGAGATTTTATTGAGCCACGATGATATAAAGGCCACGCATGAACTTCATAGTATGAAATGTCCTTTATGTCAAAAGACCCGTTTATGCGAAAGTGATTACTGGTGTCTCGTTATTAATACCAAAGAAATCAGTCAAAGGAAAAGACTTATCTGTAAAGAATGCGCGGATAAATTGGGGTTAAAAGAACATGAATGATTTTTATGTATATGCATATGAAATTGATAACTGTTTTCCAACATTAACGGTCAGCTCATTCGAGCCTAATAGTCTAATAGACTATTCCAATTATATTGAGCCTGTTGCAAATGATATTTCATCAACTTTCTCTCCGTCCTCGTCTTCAGAAGAAGAACCGATTCAGCAAAATGTAGCATGTCAAATAGGAATATGTGGAGAGTATATTGCTAAAAAGTACTTAGAAAATCAGAATTTCAAAAACGTTAACAATCGTTCAACAGAATATTCCCTTGGGTATGATCTTCAGGCAGATGAATTTCAAGTTGAAGTTAAAACAACAATAAAAGAAATCAATTGTTTTGAGATATCTATTAATGAATTAAATAAAATGGATCAAAATAAAGAAATTTCGTATTTATTCTTTATAAAAATCAGAAAGGACTCGGTCTTTGGTTGGCTTATTCTAAATCCTATTGATCAATTTACATTTCCTCTTGAATCATTAAAAAGCATTTTTGCGAATGATAATATTTCTGTAGACTCTACGAAAGTTAGAATTACGATAATTGAAGATTTTCTTAAAACCCAAGATATAATTGATCTGTCTTCATATTTACCCGAAGAGGGCGAAGATGGGTATAAGGAATGGATATTAGTAAAAAGAAACTTAAAATTTTAAGGAGAGCTTATGGAACTTCAAAAACGCTATGTTGCCTATATTGATATTCTAGGCTTCTCTAAGTATGTAAAAGATAATGTTTTATCCCCAGAAAAACCTTTGGAATTATTAAATCAATTTATTATTACGGCAAAAAAATTTAGTTTTAAAGAATTCTTAATGATATCAGCTTTCTCAGATAATATCGTTATAAGTTTACCTGCAGATGATGATAAATTGTTCTATACTGAGTATTCAAAATTTCTTATGTATATAAATCATGTACAGTTATTCATAACGACAAATATTGGTGTTTTACCCATAAGGGGCGGAATTACCTGCGGAGATTTTTATCATAACGAGATACTATTTGGGGAAGCAATGATAGAAGCGTATAATTTAGAACATTTACATGCATTTTTCCCACGTATCGTGGTTAATCCAAAATTTCTAAATCCACATCGGTTTTTATCTGATCGTAAGAGTTTAGCCGAAATGGATTTTCATAGTCATGTTCCAATAGAAATTCCCAAATATGAGCCTGAGATATTAAAAAGACAATATCAAGTAAAATATGACTTTGACGGTCTTTTGATATGCAACTATTTATCAGCCCTTTATTTCTTTGATGCGTGGGCTACAATTTCAGAGAAGTTACTTAATAAGCATAAAAACTTCATCTTAATGAATCTCCAAAATTCAAATGATTTAAATGTGTCGCGAAAATATATATGGATGAAAAACTATCACAACTGGTTTTGCGAACCTTTTGAAGACTTCCAAAAGTTTATAATACCAGATTAGTTTTCATGTCGGATTTGCTTAAATGAAAAACCCGTAACATCCTTAAGTAATGTGACGGGTTAATCATACCTCCTGATTGATTCCATAATACTCCTTAGCTCCTTTCATAGACCTCCAACTGTTCACAATAGGAGTATTGAAAAATGGTGATCTTGTTATTTCTTGCCGGATTTATTAACATGTTGAGTAAGAGCACTAGCAGCTACAGATTTCATAGCTTTAGTTGACGTTGGGCTACTAAGTATCTTTGCAGCCTTAGATGCAACTCTAGCAGATGTGGTTTCATTTCTACGCGATGCCATGATTAAATTCACCTCCTAACAATATATAATATCTATGTTAATGTACGTACACTATATATTGTAATTAGAGTTGTATTTATTGTCAATGGTGGTTGATATATATTTTGCTGCCTCAATTAATCTTCATCTTTAATCACATATTTCACAAATTCATTGCTCATAGTTCTGCAAAAGTTCTCTGCCATAATATTATTAAACTTTACTTTTCGTTCTTCAGGATCATCGGTTTTATAAACATTAAGTAAAGTAATTTTATCGCCATTATGTATTCTTTCTTCAATTTCAGTTACCATATTTGAAGCCTCCAATAAGATTATTTGTTTAAACTCTTTTTCTTTGCCTTTAAGACCTCTAAGGGGTTAATGTAGAATCTCTAAAAGCCCATTTAACAACGAATACGGCAAAAGCAATAAAATCCCCCACCCCAATAGTTACCACCTCTTACTTTGGCTTGTAGCCATTTAGATCGCCTTTTATCTTAAATTCATGAGTGGGCTTGTCTTCATCCCAGCCTTTATGACCTCCTTATCTTTTAATCCCAAAAGATATTGTTGTGTAATTGAGATATTTTCATGTCCCATGATCCGACTAAGACTATAGACATCTAGCCCATTCTTCAATTGCATTTGAGCAAATGTATGCCTACAAGTATGTGGGCTTACTCGTATCTCAGAATTGACCATAGCAAACTCACCAGCTTTTTTGACAACTCTCTCAACTGCTTCACTAGTAAGCATTTTTCCGTTTTTACTAAGGAACAAACAATTTGAAGTAATCCTATTATCAAAACATCTCTCCCGCACTGTCATATATTTAAATAGCCATTTCGATAGAAAAGGACTTTTGGGTACTACTCTTTCTTTGTCACCTTTTCCATAAATAATAATATAGTCATCCTTGATCTGATCTATTTGCAAAGTGATAAGTTCATTCAAGCGGATACCTGTATCAAAAAATATGAAGAGCATAAGTTTGTTTCGCATACTAAGATAATCATATCCTGTATAGCATTTAATCATTTCGCTAACTTGTTTGTCGGTAAACGTCTTTATAATTGTTTTTGGCTTCTTAACGTCCTTAATCTTTTCTGTCAATATAGATTTTGTATATTGCTCTTCGTATAGATATTTACAGAAATTTTTGCAAACTTTAAGTATGTCATTTAAATAATTAGGTTTTTTTCCTTCCCCGTCTTTCCTGCGTATAAAGCTTTTGATGTGATATGTGGTTAGTTCTTCAAGTGAGGTTACTTTTAGGTCTTGCTCTAGGTAATCTAAGAATAGGTGCAAAATAAGATTATAGTTGCGAATTGTTTTTGGAGACAGTCTTCTACATTTACAATTGAAAATATACTCCGCTGTTAAGTCTTTTAATAACATAAAAATACATCCCTTTCTCAGCCTAAAAACTTTAAAAGGGATGTATAATTCGTTATCGTACTATCAGGCAATCAGCTAATTATCGTTATCGTAGTTCCCGCAAGTTATTCGTACTTGCCAATCTTCTGATAGATAATTTCTCACTACCTTTTAGCCTCAAAAATGCCTTTATATTCGGTTTCGGTCAAGGCTTAATTATTTCGCATCAACTTTCGCCATGTGCTCAATCAGGCTGAGCACCTTGTTGGAATAACCCCACTCATTGTCGTACCAGCTAATCAGCTTAACGAAGTTCGGGTTGAGCATAATGCCCGCTTCCGCATCAAAGATGCTGGTTCTTGCATCGCCGATGAAGTCGGACGATACGACGCTGTCTTCGGTGTAA
The DNA here is from genome assembly GCA_023408075.1 of Bacillota bacterium. Lineage (GTDB taxonomy): Bacteria > Bacillota > Clostridia > Christensenellales > SZUA-584 > SZUA-584. The sequence continues at coordinate 51,510 of JAEYKW010000014.1, read as the reverse complement.
CCGAGGATTCCCGCGAGCGGGCCTTCGGCAGCAGCCTTCATAGCAGCCTTGATCTCATCATATGTGGTGGCCTTCTCAAGACGGACGGTCAAATCCACAACGGACACGTCAGCCGTGGGAACACGGAACGACATACCTGTGAGCTTGCCGTTGAGCTTCGGAATAACCTTGCCGACAGCCTTCGCAGCGCCTGTGGACGACGGAATGATGTTGAACGCAGCGCCTCTGCCGCCTCTCCAGTCCTTCTTCGAGGGGCCGTCAACTGTCTTCTGTGTTGCCGTGGTGGCGTGGACCGTGGTCATAAGGCCTTCAACGATACCGAAGTTGTCGTCAATAACCTTCGCCAAAGGCGCGAGACAGTTGGTTGTGCACGAAGCGTTGGAAACAACCTTCATGTCGGACGTGTAAGTGTCCTGGTTGACGCCCATCACGAACATCGGCGCATCGCCGGAAGGAGCCGAGATAACGACTTTCTTCGCGCCGCCCGCAAAGTGCGCGCTGGCTTTTTCCGTTGTGGTGAACACGCCGGTGGACTCAACAACATAGTCCGCACCGCAAGCGCTCCACGGAATTTCCGTCGGGTTCATCGCGGCATAAACAGCGATCTTTTTGCCATTGACGATGATCGCGTTTTCGGTGTGATCGACAGTCCCGTTGAAACGGCCATGGACCGTGTCGTATTTGAGCATGTAGACCATGTACTCAGGATCGATGAAAGGATCGTTAATGCCGACAACCTCGATGTTCGGGTTGCTGACGGACGCGCGGAAAACGAGTCTTCCGATACGCCCAAAACCATTGATACCAACTTTTACTGCCATTTTGAAATGTCCTCCCTTATAGAGTTTTTATAATCTTTTTATCTCGGTATATCATAATCCATCGTTCCGGAAAATTCAATGCTTTTTCCTGCGATATAAACCATTATACCCGAAAATCAGCGCATTTTTCAGCCGCTCTTTATGCGGGATGAATCATGTTCTTTTTATCCATCGTGGATGTATCCACACCGTATTTTTGGCCCTGACGGAACTCGAAGAACTTCTGAGCCACCTGCGGGAACAGTGCGTAGGAAAGCACATCCTCTTCCTGTTCCATCCACGGCTTCACTTCTTCTCTGAGCTTATCAAGCTCGGGCGCCAAGTCGTCTGCGGGACGGTGGGTAATCACCACATCGTCGCCGATGCACTTTTTGCGCACATCCGGGTCTACCTCGGCGGGCAGACGGCCGTATTCGCCGCGCAGCAGCGCTTTGCTCTCTTTCGTGACCATCTTGTAGCGCTCGCCCGCAATCACGTTGAACACAGCCTGTGTGCCGACGATCTGGCTGGTGGGCGTCACCAGCGGCGGATACCCAAACTCTTCCCTCACGCGCGGCACTTCCTTAAGCACGTCGTCGAGCTGATCGAGTTTGCCCGCTTTTTCGAGCTGATCCAGCAGGTTGCTGAACATACCGCCCGGCACCTGATAGAGCAGCGTATTGACATCCACGCCGAGCACGCCGGGCTTGATGATGCCTTCCGACTTCATTTTCGCAGCCACTTTCTTGAAATGCTCCGCGATCTTGCTCAGCAGCATGATATCGATACCGGTGTCGTACGGCGTTCCCTGAAGTGTGGCCACGAGCGATTCCGTGCAGGGCTGCGACGTCCCGTTGGCAAGTGGCGAGAGCGCGCAGTCCACAATGTCCGCACCCGCTTCAATCGCTTTTAAGTAGACCATGTCGCCTGTGCCCGTCGCATTGTGCGTATGCACATGGATGGGGGACTTCACGGCTTTCTTGAGCTCTTTGACGAGGTCATACGCTTCATACGGAAGCAGCAGGTTCGCCATGTCCTTGATGCAGATCGTGTCCGCGCCCATCTTCTCGAGCTCTTTTGCGAGATTGATGAAGTACTCGCGCGTATGAACCGGGCTGATCGTATAGGAAATCGCCGCTTCGCAGTGGCCTCCGAATTTTTTCGTGGCTTCCATGGCGCGCTTCATATTTCTCGTGTCGTTGAGTGCGTCAAATATTCTGATCACATCCACGCCGTTTTCAATCGCCTTCTGCACGAACAGATCCACCACATCATCCGAATAATGACGATAGCCGAGTATGTTCTGGCCGCGAAGCAGCATTTGCATTTTTGTGTCCGGCATGGCTTTTTTCAGCGTGCGCAGCCGTTCCCACGGGTCTTCATTGAGAAAACGCAGGCAGGAATCGAATGTCGCGCCACCCCATGTTTCGAGCGACCAATAGCCCACTTCGTTGAGCATCTGAGCCGCAGGCAGCATATCGGACGTCTTCATGCGCGTTGCCGCATGGGACTGGTGTGCGTCTCTTAATATCGTATCTGTTATATTCACTTTTCCCATCTATTGAAACCTCCAATTCTTCATATTATTTGCCGTGTAAACTCCGGCACCGCGATACTGCGATCCGCCCGCAAAAGCGGCAAGCAATATCTATAGAACCCCATTTCTCCGTCAGAGCCGAAAGCGCCGCACCGCAAAAGCAACAGGTACAGGCATTGCGCATATGGTGCCGGTTCGGAGAAACACTGTTTTAATCAATTTACGCGATGACGGCCAGCACGTCTCCGGCGTTCGCATTTGATCCCTTGGAAACCTGCACCGCGACCACTTTGCCGCCCTGAGGCGCAAGAATATCATTTTCCATCTTCATGGCTTCGAGAATCATCAGCACATCGCCTTCTTTAACCGTATCACCGACGCTGACCTTGACATCAAGAATAGCGCCCGGCATCGGGGCTTTCACCTGTGTTCCGCCGGCTGCCGGAGCTGCCGCAGGCGCAGGAGCCGCAGCGGGAGCCGCCGCCACAGGCGCAGGCGCTGCCACAGGGGCCGCAGCCGCCACAGGCGCAGAAACTGCCGCAGGGGCAGAGAAACCACCGAGTTCTTCCACTTCGACGTTGTAGCTTGTGCCATTAACGTTGATCTTGAATTTACGCATAATTCATTGCCTCCACAAAATTGTTAGAATCTGTTAGAAATTTGTTCCAAGCGGCCTCTTGCGCCCCATTCGGGGACATTGCGGCCGGTACGCTTGATTGATTTTATGACGATGCCGTTTGCCGATGTGCCAAGGGCCGCTGCTATGGCGGCTGCAATTACCGCAATCAAGGCTTGATCATCAGCGGGATTTGCGGCCGGGGCGGCTGCGACAGTTTCCTGAACTGCGGCAATCGTTTCAGCCTTTTCCTTTTTCTTTTTTGATCCAAACATGATTCAGCCCCTCCTTTTACAGCCTGGTGCCGTGCTTCTTGGGCAGCTTGCTGTCGCGCTTGCCCAGCGCAAGCTCCAAAGCGCCCGCCAGACGCTGGCGCGTTTCTGAGGGGTAAATCACGTCATCGACATAGCCCATTTTCGCCGCTTCCCACGGAGACGCAAATGTTTTGGCATATGTATCTGCCGTTTCCTCTCTCGACTCGCCTATGGCGGCCTCCTGCAGTATGATGGCTGCCGCTTCGGCAGACACGCAGGAAATCTGCGCGTTCGGCCATGCAAAAACCATATCCGCTCCCAAGGCCTTGGGGCCCATCGCCACATAGCCCGCCCCGATGGCTTTGCCCGTGATGACCGTCAGCATCGGTACGGTGGCTTCGGCATACGCCCTGATCAGCCGTCCGCCCGACGGAATCAGGCAGCACTGTTCCTGTTCTTTATTCTTAACAAATCCCGGCGTATCCGTAAATGTGACAACCGGAAGGCCGAATGCGTCGCAGAAGCTTATAAAACCGGCGGCTTTTTGCGCGCCTTTGGCGTCTATCTCGGCTCCCGAAACGTTGGCGACAACGCCGACCGTGCGTCCGTTGATGCGGCCAAACCCGGTCAGCATCGTCGGTGCATAGGCCGCCTGAACTTCAAACAAGCGGCTGTTGTCGAGCACGGAGCCGACCATCTCGCGCGCATCGTAAGCGCCCTCATAGTTTTGAATCATACGGTTCAAATCGTCTGTGCAGTCTTCCATCGGCCCATCCACAAGGTTGTTGTCGGGAAGGTAAGACAGCAGCAGCTGCACTTTTTCGAATGTTTCGCTTTCGCTGGCAGATTTAAAATGGGCAAGGCCTGTTTTTTCGGCATGAACGGCAGCACCGCCAAACTTTGCATCCGCATCTTTACCCATTTCGTTGAAAGCGGCCGGTGCGGAGGTATAAATGCCGCCGATTCCTTCTGTCATGAATACGAAATCGCTGAGCGGCGCAAAAAACGCCGCCGTACCCGCACACTGCCCGCAGATGACTGTGATAACCGGCACAACGCCCGACAATTCAGCCATTTTGGAAAGTATGCTGCCAAAGCCCTCCAGCGCGCCTGTGCCTTCGCCGATTCTTGCCCCCATAGAATCGAGCAGCGCCACCACAGGAAGCCCTGTTTTTCCGGCAAGCTCCAGCAGCTTGCAGATTTTGCGTGCATGCATGGTGCCGACCGCTCCGCCCAGTACGGTATAGTCCTGAGAGAAGACATAGACCCCGCGTCCGCCTACCGTACCGTAGCCCGTCACAACACCCTCGCCCGGAGCGCTCACCTCGCCGAGGCCTTCCAAAGCGTTTGAGTGCTGAACAAATGCGTACGTCTCAACAAAGCTCTGATCGTCCAGCAGCTTACCGATGCGCTCTCTGGCCGTCAACCGAGACTTGGCGTGCTGGGCATCCGTCTGCTCCTGTCCGCCCCCGAGGGATACGGACTGTCTTTTTTGAGCCAGTAAGTCAAACCCATTTTGTTCGCTCATGTAGTAAAACCTCCATATGAATTCTCTAAAACTGTCTAATTTTAAAAAACAGTTATGAAATACTAACAATTTTCCCCGTATTCGTATTTCTACATCTATCCCCTATAATCCTTTATTTATTTTGAATTTGTTTATTTTTTCACAAAATTTGCATTCCCGGCTGAAGGCATAATAATACCGAGAAGAGAAAAATCCTTCTCGGCTAAATGTTTCCATTGCCCTGCAGACAAATTCTCAAGAGTCAGCCTGCCGATCGCGGTTCTTTTCAGATAATTCACATGGCAGCCGACTGCTTCAAACATCCTTCTTACCTGTCTGTTCCTGCCTTCGTGGATGGTGATTGTGAGCGAAACGGTATCGCCAAAGCGTTCCAAGACAGAGATCTTCGCCCGTGAGGTGAGCCGTCCGTCAAGCTCTACGCCCTGTTCCAGCCTTCTTAACGTCTCATTTGTCAGGACGCCCGTTACCTTCGCATAATATGTCTTGTTTTGCTCATGGCTCGGGTGCGTGCACCGGAAGGCGAAATCGCCGTCATTGGTCATGAGCAGCAGCCCTTCCGTGTTGTAATCGAGCCGTCCGACGGGGAAAAGCCTCTCATCCACATCTTTGACAAGGTCGAGTACGGTCTTTCTCCCCCGGTCGTCATGGCAGGTACATAATACGCCTGCCGGTTTGTTGAGCATCAAATATATCTTTTCCTGCTCCGGCTGCAGCTTCGCGCCGTCAACACAAACGGTATCCGACTGTACGTCGATATCCATGCCGTGGCTGCTGACCGCGATGCCGTTCACCGTCACCCTGCCCGCTTCGACAAGCGCATCGGCTCCCCTTCTTGAAGAGGCACCGCACGACGCAATGAATTTGTTAAGCCTCACCAAAACCCTCCTGCTATTTTTACATATCCAGTATCCATGCCTTTGTCCAGAATTTGAGCAGTTTATTGAGATTGTATGGATACGAGTTTTCTCCGATCTGACTTGTTGACTTAAGATCAACCGAGCATAGCCTCTGTTCTCCGAGCCAGAGATCGACCGAGCCCACAACCTGTCCTTTGCTGACCGGCGCTTCCACCTTTTCTTCGAGATGAACGGTCTTTTGTATCTGTCCGTATTCCTCTTCCGTCAGCGGATACGAGATTTCCTTGTCGGTATAGACGGAGAAGCTGTCCTGCATGCCCTCAACCACAGCCACGTCGCCAATCAGCTCGCCTTGCTGCACGATAACCTTGTTCTCATAGTTTTCAAATCCGTAGTCCATCAGTGCCATGCAGTCTTCAAACATATTTGGCGCGCTCAGCACCACCGAAACCAGCTGCATATTGTCGCGCTGAGCCGCAGCCGCCAAGCACCGCCCGGCTTCCTTGGTAAAGCCCGTTTTTATGCCGTTGCCGCCTTCATAGTTCCAGAGAATCTTATTCTTATTTTTAACGACTCTGTCCCACTCGTGGCCTTCCCAAGGCAGCGTTTTATACTGAGTCTTCACAATTTCGCAGAAAGACGGGTTGCGCATCGCATAGGCCGAAATCAGAGCAAGGTCATACGCCGTTGTGTAATGCCCTTCCACGGGCAGTCCGTTCGGATTCATAAAATGCGTGTCGTACGCGCCGATTTCCTGAGCCTTTTTGTTCATCATGTCCACAAACGCATCCACGCTGCCGCCCACATGCTCGGCAATCGCGACCGCCGCATCGTTGCCCGATGCGAGCATGAGGCCGTAAAGCATATCCGACAGCGGCATCTTTTCTCCGACTGAGAGCCAAATGGACGAGCCTTCAACGCCGCTTGCATTTTGGCTGACGGTCACGACATCGCTTGGATTGCCGTACTCCAGCGCGACAAGCGCCGTCATCACCTTTGTGGTTGAAGCCATCGGCATTTTATCATGCGCGTTTTTCTCAAAGAGCACGCGCCCGGTGTTGGCTTCCATCACAACGGCGGCGTTTGCGGATACATCCACACCTTCCGCTCTCGCGTTATGAGTATTATAAGCAAAGACGGCGGAAAAGAGAAGTAAAACCGCTGCGATTCTTGCAATATTACGCTTCAATGAATTATTCCGCCTCTTCTTCATTGCGGCACCGGCGAAACGCATCCTTGATTTCCGTCATGACGCGCGGCACCGTTTCCATCACCTGATCCATCAATGTTCTGCCCGAAACCGGCAGCAGCTTCACATCGCCCTCGCTGACCACAAGAAATCCGACCGGCGTGATGCAAACGCCCGAGCCTGCGCCCCCCGAGAACGGATATTTTGATTCATCCGACGTGCTGTCCTTGGCCTCGCCGTATTCGCCGCCGCCGGAAACAAACCCGAAGGAGACTTTGGATATCGGAATAATTGTGGAGCCGTCGGTAGAAATCACCGGATCGCCGACCACCGTATTGACATCGACCATCTCCTTAATTTCGCTCATCGCCGTCTGCATAATATTTTCAATTGGATGCATAACACTTACCGCCTTATTGTTTTTTTATAGATCATATACCCAATCATAATATGAACAGGAGATGCCTTGATTATGCAGTCGCCGTCAAAGCAAAGCGCCCGTTTTGAAAACTCCGGAACGACGGGCGCTTTTAATGCGATTCTTTTATTTTTGCGCATTGCGAAAAGCGTGCCGATTACCATTTGCAGCAAGCCGCACGCCAGTGCGGTCAGCATCGCGTCCTCGGCGCCGATGACGAATTTAATTTTAAGATCGTACGAAGCCTTGGAATGAAGATAGTTGAGAGCTTCTTTCAGGTTGCCTTTTTTCTTCTTTTTCGGCGCCGACAAACGGATCAAATCTTCGAGTGAAAACGTGAGCTCTTCGCCTTTTTTCTGAGTCGCATGAAGCGTGAACAATTTTTCCTCGTCCCGCCGGATCACGAACTCTCTTTTAAACAAAGGAACAGCAAGCCATGTCACCACCGCTTTGATGCGGTTGTGATGAAAACTCACTTTGGCATGAACTTTTACCGCCAATAAAACAATCAAAATGATTATGGCTGCTAATATGGCAATAATAAAAACAACGCCTCCTTATTAAGAACCGACGTTGTTATTATTATCTAAATAATGAATTAAATTCAGGACTCGGCTTCATTGATCGGCGGCAGATCATCCAGCGAACGCAGCTGGAAATGCCGCAAAAACTCATCGCTTGTGGTATACAGCACGGGATTTCCGAGCGTCTTTTTTTTGCCCGCCCGCAGTATCAGGCCTTTTTCAATCAGCGTCGCGACGGAATAGTTGCTTTTGACGCCGCGAATCTGCTCGATCTCATAGCGCGTGATGGGCTGTTTATATGCGATGATCGCAAGCGTTTCCACCATGGATTGGGACAGGCGCGATTTCTTCACGGGCTGAAGAACGTTTTCAATATAAGGTGCGTAAGCCATGTTCGAGCAAAGCTGCAGCTTGTCATCCACGCGCGTAATCAGTATGCCGGAATTTTGCTGCTGCCTGCGTTTAATCTCCGCATCGACAGCGGCTTTGAGCGTATCGGGCTCAATTTCAAGAGCTGCTGCGAGCTCTGCGATATCCACGGCATCCCCCGACACAAAGAGTATGCTCTCTATGGTGCTGATGATTTCCTGTTCGCTCAAACCGCAACCTCTTCTTTCCTTGTGATGATGATATCCTGATAACACGCTTCCTGGCTGATCGATACGAGATTTTTATGAAGAAGCTCAAGCAGCGCCAAAAACGTTACCGCCACTTCAAGGCGAGTGCGGCTCTGGGCAAACAGCGAAAAAAACGAAGCGCTGCCCATGCGCCCGAGCGTCTTTAATATATGGCGCGTCCGTTCTTTTACGGTGAACAGATCCTTTTGTATCTGAACCTCTTCAATGCGCTCATAGTTGGCATCCGGCAGTCTATGCAGCACTTCCCTGTAGGCGTCGCAGAGGCTGTCGAGCGTCATCTGCTCGATTTCCCATTTTTCCTCGCCGAACGAGACCTCTTCGGGCAGCTTATAATACACATCGAGCCCGGCGGCTTCACGGTCCTTTAGCGCCAAAGCGGCATCCTTGTACACCTTGTAAATCTTAAGGCGGTCAATCAATTCCCGCTCAGGGTCTTCCTCTTCCCCTTCCGCAGCAGGCTCGCACGGCAGTATCATACGCGATTTGATATAGACAAGCGTCGCGGCCATCTCGATGAATTCGCTGGCGCGGTCCATCGAGAGCGAGGGCATATCGGCGATGTAATCAAGATACTGCCCCGTCACCTCGGACACGAAAATCTGCTCGATGTCGATGCGTGCGCGGCCGATGAGATGCAGCAGCAGATCGAGCGGGCCTTCAAAATGTTCAATTTGGACTTTGTATTCGGCCTGCATCATACAAACAGTCCGAAAATCAAATTATAAAATGCCAATACACTGCCTGTCAGAAAATTCAGCGCAATCTGAATCACATCCGTAAAGAACAGCAGCGCAAGCAATACGAAATATCCGTACTGCTTATAATACATAAATAACCGTGGGCTTCTTCTGGCTATGAAGCCGCTGATTAAATGATGCCCGTCCAGCGGCGGAATGGGTATGAGATTGAAAAAACAAAGCACGATATTCATGAGGATGATGTAAAAGATAACCGTGTTGAGAATATCTATATTAACACCGGCTATGTTGAGAACAAAGAAAATCACATAGAAAATGAATGACAATATCAAATTAACTGTAACACCCGAAAGCGCCACGAGAATATTTGCTTTTTTATAGTTGTAATAGTTGCGCGGGTTCGTCGGGCACGGTTTACCCCATCCAAAGCCGATCAAAATAAAACAAATGAACCCGAACAGGTCGATATGCTTTGTCGGGTCAAGCGTGACCCGGCCTAAATTTTTCGCCGTCGGATCACCCATTTTATTTGCCATCCAAGCGTGTGCCGCTTCATGAAACGAAAGCGCGATAACCAAAGCCGGAAGCATATACAGCACTTGAAGCGCAAAGGCTTCAAAATGCCCCGACACCAGCAGGCTCATAGGCGTGTTGCTAAGAAAGTTTCCCATTCTACCTCTCCAATACTAAGATGTGTATCCAGTATATCCCGAGCGATTATCCATTTCAACGGCACAATGTGTCGAAACTGTAAACATCGTCTTCCGGCTAAAAAATAAGCGCACCAAACAGGTACGCTTATCCGTCTTGCTCAAAAGTTATTTGTACCCGTCGAACAACTGGCTCTTATCCTTTTTGATCGCCGACACATTGGACCGGTGATCCTTATCGATCGTCGCACCGATCTTGAGCCGCTTTAACTCCTCGCTCATCTCGGCATAGTCCTTGCTGAGCGCGTCAAACTGCTCCTGCAGCTTCAAAAGGTCGTCCGCGACGTTGATAGCCGTCAGCACCGAGAGCGTATTGGGGTTCAGATTGATATACTGATTCTTAAGCTCCGACATTTTCCGGTCCACATAAATAGCGACGCGGTGGATATACTCCTCGCTCTCAAACCCGGCCATCACATATTCTTTGCCGCAAATTTTAACCATCGTCCGTGTTTTATCCATAACACCCAACACCCCAACATCTATTATGGCGTCATTATATACCAAGATAATGAATATTTCAATAACACATGGTACAAAATGTAGTGTTAATTACATATTAAGCGGCCCTCAATCGCGCAGTTTCGCGCCCAGCTCACGCGCGGCAGCGGCCACAACGGCATCTCTTGCGGCATTGACCTCTTCATCCATCAGCGTGCGGTCCTTCGCGCGGAAGACGATGTTGTACGCAAGGCTCTTCTTGCCGGTGCCGAGCTTTTCTCCCGTATAGATATCGAACAGCGACGCGCTTTCAAAATACTCGCCCGCATTTTTGCGGATGCATTCCAGCAGGCTGCCCGATGTCACATCGGCATTCACAATCAGCGCGATGTCTCTTTCCACCGCCGGATATTTGGGCAGCGGCTCGTATTTCACCGCATCGTCGGCGGCTTCACAAAGCGCCTTGAGGCCAATCTCCACGACATACACGCGTTTGCTGATGCCGAAAGCCGCAGCCACATCGGGATAAACCTCGCCGAACTCGCCGAGCTTGCTGCCGCCCGCATAAACGCAGGCCTTCCTGCCCGGATGATAATAGTCGGCCGCGTCGCTCATATAGCGCAGGCTCTTAATGCCGAACGCGTCGAACAGGTTTTCGAGCACACCCTTGAGCGAGAAGAAATCCTCATCACCGCTGAGCGCAATGCAGATATACTTGCGTTCTTCGGGCAGTTCCTTTTCGTCGGAAGACGGCAGATAGATGCGGCCCGATTCGAAGAGCCGGATATCCGGCACTTTTTTGTTGATGTTGTTCGCGACCACCTTGAGCATATCGGGCAGCGGCGACGTACGCATATATGCCTGATCGTCGCCGAGCGGATTTAATATTTTCACAGCATTGCGCAGTTCCTTCACGCCGAGCTTTTCAATATCGGCAAGAGACCCGAATGAATATGTCACGCATTCATAGCAGCCGAGGCTGCGCAGCACCACGCGCGCCTTGTCAATCGTCTTCTCATCCTCGGAATAGATGCCCCGCGTGACCTCGCCCACCATTTCTTTGAGCGGAATGTTGTCGTAACCGTATATACGCGCCACTTCCTCGGCGATGTCCTCACCCAGAGACACATCTGCGCGAAAGCTTGGGATATCACATATCAGTGTCTGTCCGTTCAGCTTTGCCGGGATAAACGCGCGGCTGATAAGCGCCGCCATCGTCTGCGGCGCGATGTCCGTGCCGAGCTTCGTATTGATGTTATCCGCATTGACGGCAACCTGTCTTGGCGACAGATCCACGGAGAGGATATCGACCTCGCCCGAAACGATTTCGCCGCACGCGAGCTGCTGCACGAGGTGCAGCGCTCTGTCCATCGCCGTTTTGCAGCCCACGGGATCGATGCCCTTGGAAAAGCGCATCGCCGATTCCGTCTGAAGACCAAGCGACCGTGCCGTGCGGCGCACGTTGCTGTGCATGAACTTCGCGGACTCGAATATGACCGTTGCCGTGTCGTCCTTGATTTCGGAATTTTCGCCGCCCATCACGCCCGCAATGCCGATCGGCCCCTGCGCGTCGCAGATCATCAGCATGTCGCCGGAGAGCGCGCGCTCCTTGCCGTCGAGGGTCATGATTTTTTCACCGTTCTCAGCGCGCCGAACGACGATCTGCCCGCCGCGAATATCCTGATAATCAAACGCGTGCATCGGCTGGCCCGTTTCGAGCATCACGAAATTCGTGATGTCCACGATGTTGTTGATCGATCTGACGCCCGCCGTATTCAAGCGGTCTTTGAGCCATTTCGGCGACGGCCCGATTTTCACGTTTTTCACGGCCCGCGCGATATACCGCAGGCAAAGGTCGCTGTCCCTCACCTCAACTTTGACATAATCGCCGATATGGCCGCCCGCTTCCGTATAGCTCAGATCGGGCAGCGTCATGCTCTTGCCGAGCGAAACGGCACATTCGCGCGCCACTCCGATGATCGACAGGCAGTCGGGTCGGTTGGCGCCCACTTCAATTTCGAGTATCGTATCGTTGAGGCCCAGCAGCTCGCGCAGCGGCGTACCGAGCGCCGCATCATCCTTAATGATCATGATGCCGTCCACATCCGCACCCGGATAGTCCCCGGCGCCCAGGCCGAGCTCCTGCCCGGAGCAGAGCATGCCGAAGGAGAACACGCCGCGCAGCTTGCTTTTGGCAATCGTGATGCCGTTCGGCAGGCTCGCGCCGATCATCGCGACAGGCACCAGCGCGCCTTCGAATATATTGCTTGCGCCGCAGACAATCTGCAGCGTTTCGGTGCCCACGCTGACCTCGCACACGTGCAGCTTATCCGCGTCGGGATGCTTCTTTATCGTTTCGATGCGCCCGATAATCACGTTATTGAGACCCGCGCCGAGCTCCTTGCAGCCGTCTACGGCGCTGCCCGTCATGATGAGCTTTTGCGCGAGAGCCTCAGGCGAAATATCCATATCCACATAATCACACAGCCATTTGTATGGTGCTATCATAATTCATTCCTCCTATTTGAACTGGGACAGAAAACGGATGTCGTTCTCGAAGAGCAGGCGGATATCCGTTATGCCATATTTGATCGTTGCGAGTCTGTCCAGTCCCATGCCGAACGCGAACCCCGAATACACCTCAGGATCGATACCGCAGTTTCTGAGCACCGTCGGGTGCACCATGCCGCAACCCAGCACCTCGATCATGCCGGTGCCCTTGCACACGCCGCAGCCCTGTCCGTGGCACTTGGCGCACGTCGCGTCCACCTCGGCACTCGGTTCCGTAAACGGGAAGTGCCCCGGCCGGAATTTCGTTTTCGTGTCTTCGCCGTAGAACTCCTTCAAGACCGTATCCAGCGTCCATTTGAGATGCGAGAGGCTGATGTCGTGCCCCACCACAAGCCCTTCAATCTGGTTGAACACGGGTGAATGCGTCGCATCCACGTCGTCGCTGCGGTACACGCGCCCGGGGCATATCATGCGGATCGGCGGTTTTTGGCTCAGCATCGTTCTTATCTGCACCGGCGATGTATGCGGGCGCAGCACGATATCCTCCGTCACATAGAATGTATCCTGCATATCGCGCGCGGGGTGCTCCTTGGGGATGTTGAGCATCTCGAAGCTGTATTTGTCGTACTCCACCTCGGGGCCGTCCATCACGGAGAAGCCCATGCTCACAAATATATCGCGCAGCTCATAATAAATGCGCGTCAGCGGGTGCAAGCCGCCGATGCTGCGCTTTTTGCCCGGCAGCGTGATATCGACACCTTCCGCCTGCAGGCGCTCTTCTTTTTCCACTCTTTTAAGCTCGCTCGCCTTGTCGTCAATCGCCTGTGTCAGCACGTCTCTGACCTCGTTGACATGCTTGCCAAACAGCGGGCGCTGGTCTTCCGGCAGGTCTTTCATGCTGCGCAGCGATGCGGTCAGCTCGCCCTTTTTGCCGAGCAGCCGGACGCGGACGGCTTCGATATCTGCCGCTGTGGCACAGCTTTTGATCTGTTCGAGCGCACTTTCCTGCAACGCTTTGAGTTCGTTCTCCATGATATCTCCTTCAAACCGCCTCAAAGGAGACGGTGTACTTTTTGTTTTATCCCGCCGCAGCTTCCCGGGCGGGCCGAGGTCATCATGCCTGATACACATCAACGTATTAATGCTGGTCTGCCGCTGATAAGGCTTCCCCTCAGAGGGGAAGCTGTCGCCGACAGGCGCCTTAGCTTGATGAAAAACCCCGTTCTGTCATGCTGATGAGCGTAGCGACGTAAGCATCCCACGGCTCAACGCGTTTTAACATGGGATTTTTCGATCGCTTACGCTCACTCAAAATGACACTTTGTACTTTGTCAGCAGCCCGTGTCTCCGACAGGCGGCTGACGAGGTGTTATCATAAACCATTGAATAACCCTCATCCGGTGCTGCGCACTGCCTTCCCCCAAGGTGACGGCTTTGCCTTTAAATATAAAAAGACTATCGCCTTGGGGCGAAAGTCCGCGGTACCACCCAAATTCGCCTTGCCTGCAGCAAAGCCTTCTGCGCCTTTAACGAAGCGGCCCGGCCCTTTATACAAGGGCTGCTCAGCCTGTGAATATCCTCCATGCGTGCAGGCGGGCGCTTTCAGCCGAGGCGTCCGTCTCTTAGTTCCTGCGGTGTGCACGGGTCTTATCAGGCATCAATGCATTTAATGCTCGCATTATAGCATAGCTATGCCAAACTTTTCAAGACCGGTTTGTCAACAAACTTTAATGGGTCCCCTGCGCTTTACGAACGTATTTTGTATATTAATATGCCCGCCGCGACCGCCGCGTTCAGGCTTTCAGCCTGCCCATACATCGGTATGCGGATGCGGTCGGTGCAGATCTCGAGCATATCGTCCGACATGCCGCGCGCTTCGTTCCCGATGACGAGGCAGGTCCGGTCCGCATCGAGAGCGAATTCCTCGGTGCCGTCCACATCCGCGCAGGCGACTCTGTAGCCGCGCGTCAGCAGCTTTGAGGTGTACATCACAAGGTCTTCATAAAGCACGGGAATGTGGAACAGGCTGCCCATCGAAGCACGCACAGCTTTGGGTGAAAAGCAGTCCGCACTTTCCTCGCTCAATACCACGCAGGCGCACCCGGCTGCGTCCGCCGTCCGTATGATCGTTCCCACATTCTGCGGATCCTGCACGCCGTCCAGCGCCACAATGAAACCGCCGCTCACATCGGCATGCAGCGGTTTTAATGCGACCGCCGCGATATCCTGCGGTGTTTTGCAGTCACTGATGGCTTCCATCACATGCGGCTCCACGGTATAAACGCGCCGTCCCATATTGGCCGCACGCTGCTCCAGATCCTTGTGCCGCGCGCTGCTGACGATCAGGCTGCTCAATATGTCGGGCATATGCGCGACCAGCTCACGCACGCATTTCTCCCCCTCCACCAGAAAAGCGCCGTGGTTGCTGCGCCCCTTCTTGGTTTTAAGGGATTTTGCCATCTTTACAAATTCATTTTGTGTGCTGGATATTCGTGTTTCCACTTATGCCTCCGGTTCCTCAAGGAATGTATACCACTGCGGGACTGTCGTAAACAGATTCCTCTCGCAAACAGTATCCGAAATGTTCAAAGACGCGTCATAAAGCAGCGCGTTTGTCCGGTAGTAGAGCGCAATCTGCGGCATCTGCGTGAGAAACTCATCCTCCATGGTCGCATACGCCTCTTTAATTGCGTCTTCTTTCAATGCCGCGTTGCAGTTTGCCAGCAGACCGTCCAGCAACGGGTCCGAAAACTTGCCGTAATTATGGCTGCCGCCTGTGCCGACGAGAAATGAAATATCGGGATTCTCGTCCATATAGAACGTACAGAGTGCCAAATCAAAATTCCCGTTCTCCAGACTCGATTTGTAGGCTTCGGGCTCCTGCTGATCGATTTCCACCGCGATGCCGCATTCGGCAAGCTGTGCCTGTACGTTCTGAGCCACGTCGATGCGGTAGGTATCTTCATTGTCAATGGGGATCAACAGCCTGATGCTGAGCTTGCTGACGACGTCTCCCTCCACCTTGTCCAGCACGGGGTCTTCGTCCTTGTTCGTCCAGCCTGAAAGCTCCAGCAGCTCTCTGGCTTTTTGCTGGTTGTACTCATACAGGTTCGACGAACCGCCCGACAGATATGATTTTGGCAAAACCGGGTAATCCACCGCCACCGCATGCCCGAGCAGCGCCTTGGCAACCACACTGCGCTTGTCAAGCGCGTAGGCAATCGCCTGGCGTATGTTGACATCGCCGAGCAGTCCGGTCGTATTGGGCACAAGGCTGTCGTAATAATGCGTCATGTAATCATAATATTCGATTTCTTCGAATTTCTGATATGTATCCACGGTCAGCGACGAGGTGGTCACAATGTCAAGCATATTCTGCTCGAACTGCGACATTTCCGCGTCATGGTCCGGTATGCAGACTGCCGTCAGCTTTTGAATGTAAGGCGCCTGCTTCCACCATGACGGATTCACCTCAAAAGAGACGTGATCCTCCATGTCGATCTCCGTCACCTGATACGGCCCCGTCCCGATCGGCTTGCCCGTGTCGATATTATTCGATGCGCAATACGCCTTGCTGATAACCGGGAAAGACATAAAATAAACGGCGGCATAGCCGGGTGCGGCTTGGGTGATCTGCACCGTATAATCGTCCACCTTCGTGCTCCCTGTGATTAACCCGATGTTGTGCACGTAGTTGGAATCCGCGTCCGTATACGTCCTTAGCTGGTCAATCGTGTATATCACGTCGTCAGCCGTCATTTCGCCGTTGTCGCCCTGCCATTTCACGCCTTTTCTCAAGTGAAATGTCCACACCGTGCCCGTGCCGTCCACTTCCCACGTTTCCGCAAGCTCGGGGTAGGCCCTCCCGTCCGCGCCGATACGTATCGGCTGCTCGTAAATGAGAGAAAGCATGTTGTAAAGCTCGACATTCTTGGTTTTAAGCGGATTAAGAGCCGCAGGATGCTGCTGCGGCGCAGGAAAAACAATCTCGCCTCCCACCGCAGGCACCGCTTCCTTGATCACGGGCGGCAGCGTATACTGCGGTATCGTCTCCTGTGGCGTCTCGGTGTCGGCATTCTGTCCGCACGCGCTGAAAACCAGCGACAGCAGCATAGCTGCGACAACAAATATTTTCTTAGAATTCATCATATAAGCCCTTGTAAATCTCGAGATTTCTCGTGACCTTTTTGAGATAATTCTCGGTTTCGGGAAAAGGAATATCCGTGAGCTGTCCGTCGCCCGCCCACTCGAGCACGTTGTTCGGGCCGGCGTTGTAAGCGGCCATCACCTTATCCATATCGCCCGCAAACATGTCATTAAGATAACTTAAATACCAGCAGCCGATGCGAATGTTCACCTCCGGCCTGTTCAGCATCTCCTGTGAAAAATCCGCAATGCCTATTTTTTCGGCCGCCCACGCGCCCGTATCCGGCATGATCTGCATAAGCCCCATTGCGCCGCGGCTGGATACCGCCGTTTCATCAAAGCCGCTTTCCGTGCAGATGATCGCGCTCACAAAATAAGGGTCCTGCGCGTATTCGGCGCTGTACTGCTTGATTTCATCGACAAACTTGAGCGGATAGATTTGATAAACGATCACACCGCGCAGCAGCAGCGCAATGGCGCAGACCAGCACGACACAGATAATCGTCCATGTTCTGCTGCGGTTCGTATACTCTTCTTTTCTTCTTCTTTGACCGGTCATTTGTTACCTCACAGTTTCAAGTTGTTTGAGCAGTTTATCCACGCGTTTTTTCAGCGCAGACAAGCTGCCGTCGTTGAGAATGATCTCGTCGGCAAATTCCGCCATCTCTTCATCGCTGATCTGGCTTTTGATCCTGCGCTCCACCTCAGCCGCCGACAAACCATCCCTCCTGACCACGCGCTCAATGCGCGTATTTAAACCGGCCACCACCAACCATATCATGTCCACCGTATTGTGCATGCCTGTTTGAATGAGCAATGCCGCATCAACAAACACGCGGCCTCGCCCCTGCTGCGCGAGTTTTTCTATGCGCCCCAGTATCAGCGGATGCAGCGTATCGTTGAGCATTTTGAGCCGCTTTTCGTCGCTGAAAACATCATCCGCAAGCTTTTTTCTGTTCAGCGACCCGTCTTCCATAAAGAAACCCTCGCCGAAAACGCGTCGCAGCGCGTCCGCGCCCTCTTCGCCCGGCATCACGAGCTGCTTTGATACCTCATCCGCGCATATCACATATTCACCGAGGCTGCGAAGATACTTCGTCACCTCGGATTTTCCCGAGCCGATGCCGCCCGTGATACCGATCTTCATTTTGCGTCCAGCCAGTTTTTTCCCGCGCTGACCTGCGCTTTGAGCGGCACGTCCATCGGGTAAGCGTTTTCCATGCATTCTTCCAGCAGCGCTTTCACCGCATTCACTTCATCCGCCGCCGTATCAATCACGAGTTCGTCGTGTACCTGTAAGATGAGCTTTGACGCGTACCCGCCTTCTCTGAGCTTGCTCCATACGTCGATCATCGCGAGCTTGATGATATCGGCCGCCGTGCCCTGAATCGGCGTATTGAGCGCCGCCCTCTCTCCGAACGAGCGCACATTGTAATTGCTGGAACGCAGCTCCGGCAGATAGCGCCGCCGCCCGAGCATCGTGGTGACATATCCGTCCGCCTTGGCTTTGGCGATGATGCCGTCCATATAGGCGCGCACGGCCGAAAACCGCGCAAAATACCGCTCGATATATCCCGCGGCCTTTTTGACGGGTATGTTCAAATTGCGCGCGAGCCCGAAATCGCTGATGCCGTAAACAATGCCGAAGTTGACGGCTTTGGCGCTGCGCCTCATCTCATCCGAAACAGCCTCGACCGGTACGTCGAACACCTCCGAAGCGGTGCGCGTGTGGATATCGATACCCGAGGCAAACGCGTCTTTCATCACCTCATCGCCCGATATCGCCGCGAGAATCCGCAGCTCGATCTGGGAATAGTCCGCCGATACGAGGCAGCGCTCATCCGTGGACGGCAGGAACAGCCGACGTATCTCGCGGCCTTGCTGCGTGCGTATCGGAATGTTCTGCAGATTCGGTTCCTTGCTTGAGATACGGCCTGTCACCGTGGATATCTGCACAAACGTCGTGTGCACAAACCCGTCGCTGTCGGCAATTTTCTTAAGGCCGTCAAGGTAGGTGCTTTTGAGCTTCGTGAGCCGCCTGTATTCAATGATCTTATCGATCACGGGGTGCTTGCCCGAAAGCTTTTCGAGCACCTCAATATCCGTGGAGTACCCTGTTTTGCTCTTTTTGCCGGACGGCAGGCCGAGCCTTTCAAACAGCACCTGCCCAAGCTGTTTTGTTGAATTGATATTAAAATCCGAAAAGCCGCAGATATCGTATATCGCCGCAGTCAGCGTGTCGATCTCGGCGGTCAGTTTGTCGTCGTAAACGGCGAGCTCGCTTAAGTCAATTTTGAAGCCCGTCTGCTCCATATCGAGCAGCACGCGCATCAGCGGCAGCTCCAGATCGTGATACACGGGCCAGACGCCGTCTTCCTTCATTCTGGCGGTTTGTACGCCGTGCATGCCGTAAATTGCGGCGGCAGTTCCGCCCAAGCTGTATTTCTCCGCCAGCTTGATCAAAGAGAGCCCCGCCGAAGCCGGGTCGATCGCGTATTCGGCAAGCTTCACATCAAACAGCTCATCCTTCACAGCCACGCCGTAATCCGCGAGCATGGGAATCACACTTTTGGCGTCATAAAGCAGCTTTTTGATGCCTTTGTCTTCCAGCAGAGGCTGCAGCGCATGCAGCACCGTCTCGCGAGAAAAATCAAGATTGAGCAGTGAATGCTCCGATACGATATCGTACTGTTTGTCTTTGGAAAACGCGACGGATATATTATCACCAAAATCGACGGCCAGAAAATCGTGTCGCCACGCTTCCTCCACCACGGCTTTGAGCGCTTCCGGGTTGTCAATGGCGACGCACTCGGTCTTCTCTGCCGCTTCGGGCTTTGCCACCGAACCGCCGATACGCTTGATCAGCGAATTGAAAGAGAGCCGTTTGAAGGCAGCCCCCGCATTGTCCTCCGTCAGGCCGGAAAAAGCGAGCAGCGCCATATCGACATCAACCGGCGCGAACACATCGATCGTGGCGAGCTTGCGGCTCAGCTCGGCAAGCTCTTTGTTCTCGGCGAGCTTATCCTTGAGCTTGCCCTTCACATCATTGATATGCGCGTAAACGCCGTCCATATCACGGTATTCATAGAGCAAATTCAATGCCGTTTTTTCGCCCACGCCAGGCACGCCCGGAATATTGTCGGATTTGTCGCCCATGAATCCCTTGAGATCGATGATCTGCGCGGGAGTCAGTTGATAAACCTCGTATAATTTTTCTTTATTGTATACTTCGAGCTCGCTGACGCCTTTTCTGGTGAGCATCACACGGCACGAATCAGACACAAGCTGCAGCGCATCCTTATCGCCGGTCAGCAGCACGGATGCCATACCGTTCTCGTCCGCCAGCCGTGAGAGCACGCCGAGTATATCGTCGGCCTCAAAGCCTTCTTTCTCCAGCACGGCTATGCCGATTTCCTGGAGCGCCCGTTTGAGCGTGCCAAACTGCGGAATCAGTTCTTCGGGCGTTTCCTTGCGCGTACCTTTGTATTCGGCGAACGACTCATGCCGGAACGTTTTGCCCTTCATATCAAACGCAATGGCAAGGTAATCGGGCGACAGCGTGGCCAGCGCGTTGATCAGCATGGAAAAAAAGCCGTAAACAGCGTTCGTGTATTCGCCGGTTGAGCTTGTCATCACTGTCTGAAGCGCATAGAAGGCACGGTGCATCAGGCTGTTGCCGTCAACGGCCATCAGTGTTTTTTTCATCCGTTCTCCATCATCTTTTTGTTTTGCTCTAGTATATCACCATTTCGGGCACAGCAAAAGTGACTTTTGAGTAAACATTGATGAAATGAGAAATGATGGATGAATCCTATAATATCATACCACAGTTAAACTTGAGGATTGTACCATCCATAAGTGAACATACGACCGGCTGCGTCTGTCACTCTCACGCTTATCACGCGACTGCCGAAACAGCAATCCGGTCGTCTTTCCTGAGCAAGCCTTTCATATATTAAAGAATGACCGCGTTTTCCGGATATTTCTGCAACATTGCAGGGTGCGGAATCCGCAGAGAAGGCGGCATCGCAGAAATAAAGCTGTCTTTAGACAAAAAGGCAAAAAAAGAGTCGCGATTTGCATCACGACCAATGTAAAGGGGGTCTTAATATATTTTGTGAGGTCATTAATCATTATTACCAGATTAGTCACAAATATTCAAGTCTTATTCATCTTTTTTTGGAAAAAAATCCGCGAGAGACACCGTTGACTCCTGTACAGGCGGGATTTCGTAGTGGAAATCGTCTTCTCTCTCCACAGTTTCCTGCTTTTCAACGGGTTTCTCAGCCACCGGCAGCAAGGCCTTTATCGAAAGGCTGATCTTGCGCTTATCCGGGTTGACTTCGAGCACCTTCGCCTCCACCTCGTCGCCGACGCGAAGCGCATCTTCCACTTTTTCCAGACGGTGTGCGGAAATCTGTGAAATGTGCACAAGTCCGTCAATGCCGGATTCGAGCTGTATGAATGCGCCGAACGGCACAATGCGCACCACTTTGCCGCTCACCACATCGCCGATGGCGTATTTCTCGGTGACAAGATCCCACGGCTTTGGCATCAGCTGCTTATAACCGAGAGCAATCTTCTTTTTCGCGGCATCCACGTTGAGCACCACAAGCTCAAGCTCCTGTCCTTCGGACACAACATCCGACGGCTGTTTAACGCGGTTCCACGCCAGATCGGAAATGTGCAGCAGGCCGTCCACGCCGCCGATATCCACAAACGCTCCGAAATCCGTGAGTCTCTTCACAACGCCCGTGACATGCTGACCCTTTGTGAAGCCTTCCCACAGTTTCTTTTCGTTTTCCTTTTTCTCTTTGAGCAGCACGCCCTTGTAGGACGCCACAAGGCGCTCCTGCTTTTTGTCGGCATCAATCAGTGTAACTTCAAGCTCTTTGCCTTCGAACTGCTTCAAATCTTCCACATATTTGAGCGAAAGATGCGAAGCGGGAATGAACGCGCTGTAGCCTTCGATCTTGGTGGTGACGCCGCCTTTAACGGCTTTTTTGACGACACACTTGTACAATTTGTCCGTGCCGACATTTTCCTGTATCTTCTGCCAGTTCAGCTTCTTTTCAATACGCTTTCTGGAAAGCAGCACATTGCCTTCGCCGTCGTTTAAGCTGATGACTTCCGCTTCAATCTCGTCGCCGATATGGAATGCATCTTTGGGATTGATATCGTCAAGGGATAACTCATTACGCAATATAATGCCGTCTGATTTATAACCTATATTGACACAAACATCATCATCCGTGACCTGTACGATGTTGCCTGTTATGATTTGACCCTTCTTCAGACGAACAACCTTCTCCAAACCTTCGAGAAACTCATCCTTTTCTGTTGCCGGAGCCTGTGTTGCCTTTGTTTCTGTTGCTTCCTGGGATGGGGCTGCTTCGTCCGCGGTAGACCCGGTGTCACTTTCTGCGTCTACCATGTCGTTGGCTGCGGTCTCTTCAGTGGTGACCTGTTCACCCTCGGCGACCGGCAGCACTTTCTCATTTTCAATCATGTAGTCAAAAACCTCCCTAATCATCGTATCCGGTGTTGATGCACCGGCGACAATGCCTATTATATCACCAAAACGCATTTTTTCAAGTGATAGTTCACTTTTATGCTCAATATGATAAACATTTTTACAGTACGTTTTGCACAGCTCAAAAAGTTTCCTGGTGTTGGAGCTTTGCCTGCCGCCCACAACGATCATCACATCCGAGCGCTGCGCAATCTGTTTGGCCTCGTCCTGACGCTGCTGCGTTGCGGAGCAGATGCTCATAAACGGCGTGATGACGGGGATTTTCTTCTCTAGCGCGGACAGTATCTGCCGCCACTTGTCCTGCGTAATCGTCGTCTGCGCTACCACGACGCAGCTTTCTATTTCGGGCAGCGCCGCCAAATCCTCTTGCGTGTAAACCACATAAGCATTTGCGCCTGCCCAACCGAGTATCCCGTCTACCTCGGGGTGCCCCGCTTCGCCGACGATCACGACAGACTGGCCCTCTTCCCTCGCTTTGATCACATGCTCGTGTATGCGTTTCACAAAAGGACATGTGGCATCAATGTAACCGATGCCTTTGCTTTTCAGTTCGTCGTAAACCTCCGGCGTAGCGCCGTGCGAACGGATGACCACGGTTTCGCCCAGCTTGACGTCGTCTATACTTTCGACGCAGCGCACGCCCTTATCTTCAAGCGACTGCACCACGTCCTTGTTGTGAATCAACGGCCCGAGCGTCACGATACGGTTACCGTAATTTTTTTCAGCGGCTTCCACGGCCCTTTTTACGCCGAAGCAGAATCCGGCGTTTTTCGCGAGTATGACCACAGCGCCACCTAAAACTTCGTATTTTTCAAATCTTTAATCTTGCTTTCCAAAAAGCGCGTGGCGGCTTCCACAGACGCCGTGTCTGTTTTGGGGCCCACATAATCGGCCAAGCGCACCGGCTCCCCGACGATGACCTTCATTCTCCTGAAAGGCTTATACTTTCCTTTAATGTATATCGGAATCACAGGCGCGTCGTTTTTCAGCGCGATCATCGACGTGCCGGGCTCAAACCTGGAAACCTCGTCGCCCTTGATGCGCGTTCCCTCAGGAAAAATACCAAACAGCTTGCCGTCTCTCAAAACGCGAAACGCGTGGCGTATCGCCGCGAGATCTCCCTCGCCGCGCCGGACGGGAAACGCTTTCACCATTTTAAAGAAAAGCTTTGCGAGCTTGCTTTTAAAAAGCTCCGCCTTGCCCATCCAGAATATCTGCCGTTTGAAAATAACGGCGATCAAAAGCGGATCCCAGTTGCTGATATGGTTGGAGATGACCACGGCTCTGCCCTTAATTCTGCTGTTTCTTTTACCTATTATTTTCGGAAAAAACAGTAAATAAACAATAGGCTTTCCGATATATTTGAGTATTTGATAAAGCATAGCCTACTCCTGTCTGAGTTTCGACAGCACCAGTTTTAGAACCGCGTCGATATCCATTGATGTGGTATCTATGAGTATGGCATCGTCCGCTTTTTTAAGCGGTGCCAGACTTCTTGAAGAATCGTTAAAATCACGCTGGCGCATATCGCTGAGCACCTTTTCAAAATCGCCGGGCATTCCGCTCCGCTGCATCTCCTCATACCGGCGGCGCGCACGCTCCTGCACATCCGCCGTCACAAAGAACTTATTCTTCGTATCCGGCAGCACGAACGTGCCGATATCGCGGCCATCCAGCACCACGTCGTAGTGCTTTGCCACGTCGCGCTGCATGGCGACCAGCGTTAAGCGCACGCACGGATGGGCGGAAATATCCGAAGCCCCTTTCGAAACCTCGGGTGTGCGGATATACGGCATCACATTCTCGCCGTTCACGAGCACCCGCTGCTCTTCGCCCTCGTAGACGGTTTGTATATGAAGCGTGTTCAAAAACGTCTCGACCTGCTGCGCATCCGCAATATCCACACCGGCCTGCAGCGCGGCATACGCAACGCCCCTGTACATGGCGCCCGTATCGAGATAATGGATATTCAGCGCTTTGGCGATGGCTTTGGCGAGTGTGCTCTTTCCCGCGCCCGAAGGCCCGTCGATGGCGATATTGATCATATCACTCTGTGCCCCAGCCCAATGGCCACTTCGTTTAAATGCAGCAGGCCGATTCCGAAGAAGATGCCTACCGCAAGGTGTTCGTCACAGCGCGCAATGCCGATTTTGCCGCCGACATTAAGGCCGATGGCTTTGGATGTGATTTGTGATATGGCCTCTCTGGCCGCACCGGCCACAGCGCCTTCCTCGTGATGCGTTTCGCCGATGATCTTTTCCCTTTTGGCGGCCACCACACAGCACTCCACGATTCTCATCACCGACGCCAAGTACTCGCCTCCGAAATCGACAGCGGCAACCTTGATTCCCTTTGTTGCATACCGTTCTTTGAGCGTATTTTCATCTTCTCTCGATGATGACAACGCAAGGCGAATTGCCGCTTTGGCGATTTCTTTGCTCCCCGGCGCCATGTTTGAACCTCCCGAATGATGACTTCTGGATTATTATATATAATATCGGGCTGTTTCACAATGATTAATATCTGAGTATTGTTTCGTTTTCGAATGATTGTTATAAGATACGCCGACAGAAATTCAAAAAGTCAATCTATTTTCCAAGCTTAGAGATTTTATTAATGCTTTATTTAACTTTCATATCAAAGATAATGCCATCGCAGTATTGCAATTGACTTGTCTTGATTTGGATGACCGTGTCGTCTTATGGCTTTTGGTGTCCCTTGTGAAATGATATGAATTATGGTATTTATATATATAAATCATCAGGTGTCATCCCATATGGCTGTCTTAATTATCAAGTGATTTGAAGGGGGTATTTCGATGAGCAAAAGCATTCAGAACAATAAGGTGTTTAAGTGCCCGTCTTGCGGGCACGATATGAGGCACGATCCCGTGTCCGGCCGTCTGGCCTGTGCGGACTGCGGCCATACTGAAAACGCCTGCGCAGAAAATGCCGATCATGTCGATTTTGATTTTTACGCCGTCGAAAACGACCCCGCCCTGCAGGACTGGGGCGTGCCCGTCAAAGCTTATATGTGCCCGGGCTGCAAAGGCAGAATGGTCGCGGCTGCTATCGACCAAGTGACAGACTGCGCCTTTTGTTCCGGCCCCGCTGCCGTCATCGACGAATCGCCGGGCCTGCATCCCGATGCAATGATCCCTTTTAAAATTGACGAAGCTCAGGCGAGTGAAAAAGTTTCGGAATGGATCGGCAAGCGCTATCTGGCTCCTTTTCCGTTTAAAGCAGAATACGCGACAGGCCCGCTGACCGGTGTGTATCTGCCCTACTGGTCTTTCGATGCGCGCGTGGACGCCTCATACACCGGACAAGCCGCCAGCAGCTATACGGACACAGAAATCAACACGGTAACCGGCAGCGATCACACAGAAACGAAATCTAAAAAGGTCAAAAAACTGCGTTGGCGCTTTGTTTCGGGCAAGCTTGAGAAAAAGTTCAGCAATGTGATATTCAGCGATGTGGCACAGCTTGACGCAAAAACACTCGAAAGGCTCGAGCCGTATAAGCTCAACGAGCTTGTCAAATACGCCCCGAAGCATCTCACCGGTTTCGCCGCCGCGCGCGGAAAAAGCGGTGTCGCGTCAGTGTGGAACCGCGCACTTGATTATATGGGCTCTTCGATACGCGATGAAATTATGGACATTGTAAAACGCGGCGCGGATACGGTCGGTGCCGTCAATACCTGCGCGGAATATACCGATATTTCTTACAAGCAGCTGCTGCTTCCGGTCTGGATCGGCTCGTACCGGTATAAAAAGAAGGTGTATCATGTTTATATCAACGGACAGACCGGCATCATGTTTGGCAGTTCTCCGAAGAGCGTGCTCAAAATCGGGCTGATTGCGCTGGCGTTGGCGGCTGTGATGGCCGCGATGATATTCATTGTTCTGTAGATTGGGCCGGGGCTTCCTCAGGCTACTGATTGAGTGCCAAACGTCATTGCTATGGAAAGTCACTAGATCGGTCATCCAGTCCACTGCGTAGTGATGAGCGAAGCAAGGAAGGGTCTGTACTGGCGCTATCCCCGCGTTTTTTGGGCAAGGATAGTTTATTGAGATTTCGGTACTCTGAAAGAGTCTTTTTCAGGCTCTTTTCTATTTCAGCTTTTTGTTTTCCTCAGCCCGGCAAGCCGTGATGCGCGCGATGAGCTCCAGCGGCAGCGGCTTATCCAGCGGAAACTGGACCGCACCCTTTGAGCCTTTGTAAGCGCTCAGTTCGTCCGCAAACGCCTCGATACCGTGCGGCGCGGGATAGAACCCGATATGGTTCTTAAACGCCGCAAAGTGCACGAGATTCTTATTGAGAAAAAACGTCGGCATGCCGTAGCTGATTTTTTCCGACGCGGCCGGCGCGGCTTGCTTTATCGTCTGCCTGATCGCGCTGAGCTTTTGACGAATATCATCAGGAAACTGCGCGATGTATGCGTCGATTGTCTTTATCTCATTCTTCTGATCCATCTCCCGTTCCTCCTCGTCTGCGTGACCGGCTTGTATCAGCGTGGCCTTTGCGCCCCGGCTCAGTTTCTTTATTGCGCATTCGCGGCGCATCGCTTCGTTCTTTGTCTCAAACGTTTCTATGTGTCTCAGCACAACAGGCAAGCGCGTGCGCGTATATTTGCTGCCGTTCCCCGCGTTATGGGTACGGACGCGTTTGTCAATGTCGTCCGTCCAGCCCGTATAATAGCTTGCGTCCGCACACTCCAGAATATACGTGTAATACATCCTATTTATAAAGGAACAGAATACCGAGCGTGCCCGGCCCGCAGTGCGTGGAAATTGTCGGAGACGCTTCGGTGATCTCCACATTTTTAAAGCCGTGCTCCGTTTCAAGCAGTGTCTTTACTTCCTCCGCGCTCTCAGACAGGCAGTGCGTCACAAACACGCGTTTCGGGTCAATCTCGTCCGCACGCTCCATCATCTGCTCATAGTATTTTTTAATGTAATCCTTGCCTCTGAACTTGACGCCCGGCACAATTTCACCGTTGGCGAGTTCGAGCTTGGGCTTTATTTTGAGCCGACTGCCGACGATAGACGCGAGACGCGAGCAGCGGCCGCCCATATAAAGATATTTTAGTGTGTCCACCACGAAGCTGGCCTGCACCTTCGGGCGAATCTCAAGCGCATGACGCGTAATTGCTTCTAACCCCGCTCCCTGCATCGCCAGGTCAGACGCTTCGAGCACCTGCAGCCCCACACCCGTGGACAGGCTTAATGAATCCACAATGGAAAAGCGCTCTTTACCGAGCTTTTCAGCCGCAATCTGGGCATTCTGCATCGTGCAGGACAGCTTGCTGCTGATGCCGAGAAAAAGGATATCGTCATCTTCATCGAGAAGTCTTTTAAAAACCTCTTCAAACTCAAATTCATTGACCGCTGCGGATTTCGGAAGCGTTCCCGTCTGATCCGCATACCGGAACAGCTCGGCGCTTTTCAGGCTTTTGTCATCCGGATAAGAATCGTCCCCCAGTATGATGTGCAGAGGAACCCTTTCGATACCGCGCTGCTCCAACGTACTGAACGAAAGGTCGGATGTCGAGTCGGTGACGATTTTGACTTTTCTCATTATTCACAGCTCCTAAATATATGATACCGTTGGTGCTTATTGGCGATAATTATACCATGCCTGCGTTTCATTTGTCCAAGGAATAAAGCAATCACAATTGGCTAAGAAATAAAGACGGTATGGCAAAACACACAGAGAGACGCTCCTTGCAGTTGGAACGGTTTTCATGTATAATACACCAGCAAATAACATACGGAGGGCATCATGAGCCACATTATGCCTATGGTTGCTTTGAGAGACGTCATCGTCTTTCCGCATATGGCACTGCATTTTGAAGTCGGACGTGAAAAGTCTATCGCCGCGCTCGAAAAGGCGATGGAAAACGATCAGGTCATTTTTCTTGCCGCGCAAAAGGACAAGGAAATTATGGACCCCAATCCTGAAGATATCTACGAAGTGGGAACGGTATCGCGCATCAAGCAGATTCTAAAGCTGCCCGGCGATGTGATCCGGGTGCTCGTGAAAGGCGAGAGCCGTGCCCGCATTGTCAGCTTTACCATGACGCAGCCGTATCTTGAAGTGGATACGGAGGAGCTGTTGGCGCAAACGCTCGAAGACGGGCAGACCAAAGAGCTTGCCCTGCGTCGCATGGTGCTCTCTCTTTTTGAAAAGCTCACCAACGTGAGCACCAAGGTCTCGTCTGAAATATTGTCATCCGTGAACAGCGTGGAAGATATCGGCCAGATGGCGGATATCATTGCTTCGGGCGTGCTTTTTAAGCTCGAGGACAAGCAAAAAGCGCTCGAGTGCGTGGATGTTGCGGAGCGTTTAGAGCTGCTCGTGGGCCTGCTCACGAGCGAACTCGAGATCACCGAGATTGAGAACGATATACGCAGCAAGGTCAGAAAGCAGATTGATAAATCGCAGAAGGAATATGTGCTGCGCGAACAGATGCGCGCGATACAAAGCGAGCTCGGCGAAGCGGGCAGCGTTCAGTCGGACGCGGACGAGCTGCGCCAGAAGCTCTCCGAGCTTAATGTCAGCGACGATATACGCGAAAAGACCGAGAAAGAAATTTCGCGCATGGAAAAGCTCTCGCTTGGTTCCCCCGAGCTCGGCGTGATTCGTACATATGTGGAGTGGATACTCGATTTGCCGTGGAACAAATTCACCGAGGACAACCTTGATTTGAAGCACGCGCGCAAGATTCTCGACGAAGACCATTACGGCCTCGAAAAAGTAAAGGACCGGATTATCGAATATATCGCGGTGCTCGCGCGCAAGAAAGACCTGCGCGGCCCCGTGCTGTGCTTTGTCGGCCCCCCGGGCACCGGCAAAACGTCCGTCGCGCGTTCCATCGCGCGCGCGCTCGGCCGCAGCTTTGTGCGCACTTCCTTGGGCGGCGTGCGCGACGAAGCCGAAATCAGAGGCCACCGGCGCACCTACATCGGCGCAATACCCGGCCGCATCATATCGTCGATCAAGCAGGCGGACAGCATGAACCCTGTGTTCCTGTTCGACGAGATCGACAAGATGGCAAGCGATTTTCGCGGCGACCCCGCTTCGGCGATGCTCGAGGTGCTCGACCCCGCCATCAACAACAGCTTCCGCGATCATTATCTTGATCTGCCGTTCAGCCTTGAGCATGTGATGTTCTTAACGACGGCCAACAATTACGATACGATCCCCGCGCCGCTGCTCGACCGCATGGAGATCATCGACCTTTCGAGCTACACCGAGCTTGAGAAGATGGGCATCGCCCAAAACCATCTGATCCCCAAGCAGCGCAAGGAACACGGGCTTGACGAATCGGAAGTGACCATACGCGATACGGCGCTGACCGAGCTGATTCGCCGCTATACGCGCGAAGCGGGCGTCCGCGAGCTCGAGCGCAAAATCGCGACGATATTCCGCAAATGCGTGGTCGATTTATCGGGCTCACGCTCGCGCATCATGGTCACCAAAAACACGCTTGTCCGCTATCTCGGCCCGCCGATTTTCTCTCAGACGGAGTCGGGCACCGAAGACAAGGTCGGCGTGGTGATGGGCCTTGCATGGACGGCTGCGGGCGGGCAGACGCTCGTCGTGGAAGCCATTAAAATGCACGGCAAGGGCAAGCTCTCCCTCACCGGCAAGCTCGGCGAAGTGATGCAGGAATCGGCCAAGGCAGCGCTCAGCTACGTGCGCGCCAACAGCGAGGCGCTTTGCATCAGCGAAGACTTTATTGACAACACGGATATTCATATTCATCTGCCCGAGGGCGCGATCCCGAAGGATGGGCCTTCTGCGGGCATCACCATCGCCACGGCGCTGGTATCGGCGCTGTCGGGCCGTCCGGTGCGAAGCGACATTGCAATGACAGGTGAGATCACGCTGACAGGCCGTGTGCTGCCCATCGGCGGGCTTAAGGAAAAAGCGCTGGCTGCGCTTAAGGTGGGCATTCGCACCATCATCATTCCGGCCGGCAACGAGAAGGATATCGCGCTCATGCCCGCGACACTGCGCAAGTCTGTCAAATTCGTCAAGGTGGAAAGCCTCGATGAAGTGCTGGCGACCGCCATCGTGAAGCAGGAGGGTGCATGCAAATAAAGAACGCCCGGTTTTTAAAAAGCATGAAGTCTAAGGCGGATTACCCGTCTCTTGATATGCCCGAAATTGCGATATGCGGCAAATCCAACGTCGGGAAATCGTCGCTGGTCAACTATTTAACGAACAATTCAAAGCTCGCGAAAATCAGCTCCAACCCCGGAAAAACGCGGCTTGTCAACTTCTTTGTAATCAACGAAGAGTTTTTGCTTGTCGATCTGCCGGGCTATGGCTTTGCACGCGTCAGCAAATCCGAGCAGCAAAGCTGGTCGCAAATGATTGAAGGCTATTTGAGCCATACCAAACAGCTTCGCGCGCTGCTCATACTGCTTGATATCCGCCATACCCCGACGGCGGACGATAAGCTCATGTTCGAATGGGCGGCGCATTTTGGGTTATCGGTGATCATTGTGGCCACCAAAGCGGACAAAATTGCGAAAACTAAACGCTTTGCCCAGCTCAATCTGTTAAAGAAAAGCGTCAGCAGCGGTGTGGATTACTCCATTGTGGCGGTCTCTGCGTCCAATCGCTTCGGTGCTGACTCCCTGCTTGATGAAATCGAAAAGGCTCTGACTTTATGAACATATTCGCCATCGGTGACCTTCATCTCTCCGGCTTCATGCCAAAGCCAATGGATGTTTTTGGCGAGCATTGGAACGGTCACTGGGATAAAATTAAAGAAAGCTGGCTCAATCAGGTCAGCGAGGATGATATCGTGCTGCTGCCCGGCGATTTGTCGTGGGCCATGCGGCTCGATGAAGCGCGCACGGACATCGCCGATATCTGCAATATGCCCGGCACCAAGGTGCTGCTCAAGGGCAATCATGATTACTGGTGGGGCTCTCTTGCGCAGGTCAATTCGCTGCTTTTCAACAGCACGCTCGCGTTGCAGAACAACAGCTTT
The DNA here is from genome assembly GCA_023408075.1 of Bacillota bacterium. Lineage (GTDB taxonomy): Bacteria > Bacillota > Clostridia > Christensenellales > SZUA-584 > SZUA-584. The sequence goes on along the minus strand of JAEYKW010000014.1, from coordinate 20,101 downwards.
GTGTTCGGCGATTACGTGTTTGCGGGGTCGCGCGGCTGGCTCTGTCCCGTCAACCGCCAGTACAACGCCGAAACGGACGAAAAGCTCTATCACCGCGAAGCCGGGCGCTTGGAGCTCTCGCTCTCGCACGCGCGCAAGGCCGCGCCCGATAAAACGCTGATCGGCATGATCCATTACCCGCCGTCAGATCAGGACGGCTCCCCCACGCTTTTCACCGAGCTTTTCGAAAAGTACGGCGCTTTGCAGGTGGTTTACGGCCATCTGCATGCGGCCAGCATCAAGGGCGCGCTTTCCGGCACGATTCGCGGCGTAAAATACACGCTCGTATCGTGCGACGCGACCCATTTCTCGCTCGTCAGGCTCGTTTGATAAAATCAAAAGCTTTTTATTTTGTCTTAAAACTGTTTCTCGCCATGCTGAGTATGAACGCTGTCGCATACGCCAATACACGTTATCCGTTCAATGCTCCGCATCCAGCCCCTGAGCGCTCAGTATGCCGACGTCCTCATTATGGGACGTTTTTTGCTGCATAAATGCGAGGCGTATGACCTCGCTGATGTGTTTGACGCCCACCACATGGATGCCGCCGGTTTCCTGCACCTCGTCACTATTTTCAGACGGCACGATCACGAGCGAAGCACCCGCTCGTTTGGCTGCCCACACCTTTTCCTTAACGCCGCCCACCGCACGGATACAACCGTTGATGGATATCTCTCCCGTCATCGCGATGCCGGGGCTCACGCACCGTCCCGAAATGGCGGAAAACACTGAGACCGCTATCGCGGCACCCGCCGAGGGGCCGTCGATCGGCGCGCCGCCGGGCATGTTGATATGGATATAGTAATCCGCCGGGTTGATGCCGAAATTCTTCTGCAACGCGGTCAGCACGTTTTCCACGCTGCTCTTGGCCGTGCTCTTGCGGCGCAGCTTTTTGCTGTCGCTGCCCATTTCCTCTTCATCCACAAGCCCTGTGACTGTGAGCGAGCCTTGCGCCGCTTTCACTGCCACCGTTTCAATCTCAATAATCGTACCGATCTGCGAGCCGTATACGGCAAGACCGTTGACGCAGCCCACGGCGTTGGAGCCGAGGCGCAGTGTCGGCCGTTTTACATATTTGCCCGTCTCGATCACCCAGCTCACATGCTCGGCCTGCACTGTCTGCAGCCCCTTTTCCCGGGCAACGCCTGCCGCCATCTGTATGATGTTGACCGCATCGCGCCCGTTGCACGCGTAGTCTCCGATAATCGCCGCAGCGGCATCGCCGATGCCGGTTCCCGCGCGGACAGCCGCGTTTTTGGAAATCGTCACGACCTCCTCGGGGAACAGTTGACGGAAGTAAATCTCCATGCACCGCGAGCGTATCGCAGACGGGATATCGCGCGGCGAACGCGTTGTTGCGCCCACAAGCCGGAAATCCGCGGGCATGCCGTGCGCGAATATGTCGTGAACATAAGGGGGTATGCTTTTGTTTTCCTTGGAGTAATACGCACTGTCAAAATAGACGCGCCTGTCTTCCAGCACCTTTAACAGCTTGTTGATATGAAACGGATGCAGCTCGCCGATTTCGTCGAGAAACAGTATGCCGCCGTGGGCGCGCGTCACAGCGCCTTCCTTAGGCTGCGGCACACCCGCCACACCATATGCGCCCGCGCCCTGATAGATCGGGTCGTGTACCGAACCGATCAGCGGGTCGGCAATGTTTCGTTCATCATAGCGAAGACACGTGGCGTCAATCTCGATGAACTTCGCGTCGGCCCGGAACGGTGAGCCTTTCCCCTTCTTTGCTTTGTCCATCACGAGACGTGCCGCGCATGTTTTGCCCACGCCCGGCGGCCCGTATATCAGCACATGCTGCGGGTTCTCGCCGCAGAGCGCCGCGGACAGCGCCATGATGCCTTCCTCTTGCCCGATAATCTCGCCAAAGCTTTGCGGGCGTGTTTTTTCGGACAGCGGCACATTGAGTGAAATGCTGCGCAGTTTTTTGAGTTTTTCCAATTGAACCTTGGACTCGCTTTCCAGGCTCGTCTTTGCGTTTCTTTTGTTCCTCATCTGGCTGTAAAAATACGAGCCGATTAAAACACTGACCGCAAGCTGAATAATAATCATGATTTCTGTCATAAAAAAATAGCCTCCCGACCCCGTAAGCTTAGTATACGAAGCCGAAGGCTATTTATTCAGTCACTTATGTCAGCTGAAAATATCGGCAAAACGCGAGAGAAAATCTCCCTCTTCTTCAGTCTGCTGTGTTTGCGCTTCTTTTACGATTTTAATGCCCGGCGTCGTCAGAATGTACTGAACGCTGTCCGGATGATTTTTTTCGGGCGACGCGAACGACACGGCGGGTTCGCTGCTGCCGGTGAGATCGCCGGTCTTTTCGGAAATGCCGTCCTTCGCGCTCACGATGCCGTCTTTGAATTCAATCTGTCCGTCAATCAGCTCCTGTACGTTAGACGGCAAGCCCCTCAGCGCAAGATAGAGCCTGTTGAATCCGTCCGCGCTCTGGCTCACGCCCTGCCGGTACGACGCGAAGCCGCTGTGTATGCCGCCGAATCCGGCTGATATCTGTGCGCCGCCGTCTGCGGCCTGCGCCACGCCGTCGTCAAACGCGTGATATCCGCTTGCCGCCTGATCAACGCCCGCCACATACTGATTGAGGCCGCCGCTTGCCGACTCAAGCCCGTCTGAGAGTCCCTGAACGCCGCCGATCATCTGCAGCACACCGCCAGCCAGCGCCCTGACCGAATCATCCGGGCTGACCGCGAGAGACTGGGCAAGCGCCTGCAAATCAGCCGTGCTGCCTGCCAGAGCGGACAGATTGCTGCTGACCGCCGACACGCCCGACGCCACAGCTGAACCGTTGTCCGCGAGATCGTCGAGCCCCGCGCGAATTTGCGACGATGCGGGCTTTAACGCCTGTACGCCCGATATATATGTATTGAGGCCCGATTCATACTGCCCCATACCGCCATCTATCTGCGCGCCCGCCGCGCTCAGCGATGACAAGCCGTCGTTCATCTGGCCCGCTTTTCCGGCGAGCGTTTTCATGCCCTGTTTTAAATCCGTCGTACCGTCCACCATCTCATCCGCGCCGCTGATCATATCGTTCATGCCGTCTTCAAACTCACCGATGCTGTCTGTGACGCCCGGAATCGAAAACGCATTTTTGAGCAGCGTAATTGTCATCGGGTCCATTTCAAAGCCGTGCACGTCGGCTTGCACTGTGAGCGAGCCGCTCTGCTCGGGCATAATGATATAGTTTAAATTGACCGAGCTGCCCACCGCAACGAGCGTCGCATCCGGCGCGCTGACATTGGACGCCGACCCGCTGCCGAATACAGCTGAAACTTGAGCTATCAATCCTTCTCGCACGGCTTCGCTGCAACGCGCATTCGGCGCATAGTCGAGTACGATTTTAAGGCGGCCGCTCGCACCCGCAAGCGATTCCGGCGATACCTCCTGACCGTCAAGATAATAGTGAAAGTCCAGAGATATCGGCAACTCGCCCGTCATTGTGCCCTGATAATACAAGCCTTCCTCTTGGGGCGCATCGGGAAATGTGACCTTATCGCCGTCAATCACCGGCTCGCTGAGCGTCGAGAGGTTCTTCATGTCGGTGTACGCACCGTAATCGGTGTAGCTGCCCGTCAGATGGTTGACCACATAGATGTTTTTTACGCTGCCGTTATGATTCAGCGACGCGTAAACCGTCTCTGTCTTCTCCGTTTGTGCTGCCATTGCCGGTGTGACAAACAGCGTTAAGCTTAATGCCGCCGCTGTTATGACGGCCAATATTTTTTTCCTTTTCATATCGCCTTTCCCCCCATCATATTGCTGATGCATATATTATTCTTCGCCGTACAAGACGTCATCAATTCTCCTGTGCTTTTATATTTCATCTTTCTGCCTCCTGCTCAGCAGTTTTCCTTTCAGTGTCGTTTTTCTGATCACGCCGTCCAGCGTAATCAGCAGCTGCGGCAGCACGAATATCGTGAGGAAACCCGAGAGCAGCGCCCCTCTGCCGATCAACGCCCCGAGCTGGGCCATCGCTTCCTGTGCGAATGTGCCCGCAATCACAAACCCGCCGACCGACAGCACGAATGCCGATACCATGATGGACGGCCCCGCTTTCTCCACGGCATATTCCGCCGCGCCCCGTTTGTCCATCGTCAGGCGGCCCTCCTGATAATAGTTGGTCATCAGTATCGCGTAATCAATCGTCGCGCCGAGCTGCACCGAGCTGATGATCATATAGCCGATGAAAATCATCGGCGATCCTTCAAAATACGGAATCGCCATGTTGATCCAAATCGACGTCTCGATGATAAACAGCAGTATCACGGGTATCGTGACCGACCGGAAGGTGACGAGTATGATAATCCCGACGAATGCGATGGACAGCCACGTCACCAGAGAGAAATCTCCCGAGGTGGCCTGCGCGATGTCGTAAATAACAGGCGACGGCCCGGTGACATAAGCGCTGTCAAAGTACTTTGCCGAGACGCTCCGTATCTGCTCCACGGCTTTTGTGGCCGCAGGGCTTTCAATCGGTGCATCCACTTCCACAATATAGCGCGAATAGGTCTCGCTCAAAAATTGTTCCCTTAAATAATCCGGCACAATTTCCTGCGGCGTAGCCGGGTCGATAAACGCGTAGAGGCCCTGCACGCTTTTGACGGTATCGAGCCTGCCGATTTCCTGCGCCATATCATACTCGCCTGTCTCGTCCCCGCGCGGCACGATCACAATGAAATTGTTGCTCTCTCCAAACGCCGCCTGAATTTTATTGTTGGTCTCCGTCTGTGCGGCGTCCCCTACGTTGCTCGACGAATACATAAACTCATTTTTGTTCTGCGCGAGAAACGTCAGCACGCTGACCACAATGAGGACGCCGACCACAATATATTTTACCTTGCCGCCGAGCAGATGCTGTACCTTTTTAAGCGATGGCAGCAGGGCTCTGTGCTTTGTTTTGTCAATCAGCTTTACGCAGAGCACCGCGAGCACGGGCAGCAGCAGCATGACGGACAGCAGGCTAAACACGATGCCTTTGGCAAGCACGAGCCCCATATCGGTACCAAGCCTATAGCTCATGAATATCAGCGCGAGAAAGCCGACCAGCGTCGTCGCGCCGCTCGCCATGATTGACGAGAACGATGCCCTGACCGCCCGGGTCATCGCTATACCGGGGTCGCTCTGCGTCTGGCGCTCATAGCTGAAGCGATGCAGCAGAAATATCGAATAATCCATAGAGACCGCAAGCTGCAATATTGCGGCACAGGCAAACGTCATAAACGATATCTCGCCGAATATCACATTGGTGCCGAGATTGAGCAGAATGGCCACGCCGATTGTGAGCAGAAATAAGACGACCTCGGCAACGGAATTGGTGGTGAGGAACAATATCACGAGCACGATGCCAAGCGCGATGCCCACACTCGACATGATATTGCCGTTGATGGAATTGACATTCAAATAAGCGTCCGTCGCGCTGCCGGACAGCAGTGCCTCGCTGCCGAATACGGCTTTGATTTCTTCAATCGCGCCGCGTGTCACGTTCGAATAATCATCCTGCGTGAATATAATCTGCAGCAGTGCATCACCGCCGTTATAATAGTTGTTGCGCACTTCCTCATCAATGAGCTCGATGGGCTGTTTTAAGTCGGCCACATCGTCGAGCCAAACGACCGTTTCGATGCCGTCAATCGCTTCCAGCTTGTCTTTCGCATCGAGCACCTCCACAATGCTCTTGTCCTCCAGCATCAGCAGCGCGCTGCCGTTGTAGCTGTACTCGGTCTTTAATATATCGATGCCTTTTTTGGAGTCGGAATGATCGGGCAGGTATTTTGACATATCATAATTCTGTCCCACGCCCAGCATCAAAAAGGCGCAGACCGCAGCCGCGCATGCAAATAAAATGATAACGGTTTTCCTTTTTCCTATGGCTCTTTCAAACAGCGACTTCAATGATGATCTCCTTCTTTGTTCTCTTTGAGATCATCTTAGGGCTCAAAATGGGCGTGCACAATGCCCCGAGAGCGTGCAATTGCGCACCACTCCGGGTGATTTTTCACTCACCCTTTCGGGTGAAAGCCGCTTTACAGAGCTTTGTTATGGCCGTTTCCGAGGAGATTGACCAACTGAAGCCGGTTCCCTATGCCGAGCTTGGAATAAATGCGTTTGATGTGAGATTTGACGGTGTTCACGCTGATATGCAGCGTTTCCGATATGATCTGGTTGGACATGCCTTTGGCAAGCAGCTCGACCACCTCGTACTCGCGGTCGCTGAGTGAATATTTGTCTTTTAAATCTTCCCTTTTGGGTGAAATATCTATCTCCCGGCTGTAATGCCGGAAGAAATATGTGCAAAGATCCACAAACACAAAAACCGAGAACACGGAATACGAGATATGCGTAAGCTGAAACGAAATGTTGCGGAGCAGCAGAAAATCGATGATCGAATAGGCAATCTGCGGGATAAATGCGATAAGGAAGTATCTTGAGAGCTTAAGATTGTGAGGCTCTGTGATTTTGCGATACATGCCGGCCACCGCGAGCGCTTCGATGAACAGTGCGATGGAACACAGCGGATAAAATGCCCAAAGCGCGGTGGTGACCGACTGCGTTAAATCCGAGCGGGACATATACATCACGAGAATGGCCGTCGTGATCAGCAGCACGCCCGTGATGGCTGTTGCGGAAAGCAGCGCCACGCGTTTTCTTTGCTGTGTAATCGGAAACAGCTGTATCACGTAAAAGCAGGCCGCGAGTATCGACGCCATAATCAGCGCGATGACAAGCAGCGCAAACAGCGGCGTCAGCCATGAGACCTGAGCGGCCTCTGCCTGATTCTTGACGTTGAGGCTGTACATATAGGAAATAAAGAGCAGCGATGCCACGGGCAGCAGCACCATCAGCGTCCGGCGAGCGAGGCGGTCTTTGGTTCTCACATACATGATGACAGAAAAAAGCAGGGACGAAAACAGCAGCGATGTCTCCACATACTGTATTGCGTCAAAAATGATGCCCACGGCACGCCCTCCGAACGATTATTAGAAAAATTATACCATTGAGATTTGAGCGTGCATAGCGTTTCAACAAATGTTTACATGAGATTCACATGAAAACTGTTCGGGGGACAGGGTTAGGGCTCTTATGCCAATCGGCCCGTCGGTGCTTACGCCGGAGGCGCGGGCGCAGGTATTGTGAACACCGGGGTGTATTTCTGTTCTTTAGCACTATGACTATCAACAAGAGCCATAATGGAAAAGCGAGGGGCGGCTTCCGGCTTTCCTCCCGAACAATCCATCGCTTGCATCGCCGCTGTCTTTCATCCACCTCATAGAATGCGACGGTATATAAAAAACAGTCCGCAAACGGTCTGGACACAACTGTATTTTATCATATTGAGCGAAGCGAAATATCTGCCTCCGTAATCTGCGTCAATTTCTTTTCACTCCGCAATCAAGTCTTTTAGTGTTTGAAGAAAAACCATTTATCGCCATTTCACAAGAAAGACCGTCGAACGACGGTCAGCTTGATGAAAAACCCCACCCAGTCATGCTGAGGAGCGTAGCGACGTGACTACGTAGTGGAATGCATCCCATAGCTAAACGCGTTTAACATGGGATTTTTCGATCGCTTGCGCTCACTCAAAATGACGTTTAGTACTTTGTCAGCAGCCTGACCGTCGAACGACGGTCTTTCAATCCGGATTTCATTTCAATATGACCGACAATCAGCTGTGCGATCCTTCGTATATCCCGATAAACGGACGCACATTGCTGGCGGCTCTTTCCGCTCCGTCCTGTTCACCGACAATCTTTGTGACCGCCCGGCAAATCTCTTCGCTCGCGGCTTTAAGACGGCACAGCTTCTGGAAGCACCCCGTCGCTGCGATGCTTATCTGCTTTTCCTCGTTCCTCGCCTTCACCACGATGTCGGCAGCCTGAGCCTTCGCTTCGAGCAATATCGACTTGGCCGTCTCCTCCGCCCGCGCGATTGCACCGACGATGTACTGCTCGTTCTCCTTGAAGGTTTTGAGCTGAAGCTTTAACTCGCGGACTTCATCTCTCATCGCCATGATACGGTCTCTCTGTTCCTTCAAGCACTCCTCGTAATCGTTCCTCACCTTTAAAAGCAGCATATCTACATCGTCGGCATTGTATTTTCCCGTCATGCTTCTTTTTAAATTGTTCATTAAGACCACCCTTTCTTTTTAGAAAAAGAATAGCACCGCCCGAATCTTAAAAAATGTCGGACGGTGCGGTACAGTGCGTCTTATTTTGACACTAGTTGGCCCACTGCTCTAAAAGGCTCTTTTTTAAATCGTACAGCTTGTACGACAGGTCTACCTTGTATTCCTGCGGATTGATGAGGCGTTTGATCTCATCCCAGAACGTGGAGAGGTCTTCTTCGGCGTACTGCTGAATGTCCATCAGCGGCGGCGAATCATAGACCTGCTTGCCGTCGATAAACACAGGAATAAGCAGCTCTTTCGTATGGTAATTCGTCAGCCGCATCCGCTTCCATGTATCGACAGGATGGAATATCACGAGCGGCTGGCTTTCGTCAATCACTTCTTCGTCGAGCATAATCAGGTCGGCAACCGCCTTATCAGATACGTTGTCATACAGGCGCGTGATCTTCTTGTAGCCGGGGTTTGTGATCTTCTCGACGTTGTCGCTGACCTTGATTTTGGGGATCACTCTGCCGTCCTCAATCTCGGCAGACAGCTTGTAAACGCCGCCGAGCGCCGGGCAGCCGTCGCCCGTGATCAGCTTTGTCCCCACGCCCCATACGTCGATTTTCGCGCCCTGCAGTTTCATATCGCGTATCAGCCACTCGTCGATATCGCTCGATGCGAATATCTTTGCATTGTGGAAGCCCGCGTTATCAAGCATCACGCGCGCCTTTTTGCTCAGATACGCAAGGTCTCCCGAATCGAGCCGGATGCCCACGGGCTCATGGCCCTTGGCGCGCAGCTCCTCAAACACTTTAATTGCGTTCGGCACGCCGCTCTTGAGCGTATCATACGTATCCACAAGCAGCATGCACGTATCGGGGAATATATCCGCGTAAGCGCGAAACGAATCGATCTCACTCGGAAAGCTCATCACCCAGCTGTGGGCGTGTGTGCCCTTGGCGGGTATGCCGAAAAGCTCACCCGTCAGCACGTTCGATGTGGACGTACAGCCGCCGATGATGGCGGCCCTTGCGCCGTATATGCCCGCGTCCGGGCCTTGAGCGCGGCGCAGCCCGAATTCGAGCACGCTGCCGCCTTCTGCCGCATAACAAACGCGCGACGCTTTGGTGGCAATCAGCGTCTGATGGTTCACAAGGTTGAGCAGCGCGGTTTCAATCAGCTGCGCTTCCATAATCGGCGCTTTCACGCGGATAATCGGCTCATATGGGAATATCACCGTACCTTCCTTCACCGCGTATACTTCGCCCGTAAACTCAAACTCTTTGAGATGCTGTAAAAACGCCTCATCAAAAAGCGCAAGCGAGCGCAGATAGGTGATGTCCTCATCCGAAAAGTGCAGATTGTTGACAAAATCAATCACCTGCTCCAGCCCCGCCGCGATTGCGTATGCGCTGTCGCATGCCGCTTTCCTGTAAAAAAGGTCGAATACGGATACCTTCTTTTCCATACCGCATTTTAGATATCCGTACATCATTGTCAGCTGATAGAGGTCTGTCAGCATGGTTAAATTGCGCACTGTGTTTATGACTCCTTGCTTTCGTCAGCCTCCGAATCGCTATCGGATTTATCTTTGGCCTTTAACTTTTTTTGCTCCTCGGCCGCTTTCACTTTCGCTTTGGCTTTTTCAAGCTTCAGCTTCGCTTTTTCCGCTCTGGCCTCCGCTTTTTTCACCTTTTCCTGCTGGTCTTCGAATTTTTCCTTGATGTCAGCAGCTTTGGCTTCCGCCTTTTCAAGGTCGCTTTGCGCTTTTATCGCTTTCGCGTTAACTCTGTATTCGTCAATCTGCTGCGGCGTCCAGCTCAGGCTGTAAAATCCGTCGTAGACGGGCCATTCCTTCTTGAAGCGCGACACCAATAAGATATAAAGCAAACCACCCAAAATCAGCACAAGGCTCACAATCTGGGAAACCCTCAGGCTGCCCACCATCAGGCTGTCGCTTCGCAGCGATTCTATGAAAAACCGTCCGATGCCATAGCCGACGCAATACAGGGCAAATATTCCGCCTTTTGTCTTAATCTTCTTGCGCAGCAGCATCAGCACGACGAATACGATCACGTTCCATGTGAATTCATAGAAAAATGTCGCTTGATACCAAAGGTTTTGTTTGTCTTTAATCTGAACGGCGTAGGGAAACCACTGCATCGCTTTGTTTGTCACAAGGTTCCCGTAGGCTTCCTGATTCACAAAATTGCCCCAGCGCCCGATGCCCTGAGCGATAATCAGGCTCGGAGCCGAAATATCGAGAAGCTCCCCGAGCGACACCCTGCGCCAGAATTTGAAAATAATTGCCGCAATCACGCCGCCGATCACGCCGCCGTAAATCGCAAGGCCGCCGTTCCAAACGGCAATCACATCCAGTAAAGTTTTATACATGCCCGGTTCCGGCGCGAAAATCACATAATACAGCCGGGCGCAGACAATAGCCAGCGGAATTGCCAGCAGCATAAAATCGAGTATCATCTCGCTGCGGTACCCTCTGCGTTTCGCTTCGAGCACACCGAGCACCACGCCGAGCACCAATCCGGTCGCGATGATGATGCCGTACCAGTGGACGGCAATACCGTTTTCATCAAACAGATAAAAAGCCACTCTTGGAACGTCCATGTTAACCTCCACATTTTACTATCTTGCTTTGACACTGAACTCATTATATGAGTTTGAATCCTTGGGGTCAATAAAACGAATGTAAATAGTCTATGAAATACGCCTTGCCAAGTCTGTTCATGATCGTTATGAGTAAGACTTGCGTGAGTCAGTCGAAGCATTCGCGGCTGGCATCCGAAACACGACATATAAAAACGGCTTATGAAGCCGTTTCTGAGTGTTAAAAAAACCTATTATCGCTGCCCCACTGACGGCTGCCCTTTCGGGTAGATTGAGAACAGTCGCCGACAGCCGTTTCTTCTGCCAAGCGTTTTTTATGAAGCTTCGTTTTTCAAATAGTCCGAAACCATGCGGAGCGAATCCTCGCTGTTGCCGCCGAGCCGCCAGAGTGCAAAGTTTTTAATCCCCGCATCTTTGGCCGCCTGCATCCACAAGCACAGCGTTTCCCCGTCGGCATACCAGACGGTGTGCGCCGTTCCGTTCTGATAAGTGAAGTGAAGCGCGCCGCTTTGTGCATCGCGTGCCGGAACTGCCTGCATAGTTTGTGCGAGCTCAACCGCAGCCGTTTCACACAGCTGTGCAACATCGCCGGACGACGCCCAGTCAAACCCGCCCGTTGCAAACGCAAAGCTCACATCCGGCCCGAGGCATACGCTTTTTGCCGCCGTTTCAGCAATAAAGGCTTCATCCGCTTTCGGTCCGGGCTCGCTGCTGTGGTTGCCGTAGAGGTTGTAAACCATCACCGTATACTGAGGCCCCGCCGGGAACGACGCCTTGTCCAAAGCCGAGGTTTCGAGAATGACGCGCATCTTGAGCCCCTCGCCGCCTACCCTGTCGCTCAGTGCGGTTATAAACTGGGCATAAAGCTGCCAAAGCGCATCATCGTCTTTTATATTTTCGTAGTCGATTTCAATGCCGTCGGCGCCTTTTGCCTTGGCCAGCGCGATGATCTCGTCGATATGCGCATCCATGCGCGTCTGGCTGGAAAACAGCCGACGCAGCAGATTCGCGTCTTTGAGCGACGAATCGCCGCTGTCGTACTTGATATCGTTGACAAACGTCAAGTACATCTCCATCGACGTGCCGTATGCGTCACGAACAGCCTGAAGCGTGTCCTGCGAGGACTGAGGAAATATGACGCCGTCATCATCCTTGAAATATGCGGCAAAAACGCTGATGCTTTTCATGATGGATGAGAGCTGGTTGCTTTCAGAGATAGCCGTCTCATTATCCCAGTAGACGATCCACGGAAAAAAACCGCCGCCAGAAGGCTCAGAGGAACTGTCGGCCGACACCGGCGGGCATTGCGCCGCAGACTGCGAAGCAGAGGGGGCCGATTCATCCGGCTCTTTCGTAGCAGGCTGCTGACCGGCTGACGTCTGAACTGAAACCGTTGCTGCCGAATCGCCGCATGCGGCAAAGAGCAGGAATGAACTCAGAATAATAATACTACAAACAAACCGTTTCTTTTTTTTCATCTTACATCCTTAAAATACATACTTGAACCATTTTGCGACGTCTTCATACGTATTCCTGATGTCAACCCAAACGCGGTCAATACCGTCGATATAATTATACAGCGTCACCGGCTGCCCGTCACCGTTTAGTTCCTTCACGCAAATATTCTCGAAAACACCGTCGTAAACGTCGTCGTAGATGTTTCGCTGGCTGTAGGTATCATGCTGCACGGCGGCTTCGAGCCAGATCGAACCGCTGCCGGTCACCGTCACCTTCTGATCCGTCAGTACAGCTTTGTTATCAACAAGCACAGACATTTTATCGCCGTTGAGCGTCACCTTGAGCTGATAGTCACCGATGCTGAGCAGGTCTGTCTCGGGCCTATATTCTTCCCCACCCTCCTGCAGCGTCTGAACATCTTCTCCGGCCAACTCGGCCTTTTTGGCCTCCGCATCCTGCGGCGATGTGGCATCCGCATTGCCCTTAATAATCGTATTCTGTGTTTCTATCTGGCTTTGCAGCTCATCCTCCGCCATGCTGCGCTGCGCTCTGTTCAAAAAATCAAACAGATCAATCTGAGCGAATTTCGTGACGCTGCCGCCGCTGCACTGTTCCACGGTCAGCAGGTCGTTTTCAATACCCACATAAATATACGTCGAGAGCTTGTCGTCGCCGCGCAGATACACACCCTGAGAACCGTACATGTTGCCCTTGAGCCTTAAATCCAGCTCCACGTCAGCCGCGCTGATGTTTTTTTGTTTCACGCGGCCATAGCCCGAGGGCAGGCTGGTCACGACGACGCTGTTGTCCTTGAATTCGGCGGCTCCCTCTTCTATGCTCCATGCAGCCTTCTTTAACTCATCACCCGTAACGAACGTCATATCCTGCTTTGTGTCATCCCATACGCGCATCAGCAGATGGTTTGTGTACCAATAGGCCTGCGGCTGCAGCCGCGTTAAATCAAACGACGAACTCTCAAGATTGTTGATGCTGTAGCCTTCCCGGTTAAAGCAAAGCGTAAACATCTCTTTAATATGTTTCTCGTTCTCAGCGCTCACAAGATCGTTCGTGCCGTAGAGTATCTTTGAATTCGCGTGCATCAGGCAATACGACGCCGGAAGGAACCCCAGCTGTGCCGAATAGATATCGTTCATCTTGTTGTAATCGAGCGTGATGCGGTTCTGCATCTCCGTATAGTTTTCCAGCGAGACGCCGTCACGGTCGCGGATAAAGTCCATCAGGTAATGGTCGTAATCACGCTGAATGTACTGCGCCAGATCGGAAAAGCCCACGCTGTTAAGGCCGCCGATAAAATGCTTATAGCGATCGTACACGTTGATGTATTCGAGCCTGTAGCCGTTTGTCCCGAGGTCCCAATACGAGCTGCTTTTCAGCTCCAGAAGGTCGGATGCGCTCAAAAATTTGTTGTCGTACTTTTCGAGCTTGTCGGCATAGGTGTACATCATGCCGTGACAATTGTATTTTTCGAGCACATCGGACGCAAAAATAGCCGTATCGCGTCTGCCGTCCTCAAACATCAAAAACAACGCTTTTTCGGGCAGCGGCGTACCGTTTAAATAATAGTCGATGATATCCTGTTGCGTCACCGTCGTGTAGCCCGATGCGAGCAGCGCGGCCACCTGTTCATCAAGCCTCTGCTGGCTGATCAGGTTCTGTTCGTTGTTGCCGAACCGGTCCACACCCACGTAAGAAACGGCGATAAAACCCGAATCCGCAGACGGCGCCATTTTCACATCCGTCGGCTTCACGTAGTCGTTCGTCACAAAAAGCACCTGGACAAGAACGTATATGAGCAGCACGAGCGCAATAAGCTCAATAACGGTGCGGACACGCTTCTTTTTTTCGTGACGCTTCAAAAAGCGATCGGCTTCGTTCATATCGATACATCACCCGCTTCGCTTTTGGGTTCGGCATCTCTTGTTTTCCTGCCCTGCGCCTTCACGTCGCTCGGCGTCATGCGCGTGCCCCACGTGGATTTCCAGAATGTAAACCATGCCACGGGCATCTGCCAGAGCAGAATAAATACATAATAGAAACAGAATATGAATCCGTAAAACCAGAGATTGCTCTTTCGAAAGAACATCTGTGCAAAGCTCATCATCGCCGCGAGGAGTATGAGCCCCATCAGGAAGGTCAGCGGGAAGATGCCGTATACAATAGGAAAATAGAACATATTGTATATGACGACCACGGGCGCCAATATCGGCATCACGAACCCCATATAAAAGAACAGCGACATAAACGGCTCTTTCTTCCAGATGAATTTCGCCGCAATCACCGACTCGCGCAGCCACGACCGCTTCCAGCGCATTTGCTGCTTTAACAGCATTTTGTGCGTATTCGGCACGATGGTGGAACAGATCGCGGTGTCCTGGTAAACCGTCCTGTTTTTGCGCAGTATAAAGTTCGTCATGCTTCGGTCGTCGCCGAAGGTTGCGCGTTGCCCGAGGAATTTCTGATTGAGCCATGCATCAAGGTGTTCCATAACGATGGCTTTGCGGTAGCACGCAAGCGGCCCCGATAGACAGGTCACCGCATCGAAATACGATTCGGCGGCTTTCATCACGCGAAAAGCGATGTAATAGCGCACCGCCTGCATCTTCGTTACCGCGTTCGTGTACGTGTTCGCCACGTCCGTACGCCCGGATACGCCGCCGATTCTCGGGTTCTTCATCGGCTGAACCAGATGGCGGATCGCGTCGTGCGCGAGGAAGCTGTCAGAATCCACGAAAACCAGCAGGTCGTGCTTCGCATGCTTTGCGCCCCTCGCCATCGCTTCGCGTTTGCCCTGATTCTCCACCCGTTCAATGTATTTCACGCGCTGCCGGATGTTGTAATGGTCGTCTTCGCCGTAGATATTTTTGATCGCCTCAAATATCACCTGTTTTGAGCGGTCTGTGGAAGAATCGTTCACGATGAGAACTTCGAGCTTATCCATCGGATAATCCTGATCAAGGCAGCAGCGTATCGTCTTTTCGATCCATTCCTCCTCGTTAAAGCACGGAATGATAATGCTGACGCCCGGCGTAAACTCCGGATCGACAGGCACAGGCTTGTAAAACGAACCGAAGAAATACCGCGACAGTATATAAACCGCGGTGATGATGCTGTAAAGATACAAAAACCGGTTGAATCTGAAATAGATGAGCCCTTCAAGACGCATCAGCACGATCATCAGCGACACGCCGAACAGCATCAGCGAGGCGAGCATCAACGACGAGCGGTCCTTATGCCTTTTGTTGTATTCCTCCAGATCGACAGCAAATACAAACGCGGCCAGATGCGACGCGTCTCTGACGAATGCTCTGACAAATTGCCCGTCTGTTTTCACGTTGGCTTCCATCCCCTCGGGGAGGACGCCGGACGGAATACGAAAGTACAGCTTTATGCTCTTCGCATTTTTTAGCACTTCAATGCGGCCGTTTGCCGACTCTTCGCCTTTATGCGAATCAGATGCAGGCTCCTGCGAAAGGTCAACAAGTATACCGCTTTGAGAGACATCCACACATCTTGTATGAAAAACATAGCGGCGCTTGTTATGTATGCATATAATTTTTACGGAAAATTCGCCTTCAAAACGCTGCCCGGGCGAATATCCGGCCGTTGTTTTGTTGGATTTCTTTTCCTCACTGCCCGCTTCTTCCCGTCTGTCTTTTGTTGTCCGCACCCAAGCAGGGTCCGGAACATGCGGAAACATGCGCCGATCCTGTTTGGGTTGCATAAATACGTCATGGACGGTTTTCTTCTTCAACGTTCACTTCCTCGAAACTACTTCAAATAATCGCTGAGCTTTGCGAGTTTATATCCCTTCGCTCTGAGCTTTTCAATAATTCTCGGCAGCGCTTCCACGCCGCTTGAGTTATCGGTCAGATGCATTACGACGAGGCCGCCGTTTTCCGCGTTTGATACAGCATAATCCACCACGTCATCGGCACTGCGCTCATAATCCTGCGTACTGATTGTCGAAAGAAACACATATTTAAAGCCTGTTCCCAGCACCGCATTGATCGTCGCTTGGTCGTATTCCAGCGTGGGCGGCCTGAAATACAAATCAGCCTCCCGTCCGATAATCTGCGTCAGCGTCTGATGGCACTTCACAACCTCTTCCTGCAGCTCAACCGGCGATATTTTCGTGATCACCTTATGATAGTAGGTGTGGTTGCCGATATCATGGCCGGCTTCGGCGATGGCGCGCAGCAGATTCGGGTTTTTCTCCGCCGATGCGCCGATGATAAAAAAGCTGGCCTTCACGTTGTATTCGTCGAGCGTATCGAGTATGCGCGTGACCGTCTTGTCGCTGCCCCAGTCGTCAAACGTCAGGAACATCACTTTTTCTTTCACGTCAACGGTGCTTAAGGATTTCCCCTGAATCGAAGCTTTCGGATCAAAATCGCTGTTGATTTTGACCGCGTCCCAGCCCGGGATGTCTTCCAGCGGCTTGCTCACGTACTGATGGTCATACATCTCATCAATGGTCTCGAACGAGTATCCCGTATCAAACACCATGTTCGCCATACCTTCAACAAGGCTGTCGAGCTTAAAATAGTTGTCCGTTCTCAAGTAAATGATATCGCCGCGGTGAAAGCCCTTCGAAAAATACTTGAGCAAATCGTCGAGGCTTTTTCCGTCCTCGGGCAGCGGATTCTTGTTGTAGAGCACCGGAATCAGCCCCACCTCGCGGCAGGCTTTGGCCATGTTTTCACTGACTTCTCCGTGAACCGGCCGGTAAAGCCGCGGTGCCTTTCCTGTGGTTTCCTCGATGGCGGCGATGCTTTTTATTAAATCGCTGCAGCATTCATCAAAGCTGAGCTTGCTGATGCCACGGCTCAAAAAGCCGCTGCTTTGTATGCTGTGACCGCGCGACGCAATTTCTTTTATCAGGTTGGCCCGTTCGATGGCCTCCTGCCCTGTCACAAAGAACGAGGCTTTGATCTGAAGCTCATCGAGCGTATCGAGCAGGCTCACCACTTTGTCATCGGTTCCGAGCACCTGAAATGTCAAAGAAACCGCTTCTTGCGTGGTGGCTGCATTGCTGATCACTTTCATCGGTTCAATATCAGCCGGATCCTTGGCGATGTCGCGATACATCGATGTATTCTTGTAGCCCTGAAGCTCGGTTGGGGTGACATACTGAAACCCCTGCTCGGCATACGCCTTGAGCAGCCATTCCGTCATCAGTAGCATTCTCTCATCTTCATCTTCGGGCAGTTCAATGGCGGGGGCTCCGTCATCGGTCGGCTGCTTATCCACAGCCGGTTCGAGAACCTCTTCCTCTTTATCCGCAATCTCAGTATCATCAAGCTCGCGGCCTATTTTTATGGCGACGATCGCGCCCCAGTCCGTGTTCTGCGCATACGTGGCCGCCTGCGACTCGGATGAGAAGCTAAACTGGTTTAAAAACTTGTTCGGCTGTACGGCATAGGAAAGCCCGCAGGCTTTTGCGGTGCGCAGCAGGTCTTGCGTATACTGTGTCCCGTCGCAAGTGAACAGTGACGGTGCCTCTGAAACGGCGTCTCGGTATATCGATTGTGCCCGGTACAGCTTGCGCGCGGAATCTTCCACCGGCAGCTTGTCCATTTCCTTGCCGCCGTCCAGCGCGTAATTGCCAAGACCGTAGCTCTTTTCCTTTATGTTCTGAGCGATCTGCGGATTTTCCGACACATTGATGCCCGGGAGAAAAAATGTGGCCTTTGCGCTGTATCTGTTAAGCAAATCCACAAGGCGCTGCATAATAGCTTCATCGGTTGCGCCGAGGAACACAATGGAGACTTTCTTTTGGAGCGTCATCACACCCGATATCGTGTCGGCTGAACTGCCGTCGTGATTGGCCAGTATCTTTTCCACCTGTGCATCATCGCTGTTTTGCGACGAAACGGCGGCGGGCGCACAGGCAGTCAGCGCAAGAACGAGCGCCATGACGACTGTCAGTATTCTTTTTTTATTTAACAAGCTTATGCGCATCGCTTTATAACCGCCAGTATCTGTAGCCCTCTTCAGTCAGAGCCTTCTTTTCAAGCATGCTTTTCACATCGATAATGACCTTCTGGTCGCTTTCGCCCGCAATGAACATCGACGCGATCTCTTCCACGCTTAAATTCTTAAACTCGTTGTGCGCAACCGCAAAAACAAGGCAATCCGCGTCGGAGATATCATCAAGGGAAGCCAGCTTCACGCCGTATTCCCTTAAGGCCGCCGCCGGGTCTGCCTGCGGATCCACAACAACCGGATCAATACCGAATTCATTAAGTTTTTTAACGATATCCATCACTTTTGTATTCCGGATGTCCGCGCAGTTTTCCTTATACGTGAATCCCAATATATACACCTTGGACTGCCGAACCTGTTTGTTGGCAAGCACGAGCTGCTTGATGATCATCTGGCCGATAAAGCTGCCCATCTCGTCGTTTATTTTTCTGCCGGAGAGAATGATCTTGCTGATATATCCGTTTTTCTCGGCTTCAAAAATAAAATAGTACGGGTCGATACCGATGCAGTGGCCGCCGACCAGACCGGGATAGAACCCAAGCGCATTCCATTTGGTATTCATCGCTTCTATGACATCGAGCGTATCGATATTGAGCCGTTCAAAAACCATGGCCAGCTCGTTCATGAATGCGATATTGATGTCGCGCTGGCTGTTTTCCACAACCTTGGCTGCCTCCGCCACCTTGATGGACGGCGCGCGGTGAACGCCGACCTCCACCACCATCTCATAAAGCGCGGCAATAAAATCGGTCGTCTCTTCATCGATACCCGATACGATTTTTTTGATGTTGGCGAGCTTATGCACCTGATCACCCGGGTTGATGCGTTCCGGCGAATAGCCGATTTTAAAATCGGCGCCGCACTGCAATCCGCTTTCCTTTTCGAGTATCGGTATGCAGACGTCTTCGGTAACGCCCGGATATACGGTGGATTCGTAAATAACCACACTGCCTTTTTTTAAGGCTTGTCCCACTGTGACCGAAGCCGTGATCACAGGAATAAGATCGGGTGCTTTATTGACGTCGATCGGCGTGGGAACGGCAATGATAAACACATCCGCTTGGGACAGTATTTTTTTATCCGACGAAAATTGAACGGTGGTTGTTTTAAGGTCATCATCGTCTACAACGTGTTCGGGGTTAATCCCGCGTTTATACGATTCAAGCTTTTGATTGTTGGAATCATAGCCGATGACATCGAGTTTTTTGGCGAACGCGGTTGCCAGCGGCATTCCCACATACCCAAGGCCGATAACGGCAAGCTTAGATTCTTTACTTAAAAGATTCGACAGCAATTTTTGCATATGACACCCCAATAACACGTTATTATAAATAAGATAATATAAAAGGGTCTTAATCGCCATTATTATGAATAATATATTACATATATTACTACGAGACGACAACAAATGCAACAGATTATTATTAACACATTCCTTCTTTGGAAGCAAGATATTGGATTCCCGCATGGCATCCCAAGGCGTAAATCAACCGGCTAAGCCGGTCTTTTCTGCCATCTTCATAAAGCGTTTCTTAACGGGTATCCGCCGCAGAAGCTTTTTGCAAATATTTCATCCATATATAACCATCGGTATTTTTTGGCTTTTCTTTAGTCGAAGCCGACACCGGCTGATGAGGTGTTTATACTTGACAGCTACTATTTGACACCTCATCCGGCGCTTCGCGCCACCTTCCCCTCGAGGGGCAATGTCATCAAGCTAATATGGTATAATAAAGCAATTATATATCTTTCCGGTTCTGAGGGAACTTAGCAGCTGTATGCTTGCGACGCCGTTCATAATAACGCCCGGGTCTCTTTGGAATAGTGTTT
>JAEYKW010000006.1 GCA_023408075.1 Bacillota bacterium | reverse complement strand
TCGTCGTTCGTCATCTCCTTTCCTTCCGAGATGTCAACACCATGTACACTATACCCAGCAGGAAAGCCCCGGCTGTCGTATGTCACAAACGGTTCCTCGCCTGTGTTGAAAACAAAGGTGTCTTTGGAAAGCGCATCGACAAATGCATTGTTTGACGGGACCGTGGGCTGATTTACTGTGCTGGGCCGGGTCCTGCTGATCATATCCGCTTTCACTTCCTGTATAGTCATAGATTCATCCTTTCTTTCGTTAGTGGGAATCATGTTGTAAAAATCCAAATAGTACCTATATTGTATATCGGACATAAGCACAAATAATTTACACACAGATTAAGAAAAATATGTTAACAATCTACAAGCGCATGCAATTGAACCTAAAATATGGATATGCGAACTTCTCTTCAGCCGAACATCGGGGACCGACTCATAATACGTATTTCTGCCGTTAAAGCACAGCCCGCGTAATCCTTAGGGCATAGACGGCGGCTTTATTCGCATACATATAAAATATCATCATCCGGGAGGTTTGCATGAAAGACTTGATCGTGGTGCCGACAATTACGTATACGCATTCTCAAATGATGCGGGATTTAGCAGTGCTTAAGAATGCTTATCCGGAGCTGATACGATATGATACGGCGGGGTTTTCCGTCGAGGGGCGCGCGCTGCCGCTGATTGAAGTGGGAACGGGGGAAAGGCAGGTATTTTTCTGCGCGGCTCACCATGCGCGCGATTATATTACGAGTGCGTATCTGATGTATACCGTGAACGCTTATGCGAAGGCTGCCGCAGAGGGCGGCAAAATCGGCAGGCATAAAATCGGTGATTTGCTGACGCGCTGCACAATGTTTGTGATGCCCATGGTCAACCCGGATGGCGTGGCGCTGGTGCAGGGCGGCCTCAAAGCCGTTAAGGATAAAGACCGCGTGGAAAAAATGGTGATGGTGCGGCCCACATATTCGGAATGGATGGCCAACATCAACGGTGTGGACCTCGGTCGGCAGTACCCCGCGCTGTGGGAGAAGAAGTATACAGTGATGAACAGCCCCGCCTCCGAGCTCTATAACGGCGTGTCGCCCGCCACCGAGCCGGAGGTGCAAAGCGTGATGCACGTCTGTGAGACACACCGGTTTTCATCGGCGCTCTCGTTTTACGCCAAGGGGGAAACCGTTGAATTTGCCGACAGCTGCACCGATAAAAAGATACCCGAGGGGTTCAGGCTCGCAAAAAGGCTGTCCGCCGTCACGGGATACGCAATCAACACGGTCTGCGACAACCCGGGCGTGTTTGCGGCGGGGTTTGAGTGCTGGTTCCGCCAAATGTATTTGCGTCCGGCACTGCATATTAATTTATCGCCTGCAACGGGCGGCGCGATGCCGCATCACGACCGCGCATTTTTTACGCTGGTTTGGGATAAAGCAGCAGCGCTCTGCGCCGAGGCGCTGAGCGCTGCTTGTCTGCAAAAAATTGAAACGTCCAACGAGGCGGCCCTTTAATATTTGCCGAAATCCTCATTGCTCAGCTCGATCATAGGGTCTGATGCGGGCGCGTGATCAAGGAGCGGCGGCTTTTCCGAAGCATCGTCGCCGTCTTCAGACGCATCATCCTTGAGCGTGAACTGCTGGACCATCGCTCTGAGCATCTCGGCTTGGCTGGAAAGCTCCTGCGCCGCCGCCGCAGTCTGCTCAGATGTGGCGGAGTTGTTTTGCACCACCGTTGTCAGGTTCTCGATCCCGCTGTTGACCTGAATAATCGCATTGGCCTGACTGTTGGACGCATCGGCGATATCGCTGACGAGTTTGACGGTGTTCTCTACGCCTTCCACAATACCGCGCAGGGATTCGGCGGTTTTATCGGCGATATGGGTGCCCTGCTGTACCTTCTGTATTGAATTTTCAATCAACTCGGTGGTTTCGGCGGCGGCGCTTGCGCTGCGTGCGGCGAGATTGCGCACTTCTTCGGCCACCACCGCAAAGCCGCGTCCGTGCACACCCGCGCGCGCGGCTTCCACGGCGGCGTTCAGCGCAAGGATGTTTGTTTGAAACGCAATGCCGTCAATCACTTTAATTATTTTGCTTATGTTTTCGGAAGATATTTGGATATCGAGCATGGCTTGCTGCATGTTTTCCATATCGGCATCGCCGTTTTTCGCATTTTGGCTCAAGTCGGCGGACAGTGTTTTCACCTCGCCCGCATGCTGAGCGTTGAGTTTGGTTTGCTCGGCAATGTGCGAGACGGTGACGGTGAGCTGCTCTATGGCGCTGGCCTGCTCAG
The DNA here is from genome assembly GCA_023408075.1 of Bacillota bacterium. Classification (GTDB taxonomy): domain Bacteria; phylum Bacillota; class Clostridia; order Christensenellales; family SZUA-584; genus SZUA-584. The sequence goes on along the minus strand of JAEYKW010000006.1, from coordinate 262,632 downwards.
TGGCGCCTGCGGAAATCGCCTGGCTGCCATCCGAAACATGACGTGTTCCCCCGGCCACCTGATTGGCGGAGAGAAGAATATCCTTGAGCAAAACGTTGAGCGATTCGTTGATTCTGTTGATGGAATCGCGCAGCGTCACATAATCTCCGCGGTATTCGGACTCAATGCTTAAAGTCAAATCGCCTATCGACATATTTTCAAGTATCTTGGAAACTTCTTCAACGTAGTTTTTGATGGTGCGGACGGTATCGTTGAGCGCTTCTTTGATCTGCGCGTAGTCGCCCGGATAATTGCCGGTGACGCTCACGCTTAAGCTGCCGAGCTGCATTTGCTTTAACACGTCCATGATTTCTGTGATCGGGGCGGTAAAGGCATCAAGCGATCTGTTAAAGTCTTCGATGATGGAACGGAAATTGCCCCTGTGAACCGAAAGATCGGCCCTTGTGGACAAACGGCCCTCGATACCTGCGGCGGCAAGGGATCCCGCATCGTCAAGCAAACGCTGCAATGAGGCCTGCATCTCATTAAGATTTGTGGCAATCATGATGAATTCGCCGCTGAACGTTTTGACATCAAGATTTTTAACCGTTTCGCCTGCGGCAATCTTCTTAAGCTGCGATGATGCGCGGCGCACCGTTTTGCTCACGGACCGGCCGATAATGAACCCCAGTATAACGGCGACCACGACGCCCGCAGCAACAAGCCCGATCATTAAAAACGTGGTCGAATCACCGAAGCTTTTATTCTGCTCGTTGACGTTTTGCGCCTGCTGCTGATTGAGAGCGATCATTTTATTGAGCGACGTTTCAATCGAATCGCTTAATTTTTTCTGATCGACTATAAATTTCGATGTATATCTTGGCAGGTCAAGATCTAAGTTTTTCTTGCAATAGTTCATGGAAGACGTGACGAAACTTTTGTATTGCCCCCAAGTTTTTTTTACGGCATCGAATACGCCCCGGCTTTCGCTGTCGCCGGACAGAATCGTGCGTTCAGATTGTTCGAGCCAACCATCCAACTCCTGTATTTTACTTTCAACATTGGCTATAGCCTGTTCTTTGTCTTCCTTTTCGGTTACGATGCCAATTTCCATAATTCCCAGCCGCATTTGCGCGAAGGTCAGCGCTGCGCTGCCTGAATACGAGATGCCCATTGTATTTTGGGTATACAAGCGATCGCCGTCGGCATTGATGGTTGCAATTCCGCTTATTCCTCTATACCCCACAAACCCAAAAATGAGCGCGATAACAATAAAGGCCATGATGATTTTAGCACCGGTGCTGATTTTTTTCATTAAGAAATCCTCCCCAAAAAATAACAAACCCAAAAATGGTATTCTTTTATTATTTAAACGGACAGCGAGGAATTCAAACAAAAAACAAAAATATATATTAAAAAATAACAAGATAAGATAATCGTTTCGATAATAAACAATAAAAAAGCCTTTTCATCTCGGGGCATCATGCTGCCCCGAAACGAAAAAGCCGGACAAAGAAGTGATCACTCTTAAAGGGCTTGCGCCCTTTCAAAATCTTCATGACGGCATCGCACGGGATGCCTTGGAATCAATACTTCGAGATATACTGGTTGATCTCCCACGGGTGAACCGCCGTACGGAAGCTGTCCCATTCCTTCATCTTGAAGTCGTAGTAGATATTAAAGATGTGGTCTCCGAGCGTTTCCTTCACAAGCGAGTCGGCTTTGTAAAGCTGAAGCGCATCGTAGAGGCTGCCCGGCAGTGCGGAAACGCCCAGCTCATCCATTTCGGCCTGCGTCATCTTGAATATGTTTCTGTTCACGGCCGGCGGCGGTGTCAGCTTGTTCTCAACGCCGTCAAGGCCGGCGGCCAGCATCAGCGCGATGGTCAGATAAGGATTGGCTGCGGGATCGGGGCAGCGCACTTCCACCCGGGTGCCCGCGCCTCTCGAAGCGGGGATGCGGATCAGCGGGCTTCTATTCTTGGCCGACCATGCCACATAGCACGGCGCTTCGTAGCCGGGAACCAGACGCTTGTAAGAGTTGACGATCGGGTTCGACACAGCCGCGATGGACTTGATGTGCTTCATGATGCCCGCGATGTAGTTGTAAGCGATGGCGGACAGCTCAAGCTCGCCGTTCTTATCGTAGAAAGCGTTGCCGTCCTTGGTAGACAGAGACTGGTTGGTGTGCATGCCGCTGCCGTTGATGCCGAATATCGGCTTGGGCATGAATGTGGCATACAGGCCGTGGCGGGCCGCAATGCTCTTGACAACGATCTTGAAGGTCATGATGTTGTCGGCTGTGAGCAGAGCGTCGGCATATTTGAAGTCGATCTCGTGCTGGCCTTCGGCCACTTCGTGATGCGACGCTTCAATTTCGAATCCCATTTCTTCGAGCGTCAAGCACATGTCGCGGCGTGCATCTTCGCCTTTGTCAATAGGCGCGAGATCAAAATATCCGCCTTCGTCGTGCGTGATGGTGGTGGGCTTGCCATCGGTATCCGTCAGGAAGAGGAAGAACTCGCACTCGGGGCCGACGTTCATGGTGTATCCGAGGTCAGCCGCTTTGGCAAGCGTCTTTTTCAGCACGTTTCTCGGGCAGCCGTCGTACGGTTTGCCGTCCGTCGTATATACGTCGCAAATAAGGCGCGCCACTTTTCCCTGCTGCGGACGCCACGGAAAGATCACAAAAGTATCCGGGTCGGGAACGAGAAGCATATCCGATTCTTCTATGCGGACGAAACCGTCGATGGACGAGCCGTCAAACATGCAGCCTTCGTTAAGCGCACGCTCCAGCTGTTTCGATGTAATAGCCACGTTCTTTAGAATACCAAAAACGTCGGTAAACTGAAGCCTGATAAACTTGACATCATCTTCCTTAACCATTTTGAGGATGTCTTGATTTGTATACTTCTTCGCCATTTCAAACACTCCTTTTGATTTTTGAATCCATAATTACTATTTCAAATACCCAAAAATGAGTACTCCAGTCTTTTTGATTCAGCGGCTTTGTGCTCGGGATGAAAGCTGTAATCTGCCAGATTCATCATATCGGTATTTTATCTAAAAAGCAAATAAAAAAGTCAACCAAAGCCCAAAATGCTCTGTTGACTCCATTGTCTTTTCAGATATATATAACATTAACATAACGGTAAAGTGTATGCAACGCTTTTGGCTAATATTTTGAAATAATATTGTGAACAAACAATGAAAAAAGCATGCCTCCTAAAGTTAATAAGGCATGGCCAAAGTGCCAATTAACCTATTATCGTGGCCCCTCTGACGATCGCCCTTCGGGCGGATTGAGACTGTCACCGATAGGCGACTGGGGAGAGAAATTGGCTGGAAACCGGTCACTTCTTCCGGTACTTCGTGCCATCTCCCGGTCCTACTCATTATGAGCAGTCATCTGACGACCCGACGAGGTGGGCTGGGAGGCTCAAGAGGGTTTATCGACAGCCTGAGCACGCATTCTCAGTGAAGAAGACATGCGTTAAATCAAAAGCTGTTTATTCCGACGGGGTGGGCACATATTCAAAATTGATCTCAGTGTCGTCGGCCATTTTGCCTGTGACGGCGGAGCCGGTGATGCTGTACCATTCGGGCAGCGCGGTGGGGAAATCTGCGGCTTCGCTGCCTGTCAGCGCCGCTGGCTGGGTTGTTTGCGTTGTGGAAACACCGATGGTGCCGTCTGCGCCGCTGATGGCAAACTGGTACAGGCTGGTGGTATCGTCATCGTTGATGAAGAAGTACTGGCTTGCATAGCCGTATGGCGTTCTGCGGTATTCGCAGGAGAATGAAACTTTTTCGTCTTTCTGCGCCGTGCAGACAAGCGCATCCGCAGCTGCGTCGTATGTGCCGCTGAAGATATACGTGGCGTCCTGTTCATCCGTATATGTGATGGAGTAGCTGTTGGCGTTTTCGCTGTATATTACATCCGAGGCGTTGAGTGTCGAAAGCCCCGCCGCGGCGGCTTCCTGACCTGCGCCGAAATAGCTCGCGGGCAGCATCCATAAGTCGGCTGTTTTAAGATCAAGCAGTGTGATGTAGGTGAGCTGAGTGGCGCCATTGTGAGACAAGGCATCGTCAAGCTTAGAGAGGACGGCCGATTTGGCGTTGAGAAAGCCGGTGTAAGATTCTGCGGGGGTACCGGCAACAGGGACATTGCCGGTTTGCGCCGTTTCGGACGCAGGCGCACCGGTATCGCCAGAAGTCGGCTGCGACACATCCTCGGTTGGCTGAGTGTTGTCGGCAGATGCGAGCCCGCAGCCGGCAGTGATTCCTATCAAAATCATCATGGAAAATATCAAAATGAAGAATTTTTTCATAAATTGCCCTCCGATTCAGTTCCAAGATGATTATAAACAATTAATCCCGGGATTCTATCACAAAGAATAATTGTTTACAATATTTTTATTTTTCCTGAGGTTCCCTTGTCCTCATCGGAGTGATTTTATGATATAATCAGGCAGGTGGAGTGGAAAAAACCGCTGGAGACGAATTCATGAAAGTTAATATACGGAACCGTTTTTTTATATTTGGAGCGCTCGCATTGGCGCTTTTTATCGTGCTTTTCATACAGCTTATTCAGCTGATGCTCGTTAACGGTAAGGAATATGCGGCCATGTCCGGCGCACTCAAGCAAAGAGAGATTGCAATATCGGGCGCGCGCGGCAGCATACTCGACCGCAACGGCCTGCCGCTTGCTTACGACGAAAAATCATATAACGTTCAGTTTTACCGTGACCCGAACAAAAATACCGATACGGACCGGGCTTATTATACGTCCGTCATTATTGATGCGATTAAAATCATCGAGAAAAATCAGGGCGAAATGATCGATTCCTTTGTGATCAAGCATGATGACGAAGCGGATCAGTATTATTTTGACTGGGGCATTCAAAATGAAGAGAATAAGCAGAGCCGTGAGGTCAACTGGCGCAAGAACATGTTCGTGGGCGATAAAAGAACGCCCGAAGAAATCTATCTTTATTTGAGAGACAAATATCAGATACCATCCGAAATGGGCTATGAGGATGCGCGCAAGGTGCTTTCTGTCTGGCAGGAATCCCAGCTCAATTCGTGGGTGGCGTATGAGCCGGTCACCATTGCGTACAACGTGAGCATGCAGACGGTTGCCGAGATCGAGACTCACAAAGCCGAGCTGACCGGTATGAGCATAGAGGACTCCACGGTGCGCGTTTATCCGCGCGGCAATGTGGCTGCGCATGAGATCGGCTATCTTGGCAAAATATCCGATCCGGACACGCTCGAAGAATATGCGGCCAGAGGGTATGACGTGGACGACCTTGTGGGCGTTGAGGGTGTGGAGCAATCCATGGAGGCTTTATTATCCGGCAACAGCGCGCTGCGTCAAGGCACGGAGACAGTAGAAGTGGACAATATGGCGATCATTCAGAACACACTGTCGGCCACACAGCCCACGCAAGGCTACAACGTGATGCTGACACTCGATATCCCGATGCAGATGGTCGTGGAGGAATCTCTTGCGAAAAATGTGCCGAAGATTCATCAAAATCAGGTCGATCGGTTCAACGAAAATGCGGATAACGACCGCGACGGAGAACCTGATTATACGGGGCTCGATATCAACAAGCTTAAGCTCGCGGTGTCGGGCGCGGCGGTGGTGCTTGATGTCCATACGGGCGATGTGCTCGCAATGGGGAGCTATCCGAACTTTGACTTGAACCAGTTCGTCGGAGGGATTTCCGATGAAGAATATGACGTGCTGAAAAATGATCCGGCGAAACCGCTGTTCAACAACGCGATTTCGAGCCGTTCCACGCCGGGCTCTATTTTCAAGATGGTCACGGGCACGGCGGCGCTGATGGAAGGCGAAAAAGATAAGAATAAAGGAACATGGCTGGGCGAGCTGATCAGCTGTCAGGACCGGTTTGTTGTGAATCAGGACGCTGTGGACGCCGGGGCGAAGGCCCAAGGCCCGAGGTGCTGGATTAAAGGCGGTTATGCGGATCACGCAAATCAGGATATCGTCCTTGGCCTTGAGCACAGCTGCAACTATTATTTCTGTACGCTGGCAAGCAGGCTCGGCATCAATCTGCTCGATAAATGGTCGGATAAATTCGGCCTGACCAGCTCAACGGGTATTGAGCTGCCGAACGAAGTGGTGGGCATGGTCGGCAGCCAGAAGCTGCTTTTCGACCCGAGCAAGGAAATTGATAAGCAGGCCACGTCCCGGCCGATGCTGGTGATGAGCACCGGCAAATATTCAATTGTGAGTATGATCAACGCTTACGCGCAGAGCATCGATACGCAATACGATCAGGCGCTTGTCGAAGAGACGGCCAAAGAGATCGTGTATCTGCTCGGTATAAATTTTACACAGGATAAGAATGACAACAACGCGCTCAAAGACGAGAACGGCATATCCTTGGGCGATCATGTGCGCCAGATCCTGTCGGACAAGCTGGGTATTCCCACAAAGCGCTCCGGCGATTTGATGCGCCAGATCACGGGTGAAGCGCTTACGCAGCTGCAATGGTCCACAACGCTCACCGCGACGACGGGCATTGGCCAGGGCATCACGCAGCTCACGCCCATTGCGGTCGCAAGGTACGTGTCGGCGCTGGTGAACGGCGGCACCGTGTACCAAACACATATTGTGGACAAGGTGGTCGGGCAGGACGGCACGGTGCTTTTTGATAAGCAGCCCGAGGTATTTGATACCCTCGATGCGAACCCGGAATACCTTGCAAAAATCAAGGAAGGCATGGGCGAGGTTGTCGCCGGCGAAGACGGTACGGTGAAAAAGTTTTTTGAGGATAACAACTTCCCGACAGAATACATCAAAATGATTGGCGGCAAAACGGGTACGGCGCAGGTTTCCGACGTGGATCTTGAAAACAACAGCTGGTTTGTGTGTTTCGCGCCGTATGACGACCCCGAGATTGCAATTGTATCGTATGTGCCGAATGGACTGTCGGGCGGATATTCTTCGTGGATTGCTCAGGACATATTGCTGTATTATTTCCATCAGCGCGAGATCACCGCAGAGCAGACAATACCCGACTCCGGCTCGCTTGTGTATCAAAACCCGAACACGACGAATGCCACCGAAGAAGATAATTAAGACGAAGGCTGATGGCGCAGAATAAACGCAAAATAGCGGTTGCAGGCAGGAAAAATGATCCGCCTTGTAGAATGTTGATGGGATAACAATGCGGGGCGGAAATTATGGGTATAAGAATCAAAGGGAAATCGGGCGGTGTGCTGGAAATCACGGCGCTGCCGGCCTCATCATACATGGATATTAAGCTTGCCATTGATGACAAGCTTAATAAGCATAAGGGCTTTTTTTCGGGCTCCGATGCAAAGGTGGTTTTTCGCGGCAAGGATTTAACTGCGCCGCAGAAGGCAGAGCTGAAAAAGCTGCTGCACGGCCAGTACGGTATTGCGCACGTGGTGTTCGGCGACGATCCGGCGTATGAACCTCAGGAGGACATTCGGCAGGACGCCCCCGTAGAGGTGAAGACAAAAAATGAGCCGGACGACGAACCCGGACGCGTGACGCTCGTTTCCAAGGATTATTTTGACGCCAAAAGCGTTTTTATATCTCATACGCTGCGCAGCGGCCAGCGCGTGGAATGCGCGGGCGATATTGTGGTGCTCGGAGACGTGAACGACGGTGCCGAGGTGATTGCGGGCGGCAGCATCGCTGTGATGGGAACGCTGCGCGGCCTCGCGCACGCAGGGGCCACGGGACGCGCCGATGTGGTGGTGGCCGCGAATGTGCTGGCTCCGAAACAGCTTCGCATCAGCGGCAAGGTGGCCGTGTTTCCGCCGGATGCGGGCGGCGAAGGCCCGAAAATTGCCGAATACAAGCAAGGCAGCCTCGTTATCAGAGCGTTAAAGCCGCAGAGCCGGCCACTTTAGTGTATGAGATAAATTGATTTGGGAGGGTATTGATATGAACAATGTCATTGTGGTGACATCGGGGAAAGGCGGCGTTGGCAAAACAACGACGGTGGCAAATTTGGGTGCGGGACTGGCCCAGACGGGCAAGAAGGTCGTGCTCATCGATACGGATATCGGGCTCAGAAATCTTGACGTGGTGCTCGGCCTTGAAAACAGAATCGTTTACGATCTCGTGGACGTGGTGGAAGGCACCTGCCGTTTGAAGCAGGCGCTGATTAAGGACAAACGTTACGACGGACTGTTCCTCGTTCCGGCAGCACAAACGCGTGACAAGAACGCGGTGACGCCGGATCAGATGAAAAAGCTTGTTGCAGAACTCGAAACCGAGTTTGATTATATTTTGATCGACTGCCCGGCGGGCATTGAGCAGGGCTTTAAAAACGCGATTGCCGGAGCAAAATCGGCCATTGTGGTGACGGTGCCCGAGGTATCTGCCGTGCGCGATGCCGACAGGATCATCGGCCTGCTATCTTCTGCAGGTATTGACGACTGTCGGCTGCTCGTGAACCGCATGCGCATCGATATGGTGAAAAAGGGCGACATGCTCGCGCTCGACGACACGCTTGACATATTGGGCATCGAGCTGATCGGCGTGGTTCCCGAGGATGAAAAGATCATCCGCTCTTCCAACATGGGCGAGCCGATTGTGATGAACGACAAAGCGCCCGCCGGAAAAGCGTACAGAAACATCACGAGGAGGATTATGGGGGAAAATGTGCCGCTGATGGAGCTCGCAGACGACAGTGGGCTGGCCGCTGTGTTTAAAAAGCTGCTCAAAGGCAAATAGGAGGGAGACAGAATGGCACGCAAACAAACCAGCTCCAGCAATATCGCAAGGGAGCGTTTAAAACTTGTGCTGATTCATGACCGCGCAGGCACATCTCCGTCCAACAATGTGATGGAAATGCTCCGCAAAGATATCGTCGGTGTGATTTCCAAGTATTTTGACGTGGAAGAAGACGATTTTGATGTGGAAATCAAGCATTCGTCCGATTTGCAGGCCGGCAGCGCCGCAACGCGGCTGACTGCAAATATCCCCATCAGAAGAATCAAGAGCCTGGGGCCGAACAGGTATTAAAAAACGCTGAGTCTGTCAGCGTCAGGCTGCCGATAAAGTACTAAACGTCATTTTGAGTAAGCGAAAGCGATCGAAAAATCCCATGTTAAACGCGTTTAGCCATGGGATGCTTTCCACTTCGTAGTCACGTCGCTACGCTCCTCAGCATGACAGGGTGGGGTTTTTCATTAAGCTGAGCGCTGATCACATCCGTGTTTTCTACGGATTTTTCGGACGGTATTTTTCGACCAGCGCATCCACCCACACGCGGTTGGGGCCCTCGATGATGGAGAACGGCTCAGCGCTTTCTGTTTGGCCTTCCTCAAAAAGCAGTATCTTGACGCCTTCGCGCGTCTGGCCGCCGAGGACTTGCAGATAAAAAAGAGCGTACGGCACGAAGCCCTCTTTGTAAATGATCAGAGTGACTTCTCCCCATGGTTTTTGCATGATGCTGTCGTAGCGCGTGTCGCGAACGACGGGGACGTCGATTTTGTCCGTCATGCCGTCTTTGTTCGTCTGGTACACTTTGCCCGTTTCGACGACGACCACGGATGCGTTTTCAATCGGCGTTTCGGTGTATCCTTCAAGAACGTTGATCGTCAGGAAAGCGGTGTCTGATCTGCCCCCAAACACCGAAACGGCATCGGGGGAGATGACGCTCGCAATCACCAGCGCACCAACGAGCAGCAGCGCGCTTGCGCCGAAGGCCATAAAAAGGCCGCGCCGGTCCTTTCGTTTTTCCATACATTTCACCTCGACAATATATATGCCGCTGACAGATGCAATTATGGCTGAGTGGGTAAATTAAACGTGATGTAAAGGCTGAAGGCGGATATAATATATTAAGTTTTATCAAGGAGACGGATAATGAGCAAAATACAATTCGACTTTAACAATGTCATGACATCAATGGTGGGCAGCCATGGGTTTACCGCTGAGGAAATCGCCGCTGCGGACGGCATACTGAAAAGCGCGGTTGAGGTGCTCAAAACCAAGCCGCTCGGGTTCCGCAAGCTGCCGAAAGGGCAGGCTGCCGTGGTGGAGGATATCCTTAAGACCGCCGCGAAGATTCGGGAAAGCTATGACACGTTTGTGGTGCTCGGCATCGGCGGCTCGGCGTTGGGGCCGATTGCGGTAGAGCAGGCGCTGATGGACGGCCAAGGCACGATGAAGCTGATTGTGGAAGACAATGTGGACCCTGAGCGTCTCGCACGCGTGTTCGGCAGCCTCAATTTAAAAAAGACGATGTTCAACGTCATCACCAAGTCCGGCCGGACGTCCGAGACGATGGCGCAGATGATGTATGCCGCCGACGCAATTGAGAAAGCGGGGCTTGCGCTTAAAGACCACATCATCGCAACATCGGACGAGAAGAACGGCGAGCTTGTGACGATTGCGCAGAGGGAAGGCCTCAAATCCTTCGTGATTCCGTCGGATGTGGGCGGGCGGTTCTCCGAGCTGACGCCGGTCGGGCTGCTGCCTGCGGCGGTGTGCGGCCACGACATCAAAGCGATGCTCGAAGGCGCTGCGTATATGGATGCGCTGTGCTCTGAAGAGACGGGCAATCCGGCGGCGCTGTACGCGCTGCTGCATGTGCTTGGTATGAAAAAGGGCATCAATTTAAGCGTGATGCTGCCGTATGCCGACAGCCTGAAATTTATGTCCGACTGGTACGCGCAGCTCTGGGCCGAGTCGCTCGGCAAGCGCTATGGCACGGACGGCAGCGAGGTGTTTGCGGGGCAGACGCCCGTGAAGGCGCTCGGCGTGACGGACCAGCATTCACAGATTCAGCTTTACACCGAAGGGCCGTTTGACAAGATCGTCACATTCCTCAAGGTAGACAAGTTCAGGAACGATCTTGAAATCCCCGCGGCTCTTACATACATAGACGAAATCTCGTTCCTCGGCGGCAAGACGTTCGGGCAGCTGCTCGAAGCGGAGCGCAGCGCAACGGAATACGCGCTTTGCAAGGCGGGTCGGCCGAATTTGACGATTGCGCTCAGCGAAGTGGACGCGTTTACGGTGGGGGCACTGCTGCACTTCTTTGAAATGGCGACAGCGTTCGCGGGTGAGATGCTCGCCATCAACGCGTTTGACCAGCCCGGTGTGGAAGAAGGCAAGGTGGCCACGTTCGCACTGATGGGCAAAGCGGGCTTTGAGGCCAAGAAGGCTGAGCTCGATACGCGCCCCGCGAAGGATGCGGCGCTGATCATGGAATAGCAAAGGCAAATTGAGACTGATAGCAGGCATATCGTTGACGCGGTGTGCCTGTTTTTTCTTCTGCCGAAAGGCTCCTTTTGAAAGGAGCGTCAGCTTTGCTGACTGAGGATTGATAGATAATCATATGAATAAGAGCTGATTATTGCGAGTCCCCTTGCCTCCCTCGGGGGAGGTGGCACGAAGTGCCGGAGGGAGTTAAATGGACAGCTTTGCTGAGCACGCAAGGCTTCTTAGGAGCTGTCAGCTTTGCTGACTGAGGTTTGTTATGAAATTTACCTGCAAGACCACAATCCTCCGTTACGCTGCGCGCCCTCTTTTCAAAAGGAGGCATTAGGGGCGTACTGCTGCAGCATTCTTGAACTTGTTTTGGCCGGAGCATATTTAAAAGGAAATTGGATATATGTGTCGAATAAAGCTTATGATTTGATGAATTGGAGGCTATATGAAACATTTTATTGCGCCAGCCGTTGGCAGAACGTTTATCATCAGACTGGAACGGGGCGATGATTTGCTCGAGGTATTAAGAGAGCTTGCAAAAAAAGAAAACATAAGCAACGCGGCTATTGTTTCAGGAATCGCGACTTTTGATGAAGTGAATATGCATATGACAACAACACTCGGTTACCCGATCGGTTATCATAAAGTGCAGCTCAACGAGCCCTTGGAGCTTGCATGCCTTGACGGGACGATCATTGATGCCGAGCCGCATATTCACGGCGTTGTGAGCAACGCTTACCATACCTGGGCGGGGCACATTTTGGAAGGCTGCAGGGTTTTGTATTTGGGTGAAGTGGTTGTTCAGGAGCTTTTAGGCTGCCGGCTGACAAGGCAGGCAGACGAAAACGACGTTCGTCTTATATATGAAAAAGATTGATATTTGGAGAGTATTATACTATGAAACCGCAAAAATCTATTGTCCGCTCGTGGGTGCTGGCCGTTTTGGGCGTGGTTTATCTGGCGCTTGTCGCATATACGTTCATTTCGGGTATTGATCTCGCGGCGGATAAAACGATGCAGTATATTTTGCACGTGGCTGTGCTGTTATCTGCAATTGCCTATGTGCTGTTTGTGGACGCGATTTACGGCAGCAGCGAGGATAAAACGTACGCGCGGCCCGCGCTGATATTTGCAGCCGGTTTTTCCGTGCCGGTTCTTATCGGGCGCGGCATCGGGATTGCGGCGATTACATCTGCGAAGCTTTATGCCGCCGACAGCATATTCAACTTTTACGCACCTGTTTCGATCAGTATGCCCATCGAAGTCATTTCATGGACAACACTTTTCCCGCTCTCGATGCTGTTTTTGGGGCGGCTTTTCTTTAAAGAAAAGCGCCTTTTGGGAATTCTTTGCTTTGCCTCGGCAATATGCTGCTTTATCGCGTTCCTGTCGTTCTTTTCATCATCCTTGATTTTTCTGTTCATTGGCATTTTGGGATGGGGCATTCTGTTTGTGCTCGTTGTGATCGTATATCTCGCCGGGCAGATAAGAGACAGGCGGCTGAGCAGCTTTAAATGATCAAAGGGCAGGTATATCCTAAGGGGCTGCATACGATTTTAAGGAGTCGGCATAATGCAAAATGTAAACGTTACAAAGCACAGGCTTTCGATAAAATGCAGTATTTTTACCGCAAGACACACGAGCCTCTGATTCACTGTATGATCAGGCTCACCGGACATATTGATGAGGCGCTGCTCGAAAAAGCTGTTTCGCTTTCAACGGACGCGATCCCAATGATCCGCAGTGTGTTCGACCGCCGCAAGCACTGCTGGCGCGAAGCCGGATTCGGCGGCACAGATATCGTCCGCGTGGTCTGCGTGGACAGTCAGCCGGACGCGGCGATACAAAGCCTGCTTGCGCAGACGATCGATATATTCACGGAGCCGCAGCTCAGCATAATCATCGCGCGCGAAGAAAATGCGGATACGCTCTGCATCATCATGAACCATATGGTTTGCGACGGCGCGGGCTTTAAGGAGTATCTATATCTGCTGGCTGAGCTCTATGGCAAATACAATTACGGCTCTCCACTACCCGCTTTGGTGTGCGGCCCGAGAAGCGGGCTGCAGATGTTCAAGAGGTTCAATCTGCTTGAAAAGCTCAGTATACTTGGTCTAAAGCACGACCTCTCGGCGCAAAAAGAGCAGGAGCCTCTCGTTTTCGAAGGTGATGCGGCTCGTCCGTTCTTTTCAACGCTTGGTATATCTCTGGAGCAGCTCGAATCCATCAGAGCCTTTGCACGGTCCAATGGAGCCACCGTCAATGATCTGTTTCTAACCGCCTATGCGCGGGTGTTGCACCGGGAAACGGGCTTGATTCGCGTCATACTGCCGTGTCCTGTGGATTTGAGGAAGTACTTGTTGCCGGGTCAAAAGCACGGCATCTGCAATCTGACCAGCAATTTTATCTGCGATATAACGGTTGACAAGGACGACAATTTCTTGAGCACTTTGGGGCAGATATCGTCTCAGATGGCCGCGCAGAAGGCAAGCCGCAACTGCCTGAAGTCTCAAATGACCCTGGAGCTGTTTTCGCGACTTGTGCCATTTCGTGTTATGGAGCACGTTTTTCATAAGATGTTCAAAATACCGCTTGTATCGTACAGCAACCTCGGGGTGCTCGATGGCGCGATTCGCAGCTTTGGTGAAATCAAAGAAGCGTATCTGACGGGCGCGATCAAGCGCGTGCCGTATTTTCAGATCGCCGTGTCCACGTTTCAGGGCCGCTGCACATTGAGCTGCAACATGTACGGAACGCAGGGCGACCAGTCAAGAGTGGAGCGGATATTGCGGGAGATTACGGATGAGCTTTTAAGTTCCATAAAAATCATTTGACACACGCGCCGCCTTCGTATAAAATGCAAAGCGAACTGAATAGGAGCATATGGGAGCTGAGTGATCGGCTGAGAGGAGACTGTTCGTCTCGACCATGAGAACCTGATACGGATAATGCCGGCGTAGGGAATGACAAAAGCGATTTTGGATGTTTAGCAGCCGTTTCCGTACAGGGAGCGGCTTTTTTGCTGCCGGTGGAAGGAATGCCTGTTACTCTTTCCGTCAATTGCCGGATTGACAATCCTCAGTCAGCTTACGCTGACAGCTCCTTTGCCAAAGGAGCCGTTATCAGCCACAAATCCTAAGCCTCCTTTTGAAAGGAGGTGGCGCGCGAAGCGTGACGGAGGATTGCGGTCAGCTATCGGCGCGTCAGGATGCCGCGCTCTACGGGATAATGCATGAATTGTAGGGGACGGCCTCCGTGCCGTCCCGTCCGTACCGTCCCGCATGGATTGAACGATGAGGGGCGGCGCGTCAAGGATGCCGCGCCCTACAGTAAACGAATAAATAATGATGTCCAAGAGGAGGATACGGATATGCCAATAGTCAATGTGGAACTGCAGGTGATACCGGGCGGCGTGGATAACGTTTACGCGGTGGTAGACAGCGTGATCGCGCTGATCAAGGAATCGGGCGTGAAATATGTGGTGGGGCCGATGGGCACCACAATGGAGGGCGAGCTGCCGCACCTCTTGAAAATTGTGGAGCAGGCGCAGCAGGTCTGCATAGACGGCGGCGCAAGCCGTGTGCTGTCCGTGGTCAAGATCGATTACAAACCGGAGGGCGCAACAATCGATGAAAAAATCGGCAAATATCGCGGGTAAAATCTATCCCGCAGCGGCGCTGTGCGTATTCGCGCTCGTCTGGGAGTTGATCGTCTGGCTCAAGGATATTCCGGAATACCGGCTGCCTGCGCCGAGCGCAATCATCGCCGAGTTCGTAGACAAGTTTGATCTGCTCGCGTACCACGCGGCGCAGACGGTGCTCGAAGCGCTGCTCGGGTTTGTCATAGGTGTGGTGCTCGCGGTGGGCATCGCGGTGCTGATGAGCATGTCGCGGCCGTTAAAGCTCACGCTCTATCCGTTCATGATCATCTCGCAGACGGTGCCGCTCGTGGTGATTGCGCCGTTGCTCGCGATATGGTTTGGCTTCGGCATCACACCGAAGATCATCATGGCGGTCGTCGTCGTGTTTTTCCCCGTGGCCGTGAGCTTCACGGAAGGACTCGAATCGTACGACAGTGACCTTGTGGACCTGATGCGCGTGATGAAGGCGAGCCGCCGACAGATTTACAAAACCGTGCGCATACCCGGCGCGCTGCCGTCGCTGTTCGCGGGGCTCAAGATATCCGCCGCGTACTGCGTGATGGGCGCGGTGATCTCCGAATGGACGGGCGCGACGCGCGGGCTGGGCATCTATCTCTCGCGCGCGATGAGCACGTTTGAAACGGCGGCGCTGTTCGCGAACATCGTTGTAATCGTGCTGTTAAGCTTTGCGCTTTTCCGCGCCGTGACCTTCGCCGAGAAAAAGGCGATTCCGTGGAATCGCTGAAGGCAGCGGCAACGGGTGTCATTCTGAATCCGCGATGCGGGTGAAGAATCCCACGGACAGAGCGCAACGGCAACGGGTGTCATTCTGAATCCGCGAAGCGGGTGAAGAATCCCACGGAGAGAGCGCAGCGGCAACGGGTGTCATTCTGAATCCGCGAAGCGGGTGAAGAATCCCACGGCCAGAGTGCAGCGGCAACGGGTGTCATTCTGAACCTGCGAAGCGGGTGAAGAATCCCACGGACAGAGCGCAACGGCAACGGGTGTCATTCTGAATCCGCGGAGCGGGTGAAGAATCCCACAGAGAGAACACTTGTGTTTTAAATATAAGTTTTTTAATTCAATCAAATGAGGAGAACAAAATGAAAAAAGTAATAGCGCTGATGTTAGCGCTCATCATGGCAGCAGCGCTGGGTGCGTGCACCGCACCGCAGGAGTCCACGGAGCCCACACAAACACCGGACGGTCAGACGGCGACTGAGTCGCCGCAGGCATCCGAAGCAAGCCCTGAAACACCGGCGGCACTCGAAAAAGTGACACTCGTGCTCGACTGGACGCCCAACACAAACCACACGGGGCTGTATGTGGCGCAGGAAAAGGGCTACTTTGCGGAAAACGGACTCGAAGTGGAGATCATACAGCCGTCCGAGACGGGCGTGATTCAGCTCGTTGCGGCGGGCAGCGCACAGTTCGGCATCGATTTTCAGGAATCCACGACGTTCGCGCGCGACAAGGGCATCCCCGTGGTGTCCATCGGGGCGATACTGCAGCACAACACCTCCGCGTTTGCGGCACCTGTGGACCGCGGAATCAGCACCGCCAAGGACTTTGAAGGCAAAACATACGGCGGCTGGGGCATGGACATGGAAACCGCGACGATCAAATATATGATGGAACAGCAAGGCGCGGATATCTCGAAGGTCAATATCGTGTCGATGGGAGATACGGATGCGATCACCGCATTTGATATGAACAGCATCGACTTTGCGTGGATATACGAAGGCTGGGAAGGCATCAATGCGCAGATGAAGGGCGTCGAGCTCGCTTACGTGCCGTTTGCGGAAGACCCTGTGTTCGATTACTATACGCCTATCATCGTCACAAGCGAGGATATGATCGGCAGCAGGAATGAGACGGTCAAGAAGTTCATGGATGCAGTGGTCAAGGGCTATACCTTTGCGGCGGAAAACCCCGATGAGAGCGCCGACATACTGCTCAAATACGCGCCCGAGCTTGATGCCGACCTAGTGCACGAGAGCCAGAAGTTCCTGTCTCCGAAGTACATCGATGACGCGCCGGGCTTTGGTGTGCAGAAGCAGGAGGTTTGGGACCGCTACACCGAGTGGCTGTACGGCCAGGGCTTTTTAGAGACGCAGGTGGATTCCGCCAAGGCGTTCACAAACGAGTTTGTGCAGTAAAGAAATCAGTCGGGGGGCCGGTATGGACACGATCATATCTCTCCAGAATGTCGGTAAGGTATTCGAACAGACGCAAAGCACCGTGGAGGCGCTCGTTGATATCAGCTTTGATGTGCGCGAAAATGAGTTTGTATCGGTGCTCGGTCCGTCGGGCTGCGGCAAAAGCACACTGTTAAAGATCATCGCAGGGCTGGACGGCGACTATACGGGCGACGTCTGTGTCACGGGGCGCGATGTGCGCACTGTCGCGCCGTCCGTGTGCCTCATGCACCAGAAGGACCTGCTGCTGCCGTGGCGCAGCGTGCTCGATAACGTGGCGCTGCCGCTCGAGCTGAAAGGCATCGATAAAAAGCAGCGGGAGCAGACCGCGATTGAATATTTCGAGGAGTTTGGCCTCAAGGGCTTTGAAGCCATGTATCCCAAGCAATTGAGCGGCGGTATGCGCCAGCGCGCCGCGCTGCTGCGCACGTTTCTCTCCGAGGGAGACGTGTACCTGATGGATGAGCCGTTCGCGGCACTCGATGCGCTCACGCGGTTTAAAATGCGCGAATGGCTGCTGGATATCTGGCACAGGCACCGCAAAGCCGTGGTGTTCGTCATGCACGATATCGAGGAAGCGGTGTTCTTATCTGACCGCATATTGGTGCTCAGCGAGCGCCCGGCAAAGGTGGCTCAGGTGTTCGATGTGAAGCTGCCGCGCCCGCGCAGCCGGGACATGCTCGAAGACGCGGCATTTTTGCAGCTGCGCCGCGCCGTGCAGGACGCGCTGTAGCGCAATCAAGGAATTTAAGCGGTGGATTCAAACGAGTCCGCCGTTTTTTATTTGCCGATGGCTGTCGCAGAACTGTGATGAATAAGACAGGAATAAACCCCGCAGCCTTTGTCAATATGCGCCCGCCTTTGGCAAAGTCACTCATTTGTGTCATATCTTTTTTATACCTTAACGTTCACTTTATAAAGTCTTAACCATATTCATATACAATGACGCTGGAAGAATGCGAAAGCGGCCAAAAGGGAGAAATGTGAAATGAAGAAGCTTGTCATTTTCATCATCATGTGCATCATCATTCTCGCGGGATGTCTGGCGGCGGCCGGTGTGTTTAGCGGTTTGGGCTTCGAGTCGACCGTTGTGTCGCTGCACGTTGACGCAAGTCAGGAGACCGTGCTCAGCATCGCAAACGCTGTGGCGGCGCTCGTCTGACAGCTGTGGCGCTTTGGGCTGCGGAAACTGAGCTTTGGTCTCAACATCGGGTCGAATCCAACGAAAGTGGGATCGAATGGCCCATTAGGATACAATACAATAATATATACTCACCAAAATAGAGCAATACAATGTGGTAACAATCTCCCCCCAAAAGCAATCATGACCGTGATTGCTTCTTTTTTTGAGGAAGTTGTCAATTGCGCGCCTCTGCGATACAATAACAGTAATTAGGGACTGCCATTCTTAATCCTTACTGCTAATTCTTAATGGATAATTGGAGCTGCCATGTTTCATTTTTTCAGCTATATGGCGCGGATGAAGCACATCAAGCGCTGGGGCCTCATGCGCAACACGCGTGAGGAAAATATTCAGGAGCACTCGCTGCAGACCGCGATGATCGCGCATGGGCTGGCGCTGATTAAAAATCGCATGTTCGGCGGCAATGTGGATGCGGAGCGCGTGCTTGCGCTGGCCGTGTATCACGAAGCGGGGGAAGTGATCACGGGCGATCTCGCGACGCCGATCAAGTATTTCAATCCCGAGATCAAGGCGGCGTACAAGCAGATTGAGCGCGTGGCGGAGGAAAAGCTCGTGGACATGCTGCCCCGTGAGCTCAAAAGTGATTACGAAGCATTGATACTGAACAGGGAAGCGGAGGCCGAGCTCTATGCGCTCGTGAAAGCGGCGGATAAAATCTGCGCGTATTTGAAGTGCGTGGAGGAGCTTTCCGCGGGCAACAGCGAGTTTGTGAAGGCGAAAAAGGCGATAGAGAAATCCATCAAGCAGATGGACAGGCCCGAGGTCGATTATTTCATGAAGACATTTGTGCCGAGCTTTGAATTGACGCTCGACGAGATGGGCTGATATGGATACAGTGCTGATTACGGGCGCGGCGACGGGCATCGGCAAAGCCGCAGCCCTGCTGTTCGCTGCCGACGGGTATAACGTTGCGGTGCATTACAACAACAGCGAAAAAGAGGCGCTTGCGTTATGTGAGGAGATTGCCGCGCGGGGTGGGCGTGCCGTGGCGGTGCGCGCGGATGTGGCGGACGCGGCGCAGGTGAATGCGATGGTGCGGCATGTGACCGAGGTGTTCGGGCGAATCGACGTGCTCATCAACAACGCCGGGATCGCGCAAACCAAGCTGTTTACCGACCTGACTGCGCAAGACTGGGATGCGATGTTCAACGTCAACGTGAAAGGCGTGTTTCACTGCTGTCAGACCGTGCTGCCGGGAATGATATCGCGCAAGGCGGGCTGCATCGTCAATGTGTCGTCGATATGGGGGATGGTGGGCGCGTCGTGCGAGGTGCACTACAGCGCGGCCAAGGCCGCCGTGATCGGCCTTACCAAGGCGCTCGCGAAGGAGCTCGGGCCGAGCCATATCCGCGTGAACTGCGTGGCTCCCGGCGTGATTGAGACGCGCATGATTGACGGACTGGACGGTGAAACGAGAGAAGCGCTGAAGGACGAAACGCCGCTCGGTCGTCTCGGTACGGCGGAGGATGTGGCGCAGGCGATACGTTTTTTGGCTTCGGAGAATTCAAGCTTTATCACGGGGCAGATGTTAAGCCCCAACGGCGGATTTGTGATTTGAAATAGTACATTCTTAAAACTTGAAACAAAGCCCTTATTTACGGCTTCTCCTTGAGGAGAAGCTGTCGCCGACAGGCGACTGATGAGGTGTTCAGTTATTCTATATTAGGACATACACCTCATCCGGCGCTCCGCGCCACCTTCTCCTCGAAGGAGAAGGCTTTCCAAAAAAGAAACGCTATAGGCACACTTAAGAAATTCTTGATACGATAAAAGAGCCTATTCTTTATAAAGCCCCTCTCGTATAATATTCAGATACCGCATCATATCGTCCTTAAGCTGGTCGAGTGAGGTTAACAGCTCGTCCGGTGTTTTTGTTTTGAAATAATCGATATTGCGCTGATAATACCCGTCGAGAAAATCGATGATCAGGTTGGCCGCCATCTCTCTTGTGATGCCGTCGCGTAGCTTGGTTTCGTCCATCGTCATCACAAAATCCTTGCGCGTATCCGAGAGAATCCTCCCGTACCGTGCCATCAGGTCTTCCTTGATATCGGCGGGCAGATTGACATACACATCATAGAGAATGTGGTACATTTCGGGCTCCTCAATGCCGAGGCGCATTTTGATCAGCGCGTATTGCCCAAGCTGCTCAAAAAAATCCCCCGAGAGCGTAATAGTATACGTGCTCATCCTTTGCATCAGGTATTGAATCGTATGGTCAAGCACATAAAGGAACAGCTTTTTCTTGCTATCGAAGTAGTGAAAAAGCAGTCCCTTGGATATGCCCGCAGCCTTGACGATGCGGTTTGTGGAGGCATTAATGTATCCGTGCTCCGCAAACTCCGTCAAGGCGGCGTTTAATATGTTCTGTCGTTTGTCTTCGGGCAGTGCGCCCAATTTATCGCTCATAGCTTTAGCATTTCAAGTCCCTTCGGTTGTATATTAACAGAGACAGCGCGTATCCCGCAAGGGCCACGCCCAAGGGTAGAGCGATATAAACCCAGCCGATCCCGCCGCCGTGCGCGATGGTACGCGCATCGAAATACTGAAACGGCGTCAAATATCTGAGCGCGTCCAGCCTGCTGTTCAAATTCACCACCATGCTCAAAACATACAGCAGCAGCACCACGCCGATGGAGATGGACATCACGGTGCGCGTTTTGGTGATGAACATGGAGAGCAGCAGGCCGATGCCCATCATCATGAGCTGCCCGAGCAGCAGCGCAAGGCCCAGCAACAGCACGGTTCCAATGTCGATGACGGCGGAATCCACGGCGGCAAGCACGGCGCAGACCGACAGCGCATACACCGCAAAGAACACAGCCGCATAGGCAAGCCCCGAGAGGAATTTCGCCGTCACGATGGACGATCTTGAGAGCGGCTTTGCGTAGAGAAAATTGATTGTGCCCGCATCTTCCTCGCGGGAAATCAGATTCGCGCCGAGTATCATGAACTGTATCATCGCGGCGAGCAGGATGTACTGGAACATATACGCATAGTAATCCATACCCACGGTAAAATCGAGGCTGTCGAAGCTGAACATTTTGAGCAGCTCGGGCGAAAAGCCGGAGAGCATCTGGTCAAGGCTGCTGCCCTGCTCCGCGAAGGAGGGGTACATCGCCATGAACATGCCGAGTATCGCGATGATGCACAGCGTCCAGATTAAAAAGGATTTAAAATTGCCTGCGAGTTCTCTTAAAAACAGTGTCATGGTTATCTGTCTCCTTCCGCGTAATATGTCATGAAAATATCTTCGAGCGGTGGGTCTTCAATGAGGATATTCGTTACATGGCGTGCCGCGAGAGCCGCGAGCAGCGCATCTGCCGAGCCCTTATATAAAAACTCGAGGGACCCGTTCTGCCGTTTGATTTCCTGTGCGCCGGTCAGCGAGAAATCGCCGATCAGCGAGGCCTTCACGCGTTTATATTGCGTGGCGGTGAGTTCCTCCATGGTTTGTGTGCTGATCAGGCGGCCTTCACGGATGATGCCCACGCGGCTGCAGACGCGCTGCACCTCACTCAATACGTGTGACGAAAAAAAGACCGTTGTGCCGCTTTGATTCGCTTCTTTGACCAGACCGTAGAATTCATGCTGCACGAGCGGGTCGAGGCCGGACGTCGGTTCGTCCATGATTAAGAGCTTTGGTTTGTGAAGCATCGCCTGGACGATGGCGACCTTCTTTTTGTTGCCCGTGGAAAGCTCACTGATTTTGCGCGCGGGGTGCAAATCGAGCGCGTCGCAAAGCTTATCCGCGTAAGGCTTATGGTCGCCGGGGTAGTATTTGGACGAATAGGCGATGAGTTCCGAGACCTTCATCCCATCGTAATAATTGACCTCGGCGGGGATATAGCCGATATCCTTCTTGATCGACGCGGAATTCTGTGCGCAGTCGAGATTGAATATGCGGCAGCTGCCCGACGTGGGGCGGATGAAATCGAGCAGGCACTTGATCGTTGTCGATTTGCCCGCGCCGTTCGGGCCGATGAAGCCGAACACTTCGCCTTCGTTCACGCTTAAATCAAGCCCCGTGATGCCGCGGTTTTTGCCATAGGTTTTTGTCAGCTGCTTTGCGGATATGACATTCATTTTTCTATGCTCCTTTCTGTTGACCGCCCGGTCAACAATTGGATTGTAGCATCTATTGACCATGTGGTCAATAGGGTTCATATAATTTTTGCAGCCTGATTGCAGCACGCTAAAAAATTATTCTTGACATTGGAAGGCTTGTCGTCTAAATTAAAGACAGATAGACGTTAAATTTAGCGATAGGGGTGCTGTATGAAAAAAAGGGCGGTTAAACTGACGGATACGGATTGGATACTGCTCAATGCGCTTTGGGACAAGCCGCCGCAGATGATGGGCCAAATTGTGCAAACCGTAAGGAATTCGCATCAGGATGTGAAATGGAGCTACAAAACGTTCTATACCTATCTGAATAATCTTTGCGGAAAAGGCCTTGCGGCATATGAAACCTGCAATGCCAAAGCGGACAGGCTTTATCATCCGCAAATTACGCGTGAACAGGCGATGAAGATGGAAAGCGAAAGCATACTCTCGCATATGAGCGGAGCCTCTTTATCGAAATTCTTTGCCGCCATGGCCGCAAGCGGACAGCTTTCGGCTCATGAGCAGCAGCAGCTCAGAGAGTTTGTTTCCAGGCTGGAGAGTGAAGAAAGGGGAGATTAATATGGCGCAGGAAATCGTGACGCTGCTGGCCTACAACACGGCCATATCCGCCGGTGTGTTCGCTGCCGTTTGGCTTGTGAAAACGGTATTTCGCAAGCAGCTCAATGCCAGACTGCAATATATGCTGTGGGGCATTCTGGTGCTCAAGCTGCTGATTCCTTTCAGCATCACGACGCAGTGGAGCCCGCTCGTGCTTGCCCAAAGCTCAGGCTTACGCCTGCCCGTTGTTTCCGAACAGGCGGATATCCCCGAAGCAGGGGTGAATTTGCCGCACCAGAACACACATTTTCAGGCTGATCCGGTGAATCACGACAATCAGCCCGCGCCGGGAGACAAGACGGCAGAACCTCAGAAGGCTGTGACGCCGTTGCAGGATGCGCAGAGCCAAAAGCCGACTCGTGTCGATTGGACGGCGATAACATTGGGCTTATGGCTCGCGGGTGTAGCGGGCTGCGGTATATGGTTTTCGCTTAAGTCGCGGCAGCTCAGGAAAACGGTGATCCGCAGTCAGGCAGGGACAGCGCCAGAATGGATGGCTGAGATGCTGGAGAAATGCAAGCACGAGCTCGGCCTGTCGAGGCACATTCGCATTGCGGTGCAGGGCGCGGCGGCGGTTCCTGCGGTCATGGGGGCGTTCCGGCCCGTTCTGATGGTGCCCGAGGGGCTCGTGAAAGAGAAGGATACCGAGAAGGTGCGGCATGTTTTTATGCATGAGCTCATGCATTGCAAACGGCATGATCTGTTGGCCCTGTGGCTGCTCAATGTGCTTCGCGCCGTTTACTGGTTCAACCCGCTCGTATGGCTGTGCGGCAGGCTGGTCTGCCGCGATATGGAGGCGGCCTGTGACGAAATGGTTGTTAAAAAGCTCGGGACATCCCACCGCCAGAGATACATTGAAACGATACTGAATTTCTCGGGCAAAAATGAATTTGCACACGCCCGGGCCGCGATGAGCCTTAATGACGGCTGCATGAAGATGCGGGTCAGAATAAGGAGCCTGTATATGAAAAAGACCACGAAGCGAATGAAGGCCACGGTGTTGGTGTTTGCGCTGCTGATGCTGTTTGGCGCGTTTACCGCAGGCTGCCAGCCCACGCCGGAAAAGGTTATCGTGCAGTCGAAGGATAACGAGAGCGTGGCGCAGGCGATTGCGCAGAGCAGCGGAGAGGCCTCTGAGATTCACACGTATTCTGCTCCGGCGACATGGCAGGACGAAGCGCATGACGAAGCCAAAAGCATGGACATCACGGTAGACGCGGAAGTGGTTGTGCCGGTGGATACGTGGGGCATTTATGAGCTGAAGCCCCAAGCCATCACGAAAGAGGATGCGCAAAAGATGCTCAAAGCCATAGTGGGCGATGTGCCGGTATACGGAGAACTCACGCTGCAGAGCAAGGATCAGTTGATTGAGGAGATCGCAAGATACAAGGCGCAAAAAGCAAGCTTTGAGGAGATGTACGCAAACGGCGGCTCGAGCGGAGGAGAAAAGCCTGCCGAAGAAGCGGCGCCTCCTGCCCCGACGCCTGCTCCGAACGGACACAGCATCGAACAGCTATCAAAAGAGGATTTGCAGCTGAATATAGACATGTTCACGCAAATGATTGCGGAAGCGGAAAACAAGCTCAAAACCGCGCCGGACGAGAACACCGCCGTTCGCAATCCTTTGAGCCTGGATGTGATGTTTGACAAGGATGCCACATTAGCGCAGGCGGACGAAAGCGGCATGACGATAACCGATAACGGCGACTACAGAAGCATCAGCGTCGATGGTCTCGCGGAGCTCGGCAAGGCAACGCCGGCAGATATCTATATTTATTATGGCACTGGAAGCTTCGGAGAAAACTTCATCGTCAATTTTATCAACTATGGTGATACCGAACAGGGCTTTTTTGAAGGTGAGAAATACACGGGGCAGGAGCTTTTTAAGTGCGATATCGGCGTGGAAGAAGCGGCGGAATTGGCAACAGAGAAAATGCGGGAAATGGGCTTTGACTATCTCGGTATCGCAAAAACGCAGGCCTGTGAGCTGCTCGACCGCAAACGCATGGAGGGCGACCGGTTTCCGGAGTGCTACGAATTCACATTTACGCGTGAGCTGGACGGCGCGATGACGACATTTGCCCGCGGCGACGGTGTGGTGACGCAGGAAGAAAAGGACGACGTGTCAAACGCCGAATATACGCCCATATGGAGGCCGGGCGAGGTTACGGTGTATGTGGATGACAGCGGAATTATCGGGATCAATATAAGCGCGGCAAAATCAGAGGTGAACAGGCAGGCTTTCGGAATTGAGCTTAAAGAATTTCCGGAGATCATGGACATATTCAAGCAGCAGGTGTTTATAAAGAATGCTTATGGCGGCCCCGGCTCATCCGATCAGATTGTGCGCAGGGAAATCCGTGTCAGCGAGATCCGGCTCGGCTATATGCCCGTGCCGTGGAAGGACCATGAAGGGCAGATCATATTCACACCCGTCTGGGATTTCTTCGGGGACGAGGTCGTCACGTTTATGGACGGAATCGGCGGCGATTTGGGTGAAGCGCTCGATGACAACAACGCGATAACGAATAACCTCGGTATCGCTTCGCTGCTCACGATCAACGCGCTCGACGGCACAATCATCGACAGGGATATCGGATCATGACGGGTACACAGGCGTTGCCGCGACTGTCTGCATCGTGCACAGGAACACCTTTCTGCAGCGCATTTCGTGCACTCCTATCCACTGCGCAGTGCTCGCAAATGTTTGCGCAGAATAATGTAAACCGCAGAAGCGGCTATTTCGACCACGGACGTTTGAACGGTGTGCAGATGATGTAAAGCGGATGAAACTATTTGGATGCCGGTCCGCATCGCCGCCGCCGCTTCGCTTCTCATCGTGATGATGAGATGATGGGTTACCGCCACTCTCGGGCAAAGCACAGGCTTTGCCCTTTTATATTGCCGTGCAGGGCGTGCCCTGATGAAACACGATTTTCCAAATACCGTCCGTCTCGCGCCAGACGGAGCTGCGCAGCGAGCGGCTGATGCTGCCGCTTGTCTTGTCGTGCTTTAAGCACGTGTATGTGGCGAGCACGCAGTCGTCTGCGAGCGGCACGATGCTGAAATCCTCGATCTCAACGCGAATATGTTCTGGGAAGCAGGGAAATGTATCGCCTTCGTAAAAACGGTATACGGTGCCCGAGCTGCCGAATTCAAAAAAACCCGGCGAGAGAATCTCCCCGAGCCTTTGCGCCGACCCGCGAATTTCGCCGAGCAGCAGTGCGTTTTCCAGACGCAAAATATGGTCTTTAAGCTGATCCGAAGTCATGTTTACAGCCCGTGCTCGGTGGTGACGAGCTTCTCGAGCTTGTTCTTCACACGCTGCAGCGCGTTGTCTACCGATTTCACACTGCGCCCGAGTTCTTCGGCGACTTCGAAATACGATTTGCCGTCGATATATTTTTTGAGCACCTGCATCTCAAGCGGCGATAATATCTTGCTCATTTTGGTTTCGATGGACGAAAAATCCTCGCGCCCGATGATGATGTCCTCAGGGTTCGATATCTTGCCGCTCGATATCACGTCGATCAGCATGCGGTCGGATTCCTCATCGTAGGCGGGTTTGTTGAGCGATACATACGAGTTGAGCGGGCGGTGCTTCTGGCGCGTGGCCGTTTTGATGGCTGTGATGATTTGCCGCGTGACACAAAGCTCCGCAAACGCGCGGAAAGACGTGAGCTTGGACGACCGAAAATCACGGACAGCCTTATAAAGGCCGATCATGCCTTCCTGAACGATGTCTTCTCTGTCTGCACCGATAAGGAAATAGGACCGTGCCTTGGCCCGTACGAAATTCTTGTATTTGTTGAGCAGAAATTCGAGAGCATCGCCGTCGTTACAGCGCGCAAGTTCTGCAACGGCCTCATCCGTCATCTCTTCAAATGCCAACGATTCTTTCACTGTAGACGGGGTCGTCAAAAGGGTTCCCTCCAGCTTTTTTAAGGCCAATGCTTAGTTAACTTATTATAACGGTTGTCCATAGACGCGTCAAGAAGGGGAGAATGTGATAATCATACAAATTATGTGATACGATTAATTATCTGAAATGGCATCAAGATAGAGCTTTTTTCTGAGTTCTTTGCCGGTCAGCGTGCTGCGGTGGATATGGTCGATATGCTTTTCCCGCGCCTGCCGGATCAGGATTTTGAGCTCGGCGGGGGTTAAACGCATCGAGCCGGACCCGAACACCGAAAGCTGTTCCAAATAATCGCCGGTGACCACCGTGAGCGGCTCTTTGCTGGCTTTGGCGATGCGCTGTATGTGCGTGTCGGCGGTGACGCCGTGCGCGGTGAACACCACATCAATCAGGCCGTGACGCAGCTCGCTTGCGGCGCTGCGCGTCCGGTAGCCGTCGAACACGACGAGTATCGATTCGCCGGTGAAACCCGCGTAATCGTCCAGCGTATCAAGCAGCGCGGTGCGCGCGTCTTCAAGGCTTGATACATCAAGCCCCCAGGCGTATATCACGTTGTAGCCGTCAACGATCATGAATGTGCATCCTGCCTTGTTTTTTCGTACATGATCACAGCGGCGGCGACAGCTGCGTTAAGCGAACCCGTCTGCCCTTTCATCGGTATGCGTGCGAGAAAATCGCAGCTTTCCTTGACGAGGCGCGAAAGCCCTTCGCCCTCGCTGCCCACCACCACCGCGATCGCACCTTTTAAATCGATACCCGCGATGTCCTGACCTTCCATATCCGCGCCGACGATCCAGACGTTCTTGCTTTTGAGCTCGTCGATGACCGCGCCGAGATTCGTCACCTTGACCACAGGCAGCACCTCTGCCGCACCGGACGACGCTTTATAGGCCACGGCAGACAGCGACGCGCTGCGGCGTTTGCCCATGACCACCCCGTGCGCGCCGAGCACCTCGGCACTGCGGATGATGGACCCTAAGTTTCCTTCGTCGGTCACGCCGTCGAGTATCATGACGAACGGGGGTTCGCCGCGCTGCTCGGCAAGCTTTAATACATCGTCAAGCGACGCGTAATCCTTCGCGGCCGCGACGGCGACAACGCCCTGATGGTTGGCGGGTTTGCCATCGTGCCCGAACGGCATCGCAAGGCTGTCCAGCTTGCGCTTGTCTGCCCGCACGATGGGCACATGATGCTGCGCCGCAAGCGTCAGTATCTCGCGCACGCTCGGGTCGTTTAATTCCTTGACCGCGATGACCTTGTCGATCGAGCGGCCGGATTTTATCGCGGCTTTCACCGCGTTTCTGCCGTATATAATATCCATTTTTCAGCCTTTCACAATTGTCTGCAGCCGCCCGCGTACTTCGCCAGCACGACCGCATGTTTTTTTGCCTTCGCCGCACGCACCGCGCACGCACGACGGGCCCGCCGCGGAAAACAGCGCGGGAGCAGTGGGCATCACAAGCTCGAGCATGCGCCAGGAGAGCGCGCGTATTTCCCACTGGGCGCGGTTGCAGCAGCGCAGAGAGAAGAAATGCAGCAGCTCGCGCGCGTTCATGGTTAGCAGCATGCGCGTTTCGCATGCGCCGGGCAGCACAAAACGCGCGTCTTCGTTCGATTTTTCGCCCTCGTTGCCAAGCGCAGACTGCCAGTCGTCGTACCAACGCTGCATCGTCGCCATTTGATCCTCGTACTTTTTCACCGCATCATCGCCGAGCGCGCGTATGGCGGGCGGCACGATATAACCAAAACCGTTTTTCGAATAGCTCACATAGCGCTGCGACTGCACCGAAAAGCTCGCGATGCGGTGCCGCGTGATCTGCGCAAGCAGCGTGCGCGACACGCCCTCAATACCAAAAGTATAGCTTGCGTGCTCAATGGTGGAGAGGTGGCCGATATCGACGATCTGGGAAATAAATGCGGCGGCTTTTTCATCCGTGAGACCGCTCTCAATATCGTCAATATGCGATTGGCTGTAGCACAGCTTTGCGGCCATCGCCGTGAGTTTCGCGGCTTCGGGCGAATGCGATATGAGCTTTACGTTCAAACAAACCTCAGGCATGGCGGACCTCCCCAAAAAAATGCGCGATAATCGCGGAAAACAGCGTGTTCAATCGGTCTTGCTGGCCGGTCAGAAACAGATAGCCGACGACGGCTTCGATGCCCGTGGCCAGCGAATAGTCTTCCACGCTCATATTTTTCGGCGGCCGACTCTTGGCGTTTTTTCCGAGACGGAAAATATCGCTCTCGCGTTCGCTGAAACCCGGAACCAGCAGCAGCGCAGCCTGCGCCTGTGCGCGCGCGTTGACGGCACCGGAGGCAAACCGATGCATATCGGTGACGCGGCCCTTTTTATTTTTTACAAGAAAGCTTCTGATATACAGGTCGTAAACCGTGTCGCCGATATAGGCGAGATTGAGAGTCGGCATCTCGCGTATCAAACTTTCATCCACGGCACCGAGCAGCGCCGTCTTTTCATCTTTGTCCATTTGTGTTGATTATAGCATAGACAAGTTTCGCACTACAATATGATGGGAAAGAAAAAGAGGAGAACACTATATTTGCGGATATGGAGTTATTGGAGTAAGCGGTAAGCTATTGGTCTTTATCTCTGAGCCGAAACATGTCACGTGCCCATATGGCGCCGGTAACCAAAATTGTCATCACGTAGATTAGTATCAGAATCATGGCTGTCCAATCTGCCCATTCATCGAGATCGGCAAAAAACCATATTTTTTTATTCTTCATGAAACGGACAATTACCGAAGAAAACGACAGAACGGTAAGAAAGATATAGAGAATTCTGCTTCTTTTTGATCTAAACATATGTATCGGTTTCATTGATCACCATAAACTCTTAGAATATATACATATAATAACATATCGTTGCGATACAATCCATACGCGGACACCGGTGGATCGCGATAATCATTTGAGATGAAAAAAGCGCCCATCCGAGACGGACGGGCGCTTGATTGCGAAAAAGTTGGGGATGCGTTTACGGCACGGTCACTGTGCACGCAGCAGTCTGTCCGCCGCTTGTCGTCGCCGTGATCACGGCTGTGCCGGGCACGATGCCTCTGAGCTTGCCTTTGGCATCTACGGTGACGATGGATGAATCGCTGCTGGCCCATGTGACCGTTTTAAAGTCTGTGTTCTTTGGGGCAACCGTGGCTTTGAGCGATGCCGTTTTATTAAGCTTCACGGTCAGCGCCGCTTTGCTGATTTTAACGCCAGTGGTGTAGATCGGCGTAACGTTCACGGTGCAGCTTGCCGATGCGCCGCTGCCATCCTGAGCTATGCATGTAATCACGGCTGTGCCGCCCGCCTTGGCTGTGACCACGCCGGAACTCGAAACGGTGGCGACCTTTTTATTGCTGGTTGCCCACTTCACCTTCTTATTGCTTGCGGTAGCCGGGGCGATGCCGGGTATCAGCTTGACTTTCTGCGTCCGCGCAATCGTGGTATCGCCGAGGTTCAGTGAGACTGACGACACGGGCTGCTGAATAGTAATTGTTTTCTTGACAGAGGTGTTTTTAATTTTCACATTGCCCTTTTTGTCAACGGTTTGGTATTTCAGCCATATTGTAATCGTGACCTTGCCGCCATTAACGAATGTGATGTTGCCCAAAGTGTCTACGCGAGCCAAATTCGGATTACTGACGCTGTAAGCGGACCATTGCAGCGTATAGCCTTTCGGTGCGGGGGGAGGAACCATAGTTATGACATTACCTGCATTCGTTTTGGACGGAAATTTGTTGGCAGGGGCAATGCTGGTAATAGCAGGCTGACCGATTGTGACGGTGCAGTAGGAGATGTTTTCGAAATGCGTTTTACTCCGAACACCTACCTTATAGGTTCCGGCTGATAAATTGCTGAAATAGCCGGAATCACGCCAATATTGATCATTGATATTGTACGAGTATGAATCGGTATCTCCGCCCGATGCCGTTGCGGTAATGGAGCCGTTATCGCCGCCGTAAAAGGTGGAGTCTGCCTTCGTACAGCTGATGGCTATGGGAGAGAGCGGCGCAAACTCCGCTGTGATGGATATGTTCTTTGTTACAGTCACCGTGAAAATGTTGTTTCTGGATACTTCAATGCCGTTTTCCATCCAGCGGATAAAGCGGTGTTTGAGGTATGGAAACGCCTGCAATGTGACTGACTTGCCGTAAGTGTAACTGCCGCTGCCGAAAACGGTGCCATAAGACGGGTTGTTGGGTGTTGCTGAAACGGTTAGAGTATCTAATTCAAAAACAGCTTCGAAGTTGGCGCTTTTCGTGGCGGTAAAGGTGTAGCTGGGAAGAGTACTTACAATGGAACCGTTTACTCTCCAGCCTGCAAACTTATAGTTTGCATTGGGGGTTGCGGTCAGCATGACCGAGCTGCCGTAAGGGACTCTGTCGCCGCCTGAAACCACGCCGCCATTAGGGTCGCTGGCGAGAGCTGTTATTGTGCAGTTTATTTCTGCGAACTCGGCCGTGACATTGACACCTCTTGTCGCGGTAAAGGAGTAGCTTGGGTCTGTCGATACCTGTGAGCCGTTTTCTGTCCAGCGAATGAAAAAGCAGTCGGGATTCGGTGTCGCAGTCAGAGTCACAGGCGTACCGACATAATGTTTGCCTCCGCCCATAACAAATCCATAAGAAGAATCGTTTGGAGTTGCTGATATCATATACCAGTCCTGCTCAAATTCCGCTGTCAGATTCATATCCTTTTTGACCGGAAACGTATAGGCGAGGTTGGTCGATAATTGTGTACCGTTTTCGGACCATCGTACAAAATGGTAATTTCCTGAGGGCAAAGCGTATACTGTTACGGGGGAACAACTGGTAAAGGTTCCGCCACCGCTCACCGAACCATAGCTGCTGCCGGTGCCGCCGATGAGAGTCTGTGAAACTGAAACATCATAATCTTGCGTGGCTTCCCTAACAGCTTGATAAGCATTGATTCTGCCGTTGCCAAATGTGTCGTCCTTGCCTGCCGGGCCAAGATCAACCGCTGTATTGTAGAGAATATTTTTCACTTCCGTGACTGTCAAATCTGGGTTTGCCGACAGCATGAGCGCCACCACACCTGAAACGACAGGCGCTGCCATGGAGGTGCCATCCGCATAAGCATAGCCACTCGGGAATGTAGACAATATATCGACACCGGGAGCTGAGATATCTTTGGCGGCTCCGTAATTTGAAAAAGACGCTTTGTTATCATTTTGGTCTGTGGCTATAACCGATATGACCGATGGAAAATCGCTGGGAAAAGAATGTTCATTTGTATTATCATTTCCTGCTGCGGCAACGCACACGATGCCTGAATTGACTGCGTTATTAAGTGCCGTTTCCAGAACGTCGTTTTCGCCGTATCCGCCTAAGCTCATATTGATGATATCAGCGCCGTGATCGCTGGCAAATTCAATGCCGTCAATGATATCTGATGTTGAAGCATATTCGCCAATAAATACGTCTACTTCGATGAGCTGAACACTCGGGGCGATGCCCGCGATGCCCCCGCTGTTATTGGCTGTAGCCGCGATAATACCGGATACATGCGTGCCGTGACCATCAACGATGTCGTAAGCATAGTTATCATTATTGGCTGTATCAATTTGTGCATATATCTTTCCGTCAAATTCGGGATGGGTTAAATCGATGCCTGAATCCAACACCGCTACTCTGACAGCCGATGATCCTGTCGTTATATCCCAGGCGCTGGGTACGCCGATTTTGTCTAAATACCATTGGTAAGGGATGCCGGGGTCATTGAAGGTTTTGCTTTGTGTATAAACATAATTGGGCTGAGCGTATTCCACGTTCGGCTGAGCTTCCATCGTGTCGATAAAGCTGTTTACGGTTTCACTCTCCGGCACATCGGCAACTGTCAGATCGTATGCCTCAAGCGTGCTTACTACCTCGCTGTCCTGCGCATCGAGCATGCTCATAATCGCAGAATCGGATGCCGAGCCCTTAAATTTCACAATGACTTCATCGCTGACATATTGCGTTCCATCTGCCTCGGTGATAATTTCCGGCTCGTCGGCGGCTTGCATGTCTTCGAACGGCTGGGACTTTGCGGCTAACTGCGGCTCCCCGGATGGTGGTGCCATCGTCTCGGTGGATTGCGGTGCCTCAAATGACGGTGCCGGTTCCTCAGCTGCCGACGGCTCCTCTGATGGCGGTACCACCACCTCCTCTGGCTGAAGCTCTTCCGGTGCTTGTCCCGTTTCTTCAGCCTGCGGCTCGTCTGCCGCGAAAACCTCTGAAGTATCCAGCGTCATGACGGAAAACACAAGACAAACCGTCAAAAGTATAGAAAAAAATCGGGTGATGTTTTTCTGAAGGGTGAATTTGCTCACAGTTCCAAGCTCCTTTTAAGTCGAATTGAAGCGATGATAGGATATATACTGTCATTATCGTACGTCATTACTGATATTGCAACAAGATTAAGTAAATTTGTTCATGATTCAGGGAATATTGGCAGGGTAAGTGAATATAGCGGTAAAACAGACAAAAAATATTGCAGATTATAAAAAATAATCCCCGGACAGAAATCCGAAGATTATGCAGATTGACGATATTCTCACTTCACCGTCACGGTGCACGTAGCGGTCTGCCCGCCGTGTGCCGTGACGGTAATCATGGCTATGCCGGGCGCGATGCCGCTGAGCTTTCCTTTGGCATCTACGGTGACGATGGATGAATCGCTGCTGGCCCATGTGACCGTTTTAAAGTCGGTGTTCTTGGGCATGACGGTGGCTTTGAGCGACGCCGTTTTATTAAGCTTCACGGTCAGCGCCGCTTTGCTGATTTTCACGCCCGTCGTGTAGATCGGCGTGACGTTCACGGTGCAGCTTGCCGATGCGCCGCTGCCGTCCGCCGCCGTGCACGTAATCACGGCTGTGCCGCCCGCCTTTCCTATAACCACACCGGAGCTTGAAACGGTGGCGACCTTTTTGTTGCTCGACGTCCATTTGACCTTCTTATTGCTTGCGGTAACCGGGGCAATGCCGGATATCAGCTTGACTTTCTGCGTGCGCGTGATTGTCGCATCCCCAATATTCAACGAGACGGACGATACCGGCTGTTTTATAGTGACAGTCTTTTTAACCGATGTGATCTTGGTCTTAACTTTGCCTTTTTTATCGGTCATGTAAGATGTGACCCTGGTGATGATGGTCACCTTGCCGCCGGTCAGAAACGTCACGTTACCGACGGAATCCACCGGTGCGGCGGACGGGTTGCTCGATGAGTATGAGATTGACTGCAGCGTATATCCCTTGGGTGCGGCGGGAGGAATAATGGTCACGGCAGTTCCCGTATTCGCTTTTGTTGACATTCTGCTCGCAGCCACGCTGCCCACATGTGCGGGCTGGCCGACCGTGACGGCGCATGCCGTCGCGTTGCTTGTATATCCCGCGTCGCAGGCTATGGCTGTGTACGCGCCTGCCGAAAGGCCGGAGAAGGCCCCCGAGCTCTGCCAGCTCGCGCCGCCGTTAATGGAATATTGATAAGATCCGCTGGAACCGCCTGACGCGGCGAGACTCACGGTTCCGTCTGATCCGCCGTAAAGCGTGACGTCTGTTTTGGTAAAGCTGATGTTGACCGGTGGAACCGCTTTGGCGCTGACTGCTTTGTAAGCATTGACCCGGCCATACCCATAAGTATCGTCTTTCCCCGGAGTACCCAGATCATCGGCGGTGCTGTAGAGTATATCTTTGACCTGACCGACAGAAAGGTCGGGATTGACGGACAGCATCAGCGCAATCACGCCGCAGACCACGGGCGTCGCCATCGAGGTGCCGCCCCAGTATTCGTAGCGGTTTCCGGGAATGGTGGACAGTATGTCATCGCCCGGCGCTGAAATGTCTTTGGCGCTGCCGAAGTTGGAAAATACTGATTTTGTATCGTTGTGGGTCGTCGCTATGACCGATATCACCGATTCATAATCACTCGGATAACTGGGGGCGGACGTATGCTCGTTTCCGGCGGCGGCGACACACACCACGCCGCTGCTGACCGCGTTGTTGATGGCGGTTTCCAAAGCGCGGTCGTTTCCCGCGCCGCCAAAGCTCATGTTGATGATGTCGGCACCGTTGGCGACGCAATATTGAACGCCCTGCAGGATATCGAATGTATTTGCGTTTTCCCCGTTGAACGCGTCCACAATAATTAGCTGAACGCCCGGCGCAACGCCCGATATACCGATACCGTTATCGGCATTGGCTGCGATAATGCCGGCCACATGCGTGCCGTGCTCATCAACATTGTCAAAGGCGTCTCCGTCGTTATCCAAAGTATCGGTCTGCGCGCAGACTTTGCCCGCAAACTCGGGATGATTATAGTCAAGGCCCGAATCGATAATGGCAACTTTGATATTCGGCGAGCCTGCCGTGATATCCCATGCGCCAAACGCATTGATCTTGCTTAAATACCATTGGTAAGGGATGCCGGGGTCGTTGAACGATCTGTCCAGCGTATACACATAGTTGGGCTGGGCGTATTCCACGTTCGGCTGAGCCTCGAGCTTGTCGATATAGCTCTGGTTTGTTTCGCCTGCCGGAACTTCGGCGAGCATCATGCCGTCAGACGTAAGCGACTCAAGCATTATGCCGCCTGCCGTGTCCATCGTGTTCATCATGGAGGAATCGGCAGCCGTGCTTTTCATCTTCACAATGACTTCGCCGTTCACACATGCTATGCCGTTGATCTCAACGGTCTGCGGCTGCAGCAGCGAATCCGGCTCCGGCGGCTCTGCGGATGGCAACGGCGTTGCCGACGGTTGTTCGGATGGTGACGGCATTTCCGATGGCTGCGGTTCTTCGGACGGCGGCTGCGTACCGACGGGCTCGGTTGTCTCGGTTGGCGGTTCGTCAGCTGCGGCAGCTTCAGGTATGCTAAAGGCCATTGTGGTGAACACCAGCATGAGAGACAGCAGAATAATAAAAATGCGCTCAGACCGTTTTGTAAATGGCGTGTGATTGATCATGTGAAAGCATCTCCTTTACCGGCCGGGATATATAAGCGGTTGCGATATTTATACAGCGGCATGCTATACTTATTGACCTGTTTTGCTCCATTCAAACAGTGCTGAAGGGAATTTGTCAAGAGCAGGCCGCCTGTATGGAATATATAGATGAAAATTCTTTGCAGAGCGTTCCGTCTCGGCGATAAAACGATGCGCTCAATCTGTCGGAAAAGCAATCGCAACCGTATGAGTGAGCCATGATTGTTTTGCGCCGGTAACGAAGGAAAAATGCATTCGGCTGGGTTCTATTATAAAAAGCATTAAAAATTAGTGGATATCCCAGCCAAAAAATGAATAATACAAAAATCAAACTTGCAAAAAAAGTTGCAATATATGCTTTTTTGTGCTACAATACAACAAAATATGAAGCGATGACGCCTTAATATATCATTTAAGGCGTTTTTATTCTAATCATACATAAAATGTATGATTGCCGGACTTTGAGCGGCGGATGCAACCTGTTTTGTGATTTCAAGTCAAAAGCTTTTATCTATATCAAGGAGGTGCCGAAAATGGTCATCTACAAGAAGAACGATTATTTAAGCTACATGGGTGATGTGGCCAAATGCAAGGCCCGTATCACGTCGCTCAACGACCAGTGGGAGAACATCAAGCTCCTGTGCGAGATCAACTGTCCGTATCAGAGCAAAACGCTGATTCCCACCATGACGGCCACACAGGACAGCTTCGACAATCTGCAGCAGCAGCTCGTCGATACGCTGGTGACCGAAACGCTCAACAAAATGGATCAAAAGCTGCTTTCCAAGGCGCAGGTCGCGGTGGACGTGCTGATCCGCAATCTATACGAACGCACAGCGGATGTGGGGTTCCTTGCGACGGACGATGATATACGTACGTTCGTGGCACTGAACGGAAAGGATCAGAGCGCCCGCGAACGGATTGTGGCGCGCCTGCGCGAGTATGTGGCGAAATACTCCGTGTACGAAGAGATCATTATACTCGATAAGAACCGCACCGTGCTCGCCAATCTCGACAAAAACAACAAGATACTCGGCAAGAAGATCGACGCGCCCAACGTGACCAAAACGCTCGAATCGGCGGAGGCCTTTTTTGAGCTGTTTGCGCCGTCCCCGCTTCAGGCGGCCAGAAAGAAGGCGCATATGTTTACGAGCCGTATCTATGCGGAGGAGTCGGGCGAGGTGATCGGCGTGATTTGCCTGTGCTTCCGCTTTGAGAACGAGATGGACCTGATATTTAAAAAGCTCTCGACGGACTATGACGGGTCGGCGATTCTGATTGTGGACGAAAACAACACGGTGATTGCGAGCAACGACGAAAACCATGTGCCGACGGGGATTGCCGTGGAAACGGTGGAAGAAGGCCAGAACGGCATCGTGTATTACCGGGGTATGGCGTACATCGTTAAGACCGTGCCCACACAGGGCTATCAGGACTATTACGGCCTCGGATGGCGCGGCATGGTGATGCAGCCGCTGCACCTCGCGTTCAAAGAAAAATCTGAGCTGCAGGGTATCGGCAGCGGCATTGTGGGTGCGCTGATGAGCAAGGCGGATTCGTTTTCCACAGCCCTCAACGAGATCATTGTTCAGACGCAGACGATCAATAAATCGTTGAAGCGCATCGTTTACAACGGACAGCTTATCGACAAAGAGGGCGTTAAGGATGAGGAGTTATCAAGGCTCAAGCCCATACTCAACAATATCGGCAAGATTGGTGCGGGGACGAGCAGCCTGTTTAAAAAATCGGTGGCCGATCTGTTTTCGACTGTGATTTCCACAAGCCTTTTGGATGCGGGATTTCTCGCCTCGCTGTGCATCGACATTATGGACCGCAATTTGTACGAGCGCGCCAACGACTGCCGTTGGTGGGTGCTCAACTCCACTTTCCGGTCGGTGCTCGCGCAGGACGCGATCAGCGATAAGGATCAGGCAAGGCTGACCAAGATTCTCGCCTATATCCACAGCCTGTATACGGTGTACAGCAATCTGTTTCTCTATGACAAGACAGGCCGTATTGTGGCGGTTTCGAACCCCGAATATCGGCGAGATGTGGGAACGACGCTGAGCAGCGCCTATATCCACAGCACGCTCTCCAACGCAAAGCCGGAGAAATATTTCGTATCACCGTTTGAAGAGACGCCGCTGTATGACGGAAAGCACACGTACATTTACAGTGCTTCGGTGACGGATATCAAAACCTCTAACCGTGTGGTGGGCGGCATCGGCATCGTTTTCGACAGTGAATTCGAGTTTTCCGCCATGCTCGGCGACGCACTCAAATCCAAGAAGGATACGTTCGCGGTATTCACCGACCGCAAGGGCAGCGTGATATCTTCCACGGGCGAACAGATTGTCGGGGAGACGCTTAAGCTGCCGGGTGCGTGGTTCGATGTGAAGCACGGAGAGGTGCGCAGGGAAATACTTGTTTACAACGGCAGCTATTTCGCTGTGGGATGCGCCTGCTCCGCGAGCTACCGCGAATACAAAAGCACGGACGGTTATGTTAACGATGTGCTCGCGTTTGTGTTCGTAAAGCTGACCGATGAGGCCAGCGAAGCGGGTGTTGCTGTGCAGGACAATGCGCTGATTGAGCAGAGGGATATCTCGCTGAAAATCAATGCGGCGCACGACAAGCTTGTGGCATTTTACGTGAACGGGCAGCTGTTCGCGCTGGAGCAGGAAGTGGTGTATGAAGCGACCGACTCAAGCGAGGTGATACCGCTGCCGGATTCCAACGCGATGATACGCGGCGCGCTCTGCTACCGCGGCGAATATATCGCCGTTGTGGATACGCACATGCTGTTTAAAGGCGCCGAGAATCAGCAGCCCGGCGGCCATCTGCTGATTATTAAGCCCGGGGAAGATGTGTTTATGGCGCTGGAGGTGGACGAGCTCAGCAGTGTGCTGGAGGTCAACGCGGAAGACATCAGGCCGGTGCCGGAGTTTGGCGGCGCATCGTCCGTCGCGGGAATATTGAGCGTTCGCGGTGAGAAGGACTGCAATGTGCTGGTGCTCAATCACATGTCGCTTTTAACCAAGCTCCAGAAGGATCAGGCGGGATACGACTGGGAAGAGATTCTGGCGATACTCGAGAAAATGAACGAGGAGAAGAGCGCGTAAAAGAGAGTGCATATAATTAGCAAAGCGGGCAGCACTTGCTGCCTGCTTTTGTGTTGATCGCACGTACTGCAATTTTAAGCTATTTGCTCTGCTCCAATCACCTTCCGATGACGGTTTCTCAATGAGGGAGCCATTAAAAATGTTTTTTGGGGGTCAGCTTGATGAAAGCCCCGTTTCTGTCATGTCTTCCATTGCGCCGTAAGGAGCCCGACGGCGCAAGCGTCTCATGCTAATGCTCAAATAACTGCCCTAATGGTGGCCCGGGAAGCGGCACAAGTGCTGGAGGGGGTTAGGCCATTTTCTCTCCCCCAGTCACCTATCGGTGACAGCCCCCTCGTCAGAGGGGGCCACGATAAGAGGCTTTTATGACACTCTGAGAGCTTCACACCGGAAGCTCTTTGTCTGGCTTTTTTACAGCTCCGTGAACGATTCTGCAATTTTTTTAAATGTGGCTTCGTAATCATAATACATGTATTGCATCGTCCATGAAATGATTTGGTAAAAGCCCAAATCGGTTTCAACAAGAGTCACCAGAAATTTGATTTTTACATTTGTAGACATGCCCGATATGGTAAACTGCAGAGCATCGTAATCACCGATGGTAACGGATTCGGCATCCGATAATTCAGCCGATTCGATATTGCCTGCCATTAACTGAGAAACGGATTCATAGTAATCATTCAGCGTAAACGAATCGTCGATATCCGATTTTGATTCGGCAATGACCATGGTGAATTTATAATCCTTTTTGTTCATCACCTGAAGATTAGCCACATCACTGAGGTTGCCGACCTCGGCATAGCTTTCTGGAACCGTCAACTGCAGTATACCGTCGGTGCTGACGACATCCTTGGAGGCTTTCCAGTCTTCGGTGTAGCTGACGTTGCATGCGGTCAGCGTGGATAGAATGAGTATAGTAAAAAACAATGTAACGGCCTTCTTCATATCTGTTTTCCCCTTTGTCCGCCGAATAAAAGCATATAAACATAATAACTGGAAGATATACAAAAATCAACAAATATCGGTAATCGGCGGCAGACAACTCGGTTGCGGGTACAAAACCACTGAACAAACAACAAGAGCGGCCGGAGGCCGCTCCTGCTGCTGAAAAGGATTTTGGAATGAAGGAGGAATAAAAAGCCCAAGGCCTGATTGCTCAGAGATTCTTTTCGGCGAGAGACGCAAGCCCGCTACGCTCCACCTGCTTCAATGTGATGTGGCCCGTGATGGCGTGGTTCTTCATGCGTTCCACCACATATACAAGACCGTTGGATTTGGAATCAACCAGCACGTTATCGATTTGGTTGTCGGACGGATCGCCGAGGAATATGAATTTGGAGTTCTTGCCCGCCCGCGTGAGCATGAGCTTCGCAAGATGCGGCGTAATCTCCTGCGCCTCGTCAACAATCACGATGGCATCCGTGATCGTCCGCCCGCGCATGTAAGTGAACGACTTGATCTCAAATATGCCGCGACGCCGGAAATCGTCGATGAACTGCTCCACCTGAAAGCCGTCTTCCACGCGTTTTGCCCGCTTCACGCGGCCGCCGTCCTTGTCGGACGACATCAGAAAGTCGATTGCGTCATAAAAGCTGCCCATCCAAGGCCGCAGTTTTTCTTCCTCGGTGCCGGGCAGATAGCCGATGTCGTTGCCGGCAGGCACGGTGGGCCGCACGAATACGATCTTGCGGTATTCGCGCTGTTCGAGCACCTTTTCGAGCGCGACCGCAGTGGC
The DNA here is from genome assembly GCA_023408075.1 of Bacillota bacterium. Lineage (GTDB taxonomy): Bacteria > Bacillota > Clostridia > Christensenellales > SZUA-584 > SZUA-584. The sequence goes on along the minus strand of JAEYKW010000006.1, from coordinate 221,884 downwards.
GAGCACCGTTTTGCCGCTGCCCGCGCCGCCCGTGATCGATACAAATGAGACGGCGGGATCCATCAGCAGCTCAAAAGCCATCACCTGCTCGGTATTGATCGGCTTTAAGCCCCATGCCGAAAAGTTTTCATACCGGAGCGGAACGAGGCGGCTGCCGTCGTATCGCGTGATGATGGGGTCTTCGTCTTGCGTCTGCGCCGTGATCATGGCGAACTCGTTGGGCAAAAGGTCGGCGCCCCTCGGCGGCTTCGCACCGCCCGAATAGATGCTGCTAACGTTTTTTTCCGAGAGGCTCAGCGCCCTTTGGCCGCTATACAGTTCGTCGGTTTTGATTTTGTCCGTTTCATAATCCTGCGAGGTGATGCCGCAGATTTCCGCTTTGATCCTCAGGCATACGTCCTTGGAGACGAGTATCGTTTCCCCGTCGGGATGATACTCTTTGAGCTGCAGCGCGCAGGCGAGAATATGGTTGTCGTTTTTGTCTTCGCCGAATGGAAAGCGCCTGTCTGCGGATTCGGAGTATGTGACCCGCAGCATAATGCCGTTTTCAAGCGCGATACCGCTGTTCACATACTGGCGGCCGCAGCCGTCTATCGTGCGGTGCAGCGTGCGCACGGCCTCGCGCGCCTGATAGCCGGGCAGTCCGTCGCGCGTCTTCAAGTGGTCGAGCTCTTCGAGCACCGTGACGGGTATGTACACATCATTGCCGACAAAGTTTTTGAAGCACCACGGATCATGCATCAGGACATTGGTATCAAGCACATAATTTTTTCTGTTTTCCTGCCTGTTCACGTGAATTTAGCCCCCTTTTGAGTAAAAAAATAAATCGCCGTTTTTTAGGCGGCGAAAAGCATCAACTTTTTATGAGAGTTGCAGGCTGCTTGTATGAGAGCGGAATTATCGTCTTCGTTCTTCAAGTTCAGCACCTTTATCATATCGTCTTATTCATTATAGCAGCAAAGCCTACGGTCATAAGATAAATCTATGTTAAGCTTTGCTGTTTTATATTTAAACGCCCTGCGAATATTGAAACAACCACCGGAGAAAAATAACGGCGGAGGATGGACGATGAAAAAAGGAGTCAAAAGCGCCGCAGTTGGGGCTGTGTCTGGCTTTGCGGCAGGGTTGTTCGGTTCGGGCGGCGGCGTTGCCGTTGTGGAAGGGCTGGAGCGGTTGGGCATTGAAGAAAAGAAAGCGCATGCCACTTCGCTTGCAGTCATTTTTCCTATTTCCGCCGTGTCGGCCGTGCTGTATACGGCGGGGGGCTATGTGCCGCTGCCAAGCACCTTGTGGCTGTGCGGCGGCGCGGCGGCGGGCGGGCTGCTCGGCGCATACTGCTTAAAGCGCGTGGGCGTACGGCTGCTTAACAATATATTCACGCTGCTGATGCTGGCGGCGGGGGTGAGGATGCTGTTTTGATACTGTTTGCGCTGCTTGGCGTGCTGTTCGGTGTGGTGGGCGGTATGGGCCTTGGCGGAGGGATCGTGCTGATTCCGGCGCTCACGCTTTTTATGGGGATTTCGCAGCATGAAGCGCAAGGCATGACGTTGTTTGCCTATTTACCCATGGCGGCAGCCGCACTGGTGTCTCACTTCCGCCAGAAAAACGTGAGCGTGAAGCCGGCGCTTTTTTTAACGCTGTTCGGCGTGTTTGGCGGTGCGGGCGGGTATTGGCTCGCCTCCGCGATTGAGGAAGATCCGCTGCGCATCATATTCGCGGTGTTTTTAATTATCGCCGCGTTGCTCAGAGCTTGGCGCGGAGAGATTGCGCCGTGGCTGAAGAAAAGGAAAAAACAATGACCAAGGCCAAGGCTGCGGGGTCTTACATGGCATTGATTCTTTTATTTTCAGCAGTCAGCAATATCGAAAATACGATTTCAATGTCTGCCGTGGGGGCAGCCATAACAAAAGCCAGATAGCATTGTGCCAAAGAAACCAAATGTCAAACAATTAATACCGCAATCACGGCGAAGGCCGCGAGAGACAGCAGCGTGGAAAGAGAAAGCGACGCGGATACGAAAGCGCCTTCGTTCTCGTTTTTGCCGAATATGGGCAGCACAAACGGCGGCGGCAGCAGGAACATCAGAACGACGGCCCATTTGAGCGTTTCGCTGACGGGCAGCAGCGCACTGAGGCCCAGCAGCACGAGCGCGCCGAGCGCCGCCATCATGACCAGACGCGAGAATACCACACTGAGCGCAAGCCCCATCTTGGCTTTTTTGAATTCCAATTCGTACCCCACGACAAACAGTATGACGGCGGCGGTGGGTGCCGCAATAAAATCGAGCACGTGAATGACGATATCGCCTGCAGCGGACGCGCCGATGGCATCGGCAAGGCCGGTCGCGCCGAGTATGACGCCCACCGCAATTGAGATGATGACGGGGGAGGACACCATGCCTTTGATCACGGATTTGGCGCTGCGCGATTTGCCGCTCAGCATAGTTAAATAGACGGTAAATACGAAAAGCACCTGGCCTAAGTCCACCGTCGCAAAATCGGTAACGGCGTCGGCACCAAACAGCAGCGTGTAGAGCGCATAGCCGAGCATACCCGCCTCAAAACCCGTAAACAGGAACGGCACGGTGGACATCGGCGTTCGGGTCAGCTTTTTAAACGCAAACCCGATGCCCATGGCCGCGAGGCAGACGGCAAACATCGACAAAGCGGTGATTACGATGCCCAGCCCGTAAGAAGCGGTATAAAACGCCTTGATAAGCACGGCGGGCAGCGTCACATTGACGACAAGCGCCTTGAGCCCCGCGATGCCCTGCTTTTGCACGATACCTTTTTTGCGGCAGACCATGCCGATTGCGAGCACGAGCACCACGGGCAGTATCATTTGAAGCACGTCGGTCAGTTTATCCATGGTGTCCTCCGGAAAAAATGAAAATCGAACAGCTCCGGTTTATTTTACCAGAACCGGTTTCTGTTGACCAGCACTTATCTTTTATCGCGCGCTGAGAGCTCGAATTTCAGGATGAGCAGATAAATGGCAAAAAGAACTGCGCGACGTCGTATTGATAGTATTTTTTCGTCTACGTTACCGAATAGAGTTAAAATTATCAATATACTGTAAAAAACTATCTTTGACTTTGTTATATGAGGGTGTTATACCGAAAGGGAAGAGACAAGTGCATTTTTAAGGCTTTTTAATTTTTGGTCAGCCGCATGCATTTGTGATTATGATGGATGAAATTGTTAGCGACGGCGCTTTCATATGAAAGTGCCGTCGTTTTTTTTATTAAAAAAAGGAGGATTGGATTTTGAAAAAGCTTGAACTCATTATCAGACCGGAAAGGCTCGAGGATGTCAAGGAAGTGTTAAACGCTCTTGATATCAATGGCATGACAGTCACATCGGTTATGGGCTGCGGCTCGCAGAAGGGCCTCACGGAGAGTTACCGGGGCGTCACGTACCACATTAATCTTCTGCCCAAAATCAAGGTAGAGACGGTCGTGAAGGATGAAATGGTCGGGAAAATCATTGAGACAGTTTCTGAGAAGCTCAGAACAGGCAACATCGGCGACGGCAAGATCTTCGTCAGCGGCATGGAGGATGCTTACCGGGTAAGGACAGGTGACAGTGGTGAAAACGCGCTCTAGCAAGCAAAGTGCAGTGGCGTTTGGCGCACTGCTGGCGGTCTCATCTTTGATTACGGTATTAAGCGTAGCGTTCGGCGTCTATTCTCTCGTTCACAATGTGAATTTTTCTGTCATGAGCGCTGAGATACCGGGTGCGGTTTTTGCGGCTGTGGGGGCGTTCCTCGGGATTCGCTACTGTCTCGCGTCGCTCAAGATGGGCAATGTGATTAACGGCAAGGCATTCTCATGGAAGAATTTCAAAAGCAGCAAAAGAAAAGCCGTCGAGTTAACTAAGTAAAAAGAAGGAGGATTATATAATGAAAAATAAAAAGATTGTGGTATTTTCAGTGATTTTTGTATTGGTGCTTGCGGCATTGGGTGTGGCCCTCGGGCTGGTGGTATCGCCGATTGATAATCCTGAGGCCGTGGCCGATCCGGGCGGTGCCAATACGGGCGTAATCGCCGATCCGTCCAGCGTGACACTCGATACCGTAGCGGCTCAGTCTGAAAAAACGACTCTCGGTTTAAACTATGTGTGGGTATTGCTCTGCGGCATGCTGGTATTCTTCTTTCAGGCCGGTTTCGCGCTCGTGGAGACGGGCTTTACACAAGCTAAGAACGCACTGCATACCATCGCGATGAACTTCATGGTGTTCCTGATCGGCGCTATCGGTTACTATTTGGTGGGCTTCGCATTCCAGTTTGGCAACTGCGGCGGCAATTCGTATCTCGGCGCAGGCACAGCCGCGCTCTCCAGCGGCGTGGCGATAGACGGGTTTGGCAGCATTATCGGTACGTCGGGCTTCCTGCTCGCGGGAGATACGTACGATGTCGGTATATTCGCGCTGTTCTTCTTCCAGATGGTGTTCATGGACACGACATGCACGATTCCGACGGGCGCGATGGCGGAGCGCGTCAAGTTCTCTGCCGTTGTGATCATTTCGTTCTTTATTTCGATGGTGTTCTATCCGCTGTTCGGCAACTGGATGTGGGGCGGCGGCTGGCTGGCCACGATGGGCGCCAATTTTGGCTTCGGACACGGCGCGCTTGATTTTGCGGGTTCCTCCGTCGTGCACGGCATGGGCGGCATGATCGCGCTCTCCAGCGCCATCATCATCGGGCCGCGCATCGGCAAGTTCAGAAAAGACGGCACACCCAACGCTTTCCCGGGCCATCATCTGCCGATGGCGATGTTCGGCACGATACTGCTGTTCTTCTGCTGGTTTGCGTTCAATGCGGGCAGCACACTTTGCGGTGCGGATTTCCGTCTTTCCGTCGTTGCGGTTAACACGATGATTGCGGGCGCGATCGGCGGCGCAACAGCCATGTTCTATATGTGGGCCAAATATGGCAAGCCCGATCCGTCGATGACATGCAACGGCGCACTGGCCGGCCTTGTGGCGATTACGGCCCCGTGCGCATTCGTCAACAGCATTGCGGCAGCCCTTATCGGTGTGGTGGCGGGGCTTCTCGTCTGCGTGGCAGTGCATTTCTTCGAACACCGCTGCAAAATTGACGACCCTGTCGGCGCGATCTCCGTTCACGGCGTGAACGGTATCTGGGGCATACTCGCTCTCGGGCTGTTTGCGGACGGCACCTACGGCGACGGCTTCAACGGTGTGGCAGGCGCGGTTCGCGGATTGTTATACGGTGATCCGGGCCAGCTGGTCGCACAGCTCATATGCATCGGGACACTGATCGTTTGGGGCTTTGGCTCGTCGTATCTGTTCATTAAGCTGCTTGATAAGACGATGGGGATTCGGGTCTCCAAGGAAGCGGAAGTCGGCGGCCTTGATCTGCCCGAGATGGGCGCTTATGCATATCCGAATTTCCAGCTGTCGGGTCAGGACTTTGACGGATTTGCGACGTTTGCTTCCGGCAAAGTGACTGCCGACAAGGGGACGAACTTTGACGCATAGCCTGTTGGCTTTTAAATCAAAGCGCAAAGAGGCCGGGGGAAAGCCCCCGGCCTTTTCGATTGGTATTAACTTAGAAAACGCATCAGCGGCAGCTGTGTGATTTGTAACCTGTGTGGCATTAAGCATTTGTCCGAGCAAATGACAAAACAATAAGAGGCTCAAATGAAAGCCGAATCGAGTTGCTGTCCTGTCGTCGCAGGACTGAATGTTTTAGTCTTGTTGAGGCGAGGACGTCGATATACCCATTTGGCTAGCCGATAGTTTGCCTGACGGGCGAATTCAAGTGCTGTTTGCTTTGTCAGCCAAACGCTGATCAAGCGTCTCTCTCCACCCGTACACAAAAGTTTTCTTTACTCTCTTAGACAGCAGCATATAGAGTATCCAAAGGCTGCCGATTATCGTGGCTATGATAACCTGTAGATTCTCAAATGCATCCCATTTGATAGCGCTTAAATCAACGGCCACGATGAAAAATGAGAACAGATTTAAGAAAATAACAAAGGATTCGAACATGATATAGGCAATGGGAAACGCTTTATGCCTTTTTAAAAGCAGCGCGAGGACCACAAAAGCGAAGATGACCGGAAGCGCGGACAGTATACGAATGATCTGTCCCTGCGTATTGAGCTGCAAACCGAACGTCTGTAAAACGCCATTGCCGTTGTTTGCAATCCCTAAAATCAGCCGCAATGCGACGAGGAACAGCCAGCCTCCAATTGTCAGGGGCGCTGCTCCCAGGTCTTTTTTCATACAGCCCTCGTTTGTCAAAAATGATTTCAATCACATATGAATTAACACGCGCCAATACCAGTAAATATATAGCATAATTGATAGAGTGTCTATAAATATATATTTTCAGTGGGAATGTTCCGGCTGAATGGATATTTCAGAGCGCAAATAATTAATGCTCAACGGTTGACATGGTTTATAAGCTATCATATAATAACTTTAATTATACATTTTATCGGCTGTGATGGGGATCAGTAGCCTTTCGAGCCAGCGTGAAGAGAGCCGCCGGATGGTGCAAGGCGGACGCGGCAGCAAGGTGAACTCACCCCGGAGCTTCAGAGTTGAAACGAGTAGGCGCTGACGAAGACCTTATGCGTTAATTGAGGAAAGGGTGCGGTGATGTTGCCGAAAGCCCTTGATTGAGCTGGCGGGACTGTACCCGCAAGCAGAGTGGTACCGCGAAGCCTTTCGTCTCTGTATGGACGAAGGCTTTTTTTATACCCAAAAGTGAGGCAAACAGTTTTAAGAATAATATGGAGGGGATACCATGCCGGAATTTATTCACATGACAATTGGCGATTGGCTGGATATGAAAGCGAAGGAATATCCGGACAAGGAATGCAGCGTCCATCCTTTGGAAGGGCTGCGCTATACGACGGCCGAGTTCAAGGCCGAGTGCGACCGGGTGGCGCGCGGGCTTATGGCAATGGGCATCAAAAAGGGTGACCATGTGGCGATTTGGGCGACGAATTACCCGCAGTGGGTGCAGTCGCAGTTTGCCACGGCCAAAATCGGCGCCGTGCTCGTCACGGTCAACACCAATTACAAAAAATTCGAGCTCGAGTACCTTTTGAAGCAGTCCGATTCCACCATGCTCATCATGATGGGCGGCACGAAGGACAACAACTATGTCGATCATATCAACGCCGTATGCCCCGAGCTTGTCAAAAGCGAGCCCGGTAAATTAAGCAGCAAAAAGCTGCCGTTCTTAAAAACGGTCGTCTTTCTTGACGAAGAGAAGCATCCCGGCATGTACCACTGGAGCGATGTATTGGCGCTTTCCGAAAAAGTGAGCGAGGAAGAGCGTGCGTCGCGGCAGGCAGAGTGCGACCCGCACGATGTGATCAACATGCAGTATACCTCGGGCACAACCGGCTTCCCCAAGGGCGTGATGCTCACGCACTATAACCTGATCAATAACGGCCGGATCATCGGCGAGTCGATGGCGTTTTCCGCGCAGGACCGCCTTTGCATCACAGTGCCGCTGTTTCACTGCTTCGGGTGCGTGCTCGGCGTGATGGCGTCCATCACCAACGACACCGCGATGGTATTTGTGGACCATTTCCATCCGACGCGCGTGCTTGGTGTGCTCCAAGCCGAGAAGTGCACGGCGGTGCACGGCGTGCCGACGATGTTTATCGCGATGATGGAGCATCCCGATTTCCCCACATACGACCTGTCGCATATGCGCACCGGCATTATGGCGGGGTCCACTTGCCCTGTCGAGGTCATGAAGGCGGCGGCGGACAAGATGAACATGCGCCATATCACAAGCGTGTACGGCCAGACCGAGTCGTCGCCGGGCATCACGCAGTCCACCGTCAACGATCCGCTCGAAATTCGCGTGTCCACGGTCGGGCGCGCATATCCGAATGTGGAAGCCAAGGTGATAGACCCCGAAACGGGCAACGATGTGCCGCCGAATACGGTCGGTGAAATTGTCACACGTGGTTATCATGTGATGAAAGGCTATTACAAAATGCCCGAAGCCACCGCTCAGGTGATTGACAAGGGTGGCTGGCTGCATACGGGGGACCTAGGTGTGCGCGATGAGGACGGGTATTACAGAATCACCGGGCGCTTGAAGGATATGATCATCCGCGGCGGCGAGAATATTTACCCGCGCGAAATCGAGGAGTTCCTTTATACGCATCCGTCCGTGACGGATGTGCAGGTGGTCGGCGTCAGAGACCATAAATACGGCGAAGAGGTGCTGGCCTGCATCATATTAAAGCCCGGTGCGAGCGAAACCGAGGAAGCCATGGTTCAATACGTGCGGGACGGCCTTTCCAAACACAAAGCACCGCGCTATGTGCTTTTTGTGGATACATTCCCGATGACGGCCAGCGGCAAGATACAAAAATACAAGCTGCGCGAATGGGGCGAGCAAGAGCTTGGCCTCACGGCGGGCGAAGAAGGCGACGCTTAATCAATCGATACACAGACGGGACCGGCCCAGCTGCCGTCCCGTCTTTTCTATATGTCCCCGGAAATGCCGGGAAGCAGCATCTGAGTGGCCTCAAAAGTGGCTGAAAAACAAAGGATTAGCTCGTCAATGAGATACCATCCAGCGGATTAATATTTTATGCAAGAATCATTGAAAATTGGTTAATATTACATTCGTAAAACGGCATTTTGGCATGAAAAAAGGCCTAATATAATAATAATGAAAATATTCTCATGAAAGTTGATCGAATCCCCTATTGTGTTCCTGTATAAACTGTGTATAATAAGTCGTGCGGTTTGACAACTGGAGGAGGCATTCAAAGAACAATCATGTTAAGCAACGGTCAAGAGGAAAAGGTATTAAAGAAATTAGCGGAAATAGAAAAGCAGCTGCCGGATGGCGTGTCGCTGACATTTGCCGTCGATAATCTGATAGAGACGATGAATGAGGACGAGTGGAAAGGTTTCATCATCACACTGCGCAAGCTTATTGATGATGAGTATCTGATGAAGCACACGAAAAAAGAAACGAAGAACATGGTTCCTTTTTGGCTGGAATTCACAAACAAAGGCCACGAATATTGCAGAAAATTAGGTTAAACCGCGCTATTTCAAGAAGTACTGCTCATGCAGTGCTTTTTTTGTTGTGTTTTTAGATGAGTTGGGCCTTTTTAAATACTTTTGTCCCAAAATCATAATATTTTGTATATACGAAATAAGAAATATGATGTAAAATAGCAAATAAAAGCAATATTCGATTTCACACCATTTATCGCAGCCATATCGAGCTATCATTCATCTGTGTTTTTGTTATATTTAAAAACATATGATTGGGGAAAAACAAATGAAAAAGAAGAAATTTGTTGCATGGGGATTGGCTGCTTGCTTGGTGTTGCAGATCATCATCGCGGGGATTGCGATGGCCGCCAGTCCGTCAACCGATGATTTAACCGGTCATTCGGAATATCTGGTCGTGCATGGGACAACCGATCCGACGGATTTGTATGATTTGCTTGGAGGCACATCGTCGGTGACGGTGAAAAAGCCGGACAATACCGTTATAACGCCGACAGGCGGTGTTTACACAAACATCTTGAACGGTTCGCATTTGGAAATGGAATATGCGTTCCATCTGATTGATGGAGACGGATCAGAAACTTATGATTATTCAAACGCAAACTATTTCGATATCAGTTTGCCGGTGGATATAACGATCTCCGGGACAATCGGCACGCCGCATGAAGTTTATGCGGACCCGGGCCCAACGCAATGGCTGCTTGGCAGCTGGTCACTGATGGATACGCATACAATACGCTTTCGGTTTTCCAACAATATGGCCGGACACTTTTCCGTTTGGGGTAAATTCGGCTTTAACGGAACATTTGATAACATAGAATACGGCGATGAAACGGAACGGACGCTCACACTTGGTAGCGAAAGCATCATATTCCGGCGCGAACCGCCCACACCGCCGCAGATTACGCTCGAAAAAAGCGGTGCCTACAACGCCGCCGACAACACAATCGAGTGGACGGTGACGGTGACACCGCCCACGGGATGGGCGCTCGACGGCTATACGCTGGTGGACGCTTACAGCCCGAATCAGAGTTTTGTGCCCAATTCATTCGTTCACGGTACGACTGTGGCGGATGCGAGCCTTGATTTGACGACGGCCAATCAGGTGTCGTACACATTCCCGGATACCGACCCGAATACCACGGGTGTCCAGACGATCAAATACAAAACGTCTCCGATTTCCTTCGGCACGGAGGACGGCTCGGCGACGGCGGCGGAGCAATCCACATTTACCAACGCGGCGACTGTGAAGCATGCTGCGGACACGCTGGCGGGCCCCGTCACCGCGACGGTGACGACAAACTGGGTATCCAAGAGAACGCTGTCGAATTCCGACCCCAACGTGATCAGATGGGAAGTGACCGCGACGGTGCCAAACGGAGGGTCCGTCACGGGCGCATATATCCACGACATATTGCCTACGGGTATGGTGCTCGATACGAGCCACCCTGTTCAGATATCGCTGAACAACGGCGCCTACACGGATGTGGAAAGCACCTCGACGAGCGAATGGGGCAAGTATGCTTATACCACCGGCACACCGGCCACATTGGATTACCGTTTTGCGACGGGCGGCGCTTTTACGGGCAACGCAAGGCTCGTTTATTACACAAAGGTGGAGAATCCCGATACGTATATCAATGTCAATACGGCGGTCACATTCCGGAACGCGGCACAGCTTGACTGGACGAACATGCCCGACCCGACTGACCCGCCGGGCGATTACGTCGACGGCACGATTCCGAACGGCGGACTCGTCAGCAAATCCGCGGCGGGCGGTACGCAGAACTACAATCACCAGAACGGCGGCTATATTCACTGGACGATCACAGTCAACAGAAACAAGGTGACAATGAATAATTCGTCGGTGGTGGATGTGATACCTCCGGGGCAGGAGCTGGTGATAGATACCGACGGTCATCCGTTCACTGTGAACAAAAATGGCGTGACCGAGACGACATCAACGACTGTTCCCTATGCCGACACCAATCTGGCGGTGACGGACAGCAACCATTTCACGTATACGTTCCCCGTGAGCTTCACGGATACGTATACGCTTGATTACTACACCCAAATTATAGACGTGACAGCGGCTAACAACGACTCCGCCGGGCTCGATACGCTGTATAGCAACGGCAGCGTGAATTTCGGCAACGGGGCGTCGCTGTATCGCGGCGGCAGTTTGGACAGCTCAAGCGCGCCGAACAAGACGTTCGGCAGCCAGATGATCAATAAAGGTGTCGGGACGTATAACTATTCCGACCATACGATCAAATGGACGGTTTCTGTGAACCGCAACCGGCTTCCCATGACAGATGCCTATATGACGGATTTGCTCCCGACCGGCATGGATCTGCTGATCGACGCGACGCATCCGTTTGAGGTGTCTGTTAACGGCGTATTAGACGCAAGTGTTCACGCGCCGACGGAAATCGCAACCGACGGACGGTCTTTCACCTATCGATTTGGCGCAGCGACGACAACAGATCAATTCACCATTTCGTTCTACACGCACCTGCAGAACGCGCAGCTCGAGACGCAGTGGAGCGGGACAAGGTCGTATACCAACACGGCTCAGCTTCGCGGCACAGAGATTAACGACCATATTGACGCAACCGCGACGGCCAATATCGCAAACCCCGTGATTTCCAAGGGCCGCACCTACACGGCGGGCTCCGATTCGATCGACTGGTCGATATCGATCAACGCGGGCAAAATTCCGCTGCACAACGCGGTTGTGACGGATGAGCTGGATCCGGGGCTGCAAATTCAGTCGTCGTCGCTCAAGCTCTACGAGGTGGATATTGATCCGTCCACAGGCAATGTGCAGCCCGCAATCTCGGGCACACTGGTGACGGGCGGATATACCGTGGATTTACCCGACGCGGACAACTCAAACACGCTGTCCGTGAATTTGCCGGAGGGCAGCACCAAGGTTTACCGGCTTGAGTTCACAACGTTCATCATATCGGATGACCTCAACTTTACCAATGAAGCGGTGCTCTCGGGCAGAACCGACAGCCCTGACGGGGACGCCGATGCGCAGAACGTATCGGTGGACAACCTCTGGTCGAGCGGCGGCAGCGGCAGCCGCACACTGACCGTTTACAAGGACGACGGCAAGGGCAATCCGGTTCCCGGCTCGATCTATCAGCTGCTCAACTTTAATCAGCAGCCGATTATGAAGAGCGGCAACCCGGTGAGGGCGACGACCGACGCTCACGGCAACGCCGTGTTTACAAATCTGCCCGCGTGGGTGTTCTATGCCAAGGAAGTCTATGCGCCGGACGGCTTCCTGCTGAATCCCGATGTTTTCGGCGGTGAGCGACTCTCATCCGACAAGACGTTTACGACCGCAGATGCATCGGCGCTTGGGTCTTTGAGTTTCAGCAAGGTCAACCACAAGGGCGCACGTTTAAGCGGCGGTGAATTCACGCTGACGGGCAAGGCGTATGACGATACGAACGTCAATATGACGGCATCCAGCGTGAACGGTGTGGTGTCGTTCACCGGTGTGCCGCTCGGCACGTATACGATACGCGAGACACGCGCACCTACAGGCTATTTTGTATCCGACACGGTGATCGCGGCGACGGTCGAGTATGCCGACACGGACAGGCTCGGCGTGAAGTCCGTTTTGTCGGCGGATAAAATTGTGGATCAGCCGGTGCTGTGGGAGCATTTCGGGTCCATTCGTCTGACGAAAACAACGGAGGACAGCAAGCCGCTCGCGGGCGCGGAATTCGGGCTTTACAACGCTGACGGGGCTTTGGTGAAGAGCGCGGCGTCTCAAAAAGACGGCATTGTCCTCTTTACAAACGTCCAGTTCGGCAAATACACAATCCGTGAGATGAAAGCGCCCAAAGGATATCTGGTGTCGCCTGAGGCAAAAACGGTGACCATCGACGAAGATGATGTGACGGTTGAAGCGGGAAGCTTTGTGAATACGCGCGATACCGGTTCTCCCGATACGGGCGACAACATCATGGTATACTTTGTGATAGCACTCGGCAGCTTGGCGGGCATCGTGGTGGTTTATGTTATCAACAAGAGAATTAAGAAGATCGGCTAGAAAAAAGCCAAAGATAATCGGCATCTGGCGATGGCTGAAATTCGTGCTGCTTGCGGTTTTTGCCGGGGCGCTTATATTCAGCGGCATTCAGATAGGCAGCTATATTGCCGAGAACGACGCGGATATGCGCTCCCTCAACAATACGCGGCAGGTATATGCGCAGGCGCTTCAGGGCCTGCCGGAAAAGCCGGATGATACCAGTGAAGGCGCTGCCGCTCCGCAGGACGGCGCGGGCGCGGATGCTTTTGCGGCGCTGACCCGGCTCAACGCGGACGCGGCTGGCTGGCTCACAATTCCGGGCACCGGCATCGATCACCCGGTTGTGCAGTGCGAAGACAACGACTATTACCTCAATCACAGCTTCGAGGGCAAACGGTCGGCGCACGGCTGTGTGTTTATGGATTACCGCAGCACGGCTGACAGCCGCCATATTGTGATTTACGGCCATCATATGAAGGACGGCTCAATGTTCGGAGGGCTTCCTCAATATGAGCTCGAAAGCTACTGCGCGGCGCATCCGACGGTGACGCTCAACCTTTGGGGGAGCTTGTCGCAGTGGCAGGTTTTCAGCGTGCACACCACCGACGACAGTTTGCTGCCGGTGGCGTTTGCCGACGATAGCGTGTTCGGTGAGTTCGCGGAAGGCTTAAAGGGCCTGTCGCTCTACGATACGGGCGTTGATGTGACGCCCAAGGACACGGTACTGACGCTGTCCACCTGCGACGGCTCCAGCCGCGAACGGTTCGTGGTTCACGCAAAGAAAATAGAATAAGCGTCAACGTTGTTTCTCAAATATGCCGCCATACAGAAGGTTTTGTATGGCGGTTATGTATGTGCTTTCGCGTCATCATCCGTCGGCTTTGCCGGTGTGAATAAAAAATGCTTTGGCTTACAGCATGGTGCGGAGCGAATGACTGAATAATTGACTGCCAAAAGCAATGCGCTCGAAAGAACTGCTGTTGCAGCAGTCGCAGGGCAAGCCATGCGACTGACGGACTTTTCAGTACGTCTTGAGACAATATGCGCTTTCAGGGCTGGTGCATATCATAAGTTTAACGGGTGGTTTTGATTGTGATTGTATCAATGAAATTCACTATTCTAAAATATTAACAACCAGCATGGAGGAGATTGGCATGCGGCGTCATGGTTTTGACTGGCTGAGGATTGGTGTTATTTTCTTGCTGTTCCCGTTTCACACGGCGCGTGTATTTGATGTGTGGGAGCCCAATTATGTCAAAGATGCTGCCAATATCAACGACTTTTCCCATGGCTTGTGGCGGCGCTCGGGTATTGGATCATGCCGCTGCTGTTCTTTGTGGCGGGGTATGCGGCGTATCAGGCGCTGCGCAAACGAACGCCCGGCCAGTATGTCCGTGAACGTGTGAGCCGCCTGCTCGTGCCGTTTCTCGCCGGACTGGTGCTGATTGTACCGCCCCAGGGGTATCTCGCGCTCGTTCAGCAGCACGGGTATACTGGCAATTATTTTGAGTTCCTTGGCCGGTATTTCACGGATTTTTCCGATCTTTCGGGATACACGGGCGGTTTTACCCCCGCTCATCTTTGGTTCATACTGTTTCTGTTCGTCATCAGCCTTGTGCTGCTCGCGCCGATTCTGTGGCTGGTGCGCCGGCCGGACAAGCTCAAAGGGCTGGCCCGGCCTTGGGTGATGATACTCGCCGTTGTGCCCATAACATTGATGCAGGCGCTGCCGGATATCAGCGGAAAGAACCCGTGCTATTTTGCGCTGATATTTCTGCTGGGGGCCGTATTTGCGAATTCGGATGTTTTTGTTGATGCGCTCAGGCGCTGGCGTTTTGCGCTGCTTGGTGGAGCGGCCGCCGCAAACGGGGCTTTGCTGGCTATTGCCGCGACGGCCGGATGGCTTGACGGGTATTCGGCCGGGGCAATCGGCTTTGCGCTGCTGCGCAACCTTGGCGTTTGGCTGATGATACTGGCGCTGGCGGGCCTTGCGGATCAATACCTGAACCGGGAAAGCAAAGCGCTAAAGGTTCTTAACCGCGCATCGTATCCCGTCTATATCTTTCATCAGACGGTATTGCTTGCGGCGGCATATTTTATTGTGATGCCCGATGTGCCGTGGGAGGTAAAGTACGCCGGTATTGTGCTCGCGGCTATGGCTTTGTCGTGGGGCTGTTATGAAATCTGCCGCCGATTCAAGGCCACGCGGTTTCTGTTCGGAATTAAGTAAATATAATCCAAATAGTGGAATAATATACCGTTGACATGCCGCCTTCTTGCGGGCTATCATGCATTATTAACCCGTATAAGGTGAACTGCATGGAAAAATGGCTCAAAATTTTTAAAGCGCTCGGCGACGAGAAGAGACTGAAGATTGTGGCGCTGCTTTATGAGCACGGTTTTTGTGTGGGCGCGCTGGCACGTATTCTTGGCATATCAGAGGCCGCCGTATCCCAGCATCTGCGCATACTGCGCGAGGCGGGGCTGCTCAAGGGCGAAAAACGCGGCGGTTATACGTTTTATGAAGTTAACGAGGAGCTGCTTAAAAGCCTTGCTGCTGATATCGGCAAGTATCTGGATAAAAAGCCGGGCCGAAAGGAATGCTGTCAGTATATGACCGGCGAGCATCAGTATTGCGAGATCTATACGCAGCATAAGGCCAAGACAAGAATACGTGAATGAAACCGGAGGAGACAATGAGACGCAAAGAACGGGCGATGGACGAAAGCCAAGCTGTGACGCTGCTCGAGGAAGCGCAGCTCGGCGTGCTTTGCACGGCGGGCGCAGACGCAGAGCCGTACGGCGTGCCGCTCAACTACTGCTATGTGCGCGAAGATAATGCGTTGTTCTTTCACTGTGCGACGGAAGGGCGCAAGATGGAGAATATCAAGAGCAATCCGCGCATATCGTTCACCGTCACGGGAAGGAACCGGATTATTCCCGAAAGGCTGACCACATACTATGAAAGCGTGATTGTGTCGGGCCGTGCGTCGCTTGTGCAGGGTGATGAGGAAAAAGCTCTGCGGCTGGATCAGCTCTGCCGCCACTTGACGCCGGGTGTACAGTGGCAAGGCGATGCAGGCTGTAGCCATCTCAAACATACCGCGATTGTGCGCATTGATATTGACAGCATCAGCGGCAAGAAGAACGGTGACGTCTGAATTGTCGGCCGCAATCAGCCCTGTATCAATGAAAAAGCGCTGCGTACAAGGGAATGTACGGCAGCGCCTTTTATTTTGATATCATTTTTTGGCAGCTAACAAATTCATACGGTTTCAGTCTTTAGCGCAAAGGCAGAACGGGTGGCCTTCGGGGTCTATCATCGTGATAAAATGAGCACCGCCAAATTGGCTCTCAGCCTTCTTTGCGCCGAGACTTTCCGCTTGCACGACAGCAGAATGCAAATCGTTAACCTGCAAATCAAGATGAATGTGTTTTTGCTGCTGCCCGTTTTCTTCGGGCCACACCGGCGGGATGTATTCGAAGTCACATTCCATAAACAAAATGACGAAGCCGTTGTCGCTGATGACTGCGGGGCAATTGTACATTTTCCCCTTGTTCCAACCGAGGAGACTGGCATAGAAATCACACTGCGCTACTGTATCCTTACAGTCTATGGAAAGATTACCTATACGAATACCTTCTATCACAAGACAGCCCTTCTTTCATATTTGATGATTAAATTATAACAAAACCATACAGATATTTCAATTGGAGCCTATGTGATAAAATACGGTAAAATTCACATAGGCCGCACTTTTTGCTCAATTTATTATTTGCTGATACGCATCGCGCGCGTCGCATTGAGTATGGCGATCAGCGCGACGCCCACATCGCCGAATACGGCTTCCCACATCGTCGCGACGCCCAATGCGCCAAGTATGAGGATAACGCCCTTTACGCCCAGCGCAAAGACGATGTTCTGCATGACGATGCGCCGTGTTTTCCTCGCGATGCGGATGGCGGCGGGCAGACGACCCGGTTCATCCGTCATCAGCACCACATCGGCGGCTTCAATCGCCGCATCGGAACCGGCACCGCCCATCGCGATGCCGATATCGGCCCGCGCAAGCACGGGCGCGTCGTTGATGCCGTCGCCCACGAACACGAGCGTGCCCTTGCCGGTTTTGGCGAGCTCGAGCTGTTCGAGCTTTTCCACCTTCTGATGCGGCAGCAAGCCGGTATACACGTCGTCGATGCCCAGCTGCGCCGCAGCCGCTTCGCCCGCGGCTTTGCTGTCGCCTGTCAGCATCACGGTCTTTTTCACGCCGAGCTTTTTGAGCGCGGCGATTGCCGCCGCACTGTCGGGCCGCAATGTGTCGCTGATCACCATATATCCCAGAGACTTGCCGTCCACCGCGATATAGACCACCGTGCCGGGCTCTTCAGCCGCCTCGAAGGCTATGCTTTCGCGCTGCATGAGCCGCGCGCTGCCCGCAAGCACCTGTCTGCCGTCCACGACGGCGCTGATGCCGAAGCCCGCCTGTTCGTCGAGCTTAGATATGCGCTTCTCGTCAACGTCTTTGCCGAAAGCCTTGCGTATGGACATCGCGATCGGGTGCGTGGAGCTGTGCTCCGCATAGGCGGCGTATTCCAGCAGCGTATCGGGCTCAGCCGCGACGATGCGCGAGACTGTGAACACCCCTTGGGTAAGCGTGCCTGTTTTATCGAACACGGCTGTCTCTATCCGGCTTAGCGCTTCCAGATAGCTGCCACCCTTGATGAGTATGCCGTTTCGGGACGCACCGCCGATACCGCCGAAAAAGCCAAGCGGAATGGAGATGACCAGCGCGCACGGGCAGGAAACCACGAGGAACACAAGCGCCCTGTTGATCCAGTCCGAAAAGGCCGCGCCCGGAATCAGCAGCGGGGGAAGCAGCGCGAGCGCAAGCGCCGCAAACACCACGGCTGGCGTATAATAACGGGAAAACCGTGTGATAAACGCTTCGGTAGGGGCTTTTTTGCCCGCGGCGTCCTGCACAAGGCTCAGCACCTTCGAGAGCGTGGATTCGCCGAACGGCTTGGTGACTTCAATCGTGAGCAGGCCGTTTTGGTTGACCGAGCCCGCCAGCACATCGCTGCCCGGCTGCACATCGCGCGGCAGCGATTCACCTGTGAGTGCGGAGGTATCAAGCGCCGATTCGCCGCTTTTCACAATGCCGTCGAGAGGGATTCTCTCGCCCGGGCGGACGGCGATGATGTCGCCGATGGAGACGTCCTCGGGAGCCACGCGCTGCAAGCCGTCTGGCGTCTGCAGATTGGCGTAATCGGGGCGGATGTCCATCAGTGCCGTGATGGAGCGGCGCGACCGGTTGACCGCGAGATCCTGAAACAGCTCGCCGATCTGGTAGAACAGCATCACGGCGACGCCCTCGGGGTATTCGCCGATCGCAAATGCGCTGATTGTCGCAAGGCTCATCAGAAAGTTCTCGTCGAAAATCGTGCCCTTGGTGATGTTTTTGAGCGCGCGCAGCACCACCTCGCCGCCGATCAGCAGATAAGCGCCCAGATAGAGCAGCAGAGACAATAGGCCCGTTGCGCCTGAAAATATCGCCGCCGCGAAAAGCGCCGCGCCGAGGCCGAGCCCCGTGTAAAAGAGTACGCGTTTGGTGTGCGGGGCAGAAGGCTGCTTATCCTCGGAATATGACACTTCGATGTCCGGCTCAATCTCTTTCGCAAGCTTGCCTGCCTGCTGCAGCGCACGCCGCAAATCTTCGGCACTGCGCGCGGTGAGTGTAAGCTTTTGAGCCACGAGGCTAAGCGAGGCACTTTCTACGCCGTCAATCTTCGCTGCCGCTTCCTCAATCTTGCGTGCGCAGTCTGCGCAGTTGAGCCCGTGCAGGAACAGCTTTCCTTCCGTCGGTTTATTCTGTGTTGCTGCCGCTTCCATGAATAGAACTCCTTGTATTAAATGAACATTTGAACAAATATTCAAGTGATAATTATATTATATGCAATATGCGAGAAAAGTCAACACAAACCGCGCTTTTTTTATGTTTATGATTGACAAATTAAAGAATATGAATTATTCTTAACGAGAACTTATTAAAAGAGGTTTAAAAAGTCGCATGGATACCGCCGTTGTCAAGGAACTCAATAAAAAAGCGATACGCTGCCAGCTTGTGAAGAAGCGGCAGGCCACCATTCAGGAGCTCTCGACGTTAACGCAATTAAGCGTGGTGACTGTGAAGGCGCTGCTCACCGAGATGATTGACAAAGGAGAAGTGAATGAAGGCAGCTTTATCCCGTCCGGCGGCGGGCGGCCGTCGCAGCTTTTCGTTTACAACGGGGCTTACCGTCATGCGGCCATCATCTACGGGCATCAGCAAGAGAACAGAAATTCAATCCATGTGCTTGTTGTGAACCTGCTTGGCGAATGCGTTGAGAGAAAACAAGCCTATTTGGACGATATACGGGTGGAAAGCTTTTGCGGCATGCTGGACAGCGCAATAGACGCATATCCGGGCGTGGCGGCCATCGCCTTCGGCCTGCCGGGGTTTGAAGAAAACGGTGTCATCATTGCCAACGATTACAGCGGCATCGTGGGCGGCAGTTTTATGAATTTCTATCAGACAAGATATAAGAGGCCTGTGATTTTTTCCAACGATGTAAACGCAGCCGTAAAGGGGTACTCCGAATTGCATTCGGAATCTGCGTGCCTTGTGGGCATCTATTTCCCGAGAATATATATGCCCGGCGCGGGAATGGTATTAAGCGGCGACGTTTATACGGGCTCACAGCATTTTGCGGGAGAAATCGGCCATCTGCTGCCGGATATTGACTGGACGAAGCTTGATTATGACGACGGTCAGTCCGCGCCGGATGCGGTGTCGCGGCTGCTCAGCATTTACTGCCGCGTGATCGCGCCGCATCAGTTCATACTCTACGGCGACTTTTTTAATGAGGATGACGCAAGCCTCATCAAGCGAAAAACGGAGTCACTGCTCAGCGGCCAGTTCTGCGTGAATGTCGCGCAATCGTCCGCATTCGAAGACGATTTTGAACACGGTATGACCGCTCTCGCTCTCGAGTATCTAAACGATAACAATCTTCTCGATTAAAGAAAGGCAAAGATATATGACGGCTTTATTGGTGATTATTTATGTCTCTTTCATCAGCCTTGGGCTGCCGGACGGCTTGCTCGGTGCGGCATGGCCTGTGATGAGCACGGATTTCGGCGCGCCCTTATCGTTTGCGGGCGTGATCTCCATGATCACGGCGGGGGGCACCATCGTTTCGAGCCTGCTCAGCGAGAGGGTGATCAGGCGTTTTGGCACGGGCCTTGTCACCACTGTCAGCGTGCTGATGACGGCGCTCGCGCTGCTCGGCATCTCTTTATCCGGAAGCGTGGTTTTGCTATGCATACTCGCGGTACCGCTCGGCCTCGGCGCGGGCTCGGTGGATACAGCACTCAACAACTTTGTGGCACTGCATTACAAAGCGCATCATATGAACTGGCTCCACAGCTTCTGGGGTGTGGGCGCTTCGGCCGGCCCTATGATCATGTCGGTCTACATTGCGAGGCAAAGCGGCTGGAAGCTTGGATACGGCACGATCGGCATTGTTCAGGTGGTACTGGTCGCGGCGCTCTTTGCCACATTGCGGCTCTGGAAGAAAACGCCCGAACCAACCGAAGGGCCGCACAGCCAAAGCTCAACAGGCATGTTCGGCGTGCTCAAAGTTCCCGGCGTCAAATCGGCCTTGCTCGTGTTCCTTGTTTACTGCTCTCTCGAGGTGACCATGGGCCTCTGGGGCAGCAGTTACCTTGTCGGCGTCAGAGGGCTGCCTGCCGATACGGCGGCGCAGTGGGTCTCGCTTTATTATCTTGGCATCACAGCGGGGCGTTTCATCTCCGGCTTTGCATCGATGAAGCTCAATAACACCGCGATGATACGCGTGGGCATTGCGGTTATTGCGGCGGGGCTGCTGGCTGTGCTGCTGCCGCTCGGGAACGCGGCGGTGCAGGTGGGCTTCGCGATGATCGGGCTTGGATGCGCGCCCGTCTTTCCGGCGATGGTGCATGAAACGCCGGTGCGTTTCGGCAAAGCGGATTCACAAAAGCTTGTGGGGCTTCAGCTGGCCAGCGCTTATACGGGTACGATTGTGATGCCGCTGATTGTCGGTGTGGTGGCACAGTATGTCGGCATCTATCTTTTCCCGTACTTCATGCTGCTGATGTTTGTTGTGCTGCTGCTGCTGACCGAAAACCTGAACCGAACAATCCGGGTAAACAAAAACCTCATGAAATAAGAGATCTGCAGATTCATATTCGGTATTATTTTGAGAATGGCAGCACAAAACAACAAAATGGATTGTAAGCTGCGGGGACGCAGCTGTTTTTTCAGACGCTTCGCATACGCTCAGCATGACAAAACGCGGAGTTAAAACAGGTTTTTCGAAACAAGGACTGTCAAAAAAGCCGCTCATCCGGTCATCTATTCACTGCGCTGTGAGGAGTGAAGTGACGATTATGAAGTAGAACCTCCTGATGCAGAGCGTCTTTCGTGGAATTTCAATCCGCTCCGCAGTCGATAAGCTCGGCATGATAAAATGGGGGTTATCGACACTCTGATGCCTTTTGAAGCAAAAACCCTTATCAATGAAGTCAAAAAGTTAGACAATGAGGGCTGTAAAGCTTATAATAACAAAGCCTGTAATAATTTGTTGAAAAAATGTAAAACGCCTCGGCGTTTGTTGAATATTTGACGCTATATTTCGGTTAGAAGGTGCTGTTTTGATAAACATTGGATTGCTTAAAAATTTCTCACGCGTTAAAAAGTACGGGAAGGGCGCTGCCTTTGAGCAGGACTCGGCGGGAGATCTGTATATCATACTGAAGGGCGAAATAGGGCTGTTTATAAACTACCGCAAACAGGGCGAAGAGATGATAGCCAGAATGGGCCCCGGAGACTTTTTCGGTGACGCGGCCTCGCTGACCCAAAAGCGTAAGCTCGCAGCCGCGGCGCTTACAGAAGTGTTTTTGCTGCCCATAAATAAAGGCACAATGACGCTGTTTACAAAAGGCGAGCCTGATGTGGCTGCGGAGCTCATTAAAGCGATGTATGACCGCCTTGACAATTTAACTGCGGATTACGAGAAGCTGAGCGGTCATCCGTGGTCGCAGGCAAGGCCGATGCCTGACGAAGAGCCGGACGAGCCTGAAGCAGAGGACGCCGCCGGAGAAAAGATGACTGATTCGCCTGAGCACGCTCCCCTTTCAGCCGAAAACGTGGCGCTGTTTCCCGAAGGGCACGGAAGCTATCAGCTGCCGCTTCGCGAGCAGGACGCGTCCTGCCTCATGGCCAAGAGCGTTAAGTGTCCGCTGTGCAAAACGGAGTTTAAGACGCAAAAGATAAAGAACTCAAAGCTTCTGCTCGACCATACGGACAGCGATATGCGCAACCATTACAAGGGCATAGAGCCGCTTTATTACGATGTCGTGACATGCCCGCAGTGCTTTTACAGCGCGCTCGTTGAAATGTTCGAGAAGCCGGAAAGAGGAATGCTGCCGGCCCAGCTGGAGGTTGTAAAGCGCGGGCTGCAGATTCGCACCGGAGCGGATATGGATACGTTCTCGCTGTTTGCGGGCTACTATCTTGCGTTGCTGTGCGCCCCCAACTGTTTCCCTTCCAACGCGTTGGCGTCCGCAAAGCTGTATCTTAAACTGAGCCGCATCTATCAGGACTGCGGCGACAAGCATATGGAGGACGAAACCGCAAAGAAAGCGCTTGAAGCGTATTTCGGCGTTTATGAAAAAGGCGACCTGACGGAAGGCCAGGAACAGCAGCTCTACCTGATCATTGGGGAGCTGTCGTTAAAGACAAACGACTTAAAGAACGCGCTCGACTTCTTATTCAAAGCAAAGAACATACCTCACGGCTCGCCGCACCTTAAAACACAGGCGCAAAACCGCATCATGGAGCTGCGCAGGCAGTAAGAGTCAGACGATCAAGATCGGTATCCGGGTCGAATGCTCACGGCTTTACCTCCGGCCGATATTATGACAGGGCATTGTAAAAAGCTTTGTGACATTCGCTCAGGGATGTTCATCCGATGAGGGAAAGCTCAAACTCGATTTCATGCTTCAAGGGGATACCGTTTTCGCCTGTTAACGGTATTTCCGGCTTGATCTTTCTTGAAAAATCAAGCGCGTTGCGGTAAAGCCTTGCCATGTCAAATCCCCGTTTTTGGTAGAAGCGGATGGCATTGATATTGTCGTTGGTTGTGACAACAATGATCTTGTGACAACCGTTTTCTTTCGCAATGCGGACCGCTCTGTCCAACAGCGCAGTCCCGATACCCTTGCCTTCAACGAGGCTGTCCAGTGAGATGATTTCGAACGTTTGGTCAGTAATGGCGTAAGTCAAAAGGCCGATAATCCGGGCGGCTTCGAGCCCGACAATACCGTCGGCTTGGGTCATATCGATTTTAGCCCCGCGAATAATCATATCCGTCGAAAACCAATGCGCCGCAATAAAGTCATTGACCTGTTGCCTGTTCAGCTTATTAACGGGCAAATATTCTATCATACTATCTCCGCATCGAACTAAAATAGGAACCTCTTTGTGAGACAAGTTTTATATATCACAGAGAATTAAAGAACGCTTTCAGGTCTTTCTTTTCCTCGACTGTCAGCAGCCCGCGCTGCTTGCCCTGAGCGGCACCGGCCAGCGCATACAGGCTCATCAGGCAGGCGTCGGGATACAGCGTGCGCACACGCAAGAATGCAGGCTTGACTCCCGTTTTGATCAATTCTTCGACAGACGCAATGCCCGCTTCTTCGAGACGGCCTGCCATGACTGGCCCGATACCGGGCAGCTTCTCGATATCGCTCATGCTTTTACCACCTTTGCTGCCCATTCGGCGGCACGCTGCAGCTCGCCGTCTTTGAGCGGACCTTCGGATTCGAGCACGTAAAAGCCAACCGGGTCATGCACCATAGATGTGCCTTTCTTTTCCAGCCCCTTCTGTATTTTCTCCGCCGCGTAGCCAAACCATTTTGCAAGCCTTTTGAGCAAGGCGGAGTCCACCGTTTCCATGGATGCGCGCGTATCAAACGCGGTGGCGTGTATGCCCTTGAGCGTACCAGCGGGCAATTTCTTGATCCACGCCGAAACGGCGGGCGTGGGGCGGAAAGCGCGGGTGGGAGAACCCAAAAAAACGTGCGTGGCATCTCCGAGATCCGCAGCACAGATATCGGCGATCTTGAAGAGGGCACCTCCCGTGGCCTTGGCAATTTCATCGGCGATTTTTGCAGTGTTGCCGAACACGGAGTCGTAAATCACAATGGTCTTCATGAAAGCCTCCTAAACTATATTTGCCAGTATTATAGCATTATGCAGGTGTATGATAAATAGCACAGCACAGATTTCGTAATGGTGTCTCAAGTAAGAGGGCCTTTTATTTTTGCATATTTCGGCAAAAAATCGCCGAAATTTACCTGTTCTTTTCAAAACGATTGCAGACTCTTAATGCATTCTGCCGCTTTTTCGTTCATATTGGAGGTATGAGAAGACAATTGACGAAGGCATTCGGAGGACACATGACAGGGAAGTTTGAAGGAGGCGCATTGCCGATTTTGAGCGATAAACTGCAGGAAATTATTAAAAACGCGCAGATCACATCCGTTTTTCAGCCGATCGTGTCTTTAAGGGACGGCGCGGTGCTCGGATACGAAGCGCTGAGCCGGGGGCCGAAAGGCTCGGAGCTGGAAAGCCCCGAGATGCTGTTTTCCGTCGCTGAGGAAACCAAGAGCCTGTGGGACCTCGAAAGGCTTTGCCGCACAAAAGCGCTTTATGCGATGCAGCTTTCCAAAGCGAATGCCACGCTTTTTTTAAACGTGAACCCCAATATTATAGAAGACGAAACGTTTCAGAAGGGGTTTACGAAGGATTATCTGAAGCAGTTTGATATCGATCCCAAAAAGATCATATTTGAAATCACGGAGCGCAGCGCCGTCTCGAATATCAAAGAATTCAAGCAGATCATAGAGAATTACAAGGAGCAGGACTATAAGATTGCCATTGACGATGCGGGCGCAGGGTATTCGGGGCTCAACCTCATTTCCGATGTGCATCCGCATTATTTAAAGCTCGATATCCATCTGATCCGCAATATTGACAAGGACAGCGTGAAGCAGGCGCTTGTGAAAAGCATGTATGAGTTCTCCAAGATCACAGGCACATACCTGATT
Organism: Bacillota bacterium; assembly: GCA_023408075.1. Taxonomy (GTDB): domain Bacteria; phylum Bacillota; class Clostridia; order Christensenellales; family SZUA-584; genus SZUA-584. Next base: position 196,607 of record JAEYKW010000006.1, on the reverse strand, counting down.
GCGGAGGGCATAGAAACACGCAGCGAGCTGCAGACGCTGATCAATATCGGCGTGCATTACGGCCAGGGCTATTATATCAAGCGGCCCGACTCGGTTGTCGGCTGCATCGATGCCACTATCGTGGAAACGATCGTCGAGATGAATTCTCAGAAAAACCATATATTCGGGTACAACCTGTCCGATGTTTATATCGGCAACCTGTGCGTGCCCGCAGTCGCCGTCAACGAATCGGTATTGATATCCGAAGCGTACGATATGCTCGGGAAAATGCCCGAATCGCCGGGCTTTTGTGTGACGCGAAACGGTGTGGTTCAAGGCGTCGTCACGCGCGATATGGTGAACGCGGCTGTCGCGGGCGTGTATGGCTACAGCCTGTATTCGCGCCAGACCATTGCCGCCATCATGGATGCTGATTTTCTCAAGGTTGATTATAAGACGCCTGTGAACACGGTGGGGCGGCTCGCGATGTCGCGGCCGGACAGCAAGGTGTACGATTTTATCACCGTGGTATCGGATGACAAATACCGCGGCATCGTCACGATCAAGGACTTGCTGAATAAGACGATTGAGATTGAGGTGAGCAATGCGACGCAGCTTAACCCATTGACCTCATTGCCCGGCAATATCCTCATAGAAAAAGCGTTGTACAACGTGTTGAGCTCAGCCGATAATTATTGCGTGGTCTATTTTGATATCGATAATTTTAAGGCGTATAACGATGTGTACGGCTTTGAAAACGGCGACAGGGTCATCAAAAATCTCGCCGATATCATCACGGAAACGGTGCCGTCGGCAAACTTTGTGGGTCATGTGGGCGGCGATGATTTTGTGGCGATTGTGCGAACGGAAGAAGCGGATGATATCTGCGGGAAAATACTCGATAAATTTGATCGGTCCATCCCTGAGTTTTATAACCAGGAGGATATTTCGAGCGGTTATATCATCGCGAAAAGCCGACAGGGTTTTGAGGAACAGTTTCCGCTTATCTCACTGTCGATCGGCGGTGTTTCCATTTGGGAGCGGCGCTTCAACAACGTATTTGAGCTGTCGGCGGAATCCAGCCGAATCAAGAAGGAATGCAAGATGATTACCGGCAGTGCGTACATGATCGCATAAGTTTTTCTCTCTTTATATATCATATCCTTAGGCAGGGGCGCATTTGCGCCCCTGCTTTCATTTGCATGACAATCCGTTTTTTAAGATACCGGCGGCTCCGTCAAATTCTTGTCGTTCTTTTTTTGTCTGCGCTTTTTGATTATATTCACCACCAGCGTGGCAATGCCGGCAGCCAGCCCCACTGAAAGGCCCGAAATAATAACGGATGTCCAATCGATACTTGATTGCATGGTGAACACGGCGCTGTCTACAATCTGCGAAAGCAAAGCGCCTTGAGTTTCGCTGAAGGCTCCCGTATAAGAATGAAACGTGATATTGATAAATTGTCCGTTGATGATGGTGCTGTACATACGGCTGGACGTGGGAACGCCATTGGTTGTCATGGAAAAATCAAAAACCATGAATAAGGCCTGCTTATGCTCATAGCTTGACGTGTCTTCCAGCGTTGCGCCGAGCCCGTCAAACACGCTGTCGGTATCCGCAAGAAAATCTTCCATATCTTTGTCCGACGCATTCTTTAAATTAAAGGCCTTTTTGATGTCGTCGTTTGTCACCATTGTGATAATGAGTTCGTCCGACATATCCTCACTGATGGCATTCAAATAAATATTCTTTTGCTCAAACATGGTATTCAACGTATCAATATCAATGCCGAAATCGGCAAGGTTTGGATCGTTTTCCTCCGTATCACGCGTGAAAACGGTATAATCATCGGGTAGGGACGCGGTCATATAGAGCTCGGGTAGATTATAACTTGTGTCAGAACAAAGAGCCGTCGTGATCGTTGCCAGAAAGAAGATAACCATCAGGAATACGCCGAATGTCCGTTTCATAGGCTGCACCGCTCCTTCTATGTATTTAATTAAAAAATAGGGATATTAACACTAACATATCATGACCATGATATATTGACAAGCGCAAGCTACAAAGTTATATTAAATATGAAAATGAAAACCGTTTTCAGATTGAGGTGAGATGGTGTGGACGGCAAAGGAAAATATAACACCCGTCAGGGCGAACTGATTCTTCAGTGCCTCAAAGGGCACACGGACGAGCATGTGACGGCGGATATGATATTCGGTTTCCTCAAAGCACAGGGCGCTTCTGTGGGGCAAACAACCGTATACCGCAACCTCGATAAGCTCGTGAATGAGGGCAGCGTGGTGAAATACCCGGGCGCGGAAGGTGTGGGCGCGTGCTACCAGTATGTGTCGCAGGATCACAGCTGCACCACCCATTACCATTTGGTCTGTGCACAGTGCGGACGTGTGATCCACCTGCACTGCGAGTATCTTGACGATATGACGGCGCACCTGCTTGATCATCACGGGTTCAGCATGGACAAGTTTAAAACGGTGATATATGGGCTTTGCCGCCAGTGCGAAGCGGCAAGGCAGGAACAGAATGAAAGCGGAAAATAGCCGATGAAAAGAATGCGCCGATTAAGGCTTTGGGCATTGATCCTCGTTTTATGCCTCGCGCTTATTTTTTCACTGTCATTGGGTTATATTCTTATTTCTGCGGGGCATCATTGCACGGATGCGCATTGCCCGGTCTGTGAACACATGGCGGCGTGTCTTCACGCGATGCTGCATTTCTGCGCCGAAGAGCTGCTATGGGTGCTGACTATCGCACTGGCTCTGCGGGCAGCGCGGCTGCGTATAACGGCCCGATTTTTTGATATCGTGCGCATGACGCCCGTTCTGCGGCATAGCCGCATTGACTGTTGAGGGCCGGAGGCTGCTTGAAGGATTGATAGACCAGGGTTAAGACAAGGAGAACGATATGAAAAAAGTATTGATATATATTCTTTGCGCGGCGCTGACGGCAGCGCTGCTGGGCTGCGCGCCGGTGAGCTCCGCCGCAGACAACGACGGCAAAGGCTTGAAGATTGTCACAACGATATTTCCGCCGTATGATTTCGCGCGCGCCGTCACGGGCGGCAACGCGGACGTCACGATGCTGATTGACCCGGGTGCGGAGGTGCACACCTTCGACCCGACGCCTGATGACATCATCAGGATACAGAATGCCGATGTGTTCATCTATACCGGCGGCGAGAACGACGCATGGGTGGATCAGGTGCTCGAATCGACGGATACGAGCCGCATAACGGTGCTGCGGCTGATGGACGCCGTGACGCCCGTGGAGGAAGAAACGGTGGAGGGCATGCAGAGCGCGGAAGAGGAAGAGGGCGAAGCGGAGCCCGAATATGACGAGCACATCTGGACATCGCCCAAAAACGCGATTCTTATAATCGATTATATCGCCGAGGCGCTGGAAAAAGCGGACAGTGCGAACGCGGCGGCGTATGAAAAGAATGCGCACGATTATACGGCTCAGATCGGGCAGGTTGACAGCGAGATGCAAGCGGTTGTGGATGCGTCGCAAACGAAGCTGCTCGTCGTGGCGGACCGGTTCCCGTTCCGGTATCTGGCGGACGAATTCGGCCTTGATTACCGTGCGGCGTTCAGCGGCTGCAGCAGCGAATCCGATGTCAGCGCGGGAACGCTTGCCTATCTGATCGATACGGTCAAGGAGAAGGACATCAAATATATTTACTATATTGAGTTCAGCAATCAGGCGGTAGCCAAGGCCGTGAGCGAACAGACGGGCGCACAAGCGCTGCTGCTGCATTCATGCCACAACGTGACAAGAGACGACTTTGAAAAGGGAGTCACGTACTTACAACTGATGCAGGGCAACCTCGAGAATTTAAAGAAGGGGCTTCAATAGCAGATGGCGCTGATTCGTTGCGAGAACGTGACCATGAAATACGACGGACAAACGGCTGTGGACGCCATCAGCTTTGCTGTGGAACCGGGTGATTACCTGTGCATTGTCGGCGAGAACGGCAGCGGCAAAAGCACGCTGATTAAAGGGCTGCTCGGCCTTATTAAGCCCGTAAGCGGCAAAATCATCTTTGGCGGCATTGCGCGCAATGAGATCGGCTATCTGCCGCAGCAGACGATGGCGCAGAAGGATTTTCCGGCGAGCGTTTACGAAGTGGTGCTGTCGGGATGCCTGCGGCCAGGGTTTACGTTTTTTAGCAAGGAAGACAAGCGCCGTGCGCAGGAAAACATCGCGCTTCTCGGTATCAGTGACATTCAAAAGAAGTGTTACCGGGAGCTTTCGGGCGGCCAGCAGCAGCGTGTGCTGCTGGCCCGCGCGCTTTGCGCCACCAAAAAGCTGCTGCTGCTCGATGAGCCGGTGGCCGGGCTCGATCCCGTGATCACGGCAGAGCTGTATGCGCTGATAAAGCAGTTGAACCAAACCGGCATCACCGTGATTATGGTCTCTCACGACATAAGGAGCGCGGTGCAGTACGGAAGCCGGATTCTGCATATGGCGATGCAGAGCGCGTTTTTTGGTGCTACGCGGGATTATTTGCGGACGCCGATAGGCCGCAGGATGCTGGGGGATTTTTGTGATGTTTGAGTGGTTAGCGGAGCTGCTGTCTTATACGTTTATCGTGCGTGCGCTGATCGTCGGCGTGCTCGTGGCGCTTTGCGCCGCGTTGCTCGGCGTCAGCCTTGTGCTCAAACGCTATTCAATGATTGGGGACGGGCTGTCTCATGTGGGGTTTGGCGCGCTTTCGGTATCGCTCGCGCTGAATGTGGCGCCGCTCGAGGTATCGCTGCCCGTGGTGGCCGTCACGGCTTTCCTGCTCATGCGTCTCGGCGAAAACAGCATGATCAAGGGCGATGCGGCCATTGCGATTATATCCAGCAGCGCGATTGCGATCGGTATCATCATCGTCTCGTTAACGACCGGCATGAACGTGGATGTGTACAATTATATGTTCGGCAGTATACTCGCTATGAGCGGGAGCGATGTGATCATCAGCTCGTTCGTATCCGTCGCGGTGCTGGCGCTGTATGTGCTGTTTTATAACAAGATTTTTGCCGTCACGTTTGACGAGAGCTTTGCGAGAGCCACGGGCACGAAAGCGGGGCGCTACAACATGCTCATTGCCATGCTGACCGCGCTCATTATCGTCGTCGGCATGCGCATGATGGGGGCGATGCTGATTTCCAGCCTCATCATTTTTCCGGCGCTCACGTCGATGCGCGTGTTCAAGAGCTTTAAAAGCGTGGTCATCAGCGCCGCCGTTTTGTCCGTCGTCTGCTTTATCATCGGCATCGTCATCTCGTTTGTCTGGTCTGTTCCGGCGGGTGCCGCCGTCGTTGTGGTCAACCTCATCGCATTTTTCCTGTTCTTTATCATAAAGCACTTCATAAAGGCCCGCATTTCAAGCATTTGACCGTTTTTTGCCACTTTCATATGATAAACAGCTAAATAAACAGGCGAATAAGACGATAGGATAACTAGCTGCATATCGCATACTATAACTGGAAAAAATGTTTAAGGCGCTCATGCGGTGGTATTTACGAGTTGTTGACAATGGGGTATAAGGAGCACCGGATTTGATTGAATCGGAATTATACTCAATTTTAAGCAGCGGTGTTGTGCTTGTTATCGGTGCCGACAAGAAGATCCTGGATTGCAGCTTCGCTTTTCTCAAAGAATTCAGCATTGCAAAGGTTCCGGCAGGTACGCATTTTGATGTGCTTTTCGACACGCGGGGAGAAGATATTTTCACCCGCCATTTGGCGTTGCAGCCGGTTCGATGCATATGGCGTGAAACAGGTCGGCATATAAAAGCCGTGTTGATGGGCGGCTGTGACGGCTACCGGCTGATGTTTCAAAACAAGGGCATCCGTATCGCGCATAATGCGGATGCGAGTGACCATCAATTTGCCATGCTGATCAACCATATGCAGGAAGGCATGGCTTTTCACCAGCTGATTTTCAAGGACGGAACCCCCGTTGATTACATTGTGGAAGATATCAATACCGGCTGCGAAAAGATACTGAACCTCAAGCGAGAGCATGTGGCGGGCAGGCTCGCAGCCGATCTGTATAAAGGCAAAACGCCGTTGCTGGACGATGTGGCCGATGTCGTCTTAAGCGGAAAGCCCCGTCAGTTCGAACGCTATATCCCCGAATTCGGCAGGCATTTTTGGCTGTCGATTACGCCCTGGGGCGAGAACCGCTTTGGCATCATATTTTCGGACCTGACCCCGAATATGCATGCTCAGATGCTGCAAAACACGCTGAGCATTGCCGCGAATGAGATGGCGGGCGCATACGACACGGCAAAGCTGTTTGATGCGGCTGCGGGAGTGCTTAAACAAAACGGTTTTGAATGCATGCTGTTGCTGACGGGCGGCGACCTGGCCATTCACAAAACATATTTAAGCGTGGCGGACGCGCCGCGTGTTTATTGCGAGGAAGCGTGCCTCGTGCTGAGCGGCGCGTTTTTGCAGGCCGCCCGAATGAAGAACGCGATATATATCGACGATTTTCAGCTGCCGGCTGAGGCGATTGAAGAGGTGGGGCTTAACGGTCCGCTCAAAGGCATTGCGGCGCCGCTGATTGTCAGCGGTTCCATATTCGGCGTTTTTGTGATTCTCTCAGGTGAACTCAATCCATCCGAAACGTCTGTGGTGAAGGTGTTTGCGGATTTGATGGCGGCGACAATTGAGAGGTCGGCGCTGATACAGAGCCTCAAACGCCATATCGATGAGCTCACACTTTCCAAGCAGGCCCATGAGCTGACGGTGCAGCGCCTGAACATGGCCTCCGCCGCAAGCAGCGTCGGGTTCTGGGAATACGATTTTGAAAACGACATGATTTACCTCGATGACACGGCCAAGCAGATATTCTCTTTGGAGGACGACTCCATAGGCGGGGCATACCGGCCATGGGATTCGCTTGTTCACCCGGATGACCGCAGCGTGATTGACGCGTTTAAACAAGCGACGGATTCCAAAACCGGCTGCACGCTCGAATACCGCGTCGTGTGTGCCAGCGGGGCCGTCAAACATGTGAGAAAAACGGGTATGGTGGTTAAAGACGAATCCGGCAACCCTGCCCGTATGGTGGGGTCGATCTGGGATATCACAGAGCGAAAGCACATTGAGCAGGCGCTCGAAGCCAGTGAGAGGCAGCTCAATAAGATATTCGATCTGCTGCCTGTCGGGCTGTGGGTGGCAGACAAAGACGGGCGCATCGTGAAAGCGAATCCCGCCGGGGAACGCATTTGGGAAGGGAAGCTGCACAGCGCGGATACGGCAGCGAACATTCTTCATTATCCCACGGGCGAGGGGTTGAAGCACGGGGAGTGGGCGCTTGCAAAAACGCTGAGCAAAGGCGAAACCGTTCATGAGGAAATGCTCGAGATTGAAACGCTCAAAGGCGGCAGGCGGATCATTGTTAACAGCACAGCACCCGTGACCGATGAAAACGGTCAGCTGCAGGCGGCGATTATGATCAACAGGGACGTCACAGATAATGAGAACGCAAAAGCCGCGCTCAAAGCGGAAAAAGAGCTGCTGAGCATCACGCTTCAGTCTATCGGTGAGGGCGTGGTGGTGACGGACAATACGGGCGGCATCACCGCCGTGAACGAGGTGTTTGAGCAGCTTTCGGGTTTTGCGCAGAGCGAAGCTCAGGGGCTGCTGTTTGACGATGTGGTGAAGACGGTGGACAGGGAGGATAACCTGCGGCCCAGCCTGATTGACAGAACACTTGCGACGGGCAAGACGGTGGCCCATTCACGCGGCGTCGAAATGATGTGCCGGGACGGAAAAGCCATGTCCATCGCCTATACCGTTTCGCCGATTAAGGATGGAAACGGGCAGATTATCGGCACCGTCACGGTGATACGTGATATCACAGAGGAGAAGAAGAAGCAAAAGCGCATCGATTATCTCGTTTACCATGATGCGCTCACAGGCGTTTACAACAGGCGTTACTTCGAGCAAATACTGAAGAAAATCGATACGGAGCAGAATCTGCCGCTCTCCGTCATCAATTGCGACGTAAACGGCTTGAAGCTGGCCAACGATGCGTTCGGGCACACCGCAGGCGACAAGCTGCTGATGCGCATGGCGTCGGTGCTGCAAAAGGCCTGCCGGTCCCAGGATATTGTGATCAGGTCGGGCGGCGACGAATTCCTGATACTGATGCCCGGGGCGGATGAGATAGCGGCACAAAAGGTCTGCGCGGAGATCAAAATACTGTCGTCCAAAAGCAGCGTGTCAGCGATCGACTGTTCGATATCTGTGGGCTGGGGGACAAAAAAGCGCCCCGAAGAAAGCCTTAAGGTGATTTTGAGCAAGGCTGAGGCTTTTATGTACCGCAACAAAAGCTCGGAAAGCCCGAGGATGCGCTTCAGCTCGATCAACACCATTTTGCAGACGCTGCATGAAAAATACGTGCGCGAACGGCTGCACTGCCGTCATGTCAGTCAGGTCAGCGTGGATATCGTGAAGGCGATGGGCTTTTCGCAGCGGGAGATAGATGAAATGAGCCTGATCGGGCGCATGCACGATATCGGCAAAATTGCGGTTAACCCTGCGCTTTTCGGCAAGCCGGACATATTGACCGACGAGGAATGGGTGGATATGAAACGGCATCCCGAGGTGGGCTTTCGCATACTTTCCGCATCCACGGAGATGGCCCATATCGCCAAAACGGTGCTGGCCCATCACGAACGTTTTGACGGCGGCGGGTATCCGAACGGCCTCAAGGGCGGCGGTATTCCGATCATGGCGCGGATACTTGCGGTGGCGGATGCTTATGAAGCGATGACCAACGAACGGCCGTACCGCCCAACCAAGACAAATAAACAGGCACTTGAGGAGATTGCCGCATTGAGCGGCACACAGTTTGACCCGGATGTGGTGGACGTGTTTTTGAAGATCAATGACCAGCGGCACTGATATACCGACAACATAAAACAGGACTTTTCTGTACACCGCCAAGCGATCGGTAAACCCAATTTTTATTATTTCTTCGAAAAGCTATTCATTTGGTCATACACGACTAACCATCGGGTGAATCGAGGGCTGTCACCGATAGGTGACTGGGGAGGGATAATGGCTTCAAATGGGTTAAATCAGTCGCCTTTTCCGGCACATCGCACCCATCACGGTTCATCTGCGAGAGAGGCTATTTAAATTTTATCGTGGGCCACGATAATAGAGCTTTTTGACACGCTGAGGCCTTGATATACAACCTTTTTTCATATCCCTATTCATACTTTTTTTACACTTTGCTAAAAGTTTTTTTGGTTTATGTTGTTTTGTATTACGCAAAGCGGCTGATATATATAGAAAATAAGAGCTAAAGAACCCGCGCCAAGCAACGTGAAGAGATAACGGCAGCAACCAGATTTTAATGAAACAGACCCGATGTCAACAGGCACTCGAGCCTCAACCTATCGGGTTTTTTCTTAGAAATATTTATCAGCATGGGAGAGGGGTACGGAAAAAATGAAACTAAGCGGAAAGATTTTGGCCTTTGTGGTGGCTATTGTCGCATTGTCTGTGTTGTCCATCACATTTCTGGTGATGGCCGAGGACGCGGCATTTCAGAATGAGAGCACCGAACAGAGTGTGATTTCCAACGTCAATGACCTCAAAAAAGAGGTCGAAAGTCTCTCGGACAGAGCCGAGGAATCTGCGATTCTGCTCGGTCAGAATCAGAATGTGATCGAAGGGGTGAAAAGCAACAATTTTGCGGCGCTCAAATCGTCGCTGGACGATCTTAACAGCGTGCTGGGCCTCAGCACCATCAGCATCACGGACAAAAACGGCACGGTCATCATCCGTCAGCACAAGCCCGACGAAAAAGGTGACAACATCAGCGACCAGGCAAATGTACAGAATGCGCTGAACGGCCAGGTTTCCTCCACCTTGGAAGAGGGTGCGCTGGTGAGCCTTTCGAGCCGCGCCGGTGCGCCGATTATGGATCATGGCACGGTTATCGGCACGGTGGTTACCGGCTTCACGTTTGAAGAGCTTGCGCTGCTCGATGATTATAAAGCGAATTACGGCATGGAGTTTTCCATATTCTCGGGCACCAAACGGCTTGTGACCACGATTCAGGAAAACGGGTCGGCGGCTGTCGGCACGGAAATGGACCCGAAGGTGCAGGCGGCTGTTCTGCAGAACGGAGAAACATATTCAAATAACGTCACGCTGTTTGGCAGGCCGTATATTGCGGCTTATATTCCGCTCGTGAATGCGGACGGCAAAATCATCGGCTCACTCGGAGGCGCCATGTCTTTGCAGGAAGCCGAAGCGGCGGTTCTTAAGACAGCGCTTTACGCGGGTATCGGCGGCGTGATCGTGATCGTCGTCAGCGCGCTGATTCTTTCATGGTTTGTGCGCCGCAGCATCAGAAAGCCGATGCTGGCGATGGTGGATGCCTCGCGCGCACTCGCCGAAGGCAACATGGATGTGAAGATCGATGTGCACAAACGCAAGGATGAGATCGGCATACTCGGAAACGCGTTCACGCAGGTGGTCGAGAAAATCAGCGGGCTTATCGCCGATATCGCGGCACAGGAAGGAAGGATTGCGGAGGGCAATCTGCTGGAGCGCACGGACGACAGCGTTTACAGCGGCGAATACAAAACGCTGATTCAAGGCTACAACAAAACGGTGGATACGCTCGTCAATTATTTGAACACGCTGCCGCTGCCTGTGCTCGTATTGGATAAGGAATTCTCGATGCGCTATATCAACGAGAATGGCGCCGCGCTGTTGGAAAGCACGCAGCAGGAGCTCATCGGCCGCAAATGCCACGATATGTTCCGTACGGACGATTGCCAAAACGGGCAGTGCGTGTGCCTGAAGGCCATGACCAGCGGCCGGCAGGAAGTCGGCGAGACGGCAGCCCATTTGGGAAGCGGCACGGTGCTTGAGATTCGCTACATGGGCATCCCCATCATTAAGAACGGGGAAGTTGTGGGTGCGCTCGAAGCCATCACCGACCTGACCGCGATCAAAAAAGCGCAGAGGGAATCGGAGCAGCAGAACGAAGCGCTCAAAATCTTGCTCTCAAAAATTGAAGATGCGGCGGGCCTTGTGGAATCGGGCTCAAAGCAGGTCTCCGAAGGGAGCCAGGTGCTCTCTCAAGGCGCGACGGAACAGGCGGCGGCGATACAGGAGCTGTCTTCGTCCATCATGGAGATTGCGCAGCAGACACAGGTGAATGCGCAGAATTCGGAAAAGGCGAGCGCTGTGGCCGATGCGACGCGCGGCGGCACGAAACAGATCGATGAGAAGATGGGGCAGATGCTTCAGGCGATGAATGAAATATCGGCTGCGTCCGCGAACATTTCAAAGATTATCAAGGCGATTGACGATATCGCGTTCCAGACAAACATACTCGCGCTGAACGCGGCTGTGGAAGCGGCGCGCGCGGGCGTGCACGGCAAGGGGTTTGCGGTGGTGGCCGATGAGGTGCGCAGCCTTGCCGCAAGAAGCGCCATCGCAGCCAAGGACACGGCGCAGCTGATTGAAACGTCTCTCGGCACAGTGGCGGAGGGGACAAAGGTGGCGGCGGAAACCGCAAAGACGCTGGATGTTGTTGTGAAGGGCATCGAGGAGTCGGCCGGGTTGATGGACGAGGTGGCTGCGGCATCCAAGCAGCAGTCGCTGGGTATTTCGCAGGTGGAAAAGGGTATTGAGCAGGTCGCCGTTGTGATACAGAATATCACCGCGACGGCGGAGGAAAGCGCGGCGGCGAGCGAAGAACTCTCCAGCCAGTCCGTGATACTGACGGAGCTCGTGCGCGAACACGACGAGGGACGGCTGCTCGGCGCAGACGTGAAAAGCCTCAGAGAGGCTGACGGGAAGCGCGGGCAGATATCGCTCGCGGATGAAGAATTCGGCAAGTATTAAGTCCACAAGGAAACGGAGCGCCTGCTGGGGCAACCCCGCGGGCGTTTTTCTTTTCCCCCCGACAGTATCGGGCTTAACATAGACCTTCTCATTTGAGGAGAAGGTCTCGTAAAGTGCCGGATGAGATGGCGGGCAAGCAGTCCACTGCTCATACCCCATCAGTCGCCTGCCGGAGAGCTTTCCGCCAACAGATGTCAAACGATGCTGATATTGTGCTCTTAGCCGTTCCACGTCTTCGGCATAACACAGGGATCATTATTCATATCTCCAATGGCAATTAAGCTAACATACATTTAACATCCCGTTAACGAAAGCTTATCAGGCATATCGGCCAATTGCGTTTATATGTCTATCAGAGACTGTGATTCGATTTGGCGAAATCAGCATCAAACAGGCCAAAAATGATCTGTGAATTTAGAAAGGTAAAGGAAAAAGGCACCCTCAAAGGGAAAGGCCGCTTTTTCTTTTGATATTAAAGTTTTTTAGAACGAGGTATGGTTATGAAACTCAGCGGAAAGATACTTGTATTTGTCGTCGCCATTATTGTGCTGTCCGTTGCGACAGTGACGTTTTTGGTCATGAGGGAGAACTCCGATTACAGGGATCAGGTGAACCAGCAGCGCGTCGCTTCGGGCGTGGATGATTTGAAAAATAAGATTGACGAGCTTTCGGAAAAGGCAAAATACTGCTCGGTGCTGCTTGCGCAGAACAGCAAGCTCACAGTGTCCGTCGAATATGTCAATTTCCTGACTTTAAAGAGAATATTAAAAGACATCAACGAGAGCCTGAACCTGAGCACGATCACCGTGACGGATAACCAAGGCACCGTCATCATCCGTCATCATGACCCGGAAAGCAAGGACGACAATATCAGCAGCCAGTCCGGCGTGCAAAAAGCGATGACCGGCGAGACGTCGTGGACGCTCGATAAGGACGATACGCTCGGGCTCATCAGCGAGGCCGGTGCGCCGATTGAAAATCAGCGCGGCGACATCATCGGAACGGTGGTCACGGGCTTCACATTAAAGGATACGGTGCTGCTCGAAAGCTTGAAGCAGCTTTACGGCATGGAATTCACGATATACTCGGGTGACACGCGCCTCGCGACCACGCTTGAGCAGTCCGGCGAAGCGGCGGAGGATACTGAGATGGATGCCGCTATCAAAGCTGCGGTGATGGAGAACGGACAGAAGTTTACCGGAAACGTATCGCTGCTCGGCAAGCCCTATATTGCAAGCTACATACCGCTGACAGACGGTGAGGGGAATATCATCGGGGCGCTCGCGAGCGCGATGCCGCAGGAGGAAGCGAACGCGGCCGTGATGCAGACGATACTGCACGCGGGTGTGACGGCGGCGGCGGTGATCGTCGTCAGCGCGCTGATTCTCTCGATGTTTGTGCGCCGCAGCATCCGAAAGCCGATGCTTGCGATGGTGGATGCGTCGCGTGCGCTGGCCGACGGCCGCATGGATGTGAAGATCGACTGGCATAAGAGAAAGGATGAGATCGGCACACTCGGGAATGCCTTCACGCAGGTGATTGAAAGAATCAGCGGGCTCGTCGCGGATATTATCTCGCAGGAGGAGCGCATTGCCGGAGGCAGCCTGCTCGAACGGGCGGACGAGAGCGTTTACAGCGGCGAATACAAGACGCTGATACAAGGCTATAACAAGACGGTGGACACGCTCGTTGATTATTTGAATAAGCTGCCGCTGCCTGTGCTCGTGCTGGACAGGGAGTTTGCGGTGCGCTATATCAATAAGAACGGCGCGGCGCTGCTTGGCAGCGCGCAGGAAGAGTTGCTGGGGCGCACATGCCGCGAGCTGTTCCGCACCGACGACTGTTTGAACGGCCAATGCGTATGCGAGAAAGCCATGACCAGCGGACAGCAGGAGGAAGGCGAAACGACGGCGCATCTGGAAAGCGGCTTGGTGCTCGATATCCGTTACATGGGCATACCCATCATCAAGGACGGCGAAGTTGTGGGCGCGCTCGAAGCCATTACCGATTTGACGGAGATCAAGCGGGCGCACAGGGAATCGGAGCAGCAGACGCAGGCGCTTAAAGGCCTGCTCACAAAAATTGAAGACGCGGCGGACCTTGTGGAATCGGGCGCGAGGCAGGTTTCCGAGGGCAGCCAAGTGCTCTCTCAGGGCGCGACGGAGCAGGCGGCGGCCATACAGGAGCTGTCCGCGTCGATCGCGGAGATTGCACAGCAAACAAAGACCAACGCGGTGAATTCGGAAAAGGCGAGCGCCGTGGCCGAAGCGACGCGCGGCGGCACGGCTTTGATCGACGAGAAGATGGGGCAGATGCTTCAGGCGATGAACGACATTTCGCACGCCTCCTCGAACATTTCAAAAATCATTAAAACGATCGACGATATCGCATTTCAGACCAACATTCTCGCGCTCAACGCGGCGGTGGAAGCGGCGCGCGCGGGCGTGCACGGCAAGGGGTTTGCGGTGGTGGCCGACGAGGTGCGCAGCCTTGCGCTGAGGAGCGCGGCAGCCGCCAAAGACACCACACGGCTGATTGAAACATCACTCGGCACAGTGGCGGGCGGGACAAAAATCGCGGCGGATACCGCACACACGCTCGATGCCGTGGTAAAGGGGATCGCCGAATCGGCCGCGTTGATGGACGAGGTGGCTTCCGCATCCAAGCAGCAGACGCTCGGCATTTCGCAGGTGGAGAAGGGCGTTGAGCAGGTCGCGCTTGTGATACAAAGCATCACCGCGACAGCGCAGGAAGCCGCAGCGGCGAGCGAGGAGCTTTCCGGGCAGGCCGTGCTGCTCTCGGGGCTCGTTCACGAGCACAAGGCAGAGGGCTTAAAGCTGGAGGACGATCTCGAATCAGCGGAATTGTCCGAGCAGATATTGCTGCCCGAGGACGGCGAATTCGGCCAGTACTGAACTCCCGGCAGATTCATTATCCATTTGTAGATCGAGGAACGCCCTGTACCGTTGCGGTATGGGGCGTAGTATTCGAAATTTCTGACGTCGAAAGGTCAAGATCTTGAAGAGAAGGCTGACACATAGCGGCAAAACGCATACAAAACCGGCATATGAGACGGCGAAGTGATGCCCGTGGTGCAGCAAGCGATATTCTTTTGCGTCTGCCGCGCGTATATCAGTCACTTAATTGAGCGCCGCCGGGTTTTCTCTGTCTTCAGTCCGCTTCCCGAAGGCCTTGCGGCTGAAAGCCAGCATGAGCTTAAAATAGCTTTTGCGGGGCAGCAGGCTGAGCATGCGTATCATCATTCTGGTGCGGGATCCGGGTATGCTGATAACTTTGCCTTTGTCAATATCCCGCATGGCTTGGCGCACAACATCCTCGGGTGACATCCATGTCACAAAACCGTGATCCGTCTGCCGCGCTTTCGACAGGCCCATTTTCTCGTGAAAATCGGTATGCGTGAGCCCGGGGCAGACGGCCATCGCTTTCACACCCGTTCCATAGAGATCGAGATGCAGCCCTTCCGTAAACGTTTTGAGAAACGCCTTTGAAGCGGCATAGACGGTGTTTTTGGGTATCGCCATGTAAACGGCTTCCGAGGAGACGTTGATGACAGCGCCGCTGCCGCGCGACA
This sequence comes from Bacillota bacterium, assembly GCA_023408075.1. Taxonomy (GTDB): domain Bacteria; phylum Bacillota; class Clostridia; order Christensenellales; family SZUA-584; genus SZUA-584. Next base: position 181,139 of record JAEYKW010000006.1, on the reverse strand, counting down.
CCATGCCGGGCAGCACGGCGCGGGTCAGCGCCATGGGTGCGAGCACATTCACTTTGGCCAGCTGCTCCATCACGGGGAGGTCACTCTCCTGAAAAAGCACGCTTGCACCAAACCCCGCGTTGTTGACAAGCACACCGACGTTTTTATTCGAAATGGCATCAATAATTTTTTGAATGCCGTCCTGATTGGACAGTTCAGCCAGCACGACATCCACCTGCACACCGCAGGCTTCACGGATACCCTGCGCCAGCGCCTCGATCACCTCGCGCCGCCGCCCCGTGATGACAAGATCGTATCCGCGGCGCGCAAATTCCCTTGCAAAGGCCGCGCCGATGCCGCTTGTCGCGCCTGTAATAACGGCTGTTTGTTTACTCATTATTTTCTTCGCCTTCTTTCATAATGTGGCCCGCGAGTACGCGGAGCAGCCGTATCAACTCACGGCGCTCGCCTGAGGTTTCGTATGCGCTCAAAATCTTTTCAAAGAGCAGCCGTTCACCCTGAATATGCTCCTGTTGAGCCAGCATGCCATCGCCCGTCAGCTCGAGGCCGAAGGAGCGTCTGTCCCTCGGGTTGATTGTCCGACGTATGAGCCCGCGTTTTTCGAGGCGGTCGATGGCGCTGGTCAGCGTGCTGCCCGGAATGCCGAGCGTCTTTGTAATCTCACGCAGTATCACGTCACGCTGGTGCGCCACAATATTCAGTATGCCAATCTCGGTCGTCGAGATGCCTTTGAGATGGCCATGCCAGAGTTCTTCGTCCAATTTCTGCAGGCCGAACATCAGCTTATGCCACACGTCATCGAGGCTTTGCATGTCTTCGGGTTTAATTTCGTCTTTCATACACACTCCAATAATTTCGAAACTATATATAGTACGATAATCGTAATATATGCTTATCCGGAATATTTGTCAAGCTTTTAAAGCATGAGAAAATACGGACAATATGTTGCATTTGCAACATACGGACACGGCGCAATGCGGTATGCTCGCTAAGTCAACATGATTCGAATTAATTTATGGAGGATTTGAGATATGGCTAATGAGATGTTTTGTTTTCAGTGTGAACAGGCGGCCAAGGGCACGGGCTGCACAGGAGCAGCGGGCGTATGCGGCAAGACGGCGGATATCGCCAATTTGCAGGACGCGCTGACCGGCGCGCTGATCAATCTTGCGACTGCGGCGAAGGAGAATCCGTCAGCGCAGGCGGTACGCGTGATGATAGACGGACTGTTTGCGACGATTACGAATGTGAACTTTGATGCCGAAGATATCACGGCGCTGATTGATGAGGCGAACCTTGAAGCTGCTCTGGCGGGCGGCCGGTTCAAGAGCATCACAAACGAGCCGCTCACGCTTTGGGGTGAAAACGAAGATGTGCGGTCGTTAAAGTCGCTGATACTGCTCGGTCTGCGCGGCGTGGCGGCGTATGCTTATCATGCGGCAGCGCTCGGATACGAGAAAGACGAGGTCAACCGCTTCTTTTTCGAGGGTCTGAGCGCAGTCGGCGACGACAGCGCGACAATGGAAATGCTGCTGCCTGTGGTGATGAAGGTGGGCACGGTCAACTTAGCGTGCATGGAGCTGCTCGACAAAGCGAACACGGACGTTTACGGCACGCCGGTGCCTGTGAAAGTGCCGCTGGCGGTGGAAAAGGGGCCGTTTATCGTGATATCGGGACACGACCTGCACGATTTGTACCTGCTGCTTGAGCAGACAAAGGGCAAGGGCGTTAATGTGTACACGCATGGCGAGATGCTGCCCGCGCACGCCTATCCCAAGCTAAAAGCGTATCCGCAGCTTAAAGGCAATTTCGGGACGGCATGGCAGAACCAGCAGAAGGAGTTTGCGGGCGTGCCTGCGGCGTTCCTGTTTACCACGAACTGTCTGATGCCCGTGAAGGAAAGCTACAGCGACCGCGTGTTCACGACGGGCGTGGTGGGCTACCCCGAGATGGTGCACATCGACAAGGACAAAGATTTTACACCTGTGATAGAAAAAGCGCTCGTGCTGGGCGGCTTTGATGAGGACAAAACCTTCACGGGGCTCAACGGCGGCACGAGCGTGACCACGGGCTTCGGGCACGGCACAGTGCTGTCCGTCGCAGATAAAGTGATCGATGCAGTCAAGGCGGGTGCGATCAAGCACTTCTTCCTCGTGGGCGGCTGCGACGGTGCGCGCACGAAGCGCAGCTACTACACCGATTTTGTGAAGCAGACGCCGGACGACACGGTGGTGCTGACGCTCGCATGCGGCAAATACCGCTTCAACGATCTTGATCTCGGCGATATCGGCGGCCTGCCGCGCATTATGGATATGGGGCAGTGCAACGACGCGTACAGCGCGATCCGCGTGGCTGTTGCGCTCAGCGAAGCGTTTGACTGTGGCGTGAACGAGCTTCCGCTCACACTGGTGCTTTCGTGGTATGAGCAAAAGGCGGTCTGCATACTGCTGACGCTGCTCGCGCTCGGTTTGAAGAACATATATTTAGGGCCCTCGCTGCCCGCTTTCGTGTCGCCGAATGTACTGAATTTCCTTGTGGAGAACTACGGCATCACGCCGACAGGAGACGCGACAGAAGACTTAAAGAAGATACTCGGATAATATAATCACAATGCTGAGCCGCTGATGTATCATCAGCGGTTTTTGCTTTTATGAAAGAGGTCAAATGTCGATCGATAGGAGCTGATGAAACAGGAGCGATGGTTGCATAGAAAACTCCCTCAGTCGCCTTCGGCGACAGCTCCCTCTAAGAGGGAGCCAAGGGGGACATGCGTTTTTGAAGGTTAAGTGAATGGATGATAATTCGAATGTTAAGCGGGCCTCCCTCAGTCGCTTCACGGCGACAGCGTGCATTCAATCACGAACAAGTCATTCTGAGCGTCAGCGAAGAATCCCATGTCCAGTGCTTTGCATAAGGGATTCCGTTTCGTTTTGCTGCCATGTCGCTTTGTTCCTCGCATGACAGGGAAGAGATTAACAGGTTCAGAAAGAACTCCCTCAGTCGCCTTCAGCGACAGCGCGTATTCAATCACGAACACGTCATTCTGAGCGTCAGCGAAGAATCCCATGTCAAGTGCGTTGCGGCAGGGGCTTGTTTCCATTTCGTAATCGCCGATTTGTTCCTCGGCATGACAAAAAGAGAATTCAGGCTGGCCGCTGACATTTTCAGCGGTCTTTTCTTTGTATTGCAGTGCTGGAAAGTTTCGTAAATTTCGTGGCGCGGGCGGTTGTATTTCGTAAAAAGGCATTGTACGCTGAAAAAAGAATTTTGTTGGAAATTATGGGAGGTTAATATGAAACGTATCATAATTCTCATTGTATGCGTATTGCTGTCAGTATCACTTGCGGCATGCGGAGCAGCGCCCGTTACGACGGAACCGTCAGCGACGCAATCGCCGGCCGCGCAAACGCCCGCAGATGAATCACCCGAGGTATATCTTGACCCGTCGGCAAGCACGCAGGAGCGTGTGGCCGATCTGCTGGCGAGAATGAGCCTTGAAGACAAGGCAGGCCAGATGGTGCAGGGTGAGCAGTACCCCGTGGAAGAAACCGATATGGCGAATCTGGGACTCGGCTCGGTGCTGAGCGGCGGCGGTTCCGTGCCCGACCACGACAATTCCGTGGAGCACTGGAACGACGTGCTCGACGGCTTTCAGAAAGCGGTGCTTTCAAGGAATCTCAAAATCCCGTTCATTTATGGGGCAGACGCGGTGCACGGGCATAACACGCTATACGGCGCGGTGATTTTCCCGCATAACATCGGCATCGGTGCGGCCAACGACCCCGAACTCACAAAGCAGATGGGTGCGTACGTGGCCGGTGAGATGAAGCTGACGGGCATACTCTGGAACTTCGGGCCCTGCGTGGCCGTGGGGCAGGATCCGCGGTGGGGGCGCACCTATGAGAGCTTTTCGAGCGACCCGGATACTGTCTGTGCGCTCGCTTCGGCATACGTTCAGGGGCAGATGGGCGAAGGTGTGCTGCCGTGCGCCAAACACTATGTTGCGGACGGGGGCACCACCTTCGGCACGGGCGAAGGCGATTATTTGATTGACCGCGGCGACGCGCAGATGAGCGAGGAAGAGCTGCGCGCGGTGCATCTCGCGCCTTATGTGCAGCTTATCAAAGACGGCGTGAAGAGTGTGATGGTGTCGTTCAGCTCATATCAGGGGCTTAAGATGCACGCGAACAAATATCTGGTCACCGATGTGCTCAAAAACGAGCTCGGTTTCAGCGGCTTTGTGGTGACGGACTGGGAGGGCATAAAGGGCATCGCCGCGCCGTCGTATGACGCACAGGTCATCGCGGCGGTCAATGCGGGTGTCGATATGCTGATGGAGCCTTACGACTACAGGCTCGCGATTGACGCGATTGTGAACGGCGTGAACAACGGGACGATCACGCAGGAGCGCGTGGACGATGCGGTATCGCGCATACTCACGGTCAAGTTTGATATGGGGCTGTTTGAAGACCCGTATCTTGATAAGGCACAGATGAATGTGACCGAGCTTGGCAGCGCGGACGGACGCGCGCTCGCGAAGCAGCTCGTGGAGGAATCGCAGGTGCTGCTTAAGAACGAGAACGGCGTGCTGCCGTTTAAACAAGGGCAGAAGATTTACGTGACCGGGCCGGCGGCAGACAGCATCGGCATTCAGTGCGGCGGCTGGACGCTGAGCTGGCAGGGTCTGCCGGACAAGGAATTGACACCGGGCACCACGATACTGCAGGGGCTGCAGGAGTGCGCGGATCAATACGGTTTGACAATTATCACCGATGAAAGTCAGGCGCAAAGCGCGGATGTGGTGCTGCTCGCGCTCGGGGAGAAGCCGTATGCGGAATATGGGGGCGATGCGCAGAACCTTTCGATCACGGGAGGCTCGGGCCTCGACGGCAATATAGACGCGATCGAAAAAGCCAAAAGCCTTGGCAAGCCGGTGGTCACGGTGATCGTGGCGGGGCGCAACGTGCTGATTGACGACTATATCGGCGATTGGGATGCGGCGGTGATGAGCTATCTGCCCGGCACCGAGGGCGGCGGTATCATTTCGCCGCTTGTGGGCGCGGCGGAGTTCACGGGCAAGCTGCCGATGCCATGGTACAAATCGGAGGACGACATCGGCAAGGATGATGCAGACTTGCAGTTTGAGCTCGGATACGGTTTAACGTATTGACGGACTGGATGAGAAACAAATGGCGCGGTGATGATCACTGCGCCGTTTTTCTATGAAAGCATTGGGAAACCTTCTCCTTTGAGGAGAAGGTGGTGCGGAGCGCCGGATGAGGTGTCAAGCAATCGTTGTTATATCAACACCTCATCAGTCGCCTGTCGGCGACAGCTCTCAATCCATCCGCGTTGGGCAGTCGTCAAAGGGATGCTGATAAGGGATTTTTAACACTTAGTTCATCTCTTTAATAACAATGACGCAGTGACAGTCACCGCGCTGACATTGCGGTGAAAAAAAGCCTTCTCCTTTGAGGAGAAGGTGGCGCGGAGCGCCGGATGAGGTGTCAAGTAAGCGGCGCTCTGCGACAGCCTGAATACTTTCAGATCCTTCAAGTCGCTTCGCTTCCTCAGGATGACCATGTGAGTTGCTTTTATAGCAATGAAATAATTCAATTATTGAAAATTTGGTCCGTTCCTTTGGAGGTAGCACGGAGCGCTGGCTGAGGCATCAAGCAATAGTTACTAAACACCTCATCAGTCGCCTGTCGGCGACAGCTTCCCCTCCCAGGGGAAGCCAAAAGACACCTCAGATCATACTCAGTGTACCAGTGCGACCGGGTGCGCCTCGACGATGCCGTTCTCTCCCGTGAATCGCGCATCAAAAGTTTCTGCATCGGCTGTGAGCAGCGTGCGGCTGACTGTGGCCTTGTCTTCAAAATCGATGCTGTGCTCTTCGAGTATCATATACGCAGCATTCGACATTATGCGGACGGATTCGGGGATATCGCCTTGCGTGACCACGGTCTGTTCAATGACTTTATTTTCACTGTCCATCTGCTTGAGCACGATCTGTTTGTTGGTATTGGCTCCTGCCAGCTTGACGAGCGCCTCTATGCTGCGGCTTGTTTCTTTGCCGTTTTCCGTTTGTGTCACGGTCGCAGAAATGGTGGTGCTTCCCCATTCACCGGGCTGTTTATCCGGCACGTCATAAAAATGTCCGTCTCCGTAAGTGATATAAACGCGTCCGTCTGCCGTCTGGTAGACGGGGTTGGTGTAGACCCGGCAGGAGGAATGCACATCAAAGCACAGTGTTCCGGCCAGCTTAATCTCTTCGCCGTTATCGGTTATGCTGTAGTCACTGGAGCGGTCCTGCCACTGACTATCGTTGCTGGATGCATTGACGGTGACTTCGCCTGCGGCATTCTTTTCCGTGGTGCTGAACATGCGGTAGCCGTCAATGCCGTCGAATGTATAATCGACGAAGCCGTTGGCATCTTCATGACGAGTCGCATAAATGCGTGAAGCTTCCTCGTTGAAAAGCACATCGTTTAAATCGCCATTCCAGTCTGCGGGTAGCTCAATCACCGTATCTGTCGGAACGGGCTCAATCGGCTCCAGCGTCACAAACACGCCGCACAGCACGTCTGCTTTATGAGTGGTCTCGTCGTTTTCAACGGCGAGACGGCAGCCGCTGAGCAGCGGCACAATCAGCATCAGTATCGCAAATATGATCAGTCTTTTTTTATTCATCGTCATCGTCCTCCAAGTGACCGTCGAATTTCAATATGTCGCCCACATCGCAATCCAGGTAATAGCAGATTTTATTGACCGTGCCGAAGCGCACACCCTTGGCTTTGCCGCTGCGCAGTATGGAAAGGTTCGCTTCCGTGATATTGACGAGCGCGCAAAGCTCCTTGGCTGTGATGCCGCGTGCCCGCAGTATTTCATCGAGATGTATACGGATGGCCATCGCGCACCTCCGTCAGATAAACAGCTGATTGTCCTGCGCAAGCTCGCGGCTGGCGGTGAAAAAGCGCGAGAGCAGCAGCGCCGCAAATGCGACGATCAGCGAATCGATCGGCAGCGTTGTGAGAAAATCCACGGAGACGAGCGACCCTGCGAAAACGATCTGCGCAAGGTTCAGCGTCAGTGTGCTGAGCACTGCCGCAATCACCGCACCTTTGCTGAATGAGGCGAGCTTTTTGGCTGCATCCACCGCACTCTCGCCATAGCGGTCGGTCATAAGATGGCTGCAAAGGCGCATGGCCAGCAGGAAAATGCCGATCTCTAAGAGAACGGGCAGCTGTGTGAGCACATAGCGCAGCACAACGAACACATAAGTGAAGCCGAGCGACACCGACGGGTCGGTATTGCCGCTCTGTATCGCCGCGAATTTCGCTTTGACATCGCCGATGCCGATATAGCTGATGGCAAACACGACGATCACGCAGGTGAGGGCCAGCAGCAGCCGCAGTATTTTGAGCAGAGCGTCCGTTCGGGTGCTGTCGGATTTTCGCAGCAGCTTGATAACAAAATAACCGATCAGCAGCGAATGGCAGGCGCCGCCGAGCGCGGCCTTGCCTATGTCGATATTCAAAAAGCTTGGGATGCGGCTCAAAGCCCCGGGGTTGATCATCATATAAATCATGTAAAACGCAAAGCCGCTGAGTATGAGCAGCAGCCAATCCTCCGCCTTGGCCGCGCGTTTTTTGATATGAATCGCGATAAACAGCAGCGGCAGCGCACAAATGCCGATGTAGAGCACGAACGCGATGACATTTCCGAATGCGCCCGAAAGCGAGAGGGTGCGCAGCAGCAAACCGACCTGCGCATACGGGAATTGCGCGAGAGCCATATAGCCGCCGCCGTCCGGGGAGGAGAGGGTCAGCGCGAGAATCGCACAAACGATGGCTTCAAGGACGAGTATGCCTATGAGAGTCTTGCTTTTCATAAGACGCTCCTTTATAATGAATTATTGTTACACGATAATTATATGCGTGAAATTATTGTCTGTCAATAATATTATGAGAAAAGTGGAAATAAAAAAACCGGCCTTATCAAAAGCCGGTGTCTGCGTTTATTTCTTTTGGCTGGTTAAGCGGCATCATATCGCCCGCCGATGAGCTGGCGGTGAAAAAGATAGATGTTGATGGGCCATGTGGCGATGCCGATGAGCGGCCACTGAAACCATACCGCTCTGCCGATTATACAATTGACTACGAAGAGAAAGACCGATATACCGAGCCAGCCTAATAAAGCTGTTCGCATTTGCTTTCGGTACGGCATCTCCACCACGCTGATTTTATCGGGTTCCTTTCGATACCGAATTATCGTGGTAATCGGCCATATGCTGATAGCAACCAAAAGGACCAACAGAGACAGAAAAAATGAAGTGGCATAGAGGGGCTGGACTGTGATAAGAGAGTAAACGATCCACGCCATCATGAACTCCGCTATGATGATGACGGCACAGAAGATGGCATTCATTCTACCCAGCCTGTTCACATACACGTTTCTTACATTGCCCGATACCTCGTCGAGCAGCGGCTCGACATCGCCGAGCGATGCGATGGCCGCCTTGGCGGCATCGTTGTAACTCATCCCTTGAGACTGGTATTCTTCCGTTTTGATGTGCAGCGTATCGCGCAGCTCTTCAAGTTGTTCTCTGACTGCTTGCGTATCCGGATAATGTTTTTCGAGTTTCATTAAATAATCACTAATGACGCTCATTATTCAACCTCCAATAGTTTATCGATTATTTTCTTGGCAAACTGCCGGTTATTCTTGTATGTGGCGGGTTTTTCAAGCTCCTTTTCTTATGCGGCATCGTACCGGCCGCCGGTGAGCTGGCGGTGGAACAATAAGATATTGACCGGCCAGGCTGAGATGCCGATAACAGGCAGCGGAAACCAATACGGAGCGCCCATTATGCTATTCGCAGCCACAAGAACAACGGAGACAGAGAGCCAGCCAAAGAGTGAAAGAAACATGAGCCTTTTAAAGGGCATCTCCATTACACTCGTTCTAGCGGGGTTCTTGCGGAATTCCAACACGGCGAGAATGATCCATATACCGAGGCCGAGCATGAGCGCCAGCAGAGAAACCGAAAAATACTCCATGGAAATACTCTTATTTGTGGCCAGCGAATAACCCAGCCACGCCATCATGAACTCAGCCAATATAATAAGCGTGCAGAAAACAGCGTTGTTTCTGTTGAGCCTGTTGATATATACGCTCTTTACATTGCCCGAGACCTCGTCGAGCAGCGGCGTGATGTCGCCGATAGCAGCGATCGCCGCCTGTGCGGCATCGTTATAATTGAGCCCCTGCGATTGATATTCCTCCGTCTTGATATGCAGCGTATCGCGCAGCTCTTCAAGCTGCTCGCTGACCGCCTGCGTATTCGGATATTGTCTTTTGAGTTTCGACAGATAGTCGCTGATCACACTCATCGTTCAACCTCCAATAGCTTATCGATTATTTTCTTGGCAAACTGCCAGTTGTTCAGGTTTTGAGCAAATGTTTTGTGCCCGGCTGCCGTGATGCGGTAATACTTGCGGCGCGCGCCCTGCGATTCGTCGCCCCAGTAGGCTTCAATGAGCCGCTGCGCTTCGAGACGACGGATCGTGCTGTACATTGAGGGTTCTTTGAGCTCGTATTCGCCGCCGCTTTTTTCGCGCACAATGCGGCAGATTTCATAGCCGTACCGGTCGCTGTTTAACAGCAGGCCGAGTATGATGGTATCCAAATGGCCGCGAATCAGATCGCTGCTTAAGTCCAAAACGCTCACCTCCAAGAACAATGTAACACAAACTACTATGCGTGTAAAGGTAATACTTCATAAATAAATAGCATTTTTTTTGGATTCTTATTGACAAGTCCGAAATGCCGACGAAAATAAAAAATCCGGCACGATACGCCGGATTAGCAACAGTGATAGACTCTGTTGATCTATATTCCCATATCAAAGTCTTCGGGTTTGTCATCTTCTGAAGTCTGGGCGCTCAGAGCGGACCGCTTGTCAGAGACGAACGCAAATGTACAGCTGATCGCATAACAGATGGCGGCTAGTATGCCGCAGACGGTGGCGGCGCTTAAAACCGCCGCAGCCACGAGCAGAACACCGGATGCCGCGCCTTTTTTGGAGAGCATCGCCGCGCCGACAGCGCCAAGCAGCACGCTTGCAAACAGCAACGACGAGAGCACCCACCTGAGCGCAATCATCGTCTGGACAATTCCTTCTGCGCCGCTCAGTTCGGTCATGAGGCCCGGGTATTTGAGAATCGCTTCGGCGTTAAACGTAATGAGCCCGCAATAGAGAGCCAAAAAGCTCCCCACAATACCCAAAGTGACACCCGCTTTTTTCATATTCTTCTCCCGCCGGTTTCTTGTTATGCTATGAAAGAACACCTGCTTTATGATACCCTCTTTGCCTGTTGTTTGCAACATCACAATAAGCGTTCTCTTAGTGTAGTCATGCACGGGCGTTAAGATCTCAGACGAAAAAAGAAGGTCCCGGCGGCTTGCCGGGACCTTGCATTCTTTTGAGAGTTTAAGCAGCAGCCGGAGCCGATTTTCCGGATACGAGCGCCAATATACCGCCGATGATGAAAAGAATCGATGCGATGAAACCAAGGCCCGTGAAGAAGCTTGGAACCGCCGCAACCAGCATGAGAACACCCGCAGCGATGTTGCTCTTTTTCACATTGACAGCGCCAACAATACCGAGCACAGCGCCGACAACACTCAAGCCGCACCACACATAAGCCCACACAGAGACCGCATCTGCAGCAACGCTCAAATCGACATCGACATCCAGCCCATCGACGCTTTCAGAAATAGCATTTTCGAGCTCCTCATCCATATTGTTGACGACATTTGAAGCGGCACCCAAAAAAGCACCTCCGGCTAAAAATACGATTGCAACAATGATAGCAAATGCGGCACCGATAATTCCAAGTACCATACTGGCAGTTTTCATGTTAACCCTCCATACTAAGATATTTTTATATCAATTTATACCACAAAGTTAACCAGTTAAGCGAGTAAAATTTACAAAATAAGTATTAAGAATTAATTAAAATTGTGTAACGGTATATAGCAGATGTGACAAATGCAACCAGCGTTTCAACGCCCCTGACATCAGCATATTTGAAATAAGTGCAAATTAGTGATTGATAATATACATAAAATTAGGTATTATTAAAGAAATATTACATAAAGGAAGCGTAATTATGAAAAAAAGAGCAGTTGTATTTGTATGTGTTGTACTGATTTTTGTGATGGCCTTTGCCGCCTGCGGCGCAGCCAGCGGCCCTTCTGCGGTGGCGACGAAGTTCATGGATTCCATTAAGAACGGCGACATCAACGCCATGGCGGATTGTTTTGAACCTGAAATTGCGACCGCGTTTAAAGCGGCCATGGACATGATGGGCGACGAGGCTATTGACCTTGGCCAGATGATGGGCGCGTCGGGTGTTGATCCTGCTTCCATAAGCTACAGCATTACAAACGAGACGATAGACGGGGATTCCGCGACTGTCACAGTGGAAATGAAAGCGACTGTCAACGGAGAAGAAGAGACAAATTCCTCGGATCTTCCGCTCAAGCAAGTTGACGGAAAGTGGTATATTTCACAGGAGCTCGGGATTTAAAATAAGCCTTAACACAAAAAATTAACCAAATTAAACATGGGAAGCGCTGTTTATATGCAGCGCTTCTTTTCTACTTCCGTTATAGATGCGGCGCGTTTACGAAGATAAAAAAAGCCTGCTCTCTCAAGCAGACTTTTCAATCATATTATGCTTGCGTGTCATCGTCTTTCTCTTCGGCCTTGGGCTCACCCACGAACATCTTTGTGATGACGCTTGAGATGGGAACGGCAAAGAAGATAAGCCAGCCCGGATGCCAAAGGCTGAGCATAAAGCCCATATAAAGATATACGGCGGCGCATAAAAAGGATACGATACCGGAAACCATCGCAACGGGGTCTTTTCTTTTTGTGAAAATATCTACGATAATGGAGACAAACGGGATGCTTAGAAACACAAGCCAGGTCGGGTTCCATATGTCTTGTGTAAAGCCGATAAACAAAAATACGAACGTCGCGAGAAGAGAGACAAGGGCGATGATGGAGCCTCCTATAACATTCTTCTTATCCAAAATGATACCTCCCCTTATGATATTACCATTATTATATATTCGCTTAATACCGAATGCAATCATACGCGGCTGGCAAAAGGTAAGATTTATCATTATAGGATGCTTGAACTATAGGCGCTACATCTGCTTTTGATACTTCGCCATGAAAACGAAAGTCAACACATGATAAAGCGTATAGACGGCCACAACGCATAAAGTGGCCCAGAGCGGCGCATCAATGAGTATCATGAGAAATGACAGCGCGAAAATAAACCACCGCGTGATATCGGCGGCGGCCGCTTTAGCGCGGGCGCGTATCAGTATATTACGCTCATCTTTGGATTCGATTTCGGCCTGTTTAGCGGCATAAGGGTGTTTTTTCAGATAGAGGATATTCGTAAGGTATGAAAGGTTCATCCCCAGCAGCCCTGCGCCCGCGCCGATCAGCACACCGGTTACGGATTTGGGCGCTTCATCCTGGGTCAGCAAACTCAATCCGATCAGCACCGCGCCGATGATTATAGCGATGACATACGGATAGCTTTTTTTTAACATGATGACTCCTCCTCGTAGATAAAGATATCTTCAATGGAAACGCCGAAAAAACGCGCAATCTTGAACGCGAGCAGTATGGACGGGTTATACCTCCCGTTTTCGAGCGAGCCGATTGTCTGACGCGAGACTTCGAGCGCGTCGGCAAGCTCTTCCTGCCTGAGCCCGCGCTGCCGCCGCAGCTCTTCGAGTTTGTTTTTCATGCGCTTTGTCCTTCCATTCAGAAATGGAAAGCTTGCTTTCCATAGTCATCATAATACGCTGCGCAGAAAATGTCAAGCGTCCTTTCCATTTAAGATATAAGATGTTAGGACAGAAAAGATATCGCGCTGACAAGCCACGAAGCGGCGGACATTGTTTACACCGCGCGACGGGAGTGAAGCGGAGGAGGAGCTGATCTATCACGTATGCTGTGCTTTGCTCTGCGGCAAGGCAGAAGTGCCTTTTTCGGTATTTGGAACAAAGCTCGAAAGAGCCTTATCCAAGTACCGGGCAACCTTTGTATAAAAGGCCCCTCGTCCGGCAAACCGGAGCGAGTGAGTGGGAGGTTTTTTCGGTAAGCTAACAGAGTTGTCTGAGGCTCTGCCGCGAGAACGTATTAAAATTTTCGGATGAACGCTTTGATTTCATTTAAAGCGCTTGTGGCTTCCGGAACAAACGGCGATTGCATATGAAAGATGTGCCACATTTTCGGCCAGATTTTGAGCGTGACGTTGGCACCTGCTTCCTCGGCCCTTTCTTTGAAGCGTACGGCGTCGCTTAAAAACGCATCGAACTGCGCCGCGTGAACCAGAACCGGCGGCAGGCTTTTAAGGCTGCCGTATATCGGCGATAGCGCGGGGGTGGACGGATTGTTTCCGGCAGTGTAGTGCCTGGTGAGCTTCAGCGGGTCTTCCAGATTGAACGGGTCTTTGCGGACGCTCGATGATATGCGCGCCTGACCGTCCGTGAGGTCGAGTACGGGCGTCATCATCACAAGAGAGAGCGGCATCACGTTTTGGCCTTGCAGCGCGGACAGCGCGAGTGCGCAGCCGGAAGAATCGCCCATAACAACGAGGCGGCCGCAATCGGACAAAGCCTGCAAAACGGCCTGCGCATCTTCAAGCGCCGCGGGATACGGGTGTTCGGGCGCAAGCCGGTAGTCCGGCATATAAATATCAGCATCGAGCAGCTGGGCGAGCCCCGCAGCAAAGCTGCGGTTCGCGTCATAAATTCCGAGGCAAAAACCGCCGCCGTGGAAATACAGCACCGCAGGGCGCGGTGCACCGCCCGTATGGCGGAATACTTCGCAGCTGACGCCGCCGAGCGACATCGTGCTGACGACGATGCCTGCGGGCATGCCGCTGCCTTTGATGCTTGCCATCGTCTGCCTGATCTCGTTGAGCGGTTTGTTCCAGATACCCGCCTTTTTTAATAAGCGCCTTGTGATAATTGCCTGTGTGCTCATAAAACAGCCCTCCTTCATTTGGTGTTTCAATTCTTTAAACTGATCATAACCGGAATGATGAGGGGCGGCATGACAAAACTTGCTGACTATGCGGGCCGCTGAACCGGAACTAGCAAGTGGACAGCTGAATTGTGGGGGTAATCACCGGAATAGATGGTGAGCATGCCGATGCCGTTTGCGGCAAGCTTTAATTCCTTGACCATGATCCATTTATATAGATCGTCTATGAATACGTCGCGGATATCGAACATATCGCCATGGTACACAAAATTGGCATACCAGCCGCCCGGAACCTGCTGCGTATCGTACAGCGTGCCGATAGCATTCGGGACGGGCTCGCGCCCGCAGAACACGCGGTAACCGCCGTCATCTTTGCCGCTGCAGGTGACAGTGGTAAAGAAACGGTTCTGCAGGAACTCCGGCTGATTTGCGGATTTGAGCAGGAAGCCTTCGTTCACGCTTTTGAGCTCTTGTACGAAATCCGGCGAATGCTCGTTAACGGTGGCAAAGACGCCGCACAGCCGCAGCGGCTCCATGAAACTGATTTCGCCCTTGAGCGCGAGCGTGCCCCGGTAATTGATGATATCGCGTTCAACGACGGAGGCCTTGGGCGTGAGGGCACAGGAACCCGGCTGGTTGCGGTAAACCGCGGGCGATACGCCCATCTGATTTTTGAATGCGCGGCTGAAAACCTCGGGGTAATCAAACCCAAGCTCCATCGCAATATCGGTAACGGAACGCGAGGAGCCGGACAGCAGCAGCGCCGCACACGAGAGCTTGCGCCCGAGAATATATTGCTTGAGCGTGACGCCGACGACCGTCTTGAATATGCGGTTGAAATGGAAATCCGAAATGTTCGCGCGCGCCGACAGCTCCGTGAGTGAAAGCTTATCGGATATGCGTTGCTCAATATGGTCAATCACATCAGCCATCACCGCAACGTAATAGTTCATACCGGCCTTTCATATTGCTTTTATGAGAATGATTATATGCGACGCAGCATCATCGCCGCAACCCAAGGTTATCCATAGACTCGGATAAATTTTCGGAATATTTTGACTTTCGCTATTGCATTTTATAAATGAATGAGGTATCATAAGACATGAAAGTCAAGGAAAGTCAAAGTCATATCAGCCGCATGGGTGCGGGCTTAGGAAAGGAGTGATATGGCATGCAATATAAGGACTATTATGCGATACTCGGCGTGGATAAAAGCGCGCCGCAGGACGAAATAAAAAAGGCGTACCGCAAGCTCGCCAAGCAGCATCATCCTGACGTGAACAAGGGAGACAAAGCGTCCGAAGCGAAGTTCAAGGACGTGGCCGAGGCGTATGAGGTGCTCGGCGACGCGGAGAAGCGCAAGAAATACGACACGTTCGGTTCTCAGGCACAGTTCAGCAACGGGGCGGATTTTGACCCGTCGCAGTACGGCTTTAACGGCGGCAATGTGCGCTATGAATATACGGGCGCGGGAGACCACAGCGATTTCTTTAACATGTTCTTTTCGGACGCGTTCGATTTGAACGATTTGTTTGGCAGTGCACGCGGCGGGCGCACCACGCGTGTGTACGAAGGCGGCGATTTCGGAGACATATTCGGCCAGACGCGCGGCAGCTCACGCACACCGCGTGCGCACAGCGGGCAGGACATTGAAGCCGACATTGAGCTGACACCCGAGGAAGGTGCGGCAGGCACCGAAAAACTCATATCGCTGCAGACCGGGACCGGCACGCGCAGCATCAATTTTAAAATTCCGGCGGGCGTGAACGACGGAGAGACGATCCGTCTCAAAGGGCAGGGGCGTTCCGGCAGCAACGGCGGCAAGAGCGGCGATTTGCGTATGACGGTGAAGATGAAGCCGGGCCGGTTCACATTGAAGGACGGCGAACTCAGCGCGAACGCGGATGTGTATCCGTGGGACGCGGCGCTCGGGACGAAGCTGACCGTGGACACGCTGGACGGGCGCATCGCGGTCAATATTCCGGCGGGCGTGAAATCGGGCAGCCGTATTCGCGTCGCGGGCAAGGGGTATCCGTTCCGCTCAGGGCCGCGCGGCGATCTGTTTCTCTCAGTGCGGATTGTGAATCCCGCGCAATTGACGGCGGAGCAGAAGAAGCTTTATGAGAAGCTCAAAGAGACGATGAAGTAAGAACTGAAAACTTCCTCAGTCGCCTGATGGCGACAGCGGGCGGGCATACCCTAGGGGGCAGACCCTTGAAACCCGCCCCTACCGGACATTGAGAATGAGGCTTTCTCGTGGAGGCGATCAGTGATCGCCCGGGAAAGAAAAATAGCGTCAAAGGCTGAACTCCCTCAGTCGCCTGACGGCGACAGCTCCCTCTCGGAGGGAGCTTTAAGCGGTATCTCTCATATGTGTCACGAAGTGCCGGAGGGAGTGAATAAGCGATTTAAGCCATTTTCTCTCCCCCAGTCACCTATCGGTGACAGCCCCCTCGTCAGAGGGGGCCAAATTCATCAGTTGAGTAGGGGCGATCAGTGATCGCCTGCGTGACAGAAAAACAATACGGGCGTTCAATGAACGCCCCTACGGCGATATGCATGAGCCAAGGGTGCAACGAAGTAGCAAAAAGGCTCCTTTGGAAAGGAGCTGTCAGCGAAAGCTGACTGAGGATTGATTTGTGATAGTTTTAAATCTTTGATAGAGGAGGAATGACATATGGAACTCGACAGATTAACGGAAAAAGCTCAGGGCGCGGTGCAGGCCGCGCAGGAGATCACAATAAGAATGGGGCAGCAGCAGGTTGACGGCGAGCACCTGCATCTTGCGCTTGTTTCGCAGCAGGATGGGCTGATACCGAAGCTGCTCGGATACATGGGCGTGGACACGGCGCAGTATACATTGGCGCTCGAGGCGGAGCTGGCGAAGCTCCCCAAGGTACAGGGCGCTTCGGCCAACGTCTACGCGTCGCGGCGGTTCAGCGAACTGATTGTGCACGCGCAGGATGAGGCCAAGCGCTTCAAGGATGAATACACGGGTGTGGAGCATTTGTACATCGCGCTCTTAAAGGAGCGCAATACGCCGTCCACAGCCATTTTCAAGCGTTTCGGCATCACGCTCGACGCGTTTATGGCCGCGCTCTCCAAGGTGCGCAGCAACCAGCGCATCACCTCGCAGAACCCCGAGGAAACATACGATTCATTAAAACGGTTCGGGCGCGACCTCGTGGAGCTTGCGAAGCAGGGCAAGATTGATCCCGTGATCGGGCGCGACAGCGAGATACGGCGCGCGATACGCATACTCTCGCGGCGCACGAAGAACAACCCGGTGCTCATCGGTGAGCCGGGCGTCGGCAAAACGGCGGTGGTGGAAGGATTGGCCCAGCGCATCATCGCGGGGGATGTGCCCGAGGGCCTCAAGGACAAAACAATATTCGCACTCGACCTCGGCGCGCTGATAGCGGGCGCAAAGTACCGCGGCGAGTTTGAGGAGCGGCTCAAAGCCGTGCTCAACGACGTGAATAAAAGCGACGGGCGTATCATACTGTTCATCGACGAGCTGCATAACATTGTGGGCGCGGGCAAGGCCGAGGGTGCGATGGACGCGGGCAACATATTAAAGCCGATGCTCGCGCGCGGCGAGCTGCACTGCATCGGCGCGACGACACTCGACGAATACCGCCAGTACATCGAAAAGGACGCGGCGCTTGAACGCCGGTTTCAGCCGATACTCGTGGAGCCGCCCTCGGTGGAGGATACGATTTCGATACTGCGCGGGCTCAAAGAGCGCTTTGAGATTCACCATGGCGTGAGGATTACGGACGGCGCCCTGATCGCGTGCGCGGTGCTTTCCGACCGCTATATAAGCGACAGGTTTCTGCCCGACAAGGCGATAGATCTGATGGATGAGGCGGCGGCGATGATACGCACCGAGATTGACAGCATGCCGACCGAGCTCGATGAGATTTCGCGGCGCGTGATGCAGCTGGAGATCGAGCGGCAGGCGCTGAAAAAAGAGGATGACGCGGGCAGCAAGGCACGGCTTGCGGCGCTTGAGAAGGAGCTCGGGACGCTTAAAGAGCAAACCGATAAGTTAAAAGCGCAGTGGGAGCTTGAGAAGGTGAAGCTCCAGCGCGAGAAAGAACTGAAGCAAGCCATTGAGGATGTGCGCAGGAAGATTGACGACGCAAAGCGCGCCTATGACTTGGAGCAGGCAGCGAAGCTCGAATACGGCGAATTGCCGGGGCTGCAACGGGCGCTGGAGGACGAGAAGGCGAAAAACCGGAAGAGCGGCCACGAGCTTTTAAAAGAAGAGGTGACCGACGAGGAGATTGCCGAGATCGTTTCGCGCTGGACGGGTATCCCCGTTTCGCGGCTCGTGGAGCAGGAGCGCGACAAGCTGCTGCACCTGGAGGACATACTGCACAAGCGCGTGGTGGGGCAGGAGGAAGCGGTCGCGGCGGTCAGTGAAGCGGTGATCCGCGCGCGCAGCGGCCTTAAGGACCCGAAGCGCCCCATCGGTTCGTTCATATTCTTGGGGCCGACAGGCGTCGGCAAAACGGAGCTTGCGCGGGCAATATCCGAGGCGCTGTTCGACAGCGAAGAGAACATGGTGCGCATCGACATGTCCGAGTACATGGAGAAGCATTCGGTCGCAAGGCTGATCGGCGCGCCTCCGGGGTACGTGGGGTATGACGAAGGCGGACAGCTGACCGAAGCCGTGCGCCGCAAGCCGTACTGCGTGATACTGTTTGATGAGATTGAGAAGGCGCATCACGACGTATTCAACGTGCTGCTGCAGCTGCTCGACGACGGTCGGCTGACCGACAGCCAGGGGCGCACGGTGGATTTTAAGAATACGGTCGTGATTATGACGAGCAACATCGGCAGCGAGTATCTGCTTTCGGGCATCGACGCGGAGGGCACCCTTTCCGAAGATGCGCGCATGCAGGTGATGGGGGATTTGTCGCGGCATTTCCGCCCCGAGTTTTTAAACCGAGTGGACGACATCGTGATGTTCAGGCCGCTGAAACAGGAGGACGTCATCCGTATTATCGACCTTGCGGTGGCGGCGATACAAAAGCGGCTTAACGAGCGCAACATCAAGCTCGGCGTGACGGACGCGGCGAAAAGGCTGATCGTTGATAAATCGTACAGGCCGGTGTACGGCGCGCGGCCCGTGAAGCGGTATCTGCAAAAGGTGGTGGAGACGCAGGTGGGGCGCATGATCGTGTCCGGCTCGCTGATTGACGGCGGACTCGTGAAGGTGGATGCCGAAAACGGGGAATTGAGGATAATCTCAGAATAAATGAATGAGGCATGTTTGCACTGATGGTGTACGGGGGCAAATTCCCCGTACACCGCTATAAGGTCCTTTTGAAATATAACAGTTTTATTATATGATTAATGAAATGTACTTTACTATAATGGGACAGCATGATTAAATAACATATATTCAAGTAATTAAACCATATACAGGGGAATAATTATGACTGTAGATTCAATTATAGTAGCGGTAGTTGCTGCTTTATTATCCGGTTTAACAGGAGTAATAATATCAAATCGATATTATCAAAAGCAGCAGATTAAAAACATAAAGTTAGACCTTCTTAAAAAAGTTGTGGGTTATGCATTTCAACTAACGCCCCAATATAAGGGTGAAACCAACGATATCATAACCTCTATTAATCAGATAGTAGTTGTTTTTAATAACTCAAAAAAAGTTATGGGCTTATTGAAGCAGTATAAAGATTCTAAGCGCAATGAAGACTTAATCCGTTTAATTAAGGGTATGTGTTACGATTTGAAAGTTAGGTACATTGAATATGGGTTTAATGATGAATTTTTTCTAATGCCATTTACATTTAACGAAGCTTGTCGTAATTAGAAAATACATTATAAAGGGACGGAAAGCAATGCCGTCCCTTTGTCTGTCTTGTGTTTACAGTTTCAGCTGTTCCGGCGGCCTCGGCTTTTGCTGTATCGGGGAAGTGAGCTTTTTATACAGCGGCGAATTTGTAAAAAATACGCCCATTAACGCGAAGAAGCCGCTCAGCAGGAACAACATGATTGAAACGATGTAGAACGGGCTGAACGAAACAACGATACTGACGATGCACAATACCACAGCGATTATCATCAGCACGCCTGCAGCAAGAAGCTTTTTCGTCGCGATGACAGCGCCGATGAGCCCCGCAATGCCCGCAGCGGCAGTGATAATGCCCGGCATCAATGTATCAATACCGATGGTGGCGGACAGACGGATGCCGGATGCAATGAACGCAGCGCATAACGCGAGCGTGAGCACGGCAGCGGTGATGCCCAGATTCCTGACAGCTTTCTGCATAACCAGAATCTCCCTAGATTACTTGAATTTTATCATAAACATAAATTGCTTAACGACATATTTTCGGTGACAATATTTGTATCAGTATACATGAATTCTGTGAGTATAACAACAGCATTTCTTTACATTGAGGATTGGGCAATGAAAAAGGACGGTATTGTATTGACCGTCCTTCATTGCTTTCAATTTGCCGTTACGGTTGCAGCTGATCTAACGGAATATGCGGCGGGGGCGGCGGCGCTTGAGCCGTGCGTTCGGGTTTCAGCGCGAACACGGCGGCGATGACGAACAAAGCTATGGCTATGCTATAGAAAAAGCTGAACGCCATAAGCATGGATATGATGCACAATACAGCGCCGATAATCATCAGCGCGCCTGAAACAGCGTGCTTTTTCTTCACAATGAGGGCACCAATCAGACCCAGAATTCCCGCAACGGCAGTGAGAAAATCCGGCATCAATATATCAATGAAGGCGGCGGCATAAGCGGCCCCCTTCATTGCTGTTTCATCATCACTCCAAATGGTCATTAAATATATGTTGTAGGCAATGAACAGCGCGGATAGAGCCAATGTCAAGACGCCGCCGATGATCCCCAATACCATGCTTGCTTTGCGCATAAAGCTACTCCTTCTCGATACCAATGATGACAACAGTATACTTGAATATTGTATTTATGACAACATATACAATCAAGGATGTTGATGCCGGGCAAAGAAAAAGGACGGTGTGATTGATGACCGTCCTTATGCACGTTCTTTTGTTACGGCTGCGGGTTCTCCGGCGGATTCTGGGGTGGCTGCTCCGGCGGGTTTGACTGCTGCGGATATCCCTGCGGCGGGTACGGCGGCTGCGGGTACGGATAATTCGGCGGCATGGGATACGGGGGTAAATAGCCTTGCTGTTGCTTACTGCGGTCACGCATCAGCGCGAACACGCCGCCCAGTACGAACAGCACCATCGAAATGATGTTGAAAAAGCTCAGTACCGCCGCGATGATCATCAGCACGCCCGCTGCGACGTTCTTTTTCTTCACGATGAGGCCGCCGACGAGCCCCAGCACGCCCGCAATGGCTGTACAGACGCCAAGTACCATAAATACGGTTCCCATCACGGCGCGGTCCGTGATGAGTGTTTCATAATAGAAATCATCAAAAAAATCATTTAAGCCATCAAAAGCAAAAACGTCAAAATCGTTGTCAGTCAAGACATCCCAAGAGTTTGGGACGTCGTGCGGGTATAAAGTGATATTATGCGGTGCCAAGTTTATATATGCGAGCCCGCCGAAGATGAGCAACACGGCGAATAATAGCCCGATGGTGCCCCCGACAATACCCAATACCATGCTTGCTTTGCGCATAAAGCTACTCCTTTTCAATACCAATAATGGTAACAGTATACTTGAATATTGTATTTATTACAATATATACGATCAAGGATATGGGCAAAGAAAAAGGACGGTGTGACTGATGACCGTCCTTATGCACGTTCTTTTGTTACGGCTGCGGGTTCTCCGGCGGATTCTGCGGCGGCTGCTCCGGCGGGTTTGACTGCTGCGGATATCCCTGCGGCGGGTACGGCTGCGGCGGGTACGGATAATTCGGCGGCATGGGATACGGGGGTAAATAGCCTTGCTGTTGCTTGCTGCGGTCACGCATCAGCGCAAACACGCCGCCCAGTACGAACAGCACCATCGAAATGATGTTGAAAAAGCTCAGTACCGCCGCGATGATCATCAGCACGCCCGCTGCGACGTTCTTTTTCTTCACAATGAGGCCGCCGACGAGCCCCAGCACGCCCGCAATGGCTGTGCAGATGCCGAACACCAAAAATACGGTTCCCGCAATGGCGCGTCCCAGATCATCTGCGTCGTTATAGAAGTCATTGTCCAGTTCATATTCGATATCGAGATCGTCAAAGCGGATATCATCAAGGTTATCAAGCGAGTCAAAGTTAAAATCTGAATCGAAATCATAATCATAATCGTAATCATAGTTATATGAACCGTCCCAAATGCCGAAATTCATAAACGTGAGACCGCCGAAAATGACCAATAAGGCGAATAATAGCGCGATGGCACCGCCAACGATACCCATCACCATGCTTGCTGTGCGCATAGGATTCCCTCCTGAATACCAATATTTGTTCCAGTATATCTGATTTTTATGTGCGTGGCAACGGGAGATTATGATTGAAGGAAGGACTTGGGGATTTCATGGCGTTGCTGTGTTTTCGAGGATGATTTGGGAGGGACTTATTATTCTATCAATTCTGCCTGTTCCATGAGCCGTTCTACCAAGCGGGTTTGCTTTTGTATCTCCTTATCCTCCGCTATTGACGCTCCGCGCATAAGAGCGTCTTCAATTAATTGATCGAGCTTTTCGCGTTCCTGTTGCAGCGTTTTTTGAGTATTTGTTTTCATGTAACCTCCACGCACATAGCCTTTCAATCATTTTAGCGGATTTCGCGCTAAGAATCAATAGCGGATTTTCCGCTATGTATAATAAATGCGAGGTGGTTGAATATGTACAAACGCATCAGGGAATTGAGAGAGGATAAGGATTTAAAGCAAAAGGATATCGCAGCCGTTTTAAATTGCAGTCAACGGGTTTACAGCAACTATGAACGTGGTGATCTTGACATCCCAACGGAGATTCTGATAAAGCTTTCAAAATTTCATGGTGTTTCCGTTGATTATCTTTTGGGACAGACAGACGAAATAACAAAAGATAAAATATGAGGATTATGAGGATTATGAGGATTATGAGGATTATGAGGAATAGCATATTCTTGATGGGACACAGGCCGAGCTGTTCACAACCACGAACCCAAAGGAAGGGTTTAAATAAATAGAAAACGAAACGATGCATTATGCCATCTATGTTGATGTCCGAAAACGGACTATTTTTTTCTCTTGCAATATACCTAATAGGTATAATATAATGGTGCGGAAAGGGGTTGGATTATGGCTTATGTATTATTGGGGTTCCTGTGTCTGCGTGCACTTACGCAGTACGACATGTTAAAAGCGCTCAAGATGCGCGTGTCACCGTTCTATCAGCCGAGCCTTGGCAGCATACAGGCGACTTTGAAAAAGCTGCTGAGTGAGGGCTGGGCCACCGTCGAAATCACGGCGGGGGGGCGCAAGAAGAACATATACCGCATCACCGATGCGGGCAAAAAAGTGTTTGAGAGCTGGATGCTGGCTGATGCCTACGACGAAAGCGTTTCCCGGCTCGATGCGGAACTCAGCACACGGCTGTTCTTCCTTGGCCTGCTGAAGCCGGATGAGAGAAGGAAAGCCGTGAAAACGGCGGTGGATTTTATTGAGAAGATGCTCGCGGAATATCGCAAGGCCGACGAGGTGTACGGCAAGGCAGTCTATCCGCCCTTGTTTGAAGACGTGGCAAGGTTTCAGCTGAAAACGCTGTCGATGGGCATTCATCAGCTCGCGGGAATGCTGGATTGGCTGTGCGGGCTTTATCATGAATTGGAGGAAGAGGCATGAACAAGACGTTTTCATATAAGGACATGGACGTTTTCTACAGGGAGGCGGGCAGCCCCGAAAAGCCGACCATCGTTTTTTTACATCCCGCATTCGGTGACCATACGATGTTCCAGCACCAGTTTGAGCACTTTGAGAAGGATTCTCATGTCATCGCGGTAGATATGGTGGCGCATGGCAAAAGCCAGCCGCGCAAGGTCAGGGTGGACATGAGCCATATGCCGGATATCGTTGCGGGCATACTCGATGCGTCAGGGGTCGGCAGAGCGCATATTGTCGGGGTGTCGCTCGGGTCCATCGTGGCACAGGCTGTGGCTGCGGCGTATCCGCAGCGGACGGCTTCTGTCACAATTGTCGGCGGGTATTCAATACACAAGGACAACACGCACATACGCAAAGAACAGCGCAGAGCGATATGGAAATGGCTCTTTTATATGCTGATATCCATGAAGAAATTCAAGGCGCACGTTGTGGACACCGCAGTGTATTCGCAAGAGTGCAGAGAGCTGTTCACGCAGGCGATAAGCGGCTTTACACGGCGGTCTTTTATGTATATGGGCGGCATGGAACGCTTTTTTGCGGATACCGACGCGCCCGTTTCTTATCCGCTGCTTATACTCTGCGGCGAGCACGATACGCTGCTTGCGCTGGAAGCGGGGAAAAGGCTGTCGGCATTGGAGCCGGGTTCGCGCTTTGCCGTGATACAGGATGCCGGGCATTGCGCGAATATCGACAATCCCGAAGCGTTTAACGCGGAGCTCGGGGCATTTTTTGAATCGCTTTGACGGATAAGTGCAGTTCGTGAATACCAAAAGGACGGCCCATACCGTTCTTAACATAATTTCATGAACCGTAGGGGCGATCAGTAATCGCCCGTGAGCTGTGGTTTTGGGAGGACGTCCAATGGACGCCGCCTGCCGTTACACCCTATTCTTTTAACCCGATATAGATATGGATCAGTGCGTTTTCGGCGTCGGCGTTTTGGTACTCCTCGAAATCGCAAACGTACGAACGGGGGAGATTCATGGCCCAGAGCTGCTGCCAGAAATCAGAGACGGCGATTTGCATCGGGCCCTGAACCACGAATTTCGCGTATCTGCCTGCGGGTATTTTTTTGACGACAGCGCCGCTTGGAACGATATCGGCGGCATTCACTTCGCAGGCGACGACAATGCTGTAATCGTCGTGCTCGTCTCCCGCGTAATCCGTATAAATGCCCAGTGATTTTTCACTTGCCTTTTGTTCAATGGCGCTGTAAACGCCCTCCCCGAAGAAACGGCCCCAGAGGCTGCCGATCACGGCGCCCATATCGGGCGAGAAATTGTTTGTGCGCGCCGTCATCCCCACGACGGTCTTCTCGGATAGTTCAACGACTTCATAATTCATAAGACTTACCTCTTTCAAAAATTGATAAGCCAATGATAGCAAAAGAACCATGACAGCTATATGTCATGGTTTTAAGCGGTGCGTAATTTATTTGATCGGAAGTAACCGGGGGTATGGGCATTTGCGCGCATATAATTTCAATAGTATTTCTTTTAGCTCACAATGCTTCCATCGACAGCGTTAATGATCATCTTACATGTGGCTGTCCCACTCCCCAAATACTGACGTTCAATAGTGCCATCGGTTAGTGTGTTTTCTGTGTATCCATAAAAGAACCAAGCTGGTACAAGCATAAACCCTTCTATATTGTCTTTTTGGGGGAGTGTAATATATCCGAGCGCTATATTGTCAATAATGATCGCACATGACGCGGTCATGACCATATTTTCATCATACTGTGTTTCATCTATATGGCTAAGGAACTCATCAAGAGCAGCATATTTATAAAAGATGTTTTTTCTGAATATTCTTTGTATCTCTGCAAATGGGAGTAGCTGTGCATTACCCTGCAAAATCCGGCCAGTCTTTCCGTAACTTATTAAACAAAATGAGGTGACGCCGGTATCATCGACCATCACTGTAATGTCCTGATCCTTCCATTTTGATGTGTAATCAAGGCTGGCTTGAGTTTGCTCTAACTCGTACAACTTAACAGGAATCCCATTGGCTTGACGGCAGCAATAAACAATGTATCCCTGCGGTAATTTTCCAATTGAATCTGCGGAAGGGTTACTGTTATATCCCGTTTCCACTCTTGAAACAACCATGTCAGTAAAGCCAAGCTCCTGTAACAGCGATTCCGTTATTTTCTCTGCATCGGATACAGATGTTGATAGCCCTTTCGCCTGTTTCCCGTACAACGCTGTATCAGGCTGATATAGCAAGCCATCACTAAAACTGAATAAGCTCGGAAAATCGGCATTTGGAGAACTGATAACATTAATCCAAGCCGCATCTTTCTTTCCTAAATCACTGCGAGCATATAAGGCCTTATTGCCGGTTTCAGGATTAAATTGCAGAGCCGTCGATATCGCATCGTTTTGGGTGTTGTCCGGTGCGGTCAGGTACATTTGTTCAAGATTTGAGATGTAATTTTCGAGAGCTTCTTTTGAGGGTAAGCCCGCATCGGGATCGTCAGCTCTATTGAGATTTTCTTTCGCCTCAACAATCATTTGTTCGATTTGTGATTTGGTAAAGGGCGTATCCTGATTGTATAATTTGTTGTCACCAATAAAATAGTGAATCACATTGTCTACCGTTTCTTGCTCGAATTCAGCCGGTTTTATCTCCTGAATGGGATATATACTGGCATCGGGTGCCGCGACAGCTGCGTCAACTAAAATATTGAGCGCTTTGCCTTCATGCTCAATTTGCTCATTCCATACACTTGGGTATTCACTATGTTCGGGAGATACGGCTTGGTCTTCTGGCTCAGTGAGAATGTCTTTCTTATCAACAATTGGGGCAATATCAGGAGAAGCCTGACAGGCGGCAAAAGTACAGGCCAGAATAAAAAATAAAATAGGAATAAATATGCGCTTCATAATATGCTCCGATTTTGTGCATGACTGTGTTCCAAAAATGCCATTACCGTAAAACCTTGTTGATGCCATTATATGGTTTAGTATACATGAATTTTATATGGATAGCAACGGGGGGATTAGCGGGGGTTGAAAAAGAAGCATTTGAAAGTGCAGTTAACCTCTTGAGGGTGGGGAGGCGTTATTTTTTTCTGTCATTTCTGCCTGTTCCATGAGCTGCTCTATCAAGCGGCTTTGTTTTTGTATCGCTTCATCTTCCGCTATTGACACTCCGCGTATAAGTGCGTTTTCAATCAACTGATCGAGCTTTTCGCGTTCCTGTTGCAGATTTGTTGTGCAGACTGTTTTCATGTGACCTCCAATTGGCAGCAATGTTGATAAATTTTACTGCGAATATCGGTTTATTTAATATCTTACTGCGAATTGCGCATTAAATCAAACCTTTTTTCACATAAAATTCAAATAATAAGTGTGAGAAAGGTTGCTGCAAAATGAAGCCAAGGCAAAGCCCGCCGGGCCATAAAAATATCATTGGTAAAAAGGTAGCTGCAATGCGTAACGCCAAACACATTAAGCAAAAGGATTTTCTCGCGAAATTGCAAACGCTGGGGATGGACATAAGCCCGACAAGTTTATCGCGTCTCGAAGGCCAATATCGGCTGGTACAAGATTTTGAGGTTATGATTTTGGCCAAAGCATTGGATATCAGCGTTGAAGATTTGTTAACGCAAGACGAAAAATAATCTTTCCAAACGGGCGCCTTGGTATTCCTCGAAATCGCAAATGTATGAGCGGGGGAGGTTCATGGCCCAGAACTGCTGATATTTAAGTAGCGGCATTTGATTTGATAAGATGTTCTAAGGAATGACATAGGGCAGAGAAATGTGATGTTGAGTCATGCTGCGAAACTAGTGGACGATCATGAACACCTCTAGTGTTGGTCTTTTAGATTAAGCATCTAGGAGATGTGACTTTTCAGGCACATTATTTTCTTCATTTGTGAAAGATACTATTTTACAATATAACGTATTATCCTTTTTCCATGACTTCACATAGTCTATATATTCAACAATTGTGACTTTATAGAAATAATCAGACTCAGTAAATCCTAATTCTTTTGCTTTTTCTAATAAATATGGTTGAAAATCATCAGTATAATCAGAAAACATCTTGTCAGGGCTAGGTATTGCCCGTATGCCTACAGTCTCTACAAACCAATCGCGTACACACTCCATTAATTTTGCACCATTATCATCATGTGCCTTAATATCAATTCCAGAAAGATCAGATAGAGCTTTTTGAAATCTGTATTGCTCTTTATCAAGGATCAAAAACTTTTTGTCACCGAATATAGAGGGAAGCAATTTGCGGCATCCGTAATCTATTCCCAATTCTAAAGGCATATTTAACCTGAAGATTTCACCAGTTTTCGATGAAACCATTCTTGATAGGTCATGAATACTATATCTGGATTCTTGTATTAAATGAATGATTTTATCAATCCTATTTTCACCAGAATCTGATGTTTCTTTTGCTAATCTTGGATTGTAACCTGAAACAACAATCACAAAAAGGATAACGTCCAAAAGACCTTTGTATGTTTGATCGTAGGGGCAATTAATGAAAACATTGTAATCGTAATTAGCCATGACTACTTTTTGTCTTTTGGCGGGCAAGGATCATTACCATAGCTATTACTGTCCCTGATAGTTCCATCTTTTCTGTGGATTATAAGTTCAGCATTCTGATTCTTGCTAATTTGTCTACCAAAACTGATAGCCTCTTTTTGCGTTTCGAAGCTTTGCGTAGCCTTGCTTGATCCACTTTTTTTAACGCTCCAACCTCCACTTGAGTTGGGAACAACATGCTGTGAGTTTTTAAACATATTATCACCTCTTATCTTATAATTCTATTATATACTTATTGATAAAATTTACAATTATATAAATAAAAATTCTAATTTATTAAGAATCCAGATCATTTACTGCACAATGCTGCGAGTTATAAGGGAGGTTCTCATGAGCTGATAAGTACAAATTTGCGTATCCGCGTGTACGCAGAATAAAGCCCTCCTTAATACCGATATTTGTTTTGTATGCATGAATTTATGTGGGTGGCAATGTGAGCGTGAATTGAGGGGTAGTTTATCATTCAATCAATTCGGTCTGTTCCATGAGCCGCTCCACCAAGCGGCTTTGCGTTTGTATCGCTTCATCTTCCGCTATTGACACTCCGCGCATAAGAGCGTCCTCAATCAACTGATCGAGCTTTTCGCGTTCCTGTTGCAGCGTTTCTTGAGTATTTGTTTTCATGTAACCTCCACGCATATAGCCTTTCAATCATTTTAGCGGATTTTACGCTAAGAATCAATAGCGGATTTTCCGCTACGTATAATAAATGCGAGGTGGTTGATATGTACAAACGCATCAGGGAATTGAGAGAGGATAAAGATTTAAAACAAAAGGATATCGCGGCTGTTTTAAATTGCAGTCAACGGGTTTACAGCAACTATGAACGTGGTGATCTTGATATTCCAACGGAGATTCTGATAAAGCTTTCAAAATTCCATGGTGTTTCCGTTGATTATCTTTTGGGACAGACCGACGAAATAGCAAAAGATAAGATATGAGGATTATGGGTAACACTGTAGGGCGGCTATTGACCGCCCATTTCATCACTTTACTCTATTAAGCCTTTCAAGGCTTGGACGCTCTGATGATAGGGCATCCTTTTGTTAACCACTGCCCAAAGCTGCGGCTCCTGCGCTCCTCTTTGCTGAGACTGTGTCCGAATTTCTCATATCTGATCAGAAACAGGATAAGAAAAAAGATACACAGGGTGAGAAAAACGTCTTTGCCGTCAAAAGTGAACCAATTAAATAAACGCAAGAAATCTAGGCTGCCGCCCCAAAAAACCACATCTATGAATGAGCAGCCCACACCTGCGGTCAAAAAAGAAAAAGAAATGTCCGCCAAATTGCGTGCGCTGCTCAACAGATAAATACAGTATCTGCGCATTAACACTGCCAAAGCGAGGAATGCCAGCTGCAAGAAGACCATCAGAGCGACAGGCGTCTGATAATCGGCCATGCTTGCAATCCAAGACAGATTTGTGTTAATCACCGGCTTCAACGCAAGGACGCCGGGGATAAGTACGATAGTTTGGTCAATGAAAATGAATAGGATGAGCAGCTTGACTCCTTGATCAAGCGCTATGAGAGCAGCAATTGAGATGATGTTTCTTCTCATGGGGCCGACCTTCTCATCAGCCCCTCTATCGCGAGAAAATACGAATCAAACCCAAGCCCCGAAATCTGCCCGATACACCCCGCCGCCGTAACGGATTTATGCCGGAAATCCTCCCGCGCGGCAATATTGCTCAAATGCACCTCAATCGCCGGCACATCCACCGCCTTGAGCGCGTCGAGTATCGCGATGCTGTAATGCGTGTACGCGCCCGGATTGATCACGATGCCATCATAGTTGCCCGCCGCCGCATGGATTTTGTCGATCAGCGCGCCTTCGCTGTTGCTCTGAAACGCGTCGATGGTAATATTGCGCGCCTGCGCGAAATCCTCAAACTGCTTAAGCAGCGCCGCATAGTCCTGCTTGCCGTAAATGTCCGGCTCGCGCGATCCCAAAAGGTTGAGGTTCGGCCCGTTGATCACGAGTATCTTCATTTCTTCATTTCCTCCAGTTTTCGTATAATTTCGTCGGCGCATTGCTGCGCAGACCCGTTGTTCGCTGCGGTTAGATCCGCGTACTGCTGATACAGCGCATGCCGCCTGCCCCACAGAGTGATGAGCTGCTGTCGCCCGCCCGCAAGCAGCGGCCTCCCCGATATATCCACCTCGGCCAGCAGTGTGTCGAGCGGCCTGTCGATATAAATCACAAGCCCCGTTTCCTTGAGCGCCTCCATCGCGGGCGCGGTCTGCACAATGCCGCCGCCCGTGGAAACCACGGTGTTTTGCCGCGCCGCCGTTTGGCGCGCGGCTTGCAGCTCCATCTCGCGGAACGCGGGTTCACCAAGCGTATCAAATATCGTCTGTATCAGCCCGTGCTGCGCCTCAATCATCGCGTCGGTATCCGCAAAGCGCAGGAACAGCCGCTCGGCGAGTATGCGCCCGACCGTGGACTTGCCGCTGCCCGGCATGCCGATCAGCACAATGTTGGTGCGCGGCACCGGGGACTTGAGCCCGCCATATATCGTGCGGCAGATGTCCTCGTCGAACGCCTTGCCTGTCCAAATCTCTTCCGCCTTAAGCGCCTGCGCGCAGAGCATCCAGAGCCCGTTCGCAATGCCCTTGCCCATCTTCGCGGCCTTTTGCAGCAGCAGCGTGCGCTCGGGGTTGTAGATCATATCTACCACACAGCCGCATTTTTCAATGATGCTGTCCGATACGGGGCAGTCGTCTGTATTCGGAAACATCCCCGCCGGTGTGGAGTTGATCAGCACGTCGATCGCATCAAGACCGCCCAGCACATCGTACCCCACGGCATCAAGCTTTGGGTCCGCATTCTCGGGGCGGCGGCTGACGACGAGCACCTCGGCGGCCTGCTCGTCCTTCGCGAGGCTAAGCGCGCAGCGCGCCGCACCGCCGGAGCCGAGTATCACCACGCGCCGACCGGCAATGCCGAAGCCGTTCTGCTCGAGAAGCGATTTTAGGCCGTAGTAATCGGTGTTGTAGCCGATGCGCTTGCCCGAAAAGAAGTGCACGGTGTTGACCGCGCCGATTGCGTCGGCTTCGGGGGAGAGCACGTCAAGATGTCGCATCACCGCCGTTTTGTGCGGAATCGTCACGTTGACGCCCGCATACCCCTGCGCCTGCAGCTCGCGGAGCCGCTCGCCGAGCTGGCGCTCGGTCATCTCAAGCAGCTTATACTGCCCGAGCTTGCCGGTCAAATGCCAGAACTTTTCGTGTATCTGCGGCGAAATGCTGTGAGAGAGCCTGCCGCCGATCAATCCCGCCTTGATCATGGTCACTCCTTACAATGGCATGCGCGGGTACGACCCGAGCCAAATGAGGTCCGCCGCGCTGTGCTTGGCTTCTTCGAGCACGCGTTTCACCGTGTCGTCTCCGGCGCTGCCCTCAAAATCGAGATGGAACAGGTATTCAAACGGCCTGTCCTTAAGCGGTCGTGATTCGAGCTTTAATATATTGATACCCGTAAAAACCTTGAGCATATCGCAGAGCGAGCCGGGCCGGTGCTCCACCTTGAAAACGATGCTCGTTTTGTCGCACGCGGCGTTGATGACCGGCTTTCTTGCCACCACCACAAAGCGTGTGGAGTTGCCCTGGCTGTTCTGAATGTTTTCGGCGAGCACCTTGAGGCCGTATTCCTTCGCAGCCTGTATGGCCGCGATACACCCGAGCGACTTGTTCTGCTGCTCGGCAACTTTCATGGCCGCCTGTGCCGTGCTGAGCGCGGGGAACGCGCTGATAGCCGGGTGCGCGTGCAGAAACCGGCTGCACTGCATAATCGGCTCCGGGTGCGAGCAGACCTGCGTGATGTCGCTGAGCTCGGCCTCCGGCAGGCCGAGCAGGCTGTGCTCCACCTTGAGCAGGCGCTCCGCCACGATGAAGTAACCGTATTTGGCGAGCAGGTCTACCACGGCGGTGATGCTGCCCGTCTCGGTGTTTTCCGCAGGCAGTATTGCGCGGCCGATCTCGCCGCGCCGCAGCGCTTCAAACATGTCTTCAAACGCGTCGTAGTTTTTAAGCGGCGCGTCGTCGCCGAACGCCTCGCACGCCGCGATGTGCGAGAACGAGCCCTTAAGCCCCAAAAAACCGACAGCCGCGTTGTCATCGCTGCCGATGTCGTCGCCGGGCTTTAGATGCGTGTGCTGGCGCTGCTTGCTCAAATCCATCAGAGCGCGGAAGAACCGCCGCGCGGCCTCTCCGTTTTCGCCGTCCAACAGGCGCGAGAGCGCGCGCGAAATCACGTCGTTTTCGCGGCCCGCGTCGAATATCGGCTTGCCGTAGCGCTTCTTCACCTCGGCGATGTCGTCCGACGTGCGCATGCGCGCCTCAAAAAGCGGCACAAGCTGTGAGTCGATGTCGTCTATTCTTTCGCGCAATGCGCGGATGTCTTCCTCGTAACCCATTTAAAGTCCCCTTTCCGTGATGAGATCCAGCATGCAGATGTATGCCGCCGCTTCGATGACCGCCGCCGCACGCGGCACGATGCACGCATCGTGGCGGCCTTTGACGGTGACCGTTTCTTCTTCCATCGTCTTTAAGTTCACGGTCTGCTGCGGCTTGGAAATCGAGGCTGTCGGCTTGATGACCGCCTCAAACACAACCGGCATGCCGGTTGTGATGCCGCCGAGCACGCCGCCGTTGTGGTTCGTTTCGGTAACGATCCTGCCGTTCCGCACGGCATAGGCGTCGTTCGCTTCACTGCCGCGCAGCTGCGCCATACCAAAGCCTGCGCCGAACGACACGCCCTTGACGGCGGGCACCGCGAACAGCAGCGAGGCAAGCCGACTCTCCACCGTGTCGAACATCGGGCTGCCCAGCCCTGCGGGCAACCCACACACCGCACATTCCACAATGCCGCCGACAGAATCGCCCTCAGACGCGGCCTGCTTGATGCGCGCTTCCATCGCCTCGCGCCGGGTTTCGTCGATCAGCGGAAAACGCATATCGGCGAGCTTTTGCGCCAGTTCGGGCGAAATATCGGCCGGGCTGAACGCGGCATCCTCCACATCCGCGATGCGGTGGATATGCGTGGCCGCGTAAATGTTCTTCTTGGCGAGCACCTGCGCCGCGACCGCACCCGCGAACACGAGCGGCGCCGTGAGCCGCCCCGAAAAGTGGCCGCCGCCGCGCGGATCGTTAAAGCCGCTGTAGCGCACGAAGCCCGTAAAATCGGCATGGCCCGGGCGATTGATGCGCTCGTCGTAATCGCTGCTGCGCTGCGCCGAATTGTGGAACAGCACGCAGAGCGGCGTGCCGGTGGAAAAGCCGTTCGCGTAGCCGCTGACGAGCTCGAAGTCGTCCGCCTCGTGGCGCTTGGTGGACCACGCCTCGCTGCCCGCGCGCCGCCTGTCCAGGAACGCGCGCAGCTGTGGGAAGTCAAGCGCGGTGCCGGGTTCAAGGCCGTGAATCACCGCACCGATTTTGGGCCCGTGCGATTCGCCGAATACGTCCACGGTGAAGTGGCGCCCCCATATGCTGCTCATTTTATATCTCCTCCCAGTGCCTTTAAGTCGTCATAGAATTTCGGATAGGATTTATCGATGCACTGCGCGTTTGGGATATGGATGCTGCCCGAAGCGCGTGCCGCGGCGACCGCGAACGCCATCGCGATGCGGTGGTCTCCGAATGTATCCACCGTGCCGCCGCGCATCGCGCCGCCTTCAATAATCAGTTCATCGTCTGTTTCCTTGGCTTTGATGCCGAGATTGTTCAGGTTGACCGCAAGCGCATGCAGACGGTCGCATTCCTTGATGCGCAGCCGTGCCGCGCCCGTGATGCGCGTCATTCCCTGCGCGAACGCCGCCGCAACTGCGAGCGGGGGCACGAGGTCGGGACACTGCGAGACGTCGATGACTGTCCCGCGCAAATCGGATTGCTTCACGACGAGCGCGCCGCCCTCTGTCGCTATGTCCGCGCCCATACGGCGCATGATGCCCACGATGGCGCTGTCGGGCTGAAGCGACTGAGCGCCGAGTCCTTCGATGCGAATATCGCCCGCAATCGCGGCCGCCGTGATGAAAAACGCGGCCTGAGAAAAATCGCCCTCGACGGTTATGCTTTGCGGCGCATAGCGCTGGCCGCCCTTGATTATAAAATCGTCGCCTTTTGCGCCAATATCGATTCCGAATTGGCGCAGCATGTCCACAGTCAGGTCCACGTACCCGCGCGACTCGAAGCCGCCTCGTACCGCGACGGAGGAATCCGCCTCGAGCACGGGCAGCGCATAGAGCAAGCCTGTGACATACTGCGAGCTCACGCACCCGTCGATGCTGTAATCTCCGCCGCGCAGCCGACCCGATACGGTGAGCGGCAGGTTCGCGTCCGCCGGGTGCGTATAGCCGATATGCTGCTCATCGAATATTTTCAAGTAGGCGTCCACGGGCCGGTAGGGCAGACGTCCGCGCCCCGTGAACGTTTTGATGCCGCTTAGCGTGCACGCGACGGGGATGAAAAAGCGC
Organism: Bacillota bacterium; assembly: GCA_023408075.1. Taxonomy (GTDB): domain Bacteria; phylum Bacillota; class Clostridia; order Christensenellales; family SZUA-584; genus SZUA-584. The sequence goes on along the minus strand of JAEYKW010000006.1, from coordinate 146,161 downwards.
AGCGTCGAGCCGGACTCGGCGCAGTCGATTGCCGCGCTGCCCGAAAGCGCGAGCCCGCCGTCCAGAGTCAGCGTGTGGTAGCGCCCGCTCTCGCTGACCTCAATGCCGCACCCGAGGCTGCGGCACGCGCCAATTGTGGCGAGAATGTCGCTCGATAAATCCACGTTACTTATCACGCTGCGCCCGTGCGCCATGGCCGCCGCGAGTATCGCGCGGTGAGCCGCGCTCTTGGAGGGCGGCACCATCACGCTGCCGTGATAGACCGTGGGGGATAGGGTTATATCCATACTCTCTTCCTTATATAAAGTTCTTCGCGTCGCTTTGCGGAATGCGGTGCAGGAAGGACTGCCCCGGCTCCGGCACCAGCACGAGATTCAAGCTGTCGGCGACGTTTTTCTTATCCACAAGTATGCCCTTTAAAATTTCGTCCGTGTCATACACGGACATGTCATGCGGCAGGCCGTATTTTTGCAGCACGGCGATGATGCGCTGCGTGGTGCCTGTCTGCGTGAGACCTATGCGCTCGGAGGCGGCGGTAATGGCCGCCATACCGATTGCGACGGCACGCCCGTGCGTCATCGGCTGTTTCTTTATCGCGCAGAGCCGCTCGATGCCGTGGCCGATCGTGTGGCCGAAATTAAGGAGCATGCGCTCGCCCGTGTCCTTCTCGTCCGCGGCGACCACATCGCGCTTGATCAAGAGGCACCGTGTGATCCAATCGGCGAGAATATCCGAATCCGCGCTGACGGGGCCGTGCTGTTCGAGCGCGGCAAACATATCCGCATCGCGGATTAAAGCGCATTTGATGAGCTCCGACATACCGTCCGAGAAGTCGGCGTCCGGGAGCGTCTGGAGCATTGACGAATCGACAAACACCGCGCTTGGCTGATGGAACGCGCCCACGAGGTTTTTGCCCTCGGGCAGGTTGATGCCCGTTTTGCCGCCCACGCTGCTGTCGATCTGCGAGAGCAGTGTGGTAGGGATCTGTACGACACGCATGCCGCGCAGGAACACCGCCGCGACGAATCCCGCGAGATCGCCCACGACGCCGCCGCCCAATGCCACGACCACGTCGGCACGGTTGTAGCCGTGCTGCGCAAGCTCACTCAAGAGCCGCGCAAACGTATCGGTGCTTTTTGATTTTTCGCCGGGCGCGACGGTAAACACATCGTGCCGCAGCCCTGCGGCTGCAAGCGCGGACGAAAAGGCTTGCCCGTACAGGCGGTTCACGTTGTCGTCCGATATCAGCGCGAAGCGGCTTTTCGGGAACATCGTCTTTAAACGGCCGGGCACGCTGGAAAGCAGCCCTTTTTCTATCAAAACGGGATATTCGCACGTGCCGGCGCGCATGGTCAGTGTGTTCATATGCTGATTCCTTTCGACATGTTGCTCAGCAGTATCTCCAGCTTCTCTTGGTCGCGCTCGCTGAGCGCCTCGTTGATCGTATCGAGATTGTGCTTGAGGCGCGCAAGGCTTCGCTGCAAATATTCTGCGTTGTCCATCAATAGTCCTGCCCAAAGCGGCGCGTTGAGATCGGCCACGCGCGTGATGGCCTGGAAGCTCCCGCCCGCAAAACGCTCGAGCCCCTTGCCCACGGCGTATACCGCGAGCGCCGCCACATGCGGCAGATGGCTTAAGTCCGCAATTACTGCGTCGTGCAGCGCGGGGGAGAGCGAGGTCATCTCGCCGCACAGCAGCGCGTCGCGCAGAAACTTTGCCCAGTCGAGCGCCGCATCGGTCGTCTTTTCGGTGGGCGTTAATATGAGCCGTGCGCCCTTGAAAAGGTCGGCGCTCGCGTGCGCGTAGCCCACCTTCTCGCTGCCCGCCATCGGGTGCAGGCAGAGCAGGCCGTGATCCGGCTGCATCACGTCGTACAGCGTATCCACAAGCGCGGTTTTAAGCCCCGAGAGTTCGGCGAATATGCCGCCATCAGCCAGACGGTGCTTCACCTGTTCGTAGACTGCCGGAATGGCTTTGGGCGGCACGGCGCAGATGACGATGTCGAACACCGCGTCACCATCTGCGAACGCCGCTTCAATCACGCCGCCCTGTTTGGCCGCGTCAATGGCTTTGCCGTCGGTATCGAGCGCGCTTATGTGCGCACAGCCTGCTGCTTTGAGCGCCATGGCAACGGAGCCGCCGATGAGCCCGAGGCCCGCGATGAGGATACGGCTGCCTGTAAATCGATCTTCCATTATAATGTCCTGCCCATCAGTTCGGCTGCGCCTTTGAGCTTTTGCGTCACAGCCGAGAATTTTTCGGGCAACAGCGATTGCTTGCCGTCCGAGAGCGCGTCGGCGGGGCTTTCATGCACCTCGATCATCACGCCGTCCGCGCCCGCGCAGATGGCTGCGACGGCAAGCGGCTCGACCGCCCACCACAGGCCCGTCGCGTGGCTCGGGTCCACAATCACCGGCAGATGGCTCATACGCTTGATCACGGGCACGGCCGAGATATCGAGCGTGTTGCGCGTGGCCGTTTCGAATGTGCGGATGCCGCGCTCGCAGAGTATTACGTTCGGGTTGCCGCCTGCCGCGATGTATTCGGCGCTCATGAGCCATTCCTCAATCGTGGCGGAGAGGCCGCGCTTTAACAGCACGGGCGTTTTTGATTTGCCGAGCTCGCGCAGCAGCACGAAGTTTTGCATATTGCGCGCGCCCACCTGTATCACATCCACCTTGTCAACGAACAGATCGACATACTCGACGCTCGTGATCTCGGTGACAATGGGCAGCCCCGTTTCTTTCTTGGCGGTCAGCAGGAATTCAATCCCCTCGGTGCCAAGGCCCTGAAAACGGTACGGGCTCGTGCGCGGTTTGAACGCGCCACCGCGCAGGAAATTCGCGCCTGCGGCTTTCACCTTAATCGCCGTGGAGACGATCTGCTCCTCGCTTTCGACGCTGCACGGCCCCGCCATCACGGCGAGCTGCTGAGCGCCGATCGTGAAACCGTTGCCTTCCACAATGGTATCGTCCGGGTGAAACGCGCGGTTCACCTTTTTGTAAGGCTCCTGCACGCGCATCACTTTTCTCACAACACTGCGTTCCTGAATCGGTTCGGTGTCCAGCGCGGATGTGTCACCGATCAAACCGAGTATGGAATAGTTCACGCCATCCATTCTCTGTACCTCAAGAGAATAGTCCGTCTCGAGAAAACGGACGAGGTCTTCCACTTTTTCTTTTTCCGCGCCTGGTTTCAAAATAATAATCATTTTCTTTCCGTCCTTCCGTCCTGCAAAGGGAGTGAGCTCCCCATATTTTTTGCACTGTCGTGCGAATTTAAAAAGGGAGCCCGGTAATGAGCTCCCTTTGTTGACAATTTGATATCTTTGTTTAAGTCAAGCAACCCATGACCGCATGTGTCCGTATTTATTTAACGTAAAGTATCCGAAGCAATAATAGCTCCGGCTGCTAAACGAAAAATAACGATTGGACATTGATTCGTTCATGTCTGCTCCCTCTTTTTGGCTTGCCTTATTATATGCAGAAAATTTATATCCCGTCAAGACAAATTTGCAAACGATGCTGACGCTGAAGACGCTCAGGGGCCGCTTTTTATTGAAACACGCATCGTCACATGATATCATATAAGCAGACTGAACTTCATCAGGCTCCGGACGAGACGCGCCGTACCCGGTTTTGACGACGACGCAGAAGGAAGGAGTATTTTTTATGAGCATGATCATTCAAATCGTCGGTTCAATCGCCATTCTTTTTGGATTTGCACTCGCGCAATGGGGAATATTGAGTCAGAAATCCACCGTCTATCTTCTCGTCAACGCTATCGGTTCCGGCCTGCTTGCCGCAGCTGCCATCATCGAGCAGCAATGGGGCTTTCTTCTGCTGGAAGGCAGCTGGTCAATAATCTCCGTTGTCGGGCTGTTCCGCATCCATGCGCAGCACTAAGAATGTATTTCTGGCTGGCTGACAAGAACAGCGCCCTTGCGTTTCTGGATAAATGGTTAGTCTTTATCCAGCCGTGCGCTTGCTGCGCCCGCCTTTAAACACGGCGTACCCGAGCATGAACACAGCCGCATAGATGGGCAGCGAATACCAATATTCCCACGTGAGCCGCTTGTATATGCCGATCCATTCAAAAATCGGCTCGGAGATAAACGCGCCGAAGACGCCGAAGATGACGGCTTTTATCCACGGGTTCCAGTTCGGTTTGAACTGGTAGAACAGCATCGCGGTCACAGGCATCACGGCGAGGTCCCAAGGCAGATATTCGGGCATCAGCGGCGCCACCCATGTGTAATATGTCCACCACCCCTGAGTCATGCCGATCATATCAAGGTATGTCGCGAGCAGTGCGGTGACCAGCCCCGCAAACAGCAGGCTGCGCTGGAGGTCCCTGCGCCGCACCATCAGCCACAGGCCCCATGGCAGCACGGCGAGCGCCACATCGAGCCACCAGTGCCACGAGAACAGCACCTGTGTGAGCCACACCTGCCATATTGTCTGATGCACACCTATAAAGTTTTCAGTAATGTTATCGATGGCGTCAATCAAAGACGGGTCCATAAGCCGCACCTCTTCGCGTATTTCTATTAGTGTTCGCCAAAAACTATCCGGTTACGCAAAAATATTGAGAACGGCGGCTGTTTCACGTCGTTTGGTAGGCGGCAATTTTTAGATTGGTTAGAGGATGTTTTTATACTGAGGCACCGAGAGAGCCAGGCAGATGGGGCTTATGAAGAATAGAATTTACAGACAAAACTTTAAGAGAAATGAAGCTCGGTCGCCAGTTCGGGCGGTTGTCATTTGATAGGAGACTTCATCTGAATGTGCGCTGTGCCGCGCAATGTGTCAGAGTATGAATCAGCTTGGTTACATAATAGACTTCATCAAGCCGGTGCCTGTCTCAAACACGAGATCGCAGCTTTGCTCGATAGCGAGCTTTTCAAAAAAAGCGTTTTCGAGAGGTATCCATTCGTTGATAAAACGCGGCAGCATAGCTTCGCCGCTTCTTTTGCGTATGCGCTCGATTTGCGTATCCGCATCCGTTTTGAGAAACAGCTGCAAATCGTATATATCCGCAATGGACGGATGCAGGCTGTATACGCCTTCGACGACGGTCAGCGCCTTGGGCGGCACGGTGACAGCCTCTTTGAGCCCGCCGGTTTGGCAGTCGAACGGGCGGTAGGAGAATGGTTTGCCGCTCTTGACGCCCGCTGTTTCCTGCGCGAAGCGTTCGTAGTCCACATTGCCGCCCGGCTCTGCAAGGCGTTCGGGCGTTTTGCGCTCGGTTGGCAGAAAAAAGTCGTCCATGTGCAGCACATGGCAGCCATAGACCTCAGCGAACAGCGCCGCGAGCGTCGATTTGCCGCTGCCGCTGTTGCCGTCTATCGCGACGGCAATCGGCTTGCCGCTTTTGAGCAAGGCATCAATGCGCGAAAATGCGGTGATATACCGGGCATAGGCCGATTTGATCACGCGATAGGCCGGGGCGTAAGCATCCCGATAGGTATCGCTATGGCGCAATAGGGGGCAGTTTTTTGCAGTTTGTGCTTTTGTGATAAAAACGTCAACGCCGGCTATGGAAAAAGGCAGCAGGCTGTCTTCGCAGCACTGCCGCAGAATACGGAGCTTTTGCGAAAAGCCTTCCATGCTGCCGGTCACGCTGTTTGCCGTGGCGACGAACAGCCGGTTTACGGTGGCGGGGCTGATGCCAAGCGAATTGAGCGCAGCCAAATGAATGCGGCAAAGGCCGCCGCCGATCTCCTCGAACGCCTCAAGGCCGGTATCGCCGTTTTTGAGCGCGGCGCATTCTTCCTCGATACGTTTGAGGCTCTCGGCCGGGTCGCTGATGATGTGTCCGCCCGCAAATTCGCTTTGGCAGATGAGCTTGACCATATCGGTCAGGCTCATCTGGGGATAGCGCGAAAAGTGGCTCAGCAGCAGAGCCTTCATGCCTGGACGGATTGTTCTGTCTTTTTTGTTCTGTCGAGCGCCACCACGAGTATCGGAATCAGCACGATTTGGATGATGATGCCGGGCAATACCATCACCACAGCGCCGCTCAATACGTTCTCGAAAGTGAAAGCCGTGCCCGCAATGCCCAAAATAATGAAGCTGGCGGCTGCCCAGACGATGCGCCCGCCGATCATCGCGAGCAGCAAGGAGACATAGGTAAAGCCGATATTCTTGGGGAACAGCCTGTAAAACAGGCCGGAGAGCAGCCCGTATGCACCCAGCTCAAACGCCATGACGACGGCATCGGGGAATAGCCCCGGCATGCCGGTAATCGCGCCGGAGAGCAGCGGCGTCACAAAGCCGACTGCGAGGCCCCAAGGTCCGCCGCAGAAAAAGCCGCAGAGCAGCACGGGGACATGCATCGGCAGGAAGATCCAGCCCATCGGTACGAGATGGCCGACAAGCAGCGGCAGCAATACGCCGAGCGCGAGAAAGAACGCTGAGAGCACAAGTTTTTTAGTGGATGATAATTTCATTTTTTAATAACCTCCGCAATAAAAAAATACCATAGGATTCAGCTTTCCTATTGGAAAGCGGATACCTTCATGGTACCATCACAAAAGGTGCGCCGCCGTTTTTTGCTCATCGGCTTCGTGCTGATGACTTTGGCGCTGCTTAGATTAAAGCATACATTTCCCATTGCGTCAAGAAAGAGAGTAAAATCGGGCAAATTCAAGGATTTTCATCGAAATTTTATCTTGTCACCGGGCATTTTGTTGTGTTATAATCTCAGGGTTGATTTAGGGTGGTCCGCTGTCCGCATTTGTAAGCCGGTTAAGAACACCTATACTGGGAGGAGGAATCAGCATGAGCCAGATTATCAGAGCCATCGAACAGGAACAACTGCGCGCCGATCTGCCTGAAATGAAAATCGGCGATGTCGTGAAGGTGTCCGTCAAAGTTATTGAAGGAACGAGAGAGCGCCTTCAGGCTTTCGAAGGATACGTGATCGCCAGAAAAGGCGGCGGTATCAAAGAGACCATCACTGTTCGCCGCGTGTCTTTCGGTATCGGTGTGGAAAGAACATTCCCCATTCATTCGCCAAAGATCGCGAGCATCGAAGTGATGCGCCACAGCAAGGTCAGACGGTCGAAGCTTTACTATCTGCGTGACAGAGCCGGTAAAGCCGCCAAACTTACGGAAAAAAGATAACAACGAAGGAGCCGAGATTCGGCTCTTTTTACTTTTTAGAGAAGACGATTTTTTGAAAGACAACAGATGCAAAGCGGCTTATCTACCGCTTTTTGATAAAAAACCAATTGTGCAAATCTACTTAATTCCAACTTGCTTGACCAAAGCATCTTGCAAAACTTGTGAAAAGTTAACCGATTGTTTTTCCGCTGCTTCGTTTAGCCAGGAAGGAATGGTTAAGGTTTTCTTAATAGCCTTATTTGAATTTTCCTTTCTATACTGCACAGTATCTGCTTTTACCAAGGAAATGACCGAATTCTCATTCAACTTAATTAAATTGATGTCTGTAGGTTGGGGAAGGTTCTGTTTTCTGTCTTCCAAATCAATCAGCATTAAGTTCAAAACATCTTCAGCCATTTCTATAGAATCAATCATATCCTTGCCTTGTGTGAAGCAGTTCTCCAAATCTGGAAATTCTACAAAAAAGCCTTCATTTATTTTTGAAAATATCGCAGGATAAATATATTTTGCCATTTTAGTTTACTCTCCTTATTGCCGATATTTAGGGGCGTAGCTACTTAAGCCCCGCCTGTCTTTTTATTTTATTTAATAAGTCTATTCCCACATCCTGTTTCTTATCTCTGGATATGGGAAATGTATTTCCTGTTATCGGGCTGTAATACTTGTCATGTTTTTTCCCATGTTCAACCAATACTATGCCACTTTGCTTCAACAGCTTTAACAACTCGCTTATTGTCATGCATGGCTTTATTCAGATTACTTTCCTATATTATATACGTGTTAATACGTATTGTCAATTGGCGCTTGCTAATGAGCCTTTTAAAATCTCATTGAGTTAGAAAAATAATTCAAGGAGGGGAATGGTCTTTTTGTTCGGGGTAAGCGGCCGCCCTTTTTTCTTTTTGTAAAGACAGCATTTTGTGATATACTCTTAGAAGTTTGGAAAGTGAAAAAAAGATGAAATTCTCGTTAGGAATACAATATGGACATACAATGGTATCCGGGCCATATGGCCAAATCCCGTCGGCAGATCGGCGAAAAATTAAAGCTCATCAACATAGCGGTCATCGCGGTGGATGCGCGCGCCCCCAAAAGCACGCTGAGCCCCGATCTATTGGAGCTGCTCTCGGGCAAAATCTGCATTGTGGTGCTGAATAAAAGCGACCTCGCGGACGAGCAGCAAACGAAGCTATGGACCGACTATTATAAAAAACAATTCGGCGCTGCGATCCATTTCAACGCGATGCGCGACAGCAAGGGCACCTTGCTCAGTGCCATCAGCAAAGCTGCCGCGCCGGTCATAGAGAGATACGCGCAAAAGGGCGTTAAAAAAACGATACGCGTGCTTGTGGCGGGAGTGCCCAATGCGGGCAAATCGGCCATTATCAACCGCCTCGTGGGGCGCAAGAGCGCCAAAGAAGGCGACAAGCCGGGCGTCACGCGCGGGTTGCAGTGGGTCAAGCTCTCGGATACTCTCGAACTGCTCGATTCGCCGGGGCTGCTCTGGCCCAAAATCGAGTCGCAAGAGGTTGCCGCGAAGATCGCCGTAATCGGCAGCTTAAAGCAGGAGATACTCGACGAAACGGCGCTCGCTGTGGCGCTGATCGACATGCTCAAAACTGCAAAACCGGGCGCGATTGCCGCACGGTATGGAATTAACGAAGACGGCGCGGCGCACGAGGTGCTGGGCGCGCTCTGCCGCAAGAGAGGATTCCTGGTTAAACAGGGGGAAACGGATATGGAACGCGGCGCGAAGGTGCTGCTCGATGAATTCAGGGGAGGACGCCTCGGGCGCATCACGCTCGAGCGCTGTGAAGAAGATGAACAGTGAAGAACTTAGCAGGCTTATAACCATGAGCCAATATGAAAAGCCATTCTGGGACGACGGAAAGCTGGTGGCAGGCATTGATGAGGTGGGCCGTGGGCCTCTTGCAGGGCCGTGCGTGGCGGCTGCGGTGATTATGCCGCGTGACTGCTTGATTGAAGGTGTGAACGACTCAAAAAAGCTCACCCCGAGGAAACGCGAGTCGCTTTATGAGCAGATAACAGATCAGGCCATTTGCTATTCTATCGCCGTAGCGGACAGCACTCTCATCGATGAGGTCAATATATTAAACGCGGCCAAACGCGCATTTGCCGCAGCGATAGCGGGGCTATCCTTCAAGCCCGATTATGTTTTCTCAGACCGTATCGGCGGCATTAAGACGGACTGCCCGTATGAGGAGATTACAGGCGGAGACGCGCTTTGCTACAGCATTGCCGCCGCGTCCATCATTGCCAAGGTGACGCGTGACCGGATGATGCGGGATTACGGGCGCAAGTACCCCGGCTACGGCTTTGAAACGCACAAGGGCTACGGCACAAAGCAGCACTGCGATTCGATTAAGGCCCTCGGCGTTTGTGACATTCACCGGATGTCGTTTTTGAAGAAGCTGATGAAATGAACATGCGCGAGCGGGGCGACCGCGGCGAGGCGCAGGCGGCGGCGTTTCTTGAAGGACAAGGCTGCATCATACTTGAAAGAAATTACTGCATACGCGGCGGCGAAGTCGATATCATTTTCAGGGACGGAGAGACCGTCGTGTTCTGCGAGGTGAAAACGCGGACACAAGGCCGTTTCGGTTCACCTGCCGAAGCCGTGGTGACAAGCAAACAGCGGCGCATCTGCCGCGCGGCGCTCGATTACGCTTACAGAAAAAATTGCATTGATGAAAGCATGAGATTTGATATAATAGAGATCGTGAGCGACAAAATAAACCATATTAAGTGCGCTTTTGAGTTTACTGAAGATACAGGGGAACGATGAAAAGGATAGTCATTCTTTCACTATTGGCGATACTGCTGGCGTCGTTGCCATTGGGGACAGCCTTTGCGGACGACGCATTTAAGCCATCTTACGCATCACCTTCCGAAACGGTTCTTGCCACTGTGCTGACTATTGTGGTTTCAGTCATTTTTATCATTGTCTGCGTACTGCTCAATGTCCGTTCCGCGCTCGCGGAGGACGATGAATCGCCGTGGCCGTCGTTTGTTCTGATGGCTGTGCTGGCGGTTGCGATCCGCGTGATCACAGCAGCCGTTTTTGAAGGCTACTCGTCGGATATCGCCTGCTTTAAGGGCTGGGCGATTGCGGCGTATGAAAGAGGCCCCGCCAACTTTTACACATCGGACATGTTCGCGGATTACCCGCCCGGATATATTTACGTGCTGTGGGTGCTCGGGCTGATTCGCGAGCTTTTTTCCATCGACGCAATGGGCGCTTTATTCACGCTGATTGTCAAGCTTCCTTCGATTGCGGCAGAGGTGATTGCCGCCGTTCTCATATTCAAAACTGCGAGAAAGCAGGTGGGCAAAACGTTTGCGCTGCTGTGCAGCGCATTTGTGCTTTTTAATCCCGCGTTCTTTTTCAACAGCAGCGTATGGGGGCAGGTGGACGCGTTCTTTACGCTTTTTGCCGTTCTCGTCATCTATTATTTGAAGAAAGACAATCCGTGGCTCGGCGCGGCCTTTTTCGCCCTTGCGCTGCTGATCAAGCCGCAGGCGGTGATGCTGCTGCCGGTCGTCGGGCTGTATTACGTATTTGCGCTGTTTAAAGCGGGCGGTGTGAAGCGCGGTGTGCTCGGGCTCATAGGCGGCGGAGCTATCGGCGCGGCGGTTTTCGTGCTTGGTGTGCTGCCGTTTACGGGAGACCAGCCTGTAAGCTGGATACTTCACAAGTACGTCGGCACGGTGGATTCGTATCAATTTGCGTCGATCAACGCGTACAATCTGTTTGCACTGACCGGCGGCAACTGGAAGCCGTTTGATACGCCGTTCTGGTTTTTAACTTATCAGACATGGGGAATCATTTTTATTGTCATCGTATGCGGTTTGGTGGTATTCTTGCAATGGCGCTCAAGGGAGCAGGAACGGCTGTTCGATGTCGCGGGATTTTTGATCGTTTCGGTGTTCATGCTGGCGCATGCGATGCACGACCGTTATATACTGCCCGCCTGCCTGCTGCTGCTGTTTGCTTTTGTGTATTCGCGGGATTCGGGGACGCTGTTTTTCGCAGCGGCGTTTTCCGTTACGGCGCTGCTCAATCAGATGGTGGTGCTCTATGCGGATTCCGTGATGACGCCCGAGCTGTCGACACTGCTGATATCGGGTGTCAACGTGCTTGTTTATATTATTTATTTTATGATAACGGTTAAAAAACTTGCCAGCAGCGGCGTGCTGATTAAAAGCCCCGCACACAGTGGGTAAGATAGGATATTAGAATGAAAGACAAAAGAATTGAATGGCAAAAGCATGCGCGCAGGCGGCTTTTTGACAAGCATGAAGCGACACGCATGACGCGGATTGACTGGCTGGTGATGCTGGCGGTCACGCTCATTTACGCAGTGGTTGCGTTCATGAACCTTGGTTCCACACAAATCCCCGGGACGTACTACAATATGGACGGCGACGAGATTGTTGTGGAGTTCGAGCAGCCGGAAGACATTTCAAGCCTGCGCTATTTTTCGTCGCTCGGGACAGGCACGTTTTCAATCTCTTATTCGGAAGACGGCGAAGGGTATATCCCGGCTATGACCGATGTGACGGAAACGCAGGACGACGGCTCTACGGAAACAACAACAAAGCCGCTCAATGTGGAGCACGAAGCGACGAACATGTACGAGTGGGAGTTCTACAACACGAGCTTTACCGCGAAATATGTGTCAATCGGGGTGGACGAGCCCGGTCTTCGCATGCTGGAAATGGGTTTTTGCGACGCGGACGGCAATGCAGTCCCGGTGAAATCGGTCACTAACACCAACCCCGACGCCGAGCGCGGCAACCCGGCTTCGAATATGTTTGACGAGCAGCAGTTTGTGCCGCAGCGCACCTATTACATGAATGAGATGTACTTTGATGAGGTGTACCATGCGCGCACGGCTTATGAGAACATCAACCACATCAAGCCTTATGAAATTACGCATCCGCCGCTCGGGAAAATCATACTCGGCATCGGTATCCGCATCTTTGGCATGAACCCGTTCGGGTGGCGCGTGATGGGAACGCTGTTCGGTGTGCTGATGTTGCCGCTCATGTATGTTTTTGCGAAGCGGATTTTCAAAAAGACGCTCTATGCGTTTATTCCGACGGCGCTGTTCGCGCTCGATTTCATGCACTACACGCAGACGCGCATCGCGACGATCGACAGCTACAGCATATTCTTTATCATGCTCATGTACCTCTTCATGTACATGTATACCGAGACAAACTACAACCGCCAGCCGCTTAAAAAGTCGCTGCTGCCGCTCGCGCTATGCGGGGTGGCCTTCGGCCTCGGCGCGTCCACCAAATGGCTATGCATTTATGCGGGCGGAGGGCTTGCGGTGCTGCTGTTTATACAGCTCTTTAAGCGCTACCGCGAATATGCGTATGCGCGGCAGGCGCTCGCCGACGCTGAGCAGGAGGGCATGGACGCGGGCCGACGCGAATTTCTCACGTCTGTCAGCAACGGTTATTTTAAAAAGACATTCATCACGCTGCTTTGGTGCGTGCTGTTCTTCATCGTCGTTCCGCTCATCATTTATTTGATGTCGTACATTCCGTATATGACGGTGCAGGGCGAGGGCGCGTACACATTTGCGGATGTGCTCAAAAATCAGGAATACATGTTCCATTACCACAGCACGCTGAACCCGGAGCATGTGCATCCGTTCTCGTCTCCGTGGTATTTGTGGCCGATCGATGTGCGCCCCGTGTTCTTTTTCCAGGGCAAGGGCTATACCGACGGGACGATGTCGTCGATGTCTTCAATGGGCAATCCGCTGATCTGGTGGGGCGGTGTTGCGGCGGTCATTGCGCTGATTGTGATTCGCATATGCAAGGGACGGTTCGGCAGGCGGACGCTGTTTCTGACGATCGCGGCGCTTTCGCAGTATCTGCCCTGGCTGTTGATCACGCGGGAGCTGTATATTTATCACTATTTTGCGACAGTGCCGTTCCTGCTGCTGCTCATGACGGTGCTCGCCAAATATCTGATTGAACGCACGAAGCACGGCAAAAAGGCGGTATTCATCTATCTTGGCGCCTGTCTTGTGCTGTTCGTGATGTTCTATCCCGTGACGACCGGTACAGTGGTGGATAAGGCGTATTCGGATACGTTCCTGCGCTGGCTGCCGACATGGCCGTTCTATTGAGGAGAATGAAGTGCTGAAAGAGCTTATTCAAAAACATAAAACAAACATCGGCCATTTTTTGAAATTCATCGTGGTGGGCGTCGTCAATTTCCTTGTGGACTATGGCGTCCTCACGCTACTTAACGTGGTGTTCGGGTGGCCGCTAGTGCTGAGCAATATCTTTTCGTACTCGTGCGGCGTGATCAACAGCTTTCTGCTGAACCGTTACTGGACGTTTAAGATGAAGCTCAGGTTTTTCAGCACTTACAGCATCCGGCTGAAAAACAAAACGATTCATCCGGTCTTTGTGTCCTTTGATTTCTTCAAATTCATATTTGTGAACCTTGTGTCGCTCGGCGTCAATACGCTCGCGGTTTACATTCTCGGCGATTTTTACGGCTTGCCCAACATCGTGGCGAAGCTCGTCGCGACCGTGTTTTCATTCACAGTCAACTTTGCGGGCAACAAGCTGCTCGTGTTTAAGGAAAAACCGTCGGTGGCTGAACAGGAATAAAAGAATTCAATTTATATCTAGCCTCAAGTAATAAATCATCTGGGTGTTACCTGAGGCTTTTAAATTTCTTTTCGTTATTAAAGTGCATGTAGACTATGTATGTACCGTCCGCCCATATTTCATTACCTGCATGTAATATTTCCATTATCCTGTTTTGCGATATCTTGTACTATATTAGGGTTAATCCTTGGCTGTTATTGTAGATATCTTCTATTTGTGTTATAAATAAGGTGAGGTGAAAGAATTGAGTTTAAGTGATGCTGCTGCTAAAGCAGTAGAGAATACAGGTTTTAGTCTGTTTGGAATGAATACTGGTGACTCAATAAATTTGATTATTGCAGTGGTTGCTGTCCTTGGGTTTGTTGCTTCAATTGTTATAAGTGTCCTAACTCTTAGAAAAACCAATACGATAAGTCTATTTGAACAAAGATATGAAACATTTCTTTATCTTGCTGAAGCCTTTGCTAATGATATTACAGAAATAACAGATATTGATAAACTCCGATATAATGCGTTTAAATATATAACTCTTTTTTCAATTAACAAAAAATTAGAAAAACTTCTGACAGCTGTTATTGAATACCATTATAAAAACAAACCATTACCAGACTATACATCCCGTTATAAAAATGTTTTGCTCAAAAATGGTTTTGAAGTTGATGATATCAACAAAGCTATTTTTTATTACTTTTTTGACTGTTGTAAAAAACATAGCAAGTATTTTAAACTATATTGATAATTTCCAAATCAAATTACATTAAGTAAACTTTGAACATTGCAGACTCAAACCCTTCATTTATAATAACATCTTGATATTCAACAAGCCGACAAATTCGAAGCTTAATTTTCAAAACCTTGTCCACTCGAATAATTTTGAATTCGCAATTTCAGATATGATATGGCATAATTATATAAAAAAGTATAAGATATTGTCATACACGCAAAATCCGCAAAATAAAGTGAGGAAGCATGCTTTCTAAAATCACCAGCTTCGGGCTATTGGGGCTCGTCGGTTTCACCGTCGTTGTGGAGGCGGATATCTCTTTAGGTATGCCGTCTTACGAGACGGTCGGCCTGCCAGGTGCCGCCGTGCGCGAATCCAAAGAGCGCGTGCGCGCCGCCATTAAAAACTCAGGGTTCAGCTATCCGCAGCAGCGCATCACAATCAATCTCGCGCCAGCCGACTTAAAAAAGCAGGGGCCGATATACGATCTTGCGATTGCGCTCGGGCTGCTCTGCGCGAGCGGACAAGCCGATCTGCCCGACGAGAGCAGCATATTTTTGGGGGAGCTCTCGCTGGACGGCCAACTCAGAACCATTGCGGGCGCACTGCCCATGGCGATTTCCGCGCGCGAGGCGGGGTTTACAAAGCTGTTCATTCCGCCCGAAAACGCGGGTGAAACCGCATATCTGCAGGGCCTCACCGTCTATCCCGTCGAAAAGCTGGCTGACCTTGTGGCCCATCTGAGCGGCGCAAAGCCCATTCAGCCGTACCCGATGCTGAGCTATAGCCCCGACAACGACGCTTTGCATCCGGGCGACATGTCGCACATACGCGGCCAGCAGCAGGCGCGCCGTGCGCTCGAAATTGCGGCGGCGGGCTCGCACAATCTGCTCTTTATCGGCCCTCCGGGTTCAGGCAAAACGATGCTCGCGCGGGCGCTGCCGGGTATACTGCCCGATCTGTGCTTTGAAGAAGCGCTCGAAATATCCAAAATACAATCGGTCTGCGGATTAACCTCCGGCGGCCTTGCCAAGGTGCGGCCTTTCCGCAGCCCGCACCATACACTGTCTACCGCGGCGCTCACGGGCGGCGGGCATTATGTGATGCCGGGCGAAATCAGCCTCTCGCACGGCGGCGTGCTCTTTCTCGATGAGCTTGCGGAGTTTAAGCGCGAGGCGCTGGAGGCACTGCGTCAGCCGCTGGAGGACAGGCAGATCAGCATTGCGCGCGCCAACGCGAAGGTGACGTACCCTGCGAATGTGATGCTGATCGCATCGATGAACCCGTGCCCGTGCGGCAACTACGGCAGCGACAAGCCGTGCCGCTGTTCCGCGCGCGAAATCAGGCAGTATCTCTCGCGCATCAGCGGGCCGCTGCTCGACCGCATCGACATGCACGTGGGCATGGACGCCGTGACATACGGCGAGCTCGCAGAAGATAAACCGGCTGAGCGCTCGCGCGAGGTGCGGGCGCGCGTGAATGCCGCAAGACGGATTCAGCATGAACGCTATGCGGGCACAGGCGTTTACGGCAATGCGTCGCTCTCGGGTGAGCAGCTCGAGACGCATTGCGCACTCAGTGCCCCATGCCGCAAGCTTATGGAATCGGCGTACACCGCGTTTGGCTTAAGCCCGCGCGGACGCGCGCGCGTGCTCAAGGTGGCCCGCACGATTGCCGACCTTGCGGGTGCCGAAAAAATAGACGAAAAACATTTGGCCGAGGCGCTGCAGTACCGCGCGCCCGATGAGCGGTATTGGGGATAATTAGGCTCAGAGGCTTGATAAGAGATGTGATGCGCCGGAAATGATCGGATCGCCGTGACCGAAAATGCGTGTTCGATCGGATAGCTCAACAGTCTGCGCGCGTCCTTGGCCGTCTGCGCCGTATCACAGTTGAATTTTTCCGGGATTCCGATGGTCAGCCCGTGCTTGCCGCTGTTTCGGATCACATCGCCAAAAAACATGATTTTTCTCTCCGCCTGATACAGCGCAATGCTGCCCGGCGTATGACCGGGCACGCCAATCACTTCCAAACCGTCGAGGACATCAATCATGTCGCCGTCGTGTAGGGCGATATCCACATGGCTGATCTGACAGCCGAGTCTCTTCATATACTTTTGTTCCTCAATCATCATGTGATGATAGGGCCCCGAGATGACTTTTTCCTGCGTGATAAAAGGGATATCGTCCTCGTGCGCCGCTACTTTTGCATGCGACTGTCTGACAAGCTCCGCGACACCTCCGATATGGTCGCAGTGACAGTGGGTCAATATGATTGTTTTGAGCTGCGGCAAGGCGTAGCCGCTTTTTTCGATTTGCGCCGCAAGCTGATGCGTCTGCATGAAAATGCCGCTGTCGATCAAAGTAAAGCCGCTGCCCGATGTTAAAAGAAACACGTTGGCACTGCCGACACCTGAAATGAGGTGGACGCCTTTCAATATTTCTATCATATATTTCCTCAGCTATAAATTTTTACGGTGACCAATCTGTTCACTTATGGTATATTATGTGAAAGGGTACGTCAAGCATCACAATAACATACGTGTCAGGTGGGGACATACGCATGAACGGTTATTCCGAGGAGGAAACATACTGGATATGGCTCGCGTCGCTCGGGCTTGGTGCCAAGGCGACTTATCAAGCGCTGCGGACATGCGGCAGCGCGTCGGCTTTTTTTGATGCAGTCAAAAACGGCTCGGCTGTGCTCGATGGGCTGCCCGCCGATACGGTTCGCCCCGCCGAGGCTGCCTGTTCCCTTCAGCGAACCGCCGAGATTCTATCGGAGCTGACTTCCAAGAATATATATGCGCTCACGCGGCTCAGTGCCGATTATCCCGCACGGCTCGCGTCAATCCCGTGGCCGCCGCCCGTGCTGTTTGTGAAGGGGCGGCTTTCCGGCATGGAGCGCGCCGTCGGCATTGTGGGAACGCGCCGGTGCACGCGGCGTGGCTACGAATTCACGCGCCGTCTGGCGGCCGAGCTTGACGGTATGCCCGTGGTTTCGGGGCTCGCGCGCGGTATCGATACGGCGGCGCACTCAGGCGCGCTCGATGCGGACGCGCCGACTGTGGCGGTGCTCGGCTGCGGCGCGGACGTGATTTATCCGCCCGAAAACGCGGAGCTTTACCAGAAGATCTGTCTGAACGGCGCGGCGATCTCCGAGCTGCCGCTCGGCACACAACCGTACCTCGGGCATTTTCCGGTGAGGAACCGCATCATTGCGGGGCTGAGCCGCGGGCTGCTCGTGGTGGAATCGGAAATGAAGGGCGGTACGGCGATTACGGCATCGCTCGCGGTGAAATACGGGCGTGATATGTTCGCGGTGCCCGGGCCGCCGTATTTGAGCATGGGGGAGCTGCCGAATTCTTTGATCGCTGCGGGGGCCGCTCCCGTTTCGAGCGCCGCGGACATAAAAAAGTTCTACGGAGAAGGCGTCCCGTCGGCGGAAGAGGAAGAAGCACAGCCCGCTATGGATTTGACGCAGGCAAAGATTTACGAGCTGCTGCGGCGCGAGGATTTGAGCGCCGAAGGGCTTGCGGCGCTTTCGGGGCTCGAGCCGGGGGAGCTCAGCATCGCGCTCACGATGATGGAGCTTGCAGGCATCATCCGGCGGCTGCCGGGCGGCAAATACGGCGTTTGACGGCTGAAATTCGACTGAAATAGCCTGAATAAGGTGAAATCAATAAAAAAAGTTGATTGAACTGCTTCAGAGTGTTTATATTTCTCATATGAAGAACATAGGGCAAGGTGTCTCAATAAAAAAGAATAAACATTCGGGGCAGAACAGCATCACCATAATGTCCAAGGATTTCGGGAGGAAACCCGGTTCTTTTCGCTTTCCGAGCCGCCGAGCGGTTTTGACGGTCGGAGGAATGAGCTTGGCCGTATTGCTGGCTGTTGGTGCTGCGGTTGTGGCACTGGTCAGCGCTTCTAAATTATCGGGACAACCCGATCAAATGGCGCAGGCCCCGGCCGATCCGGCCTCGGTCTCTTTGATTTCGGCAATGGGCCAGCCGTCCGAAAGGAGCACCGGGGAAGAGAATACACTGCCGTCTGCGCAGCGGAAAACAGAACCCGTCCTGAATCTGCTACCGGAATATGAGTCGCAAATCAGCCAGTCTCTGATTGATTTGCGTGAAGCGCAGGATATGGCACAAGAAAATACACCCATGTCGGCGGAGGTTTTGCCCGGTTACATTGCTTTAAGCGAGGCGATAGCGCAGATCAACGCCAAATTCAGCGAACAGATTGACGCAAAGATCGCGTCAGCCAAAGCAGATGCTCAGTTTGAAGAATTCCAAACGGAATACACCGGCGATGTGGATGGCGACAGCAATACCGTGAACAACTGGGCCGATGTGCTGGCCGTGTACGCCGTCACCACAAACACCGAACTCAAAGGGCTGACGGCCATACCTGAAACGGATATGGAGCTGCTGGGCAGCATTTATAACAGCATGAACAACGTGAAGATCACGCCCAAGATTACGAAACAGAAATTGCCGGCCACCAGCGCGGAGGAGATAGCGCCGGTTACGACACTGACAGCCTGCTTGGACGTGGAAAGCCTGACATACGAAGAAGGCGCGGAAGCGCAGGGGTTGACGGAGGAGCAAAAGCAGAAACTTGATGAGCTGATGTCCCCGGATTATTACGCGGTGTTTGCTCAGCTGCTGGGTATTGATTATTATGACGGTTTGGATGCCGATGAACTGACGGCCATTCTTTCGAATTTAGATGAGGGCACCACGGGCGCGAACATTGTGCAGGCGGCGCTGACACGGGTGGGCAACCCCTATTCAAAAGGCAAAAGAGGCTCGGGGCGTTATGTGGACTGCTCATATTTCGCCTATTGGGCTTATGACCAAGCCGGCGTCGTGATTCCCACATCGTCGGTGGAACAGGCACGGTATTGCTTCAACAATGGCAGCAAAGTGGAGCTGGAGGACCTTCAGCCGGGTGATCTTATATTCTGGTCTAAGAAGTGTCATTGCGGGCGCTGGCACGAGATTCATCATTCGGCGATATATCTTGGAGACAACAAGGTGATTGAAGCGAGCTCGAGCCGGGGCCGCGTGGTGATCAGAGAGCTTTGGGAAGGTGACGTCTGGTCTATATTTATGGGCGCGAGGCCATACGCGCATTAGGATGCGGGTATAAGCATCAGGGATGCAACTGTAACAAAACATGAAAGCGCGTTTGTTTTGCATATTAATGGAAAGACGAAGGTGCTTTTTCGATTTTAAGTAATTCGGAGGAAACACTCAGCACTGTCTAATGCTTTTCAACGATTTCAGCTTTACTAAACAGCGAATTCAGATATTCCTTATTCATTTGCTTTACTTTTTCCATAAAAGCTTCATATTCCGATGCATTTGATCCGTCATATTCAACTATTTCACCATAATCCAATTCATCGTATATACAGAACAATAAAGACGGATATATTTGATCAACCCTAAAAAATGGTATGTAAACATTATGAGCACATTCTTCAAACGACATACCCAATTCATCAGCGACAGTTTGAATGGCTGGCACGGCGTACTCAGCAGGATCGTCTACCATTGTTTTTGTTATTTCTCCGTAATCATCAGATTGCATTCCTACTTTTAAATCAGTTTTACCGTTAAAGATGCTCATAACGTTCTGAATTTCACAATCTGCATTATAGTCTATTAGGTAATCATCCTTAACAACATCATAGTAAAGATTACATATAAATATGGATTTATAATAATCGTTTACCCAGTCATCTTCGCTGAAGGATTCAATTTCCTGCTTCTGTTCTTGTAGATATTCCAAGTAAAGTTTGCTCGTCAATTCAATTTTATGATTTTCTATAAACCTTTCTATTTGCTTTTCTAAAACATCTTTATATGCTTTCTTCATAGTAATATAGTTATTCATTTTTTCTTGGCTGATAGGTTCTCCATTTATATATGCAATGATGTCTGGATTGTCAAACGAATACCCATGATTTGATACATTGGCATTAGACTCATTGATGGGATTAGACATGCATCCTGACAGCAATGAAATAAGTATTAGTAATAAAATGCCTATTTTGCGTATTAGCATGTTCCCCCCTTAAAAAATTTTATGAGAAAGATATTAATATATAAATTATCATAGATTTGGATAGCGTTATTGTAAATAATTGGAACGATGGAGAGATATGTATTTTAATACTAAGGCGGCTAGGGCAAAAACAGAATCTGAAATATGTGTTTTGAGCACCTATCTTCCATATAATAATATGCGGGATAAGCGTATCAACCCAGATAGAGGAAGTTGCGCTTGCTTTTTTTTTCAACCGAATATATAATCTGCACTTAAAGGGCCACAAAGTGTTGAAACGGCAATTTGCCGCATAAAATAGCCACAAGCAAAGGCATATCGCTTGCCTTTGACTGTGTAACAAACTGCATGGAGTTTAAGATGCAAAAGACTACCGCGAAAAAGGCTTCAAAACCGGCGGCAAAGAAAACATCAAAACCGGCGGCAAAGAAAGCTTCAAAGCCGACAGCAAAAAGGAATTACGATCTTGTGATTGTGGAATCGCCTGCGAAGGCCAAAACAATCAGCCAATTTCTTGGCACCGGATACAGGGTGCAGGCCAGCGGCGGCCATGTGAGAGACCTGCCGAAAAGCACGCTGGGCGTCGATCTTGATAACGATTTTGAGCCCAAGTACATTCAGATACGGGGCAAGAAGGACATCATTTCGGCAATGAAAACGGGCGCTTCGGGCGCACGCAACATCTTCCTCGCAACCGACCCTGACCGCGAGGGCGAAGCGATTTCCTGGCATATTGCCAATATGCTCGGCGTGGATGCGGGCGAGGTCAGCCGCATCGAATTCAACGAAATTACCAAAAGCGCGGTGACAAGCGCCATACAGCATCCGAGAAAGATCAACATCGATCTGGTTGATGCGCAGCAGGCGCGGCGCGTGCTTGACAGGCTGGTGGGTTATAAATTGAGCCCGCTGCTTTGGCGTAAGGTGAAAAAAGGCCTCAGCGCCGGACGCGTACAGTCCGTCGCGGTGCGCATCATCTGCGACCGTGAGGATGAAATCACGGCGTTTGTGCCCGAGGAGTTCTGGACGATTACCGCCAAGCTCTCCGACAGCGGCAGAATGAACGAATTCGAAGCCAAATTCTTCGGACGCAACGGCGAGAAGCAAAAGCTCGAGAGCAAGGCGGATTCCGATGCGGTGCTGGCCGATATCAAAGGCAAGGACTTTATTATCAACAGCATCAAAAAGGGTGAGAAGAAGAAGAACGCGGCACCGCCGTTTACCACAAGCTATCTGCAGCAGGCGGCGTCAAGCGCGCTCGGGTTTACAGCCAAACGCACGATGCTCGTGGCACAGCAGCTTTACGAAGGCGTGGAGATCGGCAACGGCGGCCCCGTGGGGCTTGTCACCTACATCCGTACCGATTCGACGCGCGTCTCCGAAGAGGCGCTGGCCGCTGTACGCACGCATATCGAAGCGGAATACGGAAAAGACTATCTGCCCGAGAAGCCCAACTATTATAAGAAGTCGAGCAAGGCACAGGACGCGCATGAGGCGATCCGCCCGTCGCATATGGAGCTGACGCCCGACTCGCTCAAAAATTCGCTCTCCAAGGATCAATACCGGCTTTACAAGCTGATTTACAACCGCTTTGTGGCGAGCCAGATGACGCCCTCCGTATCGGAAACCATGCAGGTGACGCTGGACGCAGGAGAATGCACGTTCAAAGCGAGCGGCTCGCGCCTTATATTCAAGGGCTATACCGTGATATACAATGCCGAAGATGACGAGACCAAGGATACGTTGCTGCCCGCTCTGCATGAAGGCGAAAACTGCCCGCTCAAAAGCATCACGCCCAAGCAGAACTTCACGCAGCCGCCGAGCCGCTACACCGAAGCGACGCTTGTGCGGGCGCTCGAAGAAAAGGGCATCGGCAGGCCGAGCACATATGCGCCGATCATATCGACGATTCAGGAACGCCGTTACGTGGAAAAGGAGGGCAAAGCGCTCAAGCCCACCGAGCTCGGCGTCATTGTCAACAAATTGATGAAGGACAATTTCTCCGATATTGTTGATGTTGAATTCACGGCAGACCTGGAAAACAAGCTGGACGATATCGAAAACGGCGGAAAGCAGTGGAAAAAGCTGCTGCAGGATTTTTACGAACCGTTTGAAAAGACTCTGGAGCAGGCCGATAAGACCGTCGAGCGCGTTGCGCTGCCCGTTGTGGAATCTGACGTCGTCTGTGAAAAATGCGGCCGGACAATGGTTTACAAGGACGGGCGCTTCGGGCAGTTTCTGGCGTGCCCGGGGTATCCCGAGTGCAGAAATACCAAACCCGTTGTGAAATATATTGAAACCCCATGCCCCAAATGCGGCAAACGCATCGTTGAAAAACGTTCCGCCAAAACGAGAAAGACGTTCTACGGGTGCGAGGGGTATCCGGAATGTGATTTTGTATCATGGGATATGCCGATTGCCGATAAATGCGAGGCGTGCGGCTCCATGATGGTGCTGCGGCGGCTGTCGGGCGGCAGCAGCTACAAAAAGTGCTCGAATCCGGACTGCGTAAAAAATCAGCGGA
This sequence comes from Bacillota bacterium, assembly GCA_023408075.1. Lineage (GTDB taxonomy): Bacteria > Bacillota > Clostridia > Christensenellales > SZUA-584 > SZUA-584. The sequence continues at coordinate 123,043 of JAEYKW010000006.1, read as the reverse complement.
AGAAGGCCGATGGCGCAGAATAGAGCCGTTGTGATCGGCGCGGGGCTGGCAGGATGTGAGGCGGCGTATCAGATGGCCCGGCGCGGAATCAAGGTGACACTGTTCGAGCAGAAACCGGTGAAATTATCTCCGGCCCATAAATCGGGCCTTTTTGCGGAGATCATCTGTTCCAATTCATTTCGGGCCGAAGGGCTTTATAACGCGGTGGGCCTCCTCAAAGAAGAGATGAGAGAGCTCGGTTCGCTGATCATGCGGGCGGCAGACGCCACGCGCGTCCCCGCAGGCGGGGCGCTTGCGGTAGACAGAAGCCATTTCGCCGCACGGGTGACAAGAGAGATTATCGGACATGAGAATATCGACGTGATACGCGAGGAAGCGCTGTTCCTGCCCGAGGACGGGGTGGTGATTGCGGCACCGGGGCCGCTTGTGGAAGGGCTGCTTGCCAAGGATATCGAAGATACTGTGGGCACCGGCATGCTCGCGTTTTACGACGCGGCTGCGCCCATCGTGATGGGCGACAGCATCGACATGAGCAAGGCTTTTTTCGGCTCACGGTACGACAAGGGCGGCGATGATTACATCAACTGCCCGATGGACGAAGCGCAGTACCGCGCGTTTTACGAAGCGCTGGTCAGCGCGGAAATGGTGAAGATTCACGGCTTTGAAGACAGCCGCGTGTTTGAAGGCTGCATGCCGGTGGAAACGATGGCGGCAAGAGGGTTCCAGACGCTGTTATTCGGGCCGCTCAAGCCTGTGGGGCTCAAAGCGCCGGGTGCTGAAAAAATGCCGTATGCGGTGGTGCAGCTGCGCCGCGAAGATAAGGAAGGGCGCATGTACAATATCGTCGGGTTTCAGACGCATTTGAAACACGGCGAGCAGCAGCGCGTTTTCCGCATGATTCCGGGACTGGAGCAGGCCGAGTTTGCACGTTTCGGCGTGATGCACAGAAACACGTTTTTGGAGAGCCCCGGCCTGTTAAACGAAAATTACGAGCTCAAAAGACGCCCCGGCCTGTTTTTCGCGGGGCAGATTACGGGCGTGGAAGGATATGTGGAAAGCGCATCGAGCGGATTGCTCGCCGGTATATTTGCCGCAAGCGACCTCCTTGGCCAGCCGCGCCCGGTTTTCAGCCGCAGCACGGCATGCGGCGCGCTTGCGGATTATGTGGCACATTATCAGGGTGCTGATTTTCAGCCGATGAATATCACGTTCGGCATTATGAATACAATAGATTCGCGGGCAAAAGGCAAAGAGAGAAAACGAGAGATTTCGGAGCGGGCGCTGGAGGAGATCACGCGTACCGCACAGAGCCTGTAACAGGCGAAGGAGTTTAAACCATGATGGAAGGAACAACAATCGTTGCGGTACGGCGTAACGGCAAGTGCGCGGTGGCGGGCGACGGACAGGTGACGTTTGGACAGAATACGATTATGAAGCACAACGCCAAAAAGGTGCGGCGGCTGTTTAACGATAAAGTGGTTGTGGGGTTCGCGGGGTCTGTGGCCGATGCATTCACGCTTTGCGACCGCTTCGAAGCGAAGCTCGAGCAGTACAGCGGCAGCCTGCAGCGCGCCGCAGTGGAGCTTGCACAGGAGTGGCGCAGCGATAAAATGCTGCGCAAGCTCGAAGCCATGCTGATCACGGCGGACAAGGATGAGCTGCTTGTGGTGTCGGGCAGCGGCGAGGTCATCATGCCGGATGATGACATCGCGGCCATCGGCTCGGGCGGCAGCTACGCGCTCGCAGCCGCCAAGGCATTGAAGGAGAACACGGATTTAAGCGCGCTCGAAATCGCCGAGAAGGCGATAAAAATCGCGGGGTCCATCTGTATATTCACCAACGACCACATCACGGTGGAGGAGGTATAACCATGTCGCATCTGACACCCAAAGAGATCGTTGAATCACTCGATAAATACATTATCGGTCAGGATAAAGCCAAGAAAGCCGTCGCGATTGCGCTGCGCAACCGCTACAGACGGCAGCGTCTCGATCAGGAAATGCAGGATGAAATTACGCCCAAAAACATTATCATGGTGGGGCCGACAGGCGTCGGGAAGACGGAGATTGCGCGGCGGCTCGCCAAGCTCATGAACGCGCCGTTTATCAAGGTGGAAGCCACGAAATTCACCGAGGTCGGCTATGTGGGGCGCGATGTGGAATCGATGATACGCGATCTCGTGGAAGCGTCCATCCGTATGGTCAAGGCGTCACGCAGGGAATCGGTGATGGACAAAGCGCAGGCGATGGCCGAGGAACGGCTCGCCGATGTGCTTGCGCCACTGGCCAAAAAGCCGATGCCGTCGCAGAACCCTTTTCAGGCGCTGCTGGGGCAGGGCCAAAGCTCGCCCACAGAGACGCCAGAGGAAAAGCAGCGCCGTATGACGCGCCGCGAGGAAACGCTCGCGATGCTGCGCGTGGGGCGGCTCGAAGACACGATGATCGAGGTCGAGGTGGAGGACAACGCGTCGATCGGCCTGGAAATTGCGGGGATGGGCAGCGACATCAACATCGGCGAGATGTTTTCGGGCATATTGCCCAAGAAAACGAAGAAGCGCCGCGTGACCGTTTCGGAAGCGCGCAAGATATTCACACAGGAGGAAGCCGATAAGCTCATCGACATGGATGAGGTGATCAGCACGGCGGTGGAACGTGCCGAGCAGGACGGCATCATATTCCTCGACGAGATCGACAAGATCGCGGGCAAGAACATGGGGCAGGGCCCGGATGTATCGCGTGAGGGTGTGCAGCGGGATATTCTGCCGATCGTCGAGGGCTCCACGGTTGTGACAAAATACGGCCCCGTGAAGACGGATTACATGCTGTTTATTGCGGCGGGCGCTTTCCATGTGGCGAAGATTTCCGACCTAATCCCCGAGCTGCAGGGCCGCTTCCCGATCAAGGTGGAGCTGCAAAGCCTTACGCGCGAGGATTTGAAAAGGATTTTGACGCAGCCCAAGAACGCGTTGATTAAGCAGTATCAGGCGCTGCTCGAGGCAGACAATGTGCGGCTGATATTTAAAGAAGACGCGATTGAGGAGATTGCGCGGTATGCCGTGGTGGTCAACGAGACGTCCGAGAATATCGGCGCGCGGCGGCTGCACACCGTGATTGAGAACCTGCTCGAGGATATCTCGTACAACGCGGGCGGCAACCACCCGATGATCGATCTGGAGATTGACGCGGCGTATGTGAAGGAGCATTTGAAAGAGCAGATAAAAGACAACGACCTGCAAAAGCATATACTGTAACAGCGAGAGCGCCGGTTTATCCGGCGCTTTTATTCAACTCAGATTCGTTCCTCTACATGGAACGAATCAATCCTCCGTCACGCTGCGCGTGCCACCTCCTTTTGTAAAGGAGGCTTCCTTCAGGATAACAAGTTGAGATAAAGGACAGCAGAGCCGTTGATAAAAAAGGAGCCCTGTTGGGCGCTTTTTGCGCCGATTGCGCAGTATAACTTTCTACTCTCCACCAGTGGAAGACATACCACATTTGGGACACAAGCGGAGGTCGTTCACTATGTTCGTAGCATGTTTGCATAAGATGGCGAATGTCAGTGGCGCTGCTGTTGTATTTTACGAAGAATTTGCATATAATATTAACAGCAAAATAAGAAGAAGGTGTTTGTATGAAAATAAAGCCGGTATCGGATTTGCGAAATTATAACGAGGTTTTGAGGGATGTAGCGGTGGGCGAACCGGTATTTCTGACCAAGAACGGAAGAGGACGTTACGCATTGGTGGATATAGAGGACTTTGAAAAAACGCAAGCCATGATTAAACTCATGTCGCAGCTATCGGAAGGTGAAAAGGCAGCGCGTGAACAGGGCTGGCTGACCATAGAGGATGTTGAAAGAAGTTTGGGCGTTCAGCCGTGAAGCTGCAATTCAGCCCTTTGGCTCTTCATGATCTGGGCGAAATTAAAGAGTACATTTCCACAGGGCTTGGAAACCCGTCGGCGGCTCAAAACACATTATCGCGCATATTGAAAGCCGCTCGGCAACTTATCAATTACCCTGACAGCGGAGCGCCAATATCATCAGTCTTTGATATTCAGACAGATTACCGTTTTGTGATCAGCGGCGGATATATTGTCTTTTACCGCTATGAAAGCAACGCTGTTTATATTGTGCGCGTACTTTACGGCAAACGTGATTACTTAGCGATTCTGTTTGGAAGACCCGACGCTGACGAATAGCAGCCGCACATTCTTTATCAGATTATGCGGAACGACATACGCCGTAACGAATCGCAGGATTCAGTTTTACTCCCCCAGTCGCCTGTCGGAGACAGCCCCCAATCCACCCTATGGGTAGTCAAAGAGGGAGCTAATATTCGAGTGTCACTATCCCTCTCAGTCACCCATGAATGACCTAAAGCAAAAAATTAAATTCAATCGAGCGCGCTTTTCAATCAACTGCCGCTGAAAGAATATCGCCGCAAACCGCAGCGCATAATAATGCTATCCATTCTACGGAGAATTTCTAAAGCTCAGAACAAGGGAGTGTTATTATGAAAGCGATTGTGATGGCAGGCGGCGAAGGCACCAGGCTTCGTCCGCTCACGTGCGGCACGCCAAAACCGATGGTCCCGCTGCTGGACCGGCCTATGCTCGATTATGCCGTTGAGCATCTTTTACGCTACGGCATCAGTGAGATGGCGTTCACGCTGGGGTATCAGCCGTCGGTGATCACGAACTATTTTGAGGAGAATCCGCCAAAAGGGACATATATCGAATACTACATCGAAGATGTGCCGCTCGGCACCGCGGGCAGCGTGAAGAACGCCGCCGGATTTGTGGACGGCACTTTTATCGTGCTGAGCGGCGACGCGCTCACGGATATCGACCTTAAGGAAGCGGTGGATGCGCACAAAAGAAGCGGCGCAAAAGCAACGATTGTGCTCAAGCGGATGGGCAACCCCTCGGGCTACGGCGTGGTGATCACCGGCAGGGACGGCTTCGTAGAGCGCTTTGTGGAAAAGCCGGGCTGGGAAGACGTATTTTCCGACACCATCAACACGGGGCTATACGTGCTTGAACCCGATGTGCTTGATCTGGTGCCGCCGGGGCAGCCGGTGGATTTTGCGAAGGATTTGTTTCCGCTGATGATGGGCAGGGGAATGCGCATTTACGGCCATGTCGCTTCGGGCTACTGGTGCGATGTGGGCAACATTGACAGCTATATCCGCGCACATGAGGACATGCTCAAAGGCGCGGTGGACGTGAATATTCCGGGCCGCTGCGTCGGCGGCATATGGGTGGGCAAAGACGTGACGCTCAGCAGCTCGGCGCTGATACAGTCCCCCGGATTCATCGGCGAGGGCGCGACCATCGGCGACGGCGCGAAGATCGGGCGGTACTCATGCATCGGCTCATACGCGCAAATCAATGCGTTCGCGAACTTAAAGCGCACTGTGATTCACAGCGGCGCGCGCGTGGGGCGCCATGCGAAGCTGAGCGGCTGTGTGATTGCGGCGCGCAGCACGGTGGGAGAGCGCTCGGGGATATACGAAGGCGCGGTGATCGGCGAGCACTGCACGATTGCGGGCGACAGCCGCGTGTCGCCGCGCGTGCGCATATGGCCCGAAAAGGAGATCGGGTATGGGACCTCCGTGGGTGAGAACATCGTCTGGGGACACGGCGAGCATACGGGGCTGATCGGCAAGACGGGTTTCGTCGGTGATGTGGGTGTGGATTTAACGCCGCTCAAGCTCGGGCGGATTTTCGGCGCAGTCGGGGAGTTCGCGTCGGGCAAAAGCGTCACGGTGTGCGCGGACGGCAGCGCGCTTTCTCACGCGGCGCTTAAAACGGCATCGGGCATACTTAATATGAGCGGTGCGGACGTTTATGCTCTAAGCGGCGTGACAAAGCCCGTTTGTGCAATGGTCGCCGAAATTATGCAGAGCAGCCTGTGCCTGATGCTGCGCGTGAACAAGCAGCACCTCAATGTGGACCTGTTTGAACCGCAGCTTTTCCTGCTCGGCAAGAATGCGCGGCGCAAGATTGAGGGGCGGTATTTCACGCAGGGGGAGATGCTGGCCACCGCAAAGTGCGGCAAGGAGACGTGGATCGGCGCGGCGGAAAGCCTCTATATCAATACGGTTTTTCAGAAGATAGACTGGAGCGCGATCAAAGCGTCGGGTCTGCGCATGCTGATGCTGGGCGGGCGAGAAACGGACGCGTTTGCGGTGCGGGCGTTTGAAACCTGCGGGCTGCATGTGGCCGATCTTGGCGGCATGGATACGCCAGAAGCGATGCGGATGCACAGTACGGCGTTTGGCGTGAGGTTTTCGAAAAACGGCTCGGTCTGCGCGCTGCATCTGCCGAGCGGGCGCGTGCTCGGGCCGGACGAATGGCAGGCGCTTTGTTATTATCTTGTTTTCAACAGCCTCAATAAGCCGGTGGTCAGTTTGCCGAGCGGCATTTCGCGCAGCGTGCTGGCGGCGGCGGATGTGCTGAATATAAGCTACGAGTTTACCTCGGAGGAGGATGCGGCGGCGGACCTCTCGCCCGACCAGCGTCGCGTGCTGTATGACGGCGTGTTCGGCGTGTGCCGGCTGGCGGAGCACATGGCGCGCAGCGGCGTGACAGCGGACGAGGTGGCGGCGGTGATTGAGCAGCCGCACTCAAAGGTGAAGGCGATCAGTTGCGATTTTGAGGATATCGGCCGCGTGATCGGCACGATGTATGCGCGCGGCGGCGCGTTTGCGAATGAGGGCCTGCGGCTCGATGTGCAGGGCGGCTTCGGGTATATCTGCCCGCACGCAACGAGGCCGACGATCATCATCCGCACGGAGGGCGACACCGAGGAGTTTGCGGCGGAGCTGTGCGAAACATATGCGGACATGGTGCGCAGGATTGTGCGGCAGGGCAAGAAGGAGTAGGACGGACTTAAGGACTCATTATAACTCAGATTACGATCGCATAATTAAGTCATGCTGAGGAGCGTAGCGACGTGAGCATCCCATGTATAAAGCTCTATAGAATGGGATTCCTCGCGCGCTACGCTTACTCGGAATGACAATAGGGACTTTATAAGCGATAGAAAAACGTCATTTCTTAGAAAAGCTCAGTCTGCCGTTATGGAACGAAACAAGACGATGAGCCGAGAGCAGGTTATTATCTCTTATGACGTGCCCCGTTCTGAACACGGACAGCATCATGCCAATTAATATCATGTTGGCATAGAAAACATAATCGCCAAGTTGACTAATCAGTGGAAGGGAAACAGATGGTAGCACATAAAATCCTAGATTGAAGAAAACATACCCAATAAACTCAAAAGAGATAATCGTTGTTGCGGAAATTGACAGGAACAGCGCCAAAGCATTTTTTTGCTTTAAACAAAGCCGAAGAGAGATAACTATAAACAATGTAAACAAAGAGATAATTGGTATTATTGATATCCAGCCAAAATGGAATATGAGGGATGTTAACAAGGTCCATATACCATACCCGGCCCCCCTGTATGTGCCATCGGGCATCACCCCATGTCCGATAAACTGTGATCCGGCAAGCGACGCCTTAATTTCCCAGCCCCAAGACTCCGGGTTGAGTGTTTTATACGACGGATTAAATGCAGAAAGAAACCATTCAAGGCGACTACTGTCACTTGTAATAAAAACCGCCAAGAGTATGACGGCAATGGCCGAGGGTATCACGACTACCATTAACCCTTTTAATGGCTTAACGCCGAACCACCGTTTGGCTATGGCCACACACAATAACGCAAGAGAAGAAAGGGTAACCATAATACATTCAGCTCTGAGCCATCTAGCCCGTGCAATAACGGGTACGAGCAGTACGACAGCAAGAGCAGCAATTAAAAGCAGGATGCCCCAATAGCCTTTACCTTTTAAAGAATATGTCATTCCTGCAAAGCCAACAGGGAAAACAAGCAAAACGGCATCTGAATACATTGATAATATGTTGGGACGTTCAAGAACAAAACCAAGGCAAAATAGCACGACTAGAATCGAAACAATGATTTTCGAATACCGTCCGACCCAAGTGAAATTCGAAAAGTAAAAACCCGTAAATATTGCAAGACCGATGCCCTCAGTGATAAATAAATTCAACATCCATCTGTAACCGCTGCCCCAATAAAAAACAAACTGAAATGCGATTCCTAATAACAAGAACAGTGAGATGAACCCGAGCATGCCCCACTGCGGCTTTGGTCTGTGTGTGCGGTCAAGCTGCGCTCCGACGGTGACTGGGTCGCCCATCTGCTTGAGGGCTTTGTCGGTCGCGGCGGCTTCATCCGCGCCGTCCGCCATATAGGCGTTTCGCTGGTCGATGAGATGGTTTTCAATCTCTTCCGCCACCACGGCATGGGCCTTTTTCCAGCGCATCTGCCCGCAGACAGTTTTGGAATACGCATGAATCTTCTCAAACGGCGTCATAGCATTCACCCCCGCTCAGCACTTTTCGCACCGCCTTGGCGTAGGCCGTCCACTCCTCTTGCTTATCGTTAAGCAGCTTTGCCCCCTTAGGGCATAGGTGATAGTATTTCCTGATCCGCTCGCTGTCGGCATTGTCGTCGTACGAGCTTAATAGGCCGTCCTGCTCCAAACCATGAAGCAGCGGATAGAGCGTTCCTGCCTTCAAGTTAAATGTGTTGTCGGATTTTTTGGAAAGCGCCTCGATCATCTGATACCCATACATGTCTTTCTCCTCAAGCAGCTTGAGCACCAGCATGGTCGTGCTTCCCGATAACAGGGCTTTGTCGATAGCCATTGCGCACCTCCAATATATAGATGATCTATATATAAAATATATCGGCGATCTATATATGTCAAGAGCCAAGTGAAGAATATTATGCAAGAATATCTGAAAGACTGCATAAAGACATATATTCGCACGTCAATCGGTATGATTGACCGATCCACAGCTCGGACTGCCAATGCAATGGCGTTGATTATCGCAGTGCGTTTGGGCGTGATGATTTTGAGTGAGCAATAGCGGGCCGTATGAAAACGAATTCCACGGGATACGGTCCGCTGAGGAGTCAAGTCGTCTGCTCATCACGAATGGGCGGAATGCCCGACAGTATGGAATTTTTCGATAAACTGGGCGGTTCAATGCCGTCTTTTGTGTCCGAAACGTTAAATTTTCGGTATTGTTTGAGCATCACGGTAATTGTGGTATAATAACGATGAAAGAGTGTGCCAAGCGCACACCGCTTGCGTGAGAAATACAAATGCTTTATCATAGAAAAGACAGACGAAAGAGAGGAAAAGCCATTTGGCAAAAAAACAGCAACAGCATAACGTCAAGATAACCCCGCTCGGCGGCATCGGCGAAGTGGGCAAAAATATGACAGTTATCGAGTATGGCGACGAGATGATCGTGATCGACTGCGGTTTATGCTTCCCGAGGGAGGATATGCTCGGCGTTGATTATGTGATTCCCGATATTACCTATTTGAGAAAGAACAAGGAGAAGATCAAGGCGGTGCTTATTACGCACGGTCATGAGGATCATATCGGCGCCACGCCGTATCTTCTGCCCGAAATCGGCGCGCCTGTGTACGGCACGGATTTAACGCTCGCGCTGATTGAAACGAAGCTTGTGGAACATAAGATCGAAGGTGTTCCGCTCAACATCATCAAGGCGGGAGACAGCTTTTTCACAGGCATATTCAAAATCGAAGCGATCCGCGTGACGCACAGCATCGACGCGGCGGTAGCCTTTGCGGTGCATACGCCCGAAGGGACAATTGTGGCAACGGGTGATTTCAAGGTGGACTACACGCCTGTGGATGGCCGTGTGATGGATCTCGCGAAGTTTGCCGAGCTTGGCAACAAGGGCGTGCTTGCGCTTCTGTCCGACAGCACCAACGCGGAGAATCCGGGCTACACGATGTCGGAAAGCACCGTGGGCGACACGTTTGAGAGCTATTTCAAAAAAGCGACGGGGCGTATCATTGTGGCGACGTTCGCGTCGAATATCCATCGGCTGCAGCAGGTCATCAGCGCGTCCAAGCGCTATGGGCGCAAGGTATGCCTGACGGGCCGCAGCATGATCAAGGTTGCCAAGGTCGCCAAGGATTTGGGGTACTTAGAGCTCGACGAGGACATGCTTGTGGAACCCGAAGAGCTCGAAAAGATGAAAAAGAACAAGATCGTGATACTCACAACGGGCAGCCAGGGTGAAACGATGTCCGGCCTCGTGCGTATGGCGGCGGGCGAGCACAAAAAGCTTTCGATGATTCCCGGCGATCTTGTGATCATTTCTTCCACGCCGATTCCCGGCAACGAGCGCTATGTCTCGGATGTCATCAACATGCTGTATCGCAAGGGCGCCGATGTGATCAACGAAGGCGTAGCGGATGTGCATGTGTCGGGGCACGCGTGCGAAGAGGAATTAAAGCTCATGATCTCGCTCACAAAGCCGCAGTATTTCATACCGATGCACGGCGAATACCGCCATTTGTACCGGCACGCGGCGCTGGCCGAGAATCAGGGCATCAAGCGCAGCCATATATTTATCCCCGAGATCGGCAAGGTGGTCGAAATCGGCAAGCGCTTTTCCCGCATGACAGAAACGGTGCCCTCGGGCAGCGTGATCATTGACGGGCTCGGCGTCGGCGACGTGGGCAACGTGGTGCTGCGCGACAGAAAGCTGCTGTCTCAGGACGGCTTGTTCATCGTCGTGGTGACAATTTCGAGCGAAACGGGCGAACTGCTCTCGGGGCCGGAGATTATATCGCGTGGGTTCGTGTATATGCGCGAATCGACCGACCTTTTGGAAAGCGCGCGCAAGATCATCGTGGATGTGGTCAGCGACTGCTGCAACAATAAGATTACGGAATGGACGACCATCAAAGGGCGCATCAAAAAGGCGCTGCGCAGCTATCTGTATGAGAGCACCAAGCGCAACCCGATGATACTGCCCATTATTATCGATATTTAATGAAGGGTGTCCCGCTGTCGGCGGGGCGGGAGTGAGGTGAACGGATTGCTCGTGTACGACAAAGCGCACGAACTTGCCAATGAAATTAAGAAAAGCGCGGATTATCTGGAATATGCGCGTTTAAAAGAAATCGTGACGGCGGATGAAAAGACCAAGCCGCTGCTCGATGAATACAGAAAGCTTCAGTTTGAAGCACAGGCGACGATGATGGCGGGTAATGAACCAAAGGAAGAGACCTTGGATAAGCTGAAAAAGCTGGGCGAGGTGCTCGCATTCAATCCCGATGTGACCGCGTTTTTTGCTGCTGAATATCGCATCCAGACGGTGATGGGCGATATTTATAAAATACTGGGCGATGCCTGCGGCTTCGGGGATCTTTTATCGGAGTAGGTTGAAAGAATGGCGAATAACAAGGATAAAAACAGATGGATAGAGGATTTAAATAACGAGACGCGCTCATTTGCGCCCGTGACGGGTGAGAGCCGCAGCTCGGACGGTGAGACGCGCGCTTTTTCCGTGGAGGAAGGGTTTAACGAACCGCTTGAGAAATGCGAGGAGCGCGGCTCTTTGAAGGAGCTGCCTACCGGGGCGTTCATCTGGCGGATCGGCAGGCCGCTGCTGATACTTGCGGTGAGCGCGGCGCTCGTGCTTTTGATCGGCCTTTCCGTATTTCAGTATATTGAAGGGAGCTATGTCGCGCCGGTGGCCGACAGCACGGCTCAAACCGTCTATATTGAAATCGGCTCCGGGTCATCGCTGTCTTCCATATCCACGCTGCTTTTTGAAAAAGGCATTATCCGCAACAAGTTTGCGTTTCAGCTCTATGCCGATTTAAACGATGTCGGCGGCAGCCTCAAGGCTGGCAAATACAATCTTTCCCCGGGCATGACCTTGGAGCAGATTGCGGACGTGCTTATGAAAGGCAATCCGCCGCGTTCGGTCACAAAGGTGCTGTTCCTCGAGGGCTACACCGTGATGGACATGGCTGACAAGCTCGTTGAGAAAGGCATGTTCGACGAGCCGGAGCGCAATCAGTTTTTGCAGCTGTGCAACGATGTGGACGCGTTCAGCGCAGATTACGATTTTATCGCGGCACTTAAAAACTCGGACAGCCTGAGCAAGCGCCGGTATGCGCTGGAAGGGTATCTCGCGCCGAATACCTACGAATTTTATACGGATGCGACGCCCAAAGAAGTGATCACCAAGCTGCTCGATCAGTTTGACGATATGTTTAAGCTCGAATATGAGGAGCGCGCGCAGACACTCAACATGACCGTGGATCAGGTGGTGACGCTCGCGTCCATCATCGAATGGGAAGCGACCGAACAGGATTTTAAAAACGTTTCGGCTGTGTTCTACAACAGACTCAAAGAAGACGATATATTCGGATCGTGCGCGACGATGCGGTATGTGACGGGTATCAAAAAGCAAACGTATACGACAGAAGAGACCAGCATCGAATCGCCGTACAACACATACATGTACAAAGGCCTGCCGGTGGGGGCGATCAACAACCCCGGTGAGAAGGCGATCGGCGCGGCGCTTTACCCGAATCAGGAATATATCGATCAGGGCTATTATTACTTCATGAACAAGGATAAGACATCGAGCGAGCTGGTGTTCGCCAAAACGCAGAAAGAACAGGATAAGCACAAAGCCGATTATGACGCTTCGCCCGAAGCGACGCCGGAGCCGTCGCCCACCGCAAGCAATGGCGGTTGAGCTGCTCGCACCCGCAGGCGGCATGGAGAGCCTTCGTGCCGCCGCTGATTTTGGGGCGGATGCCGTGTATGCGGCGGGCAAAGCCTACGGCCTTCGTGCTTTTGCCGACAATTTCACACCCGATGAAATCGCACAGGGCGCGGCGTACCTTCACAGCTGCGGAAAGCGCCTTTATATCACGATGAACGCGGTTTTTCATCCGCAGGATTTCGACGGGCTTGAGCTTTATATCGCCCGGCTTGCCGAGGCGGGTGTGGATGCGTTTATCGTGTCTGACCCCGGGGTGCTGCTGACGGCGAAACGGATTGCCCCGAACGTCCCCATCCATATCAGCACACAGGCGAACACGACCAACGCGCTGACCGCGCGTTTTTGGTATGAGCAGGGCGCGAGCCGGGTGATACTCGCGCGCGAGCTTTCGCTTGCCGAAATTGCGCTTATTCGTGAGAACACGCCCAAAGAACTGGAGCTTGAGGCGTTTGTGCACGGCGCGATGTGCATCGCGTACTCGGGGCGCTGCCTGCTGAGCAACGTGTTTACGGGGCGCAGCGGCAACAGCGGCGCGTGCGCGCAGCCCTGCCGGTGGGAGTATCAGATATCCGAAAAGGGGTATCCGGGCGAGGAGTTTCCGATCATTTCGGACGAGCGCGGCACGTATGTGCTCAACTCCAAGGACCTCTGTATGATTGAGCATATAAACGATATGACCGAAGCGGGCATCGTGTCGCTCAAAATCGAAGGGCGCATGAAATCGGCTTACTATGTGGCGTGCGTCACGCGCGCCTACCGGCAGGCGATTGATGACGCGCAGGCCGGAAAGCCGTTTCATCCGGCGCTGCTCGAGGAAATCGGCAAGGCGGGCAGCCGCGCGTATACCACAGGTTTTTTTTACGGCAATCCGCGCGAGCAGGGGCAGGACATCATGCGCGGCAAGGTGGAGCGCAGCTACGACTTTGTGGGTGTGGTGAAGGCCGATGCAGACGAGAACGGCTGGACGCTGTTTGAACAGCGCGGCAAGTTCGGCGTGGGCGATACGCTCGAGGTGCTGTCGCCGCTGGGTATTAGCACCGTCACGATTGACGGATTGCGGACGCTGGAGGGAGAAGAGAGGCAGAGCGCGCCGCATCCGAAGGAAATGCTCAAATTCTTAAGCAACAGCAGACTGCATCCGGGCGACATGCTCAGAATTAAAAGAAGCTAAGTTTCAGGTATATTCACAGGGTCATCGGCACATGCCCGGTGATCTTTTTAAGTTGCACAAAGTCATCCCTGACCGATCAGCCGCATACGCTTCATCGGAGGAACAAGCGACTTTTTTTGTTCCGGCAAGAATGCCGACGGCCGATGAGCGGCAATCCGCACAACACCTCATCCGCCGCTGCGCGCCGCCTTCTCCTCCGGAAAAAGCTCATCTCTCCAAAGAGAAGCCATTAATAAAAAAGAGAGCTTAGCCCGAAAATGGCACCTCCGGCATGACAGTGATCTTTTGAAATTGTGATTATTGAGTATTCGCCGTTGGTAGTGTATGATACAACGTGTGAAATAAAGCGGCTTAAATGAGGTAACGATGTCAGATTATACTGTGTCATTATCAATGGTGACATACAACAGCGCTCGGTGGATAGACAGCTTCTTTGCGTCGCTCAAAACGATGGGCGATGTGAAATACCATCTCTATGTGATCGACAACAACTCGACCGATGAGACTGTCCGTCTCGTGAAAAAGCACCTGAACGCGCATGTGACGCTGATAGAGAACAAAGAAAACCTCGGCTTCGGGAAAGCCCACAACCTCATCATCGACGGCCTGACCAGCAAGTACCATCTGATTATCAACCCCGATATCACGATGAGCGACAATGTGGCGGCCCGAATGGCGCAGTACATGGATGGCCACGCGGATATCGGAATACTCACGCCGAAGGTCAAGTTTCCGGACGGCACGCTGCAGGTGCTGCCCAAGAAAAACCCGCGCTTTATGTACCTCGTGGCGCGCAGAGTGAGCCTTTCTGCTTTGCAAAAGTACCGTAGAGCCTATGAGATGCTTGAGAAAGGCGCAGACAGCGCGTTTGACATTGAGTTTTGCACGGGGGCGTTTATGTTCGTGCGCACGGCGCTGCTCAAAAAGGCGGGCGGCTTTGACGATCGGTACTTTATGTATTTTGAGGACGCGGACTTAACGAGAGAGATCAGACAGTTCGCGCGCGCGGAGTACAACCCCGCGTTTGAGGTCTTTCATGAATGGGAACGCGCGGGCAGCAAAAGTTTGAAGTTTTTTCTGATTCAGATTCATTCTATGATCAAATATATGATAAAATGGAATAAGAGAAGTTAAGAGACTGGGGCCGGGTACTGAGCGGCCTTATTGGAGTTTTCATGAAAATCCTGATTATCGGTTCGAACGGGCAGCTGGGCAGGCAGATGCAAAAGGCGCTGACCCAAAGGAACATTGATTTTGCGGCTTATGATTATCCTGAGGTGGATATTGCAGACCAGACATCGCTGGAAAAATTGATCGCTGATATATCGCCACGCGCAATTGTCAACTGCGCGGCCTACACCAACGTGGACCAGGCGGAAGCGGATACCGAAAACGCGTACCGCATTAACGCGCTGGGCACGCGGCTATTGGCAGAAGCCTGTGTGAAAAAAGACATTGAGCTTTTTCATATATCCACTGACTATGTGTTCAGCGGGCAGCCTGTGATGCTGGACGGCGTGCCGCGGCCTTATCTGGAAGAGGACGCCTGCGACCCCGCGACGGCATACGGCCGGACGAAGCTTGCGGGCGAGCGGTTCGTGCAGCAGTCGGGCGCGAAGTATTACATTTTGCGAACCGCATGGCTGTACGGCGACGGCAACAATTTTGTGAGAACGATGCTGCGGCTTGGCAAAGAGAACGGCGCGGTTCGGGTGGTTGATGACCAGATCGGCTCGCCGACATCCACGGTGGACCTTGCCGAGGCCATCTGCGCGCTGATCGGCACCGGCGCGTACGGGCTGTATCACGCGGCGTGTGAAGGCCAATGCAGCTGGTACGAATTTGCGAAAAGGATATTTGAGCTTTCGGATATACGTGTGGATATGACTGCTGTGACGAGCGCGGAATTTGTGCGGCCCGCGAAACGGCCCGCGTGGAGCGTGCTTGAAAACGCGCAATTGAAGCGCATCGGCAAGAACGTGTTCCGGCACTGGGACGACGCGCTTAAGGAGTATTTGGGGAAATAACTGAAAAAGGAATGGTACGATGAAGGGAATCATATTGGCCGGAGGATCGGGCACGCGGCTCTATCCGATTACCAAGGCAGTATCCAAACAGCTGCTGCCCATTTACGACAAACCGATGGTGTATTATCCTCTGTCGTCTTTGATGCTCGCAGGGATTCAGGATATACTGATCATATCAACGCCTGAGGACCTGCCTTTTTTCGAAAAGCTGCTGGGCAGCGGTGAGGAGCTCGGCATGCGGTTTTCGTATGCGGTGCAGTATGCGCCGAACGGGCTGGCCGAAGCGTTCATCATCGGCGAAGAATTTATCGGCGGCGACACATGCGCGCTTGTGCTCGGCGACAATATCTTCTACGGCGCGGGTTTCTCCGAATGCGTTCAGCGCGCGGCGGAGACAGAAAAAGGTGCCGTGATATTCGGCTATTACGTGAACGACCCCGGCGCATACGGCGTGGTGGAATTCGATAATGAGGGGAAGGCCGTTTCCATAGAGGAAAAGCCGAAAAACCCGAAATCGAACTTTGCCGTACCCGGGCTTTATTTTTACGACAACGATGTGGTGCGCATTGCCAAAAGCATCAAACCCTCCAAACGTGGTGAACTCGAAATCACGGCGGTTAACGATGCCTACCTTCAGGAAGGACTGCTTAGTGTGGAGGTGCTCGGGCGCGGCATTGCCTGGCTCGACACGGGCACGCAGGATGACCTGATGGCGGCGGGCAACTTCGTGGAAACCATACAAAAACGGCAGGGGCTTTACATCGCCTGCATTGAGGAGATTGCTTACCGCATGGGGTATATCGGGCGCGAACAGCTAAAAGAACTCGCCAAGCCGCTGCTTAAAACCGCGTACGGCAAATACATTGAAACGCTCGCCGAAAGAGAGGGCAGGAATGGCGGACATTAAAGTTACAGAAACGGCGATCAACGGCATGGTGATTGTGGAGCCGCCGGTATTTCCAGACGCACGCGGCTATTTTATGGAGACATACCGCGAGGATGCGTTCGCAAAGGCGGGGCTTTCCATGACATTCGTTCAGGATAACCAGTCGATGTCAAGCAAGGGTGTGCTGCGCGGGCTGCATCTGCAGACGCAGTTTTCCCAAGGCAAGCTCGTTCGCGTGATTGCGGGCGCCGTGTATGATGTGGGCGTGGATTTGCGGGCGGGGTCGCCGACGTACGGCAAGTATGTGGGCGAGGTATTGACCGGCGAGAACAAACGCATGCTCTATGTTCCCGAGGGCTTTGCCCACGGCTATCTCGTATTGTCGGACGTGGCGGTTTTTACATACAAGTGCACACAGATCTATCATCCTGAGTTTGACGCAGGCATCATATATAACGACCCGGATATCGGTATCGACTGGCCGGCGGACGGCATGGAAATCATATTGTCCGATAAGGACAAAAAGCTTCCCGGCCTGAAGCAGGCGGGCTATTAATTTTAGCGGGGTATCGTATGAAAAACGTTTTGGTCACAGGCGGAGCGGGATTTATCGGCTCCAATTTTGTAAAATATCTGGTCAACGTGCAGAGCGGTTGGACGATCGTCAATCTCGATGCGCTGACCTATGCGGGCAACCTTGAAAACTTACAGGACCTTGAGGGCAATCCGCGTCATATATTTGTGAAAGGCGACATCACGGACGCAAAGCTGCTAAAGGCGCTGTTTGACGAATACGGCTTTGACGCCGTGGTCAACTTTGCGGCGGAAAGCCATGTGGACCGAAGCATTATGGAGCCCGAGGTTTTTGTGCAGACCAACGTGATGGGCACGCAGTGCTTGCTGCATGCCGCGAAATCAAGCTGGCAGACAGGCAAGGATGACAGAGGATATCCGTCTTACCGCGACGGCGTCAAATACCTTCAGGTATCCACGGACGAGGTATACGGCGCGCTTGGGAAGACAGGCCTTTTTTCCGAGACGACGCCGCTTGCGCCCAACAGCCCGTATTCGGCCAGCAAGGCATCCGCGGATATGCTGGTGCGCGCTTACAGCAAGACATACAGGTTGCCCGTGAACATCACGCGCTGTTCGAACAACTACGGGCCGTACCAATTTCCCGAAAAGCTGATTCCGCTCATGATCGGCAATGCGTGCGAGGATAAGCCGCTGCCCGTTTACGGCGACGGCATGCAGGTGAGGGACTGGCTGCACGTGAGCGACCATTGCAGCGGAATTTATACGGTGCTGCAAAAGGGCAAACCCGGCGAGGTTTATAACATCGGCGGCAACAACGAAAAGGCGAACATCGAGATTGTCCGGCTTATACTTTCATCGCTTGGAAAACCGGAGGAACTGATCAGATACGTGGAGGACCGTTTGGGCCACGACCGCCGCTATGCGATTGACAACACGAAAATCACATCCGAGCTCGGATGGTCGCCGAGGTACACGTTTGAGCAGGGCATCAAGGAGACCATCGGCTGGTATCTTGAGAACGGCGAATGGCTCTCGCGTGTGCGTTCGGGCGCGTATACGGCGTATTACGACAGCTATTACGGAGGCAAATAAAACGGTTTAACGTCCATGGCAGACAAGGGCTTTTTCTGAGCCAGAAAGTATGATACAATACAAAAATCTGATGATAAAGGAAAATGGATGAGTATTCGCGTATCGGCTGCGATGGCCGTTTATAACGGTAACACATATTTGCAAGAGCAAGTGGCATCCATTTTGAGCCAGCTTGGGCCAAATGACGAGCTGGTGATTTCTCTTGACCCGTCAAGCGACCAATCCGAACAATTAATCCGCCAGTTTTCGCAAACCGACAGGCGGATTGTTTTTGTGCAGGGGCCGGGGCAGGGCGTTGTCCGAAACTTTGAAAACGCGCTTCAGTCTGCGCGCGGAGAGTATATTTTTCTTTCGGATCAGGATGACGTGTGGGCGCAGGACAAGCTTTCCTGCTGCCTCGAGGCGCTGCAAAAAGAAGGCGTGACAGCGGTCATCCACGACGCGTATGTGACGGACGCTTCGCTCCGTGTCCAAAAGGCATCGGTGACGGGCGGCTTTTTTCATGCGGGCGCGTTTCGCAGCATCGTGCGCAACCGCTACATGGGCTGCTGCATGGCGTTCAAGCGGGAGCTGCTGAGCACCGTGCTGCCGTTCCCCGCCAATCTGCCGATGCATGACCAGTGGATCGGCATACTCGCGGCCCGTCTCGGAACCGTGGCTTATATCGATAAGCCGCTGATTTACTACCGCAGGCACGGCGGCACGGCAACAGGGCGCGAAAAAGCGGGCTTGCTGCAAAAGCTCATCTGGCGGCTCAGCATCACGGGCGCGTATCTGAAACGGAGAAACCGCCATGTGTAGCATCAGCGTTGTGGTCGTGGTCTATAACAAACGCATATCGGAGTGCGCCGCGTTCGCGTCGTTATCGGGCATCGAGGGGCTTGCTGTTTATGTGGCGGACAACAGCACGCGTGACATGGGGAATGGGGCACTCGCTGCAAAAGCGGGGTATACATACATCGGCATGGGCGGCAATATGGGGCTCAGCAAGGCTTACAACAAAGCAATCAACCTGATTGGGCATGACGGCCTCGTCTGCCTGTTTGATGACGATACGGCGTTCGGGCCGGAATATTTTGCGGCACTCAGAGCCGATGCAAAAAAATACGGCGGCATCGATATATTCGCGCCTGTTGTGAAGGACGCGAACGGCATGCTCTCTCCGTGCATATTTAAAGGGCTCAGGGGGCGCAGGGCGGCAAGCGTGGCGGATATTCCTCCGATGAATCTGACAGCCATCAATTCCGGCCTTGCGATTCGCGCCCGCGTGTTTCACGGCTACCGGTACGACGAGAGCCTGTTTCTGGACTATGTCGATCATGCGTTCATACGCGATATCGTCGGCCATGACAAGTCGAAGGTACATATACTGGACGTGACGATAGACCAGCAGTTTTCGGGGAGCCAAAAGCAGAGCAGGCAGGACGCGATGCGGCGTTACGGCATTTTTAAAAAGGACGTTCAATACTTCGGCCGCAAGTACGGCGAACCGAAGCTGAGGGTCGCTCTGCTGCTGCTGCGAAGACGGCTTAAACTGTTATTATAGAGATATATGTGGGGTAAAGGACATGACCGTATGTTTTTAAGTTTCTTAAAAAAGGCGGCCTATGCGGCGCTCGTTGTGCTGACCTGCGAATGCATTGTGGGGTCAAGCGGAAGGTGGCTCGAGATCGGGCCGCTCAGTATCAGAATGTGGCTGTTTATTGTGGCTTTTCTTCTTTCTCTGCCGTTCATCATCATAAAGCTCAAAGCGATAATAAAAAACACGGCGGTCATCAATATGCTGGTTTTTGCGCTTGTGATCGGCATCGCTTTGGTTAACGGCATGCTGCGGGGCAACAACCCGCAGTTTATCGTGGCCGATCTCACAAGCTATGCGTTTTTGGCCATTGTACCTGCCTATCTTGCTGTGGTGGACACCGAGGATAAGGTCAAAACGCTGATCAAAATCGCCAGTTATGCATCGTTGGTGCTTGTTTTCTTTACCGTCATCCTGCATTTCGTATTTATGGTGATGGCGCAGAGAAGCATTCAGACGTTTAATTTCGCAATCAACACCGTGCAGCTTGGCGGGCTGTTCAATTTCGACGAAAGAATATACCGTATATTTTTCAGAAGTTCAATCTGTTTCATATTGCCGTTCATCTATTTCTTCTCTGAGACTCTGCAGCCCATTAAGCCGGATAAAGCGGGAAAATGGTCGGCGTATTTGTTCATGTCGCTGTCGTTTATCGCGATTGTGCTCACGTATACGCGGTCCATCTGGCTCGGGTCTTTGGCTGCTGCGGCCATATTCATTGTGCTGAACCGCAAAAAGCTCGGAGCCGTACTCAAAGGCATAGGCATTGCGCTCGGCGCTTTTGCGGTTTTCGTGATGCTCTCCTGGGCGGGCTATGGCTACGAAGGCGTGTTTTCCAATGTCATGGAGCGCATCACGCTGGACCCGATCCACAGTGCCGAGGTGGAAAACGACGAGCAGCTGCTGATACAGCTCGAATCGGAAGGCATTCGGGCGGTCCGGTTCAACGAAGCGTGCGACGTGATTGAAGGCAACTTTGTGCTCGGAAAAGGGCTCGGGCTCGAAATCAACGACGGGCGGCCCGGCATCGGCAAAATCGAATACACGTATCTTGACCTCATGAGCAAAACGGGTGTAATCGGCCTCATTGTGTTTATGTCTGTGCTGATTCATCCGTATGCGGCGGCGGCAAAGAGATGGAAAAATAAAGAAGACACCGCCACACTGATTGTGATGATGAGCGTGACCGGCTGCCTGATTGTGGCGTCATACTTCAATCCGTTCATCACGAGCCCGATCGGTTTTTCCATATATGCGGTGCTGATCGCGGCTGTTTTTGCTCAAAAAAGCGTGGAGCCTGTGCCGCAATAAAGGCGGCAGAGAGTTTGGCATTCTCCCCCTGCGGGCTTGAATATATTGCTATGTTGATTGCGGTATGCTAGAATCACAGTAATATATTGTGAATAACTTGTTGAAAATGGAGGCATTATGAAACGAGTTCTCGTTTTTCTTTTGGTGTTTGTCATGGCGGCGATGGTGATGGTATCATGCGCTGCGCCGGAGCCGTCCCCGACGCCGACGCCGACCCCGAAGGCGACTTCCGCGCCGACGCCTGTGCCGACCCCGACACCCGTGCCGACCCCGACCCCGAGACCGGAGGATATGTCGTATACAACGGGGCTGCAGTATAAAGGCGAATACAAGCCCGTGATGGTTGTGATTGAGAATTCTCCTGCGGCCCGTCCTCAGACGGGGCTTCAGACGGCTGATGTCGTTTATGAGGTGCCGGTAGACGGCGGTGTGACCCGTTTTGTATGTGTTTTCTCGGATAATGTGCCCGAAGGTGTGATGCCGGTCAGAAGCGGACGCGTTTCCTTCTTATACATTCAGCAGGAATGGAACACACCCTTCATGCATTTCGGCGGCTCAGGCTCGGGCAACAACAACGCGCCCGACTTTACGTTCTACGGCAACGCACTGCATGGCGACATTAAAATCGATGTGGATGGGTTGAAGGGCAAATGGAACGATTACTACTACCGTGTGAAGGACAAAGGCGCGCCGCATAACGTGATGGGCAACCCGCTTGAAGTTCAAAAGCTTTATGATTACTCGCCGACGCCTTTAAAATGGGAGTTTGACGGCAATGTGACCTATCCGGGTGCAAATGTATCTGAGATCAAACTGGGGATGTCGACGAAATACGAAGACTTCACCTCATACACGTACGATGCCGCGCAGGACGTTTACCTTCGGTTTATGAAAGGCAAGGAATTCAAATCCGCCGAGACAGGCAAACAGGTCGCTGTGAAAAACATCATCGTTCAGTATTCAACGTATGAGCAGATCGATGTCTATAAAGTGTGGAAAATGACAGGAAGCGGCAACGCGGATTTTTATATCGGCGGCAAGATGGTGAAAGGCACGTGGAGCAAGGAATCGCCGACGAGCCAGACCATGTATTACGACGACAAGGGAGCGCCCATTGTGCTGCGCCCGGGCAACACGTGGATTCACCTCGATACGGAATCCTGATTCCCGCAAAAAGCTTATATTAAACGGAGATAGTGTTTTGGATAAGGATAGGCCCATGAAAGTTTCGATAGCGATGACAACCTATAACGGTGAAAAGTATATCCGAAAACAGCTTGGGTCTATTCTCTCTCAAACACGCAAGCCCGATGAGGTGATCATCTGCGACGACGGCTCAACCGATCAGACAGCGGCGCTCATTAGCGGTTTTATAGAAGAAAACAGACTTTCAGGCTGGCATTTCAGCGTCAATACGCACAACCTCGGCTATATCGAAAACTTTCATCAGGCGATAAGCAAAACAACCGGCAGCATCGTCTTTCTTTGCGATCAGGACGACATTTGGTTTGATAACAAAATCGCGGAGATGGCGGGCAGATTCAATGAAAACGCGCATATGAAAGTGCTCAATTCGGGTTTTAAGAAAATTGATGAGAATGGAGAGCCGGTTCCTGTCAAGCTGCGTTTCGGGCGATCGAACAACAATCTGATTACGCGAAAACTCAAGCCTGAGGAAGTCCATCTGTTTGGGCCCGATTATATCATCTGGCGCAATATTTCGCCGGGATGCACGCTCGCTTTTACCGCTGAGATAAGAGAATTTTTTATGAAGTATCATACCGGTTTGTGCCCGCACGACTGGGAAATCAATCTGTTCGGATCGGTGCTGGGGGGCTTATATTTTTACAATCACGAGCTGACGGGATACCGCATACATGGCGGCAACACAATCGGCATTGCCAATTTGCAGCTGGCCGACAGACTGTCGGGCAACCCTTCAGACCAGAGAATTGCGCTCGCTGAGCAGGAGTACAAAAGAGCCGGTACCTATATGAGCGCCGATTGGGCAGTCCGGTTGGATGCCGCGCAGAGAAGGACGCTGAGCCGTTTTTACCGCTTGGCAAAAGGCCGGTTTGAGGCGATTAAGGTAAAAAGAATCGGCCTTTGGGTGAGGCTTTTCGCTCACCCGAAAGACTATATTAAGCTAAGAGGGCCGCAGGGAATCGTCAACGACTTTTTTGCGATATTGAGCAAGGGCTTGTGATTGAAACTGAATTTATTAAAATATGCTTGCAAGAAATAGCAATCAATTTTATACTTATGAATGTTTAATAATAAAAATAGTGGAGGCTACATGAAAAAGGCACTGATCACGGGGTTAACTGGCCAGGATGGCTCTTATTTAGCGGAATTGCTGCTTAGCAAGGGGTATCAGGTTTATGGAATAAAACGCCGGACAAGCCGGCTTGATTTTGGCAATGCGGAGCATTTGATTGGCAAGGTAGAACTCATTTACGCCGACATGACGGACCTTTCATCACTCGTAAATGCGGTGAAAATCGCCCAGCCGGATGAAGTATATAACCTCGCTGCACAGTCTTTTGTGCAAACTTCCTGGGAACAGCCGGATTTGACCGCACAAACGGACGGTCTTGGCGCGCTCTACATGCTCGAAGCCATCCGCATCGCGAAGCCGGATGCACGGTTTTATCAGGCATCAACGAGCGAGATGTTCGGGCTCGTGCAGGAGATTCCCCAAAAGGAAACCACACCGTTTTACCCGAGAAGCCCGTATGGCGTCGCAAAGCTTTACGGACATTGGATTACTGTTAACTACCGCGAAAGCTTCGATATTTTTGCATGCTCGGGCATTTTGTTCAACCATGAATCTGAGCGGCGAGGCAAGGAATTTGTCACAAGAAAGATCACATCGAGCGCAGCCCGCATCAAAGCAGGGCTTCAGGACTGCGTGGAGCTTGGTAACATGAACGCCAAGAGGGATTGGGGCCACGCTGAAGATTACGTGAAGGCCATGTGGCTCATGCTGCAGCAGGGCAAGGCCGACGACTATGTGGTGGCGACGGGCGAAACGAGAACGGTCAGAGAGTTTGCCACGGTCGCTTTTAAAGCGATGGGTATGGACTTGGAATGGCAGGGCGAAGATGCCAATGAAAAGGCAATTGATAAAGCGACGGGCAAAACCGTTGTCAAGGTCAACCCGAAATTCTTCCGTCCCGCCGAGGTGGAGCTGCTGATTGGTGACCCGACCAAAGCGGAAACGAAACTTGGCTGGAAGCGCGATAACAGCTTTGAAGACCTCGTGACGAGGATGGCGCGCAACGACGCAAAACTTTTGGGATTATAAAAAATGAGAGCTCTGATTACCGGTGTAAACGGTTTTGTAGGAGAGTACTTAACTGCTTACTTAAAGTCTAAAGACTATGAAGTCTATGGCACGGATATCGTCGAAAGAGGCATGAGCGGCCTTTCAAATTTCGTGCAGGCGGATTTGCTTGACGAAAAAAGCACATTGGATGTGGTTGCGGATACGCAGCCCGATTGCATTTTCCATCTGGCGGGACAGTCGAATGTGGGACTGTCATGGCAGCAGCCTGCGCTCACGTTTCGGGTAAACGTAGCGGGTACGGTCAACATGATGGATGCTGTGCGCAAAGCGGCACCCAAAGCCAGGATGCTGATCATCGGCTCGGCCGATCAGTACGGCACTGTGGCCCCTGAATTGTGCCCGCTCAAGGAAGACATGACGATTAATCCGCAGAGCCCATATGCGCTTTCTAAAGCCTTGCAGGAACAGTCTGCACAATTCTATATCAAACACTTTGGATTGAATATCGTTCTTGTCAGAGCATTCAACCATATTGGCCCGGGGCAAAGGCCGGGATTTGTGATCCCCGATTTTGCGAGCCGGATTGCCCGCATTGAGCACGGACTGCTTGACCGGCTTGAGGTGGGAAATTTAAGCGCGGCGCGTGATTTCAGCGATGTGCGCGATATTGTGCGCGGCTATTATCTGCTGATGGAAAAGGGACGCTGCGGAGAGATTTACAATATCGGTTCGGGCAAATTCACAAGAGTTTCGGATATTCTCAACCTGATGCTGTCGTATTCCAAGACGGCAATAAAGGTTGTAGAGGACCCGTCAAAGATGCGTCCGTCGGATGCCCCGCTGATCTATGGCGATTGCAGCAAGATTAAAAGCGACGTGGGGTATGAGCCAGAATACCGGATCGAGGAGACGCTTAAGGAAATTTTGGATTATTGGCGTGGGCGTGTGGTGAGCAACGATAATCTTTAACAGGAGGACTTATGAAGACCATTATATTAGCCGGAGGTATCGGATCGCGTCTTTGGCCTTTAAGCCGGACATACTTCCCGAAGCAGTTTGTCAAACTAAAAGGCATGGAGCATTCCATGTTTCAGCTCACATATCAAAGAGCGCTGAAGCTCGGCGATGTGGATGATATCTATATCGTGACCAATAAGGATTACAAGTTTTTAATTGTCGGACAGATCAGTGAACTCGGTGTGATACCGAATGAGGACAATATCCTGCTTGAACCGCAGGCCAGAAATACATTGCCGGCGATTTATTATGCCGTGAATGAAATGAGGAAAAAGGGGAGCGACAGAGTCGCTGTGTTCCCTTCCGATCATATTATCAACGGGTCTCAGGAGTTTGTCGCGACAATTCGCAAATGCCAGAAGTTGGCCGATGAATGTATTGTGACCTTCGGCATCAAACCGACATCGCCTGAGACGGGATACGGTTACATACAGCCGGGTGAACCGCTTGAATTCGGGTTTAAGGCTGTAAGCTTTCGGGAAAAGCCGGATCACGAGACTGCAAAGCAGTATGTGAAACAGGGGTATCTTTGGAACAGCGGTATGTTTTTGTTTAATACCGAGCTTTTTACGCAGGAGCTTATTGCGCATTGCCCGCAGATTTATAAGGCTTTCGAAGAATCAAACGGTATCGAAGAGTGCTTTGACAAGCTTGATCCCATCTCGATTGATTACGGCATCATGGAGAAATCAAACAAAGTTGCGGTGCTGCCGTTTTCTATCGACTGGAATGACATGGGCGGTTTCGCGGCTTTCTATGACAACTACAATTCTAAGAAGGATGAGAACGGCAACATCACATTCGGCAATGAGATACTGATCGATTCCAAGGATAATGTGGTTTATACGGACGCCGACAAAGCCGTGGGCATTGTGGGCGTTGAGGATCTCGTGGTGGTTGATCAAAAGGACGCCTTGCTGATATGCAAAAAAGATCAAGCGCCCAAAGTCAAAGAGATCGTCGAACAGCTCAAAACGAAAAACGATCAAAGAGCCGACTATCATGTGACGGCGTACCGCCCTTGGGGTTCGTATACAGTGCTCGAAGAAGGGTTTTTCTATAAGATAAAAAGAATCACCGTTCAGCCGGGCAAACGCCTGAGCTATCAGATGCACTATCACAGAAGCGAGCACTGGATTGTTGTTTGCGGAACCGCGAACGTGGTTATTGACAACCAAGACCACCTGCTGGTCAGCGGAGAAAGCATCTATATACCCATCGGCGGTCAGCACAGGCTAGAAAACCCGGGCCGTTTGCTGCTGGAGGTTATAGAGGTTCAGATAGGGGCATATCTTGATGAAGACGACATTGTCCGCTATCAGGATGATTTTGACAGGATTAATGCAGAATAAATGCGAAGCAAATGCAGAATATCAATAAGCCATGCCATATGGCTTATTTTTTCAGGACGGAGGCATTATGAATTACTCGGAAAGTTATGAATACTGGTGTCGGGACCGTTATTTTGATGAGCCCACGAGACGCGAGCTGCAAGGCTTGTCGGACCAGAAAGAAATCGAAGACAGATTTTACAAGAGCCTTGATTTCGGAACCGGCGGTTTGCGGGGCGTTGTGGCTGCGGGCACCAACCGCATGAATATCTATACGGTGCGCAAAGCATCTCAAGGTGTGGCGGACTATGTGACAAACACGGATTTCCCGCATGGGGTTTCCGGTATTGCCATCGCCTATGACTGCCGGCGTATGTCCAAAGAATTTGCTCAGGAAGCGGCCTGTGTATTCGCGGCCAACGGAATCACGGCGTACCTTTATAAACAGCTGATGCCGACGCCTGTGCTGTCCTTCACTGTGCGGCAGCTGAACTGCGCGATGGGCATTGTGGTGACGGCCAGCCATAACCCGAAGGAATACAACGGCTACAAGGTTTACGGCATGGACGGCGGGCAGATCACCGACGCGCTGGCCAAGGAAATTTCGGGGCTTATTCAAAAGGTTGAGCCCATTGACAACGTGAAGACGGTGGATTTTGATACGGCGCTCGGAGACGGGCGTATCCGGTATATTGACGATGCGGTGCTCGACGCTTATGTGGACAAGGTGCTTAAGCTGTCGGGCGATGTGACGGCAAAGGCCAAAGCGGCGCTGAAAATCGTGTATTCGCCGCTTCACGGGACCGGCCTTGTGCCGGTGACGCGTGTGCTCAAAGAAGCGGGCTTTTCCAATGTGTATGTGGTGGAGCAGCAAAAAACGCCGGATACGGAATTCAGCACGGTGAAAAGCCCGAACCCTGAAGAGCATGAGGCGCTGTCTCTTGCGATCAGCCTTGCTAAGGAACAGGACGCGGATGTGGTGATTGCGACGGACCCCGACAGCGATCGTCTCGGCATTGCCGTTCGCGAGAGCAAAGGACAGTATGTTTATATGAACGGTAATCAGCTTGGGTGCCTGCTGCTCGATAACTGCCTTCGCTCGAGAAAATCGCAAGGGATGCTGAGCCCTGGGGATTACATAGTCAAGACGATCGTATCCACGCGGATGGCAGACGCCATGGCGGACGGAAACGGCGTAAAAGCCTTCAATGTGCTGACAGGGTTTAAATATATCGGCGAGAAGATCAAGGAGATGGAAGCGCTGAAAAACGGCGATTTCATTTTTGGCTTCGAGGAGAGCTACGGATACCTCGCAGGGACGTTTGTGCGCGATAAGGACGCCGTCGTTGCCGCGCTGCTGACATCCGAAGCGGCGGCGCACTGCAAGCAGTGCGGCTGCACGATGCTGCAGGCATTGAACGCCTTGTTTGAAACCTACGGGTATTACCGGGAGTCATTAAAGAGTTACACGCTGCCGGGCAAGGACGGCGTGATGAAGATCAGTGCGCTGATGGATCATCTGCGCGGGGACACCTCAAAGCAGATTTGCGGGCGTCAGATTATAGCCATAGGAGATTACTTGAGTTCATTGCGCACGGACGAATCGGGCTCGGAGGAAATCAAGCTGCCGAAGTCCAACGTGCTGCGTTATGAGCTCGATAATGACGCGTGGCTCGCGGTACGGCCTTCGGGGACGGAGCCCAAGCTTAAAGTTTATATCGGCGTGAAAGGCACGTCCGCCGCAGACAGCGAGGCGCAGACAAAAGCGCTGGAGGACAAGGTTGATAAATTGGTTCGTGAATTGACGGTTTAAACGTTTACCGCGTAGAGAGTACGCCGATTTCCTGCAGCCGTGCTGTCATCAACTGTGCGGAGCGTTCGATGGAATACGTGCTCTGAATAAAATGCTGTCCGGCCGCGGCGACGCGGCTGTACATTTGTTTGTCGGAGAAGAGCTGCTGCATGTAAGCGGCGGCATGGCCGATGTCGGGATCGGCCCAGCGCTGACCCTGTCGTGCTTGATAATACTGGTCTTTGACTTCCGTAAAACGAAAATCCACGAGGCAGGAATTATCCGGCTTCATGAAATCGGTGTTGGAAGACCAGTTTGTGGCGATAACGGGAACGCCGAGATACATGGCTTCCGCCATGACAAGCCCAAACCCTTCGCTGCGGTGCAGGCTGACGAACACATCGCAGGTTTTAATCAGCGACTGCACCTCGGCCTTGCTTAATAGCTCATTGATCACAAAAACATTGTGACGGTTCCCGATGTACGAGGACAGTTTGGCGAGGTTATCCGGCGTGGCGTTGTTGATCTTTACAACCAGCCCGACGTCCCTTGACTCTGCGGGGTATGCGGCACAGAAGGCATCGATGGCGCCCATGGGGTTTTTGCGCTCCATCGTGCTGTTGACGTCGTACATGCAAAGAAACAGAAAACGGTCTTCGGGCAGATGGAAGCGGCGCCTGTCAAAGCCCGGGTCCGCCTCGGCATGAATGCCGTAGGGGATGGTGACGACGGGCAGCGATGTGCTTCTTTGTATACTCGCCGAGGTAAACGCGGAGGGTGTCCATATCTCGTCAAAGTGAGCAAATTCACTGCTCCATTCCGACGGAAACTGCTCGAGCTCCCAAAGCCAGACGGCGATATTATAGCGCCTGTCCCATGTGCGTTTGGGGTAGAGCTGGCGCAGCAGCGGCGTCTGCTCCGGGTTGACGTGGACGATGTTGGTGTTATAGAGCGGAGACTTTGCTAAAAAGGGCTCGAATTCTCTCTCGTTGTGGCTCGCCGGGTTGCCGACCGACACGTTGATGAGCGAATGAGGTACGCCGCTTTTTATGACGGCATGCGCCATGAGCCGCGCCCCCTGCCCAAGGCCCATCTGAGCCTTGAGGTAGCCGAAAAGATTGACGCCCTGCGGATAAACGCCGGGCTGATAAGGCTGTTTAATTCTGTATTTCTTGGGCGAATTCAAAACACTGCCGATTTTGATGCGCAGGCGCAGCGGCAGTATCCAGAGCATTGAGGAGACAAGCCCTGATATCGCCTTATGGGAAATCATCCGTTTCAATATCTTCTTTAACATTATGTTACCTCTGATAAGTATCAGCAACATATTACAGCAATATAGGTGTGTTGTCCAGAAATGGGGCGTACGAGGATGCTTAAATGAGGGTATGGAGGGGCTCAGATATAGCGCGCTATCAGTGGCGGGACCGCATAGGTTGACAAGGCAGGAATATAGAGAAACACATAAAGAATTGATTTATTGCTTCAAATGCTGTATCATTTTGTAGAATAATGTTATCTTATATATGGGTGTTTCGTACGGCACCGGTAAATGAGCAAGGGCAACAAAAGGCTTAACAGGCGAGGGCAAGGACCATGCCAAACAATCGGCTTGGCAGCGCGGTTGGATTTGTGTCGAAGTCGAATAAAAGCATGGCGAAGATAAAGGAGTTTAAATGAAAGTTGTAATTCTGGCGGGCGGCTTTGGGACACGTATCAGTGAGGAATCCCATTTAAAGCCAAAGCCAATGATTGAAATTGGTGAAAAACCGATTCTATGGCATGTGATGAAGGGCTATTCACATTACGGATTCAACGAGTTCATTATCTGCCTTGGATATAAAGCTTATGTCATCAAAGAATTTTTCGCTGACTATTATCTGCACAATTCCGACATCACGTTTGATTTTAACAATGGAAACGGTATGACGGTACATAATAATTTCGCAGAGCCATGGAAAGTCACACTGATTGACACAGGACTCAATACGATGACGGGCGGCCGCATCAAGCGGGTGCGCGATTATATCGGCGATGAGACATTCATGCTGACATACGGTGACGGCGTCAGCAATGTGGATTGCAATAAACTGCTGGATTACCATATGAGCCATGGCAAAACGGCGACAATCACAGCGATTCAGCCGGGTGGCCGCTTCGGTATTCTCGAATTTGAATCGGATAGCATGGTCAACCGTTTTGCTGAGAAATCTAAAGAAGACGGTGGCTGGATTAACGGAGGATTCATGGTGCTGAACCCTGAAGTCTTCGATCTAATTGACAATGACACGACTGTATTTGAAAAGAAACCGCTGGAGACGCTGGCAGAAACCGGCCAGCTCTGTGCGTACAAGCATGACGGCTTCTGGCAGTGTATGGATACGCAGCGCGACAAGCAGCTGCTCGAATCTCTCTGGGCAGCACAAGAAGCGCCATGGAAGGTCTGGTAATGGATTTAGGATTTTTTAAGGACAGAAAAGTGCTGGTGACAGGGCACACGGGATTCAAGGGCACATGGCTGTGCCGTATACTTGTCGGTGCCGGAGCGAAGGTGACGGGCTATTCTCTGCTGCCGCCGACAGAACCAAATCTTTTTCGTATTTGCGGTATCGAGAGTGAAATAGATTCCGTCATTGGTGATGTCCGTGACCTTGCCCGTTTGCGCTCCGTTTTTGAGAAGGTTAAGCCGGAGATTGTGCTTCACCTTGCCGCGCAGCCAATTGTGAGGGACAGCTATAAAGACCCTGTTTATACTTATGAAACAAATGTGATGGGTACCGTCAACATATTGGAATGCATCAGGTTGTCGGACAGCGTTAAGTCGTTTGTGAACGTGACGACCGATAAGGTTTATAAGAATAATGAATGGGAATGGGGATACCGCGAAAATGAACCGCTGGACGGTTTTGACCCGTATTCCAACAGCAAGTCGTGCGCGGAACTCGTGACTCACAGTTATAAAGATTCGTTCTTCGCGGACGGCAGAACAGCTGTTTCCACGGCCCGCGCGGGGAATGTGATCGGCGGCGGCGACTTTGCGAATGACAGAATCATACCCGACTGCGTCCGCGCAGTCAGCAAAGGCGAGACGATCATTGTGCGTAATCCGCACTCCATTCGGCCGTACCAGCATGTGCTCGAGCCGCTGGCGGCTTATTTGATGATTGCGAAGACTCAGTATGAGGACGGCAAGACGGCGGATTATTATAATGTGGGGCCGGACGATTACGATTGCGTGGCCACGGGAAGGCTTGTTGATTTGTTCTGCCAGCATTGGGGCGGCGGACTTTCCTGGGAAAACAGGTTCGTGGGAGGCCCACACGAAGCCAGATTCTTAAAGCTTGATTGTTCGAAGCTGAAGTCAGTCTTCGGATGGCGGCCCCGATGGAATGTTGAAACGGCAGTGGAAAAGACGGTTGAGTGGACGAAAGTCTACTTAAGCAACGGTGATGTGAAAGAATGCATGGATAATCAGATCAATGCGTTTTTTTCCGAATGAACTGAGATTTTATTATTGACTTGGAGTATATATGTTTGAAAAAATGACAGAAGAGCAGGCAAAAGCTCACATTCTATCTCTTGTTTCCGAATACTGTGATGCGTTTCATACGCGCAGCGGCGATTTTAAGCCGGGACAAAGAATCCCATATGCATCAAGAGTTTATGACCGTGATGAAATGGTCAATCTGGTGGATAGTTCGCTTGAGTTCTGGCTCACGGCGGGACGGTACACCGATCTTTTTGAAGAAGAGTTTTCCAGATTCTTCGGGGTTAAATATACGGCGCTCGTGAACTCGGGCTCTTCGGCCAACCTCAACGCTTTTATGGCGCTGACGTCACCATTGCTGGGTGACCGCGCGATACGCCGGGGCGACGAGGTGATTACTGCGGCTGCCGGTTTTCCGACCACGGTGGCGCCTATTATTCAATACGGTGCGATCCCTGTTTTCATCGATGTGGCGCTGCCGCAATACAATGTGGATGTCACGATGCTAGAAGAAGCGTTATCTGATAAAACAAAAGCCGTCATGCTTGCGCATACGCTTGGCAATCCGTTTGATTTAAAGGCCGTAATGGAGTTCTGCAAAAAGCATAACCTTTGGCTCATTGAAGATAATTGCGACGCACTCGGTTCCAAGTATACGCTGGACGGCGTGGAGAAATACACGGGCACATTCGGCGACATTGGCACATCGAGCTTTTATCCGCCTCACCACATGACAATGGGTGAAGGCGGTGCCGTCTACACGAACGACCCGCTGCTCAACAGGATCATACGCTCATTCAGAGACTGGGGAAGAGACTGCATGTGTCCGTCCGGCAAAGACGACCTTTGTGGCCGCCGTTTTGACAAGGAGTATCAGGAGCTGCCCAAAGGGTATGATCATAAGTATGTCTATTCACATTTCGGGTATAATTTAAAGGCGACGGATATGCAGGCGGCCATAGGGTGCGCACAGCTGAAAAAGGTGCCGGGTTTCATTGAAAAGCGCCGTGCCAACTACGCACGCCTCAAGGAAGGCCTCGCGTGTGTAGCGGACAAGCTGATGCTTTCCGAGCCCTGCGATAATTCGTCTCCGAGTTGGTTCGGGTTCTTGATGACCTGTCAGCCCGGCGTATCACGCAAAGAGCTTGTTCCATATATTGAAAGCAAGGGAATACAGACGCGTATGCTGTTCGCCGGAAATCTGATCAAGCACCCGTGTTTCGACGAGATGCGCAGCTCGGGTGAAGGATACCGCGTCGTCGGTGACTTGAGCGGTACAGACAGGATTATGAACGATACATTCTGGATAGGTGTTTATCCGGGAATGACGGACGATATGCTTGATTACATGATCGAAACAGTTGTGGATGCATGCCGGAAGCTATGAAGATTACCGGCTTGATAAAGAAGCTTTTCGGCGATAAGAGAATACGGTTTCTGTTTGTCGGAGGCATCAATACCGTTGTCGGATACGGCGCATATGCATTGTTTATCGCAGCGGGATTAAACGCATACCTGGCGACGACATTTTCGACGGTCATAGGTGTTATCAACAGCTACTTTTGGAACAAGTACTTCACTTTCAGGCAGCCGAAAAAGTCTTTGGCGGAAATCCTGCGGTTTGTTTTGGTGTATGCCATCAGCTATACAGCCAATCTCGGGCTCGTTTATATATTTGTTGATACGTTGGGTATGAATTCGTATATATCCGGGGCTGTATGCCTGTTCGTTGTGACAATTGTCAGCTATGTGGGGCATAATTTCTTCAGCTTTAAGGAAACAGCAGAACCTGAAGAATAAAGCGGCGAGGGTTTTTGCAGAAGACATTGAAGGGGATTTTATGAAAAAAGTTAAGGTTGGAATTATCGGTACGGGGAATATCGGAACAGATATATTATTGAAGCTGCAGCGTTCGAAGTATCTTGAATGCGGCATATTTGCGGGACGGAATCCTGAATCGAAAGGCATAGAGATTGCAGAGTCCATGGGTGTTCCGACATCTTTTGAATCGATACATGCGATTGAAAACGACCCGGACTGCTGTGAGGTTGTTTTTGATGCGACTTCAGCCAAAGTCCATCAATATAATGCGCCGATTTTAAAGAGACTTGGTAAATTTACAATTGACTTAACGCCCTCACAGATTGGTGAAATGTGCGTTCCGGTTATTAATCTTGATGAAGCTCTTGGTTTTGACAATGTGAATACGATTACGTGTGGCGGTCAGGCGACAATACCGATTGCTTATGCCATTTCAAGAGTGCATTCGGAGACGAAATACATTGAAATTGTGGCGAGCATATCTTCAAGGTCGGCCGGAATGGGGACAAGGAATAATATCGATGAGTTCACGCAAACCACGCACCACGCATTAGCCAGATTTACGGGCATCGGCCGGACAAAGGCCATTATTATTCTCAACCCGGCTGAGCCTCCTATTACGATGCGAAATACGATTTATGCGCATATTGATAATCCCAACATGGAAGCGATCGTTAAGAGTGTGGCCGAAATGGAGGCAAGGATTAAAGAATACGTACCCGGTTATAGCGTGATTGTCGGGCCGATTTACGAGAACGGCCGGGTAACCACCACGATTCAGGTTGTCGGTCTTGGTGACTATTTGCCGGCGTACTCGGGCAATTTGGACATTATCACTTGCGCATCCATAAATATCGCAGAAGAATATGTAAAAAGGAGGCTAAACAAAAACAGCCATGAGTAGATTGATTTTCTTTGATTCGACGTTAAGAGACGGTTCTCATGCAATCGCGCATCAACTTCCTATTGAGAGCATTGAAAGATATTGCAGAATTATGGACGGAGCGGGGATGCATACCATCATCGTGGGGCATGGTAACGGACTCGGAGCCTCTTCTTTGCAGGTTGGTTTGGCAAAGCACACGGATGAGGAAATGATATGCACCGCGAGAGAAAATCTCTCCAACACAAAGCTTGGCGCTTATATGATTCCTGGCTTTGGTACGATCAGCGATGATTTAAAGCCGGCCATAGAGCGAGGTATCGACTTGATTTGTGTGGGTACCCATTGTACGGAAGCGGATGTAACGCGTCAGCATATCGAATATGCCAGAAGCGAAGGCATTGAAGCGTACGGCGTTTTGATGATGTTTCACATGGCTTCAACCGAGCGTTTGCTCGAAGAAGCGTTGAAAATGCAGGAGTACGGAGCCATGGGGCTGATTTTGATGGATTCAGCCGGAGCTGCGACGCCCGAGCTCGTTAAAAAAACCATTTCTAAATTGGTTGATAATCTCCATATCCGCGTAGGGTTTCATCCTCACAACAATCTTGGGCTGGCTGTAGGAAACGGATATATTGCAATCAATGAAGGGGCGACCATTATTGATGCCACGACACGCGGTTTTGGTGCCGGGGCGGGTAATTGTCAAATGGAAGCCCTGCTCGCGCTTCTTGAGAAAAACGGCTCTGTAACAGGTGTGGATCTGTATAAGGTGCTTGATGCGAGTGAAATGGTGATTAAGGAATTGATTGTGAACAAACAAGGCCTCTCGGATGTCAGCATTGTCAGCGGCATGTCGGGCGTGTTTTCCTCTTTCGCGACGCAGGTGAAAAAAGCGTCGGAGAGATTTGGCGTGGACCCAAGGGATATATTTGTTGAGTTGGGCAGGCGCAAGGTTGTTGGCGGGCAGGAAGACTTGGTTGTTGAAATTGCACTTGAGCTTCAAAAGAAGAAATTTGAAGACAATATGACTTACCAGATAGAATCGTTACTATAGGAGGATGAAATCATGAATGTATCGGAGTATATTTTTGACTTTTTTAATAAACTGGGCATCGATACGGTATTTATGATTACCGGCGGACAGGCTATGTTTTTAAATGACGCTGTGGGGAAGCACGGCGGATATGAGATTGTATGCAATCATCACGAACAGTGCTGTACGATGTCAGCAGACGCGTACGGAAGGATTAAACATAAGCCGGCAATTGCGCTTGTGACCGCAGGCCCCGGGAGCGTGAACGCAATGAACGGCGTTGTCGGCGGCTACACGGATTCTTCTCCGATGATTGTCATTTCCGGGCAGTCGGCTCTTTCGTTCGTGCAGTATCAGGACAAAACCAAGATTCGCCAGCATGGCGTTCAGGGTATCAATATTCGTCCTCTGGTCGAAAACGTTACCAAGTACTTTATCACAATCGACGATCCCAAAAGACTGAAATACTATCTGCAAAAGGCCTACCACGAAGCCACGAGCGGTCGCCCCGGGCCGGTTTGGATTGATGTTCCGCTCGATATCCAGAAGCAGCAGGTTTCTGAAAACGAGATGACGAGTTTTGTTCCGGAAGAAACGAAGAATACGTATAAAATCAGGAATGCCGTGAATCAGGCTTTTGAAATGATATCGGAAGCAAAAAGACCCCTTATAATCGCAGGCCAGGGAGTCAGTTTGGCGGATGCTGAAGCGGAATTTCGCACACTGCTGGAAAAATTGCAGATTCCTTTAATCACATCCAGATTAGGCATAGGCATTATAGAAAGCGACAGCGATTTATATGTGGGGCGGCCCGGCAACTACGGAGAGCGTTCGGCGAACTTTGCTGTTCAGAATGCTGACCTGATCATTTCTATTGGAAGCAGGCTCGCATCTTCGACTGTTGGTCATGACGCAGCGAGCTTTGGCAAACGCGCCAAGAAATTTGTTGTGGATATCGACCAAAAAGAGCTCGACAAACCCGGCGTTAAAATTGACTACAAAGCCAATATTGACTGTAAGGATTTTATTAACGGCATGTTGGCGGAATCAGAGAAAAGAGAATTGTGTGATTTTTCCGAATGGAAAGCGATATGTAATACCTGGAAGGAAAAATACCCTGTCGTATTGGATTCTTATAAGGATGAAGAGCCGATAAACTCGTATTATTTTTCTGACAGGTTGTCTGCCCTCGCGTCGGCGAACTGTGCCATATTGGTTGATACCGGCTCATGCTTTCATGTGGCATGTCAAGTTTGGAAAGTGAAGAAGGGCCAAAGCTTCTTAACCACCGGAGGACTTTCATCCATGGGCTATTGGCCTGCCGGCATCGGAGCATGCCTGGCAAACGATAAAAAAACAACATTGGTTATTACCGGAGATGGGAGCCTGCAGATGAATCTGCAGGAGTTCGCGACATTGAAGCATTACAACCTGCCGATCAAGGTATTTATTTTTAACAACAACGGATATCTTTTGATTCGTCATACCCAGCGAAATTTCATGGAAAACCGTTTCGTGGGCGAAAGCCCGGACACGGGTGTCTGGTGTCCTGATTCATTGAGAATTGCGGAAGCATATGGCATCAAAGGGATACGAATTGACAACGTGTCAGAAATGGATGAAAAGATCAAAGAGGCGATCGACTTTGATGGTCCTGTGATTTGTGACGTGAGGACGCAGGAATGGCAGTTGCTGATTCCGAGGGTTTCATCCGATAAACTGCCGGACGGCACATTGGTATCACGGGATTATGAGGACATGTTCCCATATTTGCCTAAGGAAGAAGTGATGAGCAATATGGTAGGCGAACGTCAGAAGTAACAGGCGGTCTCGATGGAAAGAGTGATTATTACAGGCGCAACCAGCATGATTGGCGTCGCGCTGATAAAAGAATGTATAAAGAAAAAAACCTTTGTTTCGGCGGTTATTCGCCCTAATTCCATGAACCGACATCGCATTCCGGACAGTGAGTATGTTCAGATTACGGAGTGCGACATTGCCAATATTGGCCGTCTTACGGATCTAATCAGCGGTAAGCACGATTGTTTTTTTCACTTGGCGTGGGACGGGACAAGCCGGGATTTGCGCAACAGCGTTTTTATTCATGAGGAGAATATCAAATATACTTTGTTAGCTGTGGGAGAGGCGAAAAAGCTTGGATGCGAAGTCTTCCTCGGCACAGGTTCTCAGGCTGAATACGGCAGGGTGAGTGATGTCATTTCTCCCGATACATCGGCAAACCCTGAATATGCATACGGCATTGCCAAGTTGGCGGCAGGGAAGCTGAGCCAGCAGCACTGTATAAAGCTGGGGTTAAGATTTGTGTGGGCGAGAATCTTCAGCGTTTTTGGTGAGTATGACAACAGCGGCACGATGATTACGTATTTAATAAAAGCTTTGTTAGACAGGCAAAGACCTAAGCTGACCAAGTGCGAGCAAATGTGGGATTACCTTTACTGCGGCGATGCGGCAAGAGCGTTATATTTGGCAGGGGAGGATGGCAGCGGTTTTTATTGCGTTGGCAGCGGTAAAATGCGTCCGCTTATCGAGTATGTAACAATTATCAGAGACATTATTGATGAAAATCTGCCGCTGGGGATCGGCGAATTACCTTATGTCCCACAGCAGGTGATGCGATTGTGTGCCGATATCAGTTCTTTGCAAAAGGATACGGGATTTATACAGGCGGTTGATTTTGCAACCGGAATTAAAAATACGGTTGAATGGATCAGAGAGGAACGGGGAGCGCGAGATGAAAAAAATTAGCATATTAGTACCGACATACAATGAACTGGAAAATGTGAAACCTTTGAGTCAAGCGATCTGCGACGTGTTTCAGTCTCAATTGGCAGAGTACGATTACGAAATCGTCTTTATAGACAATTACTCAAATGATGGCACACGCGCTGTGATTAAAGACCTTTGCAAGAATAACCCTAAAATTAAAGCTATATTTAACGCTAAAAACTTCGGGCATATTCGTTCTCCATTTTACGGTATGCTCCAAACGACAGGGGATTGCACGATAAGTTTGTGCGCAGATTTCCAAGACCCACCCGAAATGATACCGAAGTTTGTTAAGGAATGGGAAAATGGATATAAAATCGTTATAGGTATTAAGACCAACAGCCAAGAGAATAAACTGGTTTATTTTTTGCGATCTATGTATTACAAAACAATAAAAAAGATATCTGATGTACAGCAGATCGAGCACTTTACCGGTTTTGGACTTTATGATAAAGCCTTTATCGAAGTGATGAGTGAAATTGACGATCCTATGCCGTACCTGCGCGGAATTGTGGCCGAACTCGGATTTGAAAGAAAAGAAATTCCTTACGAGCAGCCCAAAAGAAAAGCGGGTAAAACAAAGAACAACTGGTACACATTATACGATATTGGCATGCTAGGCATTACATCATACTCCAAAGTGCCGCTTCGTATTGCGACAATGCTCGGATTTGTTTTTTCCGCCACCAGTCTGCTCGTAGCGCTCGTTTATTTTGTTCTTAAGCTGATTTTTTGGGATAGATTCCCCGCTGGGACGGCACCGATATTGATCGGCATTTTCCTGATCGGGTCGATACAAATATTCTTCATCGGATTGGTGGGCGAATATGTAATCAACATGAATACAAGGGTGATGAAACGTCCGCTTGTGGTTGAGGAGCAGAGGATCAATTTTGACAAATGATTTTGACAAGATAAATCGATCAGGACATTATGGAGGTTGAGAAAGGTTGATGAAGGATGGAAATTCTTTAATCGGGAAAATAAGTAAATACAAGTATGAAGTTTTAATTCTTATTTTCTCTTTTGTTTTCTTATACCCCATACTGAATACCGGTTATTATTATGATGATATTTTTAATGCAACGACTCATGGGGCTATATTAAATCTTTATAATAGTCCGATAGAGATGTTCTTCAGCATTGTTGGTTTTTGGTTTGGAATGGGGCGGGTATTTCCCTTAGGTTTTCTTTGCTATTTCATGTATGATGCATTCAATTATTGTGCTAATCCGCTACTGGTATATAAGTTATTTTTGATCTTAGCGAATCTTGCGGTTATTTTAGTATTTGGCATATTAGTAGAGAAACTAACAGAGTCTAAAAGAGCTAAGCTTATAAGCATGTTGGGCTCGGTTTTATTTTTCCAAGCCACTTTACATCATTTTAATGCAATATATGCTTTCCATGGGCTTTTACAGGCTACTTTTTTGTTTGGGGCACTGTCGTTAATATATGCCATTGATGCCGTCAAAACCGGAAAAATAAAATATAGAATATTGAGTTCTGTTTTTTTATGCTTTGCCCTCTTGACATATGAAGTGGGATTTGCATTTATTATACCAGTTCTGATTATTCCTTTCATATTGATTAAGCGTGATACTAAAAAGAGCATTAAATATATTGCTCCACAAGCGCTTGTGATTGCTTGCATATTAGCGGTTAATTTGTGTACAAGAATTATGGCTAGTCAAAACTATGGCGGAACAAGTGTGGATATATCCAGTTTATCATTGGTTGCATTGACGTTTCTAAAGCAGTTTATTGCGGCAGTGCCCTTAGCACAGACTTTCCTAAACGATGGGGTTTTGCAGAATGCTATGCGGCAAGTCGATATTTATGATGTCGTCACGCTGGTATTATTTGCTCTTTTGAGTTTTTTCTTATTCTTTAAACAAAAAACTCAAAAGGAGCCTGCGCCGAATAGAAACGCCTGTTTATTGATAATTACCGGGTTATCTCTTTGGATTATACCTTCTGGTTTGATCGCTGTTAGCCAAAGATATCAAATGGAATTGCAGTTTGGGATAGCACATTTGCCTGTTTATGTTGAAAGTTTTGGTGTGATCTGTATAATTGCAGGCATTATTCTATTGCTTAAAAGTAAATTTGCATTATCAAAAAAACGTCCTTTGATTTTTATTCTTTTGATGGTTTTCTCTTTGCCGGTTTTACTTATAAATATAAAAACAATGAGCGCTTTTTTTGACAGTACAAAGGCAGATATTCTCGTATCAAGAAACGTTACGGAGCAGGCGATTAAAAGTGGATTTTACGACGAACAAAATGATAAAAATTTACTTCTTTTCGATGAAGGCGATAATGTTTTTGCAATGCCGTGTGGAGATATCTTTGCCAACTACGCCGGGCGTAAGATCGAAGCTTACGAGATCAATCAATATGTTGCTCAGCATGCTGAATTTTCAGCTACTGCTGAATATAAAAATGATGGAAATGATGACATATCGGTTACAAAAGAGATCTATTACGGACTAGACGGGGGAGTCATAGTTAAGGGAAAGCTCAGAGGTATCGCTAAGGATTCACAGAATGAGATTACAAGCGTCTACTTAGACTGTGTTCAATTATACATTAAGCTTGCGGACGATAAGACAAGTTATGTGCTAGATTACATCATAAGAACAGATACAAATGAAACGGTCCCGCAGAATATACTACTTAATACTTTGGATGATGAGAAAGGGCATGTGTTTTCTTTGCCAGAAGATGAAACGATTGATATGCGTTCGATGATGGTTCATTAGATACACAAGGATAAGGTGAAAAACGATGCTGCGAGTTAACATTTTTAAAAAAATGAATAATGGGTCGAAAGCAGCCTTGCTTTCATTATTGGCATATTTTATAATTCCTGCATTGGTTTATCTGCCTTATTTGATCAATGGACATGTGATGGCTCATGGAGACAGTTATTCGTGGCTCAGTATGAGGAGTCTGCTTGCACAAAGTTTTATCAGCGGCGATCCTTCGCTATGGAATC
Source organism: Bacillota bacterium (assembly GCA_023408075.1). Classification (GTDB taxonomy): domain Bacteria; phylum Bacillota; class Clostridia; order Christensenellales; family SZUA-584; genus SZUA-584. The sequence goes on along the minus strand of JAEYKW010000006.1, from coordinate 81,325 downwards.
CCTTCTCAATGCTTGGAGTTCCCTACATGGCTGACATCCAATCGGGATTTTTCTATCCTCTGAACTACCTTGTGCTAATCATGCCCTTAAATGTATTTAGCAATGTATATTATATCATTACCCTCGCTTTAGCTGGCTTTTTTACATATTTATATATGTCAGAAATTCAGGACAGTAAACTTGTTGCTTTTCTTGTTGGCTTGGTTTTCATGTTCAGCACCTTTTTGGGAGGTCCAAGAGTCACGCATCAGAATGTTTTTTCTTCAGTTATTTGGCTTCCTTTGGTATTATTCTTCGTTCAACGCTATATTCGGACGAACAGAAGAAAGGAATTGTTGTTTGCTTCTGTGGCCATGGCTTTTCAGTTTTTTGCGGGATTCCCTCAAGCCGCTATTTATTCAAATCTCTTTGTGCTGTTATATCTTATCGTTTTTATGAAGAAAGATAAGAATTCTGTCAAGAGAAGAATACTTGATCTTTCAATTTGGCTTGGAGTTTTTATTATGCTTATCGCCGTCCAACTCCTGCCCCTTGCAGAGTTAATGAAAGACTCAGGGAGAAATGCGGTATCATATGAGTTCTTTTCTGTGCTTTCTGCGGATTATAGAGTATTGCCTTTGGCCTTTTTTCCTGAATTGTTTGGTGATGCCGTTTTTCCTTTTGGAGCGCGCGCTTTGGAAGTAGGGATTGAAATCTATGTGGGCATTATAGCTACTGTCTTTCTCGTATATGCGATGATTTTCCATATGAAAGAGAAGAAAATAAGATGGCTGGTTATATTTGCTGCACTGTCTCTTATGTACTGTATGGTTGCGAACATTCCCATTATAGGAAAGGCTGTATGGAACATACCGATTATTGGTTCGTTCCGAGTTGCGTCGAGAATGATATTTGTATATTCATTCTTTTCCATTGCGGTATTTGGGATTATACTTTCAAAGCTGAAAGACAGAGTCGAAGCAAAAAAGCTGTTTAAATTTTCTTTGGTATTTTTTATAGTAATACTAGTCATTGTTGTATTTATTAAATCTGTCGCAAGTTCATCAATAGCGGATCAGAATATGCAGCAATATTATGATGGGGTTAAGGTGTTTCTGCCAACAATTATTATTACCTTAATATTAGCAGGGATTTTGGCTGCTTATTCCTATTTTAAATTTCTCTGTAACTGGAAACACGCCTATATAGCAATGGCTTGCATAATCTGTTTAGCAGGAATCGCCGATGTAGGAAGATATAGCATACCCAAAGGCGATTTTGATTATTACGGAGATAAAGATAATACGACAAGTGCGATACAATATTTAAACGGTCTGGATAATAATGATGAGTACCGCTCTGTTGCAGTGTTAGCGACTCTTGAGGAAGCCTTTGACATAAACAAGGCGGATGAGTATAAATTTAATTCAAATATGTTTTATCAAATGAGAACCTACAATTCTTATTTAACATTTAGAAGCAAGAAAGCAACAGATTTAATTCCAATGGCGGATGTCCCGATGTCAGGCATTAATAACTATATTCACGGTGAAAATGCAGCTCTTTCTATGGCTTCACTTAAGTATATTGTCGATCCTTACCATGACCTGACAAAGGAGGATGTGATAGTCGGTATGGGAGATCTGTTCCAAGAGATCCCCGAGGTTAATATTCCGTCCAGTTCACAGGTGAACGCTCAGTCCTATAAGATGGGTAGTGGTATTTCTGAAAATCAGCGATATTATGTTGAGTTTGAGGCAACGACTGATAAGAATCCTCAGATGTTCTATATTGATTTTTGGGGAGAGGGGTATGATTTGGAAGAATGCAATACAACCTTTATACTGCAACCAGAAACAAATACGTACAGCGGTATGATAAGCACGGGAAATCAGCCCGTTCCCGATGATGTTTATTTTAGAATAATATCTCAAAACGATTCTGATATAAGAATTAATGACTTTAAAATGTATAATGTTATCAGCGTCCCTTTTAATACCGTATACAAAACGCTGGTGGATGATGGGGATACTTTGATATACGAAAACGTCAATGCTAAGCCAATTATAAATATTGCAGCGGATATTGAGGATATATCACAATATAATGCGTTCGATATAAATGAAATAAGTTACATTGAAAATCCGAAAAGGGAAGATGTAGGAAGCGATGCTGCGGTGAAAATTTTGCAGTTCAATAATAATAGTATTAAAGCAAAAGTGGTTGCGAATGAAGAAGTGTTTATCAACCATGCGCAGATTATGTATCCTGGATGGAACGCTTATGTGGACGGAATCAGGGTTCAAAACTACTTGGTAAACAAGACGATCCAAGGGGTCTATGTTCCGAAAGGTGAGCACATTGTTGAATTTAGATTTGAACCTGTATCGTTTTATATAGGCGCGGCAGTAACCTTGACTGGGGTCATCTTACTTATTCTATTATTGCTAAGAAAAAAAGTTTAAGGTGAGCTTGAAAATAGACTATAGAAGGCATAGAATGTCGTGCAGGTGTATTCGAAAGTTTGCATGAAAACATATTTGAATGGAAGTATGGATTCGGAATATTCTATATTTTGTCTTGCGGTTGACGTTAGAAAGAAAGACCGTATAATATTAAAGTTGTATATATGTTATAAATACTGGGCATACATAGTTTTACGAAATATTTAAAGTGATATAATATTAGGATGGTTTTAAGGTGCCTACGGAGAAGATATTGTTATAGGTTGAAATATGAGTTGCGATTAGCAGGTGCATGTCGAGAATATGTGATAACTGGCGGGACAATGGTTAGCAGAATCGTATTGTTTACAGACATAATGAGCGGAGGCATTAATGAGTGTCATTGAGATAAAGGATGTAACAAAAAAATTCAAGGTTTATTATGACAAAGGGAATAGCCTGAAAGAGCGGATAATATTTAGAAAGCGTAACTCTTATGAGGATAGATGGGTCCTTAAAGGGGTAACTCTAAATATTGAGAAAGGCGAGGCAGTCGGTCTTATCGGTGAAAACGGAAGTGGGAAAAGTACCCTCTTAAAGCTGATGACGAAAATTATGTTTCCGGAAAGCGGTTCGATAAAGCTTGACGGGAGAGTCTCAAGCCTTTTGGAGCTTGGCGCTGGATTTCATCCGGATATGAGCGGGAGAGAGAATATATACATTAACGCCTCGATTTTCGGATTAAGCAAAAAAGAAATAGACGGCAGATTGAAAAAGATCATTGATTTTTCTGAGCTTAGCGAATATATTGACAATCCTGTACGAACTTACTCGTCGGGCATGTATATGCGTCTCGCATTTTCTGTAGCGATAAATGTTGATGCAGATATTTTATTAATAGATGAAATATTAGCCGTTGGCGATGCGAATTTTCAGGCGAAATGTTTTAATAGGTTGAGAGAAGTCAAAGCAAAGGGTACGACCATCGTTATAGTGTCGCATTCTTTGGGCCAGATTGAACAGTTCTGTGATAGAAGCATATGGCTTAAGGATGGAAAAATAGAAGAAAGCGGAGATACGAGAACCGTACACAGACAATATCTTGACTTTATGGGGCAGAAGAGAGTGGAGTCCTTTGAGCGGGAAGCTCAACGTCTAAAAGAAGAAAACACAGATACGAATAATTCTAATTTAAACAATGCAGCTGCGGATCATGTGCATGCGGAAAATTCGGATGCAGGCATCCCGAAAGAGGATGATCCAATAGCAGAAGTCGAGCCGGAGATTGTTGAAGAGACTGCAATTGAGGAGGAACCCAGAAGATTTGGGACGGGAGAAGGAAGAATCGTATCGATTGCGTCATATAATGCTGCCCATAAGAAAACTCAGATTTTTAAAACAGGCGAGAAAGCTGTTTTTGATATTGAGTACGAGGTCTATAAGACAATTGACATGCCGGTCGTTGGCTTCGGCTTTTATAGAAATGACAATTTATGCGCTTATGGTACAAATTCGCTGCTGGACAAGTATTCTGACTTCGTACTTGAAAGTAAGGGACATGTATATATTACGTTTGACAAATTGAACTTGCTGCCTGGAATATATTCGCTCGACGTTGCTTTACAGGAGGGATTTGAAGTGGCATTGGATTGGTATAAAGGTGCTTATCAGATTGAAATGTATTCTGATATTCAGGATATCGGATTTGTAAGAATAGATCACAATTGGGAAATTGCCGGGAAATAAAACAGCATGCATTCTATATTTAAATTGAAAGTGGTTAAAGGAGCAAAATAGTGAGTAATTATCAGAAAGATATTATTGAAAAAACAAAAATAAAAATGTCTGCATTGGAGAATTCAGGGGTGATGGGCATGCAATCGGATGAGTTGCGTGAAAATGTGAACAGAAATTTTGGTGGGGCGGATTCCTGTAGGATTCAACATGATTTCGTTGATCTCGGAGGAAACAAGCTTAAGGTTTTTATTAAGAGATGCATGAGAAAATTAATAAGATTTTTCTTTGGGTGGTATATAAAGCCGATGACTGAGCGGCAAAGCCATTTTAATGACAGCATCTTGGATGCAACAATGACGATCTGGGGTTCTATTGACGACAGATGCTCTGAATTGGAAAGAAGGATGGATAACTATATCAATATTCGTAATGATTATTGCAGGATTTTAAATGAGTTAGAGCAAATAAAAGAAAGAAACAATTATTCGTGCGATCCTACGCTCATAAAAAAATACTCCCATTTGGACTATTTTGATTTTGAAGATTCCTTTAGGGGGTCAAGAGATGAAATTAAAGAGCGCCAAAGACAATATTTACAGTATTTTGAACGTACCGGCGGCGGGGAAGTGGTCGATATAGGCTGTGGCCGGGGGGAGTTCTTAGAACTTATGTTTGACAAAGGCATAAGCAGTTATGGTGTTGACCTTAATTCTGATTTTGTGGCTTATTGCCAAGACAGAGGATTTCGTGTAATAAAAACGGACATTATCACACATTTGGAATCTCTCGAGAATTGCTCTTTGGGTGGGCTTTTTATGGGACAAGTGGTTGAGCATCTAAACAGCGATTATGTGATCGCCTTAATTAATCTGGCTTATTTAAAGCTTAAACCCGGCTGCCATTTTATAATCGAAACACAGAATCCGGAAACATTATCCACATATCTGAATTTCTATATTGATATGGATCATATGAAGCCCGTTCATTATTTATCGCTTGAGTATTTATTTAAAGCAGCGGCCTATCAGCATGTTGAAAGGATTTCCTGTGAATATTCAAGGTACCCGCTTAACTTATCTATTGAAAATCAAAACGCTGATGATGTAAATAGAATCAACAATGTACTTTTTGGAGAGAGAGATTATGCCATAGCGGCAAGAAAATAAATATGGGGTTTTTTGATGAATAAAAGTAAAAGTCAAAAAAGAATAGCGGTCCTTCATGCTCAGGTACCGTTTGTCAGAGGCGGTGCAGAATTACTTGTTGAATACTTGGTTAAGAATCTGCGTCAAAAAGGTTTTGATGCGGATTTAATACAGATGCCATATAAGTGGCATCCGGAAAACAGCTTATATGACAGTATGTTGATGTGGCGTATGCTGGATATTACTGAGAGCAACGGTGGAAAGATCGATTTGGTTATTGGAACGAAGTTCCCCTCATATGGAGCTATACATAGCAATAAGGTTGCTTGGGTGATACACCAATTCAGGCAGGTTTATGATCTATTTAAGACCTCACACGGCTTAAGCCATGCAGAGCACGGAATTGAAATGAAAAAGCGTGTTGAGAATTTTGATGAAATTTCTATGGGTGAATGCAAGAATATTTTTACGATTTCCAACAATGTATCGGCAAGATTATTAAAATATAACGGAATAAATTCTAAACCGCTTTATCACCCACCTTCGATGGCGGGAAGATATATATGTGAAGATTACAGTGATTATATCTTGTCCGTAGGTAGATTGGATCGCTTAAAAAGAAACGAATTGTTGCTCCGGTCGCTCTGTTATTGTGACAAAAAAATAAAGGTTAAGATAGTTGGCAGGGGACCAGAAATGGAAAACCTTAAAGATTTGGCGGTAGAATATAAAGTTGCAAAACGTGTAGAGTTTATGGGATTTGTTTCGAATGATGACTTGTTGCAGCTATACTCCAATGCTTTTGCGGTCTTTTTTGCACCGGTGGACGAAGATTATGGATATGTGACTCTTGAATCTTTTTTTTCAAGAAAACCGATTGTGACATGTAAAGATTCCGGAGGTGTACTTGAGTTTGTTGAAGACGGTGCCAATGGCTATGTTTGTGGCAGCAGTCCTCAGGAAATCGGGGCGGCAATCAATGAACTTTATTGTGAAAAAAACAAATGCAAGATTCTTGGAGAAATGGGATACGACAAAGTAAAAGATATTACATGGGACAATGTTATCGAGAGGCTGACTCAAACGCTGTAAGAGGAGGTGTTGAATGAAGGTTGCATATTTTTCCCCATTTAATCCGATTAAGTCAGGAATTTCAGATTTCAGTGAAGAGCTCGTTGTCAATCTTGTCAAACACATGGATGTAGATCTGTTCGTAGATTGTCAACGGGTCACCAATCGGGAGATTGCAAGCCGATTTAAAATATTTCCGATAGAATCTATTTATCAAGAGGATATACGCAAGCAGTATGATTTTCTCCTCTATCATGTGGGGAATCACGCTGGAGCTCATTCTAAAATTGTAAAAACGTTTTTCGATTTTCCGGGCATATGTGAACTTCATGATGTATCCTTGCACAATTTTGTTGCTGAAGACACATTGGTGAAATGGAAATGGGATGAGTATATTCGTATTATGGAGTATTGCCATGGTGATGAGGGGAAGCGTCGGGCAATACGTTTTCTTGAAGGACAGTGCCCGCCTCCGTGGGAAGCGAATTCAATGAAATACACAGTGAACAAGCATATTATTGATAATGCGACGGCTGTTATTGTTCATTCGGATTTTGCAAAACAGATGGTGCAGGGGATTCGCCCGGAAGTTCCGATTGTGAAGATACCTTTGCATACAAGTGACATCATTGAAGACCCTGCTTTGTATAAACAAGAATGCAGAAAAAAGCTTAACATAGACTTGGATGACATAGTAATGGGGTCTTTTGGTTTTGCTTCTGCGCCTAAAAGGATTATACAAATAATAATGGCATTGAAGATCTATAAAAAGAAGAATAACACAAAAAAATTCAAGTTTTATATTGTTGGAGAAGTCAAAGGTATTGATGTGGAAGGTGCATGCAAAGAATTGGGTTTAGAGAATGAGGTCGTTGTTACAGGCTATACCGATTTGGAGATGTTTAAAAAATATATGGGGGCATGCGATTTTTGTTTTAATTTGAGATATCCAACGCAAGGCGAGACATCGGCAAGCCTTCATAGAATGCTGGGGATGGGGAAACCCGTCGTTGTGACTGATAATGGCACTTTCAGAGAATATCCTGATGAGTTTGTCATAAAGGTTGGATATGGAGAAACTGAAATTGAAGAGATCTGTGAAGCCATTGAAAATTTAACTGTTCACTGTGACTTGCTTCAAAAAGGGAAGCATGCTGTTATATACTCAATGCAAAACTACGACTTGCCATTGAATGCAAAAAGATACAAAAGGTTTTTTGAACAGCTTAAGACAGGAACGTACCGGAAGGAATACGCAGATTTATTGGTTGACCGCTTTATGCTATTTCATTATAATGAGGACTATATAAAGAGCTTGATGAAAAAGCTGGATTATATGAATTTGCCTTAGGGGTATTAAATGAAATGGTATCTGTCTTTAAAGAATTTTTCCCGTGGATAGCTGATATTCAAAATAAATGTAATTAGAGCATAAAAGGCATTGCTTTATTTTTTTGACTTTCAAGCAACCAAGTTCTGTATATTGAAGATTGATTTTGTTAAAACCGGTACAAAGATATTGAGCTCAGCCAAAGGTTCTTCGTATGGAGGTATTAATCGGTATGAAAAAAGACAATGTAGGAGATAATTACGATAAATGAAAGCAATCAGGGAACTTTATGATTATCGTGCGATGATCATGAGCTTAATCAAAAAAGAGCTTCGCGGTAAATACAAAGGATCGGCGTTGGGTTTCTTATGGACTTTTATAAGCCCTATATGTCAGATGTTAATCTACTCAATTGTATTTACATATATATTAGACGCCGGCATAGACAAATACTATCTCTTTTTGTTTGTCGCCTTAATCCCTTGGATTTTTTTCTCCACGAGTCTTACCGGTGGTTCAACTAGCGTTTGGAGCCAAAAGGGTCTGGTCACCAAGATATATTTTCCATATGAGGTTTTGCCGATATCTTATGTGACCAGCGCTTTTGTAAATATGCTGCTTTGCTTTATTATCGTTTTTGTTGTCGTGATTATAGCCGGCATACAAGTATCATTTTTGGCCTTGCTGTGTTTACCTATTGTAATGCTGGTAGAATACCTTATGGCTTTAGGCATTGCATTTTTGTCTTCATCCATCACCGTGTATTTCCGGGATATGGAACACATTTTGGGTGTCTTATCGATGATTTGGATGTATCTCACGCCCGTGCTTTATTCAATTGACAAATTGCGCCCGGAAGTTGGAGTTTATTTCTATATAAATCCGATGACCTCTGTGATTCTTGCCTATCGTGATATTCTCTATTTTGGTAAAGTGCCGGATATGGGAAACCTGGGCATTGCGGTGGGCATTGCTCTATTTTTGCTGGTAGTCGGATTTTTAACGTTTAACAAATTGAAGAGACATTTTGCAGAAGAGCTCTAACGGATTTGGGGATGAACAATAAAGCATTGAAGCGCTATGATGCTGTGCAATTAATTCTATAAGAATGAATGATAAGTTACTGGAGACGATAAAAGCTCAGATATTGCACTTATATTGGCGTGCAAATTAAGGAGAAATTATAAATGGTTGATATCGGAAAGATCATGCAGGAGATTCGGGCGGAAATAAAGGAAAAGGGCCTCGATAAAGAAATACTGGCTTTCGAGTCCGGCAGGCCCAAACAAAGCAGCCATGTGTACGATTGCTTTGACTTTGATTTCTTTGCGGATAACGCGGAAAAGATGAACCGTGTCTGTTTGTTGCAGCCGAACAAGCCGATTACAGGCAATCCAATTGCTGTGTTCATAAAGAAAACAATTAGAAAGCTGACGAGGTTTTATATAGCACCTATTGTGACCGATCAATCGGAATTTAATATTTGTGTGACCAAGGTGACAAACTCGCTTCGTTATTACATAGAGGAAGAGAAGAAGGACAAGCAGCAGATTGAGAAACTGATACAGCGCGTTGAAACGTTGGAAAAACAGCTTAACGGCAAGGCTGAGGAGTAGGCCATGCGCATTGTACAATTGCTGTCTACCATCGCTTTTGGTGACGCTGTCGGAAATGATACGATCGCGGTACGCCGTTTGATAGAGGAGCTCAGTTACGACACGGAGATTTATGCTCAAAATATCGACCCGAGATTGAAAAAGGGGACGGCGAAAAAAATCAATCACCTGCCAAAGCTCAACAAGAAAGACATTATACTCTATCACATGTCAACAGGGACGGATTTGAATTATCAAATAGCGGACTATCCGGGAAGAAAAATCATGGTTTATCACAATATCACGCCTTATGAGTATTTCTATGGGTACAGCAAAGCGAATTACGATTTAACATACCTTGGGCGAGAGGGGCTCAATTTTTTAAAGGACAAGGTGGAGCGCTGTTTTGCGGATTCTGAGTATAATAAAACGGATCTGCGGGAAGCAGGCTACGCGTGTCCGATTGACGTTCTGCCCATCATTGTACCGTTTGACGATTATGACAAGACCCCGAATCAGGAAATACTTAAGCAATATGATGACGATTGGGTTAACATATTGTTTGTGGGGCGAATCGCGCCGAACAAAAAACACGAAGACATTATCAGAGCCTTTGCCTTTTACAAAACTTACATCAATCAGAAATCGCGTCTGTTTCTTGTAGGCTCTAATAATGGCTTAGAAGCTTATTACAGGCAGTTAAAGCGTTACATCCACATGCTGGGCATCAGCGATGTGATATTCACGGGGCATACAAAGTTTGACCAGATCCTTGCTTACTACAAGCTGGCCGATGTATTCTTGTGCATGAGCGAGCACGAAGGGTTTTGCGTCCCTTTGCTGGAGGCAATGCATTTTGATGTGCCGGTTATTGCGTTCAAGGCGGCGGCGGTTCCCGACACGATGGGAGACAGCGGGATCGTGGTTGATGAAAAGAATCCGGCATTGACTGCCAAACTTATTGAAAGGCTTATGAATGATACGGAGCTCAGAGAGGCTGTGATATCCGGGCAGCGCAGCCGCCTTAAAGACTTTTCTTATGAGCGGACAAAAGAGACTTTTAGGAAGCTGATTACGGACTGCTTATAAAATGGAGATTCGAATGAAAAAAATTGGTTTCGTCACCCCTTGGTTCGGCGAGAATATACCGGGAGGTGCGGAGGCATTGCTACGTGGCATCGCGGGCCATCTGCATGAAGCCGGTCTCGAAATTGAAATACTCACAACTTGCGCCAAAGAGTTTTTGAGCGATTGGGGCGTGAACGATTATGCGGAGGGCATTTACAGCGAGTGCGGACTGCCTGTGCGCAGATTCAAGGTTTGCAACAGAGACAGGGAATTGTTTGATCATGTCAACGCAAAGCTGATGAAAGGGATGTCCATATCCCCCGAAGAAGAAAAGATTTTCGTTGACAATATGATAAACAGCACTGACCTCTATGAATATATCCAAGGAAACAGCGGCGAATACGCGCTGTTTGTGTTTATTCCCTATATGTTCGGCACCACCTATTACGGTTGCATGGCATGCCCTGAAAAATCCGTACTGATTCCGTGTTTTCATGATGAGAGCTATTTGTATTTAAATGTTTTCAAAGAAGCGTTTTCCAACGTGGCGGGGATGCTGTTTAACGCAGAGGCGGAGGCACAGCTGGCTAAACGCACATTTAACTTGGACAATGTACCTTCCCAAGTTATCGGTGTTGGTGTTAATACCAATATGCAGCCTGACAAGAACCGGTTTGAGCAAAAGTATCATATCGGTGCGCCGTTTGTGCTTTATATGGGCAGAAAAGATTCCGGAAAGAATGTTGACGTGCTGCTGCAATATTTTGCGGAATATAAAAAGCGGCACGATAGCGGTTTGCAGCTCGTGCTGACCGGAGGAGGGCAGATTAAAATACCCGATCCGGTTAAAAAAGATGTCCATGATCTCGGATTTATCCCCGTAGAGGATAAATACGATGCGTGCGCGGCTGCGCAGGTGTTGTGCCAGCCGTCTTCGTTTGAGAGCTTTTCCATTGTGATTATGGAGAGCTGGCTCTGCGGCAGGCCGGTGCTTGTGAACGGCGGCTGCGATGTGACGAGAGAGTTCGTGATTCAGGCAAACGCGGGCCTGTATTATGAAAATTATTTTGAGTTTGAGGGCTGTCTTAATTATATACTGAATAACACGCAAGCAGCAGATGAAATGGGCCAAAACGGCAGGGATTTTGTGCTGAGCCGTTATTCATGGGATGTTGTGACGGACAAATATACAAGGTTCTTTGAAAAGGTGAGTGAGGCGGAAAAATGAAGAAGATCGCAATGGTATGCCAAAGATACGGCTTGGAAGTTAACGGCGGAGCGGAGTTGCATTGTCGGCAGCTTGCTGAAAAACTCACGGAAAGGTATGACGTGGAGGTGCTGACCTCCTGCGCTATGGATTATGTGTCGTGGGCGAACGTTTATCCTGCCGGTGAATCAATGATCAATGGTGTTAGGGTTAAGCGCTTTGCGGTGAAAAAAGAAAGAAATATCAAGCGATTCAACAAGCTTTCGGAAGAGGTTTTTTGCGATCAGAGCCATACAGAGGAGCAGGAGCGCAGATGGATCGACGAACAGGGCCCGTACTGCCCGGAATTGGCCGAATATATCGTACAGCACCATACCGAATATCACAGTGTTCTGTTTATGACCTATCTTTATTATCTGAGCGCCATGTGTCTGCCCAAGGGAATGAAAAACGCTTTGCTGATACCGACAGCGCATAATGAGCCGCCCATCTATTTGAGACATTATAAGTCCGTGTTTGAAAATGCCGCAGGACTGATTTATAACACCTATGAGGAAAAAGTACTTATCGAGAAATTGTTTTCTGTGGAAAACACGCCGTCGGTGATGGCTGGTGTGGGGGTGGATGTTCCCAAGCTGGATGCATCTTTGAGCGCCGGCGGTTTATACGGTCTGGATAAGTACATCGTTTATGCAGGGCGTATTGACGAATCCAAAGGCTGCGGCAGGCTGTTTGATTATTTCAGGGAATATAAAAAACGCAACCCGGGCGATTTGAAACTTGTACTGCTCGGGAAGCCCGTGATGGATATTCCCAAAGACCCGGATATCATCAGTCTCGGTTTTGTGAGCGAAGTGAACAAGTTTGTTGTCATTCGTGACAGCGTGGCGCTGGTACTCGCATCTGAATTCGAGAGCTTATCAATGGTTGTGCTGGAAAGCATGATTCTCGGAAGGCCGGTCCTTGTCAACGGAGACTGTGAAGTCTTGAAGGGGCACTGCATCAGAAGCAATGCCGGCTTATATTTTACGGGATATTTTGAGTTTGAATTGTCGTTGAGTTATCTGCTTAGCCATCCGCAGGAATATTCGGAGATGAGAGAGAATGGAAGGCGATATGTAAATGACAATTACCGTTGGGAGGATATCGTAAGAAAAATATCCGGACTTATTGAAGACATAGCGAAAAGTTAACGCGTTCAATATAAAAACAGACCGGTGCTCCGGCGGTTTTTAAGAGCCGCAAGTGACGCGGAGGGACTGCCGGAATCGGGAAAAGCCGTACAAGAATATGGCGGGAATATGATTTTTATTTGCTGAATATCAACAAGGTAAAAGCTATTTTTTCATGATTCTCAGCTTGTTATTAAATTCGTTATCTGATAAACTGTTTGAGGTTATGCAAACTTAACCATATGTAAAAAATATTGCGAGTATATGGGGACATGGATTAAGGCACGGGTGGGGTTTTCATTTGTATTTTAATATACTTGCCAAAAGGGTTGTTGTATGGATCGTCCGCGAAATTTCTTTGTGAGAATTTTTAGAAGAGCAGGTGAACTGGAAAAAAACAGCTTCATGCTTTTTATTATAATGATGTTCGGGAATTTTTTAAATTATCTGTTTCAGATCATAATGGGAGGGCTGCTTGATGTAGAGGATTATGGCCGCCTTTCCGCGCTGCTCTCAATTATCGCCATTCTTTCTGTTATTTCAGGTGTGATGACGATGGTCACGGCCAAGTATACCGTTGAATATGTTCACCATGAGCGCCTTCACCGCCTCAGATATTTATTCATTTCGATACTCAAAGTGATTGCGGTATTCGCAGGCGCTATTCTTCTGCTCGGTATTGTATTTTCCTCTGTTATCAGCCGTGAGCTGAAAATCGGGAATGATATACTTGTCATCGCGACTGTCATTGCGTCAGTTGTGAGCCTGTTTACTTCCGTTGTATTGGGAATTTTGCAGGGCTTAAAACGGTTTTTCCATTTCGGCATGACTTCCTTTCTCGCTATTCTGGGCAAGTTTGCTTTCGGCATAGCGCTGGTGCTCATTGGGCTTCAGTTATACGGGCCGATAACGGCCATCATTTTGGGAATGTTCATATCGTTTGGCTATGGTATTTTTCAGATTCGGAGTCAAATTATCAGGCCCGAAAATGATGGACCGGAGCCGTTTCCCAAGCAGATGTTTTTCCGCTTTGTCGGCAAAGTTATCGTTATTCAGGTTTGCATCAGCCTGATTACGAACGGAGACATTCTGCTGGTCAAATATTTCTTTTCTGAGCAGGAAGCGGGTATTTATTCTTCCGCAATGATGATTGGGAAAATCAGCCTGTATGCCGCGACGGCCATTGTGGCGGCGCTGTTCCCGATGACGATGGAGAAGGTTGTTAAAGGAGTCGGAGCCAAAAGGCTGCTTTTCAAGTCGCTGCTTTATTCGGGCGGCATCGCGGTGCTTTGCGCTCTGGTGCTGAATCTGTTTCCGGACTTTATTATCAACATCCTATATGGGCAAAAGTATTTATCCTCGGCGCCGCTGCTGCTGCCGATTTCTTCGCTTGTGATTCCCGTTACGATATTCACAATATTGATGAACTATCAGATGGCCACGGGGAAGACCCGGGTATTGAGTATTACGCTCATCGGATGCATCGTTTTAAGCGGTGTTTTGGTACAGTTTTTTCACAGTTCCATACCGCAGATGATTTACTGCTTGGCGGCTGTGCTCGCAGTGGGGGCAGTGGCGGATGCGGTTATATTGTTTATTTCCAAGCAAGTGCAGACGGAGACAAAAAATGATTGACCGTATTGGAAAGCTGAGTGTAATCATGCCGGCTTATAACGAAGAGGCATCGATATATGAAAATGCGATGGAGACTTCGAAAACGATCGCGGGCTTTGTGTCCAAATATGAAATTATTGTTGTGAACGACGGCAGCAAGGACAATACGCTGGAAGAAGCGAGGCGTGCGTCCTTTGATGACCTTCATATTCAAGTGATCAACAGCCAGCCGAACTTTGGAAAAGGACATGCTCTTAAAACGGGTACAAGGGCCGCCACCGGTGATTATATTGCATTTTGCGATGCCGATTTGGATTTGCATCCAAAGCAGCTCGAAAGATTTTTTGAAATTATGCTTGAATCGGACTGTGATGCTGTTATCGGTTCCAAGCTGCATCCCGAGAGCAAGGTCGATTATCCGTGGCACCGCAGGATTATCAGCTGGGGGTATTATATTTTTCTGCTGATTCTTTTTCATTTGAATGTAAAAGATACACAGACGGGCATCAAGCTTTTCAGGGCGGATGCCATTAAGCCTGTTATGCAGAAGATACTTGTCAAGCGTTTTGCTTACGACATTGAGATGCTCGCCATTTTGCACAGGAGAGGCAAGAAGATCAAATCGGCACCTATTGAGGTGATATTTCAACGCGGCAACCTTGGGAGCCGCATTAAAACGAGAGATATATTTAATGTCACAAAAGATACATTAGCTATTTTCTACCGGATGTATATTTTGAAGTATTATGATAAGGATCATACGGCGGCGGGTATTGCCAGTAACACAAAAGATGTGCACAACGATTCTTTAAAGCAGTGATTTTATGCAGTATTTTCGTCAAAATGAATAAAGCAAAAATAATTGAGCATAAAACATATGTTCAAATATTTTTCTCACTGCTTTGAGTAATTGTGGTATTTATCATTGTTCAATGAGGGGGATTTCCATAAACCAATGTTAAGCCTGCGAGACGAATATAAAAAAAATTTATTAAGGGCACTGTTAGCTTCACTCATAATGGTGGTCATTCTTGTTGTTGTATACAGTCTCAGAAATGTCGCTTTGACCACTCATGATGATTTGGGGGCTTATCTTAAGATCAAATCTTTAACATTTTCCGATTTTATGTCGGATACAATAACAAAGATGCTTGAACGTGGACGTATTAGCCCAATTCAGGTTTTAGGGAATATGCTGCAATACGTTGTATATTCCAGCTCAAGCCAGTTTTTATATGTGTTGTTGATGTATATACCGATACTTATCAACGTGATTTTTTTTGGATATATCGCAGGTAAAAAAATTAATAAATACTTAGGTGTGTTGATTCCTCTTATCTTTTTCACCTTCATTCAAATTGACAGAAATCACAATTTAATGATTGCTTATCCTCTTCTTTTTCAGCTTGGGCTTACAACATTTTTAATTGGATTATACACATTTATTCAATATCAGACGAAAAGGAAGGAAAGATATCTTTGGATCAGCGCGCTTTGCATGTTTGATTCATTTTCTGCATACGAGTCTTTTGTAACCTACTTTGCAGTGTTTTTTTTACTGAGCGTTATTTACAACACAAGCTTTGCTGATAAAAAGCTGCATTTTGGATTCAAAGATTTCTTCAAACAAATAAAATATCATCTCATAGCTGTGTTCCTATACTTCGCAATCTATTTATCTTTCAGATTCTTTGGACAATTTAATTATGGCGGAGCGACAATTGATCCTGCAAGTTTTAATCTGGGGTTGGCATTCAAGACGCTGTTTCGGTTTTCATTTAGTCTGTTCCCGATAAGAGAGTTTTTCCAGGATGGGTATTATACAGCATTTACCTGGTCTCAGGTTGGTATCAGACTCATTGTTAAAGCCGTGGCAGCCACAGCGGCGCTGTGCATCATACTAATTAAAAGCAGCAAGATAGATCTGCGTAAATTAATTATAATCACTGTGGTATCTTTTGTAGCTGCTGTTGTATTTTGTATACCGCATTCCTTGACGCCTCAGTATCAAAACTGGGTCAGCCTGGGCGTGTCAGGATTTGCGCCCTCTTATTTCTGCTATTATTGGATTGTATTTCCTCTGTCTGCGATTGGCATTTATATCAGCAATGCGTTCAAGAAATTGAAGCCTGTTGTCATTATCCTTTTATGTCTTGTTATCTTTTTCGGTTCAATCGCGACAGATTTCACCAATGGCGCAACGATAGCGGAAAAGCAGAGAGATACGGTCAGATATAAGATGTTTGACCGTTTGGTGGCCAGCCCGTATTACGCGAGCCTTGAGGATGGCGCTGCTATATATGTAGAAGGTTATGTGGGAATCCATATGCAGCTTTCGACTCTGGGGGACTACGGACGCATATATAGTTCGAAAAACTATCATTATTCAAATGATATCAGCGATGTGATGGCATACAAAGATAAGTACTTTTTGTGGTATGATCAAGCAACTGAAAGCATCTATTTGGCTAAGATGAAGGAAGCAGGAATTGGAGACGAGGTATTTGCTATGTCTTATTCCGATAGTCAGCCGTAAAATGCTTTTTATGCCCGAAAATCACCTGTGTCTAGAGCAGGCATATGTGAATGGAGAACTAAAGGGACAGTATGGGTATACAGTCGCGATGCCTGTACCTGCCACGGACGACGGGATACTCGTGTCGGCAAATAACATGATTCTCAACTCATGCAGGCTGGCTGACAGCGGCCAGCAATTATCCCAGGAAGAGCTGTCCGTGCCATATGGTAAGGTTATCAACGCAGCTGAAGATAACGAAAATGCAGTATTTGATCTTGGTTGGTATGACAAAGAAGGTTGGGGATTATGGAGCAAACCCGGCCTATGTTATTTGCCGTTAATACTTGCTGATTCAAGCGGTGAAGATATACGGGTGGATATGGATGTTGTCGCGTTACCCCAGCCCGAGGGATTAGCTGTTGAAATTGTGTGTAAAAATGACGTATTATTTAATCAGAGTATTAAAGGATCCGGCAAGATACATCGATAAGTCTCAAATAACAAATCTAATCATTCACACGAAGAATGCTGTTTCACCGGCAGAGCTTGGAATGGGAAGCGATACAAGGGTTTTAGGGATCGGTGTTAAAGATCTCATGATCAGCCTCCAGTAAAATACCTGGGTGTGAGCTGAACGCAAGGAGTGAAGTCATGAATATCCACATGCTGTTTAATGCCACTTTAAGTGGTATGTCGGGAGGAGACAGAAGAGCTTTAGAAGTATTGGCATATTTATCTAAGAATCATATGGATTGCACAGTGTATGCGCCGCAAATATTTGCCCAAACAATTTGCGAATTCGGGATCGCGCCAGCAAAAACAGTTATTACGTCAACAAAGAAATCACAGAGCCGGAATATCATATTGCGGTATATGATCCATACCAAGAGAGCTTTACGCGATATACCCAAAAAGTCAAACGGAATTATATACTATTGCACATCCGCATATTTGCCGGATATTCTTCCGGCTATACGCGGAAAAAAGCGCAATAAAGGAAGCAAGATTGTTGTTCCGGTCTTTCACATTATCGAGCATTATAAAACGAGGCCCGGCGGGAAAATCAATAATATAATTGCATATTATGAACAGCGTTACAGCTTGCGGTTAATAAAGAAGCACGCGGATAGCATACTTGTCATCAATACGCCGGTAAAAGAGCAGCTGGAGAAAGACGGATTTGATAAAAATAAGATCAGATTGGTCGACTGCGGGATTGATGCGCCGCTGATCAATTCAAGCCAGCCAAATACGGATGCTGGTGGGAGCTATGAAGCCATATATATGGGGCGTTTGGCTCCGAGTAAAGGCATTTACGATATTGCGGAGATTTGGAGCATTGTCAATAAGAAGCTTCCTGAAGCGCGTCTTGCAATAATCGGGAAAGGCGATGAAAAGACTGAAGCAAATTTAAAATCTCTTTTAGACAAATATGGTTTGGAAGGCAAAGTAGACATTTTGGGTTTTTTAGAAAGCCGGGATGCATACGCCTACATGAAGAGGGCGAAGGTATTTATATTTCCCAGTCATGAAGAGGGATGGGGAATTGCGATAGCTGAAGCGATGGCATGTCATTTGACCGCCGTGACGTATGATTTGCCGGCTTATAAGCACATTTTTAATGGGATCAATCAGGAAGCGCCCTTCGGTAAGACCGATAAGATGGCTGAATTAGCAATTGAACTACTATCAAACGAGCCAAAGCGAGAGAAGCTGGCAAAAGAAGGACATGATTTGGTTTTTGGCCGATATACTTGGGATACAATTGCAGCAAATGAATTGAAATATCTATCAGAGCTGGATAATAACAATTTTTAGAGCCAGTGATAACGGTATGATTCTTGGATATGCTGAGCGAATTTTAATGAGCGATATCAGCGTATTGGTTTTAAGTCTGTATACAGTTTTAGGGAAGGGCGAAGGGTCACTGTTTCAAATGAGTTTGCAGTAAATGTAAGATAACGGCGATATAAATACTTGTTTTTACTTTCGCCTATGATATAATATGAATTCGTCATTGTGAATGCATTGTGTCTCTTTATGCGTGTTTAAATAATGCTTCAGGGAGAATTTATGAATTTCGATTTGTCTGACAGTTCGGATACAACCATATTGGCTTTATCCTGGAGGGATGTAAAATCCCCGTTAGCAGGCGGAGCTGAGATTTTTACGCATAAAATGCTGTCGGGTGCAGTGAGGCATGGTATTCGTATTATTCATTTTTCCCCTATGTTTGAAGGTGGTTCTGGGCAAGAAGAAATTGACGGAGTCATCTATTTGCGTCAAGGCGGCATTGTGTCGGTCATCTGGTACGCATATTTATTCTATAGAAAAAACCACAAAAAAATTGATTTTGTCATAGATCAATGCAATACACACAGGTTTTTTACAAAATTTTGGGTAAAGAAAAAGAAGAGAGTTTTCTTGATTTTCCAGCTTACCCGTGAAATATGGGATTACCATTTATCATTCCCATGGTCATGGCTGGGAAAGAGAATTGAGAACAGAATGCTCAAGCTTTCGAAGAGAGATTTGACAATTACGGAATCCCAATCAACAAAAAATGATCTCATTCGTTTAGGGTTTCATGAAGACCTGATAACAGTCATTCCTATTGGGGTGTCGCAGCCAGGGGTTGGAGAAATTAAGGATTTTAGCTCAAAAATGCCGACCCCGACATTTGTATATGTGGGACGCTACGCAAGATATAAGGGTATAGATAATTCTATTAAGGCAATAGCGATTGTAAAAATCAAATATCCTTCTGCAAAGTTGTGGATAGTTGGGAAACCCGATTATCTGTATCTGCAAAAGGTTCTGAATCCTTTATGCGAAACACTGAAACTCACAATAGGCACTGAGGATGAGTGCGACGTCGTAATCAAGGGGTTTGTGCCGGAGGCTGAGAAAATTCGGCTGCAGAGCCTTGCGCATGCTCTCGTCTTTCCGTCCGTACGAGAGGGGTGGGGGATGATCGTGTCCGAAGCCGCTTTGGTCGGCACGCCAAGTATTGTATTTAATTCTCCGGGTTGCAGTGATGCTGTTGAGTTTGGGAACGCAGGTTATCTTTGCGCGGAAAATTCGGACGAAGAATTGGCCAGACTGATGACACTGACTCAGACTGACCCCATTCAATATGAAGCGATGCGAAAAGCCGCTTATGAATTCAGCAAACAATTTAGTTGGGACATAACTGCAGAGGAGTTTGTGAAGCTGATAAAGAGTCTCAATCACAAATAGTAACCTTATACGCATAATTTTTATCGCATTGCTTTTGCAAAATAACCGCAGCAGCGAACATGATGTGAACGGGATATAAGAGTTAACGCTAAAAACATGGAGAATAATAATGGCTGGTCAAAACAGTGTATTAGTCTCGGTAATCATGCCGACATACAATTCGCAGGATACAATCAGAATGGCCCTTAAATCAATAAGGGAGCAGGATTTTGATCAAGAAAAGATTGAAATACTGGTGATTGACGGAGGATCTTCGGATTCGACACTGGAAATAGCAAAGCAGTTTGGCGCAAAGATTTTACACAACGAAAAGCGGCTTCCAGAAGCGGCGAAAAGTATTGGTATTCAAAAGGCACAAGGCAAATACATTGTCGAACATGATTCTGACGAGGTATATATTCAAAAAGATCAGCTCTCCAAGCGTATCGCATTTTTGAGAGCCCACCCTGAGGTGAAATGTATGTTATCAGACAGGCATGTCGCCCCCAAAGGATATGCTTTTTCCTGTGCTTATTTAAACACAGTCGGCGATCCGTTTACCGCATTTACTTATAAAAGCAAGGGAACTGTGGTCAGGAATCTAAAAGGCCATGTCTGGTATGAGCACGACGGTGCATACATTTTTCAGTTTGGGTCAAACGATATTTTACCTATCGGAGATGGCGGCACAACAATGATAGATATGGATTATGTGCGCGAGCAGTTCAAAGATTCCATGTCTGAGCAGCGGTTTGCATCGACGATATTTGATGATGTTGTCCAAAGCAGCGGTTATGTCGCTTGCATTGAAGATGATAATATACTTCACTATTCTGCGACAACATTCAGAATCTATTTGAAAAAGCTAAAATTTCGTGTCATTAATAATATATTTGATGTTGCCGGCTCAGGATACGCGGCCCGGGCCATGGAGAATACGAAATTGGACAAAAGGAAATTTTTATATCCATTTTATTGCGTGACCATAATATTACCGGTAATTGATGGGGTCAGGCTCAGCTTAAGGTTCAAAGACGCAAGTTTAATGATGCATCCGATATATTCTTTTTATGTTCTGTTTCAGATACTGTTTCAATATGCGCGAAAATTTTGTGGAAAGAAAACATCCAACGCGTCATACGGTAAGAGTTGAGCTTATATTATGTAAGATATTCGCCTTGCTTCTGTAAATCAAGCCTGTAATAATTGAATTTTAAGAAGCGTTCTGGTTGAAACGAATGTGCCGCTTGCGCTCACACTTTTCCTCTTCCCTTGAATAATATGAATCGAACCATATTGCAAGGAGGGGATGCTATGATAAAAAGGCTTGTGGCTTTGGCGCTGTGCCTGCTGATGGCACTGGCGTTCTTCGGATGCGCCGCGCCGACCACGCAGAAGATTACGCTCAATGAGGTGACTCACTCGGTCTTTTATGCTCCGCTTTACGCGGCGATATCGCTCGGATATTTCAAGGAAGAAGGGCTTGATATCGAACTCGTGAACGGGGGCGGCGCGGACAAATCAATGACGGCAGTGCTGTCGGGCCAGGCCGATATCGGGCTGATGGGGCCGGAAGCGGCGATCTACGTGTTTAACGAAGGCAAAGAGGACAGCGCGCTGGTGGTGGGGCAGCTGACCAAAAGAGACGGGTCTTTTCTGATGGGACGCACACCCGACGACGATTTTGCATGGACGGACGTGAAAGGCAAGACGATTATCGGCGGACGTGCGGGCGGCGTACCCGAGATGACGCTCGAATACGTGTTGAGGCAGAACGGGCTGGAGCCCGGGGTGGACGTGGAAGTGCTGACCAACATACAGTTCAATCTGATGGGCGGCGCGTTTGAAGGCGGCACAGGCGATTATGTGACGCTGTTTGAACCGACGGCCTCCATGTTTGAAAAAGAGGGCAAAGGATACATTCTCGATGCGGTGGGCTCGGAGAGCGGCGAAGTCCCGTATACAGCGTTTATGGCCAAGAAGAGCTATATCAAGGACAATCCGGAGGTCATCGAAAAGTTCTTAAGAGCGGTTTACAAGGGACAAAAGTTTGTGCAGAGCGCGACGGACGAGGAAGTCGCCAAAGCGATTGTGAGCTTTTTCCCGGACACCAGCGAGGAATCGCTCGTGATGGTCGCGAAGTCGTACCGGGCTATTGATGCATGGATGGATACGCCTGTGATGAAGGAAGAAGCGTTCAACCGGTTGCAGGATATCATCATTGGAGCCGGTGTGCTCGAAGACAAGGTAGAGTTTACGGACGTTGTGGATACATCGTATGCGCAAAAAGTTGTGGACGATATGAGCTGATAAGCAAACCAAGAGCCTCGGAGACGGGGCTCTTTTTTTATGTGACAGGCACACCAAATCATCATAGAACCGAAAAGAAAGGCTTTCAATATACTGTTACTATAACCGAACGGAGAAACGCATGATACACGAATCACAGTCTCTTTCGGTTCTATTTATGACCCACCCCATAAAAACATGCATATAAGGGGTGACAATTTGGGGTTCCCACTGAGCTGAGACTCAATGGGTGAAGTAAAGGGGAGATGGATTTGGAACCACTCGTCAGAGTCGAACATATCTTTAAAAATTACCATACGGCGAAAGCAGAAACCGAAGCCGTGACGAATCTGTCGTTTTCGGTATACAAGGAAGAGTTTCTGAGCATTATCGGGCCGAGCGGCTGCGGCAAGACGACGGTGCTGTCGATGATTGCGGGGCTGCTTGAACCGTCGGGCGGCAAAGTCCTGCTGGAGAACGAGGAGGTAAAAGGGTACAGCGAGCTGGTCGCTTACATGCTGCAAAGAGACCATCTTTTTGAATGGCGCACGATTGAGGAGAACATTGTGCTGGGTCTGCAGGTGCGCAGGAAATGCACCAGGGAAGCAAGGCGCAAGGCGTATGCTTTGCTGCAAAAATACGGGCTCGGAGATTTTGCAAAGCACTACCCGCAGCAGCTTTCGGGCGGTATGCGCCAGAAGGTGGCGCTGATACGCACGCTCGCGATTGATCCGGAACTGCTGCTGCTCGACGAACCGTTTTCGTCGCTTGATTACCAGACGCGGCTGGTGCTCTCGGATGAGATTTCAGAGATCATTCGGACGGAGAAAAAGACGGCGGTGCTCGTGACGCACGATATTGCCGAAGCGATTTCGATGTCGGACAGGGTGCTGGTGCTGTCGCCAAGGCCGACGAGCGTAAAATCAGAGCTCAAGATTGAGTTTGACGATATGAGCGCCTCTCCGATTGAAAAGCGGCAGGATCAAAAATTCAGGGAGTATTTTGACTTCTTGTGGAAGGAGCTGGCGGTACATGTCGAGTAACAGAAACAAACTCACCGAGCATGAGGTTTATTTAAAAAAGATTCACAGCGATACCACAAAAGTCATTATCGTGCGTATTGGGCTGCTCATTGCGCTGATTGGCCTTTGGGAATTGTCGGCGGCGCTCAAATGGATCGATCCGTTTATCATGAGCTCTCCGTCGCGCATTGTGAACACAATCGTCTCGCTTTACAACTCGGGCGAGCTGTTTATGCATATCGGTGTGACGCTGTGGGAGACGGTGGCCGGGTTTGCTCTCGGAACAGTGATCGGCATTGCCGCAGCCATCGGCTTATGGTGGTCGCCGCTCGTCGCAAGGACGCTCGATCCGTATCTCGTTGTGCTCAACAGCCTGCCGAAAATCGCGCTCGGGCCCGTCATCATCATCTGGGTGGGCGCGGGGGAAGGTGCGATTATCACGATGGCGCTGCTGATTTCGGTGATTGTGACCGTAATGAGTATGCTGAACGGATTTCTGGAGGTCAGCGAGGAAAAGGTGCAGCTCATGCGCACATTCGGCGCCACACGGTTTCAGATTCTCAAAATGGTGGTGCTGCCCGGCAGCGTGCCGACAATGATATCAACGCTTAAAATCAACGTGGGAATGACGTGGGTCGGCGTGATTGTGGGAGAATATCTTGTGTCCAAAGCGGGGCTCGGGTATTTGATTGTGTACGGCGGGCAGGTGTTTAAGCTCGATCTGGTGATGGCGAGCATATTGATACTCGCGGTGGTGGCGGCGCTGATGTATATCGGCGTGGCTTACGCGGAAAAGAGGGTGAGCCGGAAATAGCCCGGCATGCCATGATAGACTATGGGCATGCAGCCGCTTATGTCAGCCTGAGCGTGAGCGAAGGGTCCCCTGTCAAAAGAGCGTTCAGCCATGGGATACCTCTCTGCGCTGGCGCTCCGCTCGGTATGACAAAAGGAACTGCGAGCAGGCAGCCGAATGTGTCACCCTGAGCGTGAGCGAAGGGTCCCACGGCCAAGAGCGTTAAGCCATGGGATGCTTCTTTCCGCTGACGCTCCAATCAGCATGACATGAAGGGACTGCGAGCAGACAGCCGCATGTGTCACCCTGAGAGAAGCGAAGGGTCCCTGTCAAAAGAGCGTTAAGCCATGGGATGCTTCACTGCGCTGACGCTCCGCTCGGTATGACAAAAGGAACTACGAGCAGGCAGCCGCTTATGTCACTCTGAGCGTGAGCGAAGGGTCCCATGTCAAAGAGCATCAAACCATGGGATGCTTCTTTCCGCTAACGCTCCAATCAGCATGACATGAAGGGACTGCGAGCAGGCAGCAGCATGTGTCATCCTGAGCGTGAGCGAAGGGTCCCATGTCAAAGAGCGTTAAGCCATGGGATGCTTCTTTGCGCTGACGCTCCGTTCAGCATGACATTGAGAAAATGCGAGCAGGCAGCTGCATGTGTCACCCTGAGAGAAGCGAAGGGTCTCACGGCCAAGAGTATTAAACTATGGGATGCTTCCTGCACTATCGCTACGTTCAGCATGACATTGAGAAAATGCGAGCAGGCAGCCGCATGTGTCACCCTGAGCGTAAGCGAAGGGTCCCACGGCCAAGAGCATCAAACCATGGGATGCTTCTTTCCGCTGACGCTCCAATCAGCATGACAAAAGGAACTGCGAGCAGGCAGCAGCATGTGTCATCCTGAACGTGAGCGAAGGGTCTCACGGCCAAGAGCATCAAACCATGGGATGCTTCTTTCCGCTGACGCTCCAATCAGCATGACATGAAGGGACTGCGAGCAGGCAGCCGAATGTGTCACCCTGAGCGTGAGCGAAGGGTCCCACGGCCAAGAGCGTTAAGCTATGGGATGCTTCTTTCCGCTGACGCTCCAATCAGCATGACATGATAGACTACGGGCATGCAGTAGCTTATGTCACCCTGAGCGTGAGCGAAGGGTCCCATGTCAAAGAGCGTTAAGCTATGGGATACCTCTCTGCGTTATCACTCCGCTCGGTATGACAAAAAGGAGGTTGTGAGCAGGCAGTCGCATGTGTCACCCTGAGAGAAGCGAAGGGTCCCACGGCCAAGAGCGTTAAGCCATGGGATGCTTCACTGCGTTAACACTTCGCTCGGTATGACAGATAAGAAAACAAAAAGGTGCTGCTTGGGAAGCGGCACCTAGGCTGTCGCTAAACGCTATAGGCCCTTTCTCAGATGACTATCATGCTAGGATGGACAGGGGGGTGACGCGATAATACCGGAGAGTGTGACCGTTTTTATGCCAATATCTCTCCCCCAGTCACCTATCGGTGACAGCCCCCTCGTCAGAGGGGGCCAAGATAATCAGATTGCCATGGCAATAGGTTTTTGATACTGGGTGCCACTTATAAAGCGGCACCGGCTGGTTCGCGATGATCAGATTATTCCCAAGGGAATGAGTATCACGAGCAGCAGCACGTTGACCGCCGCGAGGCCCCCGATAAAGATTTTCTGAAAGCGCGGTTTCCTGCCCGGCACCAAAAACGCCGCAAGGAAGAACGGAATATAGGTGGTGATGAACACCGGAATCGCACCCCACCAGGGGTATACCCAGATGAACGCCGGTGTGGAGGCGAGAAAAATCTCCACGGCACTGAAAAAGGCCGCGTTGCCAATGGCAAACAGTATCCGGTTGTTGATGCCCAGGATTTTCTTCTTCGGGTCTTCCGGCAGCAGCTTGCCCATAATCAGCCCTGCGACGGCAAACATCATCGACAGCTCCCAACTCACCCCGATGAGCAGCACGAAGCTCGTGCTTTCCGGGGAAACAGTCCAAAGCGCGTAGCCCGTCGCGCTGCAGATCACAGCGTTGATAATTTCGTAGAACCAGTGCACCATGTACAGCGCGAGCCCGGCCGCGACCGCACGGTAGTTTTTGCGCTGCAGCTCCGTCGCATAGATATAAACGACGAAAGCAAGAATGGCGATGAATGTCCAGCTAAAGTTGGCGGTGCTGCGCACCGCGTCCTGTGCGCGGTCAGCCGCGTCCGCGTTTGCCCAGTTTCCAAACCACATAAATATTTCGTCCTTTCATCTTGAATGATCGCTGTAGGGTCGGCCTGAAAAAACTGATGAACTATGGCTGTGTAAAAATTGCACCGTCCGAATACAACACCGAAATCTGCAAGTCTTTGTTATCTTTTATTCTAAAATGTGAAGTCACAGACCGAATTGTTTGGTTTTGTGAATTTCTGCGGCAGGGCTTGCTGCTCTCTTATGATACCGGAGCGGATTCCTCAGGCGGCTGCTGTGAATCGGACGGTATTTCTGACGGCATTTCCTGCACAATATCCTCGGGAGCCGCTGAAGACTTGTCGCCGCTCAGCGCGCCGAGATTTTGCTCATTTTGCGCTAAGCGGTTTTGCAGATTGGTCAGCTCATTTTGCGCGTCCGCGATGAGCGCATCGCACTCCGCGAGCTTGACCGCAAGGTCCGCCGGGTTTTCCTGAACATACGAATCACGCAGCCATAGAAGATTTTCGATCTTTTCACTGAGCCTGTCGATTTCGACCTGAAGATACTCTTTTTCATCGGCCAGCGCTTGCGCCTGATCGGCGGAATCACTCGAATTGGGCGGCATCGTCATTTCCGGCAGGTCTTCGGCGTCGTCCGCGCCGAGCAGAATATCCTGAGCGATGACCGACGATTCTTGCACTGTCGGTGCTTCGCTGCCGCAGGCTGCGGCAAGCAGTATGAATATGACGGCTGTGCCTGTCAGGGCGAACCGCTTGAGCATAACGGACTCCTTTAAACTATTCTTTGATGATGCCGATGATCGTGGAATTTTTATACGACGCGTCGTTTTTAAGGTCGATATAATAGCCGCGCTTGCCGGGGACATAGAGCTTGGGGCGTGAAAGGTCGTCCGCGTAGTTTTCCGCGACGAGGCATTTTTCGTAGGTATTGAGCTCCACGCCCGTCGCGACGGGATACGGCGCGATGACTTTTTCGATGGTGTAGACGATTTCGGGATCGAATTTGCGGTCAGACTTCTGGCGTATGATATCGAGCGCCTGATACGGATGCAGCGCATGGCGGTAAGGCCGGCGCGATATCAGCGCGTCGAACACGTCGGTCAGCGCGATGATGCGCCCGAACAGCGAAATCTTGTTTTTGCGCAGGTTGCCGGGGTATCCCGTGCCGTCGTAATTTTCGTGATGCTGCAGCGCGCCGTTGCAGGCGGCGAGCGAGAGGTCGTAGTAATTGCGCAGGTAATCGCAGCCCTTTTCGGCGTGCGATTTGACAATCGCGAATTCGTCGGGCGTGAGCTCGCCGGGCTTATTGAGAATACCGGACGGGATAAACGCGTTGCCGACGTCGTGGACGAGCGACGCAATGCCAAGCTCAAACAGATTGTTGTCTTTAATGCCGAGCTTAATGCCGAGAACGAGCGAGAGCACCATAACATTCGCCGCGTGGTAATAGTCGTAATCGTCGAAGGCCTTGATATCAAAATGCTCGATGATGGGCTCTTTGACGGTGAGCAGCCGGTCGATCACGGGCATCACGACGCTTTTCTGCTCATCCACGCTGACCTTTGTCATCGTGTTGCTTGCGGAATCGGTCTGCGCCTGCTTCAAATACTTCTTCGCGGCTTTGACGATGCTGAGCCTCATGCTTTCGGGGACGATGGGCTCAATTTGCACCGGCTCCGACATATCGTCGTGGATATAGATGCCCGAATATCCGAGCCGGTTGATTGTTTTGATATGCGCGCTTTTGAGCTTGGTTCCTTGCGTGTACAGCGGCTCAAAATTGCTGCCGTATAAAGCTTGTCCCAGAACCATTCCTTTTTCGACATTAGTGATCACGACGTAACGCATAACGACTCCTTCGAAGCAGAAGAAATTGACAGGATTTTATTAATTATGACAACATTAATTCTATCAAAAAAAATATTTTTGTCAAATAAACACGCTTTTTGGGAGAAATATTTAGGAATAACTTAACAAATATAAAAGGTGATTTTCTTGACAGCAATAACAATAATAAGTATTATTATAGAATATAAAAGAATATTGTCATATAAAATGAAAAAATTTATGAATTTTATCTGTCATCTTAGGAAGTATAGGGTTATACATTCACACAAAACCATATAAGAATTCGATTTACAGCATCTAACCCTTGATAAACGAACAAACAGGGGAGCAGGGTATGCGCAAAAACAAGAATATCTGGTTCTTAATCGTAGGTATTGCTGCGGCCGTTTGTTTGGCTGCGGCCGTTTTCTTCGTGGTCCGGCAAGTTCAGGGCACCCAGCTTACCTTCTCACAGGACGGATACGTTCTTAAAGAAGCGCAGACAGACCGGCAGACCGACAGTGCCAAAGCCCAGCCTCTCTATTTCAAAGCGGGCGCAGCCTATGCGTCGAGATATCCAAAGTCCGTCGTTTTCTCGGATGTTCAAAGCAATCAGACCGTGGTGGATGAAGCGTCATTTCTTCATTTTGCCGACGGTTCTATTACCGCGCTGTCTTCGGGCGTGGTGCTGAATTTTGGCGATTTGGAAGACGAGAGCATGATCCGCTGCTATGGGTTAAAAGCCGGGACGGTGATGCAAAGCAGCGCGGGCAGCTATATGCTTGACCATATGGGCACGCCGATCACATATGAACGGTTTATATGGAAGCTCGATACCGAAAAATACCTCGTGGCCGGTGACAGCTTTGAACTGCGCATTCCCAATCAGGAGACCGTTCCCATTTCGGGGTATGTGGAAATCGAGTACGTGGACAACGGTATTGTGACGATATACAACAACGAGATGATGATGAGAACCATCGCTTCAGACTGCGAGCTCGTGTTTGACGACGGCGTTGTGATCAATCTGAGCGAACGCAATGTGATGAGCGGCGACGACGTGAAGATGAGCTTTTCACAGATGGTCATCGATTGCGATGAGAATATCAACGTGATGCCGCTGGATCAGAAGGACAAGAATGCCGTGATTCCGAAGTTCGTTTCGGTGGACGGCAAAAACGGAGAAAACGGCAAAAGCGGAGACGGCGGCAAGGCCGGAGAAGCCGGTGGCGCGGGTGCGCTCGGCGATTCGGTGGGCGCGGGCAACCCCGAACCCACGACGCAGCCCGAAAAACGCGTGATACTGCCCGTGTTTGAGGTGACTGTTGACCAGAGCGCGCTGACCGCCTCGAGCGTGAAGGGCAGCGTGCGGATCACCGACGAGGAAAGCCGCATCGTTCCGGGAACCGTCACGATGAAAATCATGAACAATGCGACGGGGGAAACCGTATTCGGGCCTCAGGTTTATGACGGCTTCGTGTTCGATTTTGAAGCGACGGGGCTTAAGGAGGACACTGAGTACCGGCTGATCTTCGAGGCGCAGTACACGGTGAATGACGAGCAGTTCTCCAAGATATTCTACGACGGTGTTTTTGTGGCGGATTCGATCGGCCTGTCGCTCGATGTGGATAGCGTCAAAACGGATGCGCTTTCATTCAAAGTGAAAAAAGAGGCATTTTCGCCCGTATCATCGGCGGTGCTCGAGCTTTACGACGCGGGAGGCAGCCTGCTCGATCAGAAACCGCTGAGCTTTTTAACGAATACCGAGGTGGTGACGTTTAACAGCGGCCTCACCCCCGATACAAGCTATACCGTACAGCTCGCACAGGTCGGCGGCAGTTATGCGAACGGAACGCCGGTTCAGTATGACAAATACGGCGCGCCCAAGGCCTGCAAAACGCTCAAGCGCACACCGGCCGTCGGGCAGCCCAATGTGACGGTCAACAAGAGAAACGGCACATTTGAGCTTCAGGTCAGCGGCCTTACCGACCCGGACAACGGCGTACAGAAGATCCGCTACGAGATATTTGAGGCGGGCGGCACGGTGCCGATTTCCACCGCCTATGGCGTGGGCACCAACCGCGTTGACTTTGAGGTGAACGGGTACGTTCAGCGCAATGTGGGCTATACGGCAAGAGCCGTCGCCGAGTTCAATGACAATACCAAAACGATCGATGTCGAAAGCAATATGTCCGCTCCGTTCATCATGGAGGGCGCGGATTTCCCGACGCTGAGGTTTGAGGAAGACGACATTGAGTTTGACAGAATAAAGGGTACGCTGTACATCGAAAGCGCCGGCGCGACGGTGGATACCGCGAGCAACATCACGGTGCACTGGGAAGACTCGGTGGGCAACGCGCACAGCAAGGTGGTTGCCGCGACGCCGATTTCGGGCAACCGGGTGATGATTGACTTTGACGAAAATGGCCTGAGACAAAAGGAAACGTACTCGATTTGGGTGACGGCCAGCGTGGACATGAACGACTCGAACCCTGTGGATGAAGTGATGATCGGGCCGGTGAAGGTGCAGACGATTGAAGCGGGCACGTTTGCCGTGAGCATGAGCAAAACGCCGACGGCCACCGCCGACCCTTCAAAGGCGATCAGCATCGATGTGTCGCTCGATGATTTCCTCGGTGACGACGTTTCCTACGAAGCGTCAACGCTCGGGTCTTTGGTGTTCAATCTGTATGAAGGCAGCACGAAAGACAAGAGCAAGCTGCTAAGCTCGCTGCCGATCAATGAGGCGGGCGGCGAAACGTATGCGAGCCCGCTTAAACCGGAATTCTATGACGGGACAAAGACGCTGACCGAGGCTGATTTCGGTATCAATGCCGCGAGCCTCAGCTCCAGCACGTACCTGATTGAGCTCGAAAGCGCTCACGACTATACCGACCATAACAGCAACTATTTTAAACTGCAGAACAACACATTCGCATTTATCAAAACCAGCACGCCGCCGCTCGACCCGCCTGTGGACCAGCGGGGCAATCAGTTTGATATCACGCCGATCACC
Source organism: Bacillota bacterium (assembly GCA_023408075.1). Taxonomy (GTDB): domain Bacteria; phylum Bacillota; class Clostridia; order Christensenellales; family SZUA-584; genus SZUA-584. The sequence continues at coordinate 50,070 of JAEYKW010000006.1, read as the reverse complement.
AAGGCGACTGCCGGCGGCTACAAGATCAACCTCTCCGACTGGCTCAGTGCCTCGACGATTGCCGCTCTGAATAACAATACGGTCATCGGTTATGAGGTGAGCCCGAAGTTCAACAACTCCGGTAAATACGCGCGTCTGGTGAATTATCAGATTCACAAGCTGACGTCGTATCAGGATGCGCCGCTGATCAGCAACGCGACGGCTGTGGCCGCCACGACGACCATCACGCCGGGCGGCATCAATGTGCCGGTGGACGCCTCTCAGGATTATCTGCCGCACCTTGTTGTGTTCTTCGGGCCGCAGGGCACCGCGCAGTCGGGCTTTGTGGGCAGCGACAAAACGCGTTACTACTATTTTACCGGATACGAACAGCAGGCGGCGGGCGCTGTGTTCGGCAGAGGCGCGCAGTATTTCTTCAGCTACACGGCCAAGCTCAACACGATTGACTCGACGGCGAGCTACAACACCGATTACCCGAGCAACCCGACCGATCCGGCGCTGCTGCTTTATTCCACGGTCGCAGCCCCAGAGCTGCAGGCGCCGACATTCGCGTTTTACCCGAGCACAAGCAGCAATACGGGCGTGGCATGGAAATACCAGTACAACGACCTTGACAACGTGCTGCAGACGCCCTCGGCGACGCTCTATTGCCGCAGAGTGGCCGGTGCGGCGATCAATAACCAAACCATCACCAAAACGACGACCAATTTCAACACCGTGTCATTTACGGGCCTGACATCGGCCATACCGTCGTATGAGCTGTATGTGCAGCAGAACCTGCTGCCGGCCTACGCTTTCGGCACGACGGGGCAGACACGCGTGCTGCTGAGCCGACCCTTTGAAACGGACAACCTTGTTTCGGTCAATTACTCGGTGTTCGTGCCGGATGACAACAAGAACCGTCTGTTTGTGGTGCTCGGAAGAGACGCCACGCATATGGGCGAGATTGACGACGCGGTATACAGGCGCATTGCGGGCGCGCAGGTGACCGCGACATCGTCGGATACCACGAAAGTGATGAGCCTCGGCGTGATCCGGGCCAATGTGAACGGCACGAGCCAAACGTGCGTGGAGGTGCCGTATACGCTGCTCGCCGATTTTGATGAGGGCGAAGCGATCACGTTCAGCGTCAGGGTATTCTACGATACGGGCCAGTCCGGCTTTGATACGGGTGCGAACTATTACGCCGTCCAGTTCCCGGTCGGAGGGTCTGCCCCCGCCGCAGGCAATTACCGCATTATCCGCAGCATCGGCTCCGGGTATACGGATTCCGCCAATGCGAGCGGCTCGTGGTATCACACCGTGACGCACAACCAGACATCAAGGACGATCAGCTATGGCGGCAACATGATGGCAGCCGATCCGAACGCGACCGGCTCATACAGCCTGACATACGGAGAAACCGGCGCGACCGCGGTCGTTTCCGGGTCGCAGCGGCTCATGACGCTCAAAGCGCTCAAATTTGTGAATGCCACATCCACAGGCACGGTGACGGTTTCAATGCCGGTGGCCATCCCCGAGGTCACGATTGACCTCGATGCGGATGTGTCGGTGGGTATCGACAGCATCAGCGGCCAGTTCAAGCTGACGGGCCTGGATGTGGTGACGCCTCCGAATTTCTATATTGAGTTTTACGACGAAAGGATGCAGTTGCTGAATTCGCTGACGCTGCCCATTTCCGTGACGGGCGGCACCAACGATATTTATACCTTCTCGCGTTCGGGCGGGCTCAATCCCGCCACGGTATACTATTTCAGAATCGCGGGCTACATCAACGGGCAATTGGTCACGTTCTACGATACGGACGCGATGCAGCCGAAATACTATCAGTTCCGCACGCTCGGCGAGGTGCACATACAGAACGTCTCCGTGACCTATGGGCCCGTGACGTATGCGGATAAGTCGCTCTACGCGAACTTCACGCTCGATACGACGATGGGTTTCCGGCTCGCGTACGATTTCGTGCGCGATTCTGACGGCGATGTGCTGACCGACGAAGAGCTGGCGGGCATCATCGGGACGGTGGACAACGCGCGCTCGATGCGGGTGCCGATCAATATTGACCCGACCACGGCGGGCGGAGACTGGTTCCGGTTCGGCGGCAGCTATACCGTGAGGATCACCGCCTATTCGGGCACCAAACCGAACTATAACGAACGGCTCACAAACACCGTTGAGCCGGGGCATACGGAAACGCGGCTGCTCGGCCAGACCACGCAGGATTTTGACCTCGATACGCTGAGCGAACCGATCATGGGCCTTTCCGCCACGGCGAGCGATGACGGCGGCGTACCTAAGCTCAGCGTGCGCATTGCGCCGGGCGACTGGGACAGAACGATTGTGGATGACCTGTATCTGTTCCGCATTTACAACAGCAACGGTGTGGATGTGACGCCCGCCGCCGAGACGGGAGCCAAGGCGGCGACAGCGGTGCCGCACACGGTTGAGGTGTCGGGCCTCGCGGTCGGCAGCGAATACACGATCCGCTGCTACGGCGTTACCGATCTTCAGAACACGGGGCTGCTCGATAACATCACCGAGGTGGTGAGCCCGGCGAGCCTGCCGTATCTGATATCCGAAATCAGGGCGTATACGCTCGACAGCTCCGGCATATCGGTGGGGACGGTCACACCGCGCCGGTCGCCGACGAACCCGAGCTATGTGCAATTGACGTTCACCAATTCCGTCAAGCTTTCGGACCTGACCGAGCTCCGGTATACCATTTACAGAGACGGCCAGGCGGTGGAGAGCCTGAAAAAGATATCGTTCACAAGCGTGCACTATGACGCGGCCAACAACTACTATTATCTCGATCTCGAAACGGTGCTGCCGGGTGCGGGCAGCTATACCATACAGGTTCAGTACTACAAGGGAACGCTCAAGGTCGGCTCGGACGCCACCTACTCGTACATTTACAGTTAAGCCAGAGGATGGAGGAGTGATATGCGCAGATTAACGAGAAAAGCGATGATATCCTTTAACATATTCGCCGCAGCCGTGCTGCTGATGGTGGCGCTGTTTGTCATCGTGATTGTGAGCGTCACGCAGGCGAATGCCGCTTCCTATCTGATACCGGCGGGCAGTACGGTGTTTGACAGATCCGACTATGCGATTACAACGACGGTGGATGGCAAAATCACGAAGACCGCCGACAGCAACTATCTGCTGAATTTGACCAACGGCGGAGGCGAATACAATCTCGGCGATACGGTTGTGACGTATCAGCAAAGCAGCGGCCTGGTGCGGCTGTTCGGCGATGCGTATCAGGTGTTTGGAGACGGCAGTGTGAATAAGCTGACGGGCGAAACGCTGATTGACGATGTTTCCACGCCTTCTTTTTACAAGCTGGCCGACCGCAAGTATGTGCTGATCGGCGCGGCGATTCAAAGCGAGGACCAGCTTTTTCAGGCGAGCAACTTCCTCTATGTGGTGATCGATAAGAACGGCAACGCGCAGCTGCTTAACGACCTCGTCAATTTGAAGACGGTGGAGCCGATGGTGCTGCTGTGCGGCGATGTGAGCTTCAATGTGGCGGAAGAACGGCTGTTGCTGGCGGACAACGAAATTGACCTCACAAGAATTCTCGGCACGAGCAATGAATACAGCCCCGATGCCAACCGACAGAACGAAAACAATATCGGTGAGAACGGAGAGATCATTATACGCGGCGGCAACGGCGGCGACGGCGGTGCGGGCGGCTCGGGCGGTACAGGCGGCACGGGCGGCACGGGCGGCAAAGGCGGCACGGGTGTGGCGCCCGAGGATAAAGAAGAGGAATACGACTTCACGCTTAACAACGTGCTGAGCCTGCGCGGCGTGAAGACGACGGCGAATACGGTGGAGGTCAATTATTTGATCAACGACCCGACCGGCGAATTCGCGATGGCGTTCCTGCGCGTGAGGTCGTTCATCGACGACGGCACGGGCACGGCATTCGACCAGAAAATCGGGCTCAACGCGAGCGCCACGAAGCAGATCGTGACGGGCCTCAGCCCCGGCACTCAGTACGTGATATCGATCGGTTACCGGCCACTCAATGCGGCGGACACCGACCCGGATAGAATCACCGACAGCGTGAAGGTCGCGACGCGCAGCATCACGGCGCAGATTGCGGTCACGCGTCTGTCAAAGGACGAAGTGACGTTTAAGCTGCTCATGGACGGGAGCTTCAAGATCGATTCGGGCGAGATTGTGCTGTATGCCGACGGTGCGGAGCAAAGCCGGAAGGCTATTGACACGGCGGCAGCCTGCGCGTCCGGCGGATGGACATCGTCGCTGACGTACCGCGGGGGCGTGAATCTCGAACTCCGGCTGGAAAATACCGTTTTTGACGGCAAGCCCGTATCGCTTGCTTACAGCAACGTGAAGCTTGTCAATTCGACATCGTCGGCAGCGCTTTCACCGCTGTCCGTGGTGGACGAGTTTACGGCTCAGCCGTCTCAGAGTGAGCCGACGCCGTCGGCATCGGCAAGCCCGGAAGCCACACAAACACAGACGCCGGAAACGTCCGGCACCGAATAAGACAAAGCAACAACTTTTTTAAGGAGTGAAATCATATGGAATCCGTGTTGACCGGAACAGTCACAGCCATCGGATGGATGCTCGGACTCGCTTTTCTCGGAATGGGCATTGGCCTTGGCATACTCGGCTCGAAAGCGGCGGAGGCCGTGGGACGCAATCCCGAAACGAAAAGCGATGTGGTGCATTCGACGATGATCGTCGCAGTCGTGATGTCGGTGATATTGCTGCTGCTGTTCGTTTTTGCGTTCATACTGTTGTTCTTCAACCCATTGCTGGTCACAGGCTAAAGGTAACGCTGATTAATTCGAAATGCAGGCCTGACGGCTGATTCATCATTTCTCATATAATCATTGTTTACTAAAGGAGACGAAAAGTGGCGGTATTTATTGCGGTAGCGGTGGTGCTCGTGCTCATGATCGGGTTCCTGTTCGTATCGCTCCGGGGCATAACGCGCCGCCTTGGCAAGGAGGCGCAAAGCAACGCGATCAGACAGGTCGATTTATTTGACGACCTCATTGCGAAAAAGGAAGCCGAGCTGCAGAGCGTGAACATGCGGCTTGCATTCCTCAAAAAAAACGCGCATCCGCATGAGCGCGTTGTGCGTGAACCGCAAAAGCGCCCGCAGGAGTCCATCTATTTTGAGGTGCTGCAGAGCGACTTTATTGACCGCAATCTGTTCGATTATTACCGAGAAATCAAGAAAGCCTTCGATGTCAACAAAGAAGCGTATTTGCGGTCGGTTCTGGCCGAGCATGAGGATTTCGCCAGAGGCGCAAATCCCGAATACGGCCGCATCGCAGAGATGTTTTCTTTCGACGCAAGATTTAAGCTGCTCACACTTGAGGATGATGACCAGCAGCAACTGCTGCGGCAGGTGCTGAGCGCCGCGCAGCAAAGGCTGCTGGATACCTTTATAGAGGAAGACGGCGCTTACAGCGGCCTCGGGTTCTTTGACTGGCTCGAAGCAAAGGCTGCCGTCAACCGGACGGACATCGTGGTGCGCACAGGCTGCTGCGGCGAGGATTATGCGTGTGTGGACAGCCGCATCAAAACGGTTGTGGATACCGGTATATGCGAGGGTGTGCAGGTGGCGCTCGGCAACACGCTTTACGATTATTCAATTCAGGATATGGAGATATACAAATGAGCAAGGATGGGATGATTTCCGAGAAAATTGAGGCTATCAAGCGGGGCAACAACGTTTATGAAATCGGCAGGGTTTCGAGCGTTAAAGACTATATCCTTGAGGTGAGAGGTCTCGATCACGCGGCGTTTTACGAACGCGTTGCGGTCGGCAGCAAGGCCGAAGGGTTTGTGAGCTTCATCGGCCCGAGCTCCGTGACGGTGACGCTGATCCGGCTGATTGAGCCCGTGCATGTGGACGACGAGGTCACGGCGTCCGGCAGCCTTTTCACCGCGTTGTTCTCGCCCGATTCCGTCGGGCATGTGGTGGATATGTTCGGCGAAGACCGCTTGAGCGACCATATTTTCAAAGACAGAATCAAGCTCGATGTGATCAACATCCCGACGCCGATTATGGACCGATCGGCTGTGAACCGGCCGCTTTATACGGGCATCACGGGTATTGATCTGCTCTATCCGGTCGGCAAGGGGCAGCGCCAGCTGATACTTGGCAGCAAGAAGACAGGAAAAACGCAGATTGCTCTGGATACGATTGTGAATCAGAAGGATTCCGAGATGATCTGCATCTATATCGCGATAGGCAAAACGAAAAAAGAAGTCAAACAGATTTATAAAGAGCTGTTCCAGAAGGGCGCGATAAGAAACACGATCATTTTAACCGCGTTTCAGGACGACTGCACGCCGCAGCTGCTCTTAACGCCGCAGGTGGGCCTTTCTATCGCGGAGTATTTCATGAAGCAGCAAAAGGACGTGCTCGTCGTGATCGACGATCTTAGCAAGCACGCGGATATTTACAGGGAAATCAACCTGCTGGCCGGGAAGGTGCCGGGCCGTGACGCGTACCCGACGGATATATTTTACGCGCACGCGAGCCTGCTCGAGCGCGGCTGCCAGCATAAGGACGGCGGCTCGATCACGGTGCTGCCCATTGTGGAGACAAAGAGCGCGGACATCACCGACTACATATCCACGAATGTGATTTCGATCACGGACGGTCAGCTGGTGCTCTCGAGGAAAGCGTTTGAAAAGGGCAACAAGCCCGCCATCGATTACGGCCTTTCGGTATCGCGCCTCGGCGGTGCGGTGCAAACGAAGGATTTACGGAACCTCGGCACGCGCGTGCGCCGGGAGCTGCTTTCTTACCTTGAAACGCGTTCGGTGTTTGAGCTCGCGAATCTCGACGAGATGAGCAAGGAGCTGCAGGACAAGATGGCGCGCGGCAAGGCCGTGCTGGAGCTCATGAACCAATACAAATTTGACAGCCGCACACCGGAGCAGATTTTAAATATGTTTGCCGAGCTGGAGGCAGCAGAATGAAGATCAAAGCGGTTGTGAAGGTCATGAACTTTCATTCCCTTTTGCATATCAACGCGGCGCGCAAGACGGCCGAGAAGTATTTTCGTCTCGAGAATGAGATCAACAAGCTCATTGACCTGATCGTCAACAACCGCAACTTCATACTGGACAAGCACATTTTAAAGGTGAACCCGCGAAGTCCGGTGCTCAACATCTACATCGGCAGCGATTTCGGGTTTTGCGGCTCGGTCAATTCCAAGGTGAACGAGCGACTGCTGGCAGACGACAGGGCGCAGAAGGTTGTGATCGGCAAGAAGCTGAGGTTCAAGCAGTCGAAACCCGTGCTTTTTATGACGCGCGACGGGTTTGAAGAGGACTCCACACCCGTGGAAGAGTTTTTAGAGCAGGCGATACAGGAATTAAAATACTCCGAAATCAACATCATCTACAACCATTACTACGATTTGAGCCGGATATCGATGGTGAAAAAGAAGGTGTTCCCGATATCGCTCGTGCAGAACGTGGACGAGCTTTACACCGAGGACTTTACGGTGGAAGGCAACGTGGACGATTTGCTCAAAAGCCTGATCAGCTCGTACGTGACATACGAAGTCAAGATCGCGTTTGTGTACAGCTTTGCGTCCGAGAACATCGCGCGGCAGAACGCGACGACGGAGTCTTTAAAGAAAATTGACGAGAGAATGGAAGAGCTTGCGCTTAAAGAGCGCAAGGAGAAGAAACAAAAGTCGTTCCGCAAGGTTGTGGAGAGCTTCGTGAAAACAAAGGGATTTGGAGGAAAGAAACTGTGACAGCCGCAAGAATCATTTCGATCTCCGACATGAGCGTGAAGGCGCTGATGAACGACGAGATGCTGGAAATAAGGGATACGCTGTATGCCGAAACGGGCGGAAAGACGTACCGCTTCGAGGTGCAGCAGACGGAGGGTAAGATCGTGCATCTGATTCCGTTTTCCAACGTGGCGGGGCTGAAAAAAGGGCTGGATCTTTATAAAAAAGACGGCGGCATTCAGATAGAGTACTCCAAGCAGATTTTCGGAAAGGTGTTCAACTCGTTCGGAGAGCTGCTGGACGGCAGCGCAATCGCCTCGCCGCAGACCAAAAACGTCTACGAAAAGAACCTCAAGATGAAGGAGATCGACATTGAGGGCGACGTGATATGGACAGGCATCAAGGCGCTCGATTTCTTCGCGCCTATCAAAAGAGGGTATAAGATGGGGCTGCTCGGCGGCGCGGGCGTCGGCAAAACGATACTGATCAAAGAACTGATCAACAACGTGTATGAAGGGCTCAAATCGAACTCGGTGTTCATCGGCATCGGCGAGCGTTCACGCGAGGGCAAAGAGCTCTATGACGATATGAAGGAAAGCGGCTTGCTCGACAAGATATCCATTGTGTTCGGGCAGATGGGAGAGACGTCGATGGCGCGCTCGCGCGCGGCGTTTGCAGGGCTCACGCTTGCGGAATACCTGCGCGACGAAGAAAAGCAGGACGTGCTTGTGTTCATCGACAATATATACCGCCTGCTGCAGGCCAACAGTGAGATATCCGCCGAAATGGGGCATCTGCCGATTGACAGCGGCTATTCCACCACACTGCTAAGCGAAATCAGCGAGGTGGAGGAGCGCATCAACTCGACGGAAGGCGGCTCGATGACATCGTTTCAGGCGATATTCATACCGGCGGACGACTTTACGGACACCGCGGTCAACGCGATCGTCTCACATCTGGACGGGCAGGTGGTGCTCGACCGCAAGGTGGCGGAGAAGGGCATATACCCCGCCATCAACATATTCCAGACGACGAGCGGCATGGTATCGATCGAGAATATAGGCGAGAAGCATTACAGCCTCGTGACCGAATCGCTGCGGTATCTCTCGCGGTATGAGGAATTAGAGGAGATCGTCGCGGTGCTCGGCATCGACGACCTTTCGGAGGAGGACCAGAACATATTCTACCGATCGAGAAAGCTGCGCAATTATTTCTCGCAGCCGATGTTCGTCTCGCAGCAGTATACGGGGCTTGAGGGCGTGTTTGTGGACATCAAGGATGTGCTGCGCGATGTGGACGGCATACTCTCGGGCGACTATGACGACACGGAAGAGGACGAATTCCTGTATATCGGCGCCATTGGGCAGGATGAGCAGAGGTAGTTTATGCCGGATATAAGCAGGGCGCCAGTGAAAGCGAATACGGCAGGCAAACCGGCTGACGGCAAAACTGAAGGCAAGATTCAGGTGCGCGTGTTCAGCCTCAAAAACGGTTTGCAGGTGTATGACAAGGCGCTGATGATCCATGTGAAAAGCAAAAAGAACAGCCTGTTGATTATGGAGGACTACCTGCCGATTATCGGCATGGTGGACGGCAGCATTGTGATCTCGTGGGCGGATGACGAAATGACGCTGAGCGGCATCAAGGGGTTTTACTGCCATGAGCACAATTCATTCTTCCTGCTTTTAAAGGAGAGCTCGCATGTGGAATGACATTGTGCGTGTGCTGCTCGATTTTAAATATATCATACTGCTGGCGCTGGCAGCCGGCATCATCATCGCGGCGATCGCCTCCCGGCTGGCCTTCGACCTTAAATTTGACCAACAGCGCTGGAAGTTCCTCGGCATATTCTCGGGGCTGCGCACCAATGAAATTCTGTGGATGGCTTTCTTGGCCGCGCGCTACGCGTTTGTGATTGCCGTTGTGGCTTTTAACTTAAAGCTGACGCTTGCCTACCACGGCTGCTATGCGCTGCTTTGCATCGGCTGCATGCTGCTGATACCGCGCGCCAAGCGGGCCGCGCTCGACTTGATCAACAGCGTGGTGGTGTATGCGGCGCTGATGGTGACCAATATGATGCACAGCTCGTTAAAGGAACGGCAGTTTGATGAGTTCATTCTGATCATCACGCTGCTGCTCGCGGTGTTTCTGGTGGTGTACGCCACGTATTTTTTGCTCAAGGATTTGGCAGAGATGCTTCGGGACAGAAAACGCTCAGAGGTTAGCAAATGAGTATAGCAGACAGATTTAAAAAACGCGAAGCGAAAGAAAAGAAAAGAAAGGTGTCGCTCACGATATTGCTCGTGGCGGCGGGTGTTGTGATTGTCGGCGTGGCGGCGCTGCTGCTCATCGTTTTGAATACGAAGAAAATTGACGGCGGCATTTACTTTTATGATACGGGCGTCAGATTTGAAGAGCAGGGCGCCGTGATCAAGAACGACGATGAAAACGGCATGTATCTGGAAAGCAGCGGCAAAAAGGAAACGGAAAAACTCGCGCTTTCGAGCGCGCCCCTCTATTATGCCGACAGGACAAAAATATTTATTCCGGTTGATTGCACAATCAATATCCCGTCGCAGAGAAAAGCCGCGAGAATTTCCAAGTTTACCGAGTTTGAAAACAGGCAGGGGGCCGTTTTTGCTTTGGCGGGGAATGCCGAATACGGTGTGAATGAAGGCTTTTTGTACGACGGAAAGAGTACATACGTGTTCCTTGACGACATGACGGTCTCGTACAACGGCAGTGCGGTTGATATGCCGGCGCTTTCCTATGCGATTGTGGTTTACAACCAGCGCGTTGAGCTTTATCCGTACGGCGGCGAGCCGATAGTGGCACAGACCGGGCAGACCAGCGTGACGGCGAGCGCGGACAAAGGGTACACGATCGATTTGGGGTCATGCATACTGACAAACGCGGAAGGGTTTGAATCCCTGCTGATTTCGGAGCCGTCTTTGATGGAGCCGTTCACAGGTGAGTAAGCGGCGTGTACTGCAGGGCGCCGCAGCCTGTTGTCCGTGAGTTCTTTTGTCATGGCTGTGTAAACCTCTCGTATTGTCACACAATCCACTGCGCAGTGAAGAGCGAAGCGACGGCCATAAGCGGACCCGGAGCGGCAACAGATTCTTCGCCCGCATTGCGGGCTCAGAATGACTTCTTGTGTGACAGCGTATGAAGACCCAAGTCTGCTACAAAAAGCAGACGGAGTTTATCGCTTCGCATAAGAAGTTTCTTGTCAGCGAAATCAGCCGCTTGGCTCCACCGGGAAGATTAGCAGTCACATTCTTGACAACCTCAAGCGGCGCTTGCGGCGCTGAAATTGCCGGGAGCAGGAGGGTCATTTGAAAAAAATCATCATACTCGCCGTCGTCATCGTGGCGGTTCTGACGTTCTTTCTCCTCAACCAACTGGCAAGCCTCGGCGTGCTGGAAGAGGACGCCTACGCCATCACGGGTGATCTGGTGACAAAAAACTTAAAAAGCGATACGGTAGACCCGGCACAAAGCACGATTGAGCTTAAGAAATTTGACGCGCTGGATGAGGTATACGCCAGCGCAAGCCAGATTGTTCTCGGCGACGATAAAACCGCGATCAATCAGAGCTTTCCGCTCTACGTGAAAAACACGTCGGCGATACTCACCGTCGGCGGCGATTCCAAGCTCATCAACACCGAATTCAACAGCGTTGACAGCTATTACGGCCTTTATGTCAGCGGCGGCACGTCTTTCAATTCCGACGGGCAGCTCGCTGATTTTGACGATTTCATTTTACTCAGCATGCCCAACGGCCTTTATATGAATGTGAAGGGCATGACTGTTCAGGGGCCGAGCGGTGCCGTGACCGTTGCGCTCAACAGCGTCGTGGCTTTTAAAAGCGACTCGGTCTCTTTTTATGAGCCGGACGGCGAGACGCTTGTGTATGGCAGCATCACGGGGCTGGACGAGGATTCGTGGATACAAATCGGCGCGGACACCTACAATTATTATGATTTGTTGAAGCGTCTCGGGCTCATGCAGGACGCGCTGCCGCCCGTGCCGACTCAGGCGCCTGTGATCATATCGTCGCAGCCTGTGCCTTTGCCGACGCCCGAACCGTCAGAAGTGCTCGAGCAGCCCGAGGACCCCGTTCCGCCGACCGATGAGGTGGGGGATTCGGTGCCGCCGGGTTACGTAAAGCCCGAGGTGACCTGTGAGGAACTGAGCTCATACGTTTACGGCGTGAAAACCGCGGTGACGGTGAAAGACCCCGCGGGCAGAATAAAGAACGGCGTACGCTTTGAGTTTTACCGCAACGGAACCGAGCTTTTCTGGCGCAAGGCAGTGTCGTCCACGGGCAATGTGGATATCACGCCGCTGCCGCCCGATACGTCCTTCAAGGTGGTTTGCCTATATAGCTATTTTGATGAGAAAAACAGACTCGTGGAAGAAGTGGTGCGTGAGCAGACGATAAAGACAAGGCCGCTTTCCGACCTCGCACCGATGGAGCTTTCGTTTGAAAACGGCGCACTCTTCTACAACAAGATACAGATAAAAGACCTCAGCTTTGCGGGCAGCCCCGAGATGACGGGCAAAGACACCGTGCCGTATGTGAGCAAAATCAATGTCAAAATCGGTGACAGCATATTCAGCCTCGACAGCGCCTCTCTGAAATCGATGAAAGCGGGCACGGCAGCGACATACGATTCGCCGACGGCATTAAAATCGGCGACGCCGTATGACTATACGCTGACCTGTGAGGACCGGTACGGCAACGAGCTGCCACTGACAAAGCCAGCGACAGGCAAGACGGCAACCTGCAAGATCCCGCCCAAGGCTTCGCTGACGCTGCTCGACAGATCCGTACAGACGAACCAGACTCAGATTCTGATCGCGAATACGGACAGCGCGGATATGGAAAACTGCCGACTGCTTGTTTTTGATGAAGTCACGGGCAATCAGGTGGCGTTCAGCACGGACGACGGCACGACCGTGTCCGCACCGTCCACCACGTTTGCTTTTGACAAGGCGGGCACCACGGTGAAGCTGCCCAATCTGCCGCTCAATACCGCGCTCAAGCTCATTGTGCTTTGCGATTATGATATTGCCGACGGAAAAGGCATGCAAAACAGCATGGAGATCGGCAGCCTGCGCATCATCACGGCCGATTTGAGCACGCTCGGGAAGGCATTCTTCGGGACAACGGTTGATGAGATGAAGGATACGCAAGCGGATTTCACCGTCACGTTTGACGCGGGACGGACAAACGACGTGCTCGAAAAGCTGCTTAATAAGGTCACCGTATCGGCGGTGAACGTGCAGACAGGCGAGACGGAAGCGTCGATGGAGTTAAGCGGCGATACCGCGATTGCCAGCCTGCTGGCGAAAACGCCTTTTGAAGCGAAGCTGACCGGGCTAAAGAGCATGACGGATTACAAGCTGGTGATCTCCGCGGAGGCGACGTATATGGGCACCGTCTATGCGGTCGCCACCTATAACAATCTCGACACGTTTAAAACCATGCGTCAGGAGCCGGTGGTGAAATACAGCGACTATACGGCAACGGCGCAGTTTATTGAGCTTTATGAGGTGCTGATCGACGACCCGGACGGCACGCTGATGGACGATGAGGTGGCGCTCACGGTGACGGACAGCATCGGCAGGATTGTGGACAGCCGCGTACTGAAGCCCAATACGATGTATGAGTCGCTCCAGTTCAGCAAGCTTGAACCGGGCACGATGTACACATTCACCTTTACAGCCGTGCAGTATAACAACGGGTATACGCTCGGCACATACAAAAAGATGGTGAAGCTGACGCCTATGATACAGATTGAGACGATTGACGGCGTATCGGGCAAGATATCGCTGCGCGGGCTTGACTATGAGCCGACGGGCAGCACCGCGTCCCGGCTGATGAAGGCGACACTGCGCGTGGAGCTGCAGGACAAGCTCAATCAACTGAATCCGCCGAACGGCGAGACGTCTTACACACTGCGGGTATTCCGCGGCGATGAGCAGACGGGAACGGTGGTGCGCCCCGTCACCGCGCGCCCGCTCGATGAGATATTCACGCTCGTGGTAGACCGGTATTATGATTACCGCGTTGAGCTCTGGGTGCATATGAACAACCACGATCTCTACTTGGACAGCGCCGAGTTTGAATCCGACGAGCCGATTATCGGCCTCGCGACAATTGCCGATTTCGCGCAGCTGCGAACGAACACGACGGCGAATTACATCGTGCTCAACGATATCAATTTCACGCAGGGGCCGTGGAACAACGATGCGAACCCGTTCAACGGCGAACTCGATTTTCAGGGGTATAAAGCGACGTTCACCGGCAGCAACTATCTGATATACAACCTCGGCAGAAACGGTGTGGTAAAAAATATGGTCTCGGACATCGACGTGACCAGCGACGACGCAATCCGGTATCGCGGTTATATCGCGTATGTGAACAACGGCACCATACAGAATGTTCTGATCAACTTAAAGGGCTGCAAACAGATGTTTCACAACAGCCTCGGGCTGATTACGCGCGTCAACAACCCGACCGGCGTGGTGGAGAACTTTGTAATCAGCCTCGAAAAGCCGATCTATGTACGCGCCGAGTTCGGCTGTGTCGCTTATGTCAATTACGGCATCATCCGCAACGGCTGCGTTTACGGCGCGAGCTACAATTACGCACCGTCGGCAATCGCCGAGACCGGCGATATCATCGTGCCGAGGCTCGACGCGAACATGGAGCATACCAACAACAGAATCGGCGGCATCGTCGGGTATAACGGCAATCAGGGGCGCATCGAAAACGTGTACAGCCTCGTCAATATAAAGATCAACGACAACACGAGCACGGGCGCGACGATTTCTCAGAATACGATGGGCGTGGTGTGCGGCGAGAACGCGGCCATGGTCAAGAACGCGTTTTCCGTCGGCGAGGTGCGTTTTGAAAATCTGGCGACCTCTGCGGTGCCGTACCGAAATTTAAGCTATGGCCCCGCAGTCGGCTCGGAAAACACGAGGCTGCAGACCGATAACGTCTATTATGTCTCGATGTACGCGCACGATGACGGGATTTTGGGCTATGACTATGCAAACGCTTTTAATAAAAAAGCGACGCGCGAAACGCTGCGGGATAAGTTCTGGCACAAGCGTTTGCTCGGCAGCGGGTTTGATACCGATGCGGTGACGGCCGGGATATTCCCGCTTGTGAATTTGCCGGACTGCATGCCGCGGCAGGATCATATCGCACTGCCGTCGCTGGCGGCTTCTTCCACGCAGCTGGCGAGCGTGATTGTGGAGCAGCAGTATGAGGACTACGCGATTGCCGTATTCACGTTTAAAAACCCGCAGGCGCATATCATCAAGAGCATTTCGATACAGGGGCTCAGCGCCACCGTGATCAGCGGCACACAGTTCGACGCGAACGACATGACACGCGTCAATGTGCGGCTGGATAACCCGCAGCAGTTTTTGTCGGCGTACACGGTGACGGGATTCGTGTATCAGGAGCTCAACACGACGGTGAACATTGCGCAGGTGGTGACGGACGCACCGGCCTGCGAAGCCGAATTCTACAAGAGCGTGAAGACGATTAACGATTGGAAGGCGATACGGAACAGTCTCGGAGAAAATTACCGCCTCAAAGCCGATATCGACTTTACGGGCGCCGCCGCGACATCGGTGCAGATTACGGGCAACTTCACGGGCAAGCTGGACGGCGGCATCTATGAGGTTCAAAACGGCAAAATGGTGCTGACAGGCATCCATAAGATATCAAATATCAAGCTCGGAGGCACCAGCGGCGCGGCGGGCGTGATTCAAACGCTGTACGGTTCAGTCAGCAATCTGCGGATTGAACACATGGATTTAAGCTATAATAACGGGACGTATGCGGGCTTTGTGGTGCAGACGAGCGCGGGGGCCATGTTCGACAACATCCATGTGGAGGATGCGTCGATACTGGCTCAGAACTCGAACAACCCGACATCGGACCACCGCTTCGGCATATTGGTGGGCAACTTAAATATCGGCGAAATGCGCAACTGTTCCGTCAACAACAGCGAGATCATTGACAGAACGAATGCCAATGTTTACATCGGCGGCCTCGCGGGGTACGGGCAGTATGTGCGCATTGAAAACTGCTATGTTTCGGGCCTCAAAATCGAATCGACGGTGGCTCAGGGCGCACGCGGCACGGGCGGCATCATCGGCTGCTGCAACGGCAGCGAGGTTTACAACGTGTACGCGGCCGGAGAGATCAACACCGTTGACCAGAACACGGGCGGTATTATCGGCTACATATCCGGCACGTCGAAGCTGCAGCGGACGTGGGCGGATGTCAAGATCAAATCGACGGTGGACCGCATGGGCGGGCTGATCGGCTTTAACGCCGCCGAGAGCACGGAGCCTGCCACGCTCAATTCATTGGTGCTCGGAGATGTGAGCTCGTCGGTGACGGGGTCGGGCTATATTCACAGGGCGGTTGGCAGCTCGCTCAACTACGACAGCGTGTTCGCGTGGGACGGGCAGCGGATCAACGGACAGATACCCAAAGACGTTGACAATTCGATACTCGCCGACGGCACCACGGTGATGGCCGAAGCGGATATGCGAAACGACCGGTTCTACACGCGCCAGATTCGCATGGGCGACGCGTTTGATTACAGCCATTGCGCCGACATGCAGCTGCCGCAGATCTATTATACCGACGGCCGGTCGCTGCTGCCGTATCAGACGGCGCATTATCCGCAAATGCCCAATATCGAGATTGTGAGCCTTGATGCGAACCTTGTGGGCACGGCCTATAAAATTGAAATCGAGTTCAAGCACGACCCGGGCGTGCATATCGAGAACATTCTCGCGGATTACCTGTCGTTCGTCCCCACCAAAATCACCGAGGTGACAGCGGACACGACGATCTATCAGGGCAACGCGGATATGAACGCCGTGGAGCGGTACTGGGATGCTTACAAGCTGACGGGCGTGGAATACAACGGCGGGCAGAGACAGGACCTGTTTGCGCAGGTGGATTTCGGCGCGCCGATTTACAAGCAGATATACAACATTGCGGACTGGAAGTTTGCGATGAAGGAAGAAGGCCGCGCGCAAACCTATGAGAACTTCATGCTGATGGGTGATGTCGATTTTACGGGCGTGACGGCGGCGGACACAAGCTATTACGACGTGAAGGTGAACCGGCTGATCGGCGGGGGCGGCGCGCAGCGGACCATACGCAACCTGACGCTCAATCTCTCGGCAACCGCCTACAGCGGGAAGAGCTTTATCAATACGATCAACACGGATATCAGCGGCGTCAGCTTTGAGAACGTGAATTTAACGTTTAATACGGGCGCGAGCTACAACGGCCTTGTCGGGCGGCAGTTCGGCACGGTGCGGGATATGGGCTTTAAAAACATAACGTTCACGGGAGGCGGGAACTACACAGGGTGCTTTGGGTTCATACGGGGGTCGGTCAGTAATGTGACGGTGGAGAATTTCCAAAGGACGCTCGCCAACGGCAACTATATCGGCGCGTTCGCGGGATGCGTGCAGGACGGCAGCGTAAAGAACATCACATTGACGGGCGCATCCGGCACGCCGGTGAATGTCTATGGGGTGTCGTATGTGGGCGGCATCATCGGCGCGGCACTCAATTCGACAGCCGACAGCTGCAGTGCGAATTATGTGAAGATTCGCGGCACGGGCAGCTATGTGGGCGGATTGATCGGCTATTCGACGTCGCCGAACGGCGCCGAAACCGTGGTCAACAACAACATGACGGTGACAAACTCTTGGATACGCGGCGGCAACGACACGTATACGAGCGGGTCGGGCACGGGCGGCATCATCGGATACGGGAGCCTTCGAAACGATTATGAGCATAACGTTTTAAGCCGCAGTGAGAACAATACCGTGATCGGCGTATTAAATGTCGGCGGCATCGCCGGGCAGGCCTATTCATGGTATAACCGGGGCTCGAACGTGGTGAACTGCAGGGTCTTCGGCACGAGCAACATCGGCGGGGCGTATGGGATTGTGTCTCAGGCTGTGTATATCAATGTGACGGGAACGGTTATCTCGACGGTGTATGACCCGTTAAGCACGGGCGCTGAAACCGGCCTGCCGTTAACGACAATACCCATTGACCAAAACATGGCGATCGGCGGCATCAGCGGATACCGCGCGGCGCAAGGATGCTCCGTTTATAACTGCACGATCGGCGGCAGGGAAGCCACCAATGTCGGCGGTGTTGTGGGCGATGCGTATGAGGGCAACATCTGCTACAGCCATGCGACGAACAGCACCGTATTCGGGAAAACCAAGATCGGCGGCATCGTCGGCCAGCTACGCTACAACAGAATTTATTCGTGCAGCACGAACGCGACTGTGACGGCAAGCGGCAGCTACGCGGGCGGCATTGCCGGATACGTAATCGGCAACAGAATTCTCTACGGCACGAGCCTTGGTTACGTGGACGGCTGCTACACAGTGGGCAATACGATCACCGCGGCGGATTACGCAAGCGGCATTATCGGCTATGTGACGGGACAGCATGACGTGATTACATATCAGAATAAATCACTGCTGAGCGCGCCTGCCGAAGTCAAAACGACGAGCGGCACGCACGGCGATCTTTTCGCGGTGATCGGCGACGGGACGACGGTGCAGCGCAGCCGCGTATCGGCTTACAGCATGCTCAGCATTGCGGGCAGCGCAACGCGGTATGGCAGCCAGCTTTACACGGCGGACAACTTCTCGGATACCACCACGGCGACGCTCAACGCGCTGCGCTATGTGGATTCCACGCAGATGGGCGCAGCGGGCGATGTGAGGCTGTATAATACGAGGCTCGCCAACACGATGACAAATACGTACTTTACGGTGACGCCGAGCATTACCGGCACGCCAAGATATATGCCGCTGGTCAGGATGAGCGGCAGCACGACGGCGGCGGCGGTGCCGAACCAGATTCAGATTCCGATTCCGACGGGAACGCTGGTGACATCGCTGGCGGCAAGGCCTGCGCTGCTGACCGTGCCGGCCCAGCCGCAGGTGCTGCCTGTGCCGCAGATGTATGCGGCGGATGCCGATAAGCTCAATATTGAATTTGACGGTGCGAACGAAAACACGTATTTTGAGGTGATGGGCAGCGAAGGTCTGCTCGCGCAGCACAAGGTGGACAGCCGCGTGTTCACGCTTTCGTATGATTTTAAAACGCCGCTGACCGTGAAGGTGGCGGACGGCTCCGGACAGGAGGTCAACTACAAGGTTGATCCGGCGGCGGTCGCGATGAACGTGATGACATGGGGGAACGACTATTATTACATCAGCGGCAGCGGCGTACAATCCGGCCACGGCGGACTGCTCGCGGGCAGCTTTGTCAACCTCGCGGGCGGGAAGGCCTTAAGTTCCGGCGGCACGGTATATAACCTCGAAAACGGCAGCAGCACGGGAACCGTGGGCATGATTGCGCTGAGTGAGCAGGCTGTGCCGCTCTACGAGTTTAGCTACGACGGATACACGGTGAAAACGTACAAGAGCTTTTCGACAAGCCAGCAGGGTGATACCATGGCGGTCAGAGATTTTCGCATGTTTGTGAAGAACGGCGGGCTCACGGTGATGGATGCCGCTGTCCCGACGGTGTTTGACGGGCTCATCATCGACACGGCGGGCGCAGAGGATTATATGACAGTGCTCGGCACGGGCGGCACGCTTCTTGACTTGAAATATCCGGTCAAAACACCCGTTGACTTTAAAAACGGCGATATCGTGCAGATGTCCAATAATATCGGTGCGTCTGTGCCCTATGTGCTGGTGCGCTACAGGGACGGCAGTGTCGTCGCGTTCAATTACCTGACGGGCGAGCTGCAAATGACGGAAAGCGCGAAAAGCGATATGTCGCTGATCGAGTATGCGCAGGATTATTTCAGTGCGCAGGGCGAGATGCCGATGAAGGATGTGTCGGACGGGTACATACAGTTTTCAGAGCTGAAGGAGAAGCTGATTATACAGGCCGCTCAGGACCTTGCGGAAGGGACGGAGGCTGAGCCGGGTACGCAGAATACGGACGGCGGAAGCGGCAGCCACACATCAGCCGGAGCGGAATCGGATGGGACGCAGGCGCAAAACGGTGCGGGCGGCGGTGCTGAGGGGAATGCCGGAGGCGGCACGGCCAGCGGTGGCGGCAAGGCGCAAAGCGGGCAAGACGACGAGTCAATCGGCCTTGAGAGGCAGGAAGATAAGAACTATCTTGCCGTCTATGATATGGCGACGGGTGAGTATGTGCTGTATGACGAGGAAGCCATGCTGGGCAGCTTCGGCAGCGGCGAGGGCGGCGAGGCCGATAACAGCACGGCAGAGCTGAAGGAAGATGAAGCCCAGCCTAAGCCGATACCGATTGACTACAGCAACACGGTGGCGCCGTCCTCGGGGTTTGTCGATGACGGACAGGACGGGCTGCTGATTGTGCTCGTGCTGATTATCGCGGTGGGCGTGATGATGCTGTTTATATTCGACCGCAGGAAAAGGATAACCAAGGATAGAAAATAGCCAGTAAGAGATGCCCGATAAAGGGCATCTTTTTTTTGACGCGGTACGGATTGCGGTGATATAATCCGTTCGAATTGATATCAAAAGAATACGAAATCCGTCAACTTGGGAGGAAAGACATGAATCAGGAAAAAGCTTATCAGAACATTTCGAAATATATCGACCATACGATTTTGCAACCGGACGCGAGCGTGGATGAGGTGCAAAAAGTCTGCGAGGAGGCAAAGACATACGGATTCGCGAGCGTATGCGTGAACCCCTGCTATATTGAATTGGCTGCTGATCTGCTGAGCGGCAGCGGCATTGCGCCGTGTGTGGTGGTCGGGTTTCCGCTCGGTGCGCTGACGCCCGCAATGAAAGCGGCCGAGACCGAGACGGTGATTGCGCTTGGCGCATGGGAAGCGGATATGGTGATCAATGTCGGTGCGGTGAAATCCGGCGATTGGGCGCTCGTGAAAGAGGACATTGAAGCGGTGGTGAACGCGGCGGCGGGCCGGGCGCTTGTGAAGGTGATTATTGAAGCCTGCCTGCTCACGGATGAGGAGAAGGTGAAGGTATGCACCATCGCGAAGGAAGCGGGGGCCGATTTTGTGAAGACATCCACCGGATTTTCAAAAGGCGGCGCAACGGTGGAAGATGTGCGCCTGATGCGGCGCACCGTCGGTGACGGTATGGGCGTGAAAGCGTCGGGCGGTATACGCAGCTTTAAAGACGCTGTGGCGATGATTGAGGCGGGCGCGACGCGGCTCGGCACAAGCGCGGGCGTGAAGATTGCGGACGGCTGACGATTAATGAAGTGGAGAAGTTTGTTGCTAAGCATTGGTGTTGCTGAGTGCATTGTGTTGCTGGCAGATCCTTCGTCGCTTCTCTCCTCAGGATGACAGAAAACATGAATGAGAGCAAGAACAAGCATCGGGTCGTTCCGGTCCTTTTTAACAATCCTCCGTCACGCTGCGCGTGCCACCTCCTTTCCAAAGGAGGCTTTTTTCTTGGGTTGCGGTGCTTCTCAGGATGTCCCAAAAACGCTAGTCTATCGGCTTTCCTCTCTCAGTCGCCTGTCGGCGACAGCTCCCTCCAGAGGGAGCTATGGGTGCGCGATCATCGCCTCATTTGGCTCATTACCGCAAGCCAGCGTCACGCCCGCGTGCCACCTCCTTTTCAAAAGGAGGCTGCTTTCGTCAAAGAAGGAAGACAGATTCTTCAGTCGCAAGGCTCCAGAATGACATAATGAGTTGCTTATCGCGCGATTGACAGAAGCGATATGATTGAGCAGAGACTGTATATTATTGCATCGGCGGGCCCGGCACTTTTCTCGTCTTAATACTGCTGAAGCCGATTGAGGGCAATCCTCCGTCACGCTGCGCGTGCCACCTCCTTTCCAAAAGAGGCGTTGCCTTTTCTGACCTCAGGCTGCTTAGCGTTTTTTAGGCTCTTTGAAAAGCAGTTGTCAGCTACGCTGACTGAGGATTAAAAAAAGAAACATGGTTTTGTGCAATGAACATGGGATGCTTCGCTCCGTGTTACTGCGCTCAGCATGACAGAAGAGGACGAGAGCATACCGACATTTTAAGGTGCAGGGGCGAGATATATCATGTTAAACCACTGCCTGCAATCCTCCGTCACGCTGCGCGTGCCACCTCCTTTCCAAAGGAGGCTTTTTTCTTGGGTTGCGGTGCTTCTCAGGATGTCCAAAAAACGCTAGTCTATCGGCTTTCCTCCCTCAGTCGCCTGTCGGCGACAGCTGCCTCTTGAGGGAGCTATGGGTGCTCGATCATCGCCTCATTTGGCTCATTACCGCAAGTCAGCGTCACGCCCGCGTGCTACCTCCTTTTCAAAAGGAGGCTTTTATTTTATCATGGCCCAAACATTGCGGGAGACTATCGGCGGCGTTATAATGTAGGAAATATTGGATGAAAAAGGGGAAGTTATGGGTCAAGAGTGGCTTGCGGTTTTTCTTGGGGTGGCGCTGGTGGCCGGTATTATTTACTCGTCAATTCGCGGCGATGCGAAGCTGAAGCTAAGAATTGAGGAGCAGTTCGGCAAGCGGCCTGAGCCAAACGATGAAATCTCTCAAATTGCGGCGTATTGGGACAAGCGCCTAAAGGCCGATGCACCTGAGCATTATATTGACGCCATGACGTGGGACGATCTTGATATGGACAAGGTGTTTCAAACGATGGACGCCTGCCAGTCCGGCGTGGGTGCATCGATGCTGTATGCGCTGCTGCATGAGCCCTGTTTTGACGGTGAAAAGCTAGTCGAGCGTGAAAGACTTATAAAGCTGCTGGACGCCGAGCCTGATACGCGGCTGAAGCTGCAGGTGATTCTTGCAAAAATGGGCCGTCCGCCCGGCAACGCACTGGCTTCGTTTTGTTATGGGATATCCGAAAAGCGTGTGAATAAGCCTTGGATTTACAGAGTGATGACAGCCCTGCCGGTACTGTTCGTTGGTGCGATATTCTTAAGTGTCTATGCCGGTGTGACGCTGCTGATCCTGTCGCTGATTGCCAACGGCGTCATCCATTACCGTATATCCAAGCGCTTTGAGACGGAGCTTGTGGGAGTCAAGCAGTTTTCCGCGATGCTTTGGTGCGCAGGCAAGATAGCGGGGTCACATGCACTGGATGACCATCCGCTTGGGCGCAATACGTTGGATGGATATATGGCGTTTAAGCATTTGGGCGGAAAGCTGTCCGGTTTAACGAAGGAAAAAGTCTCGGATTTTGATTTTCTCGCAGAATATGTGCGCATCATCACACTCAGCAACATTCGCGGCTACAACCGAGTGATCAGGGCGGTTGATGAAAACATTGAGGCTTTTCGCAGCCTTTACCGCAGTATGGGCGAGCTCGACGCGATGATCGCCGTATTGTCATACCGGAAAAGCCTTGAGTACTTCTGTCTGCCCGAATTCGTTGCGGACAGCCGTCTGGATATGGATGCTCTCTTTCATCCACTCATTAAAAAACCCGTGGACAATTCGCTGACACTCACGCGCGGCTGCCTTGTATCGGGGTCCAACGCGTCGGGCAAATCCACGTTCATCAAAGCGGCGGCGGTGAGCGCGATACTCGCACAGACGGTGAACACCTGCCTTGCGCGGCGGTTTGAGATGCGGCGCGCGCTCGTGATCTCGTCGATGGCGGTGCGCGACAACGTGACGGCGGGTGAAAGCTACTTTGTGACCGAAATTAAATCGCTGCGGCGCATTCTCGACAAAAATATATTCTTTATCTGTTTTATCGATGAAATTCTTAAAGGCACCAACACGGCGGAGCGCATTGCGGCATCCGCCGCAGTGCTCAAGTTTTTCGAAAGCCGGGACTGCCTTTGTGTGGCGGCCACGCACGATATTGAACTGACGCGCATGCTTAAAGACGGCTATGACAATGTCCACTTTGAAGAGACGGTGACGGATGAGGGAATCGTTTTCGACTACAAGGTAAAGCCGGGGCCGACAAGAACGCGCAACGCGATAAAGCTGCTTGAGTTTATGGGCTTTGACGCGCGCATCACGGCGGACGCGCACCGGCTGGCGCAGGGCTACGACGCGTCGGGGCAATGGCCGGACAGCTTGCAGGACTGAGCAAGCCCGACAGGGCATAAAGCTGGAAAATATGTGGTGGAAGCAGCGCACAATCATGATATAATGTGCGGTAGATCATACATACGATACGGATAGGGCATAAGGAGGCGACAATGACGGATAAAACGATCGCCGTAATCGGCGGCGGTGCGATAGGCGGTATCACGGCGGCTTATTTAAGCAAAGCGGGCTTTGATGTGGAGCTCGTTGTTAAATACAAGGAAAAGGCCGAGCAGGCGGTAGTTGAAGGGCTGCATATCATAGGCGTGCGCGGCGATCATTATATGAAGGTGAAGGCTGTGGCCGATGTGGAGCAGCTTTCAGGGAAAAAGGATATCGTCATGATCGTAACCAAGGCATACGACATGCCGGACGCGGCGCGGCGGGTGCTGCCCTTTTTGAAGGACGATTCGCTCGTGGTGTCGATGCAGAACGGCATCTGTGTGGAAGCGCTCGGCGATATCGTGGGCGCGGCGCGAAGCGTGGGCTGCGTGATCGGCTGGGGCTCAACGATGATGAGCGACGGGACGCTCAACATGACCTCCGAAGGTGATTTTGTGATCGGCGGTCAGCTGCCGGAAAAGGATCTGACGGGGCTCAAAGACGTGTTTGATCATATGCTGCCGACGCGCATATCTGCCAACATTATTGCGGACCTGTATTCCAAAATGATCGTCAATTCGTGCATCACGTCTCTCGGCGTGCTGTGCGGCTTGAACCTCGGGAAGATCATGACATATAAGCAGGCACGCAAGATATTCGTGTCGATCATCCGCGAGGCGGTGGCCGTCGCGAACGCGATGGCCCTCAAAGTGGAGCCGTACGGCGGCAAGCTTGATTATTACAACCTCATCCAAGGGGAAGGGGCGCTGGCCGATTTGCGGCGCGACGTACTGATCCGTATTATCGGTTTCAAATACCGCCGACTCAAATCGTCGAGCCTGCAGAGCCTGCAGCGCGGCAAGCCGACAGAGGTGGATTATTACAACGGCTATATTGCCAAAAAGGGCGCGGAGCTTGGCGTGGCGACGCCGGTTAATGCGCGGATCGTGGAGATGATCAAAGAGATTGAAGCGAAGAAAAGAACGATCGACCCGAAAAATTTCGAGGACGCGGGTTTAAAGTCGTAGGGGGATGCCAAGGGTGAAACGATTTTTGAATGCGGTAGGGTCATTCTTTGGTACGCTCTGGGCGGGAAAAGCGTCGCGTGCGCTGCTGCTGACGGCGGGCGCGCTGATTGTTGCGGCCGTCGTGGTGGCCGTGTGCCTATTTAATGAAGGTGTAACGGCGGCAAATCATGCACAGGCGCTCATGGCCGCATATGACGATACCGTTTCGGCTGAGCCTGCGGTTTCAGCCGAAGCATCCGCAGCGCCTGAACAGACGACGAAGCCCGATGCAGAGCCGGTCACCATTGACGGGTATCAGGTGATGGGCAAACTCGAGATTCCCAAGATCGAAGCGGAGCTGCCCGTCATCGCTTATACGGATGACGACGCGCTCAAGGTTTCGGTGTGCTATTATCAGGGGCCGATGCCGGGAGAGCCGGGCAACCTTGTGATTACCGGACACAATTTCGCAAACGGCGCGCATTTCGGGCGGCTCGATGAGCTTAAGGCCGGTGACGAAGTGACGCTGAGCATGCCGGATGGCTCTTTATTCCGCTACACGGTCACGGACAAACAGGTAATCAAGCCGGATGATACGCAGGCGCTGGATGCCGACGGGGACAGCCATGTACTGACGCTGCTGACATGCACCAATCACGGCAACGAAAGGCTGCTGGTCAAGTGCGGGCTTGAATGATCAATCGCATACATGAAGGAGGGTTTTTATGGCGCATGCATTGGAGGCTTCCGTCGAGCTCAAAAACGGACGGATGATGTTTGAGGGTCAATCCGGCGGGCATAGGGTAATGACCGATTATATTCCGCCGCATGGCGACGGACAGGGCTTTATGCCGCTGCAGCTTTTTCTGGTGAGCCTCGCAGCTTGCCTTGGCGGCACGATCACGTATCTTGCCAAAACGATGAACAAAGAAGTGAAAACGCTGACCGTCGGCGCTGAGGGAATACGCAGGGAGCAGCACCCGCTCTGTTTTGATTCTATTACGCTCAACGCGCGTGTGGGCTCGGCTGATATGGATGAAGAGACGATGCAAAAGATCATCATATCGGCGGAGGAGAGCATATGCCCCGTTATGGCGATGATAAAGGACAACGTGAGGGTTCAAACAAACTTTGAGATCGTGAAGAGCTAGCATAAGGACGGACGCCTGCTCATGCCCGACGCCCGATATACTCACAACGTTTGACCGACATTAAACCATTTTCTCTCTCCCAGTCACCTATCGGTGACAGCTCCCGATTCACCCTGAAGTGTCGTCGTCAGAGGGGGCCTCGGTAAGAGATTTTTTTGACACTGTAAACGCCTGCCATTCAGCAGGTGTTTTTTTGTGTACTTTAGTCTGAAAATTCACAAGTTTTATTGATGTCGGATTGTTGGGAAATCACTCTTGTCATTCCCAACATAGCGGCTCATTTGTGATAAGGCTCCAATGCTTTTCGCTTTGAAGAAAGAAATTCAATCCGCAGCGATGCCAACTGCTTGCGCTGTTGATGGGCAAATTTCTTGAAAAAGATGTCATGTAAATGGTTGGTTATACTTGCCATTATATATAGTTTGTGATATAAAATATCTTTAAAGCCTTTTCAAGGAGATAATAATGCCAGTTATTCATGTTGAGAACCTGACCCGTTCGTTCACGTACTACAAAAAAGAAGCCGGGCTCAAAAGCTCGGTCAAGAATGTGTTCCACAGACAAAAGCTTATCAAGGAAGCCGTGAAAAGCGTGTGCTTTGACGTGGAAGCGGGCGAAATGATCGGCTTTTTGGGGCCTAACGGATCGGGGAAGACGACGACGCTCAAAATGCTGTCCGGCATCCTTTTCCCGACAAGCGGGACGGCGAGCGTTCTCGGGTATACGCCCTGGGAGCGCAGAAAGGAATTCAAAAGGCAGATCGCAATCGTGATGGGGCAGAAAAGCCAGCTGTTTTGGGATCTGCCCGCCAACGAAGCGTTTTTGCTTAACCGCTATATCTATGAGCTGAATGAAAAGGAATTCAAAGCCACAATAGCGGAATTGACCGAACTGCTGGACGCCAAGGACCTGCTCAACGTTCAGGTGCGGCGTCTGTCGCTCGGCGAACGCATGAAGATGGAACTGATCGCCGCGCTGATTCACCGCCCGCGCGTGATGTTTCTTGATGAGCCGACGATCGGCCTTGATTTGATATCCCAAAAGAAGATACAGGCTTTTATTAAATACTATAACGAGCAGAGCAAAACCACCGTGCTGCTGACCAGCCATTACATGAACGACATTGAGAACCTCTGCAAACGGTCGGTCATCATCAACGAGGGGAACATCATTTTCGACGGTGAGCTGGCAAAGGTGAACGAGCTGTTCAGCGAGAAAAAGCAGATCAAGCTGCAATTGCCGTCGCAAACGCAGGCAGCCGATATCGAGCGGTACGGCGAGGTGAAAAGCTTCGACGGCTACAACGCGCTGATTGAAGTCAACAAACAGGATTTAAAGCATACGCTGCAAGGCATACTCGACACGCTGTCGGTGGTGGACTTCACTATAGAGGATATTCCGATTGAAGAGGGCATCATGCGGCTGTACCGAAAGGAGCAGGACAGTTGATACCGATATTCAAATACCGCCGGTCGCTCCAGCTCGGTATGCAAAACGCGCTCGAGTACCGTGGGGCGTTCGTGCTCAGTCTGTTCAGCGCCGTATGGCCGATACTCATTCAGTTTTTTCTTTGGAGCAGCCTGTACCGATCCACAGAGGGCGGCATGCTGTTCGGGTATACGTATGCCCAGATGGTCACGTACACGGTTTTTGCGAACATCGTTCAGCAGTTTTTGCGCACCGGCTTTGAGTATGAAATCAACATCGATGTGAAAAACGGCGGGCTCGACAAGTTCATCGTGCGCCCGATCGGGTATTTCAATTTCTATCTGACGAGCTTTTTCGGCAGCAAGATCGTGATGTCGGTTTTTGTGCTTGTGCTGCTCGGCGCCGCTGCGGCCATTATCAACAGCATTTTCGGCGCGGTGGTGACGCTGGCCGGTATATTGCTGTTTCTGGCAGTGCTCGTGCTGGCCTGCCTGCTCAATTACATCATATTCTTTTGCGTGGGGATGCTCGCCTTTTGGCTGACCGAGATCGGGTTTTTCTTTGAAGCGGTGCGCATCGTATTCATCGCGGCGAGCGGCGGCATTTTTCCGCTCGATGTGCTGGGCCCGAATGTGGTGGCGGTGCTCAATTGGATGCCGTTTCGCTACACCGTCAATTTCCCGGTGGATGTGATTTGCGGGAGGCTTACGGCGGAGCAGATTGTGCCGGGGCTGCTCGCGATGGGGCTGTGGATTGTGGCGATGAGGCTTCTGGCGGCAGCGTTATGGCGCATCGGGCTCAAGCGCTACACGGCGGCGGGGGGTTAAGCATGAAGACATTACTCAAAGAGATACGCAAGCATATATTCATTTGGTGGCTGTTTTTAAAAAACGGCCTCATCACGCAGCTGGAATACCGGGTAAATTTCTTTACGGGCGTGGCCATGGAGGTCGGCTATCTTGCGGTCAAGCTCATGTACGTGATCGTGATCTATCAGTCGGGCCTCAATGTGAGCGGCCTGAATCCCGATGAGATACTGATCTATGTGGGTATGTTTATCATCATGACGGCTTTTTGCGCGGGGTTCATGCTGATGAACCACTATATACTCGGTGAGCATATCCGCAAAGGAACGCTCGACTTTTACATCGTCAAGCCGGTCTCGCTGCAGTTTATCGCGACGCTGAGCCGCAGCGAGCTCTCGCTTTTTGTGACGGACATCATTCCCGGCAGTATCATGGTGATTGTGGGCATGACGCGGCTCAATATCGGCATCGATATATTCGGTTTGATCGGTTTTTTGGGGCTCATGCTGAGCAGCGTGATCGTGAGCTACTCGCTGCTGCTGTTCCCCGTGATCACGTCTTTCTGGTTTGTGAAGGCCGACGCGGTGGCAAACGCCACGGGCGCGTTCTGGGACTTCAACAACATGCCGATGACTATATACAGCAAGATGGTGCAGCGTATCGGCATCTATGTGTTGCCGATATTCGTGATCGTCAACTTTCCGACGCTTTTTATCATGGGCAGGATGGAGCCGCTGTACGCGGTTTGGGGTGTGGTCGCGCCGGTGGTGAGCTTTACGGCGACGAGGCTTTTCTGGAAGGTGGCGGTGCGCCGCTACAGCAGCGCCAGCAGCTGAGCGAAAGCCTATTCTTTATACAAACAAAACAAGCACTGCGCTTTGCAATGCTTGTTTTTTATCTCGCGTTTTATAATTTTAGCAAATCAATCAAACATGGCTTATGGGCGGATATGAGCACCGTATGTCCCAATCTATCGCCAATCCTTCTACCATATAAACTTTTATACATCACTATGGC
The DNA here is from genome assembly GCA_023408075.1 of Bacillota bacterium. GTDB lineage: Bacteria > Bacillota > Clostridia > Christensenellales > SZUA-584 > SZUA-584. Next base: position 20,698 of record JAEYKW010000006.1, on the reverse strand, counting down.
TTCGATCAACCAGAAAAGCAGCGATACGGCGTCCTGTTATGGGCACATTTCCACGTTCCATAAGCCCTCCGAATATTGTTCTCATTCAAGGCAATCAATTTACTACGTTCAGCCGACAGCGGCTTCCAACTCGGCAAAGAAGCTTTGCGTGGTTTCCGCGGAATCCAGATTGATATAAAACACCGTTTCATTCTGTATAAAGCGGATGAACGGGGGCGTTTTGGCGTCGATATAAAGGCGCGCTTTGCTGTCGTCCGAGAGCAGGTATTCACCCTTGTGCATGCTGCCAAGGCTGGCTCCGTTGGTTCTGGTCTTGATATCCGGAGCGGAATCGGTGAGCTCCAGCGACGTAATGTCGGCAAGCGGAACGGATGTGCCGAACATTCCTCCGATGACGAGGTTTCCGTCTTTGAGCTCATATGTGGCGGGCTGACTGCTTGAGCTCATCATAATGGCAACGCCGATGCCAACGGCGACGATGATGACGGCTGTGGCGATAATGGCGATTTTATTCCTGTTCATACAATTAACCTTCTTCTTTTTATTGAACTATATCATCAATGTAAAAAGAAGACAACACATGGCACATAACGGATGTATATCAAGTGATACAGCATTATTGCATAATATATATTTTTTATTGACAAATTGAATGGGAGTGCTATTATATAAACATACACTGTAAGTTTATAAATCGGAGAAAAAAATATGAGTCCGAGACGTTCGAAATTAAGCAGAAAAGAGATACTTGACACAGCCCTGGCTATCGTAGATGAAAAAGGGTTGGACGAGCTAAGCATGAGAAACCTTGCAGGAAGACTAAACGTTCAGGCGATGTCTCTCTACAATCACATTAAAAACAAAGAAGAATTGTTGTATGGCATTGTAGAAATCGTTGTATGTGAGGTGGAGCTTTCTCAACCATCAGACGATTGGAAAGAGGATTTGCGTCAAGCGGCCATGGCGTTTCGCAAGGTCTTGCTGCGTCATCCGAATGTGATACCGATTCTTTCTGCGCATTCGCCGCTGACGGACAAGGGGCGGGAGCAGACGGAAAAGCTGATATCAATACTTAAAGTACTCGACATGTCCGATTTTGAGGCATATTCATTCATGCATATTATGATTTCCTATATTATCGGCCATGCAGGAATGAGCGTGACGAATCTGACGGATTTAAAGACCCGGGAAATCGATTATTTGCATCAGACAAAAAGATACCCGCAAGCGGTTGAAATTGAATTTGTACAGCGAAACATGGATGAGGAATTCCTGTCCGGCTTCAACTTGATGCTGGACGGGTTGGCGCAGAGGAAAGAGATATGAAGAAAATACTTATAGTCGGGACGGGCGTTATCGGCTGTGTGTATGGGTGGCAGCTTTCGCAAACAGGATGCACCGTCACTCATTTTGTTCGCAAAGGAAATAAAGCAGAGATTGATGCCGACGGGATAATCATTCGTTGTCTGGATACGAGAAATAATAGAAAGTCTCAGACTGAAATTCTGTATAAGCCCCGAACAGAAGAAGAAATAGAAAATGAGGGGCGTTATGATTTGATTATCGTTCCGGTAAAAGTCAATCAAATCAGTTCCGTGCTGCCTTTGCTGGCCAAAACGGATACGACGATATTGTTTCTGCAAAACCTTTGGATGAACCATATTCAACTGATTGAAGAAAAGCTGGCGGATGCGAATATCGTATATGGCCAAGCCCATATCGCAGGCGGGGGAAAACAAGGAAATACCGTCACATGCACGATTTTCGGCAGCAAAAATGCCCATACCATGCTCGGAGTGAAGAATGGCTGTGCTGCCGGGCAAGTCAATCAAATCAGCGAAATAATGGCACGGGCCGATTTGAATCCATACATCAGCAAAAATATTGCGGCATGGCTGCTGAGTCATTATGCGGAAGCCAATGGGCTGATAGCTGGGGTTATGGAAGCAGGAGCGGCTAAAAACTATGTATCGGGGAAAGCGTATATACGGCATTCCGTTAAGATGATTCGTGAAAGATTTAAAGTGTGTTCAGCGCTTGGACTAAAGGTATGGAGGATATATCCTCAGGTTCTTTATTATTTTCCGATGTGGTGTTTGGCTCCGGTGCTTCAAAAGATGTACAGCACTGACGAGAGTCAGCTAATGATTGAAAATCATATCAAGCATTCGCCTAATGAGATGAAACAAATGTTCATTGATGTGATGAATACGGGTGAGAGCCTCCATATAGCGATGCCATGTTATGCTCGCATGAAAAAATACACAGATTAGCTCTGAATGATCATAGAAGCAGCGGATGGGTACTATTCCATATAGTACTTATACAGCATATCGACAACCGCGTCGATGAGACGGCTGCGGTCAATTTCGCATTTGCCGAACACGATGCGGTCAACCGTGGCCGAAATGAGATCGAACGACGCTACCGCCGCCGCTTCGATATCTTTGATTTTGAGGTTCTCCTGCAGCGAAAGAAAATAGCCGATGGAAGACTTCATTGTTCTTTGTATGTTCTGATCAAGAATCTCGGCCACGTGCGGATTATAAAAAGACAGCACGGTGAGCTCGCGGTTGAGCTCTCGCGATTCTTCGTGCACCTTGACCAAAATATCAATAAGCGCTCTGAGCCACTGCTTGATGTCGGCTCGCATGAGCGAGGTATTGCTTAAAAGGCCGCTTTTGGCATCGTTGAATTTCTGATGGTATTTTTCGAGTATCTCAAGAAAAACCGTATCTTTGTCTTTGAAATATGAATAGAGACTGCCGATGGATACGCCTGCCCGTTGGGCGATCTCGTTGGTGGTTGTTTTGTAGTAGCCTTTTTCGCAGAACAGCGCGAGCGCGGCATCGAGGATTTTCTCTTTTGTTTGTATGCTGCGCGTCTGCTGGGGCTTGCGCGGCGCTTGAGGCTTTTTTGGCTTTTTCGGCGCTGCCGGTTTTATCGGCTGCTTCACATCTCATCAACTCCTTAAACCTTATTCTAGAATCAGATATTCGCAAAGTCAATACAAATAATGAGCAAAAGCTCACATTTCTTATTGACAAAAAAAGATGGCCGGAATATGATAATAAAAAGTGAGTAAATACTCATAAAAGTTTCAAATTTGCAGAGGGGAAAGACCATGGATAAAAAAACAAAGGCCATTATGCTGTCGGTCGGTGTCGGCACATTTATGTCATCGCTCGACTCGGGCGTGGTGAATTTGGCCATGCCGATCATCAGGGCCGATTTCGGAATATCGCTTTCAATGGTGGGATGGATCGTGACGGCGTATCTGCTTGTGGTGAGCAGCCTGCTGCTGACGTACGGGCGCATTGCGGACATGTACGGGCATAAAAAGGTTTATATGACCGGGTTCGTCATCTTTACCGCGGGATCGCTGCTGTGCGGGCTGTCGTTCCATATCGGCATGCTGATTGCGTGCCGCGTGATTCAGGCCATCGGCGCGGGCATGCTGTTCTCGACGGGACCGGCAATCATCACGAGTGCCGTCCCTCCCGAGCGCAGAGGCAGAGCGCTCAGCGTGACGTCCATTGCGGTGGCACTGGGCCTCAGCGCCGGGCCGGTGGTGGGCGGCATGCTCTCGACACTGCTGGGCTGGCAGAGCATTTTCTTTATCAATATTCCGATCGGCGTCATCGGGCTGCTGCTCGTGCGCAAAAATGTTCCCAAGGACGAGAAAAAAACCGCCGCTCCTTTTGACATTGCGGGCAGCGTGATGATATTCTTCGCGCTGCTGCTGATACTGATGCCACTCAGCTTATCGGGTGATTATGAGGTTCCGCCGGCGCTGTTCTTTTCGCCGATTGCAGCGGGGCTGCTGCTCGTCGTGGTATTCGTGCTGTATGAACTGAAGCGCAAGCATCCGATGCTCAATGTCCGCTTTTTTAAAAACCGGACGTTTGCAGCCAGCAACGCCGCCGCTGTACTCATCTATATGGCGCAGTTTATCATGGTGTTTCTTGCGCCATTCTATCTTGAGAATCTGCGCGGATTCTCGGCCATGACGAGCGGGCTTATCTATTTGCCGATGCCGATTGCGACGATGTGCATTGCGCCGATCAGCGGCAGCATCTCCGACAGGGTGGGCAGCAAGTATATCAGCGCATTTGGCGCGTTTATGATGTCGTGCGGTCTTTTTATGCTGAGCTTTCTGCAGGCCGATTCCGCAATACTCTATATGATAGGGGCTATGATAGTGACCGGCCTCGGCTTTGGGATGTTCCAAACACCCAACAACAGCACGATTATGGGCAGTGTGCCTCTGACGAACCGCGGAACGGCTTCGGGAACGCTTGCGACAATGCGCAACATCGGCATGTGCCTGGGTGTGGCGGTATCGGGCGCGCTATTCTCGTCGTTTCAGAGCGATGCGAGAGCCGCTCTCTCGGCGCAGGGGCAGACAGGCGACTTGTTGCAAAGCAACGTGTTTTTGAGCGCCATGCATTGGACGTTTATCGCGGCTGCGGTGGTGGCGCTCGGGTCCATGACGGCTTCGCTGATCAAACAGAAGAATCATGCGCCCATTGCCAGCGCTGCTTTGACGGCGGAAGAAAAGTAAACAAGAAGATTTACCGGGCATTATTACAGTTGCACATTGAGGGAGCCTTTACCATGAAGACGTGGGGCTGGCGGTTGCGCCAGCCTTTTCTGTTACAGGGACATTTGCAAAGCAGAGTTAACAAAAAATTATAAAATTATGGTATTCAATTAAAAATCAAAGCCGTATAATTGATTCATGATGACTTGGAGGTTTGATATGAACGAGATATTAGATGTGATTAAAAGCAGACGGAGTGTGCGCGCCTACCAAAGCGAGCTGCTTAAGAAAGAGGAATTACAGACGATTGTGGAGGCGGGGATTTACGCACCGACCGGGTGCAACCAGCAGCCGTGGCATTTTTCCGTGGTGCAGGACAGAGCACTGCTCGAAGAAGTGAACACAAAGACGAAGCAGGCGATGACGCAGGTGCCGGTGGAGTGGATCAGTAAAATGGGAAGCAATTCCGATTTGGACGTGACGCACAAAGCGCCCGCGCTGATTATCGTATCGACGCAGGCAGAATCCGCTTCCGGCGATGTGGACTGCACGGCGGCGATGGAGAATATGATGCTGGCGGCGCATAGCCTTGGGATCGGCTCGTGCTGGATGGGCTTTGTTCATCTGCTATTTAAAGACGATGAGCTGATGAGCAGGCTCGGTGTGCCCGAAGGATTGCTGCCGCAGCAGGCGGCGGTGTTCGGCTATAAGGCGAAGGAAGACGCACCAGTACCCCAGCGAAAAATGGACGTGGTGACGTACACCGGCACATTTTAGACAGAAAAAAGCTCGCATCTGCGGGCTTTTTTTGAAGATATTATTTATTCTGTTGCCTTGATCGTCCATTGGCGATGACTTGTACCGCAGCTGATTTCGAGGACGGAATTGTCGCTATAGGTATCATAAAATAGATCAACGTGTAACAAGCCGAATTGTATCATAAAAGCGCTGCGGCGCTCTTTTTATACCATTGCCATATCTCACACCATGTATCCCGTCACATAAACTATATAGTGAAACAATGAACTTAAACGCAGATACCATCATTTTTTCAGGAAGGTGATAATGTGATTTCAATGCATGGTTTGACGGGAACGGTGGTGACACCGAATGACCCGGAATACCTTGACGCCCGGTTGATGTGGAACCGGGCAATCAATAAATTCCCCGGGGCGATCGTGTTCTGTGAGTCGGCGCGTGACGTCGGCAATGCGGTGATTTGGGCGCGGCAACACCGCGTGCCCTTCCGCATCAGAAGCAGACGCCACAATTATGCGGGGTTTTCTACGGGAAGCGGCGTGCTCGTGGTTGATTTAAGCCCCATGACGGACGTGGACATGGGCAATGGCTATGTGACGGCGCAGGGCGGCGTGAACAACGGCATCGTGTATGATGCGGTATCGCCCGAGGGGTATCCGTTTGCGGGCGGCACCTGCCCCACCGTGGGCGTGGCCGGGTACGCGATGGGCGGCGGCTGGGGGCTTTCGTGCAGGCTGCTCGGCCTCGGGTGCGATAACCTCGAAGCGGTGGAACTCGTGAACGCCGACGGGCGGCTGATAACAGCAAGCCGCAGCCGGAACTCCGCGCTGTTCTGGGCATTGCGCGGCGCAGGGGATGGCAATTTCGGCGCGGCTGTGAGGACGGTATTCCGTCTGCCGCCGAAGGTGGAATATGTGACGTATGTGCAGCTTTACTATCCGGATACGGATGCGGCGGCTCAAGCCCGCTTTATCGGCACATGGCAGGATTGGCTCAGCACCGCAGACAGGCGCATAACGCTGCAGGCGAGCGTTTACCACGCAGAGGACGAAGGCTATGCCGTGTACAGCCGCGGTATATTTTACGGCACAGCGGAGGAGGCTGAAGAAGCGGTGGCCCAGCTTTCTGATTTGCCCGGATGTGAAGCGAGTTTTGAGCAGACGACGTTTTACGATGCGATCCGGCAGATCGGAGCGGTCTATCCCGAATCTGAGAAATTCAAATCGACCGGTCGGTTTGTGGTGAGACCGCTGGAATCGCCGGAGATTAACCGTCTGGTCGCGCTGATGCGTGATTATCCCGAAGGGTCGGTCTATGCCTCGTTGTCACTCTATGCGCTGGGCGGGCGCGTGGCGGATGTGTGCCCGAACGCGACGGCGTTCTATTACCGGAACGCGCGGTATATACTGCTTGTGCAATCCGTATGGACGCAGGATGAGTTTGCGCGGATCAATTCGGAATGGGTGGACAGCCGGTTTGCATATTTGAAAACCGTGACGACAGGCTCGTTTGTGAACTTCCCGTACAGCGGCCTAAAGGGTTATGAGCGCGCATATTGGGGAGGCAATGTGCCGGTGCTGCGGCGGGTGAAGCAGCTTTATGACCCGTGCAACGTGTTCAGGTTTCCTCAGAGCATACGCCCGTAGGCGGTTTGCCGTTCAGCACGGCATCGCACGCGAGGCCGCAGCTGCACCGCGTGCTGCCGAATGACAGCGAATAAGAGGAGGGAAACGCTTTGTTGACCTCCAGCACCTCATGCGCGAATTCAACCTGAGATTGGGGAACGCGCCCGAGTTCGTCGGCTTTTTGCTGTGTGTCGATAATGGCGCCGGGCGGCACAAAGCGGCTGTATGCAAGGTGAACGCCGCCCGTGATGAGCGCGCCCATAGATATGTAGCAGCCGTCATCCACAATGGCGTTGAATACGATGGCGTGGAACCCCACAAACACGTGGCTGCCGAGTTTGCAAGGCCCGTGGATGATGCAGCCGTGTGCGCAGGAGACATGGTCTCCGATATATATGGAATAGTCTCTGCCGCCTGCGGTCACGCGTCCATGCGCAAGACCATGCAGAATCACGCCGTCCTGCAGGTTGGAGAACGCGCCGATATAAAACGGTGTGCCCTCGTCGGCACGGACGCTGACATTGGGTGCGATGAACACATTTTCCTCCACCGTGACATCGCCGATGACGCTGGAGAACGGGCCTAAATAGACCGACGGGTGTAGGAAAGGACTGACGGAGTGCGGCGTCAGTGCCGTCGACGGGTTGGGCGCGATGAAATGCGCGTTGATATTCCAGCCATTCAGTATGCCGTGATCTGTGCTCCGCATAGAATTAGCCCCCTTGCATTCATGCCATATGATATGAAAAAGGACTCAAAATGTGACGGCGGTACAGGGCGAACAGTGCAGCCGTTGGCTATCCGAATCATTTGTCCATAACGGTATTGGAGCGCAGCTATCGCGCTTTTTTTGTATGCAGAACGGAGATGCGTTTGATTAAAAAATATAAATATAGAAAATATTTGGGAATGCGAATATAATACATATGGCCTCTCGAAGATATACGATGTTGAGGAGGATATAATATGAGTTATTGCCGAATCTGCGGCAAGCTGCTGCCGGAACAAAGCATATTTTGCAGCCAATGCGGCACCGCCCAAACAAATAACATCTCCGCTTCAGCTCAAGACAACACATCAAGCAATCCAACGCAATCGGGCGGAAATCATAAGGTCAGCCCGGCATATGAAGGAAACCGTTCGTATGATTTAAAAGAGATGAAACAGCGTATTAAGAAAGAATGCCCGCTGTGGCCTTACCTTCTTTCGGGCTTACTGATGTGGTTCCTGCCGGTGCTGGTGACGGCGCTGCTTGATATGGCACCAGGTGTTAGAGGCGGAATTATTATTGTATTAACCCTGACTGTGGTGCCTGTTTTTTTAATCGTATGGGCAGCGACAAAGCGCCGGTGCATGAGACGGATGGGATACGGGAGGAAACAAAGGCCCGCCCCGCCGGTAATGCCCCGAACAGCTCCGCCTGCCGCCTTCGCACCGCCGCAGCCGCCCGGTTACAGTGAGCCGGTGTACACACAGCGGAAGCCATATCAGCCGCCCAAAGCAGCGGCCAAAAACAAACGCGCGCCGGGCTGGGTGTTTGCGGTGTTTGGCGCGGTCGTTTTATTGGCGGCGGGTATTGCAGTGATTGCCGCTTTAAACGGGCAGGACAACGCGTATTCCCATATTGCGGCGGTCAATAACGGTGCTGTCAACGATGCGCAGAGCGGACAAACGCTTTCGGGCCGCTGGGAGGGCGAATATATCGCACACGGGGATTCGGGCGGAGGCGTATCGCTCGTGGATGTGGGTGCCCCTGTGATTATATTTGATGGTTACACCGCTTATATCGGCCTGTCGTCCTCTTCGTACAGCAATGATTATATTATGACCGAGGGTGTGGACGATGACCTCACGGTGGTATGCTCCTATGAAGTGGGTGACGGCGAGATCACGTTTACCCAGCAATCCGGCGGACGGTCGCACTCATATCAGTTTGACGGCACAACGATATATTACGAGGATTATCAGATGCATCAGGTGAAATAAGCGGACGAGGGCTGAGTTTGAGCGATCATGAGCAGATGAATATGGAAAAATGGCCACAAGGAGACATGGGGCGCATGCGGCGGCATGACTGCTGAACAGCTTCACTAATCTTCATGAGCAGGCAAGCAAAGCAATGTGGCTGTCATCGTAAAAGGATGCAAGAGGAAGACGCCATGGGATGCTTCACTACACTCAGCATGACAGGGCAGGGGCTTTGGGACGAAGGACTAACGGCAGAGCTTAACTAATCCCATGAGCAGGCAAGCAAAGCAATGCGGCTGCCATCGTAAAAGGATGCAAGAGGAAGACGCCATGGGATGCTTCGCTACACTCAGCATGACAGGGCAGGGGCTTTGGGACGAAGGACTAACGGCAGAGCTTAACTAATCCCATGAGCAGGCAAGAGAAGCAATGTGGCTGTCATCGCAAAAGGATGCAAGAGGAAGGGCCAAGGGATGCTTCGTTACACTCAGCATGACAGGGCAGGGGCTTTGGGACGAAGGACTAACGGCAGAGCTTAACTAATCCCATGAGCAGGCAAGCAAAGCAATGTGGCTGCCATCGTAAAAGGATGCAAGAGGAAGACGCCATGGGATGCTTCGTTACACTCAGCATGACAGGGTGGGGGCTGCGGATGCACGGGCGCGAACCGGCGGCATGATAGCCATATCGTTTCACTTATCCCATAAACAGTCAACCAAAACAATGCGGCTGTCATCGCGAAAGGATGCAAGAGGAAGTTGTCATGGGATGCTTCGTTACACTCAGCATGACAGGGCAGGGGCTTTGGGACGAAGGACTAACGGCAGAGCTTAACTAATCCCATGAGCAGGCAAGCAAAGCAATGCGGCTGTCATCGCGAAAGGATGCAAGAGGAAGACGCCATGGGATGCTTCGCTACACTCAGCATGACAGGAGCAGAGGCTCCCGGTAAAACGGAGTGCGGATACGCGCTCTTTTCTTTTACCCAAAAACGGAATTGAGGAGGGGGACAATTGGATTTTCTATTGATCGGCGCGGCGGCAGGGCTGTTCATCGCGGCAGCGGGACTGATCGGGTACAGGCTCGGTGTGAAGGGACGCACTGTGAGAACAAAAGAGCCAAGTGATAACGGGGCGGCGCAGCAGGACGCGCTTATGAAGAAATATGAGGCGATACTTGACTACGACCCATATGGTGAACGTGTATGAGCAGCACGCAGATTTGGAAGGAGTATGAACAGGGCATCGACTACAAGGCGCGAATCGGGCTATACCATACGGTGGACCTTAACGAACGGTTTTACGCCGGAGACCAGTGGGTCGGGATTCCGCACGAAGGGCTGCCGACGCCGGTGGTCAACTTTATCCGGTATGCGTCGGCATGGAAGATCGCGGCGGTGACGGACAGGCGGCTCAAGCTCAAGTTCTTCGCGGAGGGCGTGAGCGACGGCGGCGATATCGGCATTTACGCGCGGCAGCTGTCGCAGTACTGCGATATGCTCTGGGAACGGCTCAAGATGGATTACCTGACCAAAGAGGGGCTTAAAGCCGCCGCGATATCGGGCGATTATGTGCAGTATTTTTATTGGGATACATCTCTTGAAACAGGACAGGCGCTGACAGGCGATATTTCGACACAGCTCATCGACAATGTGAACTTTTACCCGGGCAATCCGAACAGCGCGGATGTACAGACCCAGCCGTATATCATACTCGCGTTCCGCGAGCTGCTGTCCAGGGTGAAGGATGAGGCGCGTGCGAACGGATGCGCCAACGCGGATGAGATCACGGCGGATGAGGACAATGAATACACCGCAGGCGATCTTGGCAAGGTCGAGCTCGAGAACGCGGGCAAGTGCAATGTGCTGCTCAAGATGTACAAAAAGGACGGGCATATTTGGTGCGAGAAGAGCGTGCGCAACGCGGTGATTCAGCCGCCGAAGGACACGCGGCTCACGCGGTATCCGGTTGCGTTGATGAACTGGGATACACGCAAAAACTCGTGCCATGGCGTGGCTGAGGTGACGGGTCTGATTCCCAATCAGGTCTTTGTCAACAAAATTCTTGCACTGTCTCAACTCAGCCAGATGCAGATGAGCTTTCCCAAGGTGATATTCGACAGGACGCGCATACGGGAGTGGAGCAACAAGGTAGCGGGAGCGGTGGCTGTGAATGGCGATATCGCGGGAGCGGCACAGTACATGATGCCGCCCGGTGCGTCCTACGACGCGTGGAACGGGCTCAACGCGACGCTCGAAACGACGATGCGCATGATGGGTGCGAACGATGTGACGCTCGGCAATTTAAAGAACCCGGACAACACGTCCGCATTTATTGCGACAAGGGATGCGGCGCTCGTACCGCTGCAGTCTCAGCAGGAGCGGTTTTATGCTTTTGTGGAGGATATCGGGTTGATATGGCTCGATTTTATCCGCCAGTACTACCGCGCGGGGCGCATGATTCCGCTCGAACAGGAGGGGCAGCGCATATTCGTACCGCTGCCCGACGATGTGCTTGACGCGTACACAATGCGGCTCAAGGTGGACGTGGGGCCGTCCACGATGTGGAGCGAGGTGCAGGTGGTGCAGACGCTCGACAACCTGCTGAAGGCGTCGGAGATTTCGCTGCGGCAGTATCTGGAACGCATACCGGACGGGCACATACCGATGCGTGAGGAATTGCTGGACGAGGTCAAGCGCTTTGAGGCGCAGCAGGCCGAGGTTCAGGCGATGCAGGAATTAAATAACAACCCGCAAACGGAGCAAAAAAATGTGCCGAAGGCGGGCGGGAAGCCGCGAGAGCGCATAAAATACAGTAAGTGACTGCTGCCTTAAGCTACCTACGATCAGGAAGGGGGTGGTAGACACGGAACAGGATGTGCTGAGTTCCCAGCTGTCGGATATGTTTGAGAAAATGGGGCTGGAAAGGGATAAAGACGGGTGTGCCGCTATCGGGCGGGCCCTCAGAAGTGAGACGCGAAGGCTGGAAGAGCGTCATGGTAAACGGCTCTGCAAGCTTGAGGAGCAGATGAACCAGACACGTGTGGATTTGGCTGAAACGGATGGCCGCATAGACAATTTAAAGACCGGCGCAGAAGGCGATGCGCGGCTCTTTTTTGAAATGCTGAGCAGACTCGGCGAAAAGGTTGAAAGAATAGAAAGCAATACGTCAAAAGAGCAAAATGCAAGGCGAGCGTGGTTGATTGCGCTCGTCGCGGGCGTGCCGGGCTTGGTTTCGGTGATTCTGCGGGTGGTTGAAATGGTGGCGCGTTAGCTTTATGGAAAGCGGGGATCGCAATATTGCGATCCCTCGCGCCCGGAGATCGTAATGAATCGTCAGATTGGTTTGAGAAAAACCGTCCGGCGGGAATAAAACCTGGAGGGTCTTTAAGCTTGATGAAAAACCCCATCCTGCCAGCTGAAGAGCGAAGAGACGTGACTGCGAAGTGGAATGTATCCCGTGTTAAAACGCTTTAAAAATGGGGTTTTGGTCCACTGCGTAGTCTTTCCACTATCGTAGTGAACGAGTGTAGCGAAGTGACTACGAAGTGGACGGAAATCTGTCTTAACAGATCATGGTCCACCCCGTACCTGCTTCTTCGCTCCCCGCTGCGCGGCGGATTGGATGTCCAGATAGCATAGCAATAATCAAGCAGGCTTATCGACAGTCTGCAATGACCCGTGAGGGTCTTTTTTGGTTCCGACAATAAACAAACAAAAGGAGAAAAAAGATGCTTGATATGGCCCAACCACAGGCCGTGGATACGGCAAACCAGCCGGAAATTACAGCCGCGCAAAGCGGCATGCAGCAAAGCGCTGAGCAGGATGCTGCGTTTCTGACAGTGCGCTACAACAAGGGGGAGCTGCCGCTGTCCCGCGAAGCGGCGGCGGAATATGCCCAGAAAGGGCTCAACTATGACAAATTGAGCGGCAGGCTCGAAAAGGCTCAGGAGCAGCTGGCGGCGTATGAAGACATCGGTGCGGCAGCGAAGGACTTTGGCAGAAGCAACGGTTTAAACGAAGCGCAAGCGCTGGCGGCAATCAAACACCGGCTGGGTGAAGAACAGCAAAAGCAGACGGCGGTCGAGCAGCAGCTCGATGCGTTTTTGCAGGCACACCCTGATGTGGACCCGCAGGCACTGCCTGTTTCGGTGGTGGATGCATGGAGAACCGGCACGCCGCTGATTGACGCTTATGACAGAATAAGAAGACGGGAGCAGCAGCATGAACTGGCGCGGCAAACCAACGCGCAGAATACGGCATCCAGCATGGGCGGCGCAGTCGGGACGGGGGCGGCCGCACCAAGGCCGATCTCTGAGGACGGCATTAAAATGATGAGTCCTGCGGAGCTGGACAAAAATCACAGCCGCATATGGGCATTTTTAACGGGACAAAAAGAATAGAAAGGATCATACATAATGGCATACGAAAGTTTCCGGCCGGAGATTCTGGCCAAAGAGCTGATGACGGACAGGGGCAGAGACTGTGTATTCAAAAACCTTACCTATAAAGGCCCCATACTTGGCGAGATTACCAAGAAGGGCGATGTGCTGCGCATTGCGGGCGTCGGACGCCCCACAGTCAAGGATTATACGCCCGGCGAGGACATCACGCTTGAGCAGAAGACGAGCTACAATCAGGATCTTTACATCACCGAGGCCAAGTACGTCAATGTCGAAGTGGACAGGGTGAATAAGGTGCAGGCGCAGGGTGAGGTGTTCGGCGTGGAAGTCAGAGAAGCCAAAAAGGCGCTCGCTCAGACACTGGACGAGTATCTCGCCGGTTTTCACGAGCAGGCCGGCGGCGCTATTGAGAACACAAGCTGCACGTCTGCCACAATTCTCTCGACACTGGCCGAGGCCGAACAGGCGCTGCTTGAGGCGGATGTGCCTTTTGAAGAGGAACGTTTTCTTGTCATCTCGCCTGCAATTTATACCAAGCTTGTGCTCGGCAAGATTGTGTTTCAGCAGAGCAACGCCGATGTCTTCGGCAAGGGTTTTAAGGGGAGCTATTTAAATTTTGGTGTTTATGTGTCCAACTCGATCAAGAAGACGGGTGAAGTCCATCACTGTATGGCATTTACGCGGCAGGCCATTGCTCTCGCTGAGCAGATTCCCGCAGGGATGATCGAACGGTATAAGCCCGAAAAGACGTTTGCCGACGCGTTTAAGGTGCTGCATCTTTACGGCGGCACGGTTATCCGTCCTGCCGAACTGATCCGCGTGGATCTGACAACCGCGGATGAAACGGCAATTTAAGGAGGATGTGAAATGGCAAATGTGAGTGTATTTGATGTGAGCGGCGGCGTGGTCAGCACCTCGGCAGTCAGCGAAATCGCAGCGGCAGCGGCGGTACAGACGGTGCCGCCGGGCAAGGACGCACGCATGGCGCTGCGTGTCGGCAATGCCGGCGAGACTGTGGCTGTGACGGTGATATTAAAGGCGGGAGACGGCCCGAGGGCTGTGCTTGGCGATAAAAGCGTGACGGTAGGGACAGGGCAGACGGCATATATAGCGCTGTTTGATACGGCCAGATTCAAACGGTTTTCGGGTGGTACAGTTGCTGTGGAATTGAAAGCCGTCGGTGGCGGCACGCTGACGGCTCAGCAGCTTGAAAGCATTTCGATTGAAGCTGTACAGCTGTAGGATGAGAGGGGCGGGTATGAAGAATACCTGCCTTAAACTCATACCGAGAGCATCCACTGCGCAGAGGATGCTCATTGTACGGTTCTCACTTTGCAGAAGGTTCTGTCTGCCATGTCGTCTGTCGCTAACCCTTTATCGGGATATTCATGACACAGGAAACGAAAGCGCTGGTGATTGTCATTCTCCTATCGCAGCCACAGCCATACTTCTCATGTTCAGTGGAATGAATGACGCGAATAGATGCTTTTTATAGTAAAGACATGGGTGTCTTTTCTGACAAACCCGGACGGATATGAATGGTATCCGTCTTTTCTTGAAAATTTGGAGGTTGATTATGACGGTTGAAGATGTATACGAACTTGCGATGGCACTGATCGATCAGACTGAGTCGCCCGATGCGGCGGAATATGCGCGCCGCGCGCCGGCGTTGATTGATGTGCTGCAGCATGAACTTGCTTTTTACGAGAATAAGGTGCTGACACGAACAGTTAACAGCCTTGATGATACGCTGGAGATATCCGGCGATACCACGGAACGCATCATGCCGTACGGCTTGGCGGCGAGTTTTGCGCTCGCGGACAAGAATAGCGACATGTATGCCGATTACAGCGCGATGTATCGCGCGCTGATTCGGACCATACGTCACGCGGAAGCGGATGTAGCAGACGAATATGAATCGCTCAGCGGGATGTATTAAGAACCGTCGGAGGTAAAGAGATGGCACAGACATTGGTATCGATGGACCAGTTTTTAAGATTGTCAAAACGGCTGGATGAATTTGCTCAGAGGGTTAATGATGAGGTCGTGCTGAAGGTGTTTCCCGTTGGATCCCTGTTTCTCACTTTATATGAAGAAAATCCGGTGGAATACCTCGGTGGGCAGTGGGAAAGGTATGCTCAGGGGTGTTGCCTCGTGGGGGTTGACCCAAATGATGCGGATTTTTCTAAGGCAGGGAAAAAGGTGGGCACCAAGACAGTATCGTTGACTGAAGCGCAAAACGGGACACATACGCATGGCCAAAATGCACACAATCATAGCCAGAATAGCCACAGCCACGCCTGCACTGAGATCTTCCATGACTATGTTGGCGGCGGCTCAACATATACGTGGCTGAACCGTAATATCTCGACCACAGTCGCAAATCCTTTCGGCGTGAGTGCGGCCACGGCAACGAATAACCCGGCGACTGCAGTAAACCAGCCGTCAGGCAGCGGAGCGTCGCACAACAACATCCAACCGTCGATACCCGTGTTTATATGGGTGCGTGTGGCATGAAACGAGGAAAAGGATATGCAAAAAACGATTATTAAAGAAGTCAATTTGCCCGATTTAAACGGTGGGCTTAACGTGAATGATCCCGAATACGGTGTCATGGACAGCCAGAGCCCGGATATGCTCAATATGTGGTTTAAGGGGCGGGCTCTCATGAAACGTGACGGGCAGACACTGATAGTATCCGGATTGGACGGCGCTGTCCATACGATGTCATCACTGTATAACGGTTATTATGCGGTCCATGCAGGCGGATGTCTATACCGCTGGCGGGGAGACACAGTCCAGCAAATCAAAAACGGACTGCCAAACCAAAAAGGTGTGTTCTGTGAGTTCGGGGATATGCTTTACTATCTTGATGGCAGCGAGATTTGGGAAATTTCATCGGAATATGAAGTGTCGGCTATGACGCCATATGTGCCGTGCGTGATGATCAACGCATTGCCCGATCTCTCGGACAGCGACGAGGGTGAAGCCTATAATCTGATCGGCGGCGGATTTACTGTGAAATACAATGCCGGCGGCAACAGCGCGGCCTATTGCTTGCCTCAAAAAGGCTTGGATGCAAGAAAGGTGGCAGTCAGCGTAAACACTGTTGATCTGACTGAAGGCGTTCAATTTACTGTGAACCGCATAAACGGAACAGTGAATTTTGCGGACGGGAGCAGCCCATATGGGCCTCCGCCAGCGGGAATGGACAATGTTTGGATTACAGCGTATAAAACGGTGGCCGGACATAAGTCAAGGGTTGCTGGCTGCCGAGTGGCGGTGCCGTTTGGCGGTGAAGCGGCGGGGCTTTATGGCGGGACGCGTGTTTTTGTAATGAGCAACCCGGATTTTCCGAGAAGTTATTGGCACAGCGATCTTGGCCAGAGTGTGGGCGGCGGTATGCGGTACTTTCCCGATACGGGCGAAGAGTATTTGGATCAGAACAGCGAGTCGGTTATAGCGGCAGCCAAGATGGGCGGAGAACTCGTAATATTCAAAGAAAAATCCATATTTAAAATCGGTTATTCGTTTGACGGTGAAGAAGTGTTTTATCCCGTTACAGAATGCCACAGCACAATTGGGTGCGATATGCCGGGCAGTGTACAACTGATCGATAACAGGCTTGTGTTTGCAAATTCCAAAAGCGGCGTGCATATGCTCGTATCAACAGACAATGAGACGGAAAATGCTGTGAAGCCCTTGTCGGCCAATATTAACGCGCTGTTGCTGGATGAAGATAAGCTTGCTGAAGCATGCTCGGTGGATTCGGGGCGGTATTATTGGCTCTGCGCGGGGGGCCATGCATACCTGTGGGATTATGAGCAGACACCGTATTACGATTATGCCGACTACGAACAGGCCCAGCGCCGGCTCGCATGGTATCGGTTTGATAACATAAGAGCCATCGTTTTCTGTAGTGATGTGGATGGCCTTTGCTACGGTTCGGATAGTGGTATCGTGAGATTTACAAGAGAACAGAATGATTTTGATAAGGGTTTTCTTTCATATTTCACGAGTAAGGCTTTTGATATGGGCTGCCCGGAAGAATTTAAAACTTTCTTGAGTTTATACCCAAGCTTTGCGGTGGATGGCAATATTAAAGCCATAGTGTCGGTTGGCAGTGACAAACAAGATGTATATAAAAGCCGCAGATATGATGTGATGTCATTTGCATGGGACTGGTTTAACTGGGCGGTTTTTACTTGGGATGTGATAAGGTTTGTGAGGACATTCTCTATTCGGCTAAATATGCGCAAGGCGTCGTTTATTCAGATACGGATATCAGGCAGTGAAAAAAACCGTGGTGTGGGATTCGCAGGGCTGCGTTTTACTTATTGCAATGAAAGAAAGATGAGGTAAAAAGTATGGCTTTTTCGAGAATGGGATTTAATCCTGAAAACGGTCTTAACAACAAGGAATATTACCACACAACTCCGGTTAGCGAAGAAGAGGCTCGCGCACAGGTGCAGAGTATATCAGATCAGCTGAAAGATTATATAAATACAATGCTCCTCACGGGACTGGAGAATTCTGCAGCCGGAGAAAGCGGTGCAGAGAATATCGGCAGCGCGGCGATTGCCAATGTGCAGGGCCAGACAGTGCGCGCGCAGATCGCAGATGTGAAGAGGCAGATTGATGATGTATCGGCGGGATCGCTGGCAGATGGCATGGTGGTAACAGCTAAGCTTGCGGATGGTGCAGTAACAAAATCCAAACTGGACCGCAATGCGTTGAAATGGACGCTTGTGGTTGACAGTGGGCCATTGAACATCAGCGGTGGTTTTGAGATGGCGGCCCAAACCGGTAAGAGTGAAATGATGATTCAATTGCGCAGTGAAGATGGATCAATGCTTAACGGATTTGTTATTGCTCCTCTGGATAACAATGGCTTAACCGTGCCGTTGTCAGTCAAAGTGATGGGTTGTGATCCGCATGATTTCAGCGTTGATTACCGCGTTTTCACAATGTTGTCGGCATCGTTAATGGCTTATGGCTTGTCCCGCGCTGAAAGCGTGAATGGTGTTACAGATCTCAAACGGGCACTGGTATTTGTGAGATGAATAAAGGAGAAAAAGATGAAAATAGCGACCAAGGATATTCCTATATATAACGGTTTAGGTAAATGCTTGATAGGAGAATTAACGTGCGGAGACGAAGTTCAGGAGATCGACGAAAATTCATCAGGAATACTCGTTGCATATATCGTAGGACTCATAAAGCAAAAAGATATGGCGGCGCTGGTCAGTTCTGAGGAATGGGAGAAGTCAGCAGAACAAAGACAAAAGCTCGTGGATTTTATCTCGAATCAACAGGGAACGCTTAATGTAAGGGGGGCACAAGACTGCTCAGAATTAGTGACGAGGTTTCTGTTGAATGAGGGACTGATTCCGGGCAACTTCAGTGCCAATGAGCTTTATCATCATGAATGCCGCGGTATCAGCAGGGATGAATTGATTGCAGGGGATATTGTTTTCAAAAAATATTTGATCAAAAACCAGATGCATCACGTGGGCGTATATATGGGCGACGGCACTGTCGTGCATACGAAAGGAAGAGCTGGTGGCGTGGTACGTGAGCCATTAAGTGCGGCCGGATGGAACCGGTTTGGGAGTCTGAAATGCCTGAGAGGTGCCCAAATCGCAGTCGCGTACAGACGTTCACTTAAAAATACCGGCAGACCGTATGCCTGTGGCGATGATATACGCGCTGTTCAGCGATCTTTGGAAAGGAAGGGCTATTTTGCGGGTGCTGTTAATGGGGTTTTCGAACAAAAGACAGAGGATGCGGTGAAAGCGTTTCAGCAGGCTGCGGGGCTTAGCGTGGACGGTATTGTCGGGACGAAGACATGGACAGCCCTCTTTGTATAAACGGCAAGACTCCGGGACTATTGCCTTAAGACTGGGTTGCTAAAAATTAATTAAGCCTTATTATCCTCTCCGGGATTGCTGATAAGAGGAAAAGAGGTGGCACGAAGTGTCGGATGAATAGACTGATATGCCATGCGCCGGTTTGACAGGGTGTATCCCCGATTTTGTGTAAACGCGAAAGAGCGTAACAAAAAGCAGAAATTTTTTGGGCGGGTGAGCCATGATGGCTTACCCGTCTTGGCTGCATAATAACGGAAAATCAGCCCAAGTGAATGGTCAATTAAGCCGGGAATCAGTGGTCTTCTTGGTTGCTGTTTATCGAATTTATCCACATTTTCTCCCATTTGGACATGAATAAGGCTGTCCACCCCCAATTTTCATAGATCGTTTCTGGACAGCCCCTTTGTGCATATTGTTCTGTACTTTTCGTTACCCCTCATGAATAAGCAGTTCTTTTTTGAGCCTTCTGATTTTACGCGTAATCTGTATGACCCAGGAGCCAAACGCACAACCGGCTAAAAACAACAGCAATCCGAGTATAAAGTTGAGCGGACTGAACGGCTGCCAAATACCAATAAGAATGTTCATGAGGCCGATGCCGAGTTCCAGTATGGTAAAGCCGAACCAAAACCCACGCACTCTCTTGTTATGCGCGATTTGAGAAGGAATATCGGAATGCAGCGTAAACGGTCCGTCAGCGGATTTCCTGCGGAAATATACCCATCTCATATAAGACGAGACGAACTCTGCGCCGGTTCCCTCAACAAAGCGGATATACTTTTGGCCCGCCGGGTTGGTTGCCCAATAATCAAGCAATTCGATGCGGTAAATGTATTCACCGGGCATCGCTTCTTCAAACACATATCGGCACCATGAATAGTCCACCAAAGCCAGACCCTTTGCACTCATTTCATTTAGCCACTTTTCCTCCTTCTCCCAATTCCAATAGGGCTTGCGGATAATATGTTTCATGACAGATTTCCTCCCAAAATGCGACGCCCGTTTTGTATAAGCTCCTCAAGCCGATCCAATTCGACTCCGACAATTCTTTTCCCCGCGTCCGTAATGATATATTCTTTTTTTCGTTCATCGTTTGCATTTTCCAGCGGCTTGATCCATCCCTTTTCCACCAGCGTGCTGACGGCACCATACAAAGTCCCGGCTCCCATTGATACGCGGCCGCAGCTCAGCACCTTGACATTTTGCATAATGCCATAGCCGTGCAGTGGCTCAAACAGAGAGAGAAGTATATAGTAGACGGCTTCCGTCAGCGCCCCAAAGCTTTCAGCCATTAGATTCCTCCTTTGTTATAACGGCTCATGATATAACGTTATGCGCTATATCGCCTAACGATATAAATTATATCGGCGGACGATATAAGTGTCAATAGGATATTGACATTTTTTTTATGGGCTTTAGCCTGTTGAGCATGAAGCGAGTTTCTCGGAAGAGAAATGAGCCATGCGAAACAATAAACCACCCGCTATGCGGGTGCGCGACAGAGGTTATACAAAAAGTCACCAATCCGATAG
>JAEYKW010000034.1 GCA_023408075.1 Bacillota bacterium | reverse complement strand
CGTAGATGTACAGCTTGAGAAGGTCGCGAGGGTCGTATGGGGGTCTGCCTGTTTCATTCAGGTTTGCTTTTGCAAATCCGGCTTGTGTCATATCCAGTCCATCCACAAAGGCGTCAATCACCCGCACAGGGCTATCTTGGTCAATCAGATCATCGACACAATCCGGCAGCATGGTGGTCTGCATACGGCTCTGTCCTTTGATATAGTCCATGTTTATCCTCTATACGTTTTTCTTTATTATACCATATATTGGAGTAGGTTTTTGGACAGTCTGACCAAAATAAAAAGGTGCACCGTCAGGTGTGCCTTTTATTTTGGCATAGGGCGGATTCGAACGTGAGCTTGCCGCCGGATGGCGGATGAAGGCAAGCGAACATGGCGTGATAGCGACCATTGGGAACGGAGCGAATCCCACTCTCTCCGCTAATTGACAAAAGGTTTTAAGTTTTATAATTATCTCAAATGCACAGTGGAATTTATTAAATTTAATTATCAGATAATAAAAAACAAATTGTCCTTTTCTTAAGCGGCCCCTTGTAAAAGTGAAGACCAATTCAAACATTCACAGTGCTGACAAGCAAACTACTACTTGTCAGAGAAAGATAAATTAAGATCTTTGGATCCTATTATATTTGAAGAGCGGAGTTTACCCTCTTTTTATTCCTGTTTCGGAAAACAGCAAGACGGCTTGATGTTCGAAAGGTGCACATCCATTTTCTTTGGCATACCGCAAAATAGCCCTGCCGCCCGGGAACCGGATGGCCATAAATATTGAAATATCCGATAAAATCCATCGGTTATTTTGACGTTCTCTTTGTTTCTATGCTATTCTTTATTCGTGCTCATTTAAAGCTCATTTATGTTATGGAGGTGCTGCATTGGAAGATAATATAAAATTAACGAAGCTGGCAAAGTGCGCTGGCTGCGGAGCAAAAGTGGGCGCCGGTGTTTTGGCGCAGCTTCTGTCTGATATTAAGGTCCACCATGATCCGAATCTACTGGTTGGGTTCGAGCGCAGTGACGACGCATCTGTCTATAAGATCAGCGACGAACTGGCACTGGTGCAAACCGTCGATTTTTTCCCGCCGATTGCGGATGACCCATACACATTCGGGGCCATCGCGGCGACGAATGCATTATCCGATGTATACGCGATGGGAGGAGAGCCGAAACTGGCGCTTAACATCATGGCCGTTCCCGAGGACATGCCGAAAGAAACTGTTCATGAAATTTTGCGGGGCGGTTACGATAAGGTGTTCGAAGCGGGCGCGTTGATCACAGGCGGGCACAGCATTTATGACGAGGAACCGAAATATGGACTGGCAGTGACCGGATTTGTGCATCCTAATAAGGTGCTGACGAATTCCGGTGCGAGACCGGGAGATGTGCTGCTGCTTACAAAGCCAGTCGGCATCGGCGTGCTGACCTCCGCGATGAAAGCCCAGTTGGTCAGCAAAGAAACCGAAAAATACGCGTTCACTTTGATGACAACGCTCAATAGATCCGCCAGAGATGCGATGATAAAGTACGACGTGCATGCGTGTACAGATGTGACCGGTTTTGGTATGATGGGCCATCTGATGGAGATGGCCCAGGGCAGTGATGTGGAAATCCACATCGATGTTAATGGCATAGACATGATTCCCGAAGCACTGGAGTTTGCGCGGATGGGCATACTGCCCGCCGGTATGTACCGCAACCGCAGCTTCGCGGAGGAATCTGTGGCGCTGGGGAATATTCCGCTGGAGCAGGCTGATCTGCTTTTTGACCCGCAGACATCCGGCGGTCTCGTGATCTGCGTTAGTCCGCAAGATGCCGATGCGCTCTTTGTCGAGCTGAAGACCTGCGTTCCCTCTGCACAGCGCATCGGAAATATTCGTCCTTACAGAGGCGGCAAGAGAATCATTCTGGAGTCATAGTATGAATTATAATCTGAAACAGCTGGAAGCGTTTGTTGCTGTCGTTGAGTGCGGCAGCTTCACCGCCGCAGCGGAAAAGCTATATCTGGCACAGTCAACCATCAGCGGACATGTCTCCGCGCTGGAGAAAGATATCGGTGTCCCGATGATCGTACGCTCGGGAAAGCGGAGGATCATTCTGACAGATGAGGGCCGACGCGTATACACTCACGCAAAATCCATTCTTCAAAGCTGCGACCAGCTTTCATGGGAGCTTGAGGAGAGAACATCTCAGGAGCTGGTGCTGGCCGCCTCAACGATTCCGATGAGCTATCTCATGCCCGAACTGATAGCCGGATTTGCACTGGAAATGCCGCAGTGCCGATTTACGCTGCGCGGCGGAGACAGCATGCGCGTGCACGAGCAGGTGCTTAATGGCGATGTGCAAATTGGTTTTGTCGGTGCGGTGATGAACAGAAAAGAACTCAACTATGACCTGCTTCGTGAAGACCGGCTGGTGCTGTTGGCTCCGGATAACGATAAATACCGCACTCTGCTGGACTCCGGGAGTTTTGGCAATACACTGATTTCAGAACCGTTGATCTTCCGCGAGATGGGATCGGGCACACAGCAGGCGGTGGATAAGTTTCTGTGTGAAAATCGTATCCGCACCGAGGACATTCACGTCGTCGCGCGCGTGGATAACAATGACACGATTCTGCGCACCGTATCGCAGGGTCTTGGCGTCGCTATCGTATCGGAACTGGCCGCCAGAATGGCGCAGAACGTGCTTATCTTACCGCTGGATGGCAAGAGCACGGTACGCTGCTTATATATGATTCATGCAAAGGACCGCAGACTGACCAGTTCTGCGCAGGCATTTCGGGCCTTTGTATTAAACCGCACAAAATAAAACGATTCTAAGCGCCTTTTCATCGGAAAACCCGATAGAAACCATTGTTCTATCTGATATTCGAATTGGCGTTTTTTTATGACCGTTTTTATAATATTGATAGCAATATTTTGCATAACGCATACGGCATCAGCCGATATTCCATGCAAACCGGAGATGCCTGATAAAGCGGCAATGTCGTGCGGACGAGGTTTTGAATGAAATACATTGGTATTGATATCGGCTCGACCTGCTCAAAAACAACGGTGATGGATAACAACGCAGAAATCCTGCTGCAATTCATACAGCCGACCGGCTTGAGCAGCGTCGATACGGCGGAGGCAATACGGAAGAAACTGCTTGATAACGGCGTAGACGCACAAGAGGTTCCCTGCGTGGCCACAGGATACGGCCGGGTGGCCGTGCCGTATGCGGATGGAACGGTGACCGAGATTTCCTGTCACGCCAAAGGAGCCTGCCAAATATTTTCGTGCCAGGATATAACGGTGATTGACATTGGGGGGCAGGACACAAAGATCGTCTCCGTTGAGGGCTGCATGGTGAAGGACTTCATCATGAATGACAAATGCTCCGCAGGCACAGGACGTTTTTTGGAAGTGATGGCCAATACACTGGCTTTGAGTCCGGACGAACTGTGCGCGCTGGCAGCAAAGGGCAGCAATACGTCCATCAGCTCCATGTGTACAGTTTTTGCCGAATCCGAGGTCATCAGTCTGATTGGGCGGGGCGAAAAGAAGGAAAACATTGCGTTTGCCGTAGTGGATTCCATTATAAAAAAGGTGGCTTCACAAGCTCGCCGGATGGGCGGCGGCACGATCGTGGGCCTAACAGGCGGACTATGCGACAGCATCTACATGAGGAGCACGCTGTCCAAAGCACTGCAAAGGGATGTTATATCCAACAGGCAAGGAAGATATGCCGGGTCAATCGGCGCGGCGTTATACGCCATGAAAGAACGCAGGGATGGCTGAACAGAAAAGGACTATCGGCATCGTGCCCGGCATAATGAAAATATGAATCATATGAACTGATAGGAGGAAATAAGCATGGCAAAGATTATCGTCAACGCGGTGGGTGCGCAATGTCCGATCCCGGTTGTCAAAGCGTCCAAGGCGCTGGGTGAAATGAAAGAAGCCGGCGTGCTGGAAGTGCATGTCGATAACGAGATCGCCGTACAGAATGTGATGAGGATGGCAATGGGCAAGGGGTTTGCGTCAAAAAGCGAAAAGCTTGATAACAAGCACTTTATCATCACAATGGAAGTGTCCACTTTGCCGGAGACAAACGCACAGGAACCGGAAGCTGCCTGCATCCCCGACATCAGAGGCAATACAGTGGTGGCTATCGACAGCGCCACAATGGGCCGCGGCGATGAAGAGCTTGGTAAAGCGCTGATGAAAGGGTTTATCTATGCACTCGCTCAACTGGAAGAGCTGCCGAACACCATTATTTTCTACAATGGCGGTGCATTCATCTCCACAGAAGGGTCGGTAAGTGTGGAGGACTTGAAAAACATGGAGGCGCAAGGCGTTGAGATTATGACCTGCGGTACCTGCCTGAATTATTATGGCCTGACTGATAAGCTGGCGGTTGGTCAAATCGCCAATATGTACTCGATCGCTGAAAAATTGAATGGTGCTGCTAAGGTTATCAAGCCGTGATTTATCTCGATAACGCGGCGACATCACTGCGCAAACCGCTTGAGGTGATTGAAGCCGTCGTGCGAGCGATGAGCACCATGGGCAACGCGTCCCGCGGCACACATGCCAGCAGCCTCGATGCCTCGCGGATAATTTATCATGCGCGCGTTAAACTGGCGGACCTTTTCGGCTGCAAGCGCGCCGATCATGTGGTTTTTACTTGCAATGCGACTGAGGCACTGAACATCGCGATTTGCGGCGCAATCAATTCCGATCATCATGTGATCACGACAGATTTTGAGCATAACTCCGTTTTGAGGCCGCTGTACCGATTGGAGACGGAGCGGCAGGCAGAACTGAGCTTTGTGGTAGCGGATAAGCGCGGCAATATAGATTATACGGATTTTGAAAAGCTGCTTCGCCCCAATACACAAGCCATTGTTTGCACGCATGCGTCTAATTTGACCGGCAACATGATTGATGTGTCGCGGGTGGGGCAAATCGCGAAGGCACACGGCTTACTAATGATTGTGGACGCATCCCAAACGGCAGGCTGCTTGCCCATTGACATGGAAACCATGAACATCGATATCCTCTGCTTTACCGGACACAAGGCGCTGATGGGCCCGCAGGGCACCGGCGGCCTTTGCATCCGAGAGGGCGTTTCCATCAAACCGTGGAAGGTGGGAGGCACCGGCGTGCAGACATACAGCCGGTCACAACCGGAAGCACTGCCTGCGCTGCTTGAGGCGGGCACGCTGAACGGACATGGCATTGCGGGGCTGGCGGCGGCGGTGGACTATATCAATTCAATCGGCATTGAAGCTATACGGGTTAAAGAGGATTATTTGACACGCCGTTTCGTGGACGGCGTTTCGCATATCGCGGGCGTAACGGTGTACGGTGACTTTACAGCGGAGCAGCATACACCTGTTGTGGCGCTGAACATAAGAGACTACGATTCTGGTTCAGTGGCCGACGAGCTGTCTGAAGTTTACGGTATCGCAACGCGGTCGGGTGCTCATTGCGCACCCCGTATGCACCAAGCACTGGGCACAACGCAGCAGGGGGCGGTGCGATTCAGCTTTGGATGGTTTAATGAAGCCGAGGATGTGGATGCGGCGGTTTGCGCTGTGAAGGAGCTGGCCCAATGAGAACCAAGCAGCTCAAATTGATTGTGACTTTTAATACAACGACATCCGCAATGGCGATGGAGAAGGTATGCGCGGAAAAAGAAATTGCCGGGCGGCTAATTCCCGTGCCGCGCGATATTACTGCAGGCTGCGGTATGGCATGGAGCGCGCCGGTGGACGCGCGGGATATAATTGAAAAGACGGCATGCGAGGCCGGTATAGAGACCAACGGCTGGTATGAATTGATGATCTGATGAGTATGACATATGAATATTTTGTAAGGAGGATAGCAAATGTCAGATTACGTACAGATGTGGAAGAACCTCGGCATGGATCTGGAAACCCACGCTTTACTTTGTGAGGTGCTGCCGACAGCCGTGGGCGATGTTTTCCTGACTCAGGAAAACCGGCCTGCAGGTATGGATTTTTGGGATCTGGTCATTTCTGAAGTTCATGGGATCCGGCCTGCGGAGTTGATTGAGGCACAGAAGAACGGCCAAAAGGTGTTTGGTACATTCTGCGTTTATGTGCCGGATGAAGTGGTGATTGCGGCAAACGGAATTGTGACCGGCCTTTGCGGCGGCTCCCAGTTTTGGGTTCCCGACGGCGAAGCCGTTCTTCCCAAAAGCATCTGCTCGCTGATTAAATCGTCTGTGGGCGCGCGTTTGGGCAAGACCTGCCCGTTTTTCCGCATTGCGGATATGTATGTCGGCGAAACCACATGCGACGGCAAGAAAAAAGCCTATGAAATCCTTGGTGAAGATGTCCCGATGCACATCATGGACGTCCCCCAGATGAAGCGGGACAAGGACATCATCAAATGGAAGGATGAAATCGCGGAATTCGCAAAGACGGTTGAAGAATTTACAGGCAACGAGATCACTGCGGAAAAGCTGGATCATGCCATCAAGATCATCAACGAAAAGCGCAAGGCGCTGCAAAGAGTCTATAACGCCCGCAAGTCTGAATGCCTGCCAATTTCGGGCCGTGATGCGCTGCTGATGATACAGATCGCATTCTTTGACGATCCCGAACGCTGCGCAAAAATGTGCAACCGGCTGGCCGATGAGCTTGAACAGCGAATTAAAGATGGCGTCAGCGTCGTGCCTGCGGGAACAAAGCGGATACTCGTCACCGGAACACCGCTTGCGGTGCCCAACTGGAAGCTGCACAACATCATCGAGACCAGCGGCGGCGCGGTTGTGTGCGAAGAGATGTGCACCGGAACCCGGTATTTCGAAAACCTGGTGGACGAAACAAAGACCACGCTGGACGAACAGTTTATGGCTTTGTCCGAGCGCTACATGAAGAACAACTGCGCCTGCTTCACGCCTAATACCGGCAGAATAGACGACATTCTTCGTTTGGTCAAGGATTACAAGGCGGATGGCGTTATCGACTGCAATCTGAAATTTTGCTGCTTATATGACACCGAAAAGCATTTGGTTTCTCGGGCGCTCAAGGATGCAGGTATTCCCGTCCTAAGCCTCGAGACGGATTATACCGATGCCGACGCCGAACAGCTGCGCACCCGAATTGGCGCGTTCATTGAGATGCTTAATGACTGAGACTGATGTCCGGTACTACATCCTTTTTGCCAACTACACGCATGGCATGGCTTTGCACGAGCTGCTTACGGCTGCCGGGATTCCCAACCGGATTGCACCCGCGCCCCGATCGATTCAGGGTGAATTGTCTTGCGGCATGTCGTTGCTTGTGAAGCCGGAGAATATCGAAGCGGCAAAAGCATGTATCGAAAAAAATGAAGCGCAGTATCATGACATTGTTCCGCTTGCGGGGCAGATTAAGCCTTATCGGGACAGATATTGTTGACGGCGCGCATGCGGAACAAGTTAATACAAAATGAATCATAAAAAGAGCTGTCCAGAATGGGCGGCTCTTCTTTTACAAAAAAGAGTCACACAAAAGCGGCACTTTCAATTGAGAAAAGTCATTTTAAGCATAAAATATACGTAAGCAAATTAAATGCATAAAAGGTTAATGAAAAATAAGCGGTCTTCAAACTGGTAATACATCGAATTTGGCTTCGCCGACGGCGCTGTCCGCCGACTTGCAAGCCCGGAAGGCTTGAACGCGAGTGACTGACAGACAATCACAAACAATATGCTGAGCCACGCAAGTGCCGAGCACATGCGCGCGAGCCCCATGGACTGGTCGACAGCTGGGAGCAGATGGGCAAAAATAAATTTGGACACATAACTTATGATCGGCGAGTGCCTGTTTTAATTCAAGTCTGCTCAGCATACCTAAAAATCTTACGATTGACAGGGTTATGCCTGTATGCAATAATTTTGGTGCTTTATGTCGTAACAGGAGGAAACATGAAAAATTTCTTGATGAAGCACCATTTGCTGCGCACGCTGTTTGAGCTGCGCGGAAATCCGCGGGCGTGTGTGTTCACGGAACCCATGTGGGGCCTGTCCATCAGCCTGTGTCTGCCGTATGCGAGCGTTTACATGCTTGCATTGGGCTTAAACGACACACAGGTGGGCGTCGTCACGTCGCTATACATGTTTTCTCAAATGGTTTTTTCTTTTCTTTCAGGTATCATTATCGATAAAATGGGCCGTCGGCTCAGCACGATGGTGTTCGATTTTATATCATGGAGCATCCCTTGTTTGATATGGGCCTCGAGCCAGGGCTTTTGGTTTTTCGCCGTAGCGGCACTGCTCAACGGCACAATGAAAATCCCCACCGTATCCTGGGACTGTTTGCTGGTGGAGGACGCGCCCAGGGATAAAATTACGCAAATCTATTCATGGGTCATTATCTGCGCCAATCTTTCCGCGCTTTTCGCGCCGATATCGTCCGTTTTGGTGTCGCAGCTGACGCTGGTGCCGGCCATACGGATACTCTATATCAATGCGTTTGTGATTATGACGGCCAAGCTGCTCATTCTCTATAAGTTCTCCACCGAGACAGCGGTCGGCAGAATCAAACGTGAAGCGGCGAAAAACATGTCATGGAGGCAAATGCTGTCCGGCTATAAAGCCGCCGCGCGTATGATACTCGATTCGCGCGGCACGAAATTCGCCATCGTAATCAGTGTGCTCGTTGAAATCGTCGCCATGCTCGGTATGACGTTCTGGCAGATTATCGCGTCCCGCCGCATTGGGATACCCGATACGCTGCTGCCCATATTCCCGATGGCCCGGTCTATCGTTTCCATTCTGCTTTTCTTCGCTGTCATTTCACGCATCAGGCAATCGAAACTGAAATGGCCGCTCTTCGGCGGGTTTGCCAGCACCATCGCGGGCTGTGCACTGCTGATTTCAATATCAAACACCGGCGTGTGGGGATATATCATTTTGTCTGTCTCACTGCTGTTCGAATCGCTTGGCACAGCCGTGTTGGGTACACTCAGAGAATCCATCGTTGCGATACACGTTCATCCCGAGGAACGGTCGAACATTTTAGCTTTGCTGCAAACGGTTGTGATGCTGGTCAGCGTGCCGTTCGGGTATATCGGCGGGCTGCTCAGCGATATCTCGCGTGTTTTGCCCTTCGTGCTTTGCATGGCGCTGCTGCTGCTCGGCATCATCGCGACAGCTGTGTTCTACCGCAATAATAACAAGAGCGTGGTCACAGAGGCGGCTGTTGCTGCCTCAGAATGAGCATGCTCTAACGCACCCATGTTAACAAAAAATACAGCTCGCTCATTTCAACCGCCGCGCCGGAGACTGTGCAGTAACTACCTGATCTCTTTGCTTACTTTACGCAGCCGTCCTTTAATCGGTGTTGTCTGCAGCGCCTGAAATACCATCTCTCCCTTGTTGTTCAGTATCTCAACAAAGGTCGATACATCGGCTATATGGATTATGCCAATGTCGGACGCAGTCATCCCTTTAATATTGCAGAGCGTCCCCACGATATCTACCGCCCGCATCTTTGTTTTTTTGCCTGCATTGATGTGCAATTTCAAAATTTCTTTGCCCAGACGCGCGCCTTTTGCCTGCTTTAACTTGGGTATGGTATTTATTTTGTCTGTAAATTCACGCCTCAAATTATCAATTGTTTCTTTAGATGGCCGGTCCTTCAAAACAATTGCTTTGCCGGTATACTGCTCAATCGCAAGCAAGAATTTGTTTTCATATGGCGTGACAAAAGAAATGGCTTTTCCTGTGTTCTCTATGCGTCCGGTTCTTCCGATCCGATGAACATAGGTTTCACCGTCCATCGGCAGGTCGTAATTTATAATAAGCGTAATGGCGTCTACATCAATTCCCCTCGCCGCCACGTCGGTCGCGACAAGATACCTGAAGCTGCCTTTTTTAAATGTGTCCATCACGCTCAGTCGGTCGGATTGCTCCATTCCGCCATGAATTTTTTTAACGGCATATTTGAGATCCGCCAGCCCCCGGCTGACATCATTGACCTTCTGTTTTGTATTGCAGAATATCAGGCAGCTGTCCGGATTTTCCAGAATCATGATATCTTTGAGTAATTGCAGCTTTTCTTTGGCGACCACGTCGTATCTTTCCTGAGATATCCTGTCTGCCGCCGTATTTTGGTCTTCCACTTCCACATACAATGGCGCTTTCATGTATTTATCGCATAATACTTTGATATCGGCGGACATCGTCGCGGACAGCAACACGGTGACACGCTGCTTTGTCAGCTGCGCAATAATAGCCTCCATTTGCTCAATGAATCCCATATTGAGCATTTCATCTGCCTCGTCGATGACGAGGTATTTGATATTCGATATATCAAACGTGCCTTTGTCAATATGATCCAATATGCGGCCCGGCGTTCCCACGACGATATGGGTTTTTTGCTTGAGCTCTTTTTCCTGAATACTGAAAGGGGCCTTCCCGTAAACCGCCGCCACCTTGATCCGTTTAAATCTGCCCAGATTAAAAATATCTTCTTTCACCTGAATAGCGAGTTCCCTCGTGGGTGTCATAATCAGCGCCTGGGGCTTATTTTCGTCCCAGTCAACCATGTGGCAAATGGGTATGGCAAACGCTGCTGTCTTCCCGCTTCCCGTCTGAGACTTTACAATGATATCTTTTTTCTCCAGAATAGCCGGTATCACCTGCTGTTGAACCTTTGTGGGCGTTTCAAAGCTCAGCATATGTATGGCCTTGAGCAGCTCGTCACCCAATGCGTAGTCGTTAAAATTGGCTGTTGTCATTTCGTTATCTCTCTTTTGTCCTTATCCTTATTATTTGATGGGCTGAAAAAATTATAATCAGAACGGTCTGTTCATAAAATCCTTTGTTCTTGTCATTCTGCACAATGCTGATCGCCTATTTGCCGGATCAATATCTCATTTTTTATGAGGTAGCCGCCGCGCGTTTTTTCGAGTATGCCCTCACTGCAAAGCTTATCGAGCGTGCGCAGCAGGTGCCGGTAGCTTGTTCCGAGCACCTCGGAAATCTCTGTGAGCTTCTCCTTAAAACAGCCGTCCACATGTGTCATGGAAATATACGCGCAAAGCCGTGTTTCCAGCCTGTTTAAAATAGACACGGTGTTGTGCGCATTTGCGTGAAAAAGCTTTTGGCCAAGCGTCGTGCACACAGCGTTCATGAAATTGATATTCTGCTTCAATTCATTTTGATAGCGGCTACGCGGAATGCCGACACAGCACGCATCCGATATGGTCTGTATGGTTGACGCCGCCGTATGGCTCTGCGTTGCAAATTCCACTTCGCCGACAATCCCGCCTGCGCTGCAATAGCAGTACAGCAGTGTTTTTCCGTCCGGCGCTGTGATGTATATCTTGAGCTTTCCCTCATAAACGATCATCACATACGGGCATTCATACCCCTGCCGCTGTATGTATTCGTCCTTTTTGAAATAAAAAGCGGCCATTTCCTCACAGTCAAGCTCCTCCAGACCAAACGCCGCAAGCGCTGCCAAATGCTCTTTTGTTAATTTTTCTTTAATCATCACTTTCCCCCATATAATGTGACATATGTCATATGTGAAGTCAAGTCCCCATGATATCATAGCATCTGCGTACGGAGGGTATTCATTTATGTACTATACACTGTCAGTGATTTTGGGACTGCTCAGCACCGTCATGGTCACGATGAACGGGAAGCTTGGCTCGCATTTCGGCACCTATTCGTCCACGGCAATTATACATATTTTGGGCATGCTCACCATTTCAGCGCTGTTTTTGATCAAACGCGAACGAATCAGAGGGCGGCAGCCTTTATGGCTTTATCTCGGAGGCGCGATCGGTTTCTTCACTGTGATATTCAACAATATGTCTTTCGGGCAGATCAGCGTTTCGGCGCTGCTGGCGCTCGGTTTGCTGGGGCAAAGCCTCGCATCGCTGGTTTTCGATCAGTGCGGTTTCTTCAGTATGCCAAAACACCCGTTTAACTTCAAGAAACTGTTCGGTATTGCGCTGGTCATACTCGGCATTGTGCCTATGGTTCTGGTATCTCCGATCAGCTCGGTTATATACGTTGTTTTTCCGCTCCTGTCGGGCATCGTTTTTGTATTTGCCCGAACGCTCAACGCTTGCCTTGCCCAGAGGACCAACAGCGCACAAAGCACTTTTTTCAATTACGCGTCGGGCCTTATCGTTTCGCTGGCCGTGCTGCTTTTTGCAGGCGGGCACGAGCCGATGCTGATAAGCTTCTCTTTATCTCCTGAGGTATGGATTTACCTTGGGGGCGTCTTCGGCGTCGGGTATGTGTTTGCGCTCAATGTGGCAGTCGGCAAGGTTTCGTCGTTTTATTTAACGCTGCTGATGTTTATCGGGCAGGTATTCTCCGGCATAGGGGTCGATATCCTGCTGACCGGCGCTTTTTCCGTGCACAATCTGATCGGCGGCATACTGGTGACCGCGGGGCTGGTTCAGAATCTATTGATTGAAAAGCGAAGCAAAACCGAATGTGCCAGTGAGATGTGTCAAACATAACAGCGGCCTCTGCGCTGAATACTCAATAACCCGTCGCCTCTTTACTGTCCGCTCTCTGATACGCCTCATACTGCGCGGTGAAATGCTCAATCTTGCAGTTCACCTTTTTTAAATGCTTTTCCATCTGCGCAAGCTGCACTTCCACACTGCGCTTATGCTCATGCAGCAGCTCACAGCGGGTTTTGAGCGTTTCGTTCCCGCAGCCGCTCAGCTCCACAAACTCCTTGATATTCTTGATCGGCATGCCTGTGCTTTTCAGGCAGCAGATAAGCTCCAGCGCCTCGAGGTCCTCCTCCGAGAAACGTCGGTTTCCGCCTGAGCTGCGGCTGACGTTTGGCAGCAGACCCTCCTTTTCATAATAACGCAGCGTCGGTGCCGGAAGCCCGGTCAGCTGTGAAACCTGTTTGATTGAAAAACCGCTCATATTGCCCCCAAGATAATTTGTTTTGCTATCTTGACTTGAAGTTAGCTTTAAGTTTTATAATCGCATTATAGTGGAAATATCCCCATTTGACAAACTATTTTATGAATGACACGAGGAGGCTATGATGAGATCGATTAAGCTGGGTACAAGCGGACTTGACGTCCCTGTGATTGCGGTGGGCTGTATGCGTATGAAAGCGTTGGATACAAATTCCGCCGAAACCTTCATAAAAAGCGCGCTTGACAACGGCGCCAATTTTTTTGACCACGCGGATGTTTACGGAGACGGCCTGAGCGAGGAAATCTTTGCGAATGCCATCGGCATGAACGCCAGCCTGCGCGAAAAGCTGCTGCTGCAGACCAAGTGCGGCATCTCCCGCAAGGGCATGTTCGATTTTTCCAAAGAGAATATTCTAAACGCTGTGGACGGCAGTTTAAAGCGGCTGAAAACCGATTATCTTGACGTGCTGCTGTTGCACCGCCCCGATGCGCTCGTGGAGCCCGAAGAAGTCGCGGAAGCGTTTGATATTTTGGAGAGCAGCGGCAAGGTCAAACACTTTGGTGTTTCCAATCAAAAACCGATGCAGATTGAATTGCTCAAGAAATTTGTGAAACAACCCATCGTCACGAACCAACTCCAGCTCAGCATCACGAATGCGACGATGATTTCGAACGGCATCAACGTGAACATGGAAAATGACACCGCGATTGACCGTGACGGCAGCATTCTCGATTACTGCCGCTTAAAAGACATCACAGTACAGCCCTGGTCTCCTTTCCAATACGGATTCTTTGAAGGCGTGTTCCTCGGCAGCGAGAAATTCCCCGAACTCAATAAGAAGATCGACGAAATTGCCGCGCGCTACGCTGTGACCAATACGACCATCGCCATCGCATGGCTGCTGCGCCACCCGGCAAAGTTCCAGCCCGTCACTGGCACGATGAACCCTCAGCGCCTCGTCGACTGCTGCAAAGCTGCCGATGTCACGCTCACCAGGCTCGAATGGTATGAAATTTACCGCGCTGCGGGCAACATCTTGCCGTAGCCCGAAAGGAAACAGAGTCAATGAGTTTTAACTATTACATGCCGACGCGTATACTGTTTGGCAAGGGCCAGCTGAAAAATCTTCACAAACAAGCACTGCCGGGGAAAAAAGCGCTGCTTGTCACCTCGTCCGGGCAGTCGGCTAAAAAATTCGGTTATCTTAACCAGCTTAAAAATGAGCTCAAGCTGGCTGGCGCGGGCTTTGAGCTGTTCGACAGGATACTGCCCAACCCGATTAAAAACCATGTGATGGAAGGCGCGGCGCTTGCAAAAAGAACCGGCTGCGATTTTATCATTGGCCTCGGCGGCGGCAGCGCAATCGATTCGGCCAAAGCCATCGCGGTGATGACCGCGAACGACGGCGACTACTGGGACTATATATCCGGCGGCTCCGGCAAAGGCCAGCCAGTGCCGAATGCGCCGCTTCCGATCGTCGCGGTAACCACCACGGCGGGAACGGGCACCGAGGCGGACCCATGGACGGTGATCACCAACGGTACTGAAAAAATCGGCTTTGGGTACGATAAAACGTTTCCTGTGCTGTCCATTGTCGATCCTGACCTGATGATGACAGTGCCGCCGCATCTGACCGCTTTTCAGGGCTTCGACGCGCTGTTTCACAGCACCGAGGGCTACATCAACAGCACAGCAAACGAAATGAGCGACCTTTTTTCACTCAAAGCCATATCGCTGATAGGCAAAAGCCTGCAAAAGGCCGTGGCCGACGGCGGCGACGAAACCGCGCGGGCCGATGTCGCGCTGGCCAACACGCTCGCAGGCATCGTGGAATCCACGTCCGGCTGCGTCTCGGAGCACTCGATCGCACACGCTTTGAGCGCGCTTTATCCCAAGCTCGAGCACGGCTGCGCCCTCATCATGATCAGCTGTGCTTACTATGCCTTCCTTGCGCAGTCCGGCTCATGCGATGAGCGACTCGTGGATATGGCCAAAGCGCTCGGGAAGCAGGATGCGGCGCAGCCGATGGATTTTGTGGCGGCGCTCAAAGACCTGCAGATTCGATGCGGCGTGGACACACTCAAAATGTCCGATTACGGTATTTCCCGGGACGAAATCCCGGTTATCGCATCCAACGCGCGCGACACAATGGGCGGTCTGTTCACCGTTGATCCGTGCGCGATTACGCAAAGCGATGTGATTGCCATCCTTGAGGAATCCTATAAGTAAAATACCAATCCCCTATTTTGAGGCGTGCGCTCAGTCACGTCTCTCTTTTTTTCCGCACTGCCGTGCTGACAAAGGCTATCATCGGAACAGCTAACGATATGGAGCACTTTTCATGTTTTCGAGCCAGTTTTGCTGAAAGCCGTCTGCCAAAAGCCGTCGCCGACGGCTGCGATATTGTATGTATATTGATATAGTATCTATCAATACGTTCGCTAACAGCATGGACTCACGATGGTGGAAGTCTATCGGACATTCGAAACAGTTTAAGAGAAAAGTATGAGACAACCATTAACGATGGAGAATTATCGATTGTCAGGCGTCAACCCGACAGGT
Organism: Bacillota bacterium; assembly: GCA_023408075.1. GTDB lineage: Bacteria > Bacillota > Clostridia > Christensenellales > SZUA-584 > SZUA-584. The sequence goes on along the minus strand of JAEYKW010000034.1, from coordinate 12,924 downwards.
GTCTGAGTATCATATTTGATCAAATTGAACTCTAAGCTGATTTTTGATGTAGAGTGTTATATATCCGATATTAAAAAGGGGCTTGACATTTATATCACTATATAGTACTATCCGTTATGGGAGGGTATGAAAATGGAAACACGCGGCGGATTTCTCATTTCGCAGATTAAACAGGTACAGGGGCGGATTTTCGAAAAGCTGCTCGTCAAAAGCGGTGTTGACGCGTTTAACGGCGCACAGGGGCGCATTCTTTACGTGCTGTGGCAAAAAGACGAACTGCCCATCGTTGAACTTTCGCGCCAGACGGGGTTAGCCAAAACGACGCTGACAGGCATGCTCGACCGTCTCGAAAATCAAGGCCTCATACTGCGCGGTACGGAACCGTCCGACCGCCGTCAGATCATCATCCGTCTCACGGAAAAAGCAACACAGCTCAGCGAAGACTATGCCCGTGTCTCAGACGAAATGGCCGCGATATTTTACAGCAGGTTCTCGGAAGAGGAAATCATCCGCTTTGAGCGCGCTTTAAACCATATCCTCGCCAATCTGATGGAAAGTGAGAATTTAAAATGAATGAACTGATGAAAAAAGAAATCTACGATCTGTTTGAAAACGCCACTGTGGGAATCGTTTCGTCCGTGGATCAAAACGGTTACCCCAACACAAAGGGTATGCTCGCGCTTGAGCACGACGGCCTGCCGGTCCACTATTTTTCTACGAACTATTCGGCAAGACGCACGAAGCAGTTCTTAAACAACCCCAATGCCTGCGTGTACTTTTTCGCAGAGCCCGATTACCGCGGCCTCATGCTCGTCGGCGATATCGAGGTCTGTACCGATCAGACGCACCGCGCCCGGCTCTGGCGCGAAGGCTTTGAATGCTACTATCCGCAGGGCATGAATGACCCCGATTACTGCGTGTTCAAATTCACGGCGCAGCGGGGCAACTATTATCATGGCCTGAAGAATTTTGATTTGGATCTGAGCGACTTTTAGGAAAGCATGCTTCAACGACGTATGCCGAATCGGCAAACTGATGTATATGCCCGTTGCCTGACGAAATGATATTTCCCCGCTTTTCGGATGATTTACGCCATACCGGAAAATTTAAAAGAAAGTGAGTCGTTGTCATGAACGAGACCGTCCGCGCTCAAATTCGCAGAGTTGTGAAAAAGGCAAAGTTTGCGTTTGTCTCATCGATCGACAGTCAAGGCTTCCCCAACACCAAAGCGATGTTCGCGCTTAAGCGCGACAGCATGGCCGTCCACTATTTTTCTACGAACTATTCGGCCAAGCGAACTCAGCAATTCTTAAGCAACCCGCACGCATGCGTTTATCTTTGCAATCGGCTTCGGTTTATGGGCCTTATGCTGGTCGGCAGCATGGAGGTTTTAACCGATCACGACAGCAAAGCGATGCTGTGGAAACCGAGAGATGTGATGTATTACCCGCAAGGTGTTGATGACCCCGATTACTGTGTACTCAAATTCACCGCAGCGCGCGGCAACTACTATCACGGCCTTAAAAACTATGATTTTGTTATGAGCGACTTTAAAGAGGCCTGACAAAAGACATTTATCTGATATTTATACCGTGGAACGAAAAAATCGGGCAACAAAGGATCTATCCCCCGGTTTTTAAATACGGCAGCACCGTTGCTTAAGCCGTGAGACACGCGTGGGCTTCTTTCAGCACATCGGCAATCGCGATGCTTTGCGGGCAGTGGCTTTCACAGCTGCGGCATTCAATGCAGCTCGTCGCGTCTTTGCCTGTGTTGGAAACCATCAGCGAGTAGAAAACCCTGCCGAATTCGGTCCAGTCCGAAAGCGCCTGGTCGTTGTAAACCTTGAATATCTCGGGTATGTTGATGCCCTCGGGGCACGGCATGCAGTAGCCGCAGCCGCTGCAACCCACCCTCAGCAAACGTCTGTATACGTCCTTAATCTTAGACAGCATTTGAAGATCACCGGCACTCAGCACGTTCGAAGCGGCTTCGTCGAATATCCGGATATTGTCCTTAAGCTGCTCCATGCTGCTGACGCCGCTCAGTATCACCTTGGCCTCAGGAAAATTGTAAACGAACCTCAGTGCCCACTCAACAAGCGAGCGTTTTTCTGCATAACCGTCCAGCAGCTTTTGCACGTCAGCCGGAATCTTGTTCGCAATCATGCCGCCCTTGAGCGGCTCCATAATTGCGACGCTGATGCCCTTTTGCGCCGCGTATCTGAGGCCTTTTACGCCCGCCTGATGGTTGTCATCAAGAATATTAAACTGTATTAAGCACATATCCCAAGGGTACGCGTCCACGATTTCTTCAAACAGGTCGTACTCACTGTGAAATGAAAACCCGATCTGCCGGATCTTGCCCTCACTTTTCAGCTGCTCAAAGAAACGGATGCCATTGAATTTTTTAACCTTCTCCCAGTTGCCGCGGTCGAGGCAATGAAAAATGTAGACATCAATCACATCGACGCCCAACCGTTTGATCTGTTCGTCATAAATTCTGTGCAGGTCGTCTTCGCTTTTCACATCCCCGATCGGAAGCTTTGTCGCGATCACAACCTTTTCCCTGTACCCGCCCTTCAGTGCTTTGCCGAGTATTTCCTCACTGCCGGGGTACGCATATGCCGTATCGAAATAATTGACGCCGTGATCAACCGCATAGCGTATCATTCTGATCGCTTCTTCTTCGTCAATCGCATCTGTGCCGTCGCTCAAGGTTTTATGCGGATAACGCATGCATCCCATGCCGAAACGCGACATCTTTTTATCAAGAGTGCCAAACTGATTATACTCCATAATTCTTACCTCACAATATCATTCATCATCTATTGTGAATGTTTTCCTGCCTGCTCGCAAGAACCAATTCAGGCCTTTTTTCCCGGTTCCATTTTTCAATATGTTATAGAATCAGCAAGGAAATGAGCGGTATCGTGATAATGGAGATCAGCGTGCTGATCACGGTCAGCCGGGATGTCAGCAGCGGATCGGCTTCATGCTTTTGCGCAAGCACCACCACCATCGCGCCGGCCGGCATCGCCGTGATCACAACGGGAACGCTGAGCATCAGCCCGGAAAGCCCGATCGCGCGAAGTATCAAAAACGCCGCTGCAGGCAGTGCCAGCAATCGGAATGCCGAAAACGCATACGGTTTTAAACCCTTCACCACGTCTTTGAGGTTGGCTCCGGCCAATATCATGCCGATCACCATCATCGAAAGCGGCGTCTGCGTGACGCCCACCATATCGAGAAAGCCCGTCACACTTTCCGGCAGCTTCAGGCCGCTCATCAGTATGATAAGCCCAAGCACCGTGGCGTACAGCGGCAGATTGACGAGCATGCTTTTGTCAAAAAGCTTTTTATCATCTCCCGCCGCCTTCATCAGCGCAGGCGTTATGCTGTAAGAAAGCAAATGAATCGGTATCGAATAAAGCGCGGCATACAAAAACCCCTCGGGTCCGAGCAGCACCTGACAAATCGGCCAGCCCATAAACCCGTAGTTGTTGAAAAAAAGCGCGCTGCGGTAAACCGCTTTTTCCACCGGGCTTTTCATTCCCAGCACGCGCGTGAAGACGAAACTCAGGCAAAGCGTCGCGAGCGTCACGCAGACGGCGATGATGATCAGAACGGGCAGATCGGCTTTGATCGCGTTGTAATCAGCCGTGGTGATGGTCGAAAGTATGCTCGCGGGAACAGACACATTGAGCACGAGCCTGGATATCGCGGACGGGTCCTTTTGCTTTAAGAGCTTGCTGTAGGCAAAGCCGAGCAGAACGAGCGCGAATATGATGCTGACCTTTTCAAATATGAGCCATATATTCATAGCGCCTATGATACCACCCGCGGCGCGCGTTTTCAACCTTTTGTCCGACGCTTAGAAAATAGCTTGTCTGTATTCCATATTATTTCATCAAATGTGATATAATTGGTAACAGTTATAATGCAAGGAGCCATTCCATGACGGTACACGCAATCGATACGGATAAAAACCATACTGATTTCGTCGCCCTCGTGGCGCTGCTCGACGAACAGCTCGTGGCCACATACGGCGCCGATGTGATGGAGAATTTCTGCCCGTTCAACACGCTGGATGGCATTATCCATGCCGTTGTGGTGTACTGTGATGATGTGCCGTGCGCCTGCGGCGGCATTAAGCGCTTTGATGCTGATTCCGTTGAAATCAAGCGCGTATTCGTTAAGCCCGCGTTCCGCAGGCTCGGCCTCGGCGGTGTTGTGATACAGCGCCTTGAGGAAGCGGCCATGGCTGACGGCTATAAACGCGCGGTACTTGAAACGGCGGCGGATATGACGGCAGCACAGGCGCTTTACAAAAAACGCGGATACACGCGCATAAGCAATTATGCGCCGTATGAAAACAATCCGCTCAGCGTATGCTTTGAGAAACACCTGACCGTTTAACGGTTTTAAATATAAAATAATTGGAGGTATAACCATGAGCAGTTATGAATTATTAGGCAAAACAGGAGCCGCTTTGCAGACGATTGCCGAGAATGGCGCGTTGCTGGTTACGGGAACGGAGAAACCCAACGCAATGACAATCGGCTGGGCGATGGCGTCGATCATGTGGACGCGCAGCGTATTCGTCGCGCCCGTTCGCTACAGCCGCTACACGCACGAGTTGCTTGAAGCGCACAAGGAGTTTACTGTTTTTGTTCCTTACGACGACATAAAAAAGACGCTCGGCGTGTGCGGCAGCAAATCGGGCCGCGATACCGATAAAATCGCGCTCTGCGGCCTTAAGCTCGTGCCATCTCAAAAGGTGACGGTGCCGCATATCGAGGCGCACGGCCTTATCATCGAGTGCCGCGTGATCTATCAGGATGATTTCAAGAACGATCTGCTGGCGGACGACGTGCGCGGCTCCTACTACTCGGGCCGCGACGAAGGCAATCTGCACACGCTCTATTACGGCGATATTCTCGCGCAGTATGAGATTTAACCTGGTATGTCGGATATATCAATAAAGATTGCGGACGTTACGGACGCGCCGCTGCTTGCAGCGCTCGCGCAGGAAATATGGACGCAGCATTACGCGAACATCATCACGATGGATCAGATCAGTTATATGCTCGAGCGGTTTCAGTCCGCTGACTCCATCGTCAAAGATATGCGAAGCGGCGCTGTGTACGACATCGCGTTTTTGGATGGCGAGCCGTGCGGCTACAGCGCAGCGGTACCGGATGACACGGGGCTTTTCTTGAGCAAGCTCTACGTGCGGCAAAGCTGCCGCGGGCTGGGCATTGCGCGCGCGATGATGGATGCCATTGAAGAAAGAGCAGGGAAAACCAACACGCCGCGCATTTGGCTCAAGTGCAACAAGCATAATACAGGCTCGCTCGCGGCGTATGAGCGTCTCGGCTTTTGCGTCGCTTACGCTTGCGTCACGGATATCGGCAACGGCTTCATCATGGATGACTACGCGCTCGAAAAAGCATTGTAAAAGCAAACAGGCTGCCCATATCTACAGAGCAGCCTGTCAGCGTATTAACAACATTCCAAAGATCATCTTCAAGTAAGAGCCAAGGAGAAATCCCACATCTGCAAAGCCATGGAGTGCATTCCGCTGCATAGTCCCTTACTGTGTAGTGGAGTGCATGACAGGCGGGTGGGTTCATCAAGCTGAAGCTGCCGATGGCGGCTTCTTTTGTGCTCGCGCTCTCATTGAAGCGTGAATGAGAGCGTGCAGTCCTCCAGCGTTATGGATTCCTCCTGCCAGCCTTTCACGTCATCTTTTTTAATTTTTGTCGGCTGGCCCTCCACATACGGCACATCATCGTATCCGGCAAACCGACTCAATATCATCTCAATTTCAAACGTTTCGATCGCATCGAGCTCTGACGCAAGCATATCAAGATAAATGCACATGCCAAAGTCTTCCCCGTTTTCCTGAAGGCCGTATTGTTCGCCGCTCGTATTCAGTCTTGTCCCGTCACCTTTCACAGTAGGAATCAAACTACGCAGGAAATTTTGCTTGTCAAGTTCATCCCAGCTGTCGGGGCAGGTAATGCTCACGTAAAGCTCCGCGCCGGACGCATAGCAGTCCATACGCTTCGCGGTCATCGTTACACCCGCCAAATCCACGGCCTTATTGACAAACGTCACGTAACCAGGATCGCTGTCCCTGTCTGCCCATGCATAGGTCCCTTTGCCCGAAAATTCGACCGACTTATTGATTTCATAGCTCTGCATGTTCTGATATCCCGCCGCCGGGTCAAAACCAAAGCACAGCCTTACCATACCAATAATGTCACTCTGGCGAACGATCATGCCATTAACTTCGGTCGAAGAAGAAAAGTCCGTTGCCATCAGGGGAATATGGATTTCTACCTGCTGAATCCCTTCGAGCTTGTTGCTGCCTGCCTTGAACTCCTTTGGGTCATAATCCGGGTCGTATGCCTGAATTCTTTGTATTTCCTTATAATATTTCTCTCTGTCTGCCTCGGGCAAGTCTTCGGCCTTAATGGCATTATTGTTTTTTGAATGAGTGAAATCGACCGTTGCGGTAAACGCAACGTTCTCGTCCGCTTCAATGAGCGCCATGCCTTCGTCGCTGATACTGCCGTCATGTTTTATGTACGAATTGTACTCAAGATAATCGGAGTCAGCAAGCTGAGAATTGACGCTGTGGGCCACTTTTTCTCCGTTCAATATCACATACCCGGGATTGTTCAGCGATACACCGATTTTATATGGGCAGTTAACTCCATTGCCGCCCATAATAAGCTCTCCGGCACCCCCGCCCATATTAAAAGACACCATGAGCTCTTTGCCGTCGAAAAACATATCTCCAAGGCTCGGGGTTAATTTGTCGGCCCACGCCTGCCACTCGGGCGCAATGCTCGCTATCTCAATGCTGCTCGAGACGGCTGTTTCATCGGTCATCGTTTTATCGATGATCGTGTCGAGCTCAGGGGTGGATGGCCTCGCATTCTCGGGCTGCACAATATAATTCTGTATGCTGTGGTTGACCGTGAACCACTGCGCGATTGCCGCGCGCACCGAGGGGACGGATACACACACCACAGCGAGCATCGCGATGCCTGCCGCAACAGGGATTAGCCATCTGCGGGCACTGCGCGCCCTTTCAGCCGTTACCCCCTGCTTCAGCACCTTGTTTCTGATGCTGTCCCGACCGGGCAGCATACCGCTTATCGCTACTTTATAAAATTGATGTTCTTTATTGCTCATCATGATTCAATTCCTTTCTGACCGCGTTTCTCGCGCGCCATAGTCTGGTCTTCACGTTCTGCTCACTGATGGTTAAATTCTCGGCGATTTTTGCAACGGACATATCGTAATAGTAAAAAAGAACGAAAGCCTTGAAAGTCAGCAGCGGCAGCTGGGACGCGACGCCGTGCACAGCCTCTAAGGCCTGTTTATTGTCAATCAAGGTTTCAAACGAAATACCATCCGCTTCGATGATTTCCTCGCTGCCGCCAAGATCCGTTTCGTTTTCTCTTTTTGCGGCGGATTTTTTGTAGTGCTTCGCCAATTCTTTCTCAGTGAGCTTGATGATAAAGGCTTCCGGAAACCGGATATCACCATAGCCTTTTTTCAATATCCGCGAGTAGAAATTAAAATAGACGTTTTGCATGATATCGTCCACCTGGTCGGCGCGGCTTGTTTTGATGACGACGAACTTCAATATCTCGGGATATGTATCGTCGTATATTTTGTTGAAATAATCCGCTTCATTCATGCTTTGCGTCCGCTCCCGCCCGTAATAGCTTGATATCTCCATTGCACACTTCCTTCCCGAACCGGTTCACTCTAAAAGAGGCAAATCTTGCCGGAAAGGTCACACTCATCATAACAAATTTTTGCACAAAAAGAAAAAGGGGAGCAGAGTCCCCTTTATTCAGTCTGGAATCGCACTATTGCGCCGAGACGGTCGTTTCCTTTGTTATCGTTTCCTTTGCTCCTGCTCCATCCTTCATAAACGTGCTCCTGCGCCAGACCGAGAGGAAAACACCCATGAGCACCGCGTCCGCGATGTATTCAAAACGCCCGAAGCTTAAAAACGGAAGGCTGAAATATCCGCCGGTCAGCCCCATATTCGAAAGAAAATGGAGCGCGAACCGGACAAGGAAGTAGACGCTGATTCCTACCGCAAGCAGCCGCCCGTACGTATGTGCGATCCGCGAGGCTTTGATCACCATCAGCACGCCCATTGTGCCGCAGACGGCCGCAACGCTCAAGCCCGGCAGCCAGCCATACATACCGATGATCGCAGTGATTACAAAGCTTGTTCGGCTGCTATCCAGAGTCCAACCGCAGTATTTCGACTGGCCGATAAAATAGGATTTTGCGAGAAGGTATTGAGCTTCCCGACTGCTGCCGGAAGAAATGTCCGTATTAAATGCGTAAAATCCTCTGTGAATGAGTAGTGTGCAAAGCGCAAAGCTTATAACAATGAAACTGATGTATATGGATATTTGTGGCCAGAACTGCGCTCTCTTCTTAAAGCGAAACGCAACAAAAACAGCGATATACACAATGGCGAGCAAAAGCGCATATACCGATGACACAACATCCATTATAACAATAGACGCGATACTGAGAATGATTAATATCACAAAATTCGATGTGTGTTTTTTTCCGTCATAAGCAATAAGCCCGACGAGCCCTAATATAAAAAGCAGCGTCGAAAAAACGATCACGGGTGTTTGATAGAGCAATGTCCCGTATGCCCCGCCCGGATAAGAAAAATCGTATGTGATGAGATATAAAGCACAATAAAACAAGGCTGCACCGTAAAACACATATCGCAGACGTTCCAGCAGCGAATATTTCAACAGATACATGCCTGTCATCAATATAAGCCCGTACAGCATCGGCTTAATAATTTCTCCATATACACTTTGGGGGAAAATGTAACTGCCGTATTCCGTCATCGAAAAGGATAATACAGTGCTTAACGCGCTCAGCAGCAGCATGCATAACACCACACGCCATTCAAAGCGCGGCTTGTGAATGCTGCTCAGCGCCTTTCCCGTCTGCACCGCGTCGCCCATCGCCTCAATGGCCTCCTCTGCGCTCCTGCCTTCCCCAACCCTGTCGTCAATGTGCGCCTCAAGCTCGCCTCTTATCGTTTTGCGCGCGGCCCGGAAGTGAATCTGCTTACAAACCGTATCGAGATACTCATTTCTATTTTGCATACTCCAATTCTCCAATCACAGTATTGACACCCTTGGAATAGCGCTTCCATTCTTCTTTTTTCTGAGTGAGAGCACCGATGCCTTTTTTAGTCAGTGCGTAGTATTTTCTCTGTTTCCCCGTATCCGACTGCTGCATATACGAAGCGGCAAAGCCGTCTTTCTCCAGCCCGTGCAGCACCGGGTAAAGCGTGCCTTCTTTAAGTGAAAAAACGTTCTCCGATCTGTTCTCGAGTTCTCTCACAATCTCATAGCCATACATATCCTTTTCGCTTAGCAGATGCATCACCATGAGTGCGGTTGATCCGGCCATCAGCCCCTTATTAATACTTTCCATCACATCCACCTTTTACATAGATCGTCTAGGCATATAATACATAGATATTCTAGGCATGTCAACACATTTCATCTGATTTATTTAAAGCGATGTTTATAATTGGCATAATTAATTGAAATGAAAATGAGCAGAATCATCTTGACAACATCGGATTACTGCTGTAGTCTATGATTAAAGAAATCGGGTTACAATAGTAGTCTGGAGAAGAGGTTTTTACATGAACAGGCTGGCTGAAAGAATAGCCGATTCCGAACTTGAGATCATGCGGGTATTGTGGGATGCGAAGACTGCTTTGCCTGTTGCCGACATTCGCAAAGCGATCTGCAAAAAAACCGGTTGGGAGGGTTCCACCGCAAAGACATTGCTGTATCGCCTGCAAAGCAAGGGCGTCGTGGCGCAGGAAAGACGGGAAGTCTTTTATTATTATCCTTGTATCACGGAGGATGATTATAATGAGTATACGACGCAGGCGTTGATCGACAAGCTCTACAAGGGCAGCGCGAAAAATCTGATTGCCTCGTTTTTATCATCAAAAAAACTGAGTGATGACGACATCAACGAACTACAAAATATATTACGGAGCGGCAAAAAAAGATGAACAATACGATCCTGACCGTACTATCGCTCAGCGTATCCGGCTCAGTCCTCACACTGGTCCTTCTTGCACTGCGGCCGCTGTTGAAGAATAAAGTCTCCAAAACGTTTCAGTATTATATCTGGCTGCTGGTGCTGCTGCGGTTGGCGTTGCCTTTGTCCTTCGACGGCAGCATCATAAACAGGTTCATTTCCCAAACAGATATAACACAGCTTTCAGCGATCGCCGTCCCAGACAATGACAATGGTGAAACGCAGGGAGACAGTATACCGCAGGGCAATGAGCAAATCATCTCACCGGAGATCGCTGCACCCGGAACAGCTCTGAACAGCAACGCTGAACCGAGCCCGAGGCTTTCGGCAGTGCCCGAACCAACGCGTCTTTGGACATTTGCTTTGGATCATCTGACAACCATATGGCTCCTGGGAGCGGCGCTGTATTTCGGCTGGTTCATCATCGCTTACTTGCGTTTCAGCCGGAAGTTAAGAAAGACCAGCACCCGCCCCCATCCCAAAGACTTGGAGGTGTTTGCACAGCTGCGCGGTAGCGCGCGCGTGCAGATTGCCTGCAATCCGTATATCAACACGCCCATGCTGATCGGATTCTTATCCCCGTGCATCATGATTCCGCATCAGGCGTTTACCGAAAACGGAATGAAGCCGGAGCTTCAGCATATCCTCCGGCATGAAATGACACATTACCGCCGCCGCGACCTGCTGTACAAATGGTTTGCCGTATTCGTCAGCGCTTTTCACTGGTTCAATCCGCTGATGATATTGGTGCGCCGGGAGGTCAGCCGGACTTGCGAGCTATCATGTGACGAGGCGGTGTTACGCTCTCTGGATGCTGCGGAGCGGCAGGCCTACGGAGAGACCCTTCTCACCATTGCGTCGAGCAAACGGCTCCCGGCCGGTGTCGTCACAACAACGATGTGTGAAGGAAAACGCGAATTAAAAGAAAGGCTGGAAAATATCATGGCATATAAAAGAAAAGGCGTATTCGTGGTTGCCGTATCTCTTGTTTTGGCACTGCTGCTTGCCGGCTGCGGCATGGCGCTTGGTGCGGCAAATATCACTCAGATGCCTGATGAAACTTCTCAATCGCCCGCAGTATCGGGCACTCCCAGTGTTTCAACAAGTCCTGATGCTGAAGCTTCCACACCCCCTGCGATAACGGATACCCCCGTTGTTTCGACAACCCCTTCTTCTGACAATAGCCCGGCTTTGGCGGCGTACAATGCGGTACTGCAGAACAAAGCTGAATTTTTCAGTACGGATAATAAGAAGAAGTTATATTTGAACGACTTCTTAACCAACAAAGAGATCTATGAAACTGTCTTTGATGTCACACACTTTACGGTACTCGACATGGACGGCGACAACGTGCCTGAGGTTGTTCTTGAATTATCAGTAGGCGGAAACCCACAGTTTTATGAAGTCCTGCATTATATGAACGGTACAGTTTATGGGTATCTGATTGTGTACAGGGGGCTAACAGAGCTAAAAGCGGATGGAACATTTCTTTTTTCAGGCGGCGCTGCCGATAGCGGCGTCGGAAAGTTGGAATTCGACTCAACGGCCTATACAACTGACAAGTTAGGGTACAGTCAGTCCAGTCAGGACGGTACGAACATGGCCATAACCTACTTCATAAACAATCAATCCGCTGCAAAGGAAGCTTTTGATTCCTTCATGAATGAACAATCCGGAAAGAAAGGTGCGGACTGGTACGAGTTTTCTCAAACGAATATCGATACTGAGCTTTCTTAAAAAATAATTCAAAGGCTATGACCAAGTCAAAAAAGCAAGGGAACTTTCAACGGTTACCTTGCTTTTTAATTTGCATTCGATCAGGTCGTCCATAACAGATTTCTGGAATACTGTCTCATGGATGACTGTCTCTTAAAACTCTTTACCTATTCGAATTGTCCGCCCGGTTCCGAAATGTAACTGAGTGCTTCCTCCGCATCATCCTGCAGCTCCGGCTCCAGCGATAAATCCCCAAGTGCCACAATACCCACAAGATGACCATTATTGACGATCGGCAATCTCCTGATTTGGTTCTGGCTCATCATCACAGCGGCTTCGTGAACGTTCATATCGGGTTCACCCACAACAAGGTCTCCCGACATCACATCACGAACAGACTGCTGTGTCGTGTCTTGTCCTTCGGCAACGCTTCTTAAAGCAATATCTCTGTCTGTTAAAATGCCGACAACCTCCCCCTGCTGGCAGACAGGTATAGAGCCCACATCATACCGTTTCATGAGCTGTGCCGCCTTTTGAATCGTATCTTCCATACCGATGCACGCAATATCCGTTGACATAATATCTTTAACTTTCATTTTTTCACCTCCGCGCATTATTTTGCCCTGCATATGGCGTCAATATGTTGTTTTTTTAATATATCTTCAATTTTTTAATATTCCCGGCACTCAATTGCCGTCGTTCGTTAAAATATTTAACATAAAAATTTAGAATAGCTAAGTTTTTTCTATTCTATTCACCAATGGTTTTATACTATAATGGTCATAACCGTTATTGTTTTTTTTATTACTTTTAAGGCGATCTTCTTTTATGCCTTAAAATATGCGGTCTAATCCCGTGTCGCCTGTCTGTTTTTATATTTTATCGTTGATACCTTTGTCCGATGATTATACAACTGCAGGCTTTTTTATTTGCTTAGCACATTCCATAAAAAGCAAGAAGCCCGCCATGCGATATGCAAGCGGGCTCCCCGTAAAAGAGAATATATTGAAAATTGAATCCGGCAGCTACCTACCCTCCCGGGCCGTTTCCAGCCAAGTACTATCGGCGT